>JACKMP010000027.1 GCA_024235315.1 Chromatiaceae bacterium | reverse complement strand
AGCCCCAACCCACCATCCATTTGGTGCCTTTTCCCCACCACCAGTGAACGATGGCGACCACCAGGGCGGCGATGCCCAACCACTTGTGCAGGCGATACATCTTGTCCAGCCCGTCCAGATGCGGCTCCAGCCATTTCGGGCGCAGCGCCAGCAGCATGGCCACGCTCATCAAGCCGATGCCGATCACCCCGCTGTACTGCATGAACACGGTGCGAAACGAGAAGTACGTGAACGGCTCGGGCAACAGCGTATCGGCGGCGAGCCATAGCGCAGTCAGCAGTAGCAGGACAGCCAGAAGTGAAACCTTAATGCGTGTCATGGATTACCTTCGATGCAAATTCGTATGTAGCCCAACGAGACCGTCGAATTTCTGATTGAACGTCAGGGGATGCCTTGCGCTTCATCTTCGATGGTCCTTCACTTCAGTCAGACGGCAATTCAGTGGATGGGTCGGCGTTGGCGCGGTGACGCTTCGACAAGGTCGAACATACGCTCAGACAAGCTGTCATCGCCGCTGCACAGGCGTCTACCCGACATTTCTTATCCCATCCCATAGTGCGCCAGCTTCTCGATATTGTGGACCAGGGCGAACAGTTTCCATTGCCCATCCACTTTCTCTCGGCCGCGCAGCGTGAAACGATCCAGTCGCTTATGAAAGCGCAGATTGCCGAACGGCGGTTCGACGGTTCCCAGACGCTGGCTGTAGATCATCCGCCCGACCAGGCTGTCGATCTTCGCCTTCATCCGCTGGATGACGGTGTCGTCGGCCCCATCCGGTTCACGGAAGAAAACGACCTGGCGCGGGCTCTTCTGGTGTGCGTCGCGCAGGCAGTTGACGCGCAGATGGCACCCGTTGCACGCCGATTTCGGTGCGGTGAATTTGATCCCAGTCCGGCCCTTGATGGTGACGTTGACACCATTGCGGTACAGCGCCTTGCCGGCCGGGCAGGTACAGCTCAACCGCCGCGGATCGTAGTCGAAGTCACTGGGTTGAAAGCGTGTCGGCTTGGCCTTCGGCGGCTTGTACTTGTCCGCCTCGGCGAAACGCGGATCGCGTTTGCGGAATCCATTGTCCGCGACATAGGCATCGCAGTCCTGTGCGTCGAGCCAGTCCAGGTTGGCGCCGCTGTGAAATCCCGCATCCGCGGTCAATTTGGCGTCTGCCAGAATGTTACCGGCCAGACCCAGATCCTGGAAGCTCTCCTGCAGGTCGGTCAGGACCGGCTGCAGCAGTTCTTGCTCCTGCGGGACACCGTGCGCCTGAGCCTCGACGATCACCTGGTGTTTACCGTCGGTCACAGCGACGGCGGTATAGCCCTGCATGACGCCCTTACCGGTCTTCATCTTGGCGCTGTCGTTGTCGGTGACGTTACTCTTGCGCTCGTTGCCACTCGGTCCGATCTTGGGCTGGGCATCTTTCAGGAAGGCCTTGATCTTCTGGCTCTGCCGGTTGAGCTTCTCGATCTGTTTGGCCGCGTGGACCTCCAGGTCACCTTGCGCGTCTTTGGCATCTTCGAGGTGATGCGCCTTGAGCATCCGCTCGATCGCCCGGTCGAGCTTCTTGACCTTGGCCTGCAGCTCGTCGATTCGGCCGCTGAGCTCTTTGGACGCATTCGACGGCAGCTTCACCCCGTCAATCGCGAAATGCTCGCGCCCGATCAGGCCCGCGGCATCGCACACCAACAGGACTTCGCGAAACACCGATTGGATCGCCTCGGGTGAGCGACTAATGAACGCCGCGATCGTTGCGTGGTCGGGCTTGGCCTCGCCGCTCAGTGCCATGAACTGCACGTTCTCCCGGCAGGCACGCTCGATCCGGCGGCTGCCGATCAGCCCACGCGCGTAGGCGAACAGCACGATCTTCAACAAGATTTTCGGGTGATAGGCACACGCTCCCAGCTCATCGTTAGCGTAATGCGCGTCGAACACCGACAGGTCGACGGATGCTTCCAAGAGATGATGCAGGGCGTATTCGAAGGTGCCCGGGAGGATCTGCTTGTCGAAGCAGATCGGCACGAAGGCATCCTGCTGTAGATTGATCGGTTTGTAGCGGGGCATCCTTCCTCCCGGATCGGCTAACCGTCGTGCGCTCCAGTCTACTTCACGAAATGCCGCAATTCACCGGGTCGCAGGAGTTATTCGACAGTCTCAACGCCC
>JACKMP010000026.1 GCA_024235315.1 Chromatiaceae bacterium | reverse complement strand
AGACGATCGCCTATGAGGGACAGGCGGCGATCGAACTGGAGGTCCTCGCCTTAAGCGCCGATACCACGGTGGAACAGGGCTATCCGTTTGCCGTCAATACGCAGGTCGACCCCTGGATCCTCGGTCCGGCACCGATGTGGCAGGCGTTGCTGACAGATCTGCAGCAGGGCGTGCCGCTGCCGACCATCGCTGCCCGCTTTCATGCCGGCTTGGCCGATGCGGTGGTCGGGCTGGCCGGCCGTCTGGCGGCGTCGCACCAGGTCGACAGCGTGGCGCTGTCCGGCGGCGTGTTGCAGAACAAGACGTTGTTCCAGGCCGTGGCGCGAGGGTTGAGAACATCGGGGCTGCACGTCCTCAGTCATTCGCGGGTGCCGACGAATGATGGCGGTTTGTCACTCGGTCAGGCGGTGGTCGCGGCGGCGCGCGGCTGTTAGAAGATATACTTCGTTGGGCGCCCCGATCTGTGTTCACGAGCATTCTGCACGGTCGCCCCCACGAAGGTGCGCATTGATTGCCGTCAGGTACCGAAACGTCGATGGCCCTTCATGACCGTCAATCCTCTGCAATCAAGATTCTTACAGAATCTTGGGGCGGGCCAGGTCTGCTTGAGCAATCGCCCGGTTCTCAACCGAGGGCTTGCTGTACCTGATCCAGGAAGGCGCGGGTCCGTACATCCCATTTCAGCTGTGCATGCCCATGGGCGAGTGTGCTTGTTGCCAGTTGTTGGTATCCTGCCGGGTCATTGATGAACTGTAGGATGCGGTCGGCATATTCCTGCGGGCTGGCACGTGCCGAAAGCAGCCCACCGTTGATTCCATCCTGGATGATCGTCGAGATGCCGCCGACCCGACCGGCGAGCGAGGGTAGCCCGTGCAAACTGGCTTCGCAGTACACGACGCCGTACATCTCGATCGCCGAGGGCATGACAAGGAAATGTGATGTCAGCAGCGCGGATTCCAGCTGTTGACGCTGCTGCGGGTCCTGCGGATCAAGAAAACCAATGACATCACACAGGGTGCGTGCGCCTGGATCGAGTTCCGGGGTGCAGCCGATGATGGTCAGTGTCGCCGGTTGTCCTGCGTCATTCAGACGTTTGACGATCTCCACACAAAAGTCACCGCGTTTCCTTTCCCAGTTGACGCCGAGAAACAGGAGATGCACGTGCCGCAGGTCGCGCGCTTTAAGCGCCCGGCTTACTTCGTGCAATGAAACGGTTGGCTCGAGACTACCACCCCAGGGGACAGCCTTCGCATGAATGATACGGTATGGCTGTGTCGAAGACACCGCCCACTCGCTGGCGAAGGCGGGCAGGGTGCACGCTGCAAGGACCTCTTTCTCTTGCCGCAGCAGTTCGTTCAGGGCACCTGTCTTTCCGGTATTGCGGTCGAGGTATTTGAGATAATCGTCACCCGTCTGCGCGATATAGGGCGCATCGGTCCAAAGGCATACGGGTACATCGGTGTCGAGGAAGGCCAGTGGCAATATGTTCTCGGGACAGAATACAAAGTCGAAAGCACGCGCCTGCAGTCGCTGCCGAGCGGCCCGGCTGGCTTCACGGTGATGTTTGAAATCAGTGACAAACTCGTCCACCAGCAGCATGTGCGGCAGCCAGCTCGGCAGGACGGTCACCGCGACACCGAGGTCGGACAGCGACCGTACCATACGTTGTGCTGCGAGCGCCTGCCCGTAGTCCCAGGGATTCCATCCCGTATTGTCAAAGATCGGGAACGACGTATAAACCGCGCAGGAAAGGGGCATGACTGTCGCCTTGTCCAGGGTGATGGTACGGATGGCCGGAAAAGCCCATTAGCTGACGAGACCGGCGCAAAGTACGATGGAGTGCCGCTGACGAACCGTACCTCATGTATGGCAGTCCGCCAAGCGCAGCTTGAAGCATAGGTATTTTATTGTCGGGAACCCGAGAGATAGTCGAGCAGGACCTGTGCACTGTTGCCCGGTACATCACGTGCGGCGTACAGAAGTGTGACGCCACCCCGGGCCGCGATGTCGCGCAGCTTCTGTACCGCCTCGGGGTTTGCTTCGAGTTCCTGCCGGTAGCGCGCCTGGAATTCGTTCCATCGATCCGGCGCATGTCCGAACCACTGGCGCAGCGTGGTCGACGGCGCGATCTCCTTCAGCCACAGGTCGATCCCCGAGTTGTCTTTGCTGACGCCGCGCAACCAAAGGCCCTCGACCAGGACCCGGGTGCCGGCCGTCTTCCGGCGTGGCCGGAAGATAGATGCGTTTGCACTGGATCATGCGGATTCCTTCGGTTGGCGAAGGAAATTGGCGCGCCCGACAGGATTCGAACCTGTGACCCCTGCCTTCGGAGGGCAGTACTCTATCCAACTGAGCTACGGGCGCGACGCGCCGGCATTCTCGCCTATTTGGTGTGTCCACCTCAATGGCGACAGTGCCGATTCATGCGGCAAACGTCTTGATGCGCGCCAGTTTCCTGGTATTCCGGTTTTGAACCTCACGCGATACCGTACATCAGCCCGTGGGTGGACTGTTGCAGCAGCAAGGCGCCGAGCCCGATGGTGAATAGGCCCAATATCGCGGTGAGCCCGTTGTGCGCCCATGTCAGGCTCTGTGCCGACCAGCGCAGTGGCAGGCTGATGACGACGGCGAGCGCAAGCATTCCGACGATGGAGCCCAGTCCGAACATGGCTATATAGGCCAGACCCTGCCAAATGGACTGCACGCTACCGAGCGCGAATACCATCAACGCGGCCGAGCCCGCCATGCCATGCACCATGCCAACCATCAGCGCGCGCAGTGGCAGTGGTTTTTTGTGGAGGTGCTGGTGTGGGTCAGCCGTATGTGGACGGCGGGAGACATGACTGTGGGCGTGGAAGTGGGACTCCTCGCCGTGGCTGTGCACATGATAGTGCACGCGCTTGCGCCACAGACGCAGCAATACGTCGACACCGAGAACGACCAGCATCAGGCCGACCGCGGCTTCGAGCAGCAGCGCCAG
>JACKMP010000025.1 GCA_024235315.1 Chromatiaceae bacterium | reverse complement strand
CCGTGGCCGGACCGCCGTTACCCTGCTTCGGCCGGGGCTGCAGACGCAGCGTCTTGAGGGTCTCGCCGAGCAGCCGACCCAGGGTCTGGTAGGTCTTGATCTGCGCACGCTGGTACACGGTGTCGTCGGCCTCGCCGGCGAGTGACAGCCTCGCCTCAAAAAACGCCATATCCGCCTCCAGCGAACACACATCGACGCGCGGGGCAGCCTTTTTTTGCACCTGTTTGCTCATGATTATCATTTTAGCAGGCACCACGATTTTTCAAGTTTTTGAAAAAACATCCGCCAGCCCATTGCTCAGACAATGATCCGAATAAAAATTTATCGACCTATAAGGGAAAAATCGCTGTGCTAGACTCCTGTTAAACCCCGGCCAGCCCGGGACTTTTGCTTTTTCCGCCAAAACCTTGGGTGGTCGTCCAAAAATGTCAGAGTTTCTCGATCGGCTGCGCCAGTCATCCGCCTATTTCGGTGCCAATGCACCGTTCATCGAGGATCTGTTCGAATCCTACCTGACCGATCCCGCCAGTGTCCCGGACAACTGGCGCAGGCATTTCGACAGCCTGCCACCGGTCAACGGCAGTCCGGTCAATGATCAGTCGCACCGTCACGTGCAGGAGGACTTCCTGCGACTGGCCACCGATCCAAGCTCGCGCACGCCATGCGCTGCCGGCCTGTCGGCGGTCGCGGCCGAGCGCCAGGCCAAGGTACTGCGCCTGATCAACGCCTACCGCGTGCGCGGCCACCAGAACGCCCGCCTCGATCCGCTGAACCTCAAGCCGCAGCTGCCGCTGCCCGACCTGCAGCCGTCCTACTACGGCCTCGGCAAGGACGACATGGACATGGTGTTCAACACCGGCTCGCTGTTCGCCCCCGACCAGTTACCGCTGAAGGACATCCTGGCGCTGGTGCAGGAGACTTACACCGGCAATGTCGGCTCCGAGTACATGCACATCACCAATACCGAGGAAAAACGCTGGATCCAGCAGCGCGTCGAATCCTACCGGGTCAGGCCGGAGCTGGACGACGCGCAGCGTCGCTGGATACTGCAGATGCTGACGGCGGCCGAAGGCATCGAGAAATTCATGCACGCACGTTATGTGGGGCAGAAGCGGTTTTCCCTCGAAGGCGGCGAATGCCTGATCCCGATGCTCGACGAGTCGATCCAGCGAGCCGGGCGCGATGGCTGCAAGGAGGTCGTCATCGGCATGGCGCACCGCGGCCGGCTCAACGTACTGGCGAACATCATCGGCAAACCGCCGGCACAGATCTTCGGCGAGTTCGAGGGCAAGCGCCACGTGACCGACGAGGGCATCCTGTCGTCGGGTGACGTGAAGTATCACAAGGGATTCTCCAGCGACGTCGAGACACCCGGCGGCCTGGTACATATCACGCTCGGATTCAACCCGTCGCACCTGGAGATCATCGGGCCCGTTGTCCAGGGTTCGGTGCGCGCGCGCCAGCAGCGCCGCCGTGACCGCAGCGGCGAAAAGGTGCTGCCGATCATCCTGCACGGCGACGCCGCGTTCGCCGGCCAGGGTGTGAACATGGAGATGTTCAACATGTCGCAGGCCCGTGGTTACACGGTTGGCGGCACGCTGCATATCGTGATCAACAACCAGATCGGTTTCACCACCAGCAACACCCTGGACAGCCGTTCGACGACCTACTGCACCGATGTGGCGAAAGTGGTGCAGGCGCCGATCTTCCACGTCAACGGCGATGACCCCGAGGCGGTGATCTTCGTCACCCGGCTGGCGCTGGACTACCGCAACCGTTTCCGCAAGGACGTGGTCATCGACCTGGTGTGTTACCGCAGACATGGCCACAACGAGGCCGACGAGCCCGCGGTGACGCAACCGATGATGTACCAGAAGATCCGCAATCATCAGCCGACACGCGCAAAATATGCCGACGAACTGATCGCCAGCCAGCTGATCACGCCGGCGGAAGCACAAGGCTATGTCGAGGATATCCGCGCCGAGTTCGAGCGCGGCAACTGCGTCGGCCGTCCGTCCGTTTGCCTGGTCAACAACGTCTACCACGTCGACTGGTCCAAGTACCGCGGCGTGCGCTGGAACCACCCGGTCGACACCACCTTCGACGCCGACCGTTTCGAGGCGCTGGCCGGGCAGATCGTGACACCGCCGGGCGATTTCAACCTGCACCCGCGCGTACAGCGCATCATGGATGACCGCCGCCTGATGGCGCAGGGCGACAAACTGATCGACTGGGGGTTCGCGGAGAACATGGCCTACGCGACCCTGCTCGACCAGGGCGTACCGATACGCATCTCCGGTCAGGACTGTCGCCGCGGCACCTTCTTCCATCGCCACGCGATGCTGCGCAACCAGGACACCGGCGCCAGCTATATCCCCTTGCGCCACCTGCACAAGGGCCAGCCGAACTTCACGGTGATCGACTCGGTGCTGTCCGAAGAGGCCGTGCTGGCGTACGAGTACGGCTACGCCACCGCCGATCCCAAGGCACTGACCATCTGGGAGGCACAGTTCGGTGACTTCGCAAACGGCGCACAAGTGGTCATCGACCAGTTCATCACCTCGGCCGGTGCCAAGTGGGGCCTGTATTGCGGGCTGGTGATGCTGCTGCCGCATGGCTATGAGGGTCAGGGGCCGGAGCACTCGTCGGCGCGCCTGGAGCGTTACATGCAGCTTTGCGCCGAACACAACATCCAGGTGTGCTCACCGACCACCCCGGCACAGATCTTCCACCTGTTGCGCCGACAGATGCTGCGACCGTTCCGTCACCCGCTGGTGGTGATGTCACCCAAGAGTCTGCTGCGCCACCCGCTGGCCACCTCATCCCTGGATTCGCTGACACACGGCCGCTTCGAGCCGGTGATCGACGAGGTCGATCCGATCGATGCCAACGGCGTCACCCAGGTCGTGCTGTGTACTGGCAAGGTCTACTACGACCTGCTGCAGGCCAGACGCACCCGTGAACTGAATCACGTGGCGCTGGTCCGTGTCGAGCAGCTGTACCCGTTCCCGCGCGACGATTTCGATGCCATCGTCGCACGCTACCCGAAAGCCGGTCTGTTCGTGTGGTGCCAGGAAGAACCGCAGAACCAGGGCGCCTGGGACCAGATCAAGCACCGCTTCCACATCCTCCAGGACGGCAAGCGCGAGCTGATCTACGCCGGCCGGCCCTCCGCTGCGGCACCCGCCACCGGCTACCACCAGGTGCACCAGGAAGAACAAGAGAAACTCGTGGACGACGCGCTCACAGGGCGTTGCGATCCATCCATGAACCGAAGGGGTTAACCAATGTCGACCGAAGTACGCGTACCCACACTGCCGGAATCAGTCAGCGATGCCACGGTGTTGACCTGGCACAAGAAGCCAGGCGAGGCCATCGCACGCGATGAGAACCTGGTCGACCTGGAGACCGACAAGGTCGTGCTCGAGGTGCC
>JACKMP010000024.1 GCA_024235315.1 Chromatiaceae bacterium | reverse complement strand
GACCGGCCTGAAGGGCTGGAATGACTTCGAGCAGCCATTGTGCGATACCGACGGCACTGTGCTGGACCCCGACCGGGTGGACGTACTGTTCACTGCTCGCGTCAGTACCGAGCAGAGGGGGCTTTCCCACCGACAGCGGCCTCGCCATCGGAACCCTGCAGCAGGTGCCGCGGCAAGTCGGGTCTATGCGGCCGGCCGGGCGGCAACGGACTAACGCTGGCAACTGAGCGTCAGCAATCAGAAAAAACCCCAGCCGGGTGGCTGGGGTCTTCAGTTCGCCCCGAAGGGCCCAATGCGAGTACAGGTTTACTCGCCGCCGCTCGGTTCCACGGTACCGAATGGCCAGATAGCCGGCCCATTGGCCCGGCAACCGTCGACATAATTCTGTTTCTCGAGCCCGGCCAGGCCACGCTCGTTGGCCCAGTTTTCACACTGACCCATGTAGAAGGCAGCGACCTGGGGATCGCTGTCGTCAATGGCGTTGGCGGGGTAAATAACGGCATCGGAAGATGCGATGCTCGAACCGGCGAACACGCACAGCGCCGCCAGAACGGCAGCCTGAGTTTTCATCGAAGTACACTCCGCGGTGCAGGACGCACCAGGTGGATGCGGTGAATTCCGCAAGCAAAAAGCTATCACACGCCAATAAAAGCGGAAGGGGTACAAAAAAATATTTTTTCGATCCGCCACCGGGCCGCCACCTGTGGAGCAGGCCGGTCGGTGCACGAACACACAGTTCGAAAAATTCGATGTATGGAACCGCTGCAACCGAGTCATCTCCACGGCCGATGGCGCCCACACTCCTCCTCACCAACCAATCATGAGGAGTCTGATGATGCGGCTACAGATCGAGTCCCCGGATTTTCATCTCACCCGGGCGATGCGCGAGTTTCTCGAGACGCGCGTGCAGTGCGGCCTCGGCCATAGCGATCCGGAGATCAGCATGGTCGAGGTCCACCTCTCTGACGACAACGGGCGCAGGGGAGGGGTGGACAAGCGCTGCCGGATCCGGGTGAAGCTACACCACCAAGCGGACGTGCTGGTCGACGACGTGGAATCCGACCTTTACCTCGCGATGACCCGCGCCGCAGATCGGGCCGGACGCACCGTCTCGCGGCGCCTCTCCAGGCGTCGGTCATTGCGGCGAACGCGCACCGATCACGTCATACCCGACACCGGGTGGGCACCCGGGCCCGAATGACGGCCCGCCGCACAAGTATCGATATCAAACGGAGAAAATGATGAGTGTCAACGTATTGTCCTCGAACCCGGTCAGTCAGCGCCTCGCCGGCAGTGCGGTGCTGCGCAACACCTACCTGCTGCTGTCGATGGCCCTGGGGGTCGCCGCAGCGACGGCCGCTGCCAGCATGGCGCTGAAGCTGCCGCATCCCGGCCTGCTGGTTTCCCTGGTGGGATATTTCGGCCTGTTGTACCTGACGAGCCGATTCCGCAACCAAGGGCTTGGCCTGGTGTTCGTCTTCGCCTTGACTGGCTTCATGGGATATACGCTCGGCCCGCTGCTCAACACCTACCTGGCGATGCCCGGCGGGCCACAGACGGTGATGACAGCGTTTGCCGGAACAGCGCTGGTTTTTGTAGGACTATCGGCATACGCGGCGACCACCCGAAAGGACTTCAGTTTCCTCAGCGGCATGCTGTTCGTGGGGATACTGGTCGCCTTCGTCGCCGGACTGGCTGCGCTGCTGTTCGAGTTGCCGGCGCTGTCACTCGCGGTATCCGCGATGTTCGTGCTACTGATGTCAGGGCTGATCCTGTTCGAAACCCAGCAGATCGTCCGCGGCGGCGAAACCAACTACATCATGGCCACGGTCACGCTGTTCGTATCGATCTTCAATCTGTTCACCAGCCTGCTGCACCTGCTCGGGTTTGCCTCGCAGGAGTAGCGACTGGCGATTTACGGGACCGCGGGGGTGGACGATAAACGACTCTGGCCCTGGTCACGCCAGCGACGTGTCGGCATCACCGCGAGTCCCAGCGCCATCAGCAACAGCACGCCGGGGACGGGCACCGATTGCATTTCGCTGAGATCGAATTGGCCGTTCAGTTCGTAGCGGTCGCCACCACCGTTGCCGGTGAAGCTGATGGTCAGACCGAACATGTCGCAACCGCCCGCTGTGCATACCAGCGTGTCGGTCGCTGAAAAGGGTCCGTAAGCGAGACTGCCGCCACTACCGACCGACGTGCTTGGCACCGGCGCACCGATCGAGGATACCGGGGTTCCATTGACCAGGCTCTGCATCAGCATGCCGGAGGCCGAAAGCGCCGACATGGCCACAAGGCCGTCACCGTCAATAGCCGCATCGATCAGCGTGCCCGATAGGGTGGCCATTGACGCCAGCAACGTGCCCGCCGAGTAAGTCGGGATGAGCGGTGCGGTCAACGAAATGGCAAATGCCGTGGGGGCCCCGAAGTCGACGATGCTCAGGGCCAGGCCGAGCGCCGGGTCGACGTTGCCGGCGGTACCCAAGATGACCACATCGCCGTCAACCGATTCGAACCTGCCGTTTCCAATAGGCACGATGTCGCCGGTTTGAGGGTCGATACCGAGGCTGAACCGGAACAGGTCTTCACCCTCTGCCTGGCAGTTACCGAAACACACCTGGCCGGTTGCGTCAGGTAGATCCGTAACGGTGATCGTCCCGGCGTGCACGCTGGCCGCGCCGATCAAACAGCCCGCAAGCAATACCGCCGACATCCAGCACCTGGTCATCACGGTTCTCCTCAAATCTCGTGTGTTTTATTCCGGGTGACTGCGAAAGCCCACCTTCCCGCGGGCCACGCAAACAATATGCCCAAGATTCGTTCGCAAGGAAAAACAATCGCTTGGCAAGTCGTGCCGAGCGGCTCAGAGCGATAGTGTAAAAAAGCCGGACAGGACAGCCATTGCCAGTTGCCCGGCTACTCGACTGTCACCGACTTGGCGAGGTTACGCGGCTGGTCGACGTCTGTGCCCTTGAGCACCGCGACGTGATACGACAGCAGCTGCAGCGGGATGGTGTAGACGATCGGTGCCGTCCCCGGGCAGATGTCGTCCAGGGTCAGGTTCTGGTAGCGATCCAGCGCGATGCGGACCTTCTTGTCGCTGAACAGGAACAGCTCGCCACCACGCGCACGCACCTCCTGCAGGTTGGACAGCACCTTTTCGAGCAATGGGTCGTCGGGCAGCGCGCAGACCACCGGCATCCGCTCGTCGACCAGCGCCAGCGGGCCATGCTTGAGCTCACCGGCCGGGTAGGCCTCGGCGTGGATATAGGAGATCTCCTTGAGCTTCAGGGCGCCCTCGAGCGCGATCGGGTAGAAGGTGCCGCGCCCCAGGAACAGCGCGTTCTGCATATCCGCGAACGAGTTGGCCATCTCCGCGATGGCGTCGCTGAGCTTGAGCACCACCTCGACCTGGCGCGGCAGCGCCTGCAGTTCCTCGACCCAGGCGTTTTCCTGTGCGGTTGACAGACCGAGGCGCTTGGCCAGCGCCAGCGTTAACAGGCGCAGTGCCACCAGCTGGG
>JACKMP010000023.1 GCA_024235315.1 Chromatiaceae bacterium | reverse complement strand
ATCAAAAACAATCCCCAGTGGCTGTCATGCCACCGACTGGTAATACAGGTTCTGCGGATGTTTCGCCTCGGCGAAGAAGTACCAACGCTCTGCCATCAGGCCGATGTACTGTGCAACAAACGCGAGCACCGGCAGGTTCGCGGACTCCAGCGCGTTGGAAGCAGCAAGCAACGCCACCGGGATCAGAAACACCATCACCACGAAGAACAGTCTGATCGACGCCAGCGCACCCTCGCTGCGGCCGTGAAAGAACTCACGCGTGTTGAAAGAGCCGCCCATGAAGCCCATGGATTTCTGGCGGATCTTGGTGTGCCGAACGCCGATCGCGCTGCGCAACGTCGATTTGTGCTTGATGCGCTTGTTGCGGTACATCGAAAAGCCGCGTGTGATCGCCGCCAGCGCGGTGAAGATCACCGCCCAGGTCCCATAGAACACCACCAGATCCACACCGGTCCAGGCAGAGAATGCGGCAGCCATCGTAAAACCGGATGCCAGGCCAAACAGCATGAAGTTGGCCACCGTCAGCGGGGTGTGCCACTCCTGCAGGAACCGCAGACTGGCGTAAATCATCGCGGTACAGACGAACAATACGATCGCCATCAGCACGCCGAGGGTCCCGATCACGAGACTGGCATCAACCGGGATCTGCCCCTTGATCACGAACCAGGGGTCGGTCCAACCGAACCAGTGCACCAGCGCATACAGAAACACCAGCAGCATGAACGCCGGCAGCGCGATCAGCTCGCGCGACAGCCAGGAGGTGCGCCACTGAGTGATCCCGCGCCATGCGCGGGTCAGAAAGTAGCTCGGCTTACCCAGGTGAAACACCGCGGCGAGCAGACCGCCGCCGAGCAGGATGAGCGCCAGCAGGCTGCCCATTGCGTAGAAGGTCCGGCTGTCCTGTGGCTCCAACAGGTTTGCCATCGAGTACACCTGACCGGTCACGAGGGCCATCAGCATGCCCTGCGCAGCACCGATCAGCGTGGTCAGGAAAATTACCGAAAATGCCGGATGCATGAAAAATCTCCAGTTCGACTATCCCCACTCCCGACTGGGAAGGGGCAGATCAATACGCCACGTCGTCCAGGGTCTCACCCTCGGCCGCCGGCAGCGGTGCCTCTTTCTTCAGCGGGTTGTCGGCGCGCTCGAGTTCGTCGTCAAAGATCTGGATGCGCGTCTTGCGCCGCGGCAGATAGTGATTGGCCGGCTGCGTACCCCACTCCGGCATCAACTGGTAACCGCCGTTCTCGTGGATCGCGATCGATGCTTCGGAATCCGGATCGTGCACATCACCGAAAAGGCGCGCACTGGTCGGGCACGCCAGCACACAGGCAGGCTTGCGCTCTTTTTCCGGCAGGCTCTGGTCGGTGATGCGGTCGATGCAAAGGGTGCACTTCTTCATCACCTTCTGCTGCTCGTCGAGTTCGCGTGCGCCGTATGGGCAGGCCCAGGAGCAATACTTGCAGCCGATGCACTTGTCGTAGTCGACCAGCACCACGCCATTGTCCGGGCGCTTGTACGATGCCCCGGTCGGGCACACGGGGACGCACGGCGGCTCCTCGCAGTGCAGGCAGCTCTTTGGGAAGTGCACCGTCTCGGTCTTTGGATACTCGCCGACCTCGAACATCTGCACCCGGTTGAAGAAGGTGCCCGTCGGGTCGGCGTCGTACGGACGCTGATCCACCATGGTGCCGGCCCAGCCGGAGGTGTTCCATTCCTTGCAGGACGTCACGCAGGCGTGACAGCCCACACAGACGTTGAGATCGATGACCAGCGCAAGTTGTGTCATGTGCCTGTTCCTTCTCGCTTATTCGATGCCGGTCTTGCGGCGGAACACGCCGGCCAGGTACGCCTGCCACTTGCCGCGTCGGCCTTCCTGGCCCGGCACGCGACGCTGGGTGCGGAATTGCGGGAAGGTCGAATGCGGCTCGCTGTCATGCGCCTTGTAGACCTTGACCCGTACGTCGAACCACGCGGCCTGGCCGGTCACCGGATCCGAGTTCGACAGGTGGGCACCGGCCTCGCAGGCGGGCAGTTCCTCGGCGATGATGTGGTTGAGCAGGAAGCCCTTCTGCGACTCGTTGGCCTTCGCCTGCAGGCCCCAGGCACCGGCCGCCTTGCCGATCGCGTTCCATGTCCACACGGTGCCGGGCTCGACCGATTCGGAGAAGCGCGCCATACACCGTACCTTGCCGTGCGGCGACTCGACCCACACCCAGTCGCCATCCTCGAAGCCCTGCGAAGCGCCCAGCTTCGGGCTGACAAACAGGTAGTTGTGCGTGTGGATCTGGCGCAACCAGGCATTCTGGCTGTCCCAGGAGTGATACATCGCCATCGGCCGCTGGGTCAGCGCATTCAAGGGATATTCCTGGGTGTCGACCAGTTCCGACTCGAGGGTCTCGTGGTAGAAAGGCAGCGGGTCGAAGTAGGTCTCGATACGTTTCGCCAGGTGTGCCGGCGGCTGTTTGCCGGGACGCCTGCCCTGCGCGGCGAGGCGAAACTTCTGCAGTACCTCGGAATACACGTGGACGTTGATCGGCTCGGCGAATCGCGTCATGCCGTGTGCACGCGCCCATTCCAGGTAACCCTTGTTCCAGTTGCGCATGTATTGATACGACTTCGGCAGTTCGTAGTGGAACACGCAGTTGTTCTTGGCATACATCTCCCACTGCCGCGGGTTCGGTTCGCCCTTGAGAAACTTCTGCCCGCCCTTGCCGCGCCAGCCGGAGAGGAAACCGATACCCGAACCCGGCGAGGTCTCGTAGTTGATGATGAAGTCAGGGTAGTCACGAAACTTGCGTGCGCCCTTCTGATCGACGAACGCCGGCAGCCCGAGCCGCGTACCAAGCTCGATCAGGACTTCCTGGAACGGTTTGCACTGTCCCTTTGGCGGGACCACGGGGATGCGCACCGAATCGACCGGGCCGTCGAACTCAGAGATCGGACGGTCGAGCATCGACAGCGCATCGTGACGTTCCAGGTAAGTGGTATCCGGCAGCACCAGGTCGGCGAACGCGACCGTTTCGGACTGGAATGCATCGCAGACGATGATGAACGGGATCTTGTAGTCACCGTTTTCATCCTTGTCGACCAGCATCTCGCGCACCCGCTCGGTGTTCATTGAGGAGTTCCAGGCCATGTTGGCCATGAACAGGAGCAGGGTATCGATCTTGTACGGATCGCCGCGCCAGGCATTGGTGATGACGTTGTGCATCAGGCCATGCACCGACAGCGGGTATTCCCAGGAGAACGCCTTGTCGATTCGCACCGGGTTGCCCTGATCGTCGACGAACAGGTCGTTCGGGTCGGCCGGCCAGCCCAGCGGCATACCGTCCAGCGGGGTGTTCGGCTGCACTCCCTCCGGCCCTTTCGGCGGTTTAGGACACGGTGGTATCGGACGCGGGAACGGCGCCTTGTGGCGGAACCCACCGGGTCGGTCGATGGTGCCGAGCAGGGTCATCAGCACGCCGAGCGCGCGGATCGTCTGAAAGCCGTTGGAGTGCGCGGCCAGTCCGCGCATCGAGTGGAACGCCACCGGGTTGCCGACCACCGATTCGTGCTCGCGCCCCCAGACGTCCGTCCACTGGATCGGCAGCTCGATCTTCTGATCGCGCGCCGTGACACCCATCTCGTGCGCCAGGCGCTTGATGGTCTCGACCGGGATGCCGGTGATGCCGGCCGCCCACTCCGGGGTGTACTCGGCGACCCGCTCCTTGAGCATCTGGAACGCGGTCTTCACCGGCCGGCCGTCGATTTCGTAGCTGCCCAGCAGGTAGGGGTCGCAGCCCTCGCAACGCACGTCGACCGGGCCGTTGGTCTTGCGATCCCACCAAAGCTTGTTCTGGGCGTCGAAGCAGCCCTCTTCGACTGGCTTGTCGGTGCGGATGAACATGCCGAAGTCGTTCGACGCGGGGTCGAGGTTCACCAGTTCGGCAGAGTTGGTGTAATCGACCAGGAAGTCGCGGTCGTAAAGCCCCTGATTGATGATCTCGTGGGTGATCGCCAGCAGCAGCGCACCGTCGGTGCCCGGCTTGATCGGCACCCATTCATCGGCGATCGCCGAGTAGCCGGTACGCACCGGGTTGATCGAGATGAATCGCCCGCCACGTCGCTTGAACTTGGCGATCGCCACCTTCAGCGGGTTCGAGTGATGGTCCTCGGCGGTACCGATCATCACGAACAGCTTGGCGCGGTCGAGGTCGGGTCCGCCGAACTCCCAGAACGATCCGCCGATCGTGTAGATCAGGCCGGCCGCCATGTTGACCGAACAGAAGCCGCCGTGTGCCGCATAGTTGGGCGTGCCGAACTGGCGCGCAAACATGCCGGTCAAGGCCTGCATCTGGTCACGCCCGGTGAACAACGCGAACTTCTTCGGGTCCTCGGCACGCAGCTTGGCCAGACGCTCGTGCATGATCTTGAACGCCTGGTCCCAGGAGATCTCTTCGAAGTCAGACTCGCCGCGTGCACCACCTGCACGCCGCAGCAGCGGTCGGGTCAGGCGTGCCGGCGAATACTGCTTCATGATCCCGGAGGCGCCCTTGGCGCAGATCACCCCCTTGTTCAGCGGGTGATCGGGGTTGCCCTCGATATGGCGCACCTCGCCGTCACGCAGGGTCACGCGGATGCCGCAGCGACAGGCACACATATAGCAGGTCGTGTTCTTGACCTCTTTCCTGCCGGGTTCGGAGTCGACGTGCACAACGGGATCCAACATGCGCAGACCTTTGGTTGGGAACTTTTCAGGTTCTTTTATGAACAACAGCTAATATTCTAATATCGACGCAGGCCAAGAGCAAACCCAAGGCCGCTGCGCGCATTTCCGTCGGCCACCCAGATCGCCATGTCGATCCAGATAAGCGACTCATTCAACCCGGCAGGGACACAACTGCTATCTTTGTCCACGAATCCGGACCCGTTCATCGTAGCGGAGTTCAAACACACTGTTCCTCAGATGTGAAGCGCGAGGACTGCTGCACCCGATGACCCCGGTATCGCTGATCCGCACCAGGAGACAACCGGGATGACGACTGCGGACGACGTTTTCGATCACGCGATCGAATCACACGATCGACGGGTGGCGGATGCTGCCTGCGAGATCTGGGTGGGTGCGGAACCGACTTTCACGCTGAGGCTTTCCGAGGCCCCGGAATGGCTTGCCGAGCCGCTGGGTGGTGACAAGTACGCCTACGCCCTGCGCATGGCGGCAGAACTGCACCAGAGGCACCCGGGCAGCGTCGTGGTACGCAGCGTCGGCCGTCAGTACACAACAGAAGACAGGCCCCGCTGGTCGATCGGCATCCTCGAACGCCGCGACGGCGTGGCGCTATGGCATGGTCCGGTCGACCCGTTCGAGCGCAGCCCCCGGGCGCCGGATGAAACACAGCTGGATCGACTGTGGGAGGCACTCGAACAGGCATTCGGTGCCCGCGGTCTGTGCTGCCTGCGCCTGCGTGTGCCGGAGCCGCTGGGTCGCCGCCTGCTGCTGCGCATCGATGGCAACGACATTGACATCGATGCGGATGACGAACGCCTTTCGCGGTCTTCGGTACTTGCACACAAGACCCCGCCAGCAGGCCTCCACGACACGCTGGCCGCGGACGGTCTGTACCTGTTCGGTATTGGCGGGGTGGTGTTGGCCAACGACATGATGGCCTGCAGCATCGAGTTGCCATCACTTCCACGGGTTTCAGACTTCCTAGACTGCCTCGGCGCGCTGCAGGATGCGGCCATGGCGGCCCGGATCCCCGATCTGGTTCTGCAGGGCTTTCCGCCGCCGGTCGACCATAGTGTCGCCTGGACCACCATCACCCCGGACCCGGCGGTGATCGAGGTCAACCAGGCACCGCAACCCGATGTCGGACATTTTCTCGCAGCGACCCGCGAGTTGTTCGAGGTGGCGCAGCGGCTTGGTCTGTCCCCTTACCGGCTGCAATACAACGGCAGCGTTTCGGACTCGGGGGGCGGCGGGCAGTTCACGCTGGGCGGACGTTCGGCGACCACGAGTCCCTTCCTCGAGCGGCCCGCCCTGCTGCCGCGGCTGGTTCGCTATTTCAACCATCACCCGGCGTTGTCATTCCTGTTCGCACCCGACTATGTCGGCAGCGCCAGCCAGTCGCCGCGTGCCGACGAGGGCACGCGCGACGCCTTCCATGAACTCGGCATCGCCCTCGACCAGCTGCGGCGCCAGCCGCAACCGTCGCCTGAGTTCCTCTGGGCCAGCCTGGCACCGTTCCTCGCCGACCCGTCCGGCAACGCACATCGCAGCGAGCTCAACATCGAAAAACTGTGGAATCCCTACCTGCCGGGGCGCGGCTGCCTGGGGCTGGTGGAGTTTCGAGCGTTTCGGATGCCGTTCTCGCCCGAGCGGGCAGCGGCGGTTGCCGCGCTGTTGCGGGCCGTCACCGCGATGCTGTCTACAACCGATATCGCGCCCGACCTGCGCGACTGGGGCGATGCGCTGCACGACCGCTTCGCGCTGCCGTTCTTTCTGCGGCAAGACCTTGGCGCCGTGTTCGACGATCTGGAGGCACAGGGTGTCGGCCTCGAGCACTGCGTGCGGGAAGCGCTGCTGGACGATTCCTTCAAGCCACGCTGGACGACGCGGTTCGCCGGTTGCGAACTGACGATCGAACGTGCTGTCGAGTTCTGGCCGCTGGTCGGCGACGTCGCCTCGCAGGAGGCAGGTGGTTCACGCATGGTGGATGCCAGCACTGCCCGACTGCAGGTCAGTCTGCGCGGCATCGAACAGGATGGCCCGACACTCGAAGAGTGGCGCCTGCGGGTCGGTAGTATTGAAGCGCCACTGCGCAGTGAGCAAGACGACGCAGGGGCAGTACGCCTGATCGGCGTGCGCTACCGTGATTTCTTGCCGTGGCGCGGCCTGCACCCTGCCATCCGGCCGCAGGGACCACTGCACCTGGTGCTGGACCACCCGGACGTCCCATCCGCCCTGCGGGTGACGCTGCACAACTGGCACCCCCGTGGGCTTCCCTACGACGGCCTCCCTGCGACGCTCGAGGATGCAGCCGCACGTCGTGCAGAGCGCATGTTGATCGGTGAAGTGGCGCGTTCTGACATGGTGCAGGGAACAATGCCGCCGATCGGTGCAATGCGAGGCTACACCCTCGACCTGCGGCTGTGCGTGCAAGACGTAGAACGCCGGGGCGATACCTAATACCGCAGCTTGCGT
>JACKMP010000022.1 GCA_024235315.1 Chromatiaceae bacterium | reverse complement strand
CGGGCGCTCGATACCGGCGGCGGAATCTTTCGTGCACTGCCGCTGCTCGGTGGTGCCCCGTTCCTGGTGGTCAACGCTGACGTCTGGTGCGATCTCGATCCCCGCCAGCTCAACCTGGGTGCGGATGACCTGGTGCAACTGGTGATGGTCGACAACCCGCCGCAACACCCGGCCGGCGATTTTCATCTTGCCGGAGGCCGCCTGTCCGCCACCGCCGAGCCGCGGCTGACCTACAGCGGTATCGGCATCTACCATCCAGAGCTGTTCGACGGTTGTTCCGCCGGTGCGTTTCCACTGGCGCCACTGCTCCGTTCGGCGATGACCGCCGGCCGGGCGGGCGGTGAACACTACCGAGGGCGCTGGACCGATGTCGGTACGCCGCAGCGCCTCGCTGAACTTGACCGGGCCCTGCGGCGCCAGGCCGACTAACCTTGTCGTCATGGGCCAGGAAATCACCGACAGCCGGTTTGCCGAATCTGCGTTCGCCGAGTTCCGTCGCCGGCTCGATGTCGAGACCGGGTTGCTGCGCGACTGGATGGCGCAGGGCCGGCTGCGATCGGACGAGCGCCGCTTCGGTTTCGAGGTCGAGGCCTGGCTGATCGACGCGGATGCGCGCCCGGCGGCGTACAACCAGGCGTTTCTTGCGGCGCTCGATGACCCGCTGGTGGTGCCCGAGCTGGCACAGTTCAACTTCGAGATCAATTCCGTGCCGCAGCGCCTCGAGCCCGGCGCACTGGATGTGATGCACGACGCCCTGGCGGAGCGCTGGCGACACTGCGAGCAGGCTGCCGCGACGCTGGGTGCACGGCCGGTTCTGACCGGCATACTGCCGACCGTGCGCAGCAGCGACCTCTCGCTGGACCACATGTCACCGCTGCAGCGCTATCGCGCGATCAACGAGCAGGTCTTTCGTCTGCGTCACGGGGCTCCGATCGAGCTCGATATCGACGGTGTCGAGCAGTTGCACCATCGACATGCCGACGTGATGCTCGAGGCGGCGACGACATCGCTGCAGATCCACGTCCAGGTCGATGCTGACGAGGCGGCGCGGGCATTCAATGTGTGCAAGATGATTTCGGCGGTCACCGTCGGTGCCGCAGCCAACTCGCCGTACCTGTTCGAGCGCCAGTTGTGGGCAGAGACGCGCATTCCGTTGTTTGAGCAGGCGGTGGACGTGGGGGCGAGCGACTACAGCAAGCGCGTGACCTTCGGCGTGCGCTATGCGCAGGACAGCATCCTGGAGTGTTTCGAGGCGAACCGCACCCGATACCCGGTGATTCTGCCAGACCTGATGGACAAGCCGGCGGAGGAACTTGCGCACCTGCGGCTGCATAATGGCACCATTTGGCGCTGGAACCGGCCGTTGATCGGTTTCGACGACGCGGGCCGGCCGCATTGCCGGATAGAACATCGTGTCATCGCGGCCGGCCCATCGCCGCGCGACGCCATCGCCAACTGCGCATTGTTTCTCGGCCTGTTCGAGTCCTTCATGCGGGCGCCTGGGCCGATCGAGTCATTGCTGTCGTTCGTTGTTGCGCGCGACAATTTTTACGCGGCTGCGAGGTTCGGCCTGGACGCGCCACTGCGCTGGGTCGACGGCGCGGTGTGCACCCTGCGTGATCTACTGGCCTCGCAGCTGCTCGACACCGCGGCGGGCGGGCTGTCGGCGGCGGGATTGGGCAAAGCTGAGGTCGCGCGCTGGCTGGACGTGATCCGCGGCCGGGTCGAGCGCAACACCACCGGCGCGGACTGGCAGGTCGCCTGGATCGCGCGGCATGGCAGAGATTTCCACGGCCTGGTGGACGCCTACGTGCGGCACCAGGCCGACAATACGCCCGTACACGAATGGAGCCTGACTTGACTGATCTGTTGTTGAACGAACGTGACGAATTCCCGCAGTCCCTGCTTGAGGCGGAGGCGCGGGACCTGCACGCCGTCCTCGGCGGGCCGACACTGTTTCACCTGCGCGGCCGGCGCGAACCCGCGTTGTTCGTCTCGGTGTTGATGCATGGGAATGAAACCGCCGGTTGGGATGCCGTACGCAGGGTGTTGCACGCCTGCGTTACCGCGGACGGTTTCGATCTGCCGCGTTCGCTGAGCCTGTTCGTCGGCAATACCGCTGCAGCACAGCAGGGTGTCAGACACCTGCCGGGCCAACCGGACTACAACCGGGTATGGCCCGGCAGCGAGACCTCGGGGACACCGGAGCACGCGTTGATGCGGCTAGTAATGGACCGTATGGTGGATCGTGAGATATTCGCGTCGGTCGATGTGCACAACAATACCGGGCTCAACCCGCACTATGCCTGTGTCAACGTGTTGGAGCACCAGTCGTTGCACCTGGCGTCCCTGTTCGGTCGCACGGTGGTTTACTTCGTGCGCCCGCGCGGCGTGGCGTCGATGGCGATGGCGGCTCTCGGCCCCTCAGTGACCCTGGAATGCGGCAAGGTCGGGCAGGCCTACGGGGTCGATCATGCGGCCGAGTACCTGCAGGCCTGCCTTCAGCTTGCCGAGATACCGCATCATGCGGTGCCGAGTCACGATATCGAGCTCTACCACACGGTCGCGATCGTGCGCGTGCCGGACGGCCAGGCGTTTGCATTCGGTGACACCTCCAGTCCGATCAACTTTGTCAGTCATCTCGACACGATGAATTTTCGGGAATTGCCGGTCGGCAGCCTGTTCGCCGAGTGCGCCCAGGGGCTCGTTCAGCCGCTGGACGTGCGAGACGAACAGGACCAGCACGTCGCCGATCGCTTCTTCGCCATCGACAACCAGCGCCTGGTCACCACAGTCCCTGTGATGCCTTCGATGCTGACCTGTGACCCGACGGTGATCCGGCAGGACTGCCTGTGTTACCTGATGGAGCGTTACAACGATCACCTCGCCGAAGCGGGCTGAGTCGACTATCAAGAACTGGCCCTGGCGGCCGACAGTTTGCTGCGCAACAGGATAGAAAAACAGGTGGAGAAAAGGATGACGCCGATCGTCATTGATGTCGAGGCATCGGGATTCGGCAGAGGCAGCTACCCGATCGAAGTCGGCGTCGCATTGCCCGATGGCTCGCGCCATTGCTACCTGATCACGCCGGCGCGCCAATGGAAGAGCTGGGACGATGCGGCTGAGAAGGTACACGGTATCAGCCGCGAGGTGCTGCTGACCTACGGGCGACCGCTGCAGGATGTCGCCTGGCGCCTCAACGAGTTGTTGCGCCACAAGACGGCATACAGCGATGCCTGGTCATTCGACCTGTCGTGGCTCGGCAAGCTGTACGACGCAGCCAACATGCAGCAGACATTCCGCCTCGCCGATATCAGCAGCCTGATCGACGAGGAGCAGCGCGACCGCTGGCACAGCGTGAAGCTGCAGGTGATCAGTGATATGGGGCTGCGGCGGCATCGCGCGAGCGGCGACGCGCTGGTCCTTCAGGAGACCTGGCGCAGGCTGCGACAGAAGGCCGCCTGAGTCACTGCGCGGCCGTCCCGGTCGGCCCCGAATTGCCGCGCGCCGGCAGTGGGATCAGTCCCTGGTCGACAAGATAGCCTTCTGCCCCCGCTGCGGCGGGTGAAAGGATCTCGTCGATGAAGTCATCCAGCCCTCCGACGACACTGGCATGGTGCGGCTTGATATACAGGTACAGTGCGCGGCTGAGCGGATAGGCGCCGGACTCGATCAGCTCGAATTGCGGTTCTATGCCATCGATGCTCGCCGCCTGCAGCCGATCACGATTCCGGTCGAGAAAGCTGTAGCCAAAAATACCCAGGGCCTGCGGGTCCCCGAACAGCTTGCGCACCAGGCGCGCATCGTTCTCTCCAGCGTTGACGAACAACCCGTCCTCACGCAACGCGAAACAGCGCTGCCGAAACAGCACGGGGTCCGTTTCGTGCAGCGTCGACAGTGCAGGTATGTCCAGGCAGGCGTTCTGGAACAGGCGTTCGAGCAGGATGTCACGCGTGCCCGATGTCGGGGGTGGACCCATGACCCGGATCGGCAATGCCGGTAGGGCCGGGTCGATCTCATTCCACGACTGATAGTGATTGGGGACAAAATCTCCGTCAGCGCCGGCAGGTACCTCGCGCGCCAGTGCGAGGTAGATACTCATCGTCGTCAGCGTGAGCCGCGGGGCTTCCTTGGTGCTGGCGATGACTATGCCGTCGTAGCCGATCTTGATCTCGCGCACATCATTCACGTGATTGCGCGCGCAGTCCTCACGCTCGCTGTCCTTCATGCGCCGCGACGCCATCACGATATCTGGCGTCGCCAGTCCGGTGCCGGCGCAAAACAGTTTGATTCCGCCTCCGGTACCGGTGGACTCCACGACCGGGGTGATGTGTTGCCCCTGTCGTCCAAACCGCTCCGCTGCGGCCGCGACGATCGGGTAGGCGGTGGACGAGCCGCTGATCAGGATGTGTCGTCGCTGGTTGAGATCGTTCCCCTGCGCATGCGTGTCCAACGGCAGCGCCTGACAGCCGAGCATCACGAGCAGCGTTGTCGCAAGGGCGCGTCCCATCAGGGCAACATGAATCCGCGAATGGTGAAGAAGAGTATCGCCGCCAGCGCGCCCGACACGGGTACCGTGATCAACCAGGCGGCAACGATCCGCATCAATGCCGAGCGCTTGACCAACTCGGTCTTATAGACGCGTTTCAGGCCCTTGCGTTCCTTCTTGCTCAGATCCGCCTTGGCCGAATGCTCCTTGAGCTGCTGTAGCATCATGCCCTTCTTCGCCACCGAGGCCTTGCGAAACTCCAGCAGGAAACGCGCCACCTCGGCCTCGTCTTTGCCGTGATGGTGTGCCCGGATCTCTTCGACCATCTTGGAATAAGTCGCTTTCAGAAACTCGCGCAGGAAACCGACACCGAACACTGCACCGACCGCGATATGGGTCGATGACACCGGTAGACCGAGCTGAGTGGCTACGATCACGGTCAGCGCAGCCGCCATTGCGATGCAGAACGCGCGCATCTGGTCCAGTTCGGTGATCTCCGAGCCGACCGTGCGGATCAGCTTGGGCCCGTAGAGCGCCAGACCGATGGCGATACCCAGTGCACCGACCATCATCACCCACAGCGGGATGGCCGCCTTCTGCGCTATCCCGCCGTGCAGGATCGCATCGTTGATTGCGGCCAGCGGGCCGACCGCGTTGGCCACGTCGTTGGCGCCGTGTGCGAAGCTGAGCAGTGCCGCGGCAAAGATCAGCGGAATGGTGAACAGTCTGTTGACACTGGCCTTGTCGCTGGACAGGCGTTCCGCTGCCTTGAAGATCAGCGGTCGGACCAGGACATAGACCGCGCTGGCGAACACAAGCCCGAGCAGGACGGCGCTGCCGAACTCGACCTTCCAAAGGCGCTTGAGTCCCTTGAGGATGATATAGGTCGCGAATGCCCAGGCCATCAGCGCGACCAGCACCGGCACCACCCTTTGCGCGGCGGACTTCATGTTTTCCTGGTAGGTGATGGTGCGCTTGATCAGGTAGAGAAACGCTGCCGCGATCGCACCGCCGAGTACCGGTGAGATCACCCAGCTTGCTGCAATCTGGCCCATGGTCCCCCAGTTGGCGATGCCCATACCGCCGGCCGCGATGCCGGCCCCGAGGACGCCACCGACGATCGAGTGGGTGGTTGACACCGGCGCGCCCATTGCGGTCGCCAGGTTCAGCCACAGGGCGCCGGCCAGCAGCGCCGCCATCATCAGCCAGATGAACGCATCGCTGTCACCGATCTTTGACGGATCGATGATGCCGTTTTTGATCGTGCTGACCACGTCGCCCCCGGCAATCAGCGCGCCTGCGGCTTCGAATACCGCCGCGATCGCGATCGCCCCGGCGAGTGTGAGGGCCTTTGACCCTACCGCGGGGCCGACGTTGTTGGCGACATCGTTGGCGCCGATGTTCATCGCCATGTAGCCGCCGATCATCGCTGCGGCGACCAGCATGTAGTTGTGCGGTACGTCGCCGATGCTCATCCCGGCAACCAGCATGATCGCGATCACGAAAAACAGTGCGACACCGAATCGAAACATCTCCGGCCTGCCGAATCGGGTCGCTTGTTCTATCTGGGTGAAATTTTGAAGTTCCATGCAAGGCCCCGCAGGCAGTGAGTTTGGACGCAAAATGTCAAAAAACAGTAACTTAATTGTCACATGTTGCCGAGGTGAGCGCCCGTACAACCCTTGATGCGGGTCAATCGTTATCCCGGTAGTCCAAGGATCTCGAGTCTTCAGGCGTGTTGGTTCGAATGAAGGTCAGGAATCGAAATCGGCACGCAGGCGCAACTTGAAGCGGTCGTAGCCTTTGTGGTGCCACAGCCGCATCTGCGTGTAGGGGCGATAGCTCTGGCTCCACAAGGCATCATCTTTGAGGATATTGCACGCGGTCTGCTGATGGGCGGCGTTGGTGTCAGGGTCGCTGATGTAGTCGCTGCCGCCAAAGCAGCAGGTCTCGTAGAGCGTGGCCACGTCGGGATACAGGGCGCTGTGCCGATGGCCGAGCCAATGGGTCAGCTCGTGAAACACCAGGCCGGCCCGGTCGCGATAGCGGTGCAGGCTGGCCGGCCGCAGCGGTTGACCGCTGCGGTGTTCGACGATCTGGTCCTCGGCGAGATGAAAGAAGGTTCGGTAGGTCTGGTCGTCGTGGCGGCGGCTGAGAATACCCCCCAGCCGGTAGGTGTCGAAGATCACCGCGGGGTAGTCGACCTGGCGCAGCTGCTGGTACAGAGGGTCTTCGATCGAGGTCCCCTGCGGGTCGGTGGCGACCGCTGTCGCGAACATCGCATCCTCGACACATTTAAAGGTCTTGTCTTGCGGGGACTCCAGCAGCGTCAGCAATCGGTGCGCCTGGTACTCATGATAGGGATGCAGCCTGCCCATGGGCCCGTTGCCGCCGAGGCATTGCAGGCCGGTCTGCATGCCGGCCCGCAGATCGGCGAGCAGCTGGCGCGCGCCGTCCTGGGGGGGCTGGTCTTCGTGGTACGGGTAACTGTCGCAGTGGCGGATTCGCAGGTTCACCGCCGGCAGTGTCAGTTCATCCGGCGCGCCGTCGAGCCGCAGATCGCCGGCCTGAAGCGTCTGCAGCAACCGCTCGGTCCGTCCGGCCAAGGTGTCGACATCGGCAGCGATTGTCGCCTGGCTGGCCAGCAGCAACACCAGCGCCGGCCGGCATCGTCCGGCAATCCACGATCGCATGGATGCCCCCTGTTGCAGATACAGTCCGCGTCACGCTCGCCATTACAGCGTTGTGACAGTTCCTTTTCAGTCTAGACGGAAAACCGGAGTTGTATATACATTGTGGGGGCGGTTGGGCGCATGGGCGCAGACAGGGAACCGCGTTACCGGTGGGTCAGGCCGTACCAGGTCAGGCCTGCCATCTCATGCAGGATCAGATAGCTGCGACCCAGGTTGCCCGCCTGCGGCAGCCAGTCGCCCACCTCGCCTGGCTCGGCCAATGCGGGTGGCACGTGCAGGAAGCCGAACGGGGCGGGTACCGCGTCGATCCCGGCGGCACGCGCCTGGAGCAGCGCGCGTGGCATATGAAACGCGTGCGTGACCAGCAACACGCGGCGCAGTCCGCGTGCGCGCAACAGCTCGGCACTGTTGCGCGCGTTCTCCGCCGTGTCGCGGCTGGTGTTGTCGACGGCTG
>JACKMP010000021.1 GCA_024235315.1 Chromatiaceae bacterium | reverse complement strand
ATCTGAAGGTTAGCGCCTACTCACAAACGATTCGTATGCCACACTTTTGTCACAGCACGTCACAAGCTGAGGCAAGACATGGCGACAATCCGCAAGCGTGAAGGCCGCGACGGCAAGACCAGTTATCAGGTCCAAGTCCGACTGCGTGGCGAATCGGCGAGAACGCGAACGTTCAAACGTCTGACCGATGCGAAAGCATGGGCGCGGGACATTGAATCCAAGATGTCCGGGGGCGAGTACGTTCCGACCACGAAAGAGCGCCGACGCACCCTCGGCGACCTGGTGGACAAGTACATCCGCGAGGCCATCCCCAAGAAGGTCCACAACAAGGACCAGCGCAATCTTGCGACCCGGCTGGAATGGTGGAAGGAACAGATAGGGCACCGCTATCTGGCCGAGATTCGGCCCAGCGATATCGCCGAGTGCCGCGACAAGCTGGAGGCGAAGACCAACCGCTACGGCAAACACCTGTCAGGCGCGACGATCAACCGTTACCTTGCGGCCATCGGCGCAGCCTACAAACACGCGGTCAAGGAGTGGCATTGGGTCGAATCCTCACCCGTGGGCAATGTGGCACGGCGCGGCGAGTCTGCCGGCCGGACCCGGTTCCTCGACGACGACGAACGCAAACGTCTGATGGCAGGGGCGAAGACTCACGACAACCCTGATATCTATCCGGCCGTCCTGCTGGCGATCACCACAGGAATGCGAAAGGGCGAAATTCTGTCGTTGCGCTGGCCGCAAATCGACCTCAAGCGCTCCCTGGTGCAACTCGTGGACACGAAGAACGGCGAGGCGCGCACTGTGCCCGTGCCGAAGATTGCGGCCGACCTGTTAACCGAGCGCGGGAAGGTGCGCAGCCTAACGGATGATCGGCTGTTCACTGATCCGCGCGACTTCGACCGTTGCTGGCGCGAGACCCTGGCAGCCGCCGAGATCGCCGATTTCAGGTTCCATGACCTGCGTCATACTGCCGCGTCCTATCTCGCCATGCACGGCGCGACGCTGGCCGAGCTGGCCGAAGTCCTCGGGCACAAGACGCTGCAGATGGTGAAGCGCTATAGCCACCTGACTGAACAGCACAAGCGCAGCCTTGTGGATCGGATGGCGGCGGGGGTGTTTGGCGATGGCTAAATTGTCAGATGCCGTTCGCGAAGCGCTAATGGCGGCAAAGGGGCTGGATGGAATCGACATTGAGGCTATTTGCCCCGGAATTACCTCTAGCGAGTTGTTTGAGCAGTATTGCCAACACGTTGTCGATTCAGATGTTGGGAGCTTCGAACATTTCGGATCGGCGCTTGCGATTATCGATCGCGGCCTCTTGGACGTTGGGCGGCTTCGATCGCGAATCAACGAGCGCACGAGCAAAGCTGTAAAGAAGCAAAAGGCGCTAGAGCTGCTAGAACAAGCGGCTATCGAATTGGGGCTTAACCGGGATTATTTCATCTCCAAGATTCCAGAAGACGACTCAATTGCCGGGCGTTTTGCGCAGGCCGCTGACGATCATTTCGGTGCGTTGATTGGAAAGCGCGGACGAGCTTCGTGCAATGAATCGGCGACACGAGCGATGCACATTCGCCTTATCGCCTTGGCAGTGCCCGCAAGATTCAATGCCCGTTATGCCTTCGTCACAGACGTTGCCAACCGAATCGGTATAGACGTTACCCGCCAGTACGTGCGCGCTCTCTTGCTCAAAGGGCGTACCTGAGCGAAACCATAACGGCCGCGTAGTCAGCGGTTTCTTTTTCGCACACTTCTTTTCCTACCCTCCACAGCAAGCCCAGTTACCGGGCTTGATTGGTCAACTTGTGGAGGTGTTCCGATGGCTCTAATCCGCGTTAACGCGTTCGCCGCAAAGCATGCCGAAACCGGCATCAAGCCTGGCGGCCTGCGCTGGCAGATTTTCAACGAACAGCATAACGGCCTGGCCGACTTCGACGTAATCGTGCGCAACGGTCGCGCGGTCTACATCGATGAGGACAGGTATTTCGAGTGGCTGCGCTCCGGTGGCAAGCGAGGTGCCGCGTGAACAGCAAACGCTATTCCGAAATGCACGAAACGGTTGTCAGCAGCCAACTGGACAGCCGCCTGTCGACTCTCTCGGCCGTTGCCGATTTGCTTGGCAGCGCGCCGGCTGACGAACTGGCCGTCGATACCCTGCCGCAGATTGCCGGACTGATGGAGCGTCTTGCGGACGAGGCGCACAACCTGGCCGACGAGCTTTGGCAGCGACTGCGAGCTGCGCGCGTCGAGGCAGGCATCTACCCGGAGCTGAATAAACGGGAGGCAGACGCATGAACAAGGTGGACATGCAATCCCTGCTGATGAAGCACGACACCGCCATTCAGCGGCTTGAGGTGTCGTCCGCACTCATGGTCAAACTCTGGCAGATGGTCGGCGCGGTCGCCCTGGTGGCGCTGGGAGCGTGGCTGACAGCGATGCTTGCCGGGGGCGCCTGATGTCCAGAAAAAGTTTCATCAACGCCCTGTGCCGCCGTCTGCTGCGCGACGACCTCACAACCGAGGAGCGCGCAAAGGTCGGGGAATTGATCGAACAGCTACAACGCGCTGAACAAGAAGACGCCGCCCAAAGAGGCGGCGCGAATGAAGCTATTTCGAACGGCTGCCGAGTCGGAGACCGTTATGCGAAATAGTAAGCCCCCGCGCGAAAATTGTCATTGCGCCGTCTGCGGCGGCCGTTTCAATCGTCCAGCCGGTCGCTGGTGGATGAGTCTTTGCCGGTCCTGCTACGCCTGGTCGGCGGCCTATCGAGCGCATGAAGCAATGTCGCGTGCATTGCGGGAGGGGCGTTGATGTCGCTTGTATGTACTAGTACCTATAACGACGTTGACCACCTGTTTCGCGGCGCCAACCGCCAATTGGCAATCAGCCTGATCGAACTGGTCAATAGCTTTGAGGCCTACTGGCCGATGACGCTGCGCGGTTTCTATTATCAGGCCGTGTCGCACCTGCTGGTGCCGAACAACCTGAGCGAGTATCGGCGCATTAGCAAGATCCTGGCTGAGTTGCGGCGTGCCGACCGGGTGCCGTGGTTCGCAATGGAAGACAAGACTCGCACCACGTCCGATAAACGGGGCGAGGAAAACGTCGAGGGTTACATTCAACGCGATCTCGATCAATTCCTGCATCCGAAGTTCTACCAGCGCTGTTATATCCAGAATCAGCCAGTATACGTCGAGTTGTCGGTCGAGAAAGACGCACTGTCTGATCATGTAAAGGATGCTGCCTGGCGCTACTGCACTCGCGTCAGTGTCACCCGGGGCCAAGTGTCAGCGACGATGCTGAACGAGATGGCCGAGCGCTTCGACAAGGCCATCATGCGCGGCCTGCAGCCGATACTGTTGCACTTCGGCGACCTCGATCCGACCGGCGTGCAGATACCCAAGAGCATCAAGTCAGGTCTGTTGGAGCACCACGGCCTTGATGTTGACGTGCGCAGCATCGCCTTGAAGCCGGAACACTGTCGGCAATTCAGCCTGCCACAGTCTCTCGACGCCGCAAAAGCTGGCGATCCGAACTATCGGCGATGGGTGGCCGAGTACGGCAACCAGTCACCGACCGAGCTTGATGCGCTGCACCCGGAGCACCTGAAAGCCCTGGTACGCGATGCGCTCGAATCGATCTATGACGTGGGCGAGATCGACGAACAGCAGCAGCGCGAAGAACAGGAGCGCGAACTGCTGGCGACCATGCGACGCAAGACCATCCTATTCCTGCGTGAAGCCTTTCCCGACTACATGCGGGAGGTGGCGCTATGACCGTCGACACCGTGCTATCCCGCCTCGACATGGTGAAATCGGCCGGCAATGACCGCTGGTATGCGCGCTGTCCCGCGCATCAAGACAAGTCGCCGTCGCTGTCGATCCGCGACACCGGCACGCGCACGCTGATTCACTGCTTTGCCGGCTGTGCGGCCGAGGACATTCTCGCGGCCATCGGCATGACCTGGCGCGACCTGTTCGCGGACGAATGGCAGGCGGCACATGAGGCCGGCATTCACCAGAAGGTGAAACTGCCGCCGCTGGACCAGCTCGCGCTTGAGCGACGAATCATCGACATCGCCGAGGCTGACCTTCGCGCCGGCAAGTCGCTGTCGACAGAGGATGTCGCACGTCTTGAGATCGCGTTGGAACGCGTCAAGGGGGCGGCTTGAGTAACAACGAGTTGTTATCCGATATCGAGGCATACCGCGCATTGCAAGACACCGCAGACCCTTTCGCGTGGACCGTGGAATACAAGATGAGTGACACCGAGATCGAAGACCTGGCCGACCCGGAATGGGCCTACCGCAACCTGCTCATCGCGGGGCACCTGATCGTGATCCCGGCCGAACCGAATGCCGGCAAGACCACGATTTTCGAATGGGTGAGCAGTCAGATCAGCGACGCTTACAGGGTGATCTACGTCAACGCAGACATCAGCGGCGGCGATGCCAAGGTCGCGTACCAGAAGGCCAAGGCTGGCGGCTATGACCTACTGCTGCCGGACATGAAAAGCGGCCTGTCGATGGATCACGTTGTCGCCAACTTGGTGGCCATGAATGACCTGAAGGCTGATCTGTCCGACGTCGTGATGGTATTCGATACGCTGAAAAAGATGGTTGACGTCATTTCGAAGCGGGCCGCCAGAGAGCTTTACAAGACTCTGCGCGGACTCTCGGCAAAAGGCATGACCATCGTCCTGTTGGCGCATACCAACAAACACAAGGGAGACGACGGTAAACCCATATTCGAAGGGACTGGCGACCTGCGCGCTGACGTTGACGAAATGATCTACCTGATCCCGCTCAAGCATGACGACGGTTCGATGACCGTGTCGACCGAGCCGGACAAGGTGCGCGGACAGTTCGAGCGGATCACGTTCGAGATCGGCGCACCACCTGGCCGAGAGGTTCGGCAAATCGACTTTGTGGACGTGGCCAAAGAGCGCCGCTACGAGGCGCTGCGTGACGCTGACGCCGACGATATCGACATCATCCACGGCCTGCTCAACAAAGGCTCGAAGAAGCAGAACGAACTGATCGCGCTATGCAAAGACGAGGGGCTAAGTCGCCGTCGTGTGCTGACCCTGCTCAAGCGGTACACGCGAGGCGATGGCGCGATATGGGTTTGCCGGCGCGGCAACGAGAAAAACGCGGCTGTCTATTCGCTGCGCACCGAGCCGGGATACCTGCGCAAATGAGCGGGAAAACTGGCACACCGGGGAAATGTGAAAACTGGGACAACTGCCGGCGCAATCCTGTGGATAACGCACCCTCAATCGGCCGCAGAGCCTTGTGCCGTCTGAGTTATCCCAGTTATCCCAGTTATTACAGAAATATCAGTATCCCGTTTTCACCCCCCCGGACCGTTTTACCACCGCGCGAGGGGTGCAATGGCTGACCTGATCCGCTGCACCGACTGCACACACTGCCCCGGCCTGGGCCAGCGCTGCGAGATCAACCCGCGCGTGCACGCGAGCAGGCACTCGCGGCGCTGCGATCACTACCAGCGCAACCTCCCGCGCATTGAGATTGTCTGCGGCGACTGTCGGCACCGGTCACCGACCGGCGTCTGCTACGTCTTGACGAATGCCAACAAGGCGTTGGTGCGCGTCGATGCCGACCTCGCCTGTCTGGACTGCGAGGCCTTCGAGATCCGCAGGCGCTGGGCTTGCTGATGACTACCAACAATAGGGGCGACGAGTGAGCAACAAGGTTTCTTGGAAGTGGCGACGCCGCACGCTGCGTCGGTGGCTGCGCAATCGCAGGCGCCGGACAGGAGGCGGAACCCGGGGGGGCGATGCTGAACTTTCGGCACACAACACGATGACCGTCGCCCCCCATCGTTTTAGCTAACCGTCATCGCCACCCGAGATTAGGAGGCACAAATGCCGAGAAAGTCCAAAGCTGAATTGAGCGTCGCGCCAGTCACCGTGCCGCGCGTGATCCCGAGGCCACCCAGCCACCTGACCCCGGCGCAGAGCGAGGTGTGGCGCCTGGTCATGGCGGCCAGTGCCGGCCAGTACATCGCCACCGAGGCATTCCCCGTGCTGGTCGAGTATTGCCGCGCGGTGGTCGAGGCCGATCGCATCGCCGCCGAGGTCGACCGCTTCGACATGGCCTGGTCGCGCGAGCCGGACGGCATGAAACAGCTGAAGGCGCTGCACGCGATGCAGGACGTCGCCGCACGGCGCGTCGCCGGCATTGCGACGCGCCTGCGCATCCCCCCGAGTTCACGAATCCACCAGCGCACCGCAGGCAGTGCCGAGGCCCGGCACAACCCGAACCGCAGGCCCTGGGACGTGGAGGAATAGACCACACACGTTGTCTGTACATTGTACGCACAGGCAGCAATACTCAACCGAAGGAGACGACGACATGAAAGAAGTGATTGAACGCGCGATTGACACGCTGACGGGAGCCGACCCGCTGAGCCTGTATCGCAAAGACCAGGCCGAAATCGAGCAGATCGAGGCGCAGCTTGAGGCGTTGAACCGAAGCGTTCAGCAGCAGGACAACGCGCTGAGCACAATGGAAACAAGCGGGACTCGAAATGGTTTCGAGTGGGCGCGGATTCAGGCGCGCGAAGCGGCGCTCCACGACCGGCAGGGCGATCTCTACCGCCGCCTGAAAGAGCTACAGGGCGGCCGCCCCCGCCTGGCCGAGCAGGCGTTCCGTGAATCCGGCCCGGCGCGCAATCTGGCAAAACAGATTTATGAAACCTGCGAATCCCTGGCGCTGTTGCTGTCGGACGAGGATCGCCTGCGCCGCGAGTTCCGCGACAAGACCGGCGTGCCGATTGGTGACCGGCCGGCGCTGTGCCAGATCAGCGGCATTAGCCGCGATTCGCTTTTGATGTGGCTGGAAAAGCAGGAGGCCAATCATGCCTAGCGTGAATATTCGTCGCACGTCACCCCCGATCCGTGGCCGATTGGCGCACCAGGCGCGTCCTGTGGCCCGTGGTGGCGAGCAGAAGAACGTCCGGTACGCCACAGGCCGGATACTGGCCCCGCAGCGCAGGGAGGCACCACCGCCTCCGACGCCGGCCCTGGACGTAGGCGCCATTGCCGCCCTGTCGGCACCCGAGCTGTTGGCGGAGATTCTCGTCATGCGCCGCGATCTGGATGCTATCGCCGGCCGCATGAAGAGCTTTGCCAGCGTCGACGGCGTGGTGAAGTTGTGCGGGGAACTACAGCGTCGCTTCGTGGGAGGTCGCCATGCCTGACATGACCACCCGGCAGATGCGCGCCGCCATCGAGGCAGGTATCGACAGCGCAGACGATCTAACCCCGGACGAGCGCGCGCTGCTCGACAATGCGCTGAATGCGTCGGCTGAATTGACCGACGACGAGCGTGAACTGCTCGACAAATCCACCCGCTCCCATCGGTGGCGCTCACTGTTGGGCCTAGCGCGCCCAGGAGGCTGACGTATGTTTGCGATGTCACTGCCCGTCTTTCGTGACGGCGGATGGTTTCCCGATAACCTCGATTGGAAAGAGTTCTGCGCCCTGGTCGAGGCCAACCTCGATCCGGTGTCTTGGTCGTGGAGCATCCCGAAACAGCCCGAATATGCGGATTACCAGTTGCAGGAAATGATCGAGGTCGCGAAGACGCTCGCGGAATGATTCCTCCTAGCCGGCAGCGTTATCCCGCACGCGCGTGGCCGGCACCTTTTCGAGGTGAGCAATGCAGGCAGTGAGGCGACGACAGCGGACGGCCGAAGACCTGTTATCCGGCTGGCAACGCGTGATGCTGACGACGATGGGCGACGGCATCGGCTATGCCAGCCGCACCACTCTGGCCCGTGCCGCATCCGGTGAACTAAGCAGCCACGCAGGCGGCACAGGAGCGCGTTTGCCGGCGCATGTGGACCTGCCCGGCATGTCGGGATTCACCACTGTCGAGCGCGTCCTAAAGGCCTTCTCAAAGGCACACCGCCATACCCTGCTGGTCGAGATGGTTCACCCTGTTGCGGTGGTCGGCAGGACACAGCGCCAGCGTGCCGAGTTCATGGGCGTGCTGCCCGGAACCTACATCCACCGACTGCGCCGCATCCGCGAGGCGTTGCGCGACGATGGCTGTCGGTAGGGCTACGCGATATGCAGTGACAGCGACGTTGCCGAAGCGTAGCCACCGCCTGGCGCATCCTGCGGCCGGAGCCACCTTCGACCGGGCGCACACCAGGCAGCGCAAAACCGCACGGCGAGATCCCCGCTGGAAGTCATCGCCAATGAGCTTGGCTGCACACGCGAGAATGTCAGACTGATCGAGAAACGCGCACTGGCGAAGTGCCGGGCCTGGTGTGACGAGCGCGGCTTAGACCTGTGGGACATGCTCGACATGCTGCGGCGCTGATCCGGGGGGGCGGCGCGAAAGTCTACGGCGTCTGCGGCATGACCGTTGATCCCCCTTTTTTCACACAACAGCAACCAAAGGTTTTTCGACCCTGGGGCCTGCCGGGGGTGAATTCGCAATGCTGGTGCGGCCCGATCTCAACCGACGCCAGCGCGACGGCTGACCACGCCGCAAGTGGTGGCAGACCCGGCCTGGTGCCGGGTTTACATACCACGTCAAGGTTGTGGAATTGAGTCTTGAACATTTCTGGCGCCATGAAACGGGCAATATCTGACACCCAATATTTGCAGTTTGCTAACCGAGGGGAAGGAACCTAAGACTTGAGCGCAGGCGGGTGTTCGATGGGCCTGAAATAGCCTTTGATACACGACTGGTCACGAACACAGATTTGGATATGATTTTTCGACTTGAAACCGGCGCCCGTATACAGGTCGTCGCCCTCCCAGAAAACGCCTCTTACAGAGTTAAATGGCTCATATCCTTGTTCTTTTCGAAACTCGTGCAGAGTTTCAATTACCGCACAATCCAATCTCCTGGCCATCAAGGCTTCCCCATTGGTGGGTAACTGATCTTTGTCGCGTGATGCCAGCAAGATGTCATATGCATCTTTGACTTGCTGAAGTGCTGCACTATCTACAAGGTTGAGGCAACGTCCAAGGTCAATGACGGCTCCCAGTACAAACGGGTCCTTTATTGCACCGCGTGAACTTTTCCCGCCTTGCGACCTCTCCGACGCGAAATCAAAGGCGCGTTCTGGATTAGATTCCCAAAAATAGATTCCACCACCCAGCCAATCATAATCATTGGTGCTGTGGTTTAGGTGGTCCGTCTTTCCCGAAAGTATACCTTCCCCGACGCTACGGTCGCAGCCGTGGAAGCCCATGACAATCGACGGCTGGGTCTCATACAGAGACCAACGATCGAAACCAGCCACTTACTTACTGCGGTACGGAGACTTAAGCTTTCCGGTTTTGGTCGTAATTCCAGCATTCGCTAGAAAAGTCTTGGCTTTCTCACGGTCCTGCCGCATCTTTTTCGCGAAGTCCTGCATATCGCGATGCAGTTGCGCGGATGATGCTTTGCTTCGGCTGGTCTGCTTGGTCGCGGTGGCCATGTATCGGATCCATGTTGAGCTAGTCGGTCGAATCAGCCCGAGGGCAGTCGCCAAACATTAAGTTCGGCCCTTTTGGAGGAGCCTTGAATTCTTAGTATCCATTAACTATCTCGGTCCTGTCCATGTAAGCAGATGCAATGCCACGTCGCGCAGCAATCGCCCCGACGCCCTGGCAGACTATCCACACGGCCGATGCACGGATGCGCT
>JACKMP010000020.1 GCA_024235315.1 Chromatiaceae bacterium | reverse complement strand
GGCGGCATGCTGCTGTGCAGGGATGACGGCGTATGGAAACGTGCATGGTCGTTCAAGGACCATGGCAAGGACTTCGATGCGGTCCAGGCGGCGGCCCGGGACAGTACGCCGGGGGTGCCCTGGGTGCATCGCTCGCTCGGCAGCAACTGGCGCATGGCCGGGGTACAGGCGGCGATCGGTCGCGTGCAGCTGCGCAAGCTCGAGGCCTGGCATGCCGCGCGCCTGCGCAATGCCATGCGCTTTCACGAGCGCCTGTCGTCCTGCCTCGCGCTGCGCATCCCGATGCCGTCCGCGTCGATCCGCCACGCATTCTACCGTTTCTATGTGTTCGTCAGGCCGGAACGTCTGCGCGCGGGCAGCACGCGCAATGACATCGTCGCCGCGCTGCAGGGACGCGGTGTGCCCTGCAATCTGGGCTCGTGTAGCGAGATCTACCTCGAAGAGGCCTTCAAGGGTGCCGGCTTTGGGCCGAGCGAACGCCTGCCTGTCGCGCAGTCACTTGGCGAAACCAGTATCGCCCTGCTGGTGCATCCGACTCTGGAATCGCCGCATATCGACCAGATGGCGGATGCAGTGCTCGAGGTCATGTCGACGGTGATGGCTTGAGGTCCGGCCTGGAGAGGCGTCCTGCGGATCAAGTGTTCGGGAAATGCGAGGCGATCACGGACGAATGTTGCCCATCGACAGCATTGGTCCTTGATCTGCATCCAGGATGGTCATGCATTGTCCTTGCGGCCAAACAAATAACCTGAAACGCACTTTGCCATGTTTGCATAGCCGGATGCGTTCGGGTGACTGTCGTTGACATGAAACATGCTTTCCGACCATCCGCATTCCTTCAGTGCTGGAAAGTAATCCATGCCGATTTCTCGCACACTGTCCCCCAGGTTCGATAGCGAATACGCTCCCCTTGCCACCTCCTGTTTTTCCGGGAGGTGTATGAGGTGTATCTCTGCATGCGCAAAGGCTTCCCGGATGCGAATCAATGCCCTCAAGGACGAAGAGATGTCCTTGTCGCCATCCTTTCGCCTGATATCGCTGAGCGTCCGGGTAATGAGTGCAAGCAGCTGGGATTTTCCAGGGAATGATTCTCTCGTGCTGTGTGGCACGTCAACCACCTTCATGTCATTCGCTGCCTTCAATATCTCTTCATTCGAGGATGTCGAAGAAATGATCGTGGCGATGGGACGGCGCTTGCTGCACTCCGATCGTTGAATGTTGTCATTGCAGAAACGGATCTCTGAGCCATTCGCATATGGGTACCAAGACTCTCTGTGAAAATCGTCGGAGATCGCCAATATCACAATATGGCTTATCCTGATTTGCTCCTCTGTGCTTTCGAGGAGTCTGAAAAAATGCTCTACGCCCGTGCCGCTTACGCCCAGGTTATAGACTTCAGCGTCATTGCTGTTCAGGGCCCCGCGCAACGTGGGTATCCATGGCTTTCCTCCGTGATAGCCCGCAGTGAATGAGTCGCCTACGAATGCGTAGTACGATTTGTTTCGGTCGTTCTCGTAAAGGTAATCCTTGTCGTCGATCAGCCCAAGGTTATTCGTATGGAACGTAACATCGTATTCGACAGCATTGTTGTACACCGCGACCGTTCTAATGGTTTTGTTCGGAACGTATCGCACTGCACCGTTTTGATCCAGATGGAACGTTTCTCCACTGAACATCAGGTATCTTGCGGGTTTGTCGGGGCCAATATAACGGGCTCCGACTTCGGCAATGACGAGACCTGTTGCTATAGAGGCGAACAGCAATCCGATATTGCCCGCCATGCGGGTAACCCGACCACGCTTTGTTGGCAACGCCGCTACCACAATGCCGGATTGCGCAACGATGCCGCACACGATAGCTGGACAGCTCGTTCATTCGTGCCGCTCTCGTGTAGCGTCATGGCCTGCCAGCCGAAAGGATATTTCAGCTCGTAGGGCGGCAGAAACCTGGTCGCCGCTTCCACGCTGAACCCGAATCGCCGGTAAAACTCGGGGTCGCCATACACGAAAACGACATTGACCCCTTTTTCCGACAGCTGCCCGATGCCGCTTTTCACGAGCTTCGAGCCGATGCCCGCCTTATGGTGCTCAGGCTTCACGCCAAGTGGCCCCAGGATGTAGCCCAGCCAGCGATTTCTGGAATCAGCCGTTACCGGGCTGAAGGCGATGTGGCCGACCACTTGGCCGCCTGCTTCAGCGACCAAGGTGATCGTTTCAGGATCAGTGTCTTCGTTCAGCAGATTGGCCGCGAGCTCTGCGACAAGCTGGCTCTCGCATTCGGGAAAAGCGCTGAGGTGAACGTCGCGGATATCGTCACGATCCAGACTTGTCGCAAGCCGGATACGGACGCTCATCTTCTGTCCATGTTGATGGTGCAGTCAGGCATTTTCCACTTCCAACACACTGGGTCCGGCGCTGCTTATGCTTTTCTGACAAACTCGGACTTGAGTTGCATCGCACCAATGCCTTCGATCTTGCAGTCGATGTTGTGATCTCCTTCCACCAGGCGGATGTTCCTGACCTTCGTTCCCACCTTCACAACGGAGGACGAGCCCTTGATCTTGAGATCCTTGATCACAACAACTGCATCGCCATCGCTGAGAACCGTGCCATTGGCATCTTTTACTGACGGTTCATTTTCTGGCACGACTTCGTCGGCGCCCGCAACCCATTCGTGACCGCACTCGGGACACGCCAGCATTGCCCCATCTTCGTACACATATTCCGAATTGCACTTTGGGCACGGCGGAAAATCACTCATAGCTAAAACCTTCTCTTGTTGATTGCCAGATGATTCCACGTGGCAATTGACCATGGTTTCCGCAGACGGGGCGACCGGCCGCCACCTAATACAGCGGCGGCTCGCCTGGCGGCCGCTTCTTGAACCGCCGGTGCAGCCAGTTGTACTGCGCCGGTGCATGGCGCACCCAACGCTCGGTGATCTCGTTGTATGTCGTGATATCGGCGGTGCTGTCGCCACTCGGAAATGGATCCAGTGCCGGTTCGACGATCATGTGATAACCCCCCTCGGGGCGGCGAAACACGATGAACGGCACGACGGCCGCACCGGTCATCTCGGCAAAGCGGCTCAGCGAGGGGTTGCTCGACGCGGCGATGCCGAAGAACGGGGCAAACACGCAGCCCTTGCCGCCGAAGTTCTGGTCCGGCGCGAACCACACGCCCTTGCCGTCCTTGAGGGCGCGCACCATCAGGCGCACATCGCTGCGCGGGATGGTGCGCTCGACGTGGCGTTCGCGATTCTCCACCATGATTTTTTCCAGCAGCGGGTTTGCGTTCGGGCGGTACATCGGCAATGCCGGACACAGTTTGACCAGCAGGCGTCCACTGATCTCGATCGAGGTGAAATGCGCGGTCAGAAAGATCGCACCCCTGCCGCGTGCCATCGCCGTCTCGATGTGCTCCTGACCGTCGATCACGACCAGCGGGTAGATGCGCTCGTCAGGCCACCACCAGGCGATCGCGAAGTCCATGAAGGCCATGCCGACGGCCTCAAAATGGCGGCGAGCCAGCGCCTGCCGCGCGGCCTCGTCGAGTTCAGGAAAGCACAGGTGCAGGTTGGTGGCGACGAAGTGGCGGCGGCGTCCGGCGAACGCCATGCCGATACGGCCGACCACGCGTCCCACCGCCATCATCGGTCGATAAGGCAGGAGGGCACACAGGCGCAACAGGGCAATGCCAATCCAGGTTGGCCAGAAGCGGGGATGCCAGAACGATGCGGGCGCGGCGCGGCGGGACATGCGCGCCGATTCTAGGCAAACGACCAGCGCTTGGCTACGCCGGTGACCGTGGCCTGTCGGCGTCAGACGCTGTGCTAGCATCCGCGGGACATGCGTGCCCTTTATACCCTCCTGCTGTATCTGGTGTTCCCCCTGGTGCTGTTACGCCTGTTGTGGCGCAGTATCAAGGCACCTGCGTACCGTGAACGCTGGCTCGAGCGACTGGGCTTGTTCACGCCACCGGGTGCCTGGGGGGGGCTGTGGATACACGCGGTGTCGGTGGGCGAGGTTCAGGCCGTGCTGCCGTTGATCCGCCAGTTGCTGGCCGACAACCCCGGCCTGCCGATCACCGTCACCACGACCACGCCAACAGGCTCGGCGCGGGTCGTGGAACAGCTCGGCGAGCAGGTGTTCCATGTCTATTTTCCGTATGACCTGCCGCTGGCGCTGACCGGCTTCATCCGCCGCGTGCGCCCACGTGTGCTGCTGATGGTCGAGACTGAGATCTGGCCGAACCTGTTGCACTGCTGTCGCCGGCACGGGGTCTACACCCTGCTGGCGAATGCCCGGCTGTCGGCCCGGTCGGCACAGCGCTACGCGCGCCTCGGTCGCTTCACGCGCGATACCTTTTCCCACATCGACTGCATCGCGGCACAGACCGAGGCGGACGCGGCGCGGTTTCGCGCGTTGGGCGTCGCCGCTGATCGTGTCTTTGTCACCGGTAGCATCAAATTCGATATCCGTATCCCGGCGAGCCTGGAGGAGCAGGTCGAGGTGCTGCGGCGTGAATGGGGCGGGCGTCCGGTGTGGGTGGCCGGCAGCACCCACGAGGGCGAAGACGAATTGGTGCTGCAGGCACATCACCAGGTGCTTTCCAGCTTTCCCAACGCACTGTTGATCCTGGTCCCGCGCCACCCGGAGCGATTCGAGCGCGTGGCGGGCCTGTGCAAACGCGAACACCTGAAATTGGCGCGCCGTTCCAGGCACGGCAGCTATGGTACGCAGACCCAGGTGTATCTGGGTGACACGATGGGCGAGTTGCCCGTGGTGATCGGTTCCGCCGACGTGGCCTTCATCGGTGGCAGTCTGGTACCGACCGGCGGGCACAACATGCTGGAGGCTGCGGCGCAGGGTGTCGCGGTGTGCTTCGGTCCCCATGTGTTCAATTTTGCCGCCATCAGCGAACTGCTGGTGGCTGAGGGCGCGGCCCGGCGGGTCGGAGACGAGGTCGAGCTGGCCCAGCAGGTGATCGCCTGGTTCCGCGATGCCAGCGCGCGTGCCGAGGCCGGTGAGAACGGGCGCCGCGTGGTCAGGCAGAATCGGGGTGCGCTGGCGCGCCTGATCGGCCTGTTGCCGCTGAAGTGATGGGGGTCAGTAGGTTGCCATCTGCCGATCGACGTCACGAGCCCAGGCATCGACGCCGCCGGCCAGGTTGATCACATTGCTGAACCCCTGGTAGTCCAGGTACATCGCCACCTGGCGGCTGCGGATGCCGTGGTGGCAGATGACCACGGTCTCGCGCGACGGGTCGAGCGCCTTGACCGAGGCGGGGATGTGGCCCATCGGGATTAACTGCGAACCGGCGATGCTGCAGATGCGGAATTCCCACGGTTCGCGCACGTCGAGCAGCAGCGGGCCGCTGTCGGTCGCCGCGAGGTGGTCACGAAGTTGGGCGGCGCTGAGATCACGCATGTGAACGGTGCCGGTCAGAAAACGAAATGACTCGGCTGCCGTGCATTCTCGAGGACCGGGAGCACCGTCTCGAACAGGTTTTCTTTCCAGATCTCGCCGTCGGCGTTGCGGCTGACCAGCATCGCGGTCATGGTCGGTGCCTCGCCGACAACGACAAACATCCGTCCACCCGGGGCGAGCAGTGTCTCCAGGAACTCAGGGTAGTCGGGCAGTGAGCCGGTCACCGCGACGGCATCGAAGCTGGCAGGTGCGAAGCTGGCGTTCAGGCCGTCGCCGGCCACCATTTCGACGTTCTTCACCGCCAGTGACTGCAGGCGATGTGCGGCGCTCTCGCTCAAGGCGGCGTGAATCTCGTAACTGGTGACAATGCCGCCCAGGCGCGCCAGGCAGGCGGTGACAAAACCGCTGCCGGTACCGATCTCGAGCACGTTGTCGCCCGGATGGATGTCGAGTGCCTGCAGCATGCGGGCTTCCTGCAATGGCGTCATCATCTGCTGGCCTTCGCCGATCGGTGCCGCGATGTCGGCAAATGCCAGGCCGACGTACTCATCGGGGACAAAGCGCTCGCGCGGCACGGCCTGCAGCGTGTCGAGGACACGGACGTCGATCACCTCGTTGGGGCGGATCTGTTGCTCCACCATGTTGAAGCGAGCGGTTTCGAGGTCGTTGACGAGCATGCCGGTCTCCGGATTGGGGTTCAGTCAGGGTGCGCGCGGCGTAAGCCTAAGTGCTCGCGCCGGATGGGGCAAGTATCTGAACCGGGGAACTATTCTGCGCAAGCATGAGTGGTGTTAATGGCAGGTTGGGATGCCGCCGGGTGCGGTGTTGGTCTGTAGGCGGCCTGATGGCCCTGCTGCGGGGGTGGGAATCCCGGGTGGTGCGACGTATACCGCACTGGTAGAGTCGGGCATGCGACGTGAAAGGCCGGTAGCGGCAGTTGACCGTGCTCCTCACCACGGACGGCGCGTCGATTGAGACACAGCTAGGGGTGCCCGCAATGACGGGCTGAGAGACACCCTCGGAACCTGAACCAGTTAGTACTGGCGGAGGAAAGCTGAAAACACGCACATGCGTCGTTCCGCTTTCACGCCGCGGAGACGATAAATGAGCGCGATTCCCGAAGATTTCATCAAGAAAGCCACCGCCCTTTCGGACGAGGTCACGCGGCCCTTTGCGGGTGCGCGCAAGATCTATGTGGCCGGTTCGCGCCCCGACATCCGCGTGCCAATGCGCGAGATCGGGCAGTCGCCGACACCGGCCAGTTTCGGTGCCGAGGAAAATCCGCCGATCACCGTCTATGACACCTCGGGCCCGTTCACCGACCCTGCGGTGGAGATCGACCTGCTCAAAGGGATGCCGGACGTGCGCTCGGCCTGGATCCGGGAACGCGCAGATACCGAGCAGCTCGACGGGCCGACATCCGAGTTTGGCAGGCAGCGTCAGCACGACCCGGCGCTGGCCGCGCTGCGCTTCGAACACATCCGAGCGCCACGCCGTGCGATCGCCGGCCGCAACGTTACCCAGATGCATTATGCCCGCCAGGGCATCATCACGCCGGAGATGGAGTTCGTCGCGATCCGCGAGAACCAGCGCCTCGACGAGATGCGCGCCGATCCGCGCTACGCCAGGCTGCTCAGGCAACACCCGGGGCAGAACTTCGGCGCCAACCTGCCTGAGCGGGTCACGCCACAGTTTGTTCGGGACGAGGTCGCCGCCGGGCGCGCCATTATCCCGGCCAATATCAACCACCCGGAACTCGAACCGATGATCATCGGGCGAAACTTCCGCGTGAAGATCAACACCAACATCGGCAACTCCGCGGTCACCTCGTCGATCGAGGAAGAGGTCGAGAAGATGGCCTGGTCGGCGCGCTGGGGCGGCGACACGCTGATGGACCTGTCGACCGGTAGGAACATCCACGAGACGCGCGAGTGGATCCTGCGCAACGCGCCGATGCCGATCGGCACGGTGCCGATCTACCAGGCGCTGGAGAAGGTCAACGGCAAGGCCGAGGACCTGACCTGGGAGATGTTCCGCGACACCCTGATCGAACAGGCCGAGCAGGGTGTCGATTACTTCACCATCCACGCGGGGGTGCTGCTGCGCTACGTACCGCTGACCGCCGACCGGGTCACCGGCATCGTCTCACGCGGCGGCTCGATCATGGCCAAGTGGTGCCTGGCGCATCACAAGGAAAACTTCCTTTACACCCACTTCGAAGACATCTGCGAGATCATGAAGGCCTACGACGTGTCGTTCAGCCTGGGTGACGGCCTGCGCCCCGGCTCGATCGCCGATGCCAATGACGCCGCCCAGTTCGGTGAACTCGAGACCCTGGGCGAGTTGACGAAGATCGCCTGGCAGCACGACGTGCAGGTGATGATCGAAGGCCCCGGGCACGTGCCGATGCAGATGATCAAGGAGAACATGGACAAGGAGCTGGTCGACTGCTTCGAGGCGCCGTTCTACACCCTCGGCCCGTTGACCACCGACATCGCCCCCGGCTACGACCACATCACTTCAGGGATCGGCGCCGCCAACATCGGCTGGTACGGCACCGCAATGCTGTGTTACGTGACACCGAAGGAGCACCTCGGCCTGCCGAACAAGGCCGACGTGCGCGAGGGCATCATCACCTACAAGCTGGCTGCGCATGCCGCCGATCTGGCCAAGGGCCTGCCCGGCGCACAGGTACGTGACAATGCCTTGTCGAAGGCGCGCTTCGAGTTCCGCTGGGAAGACCAGTTCAACCTTGGGCTCGATCCGGATCGGGCGCGCGAGTACCACGACGAGACCCTTCCCAAGGACTCGGCAAAGGTCGCGCACTTCTGCTCGATGTGCGGGCCGCACTTCTGCTCGATGAAGATCACCCAGGACGTCCGCGAGTACGCCGCAAGCCACAAGTTCAGGGATGTGAACGTGGCAGTGGAGGAGGGCATGAAGGAGAAGGCCGAGGAATTCCGCAAGCAGGGCGCGCGGATCTACAAGCCGGTCTGATAAATCGAGACGCCTGACGGTTGTCTAACCGCCCCCGGCCGGCGTGTAATAGCGGTCGACGCGCGGCCGGTCAGGTGGCGCAGCGACCTGGAGTGCAGTGAGGCCCGCCGATGGAAGACGAGATCGACAATGCCCTGCGTGCGCACGTCGCCGAGTTGCGAATCGAACATCGTGATCTCGATGAGGCCATCCACCGCATGGCGGAAGACCCGCGGGCCGACCAGCTGGCGCTCACCCGACTGAAGAAGCGCAAGCTGCTGCTGAAAGACGCGATCACGCGACTGGAGAGCAGGCTGATCCCGGATCTGGACGCCTGATGCGCGGTGGGGCCGCGCGTTATGCGTCGTCGTATACTGCGGGCTCCACCAGCTCGATCGATGCGGCGATGTCAAAGCCATTTTCGATCTCGTGACAGCGCACCACGGCGACCTCGGCCGCGAGCGGTGGTGTGATCGGGTGTTCAGGGCGCAACGTCAGCTGCAGCCGCGCACCGGTGTCCAGTGCCCGTGAGCCGATGAACCGGACTCCGCCGGCGCTCAGGTCCAAAAGTTGTGCCGGTTCGTCAGGCCCGGCGGCGAGCTCGCGTATCGAAACCGGGCAGTGCACAGGCATCCGGATGAAATCACGCTTCTCGGAGTAATCGATCATGATTCGGCGTTCCTCACAAGATATTGGGGGCGTAGCGTCGATAGACCACCACTGATAGTGCAGCCTAGTCCATGCACACGGACCGGGTGGGAACGAAAGGTATCAGTTGAGTGGATGCGTCGATCTGCGAGTGGCGCCACCGGGGGTGGTGCGCACGCCCAGGGGGACCTTGGTGTGCGGGTCAGGCGCGGAAGCGTGTGATCAGGGATTCGAGGTCTGTCGCCTGGCGCGATACGTCTTCACCGATTTGCCGCGTGGCCTGGCTCCCTTGCGACAGGTTGATTGCCGCTTCACCGATCTGGTGGACATTCCGGCTGATCTCCTCGGATACGCTGCTCTGCTGTTCGGCCGCCGTGGCGATCGCGTGGCTCATTTCCTCCAGCGAGGCAACCTGGCCGAAGATCTCCTGCAACTGGGTCCCCACCTGCTGGGTGCTCTCGACGCTTTCCCCGACCCGTTCATGGCTGAGATCCATCGCCCGCACCGCCTCCCTGGCCGTGCTTTGCAGTCGCTCGATCATCGTCTGGATCTCCGTGGTGGAGGCCTGGGTGCGGCTGGCAAGGGTGCGCACCTCATCGGCCACAACAGCGAAACCGCGCCCCTGTTCGCCGGCGCGGGCAGCTTCGATGGCGGCGTTGAGCGCGAGCAGGTTGGTCTGTTCCGCAATGCTGCGGATAACCACGAGCACCGCGTCGATTGCCGCGCTGTCGTGATCCAGCGACTGGATGGTTTCTGCGGCATGGTGGACGCTCTCGGCGACCTGGCGCGTACTGGCGATCGCCGAATCCACCGCGCGTTGCCCTGCGCTTGCCCGCAAGTTGGTCTGCTCGGTCGCCGCCGAAGCATTGGTGGCGCTGCGGGCCACCTCGCGCACACTGGCAGACATTTCTTCGATCGCCGTGGCGACCATGTCGATTTCCCGCTGCTGCAGCACCATGTTTTGCGACATTTGCATGGCCGTGTCGTTCAGCCCCCGGCTCTCCTGCGATACCGCGCAGGCCGACTCGCGGATGCGACCGAGCACAGTGCGCAATTGCGCCCGAAGGGTCCTGATCGCGAACTCCAGGTTGCCGATCTCGTCATTACGGCCGGTGTATACGAACTGCATCGCCGGATTGTCGACCAGATCGCGCGCACTGCGAGCCGCCGTACGCAGCCCGCCGAGCAGGAGATGGTTGCCGGCGAGTCCCAGCAGGGAGGTCGCGAGCCAGCCCAGTGTGGCGGCGCCGAGATCGGCACCTGCGATAAAGGCCGCGCCGAAAATGCCAGTCGCTGCCGTTGCCGCCAACCCAATCGCCAGCTTCTGCTGCAGGGAAAGGGTGGGCAGGCGGAGGCGCTTGGGCCCGCTCCAGAGTGTCTTGTAAAGGGCCTCGGCCCGCGCCACTGCTTCTTTTTCCGGCGCCACGCGCACAGATTCGTAACCAACGATCTTGTCGCCTTCAAACGACGGGCTTACGAAGGCATCGACCCAGTAATGGTCGCCCGATTTCGCGCGATTCTTGACGACCCCCATCCATGACCGGCCACTTTTCAATGTGTCCCATAGATTTTGAAACGCGGCGGGCGGCATGTCGGGGTGGCGCACGATGTTGTGGTTCGTCCCGACGAGTTCGTCCTGGCCGAAACCACTGATGTCCACAAACGCCTGGTTGGCGTGGGTTGTGATTCCCTTGACGTCGGTGGCGGAAACCAACTCGACGCCTTTTGCGAGGAGTTTTTCTTTCTGCGTAACGGGCAGGTTTTTCTTCATTGCAGAATGCACCTAGACTGCAGGAATGCTCAGTCGGGTAACGACATGAAACTTCTGAACTTTAGTCAGTCGCGGCGGACCACCCGGCATCGGGTGTTGCAAGCGGTGCGGAGGAGGCACTGATGTTGGACAGGATTCGGGCGCTTTTCGTCGCTGACGAAGCGGACCCCTCTGGCGACCCGGCAGCGCTGCACCTCGCGGCGGCCGCATTGCTGATCGAGGTCGCCAAGGCCGATCATTGCCTGGATCAGATAGAGCTCGAGCGTCTGCATGATGCACTGGCCCGTGACTGGGGGCTGAGCGGGCATGATCTCGCGGATCTGGTGGCCGCTGCGCGGAATGCCTCCGATTCCAGCGTGTCGCTGCACGAACACATCGACCTCATCAATCGGCGATTTTCGCAGCAACGCAAAACAGACCTTGTGCGCAGCCTGTGGGAGGTCGCCTGCGCGGACCAGCAGATCCATCACTACGAAGAGGCGCTGATCCGTCGTCTTGCCGACCTGCTGTACGTGTCGCATACAGACTTCATCCGCACCAAGCACCAGGTCCTCGATGCACCTCGTAACCCCTAGTCGACGCCGCTACGGTCTGTCAGCACGGCACAATGCATCATGAATGAGCGCGATCTCTTCGTGACATTG
>JACKMP010000019.1 GCA_024235315.1 Chromatiaceae bacterium | reverse complement strand
CTCGCACGTGCCCTGCCGACCGAACTGCGCTCGCGTCTCGAATTGATTGCGCACCACCACCTTCCGATTTTTCACACCGAGTACTGCGTGTTCGCCCGGTTCCTGTCGAGCGGAAACAGCTACCGCGATTGCGGTCGGCCGTGTGAAACACACACGCTGCATCTGCGCGACCCCGGTGGTGCCGACCATCTGGTGCTCGCCGATATCGGGTGCCGCAACACGGTGTTCAATGCCGCGGCACAGTCGGCAGCCCCGCTGTTGGCAGACCTGTGTGCGGCCGGCATCGGTCACTACCGCATCGAACTGGTCGACGAACCGGCACACGAGGTGGCCGGAATCATCGAAGCCTACGATCTCGTACTGAAAGGAAAACTCTCGATACAGATGCTGCAGGAACGGATCGATGCGGTTACCGATGCCAACGGCCGGCGCCAGGGTGCCGGACTCGGTTCCCTGGCGGTGCGGGTGGAATTGGCGCGCAGTGCAATGAAGAGGCCGACTGCGCGCTGAACCGTTATCCGCGCACGGCGGCGCCCGGACTGTTCCACTGCGCCAGGCGTACGCGGTCTCAACACTCGGCCTTGATCAGAAGCCTGCCGACTTCTCCCTTGGGTGGCACCGGGGAATCCTGCCGGAGTGATTCGGCCGCTTCGCCACCCAGCCCCAGGTCAAGCCCCAGTCCGAGCGTGTCGGCCGACGGATCTGCACTCGTTCCGGGGCTGACCGCCTCGTCTGCCGGCCGGATAGCATCCGAACCGAGGCCAAGGGCGAGTCCCAGCCCAAGGGAATCGGACGGCGCCTGAGCCGGGGCGGCCTCCGGCGCCGACTGCTTGGACGGCAGCCCGGCGGCGGCGACGTATTCGCCTGCCAGGAAGCACGATACTGCCTGGTACTGCGCGCGTTGTGCCACGTCCATCTCGGCCACGCCAGCGGCATTGGGGTCATTGAGATAGGCATGCCAGTAATTGATTCCGCCCAACAGGGCGTACGCGTCGCGATCGACCAGGCGCAGCAACAGCGCGGCCTGCGCGGCATGCGCGGTGCCATTGGAATAAAGCACCACCTTGCGACCTTTCGGCAGATTCCTCAGAGAGGCATCTTCCATCAGGCCGGCCAGCGGAACGTGGCGCGCGCCCCTGATGTGATCCGTCGCGAACTCCTCCTGCGAGCGAATGTCGATCAGTTCGAATTCCCGCCGGTCCTTGATGATCCAGTCGGAAAGCTCGGCAACCGTGACGTGGTCGTGTTCGGCGGCAATGGTCTTTGCCAGGACCGCCGCCCGCTCAGCCAGATCCATGTCCTGCTCCTGCGCACAACCACTCAGCAGAGCGGCCAGCACGGTCGCCGTCGTCAAAAGCATTCTCATCGGTCATTCCCTTTCATTGGACCAGTCTGTGCAGCAACTGGGGGTCGAACTGGATCGCGTAATCGGTCCAGCGGCTCACCTGGCCTATTTCCACCATCAGGTAGCGCAGCATGAACCCACCGTACACGACCAGCGCTGCGGCCGTTAACCCGAGCCAACGGTACCGGCGCGCAGCGACCAGCTCGAATACCACCGGAACCAGCAGCCCCGGTAACACGAACCACAACCAAAACGGCACCGTGTACTGTCCACCCGTCACCAGGGCGAGCGCCTGGATATGCTGTGCACCACCGGTTGCCAGATTGATCAGCAGCAGCGCAATCAGCACCAGCTCAGCCGTGATCAGTCCGATATCGACCACTTCGAAAAAGTGTCGTTCTGGCGGATTCGCGCCGGCAAGAATCGGCAGCACTGCAGCGGTGGACATCCCGGAGATCAGGAACAGCAGACCGAGAACTCCCGAATTCCAGAACGGGCGGGCACCGAATGCACTGAGCAGGACCCCGGTATAGATACCCAGGCAGACCGCCAGCGGAATCACCAACCAGGCGATCATGCGACGCTGCGCCTCACATGCCCGCATCACCCGTCCACCCCCGGGGACCCGATTCACCAGGCCCGCCAACATCGGGTAACCCTGGCGAAGGGTCGACAGTGCCTGTCCGATCATCAGCGGGTATATCAACACCAGCACCCAGGCCCCCCATGACATCGGCGACGTAGCCTGCAGGCTGGTGTAGAAGCGAAAGACGTGGAGCTTGTATTCGAGATCCAGAAACAGCGTCGTCATGCCCAGCGACAGGACGACCGGGGCCCACAGGGCGAAACGACTGTGTGCGAATACCAGCTGGTCTCCCTTACGCGAAAGCACAGCCCAGGCTGCAAACAGCATAATCCCCGCCGCCATGCCCCCCATAAAAAGGTAGAACGAGATCTCCCAGGTCCAGATACCAAGGGTCGGATCGATCTTGGGGTTGTAGCGTGCGGTCGCAAGGACTTCTTCTATCATCCCCCAATCCTCACAGCAGGTAATACACGTGGGGGTCGTTACCCGTTTCGCCCAACAGCACTTTATGGCGACGTTCGCGCAACAGCCGGCTGACATTGCTGTCGCGGTCATCCAACATGCCGAAATGCATGCAGTGTGTCGGACAGCTGGAGACGCAGGCCGGGTCCAGCCCCTGATCCACCCGATGGTGGCAGAATGTGCACTTATCCACGTAGCCCTGCGGATGCATGATCAGGCGGGCATCGTAAGGACACGCAGCAATACACGCCTTGCAACCCGTGCATTTCTCCTCTGCCACCAGCACGATATTGGTGTCCTTCCAGTAATGGCTCGCACCGGTCGGGCAGCTGCTCACACAGGTCGCGTGGCCGCAATGATTGCACCGCTCCGAGCGAAACTCGGTCTGCAGGTCGGGGTACTCGCCGCGCGTCGCCTCGACCACCCAGTCCCGGTTCAGTCCGGCCGGCACCTTGTTCTCGTTCTTGCAGGCCACCACGCAGTCCCCGCAGCCAATGCAGGTGCGCGTATCGATCACCATCGCATAGGTGGTCATGTCAGCTCTCCTTTGCCGACGCGTTTGAGCGTGACGAAACTGGCGCGCATCCCAGTACTGCCGGCGATGGGGTCGATCTTGACGTTGTGCATGAGGTCGGCATCGTCGGCGCCGACGTTGCGGGCCAGCCGCTGTCGCCCGTCGGTGTGCCCGAAGCCGTGCACCAGAAAAACCGAGTCCGGCCGGATACGCTCGGTCACACGCACCCGCACGCGGTTGCTGCGCCGGCCGTTGGGATTCTCCAGCGCCACATAGTCACCGCTGGCGATATCGAGCCGAGCCGCCGCGGACGGATGCACCCACACGGCATTCTCGGGCATCAGCTCGAAAAGCTGCGGGTTGTTGATGGTGCGCCCGAAAGTATGTGCCGGCGCCCGCCCATAGTTGAGGTGGAAGAAGCCTTCGGGCGGACGGTCCGGCGGTGTATAACGCGGCAAAGGATCCTGCCCGTTATCTGCCAGCAGACTGGAGTAAAGCTCGATCTTGCCACTTGGGGTCTTGAAGCGGATCGGCCGGCCTGGTTCGAAATATATCGGACCCTTGCGCGGGAACCTCTTGACACCCTTTTTCTGCATCTCGTCCAGGGAGGAACCGACCTGGCGCAGCTGCCAGTCGAGCACCTCGCTGAGGTCCTGCCAGGGAAAATAGTGTCCGAGCCCCAGCCTGTCTGCGATCCCTTTAGCCATCCACCACGCCGGACGGCTCTGGTAACGGGGCTCGAAAGCCGGCATCCGCAGTGCCAGTGTGGGCGTGCGCTCAGGCTTGTTACGCAACTCGTCAAACCGTTCGAGGTAGGTACATTCGGGCAGCACCACATCGGCGAAGCCGGTGATCTCTGCCGGCATGGTATCGACCACAACCACCAGGTCGAGGGACTGGGCTGCAGCTGCAATCTGGTCGCGAGCACCCGGCAGCGTCATCGGAAGATTGGTTGCATAAACGAACCAGCCTTTAAAGAAGGCATCTGCACCCACCGAACGTTCAACGAGGCGGTTACTGATTCCAGTGCCCACCAGTGGAAAGTCGGGCTGTAGCACCGCCTTCCAATCAGTCGCTGGCTTGTCGGGTTTGGGCGCGGGATACTCGGGCAGATCGACCTTTTCCTGGCTGTAGAAACCGCCGGGCCGCCCCCAGGAGCCGAGTAACGCGTTCAGGATCGCGATCGCGCGACAACGCTGCGTGTCATCGCCGTACCATGTCACGTGGCGACCCGGATGAACCAGCGCCGCCGGTGCCGCATCCGCCATCGCCCGAGCGGTCTCACGGATCTTTGCCGGTTCAATCCCGGTCTCAAGGTAAGCCCACTCCGGGTTGAAGGGCTGCACGTGCCGCACCAACTGCTCGAACCCGTTGCAATGCAACGCAACGTAATCCTGATCGTACAGCCGCTCGTTGATCAGCACGTTCATCCATGCCAGCAGCAGCGCAATATCAGTGCCGGGCCTGATTGGAAGCCAGTGCGCAGACTTGGACGCTGCAACCGAAAAGCGCGGATCCACGGTAATCAGCGTGGCGCCATTGTCCAGGGCCCGGGCAAGGCTCTGCACCTGGCTGTTGTGCAGGTTCTCACCAATGTGTGACCCGATCAGCACGATGCATCGTGAGTTCCCCATGTCGGTGCGGTCCGGCGATCCCACGCTCTCCCCATAGGTGAGGGCAAAGGCGGTTGCCCTGGGTCCGCGGCACTGCGCAAAAGACGGATGCGCGTAAGCGTGCGAGCCGAAGGCCTGCAACATCCGATGGAAATGATTACCGCCGTCACCGTGCGAGAAAAGCGCCAAACGGTCCTTGCCATGGCGCTCCGCAATCGCCTGCATCCTTTGCGCGATATGATCGAAGGCCTCTTCCCAGCTCACTGCCCTGAACTGCTGGTCACCGCCCTTGCCTACCCGTAGCAGCGGCTGCCGCAGTCGATCCGGATCGAGATAGGCGCCGATTCCACCCGTGCCGCGCGTGCACAGACGCCCATCACAGTGCGGATCATCGGGATGCCCGACCACTTTCCAGGGCCGGCCATCTTCCTGATAGAGGGTGCCCGCGCACTGCCAGAAGCACATATTGCAGATGGTGGGACTGGTGGTCACGACGCCGGAACCCGGCAGCGGCTTTGCCGCGCAGCCACCGAGCAGCGTGGGCATGGTACCTGCCGCGCCCAATGCGGCTGAGATCTTCAGGAACTCGCGTCGCTTCATCGACTAGATCTTGAAACTGCCATCTTTGGCAATGCTCACCGTTTCATTCAGGTACCGGTTCCTGATACCCATTGCGGTCAGGGTCTGATGCGCCATCTCAGCACGGATACCGTTGGCACAGTAGATCAGGATCTCGCGGTCGCGTGGCAGCTCGGCCGCCACACCCTCGAGTTTTTCCAGCGGTATATGGCGTGCGCCACTGATCTTCCCCGACGCCACCTCTTCGTCAGTGCGCACGTCGATCAACAACACCGTGTCCACTGCACTGGCAAGCGCGGTGAATTCCTGTGGTGCAATCGCTCCGGGCGCAAGCTTCTTCTCGTACACGATCCGGGTACTGGCGTCTCCTGCGGCGACGGGAAGACCCGCCGCCTGCCAGGCGGCAAATCCGCCCTTGAGAATAGAGGCATTGCCGTAACCCCAACTGCGCAATTCCTTGTAGGCAAGTAGTGCCTCTTTCGAGGTATGGCTGTCTGCATAGACGATCAGCGGTGCGCGCATGTCGGACACGCCCGGCAGTTCCGCGACCGTTTTTTGCGCAATGAACTTCTGGGTCATCGCCTGCAGCTCAGCGGTCGGCATGGCCACGGCGCGCTCAATGTGCGCCTGGCTGCTCTGCACCTTGTCGCGGACATCGATAACCACATGCTGGGGATCGAGTCGCTGTGCGAGCCAGCTCACCTCGCTATGCACCGGGAGCCGGGCCTTCTTCCAACCGGGGATACCTGCCTGATAGCCCCTGATGTTCGTATAACCGGCGGCCTGCGCCATTTTCACCGCGTCCCCTGTAAACGGGCATGTTGGCCCGCCGCAGTAAAACACCAGCAAGGCGTTCTTGTCGGCAGGCAGCTTACTCAGAAAGTCGGCGTCCTTGGGGAACGCCGAACTGGCACCTGGCACGTGGGCTGCCCCGAACTGCTTGCCGGGGCGAGCATCGTAAAGATGGTAGACCCCGCCACCTGTCATGATGGTCAGCAGCTCCTTGACATCGATCTCAATGCCGGGGGGAAGGCCGAACACGACCTTCTTGATGCTGCTCGCAGGTTGACCCGGCTCTCTTTGTACCTCGATGAGGTCTGGCGGGCCAAGATCCTTGAGTCCCGCAGCACCGTCATAGCGTGTATTGGAATCCGTGCGCACCACGAGCTGCTGTGCGCTGGCACCCTCGCCTTTGGCCGCCACTTCGAGCTGAATCGTCCCGGCCTGGGTGGAGACGACGGCAATACGTCCCTTGACAGTCTCCGCCTGCGCGGCACCGAACAAAGTGACCAGGGAAAGGACAATCATCCACCGTTGCATCTCCGCCTCCTTAGTGCATTTTTTGCGCAGGCCATCGATGTCAAACGACCTCACCTGCAGTAAACATTCGTCATTGCCGGCTTCCATTGAAGCTCAGTCGGGCTCGACAGCCGGATCTGAATCGGGATTTCGTTCGGTCCCCGCCCGCCTATTTTTCTCGCGCAAGAATCTGCACTGCACAGGCAGCGCGGCTTTTGCCAGCATCGTGAACAGCAGCAGCCCAAACGCCCAGATGCCGACTGACACCATGATCTCGGTCAGGCTTGGGGAATATTCATAGATCTCGCCGATGGGTGTAGGGACAAATGCCGGGATCACCAGGCCCATACCCTTCTCAATCCAGACGCCGACGATCGTTAATACGAAAGCAATATTCATATACACCGGGTGTTTGCGCAGAGGGTGGATCATCAGGATAAGCATGGCCGTGGTGAGTAAAACAACGGCTGTCCATATCCAGGGGGTCAAGCCGCTGTGCCCGTCGAGACCGAAGAACAGATAGCGGGCCGATGCCGCATGTTCGCCCTCGTTGTAAAAATCCGTGAACAGGTCTGCCAGCAGAAAAAACAGCGTTACCTGCAGCGCAATCGCCGCAACCAGGGCAAGGTGGTTGATTACGCTCTGTCGAATCGGGTAATCACTGATGCCACGAATAACCTGGAGCCCAATCGCCATCAGAGCGGGCCCGGATGCAAACGCTGAAGCGATGAACCTGGGTGCCAGCAGCGCGTTGTGCCAATACGGTCTGGCTGAATTCGCAGAGTAAAGGAAGGCTGTGACCGTGTGTATCGAGATGGCCCAGAAGATGGCCAGCAGTACCCAGGGGAAATATCTCGATTCACTGGGTTCCCTGCCGCGGTAGTGATTGAAGACGATGTAAAAGGAAATACCAAAGTTGAGCAGCAGGTAACCATTGAGGACGATGACATCCCACGCCAGCATGGACTGCGGAAAATTGAACCGGCCGATGAACGGAATCAGGTGCCAGAAACGATCCGGCCGACCGAGATCAACGACCACAAACAGGATCGCCATGGTGACCGCGGCGATCGCCATCGTGTCACCCATGAGCACCACATCCTTCAGGTCCTTCCGATGAAAGATGTAGGCCGGGACAACCAGCATCACGGCCGCGGCCGCCACGCCCACAAGGAAAGTAAAATTCGAGATATAGAAACCCCACGAGACCTGGTTCGTCATGTTGGTCACCACCAGGCCTTCGCGCAGCTGAAGCGTATAGTGCCAGCCCCCCAGCGCGATCAAGCCTAACAGGAGCACCAGCCAGGCCCAGTACATCAGGCGGCCGCGGACCAGGTGCCCCAGGCTGTCGACCAGGAAACCTCGCAGCGAGGGTTTGACTGCTTCACTTGTCACGGAAATACCAGAACTTCGGTTCGGTGCCGAGGTCTTCCTTCAGACGGAAAATTGCCTTGTTTGCAAGCACGTAACGGATTTCGCTATCGGGATCTAGCAGGTTGCCGAAGATCCTTGCCCCCGTAGGGCATGCCTCCTGGCAGGCGGGCTGTCGCCCCTTGCGGGTGCGCTGCACGCAGAAATGACATTTTTCGACCACGCCCGCAGGCCTCGGCCGGTTACCGAGGTAGTGCGTGGCCGTATTGATCTCCTCCGGTGGCAGCGCCGGTGAACCCCAATTGAAGTGCCTTGCCTGGTATGGGCAGGCCGTCATGCAATACCGACAGCCGATGCACCAATCGTAATCCACCACGACAATGCCGTCCGGTTCAGTCCATGTCGCTTCCACGGGACAGGCCTTGACGCATGGCGGGTTGTCGCAATGCATGCATTGCATCGGCAGATAGTACTTTCCATCCAACGGCACCTGCTCATGGTCGTAGTAATGATCGCCATGGCGCAGGTCCGTGCTGTCCCGGTCCATCTCGATCACCCGGATGTACTGAGTATCGCGGCTGAGGTTGTTCTCCCTGACACAGGCATGCACGCAATCACGGTAACCGCGGCACTTCGAGACGTTTATCGCATAGCCAAACACCACGCCCTGCTGCGCCGGAGTGGTATCACATTGGATGTCGACGCCGTATCGACGTTTCGCTTTGCGTTCTATACGCGTAATCGCCTCGCTGATTTCGGCTTCTGTCATGCGCTGGTAATGCTGCTGGAAGAAGTCGGCGAACGCATCGGACAGCGTGCTGCCGCCCCAGGCACCAAAGGCTGCATGCGCAGCGCCAGCGCCGCCGGCCAGCGCCAACCCCTGCAGAAATCGGCGGCGCGCATTTACGCCGGGTGGCGCCGCCCCCTTTTCGTCAGGATTTTTCATCGTCGCCGTTCTCCACAAGACTGTCCCGCCGCCCTTCCGGCCGGGTCTCCAATCCCGTTTTTTCGTCGGGTACCGCCTCGGTCTTCCAAGCCGCACGGGTGACGCGGTCAGCCTCCGGCCGTTTGTCTTTTTCGACCCAATGTGGCGGTCGACCCAGTCCCATTCGCACCCGCGGCCCCGGCTCGGGTGTCCGCGTCTTGAGCGCCGGCCTGTGTTGGTAATGGCAGGCAGTGCAATTGAGTACCTGACGCTTGTCCTGCCAGCCGCTCACACGCTTGCCGTGCGCGCCGTACACCCAGTCCCGCGCTTGATCGACATGGCACTGGCTGCACAGGACGTAGGCATCGGCAAACTCAAGCTTTTCACCTTCGAGGGTCTTCAAGCCCCCTTTGCCGCTTAGCTCGTGGCAGGTGAAACACCAGAATTTTCCCTTGCCATGCAGTCCGTGTTGCAGTTCAAAGTTGTCATGCGGCTGCTTGAGCTTTCGCGGGCGTGGATCACTCAACACCCATTGATGGCAATTCGAACACGGATGCATGCCGGGATCGCGCTGACTCGGGATAACATCAAACGACGGCATCCCTCTGAAAAGGGCGTAGGTCTTACGGGCAGGGGCATCGAAATCTGGTACCGCTGTCTCGCCGATCTTTGGTGCAACCGGCAGCCCGGTACTCTTTCCCCCCCTACCAGACCGGTCCGTCACCGGCGCATCATCAAGACCGGAGAAACCACTCCAGTCCCAGTCGCTGCCGGTTGCCGCAGTTGAAGTACCGCTGGTGGCGGGGGGCGGCCCCGCCGCCCCTGCCGCCGACCAGCAGCCAGCCAAGAGCACGATCAGCAGTAGCAATGGACCAAGACCTGCCACAGCGGGACCACAGAAGCTAATTGATATCCCCCGCGCACAGGGTCACAACCTGATCTCGACCGCGGCCACCAGCTTCGGCGTGAGAAGGTCGTCCGGCAACTTGCCCTTCATGTTGGCCTTGATCGGTGGCAGCAACAGGTCGTACAGCGCCTCGGCTCGCAAAATGCTCGTACCGGGTTTAACCGGGATCTCGTACTCAAGCGTACGGACCTCATTGGGCTTCAGACGGGTATCGGAAAGCACCTGAGTTGCCTTGGGTGGCATCGTCGGGTTTCCTGCCTCGTCGCCCAAGGTGTACCAGAACGCCGCTTTCGGGTCGTCCTTGATCGGATGTACCTCGTAGTTCTTCCACAGCATCTGGCCATCCTTGTCATAGGTCGCAACACGAATGAAGAAATTGCGGAACGGCGCACCTGTCGGATAGGCATGCGGCAGTCGATTGCGCACCAACAAGGTGGCTTTGATAACATCGCCCTCCTGCTTGGTATCCATACTCAAGGCGATTCCACGCGTGATCATCTTGTCGTCATGGCCGCCGGCCATACTGTGATCCGGAATGCTGATCATCTCACCCGCAACCACCTGGCCATCTTTGAGTTTCGGCACCGACACTATCGACATGTGACAGGCCTGGCAGCTGACGAAATTCTTTCCTGTGCGGTACTCATCGCCCGTTCGGCATAGCGGCGTGCCGTGTGGGTTGCTGCGCTTTTCGTGGCAACCCATGCAGGCATCATTGCTCTTGAACAGTTCCGATTTATTCCCTTGCATCGGCACCGGGTGATGCACCGGTGTCGGCCACTTCGCATCAGCGGGGGTCCGCTCGGTTGTGTAGCTGATGCCTGATGGACCATACAGACTTGCCTTGTCCATCTCATAGGCATCCGTACCGTATAGGGGCTTTCCATCAGGTGTATCGGTACCCTTGAAGGCGCTGAATGAATGGCAGGTCGTACAACCGATCCCTTGTGCATAGGCAGGCTTTGCATCGAGCTTCGTCGATCCCTCCATCGCCGCCACCGGCGCATGGCACTTCAGGCAGACCGGGTACTTACCGTTGCCTGCCTTCACGTCTTCCTGCGTGGGGTCTCCCACCACATTCTTGTAAAACGCACCGTGAATCGGATCCTTCAGGGCAGAACTGTTGGCGTGCATCGAGCCCGACCATTGCTGATAGATCTCCTCGTGACACTGCTTGCAGGAAGCAGCGTCGACGTGCTGAACGGATTCGCCGGCAATCGGCGCTGTGAGATAAAGAAAACTGACCGAGCACACGCCCGCCATCCAATGTGACACTGGCAACATCTGAATTTCCTCCGGTTTGGCGCTTCTTATGTTTATGAAACAGCGTCTATCAAAGACAGCAGCCGTTTATTTTCGTTTGTGCAATCGAAACACAAACATATAACCCCTGCTTTGATCCAGGTTAAACAGCTCTCGAAGCATTATGACGTTTCACCCAATCGCAGTGTCTGCGAGGTGTGCAAGCACAGGCCGTGCCTGGCTCGGCGTGCTGATTGAACAGGCGTCCCTTTCACAAAGGCTGTGCTGATCGATTCATGGCGAACCGATAAGACGCGACATAATCCGGGTCCTACCAACAGACCGTCAGTAGCACTGTATTTATTTTGTATTTGCTAATAAAGGTAAATACTTTATCGTGCGCGAAAAATCCCTGTATCGGGCAGCGCAGAAGTAAAGGATGAATCGGAAGCGAGCGGTGACCAGCAGGCGTTCAAACAGTCTAATTCTGCTTTTTGCCCTGTTCCAACTCAGACGCCAGCCGGCGCTGCAACTGCTGCGGCGAGCCGGTGCGCTTCGCCAGCAGATCGTAGGCAACCGGGACTACGAAAAGTGTGAACAGGGTCGCTGCGAGCACACCGTACAGGATGACGGTACCGATCACCGCGCGTGTCTCGGCACCCGCGCCGGATGACAACAGAAGGGGCAGCGATCCGGCCGCTGTAGTGATGCCAGTCATCACGATCGGACGGAACCGGACCCGCGTTGCTTCCAGCAGTGCGTCATGGAAGACCTGCCCCGCATCGCGCAGCTGG
>JACKMP010000018.1 GCA_024235315.1 Chromatiaceae bacterium | reverse complement strand
CGCGACCGTTTCGAGTTCGTCGGCGAGGCCATCCAGAAGGCGCAGCAGGAGACCGGCGAGCGCAAGGGCCACTACCTGAACGTGACCGCGCCGGACCCGGAGCAGATGTACGAGCGCGCCGAGTTCGCGAAAGAAGTCGGTTCGCCGATCATCATGCACGACTTCCTGACTGGCGGCTTTACCGCGAATACAGGCCTGGCGAAGTGGTGCCGCAAGAATGGCATGCTGTTGCACATCCATCGTGCGATGCACGCGGTTATCGACCGTCATCCGAAGCACGGAATCCACTTCCGCGTACTGGCCAAGTGTCTGCGTCTGTCCGGTGGTGACCACCTGCATACCGGCACCGTGGTGGGCAAGCTCGAAGGTGACCGTCAGTCGACGCTCGGCTTCGTCGACCAGCTGCGCGAATCCTTCGTTCCCGAGGACCGCTCACGCGGCGTGTTCTTCGACCAGGACTGGGGCTCGTTGCCCGGTGTGTTCGCGGTCGCATCCGGCGGTATCCATGTCTGGCACATGCCGGCACTGGTCACGATCTTCGGTGACGATTCCATGCTGCAGTTCGGTGGCGGCACCCAGGGTCATCCGTGGGGCAACGCGGCCGGTGCCGCCGCCAACCGCGTTGCGCTGGAGGCGTCGGTCAAGGCGCGCAACCAGGGCAGGGAAATCGAGAAAGAGGCGCGCGACATCCTGACCGAGGCGGCGAAGCACAGCCCGGAACTGGCGATCGCGATGGAGACCTGGAAAGAGATCAAGTTCGAGTTCGACACCGTGGACAAGCTGGACGTCTCTCACAAATAAGCCCCTCACCCTGCCCTCTCCCCGATGGGGAGAGGGTAACGGGAAAGCGGGCTCCTGCTCCCCCCTCGCCTCGATGGGGAGAGGGTAGCGGGACAACGGGCTCCTGCTCCCCCTCTCCCCTGGGAGAGGGTTGGGGTGAGGGCAAGACGACCGAATTCGCAAACGAATATTTTTGGAGTTAAATCAATGAGCGATATGCAGGACTACAAATCGAGCCTGTCCAACACGGCAAGCCGCAAGTTCGAAACCTTCTCGTACCTGCCGACCATGGACGCCGCACAGATCCGCAAGCAGATCGAATACATCGTGTCCAAGGGCTGGAACCCGGGCATCGAGCATTGCGAGCCGGAAAACGCGTTCCAGAACTACTGGTACATGTGGAAGCTGCCGATGTTCGGCGAGACCGACGTCGACGCCATCCTGGCCGAGTGCGAAGCCTGTCACAAGGCACACCCGGCAAACCACGTGCGTCTGCTCGGCTTTGACAACTATGCCCAGTCCGCTGGTGCATCCATGGTTATCTACCGTGGTAAAGCCGTATAACGGCAGCATCGACGATAGTCGATAAGCAGAGCCCCTGCTCCGCCCGGCGGGGCGGGGGCTTTTCGTATCCAGTGTCGAGTCGTGAGTTGTGAATTTTGAGTGCCGGGGATGTGTCATGCATCCGGCTACCCAGAATCCACAACTCAACACTCATGACTCAAAATTCCTCGGAGAGGCATATGAGCGATACCAACCGTGATCAGTACCTGATCCAGAACGAACCCTACTACCGCCCGGTCCACAACGAAGTGGACATGTACCAGGCCGCGTATGACGCACGCATGCCAGTGATGCTCAAGGGCCCAACTGGTTGCGGCAAGTCGCGTTTTGTCGAATACATGGCGTGGAAGCTGCAGAAGCCGCTGATCACGGTGGCCTGCAACGAGGACATGACCGCGTCTGACCTCGTCGGCCGCTTCCTGCTCGACATCAACGGCACCAAGTGGCAGGACGGCCCACTGACGGTGGCCGCGCGCATCGGCGCGATCTGTTATCTCGACGAAGTGGTCGAAGCCCGCCAGGACACCACGGTGGTGATCCATCCGCTGACTGACCACCGTCGCGAGCTGCCGCTGGAGAAGAAAGGCGAACTGGTGCATGCGCACGAAGACTTCCAGATCGTGATCTCCTACAACCCCGGCTACCAGTCGCTGATGAAGGACCTCAAGCAGTCGACCAAGCAGCGTTTCGGCGGCATGGACTTCGACTACCCGTCGGTCGAGATCGAGACCGAGATCGTCGCCCACGAAGGCGGCACCGGGCGTGACATCGCCGAGAAGCTGGTGCAGGTCGCACAGCGTTCACGCAACCTCAAGGGACACGGTCTGGACGAGGGCATGTCTACGCGCCTGCTGGTGTATGCGGCGCAGCTCATTGGCAAGGGCATAGACCCGCTGTCGGCATGTCAGATGGCACTGGTCACCCCGCTGACGGACGACCCGGACATGCGCGATACGCTGAAGGCCGCGATCAACACCTACTTCTGATCGGCCAAGGGGGCTTCGTGGAACGTACCTTCGAAAACCTGCTGTATGCCAGCCGCTGGCTGTTGGCACCGATCTATTTCGGCCTCAGCCTGGCCTTGCTGGCGATCGGCATCAAGTTCTTCCAGGAGGTCGTGCACATCCTGCCACTGGTACTGCAGACCACCGAGGCCGACCTGGTACTGGTCGTGCTGAGCCTGGTCGATATCGCCCTGGTCGGCGGCCTGCTGGTGATGGTGATGCTCAGCGGCTACGAGAATTTCGTCTCCCGCATCGACCTCAAGGAGGGCGGCGAGAAGCTCGACTGGCTCGGCAAGCTCGACTCCGGCTCACTGAAACAGAAGGTGGCAGCATCCATCGTCGCGATTTCCTCGATACACCTGCTCAAGGCGTTCATGAACCTGGCACACATCGATAACGACAAACTGATGTGGTACGTCATCATCCACATGACCTTCGTCGTCTCTGCGATGGGCATGGCCTGGGTGGATCGTCTTAACCAGCACTGAGGCAATTCTCCATGTCGGTTGATTTCTCGGAATACGTCGCCTGTCTCGATCAGGAACACCAGCAGCACCGCGAGGCGCTGGAGTCTTCGTACCATGAGGCGGCCAGGATCATGTCGCCGCGCGGCCTGCAGAACTATCTGGAAGGCATGCGCGCGATGTGCACCATGGGGCGTGGACACGACCTGGTGCTGACCTATATCCAGGAGATGCCAGGAGTCGCCAAAGAGGTCGGCGAGGACGTGATCCCGGATATCGTCGAGGCGATGATGAAGCTGGCCTCGCACACCTCGGGCAGCGTGATCTCGCTGATCCTGGCCAGTATGCCGCTGGTCTCACAGCGCCTCGGCGACGCCGAGGTGGTACGTGGCTTCCTCAGCCTGCTACACCAGATGGCCGGCAAGACGCCACGCGGCATGCGCCCGATGCTGGAAAACCTCGACGAGCTGCTGGCCAAACTGACCCTGGGCGGCCTGCGCCGCTGGGTCATGTGGGGCGCACAGGCACACCAACGCGATCTCGACGGCCAGATGGCCTATTTCGGGCTGAAGACCGAATCATCGCGCTCGGTCCTGCAGAAAGAGCGGCGCGGCACCCTGTTTGTCGACAACCAGCGCAAGCTCAACTTCTACCTGCGTGCACTTTGGGCGCGCGCCTTCCTGATGCGCCCGACCTCCGGAGACTATGAGACCCGGACCGGCCTTAAGCCCTATATCCAGGATTTCCAGATCCACGTGCCTGATGCGTTCGACGCGTTTCGCGGCATCAACGGCATCGAGATCTACCGCGCAACGGCGGCGCATTGTGCCGCACACATGGTCTATACCCGTGACCCGATCTCGGCCGAGCAGTTGTCGCAGGCGCAGATGCGCTGCATCGAGTTGTTCGAGGATGCGCGCGTCGAATACCTCGCCTATTCCGAGTTTCCCGGCCTGCGCAAGCTGTGGCTGTCATTCTTCACCGCGCAACCGGGCAAGGATGACGAGAAGACCGAGGTACACGAGGCAATGGACCTGATGATGCGCACCACGCGCGCCATCATGGACCCTGACCACACAGACCCGCTCGATGTCGTCAACGAGGTAGCGGCCGGGTTCCGCGCCGCACTGGAAAAGGATCCTTACGACCCGCGCATGGCGTGGATGGCCGGCATCGATTTCTACAACAGGCTGACCGAGATCTCGCGCATCCCGAGTGTGCGCATCCTGTCCGACTGGCCGATCCCCTACCGTGATGACAACCGTTACTTCTGGGAATTCGACGAGAACATGTTCATCGCCGAAGGTGCTGACTACATCCCGGCAAGCGACCAACAGGTGCGCAAGCACGTCTCGGTCATGGAGATGGCCAACGAGGTGGACTGCGAACTGGCCGGCGACGACGCACAGGAAATCTGGGTCTGCGCGACTGAGTTCTACCCCTACGAGGACTTCGGCGTCAGCTTCAACGAGATGTGGGGCAAAGAGCCGGTCTCCGAGCCGTATCACTACGACGAATGGGACTACCACGTGCAACTGGCGCGGCCCGATTGGGCAACGGTCATCGAGCGCCGCCAGGGCAAGGGCGATCCGGAGGTGATGGACGAGATCCTCACCAAGCACAAGCCGATCGCATCGCGCATCCGTCGACTGATCGACGCCATGCAGCCGCAGGGCATAGTACGCCGCCGCGGTTACGAAGAAGGCGAGGAACTCGACCTGAATGCCGCCGTGCGCGCGATGATCGACATCCGCCGCGGCATCATGCCCGACCCGCGGATCAACATCCGAATCACCCGCCACATCCGTGACCTGTCGATCGTGGTGCTGATGGACCTGTCCGAGTCGACCAACGAAAAGGTGGGCGTCGAAGAAGGCGAACCGGGCTACGAAGAGGCCGATTCGATCCTCGACCTGACACGCGAGGCGACTGGCCTGCTCGCGTGGGCCATCGATTCGATCGGTGACAACTTCGCGGTCCACGGCTTCGCCTCGGACGGACGGCACGACGTGCAGTACTACCGCTTCAAGGATTTTGAAAAGCCGTACGACGACGAGGCCAAGTCGCGCCTGGCCGGCATGAAGGGCAACCTGTCGACGCGCATGGGGGCAGCACTGCGTCACGCCGGCTGGCACCTGAGCCAGCAGCCCGCGCAAAAGCGCCTGGTGCTGCTGATCACCGACGGTGAGCCTGCTGACATCGACGAGCGTGACCCGCAGTATCTGCGCCACGACACCAAGAAGGCGGTCGATGACCTGGCGATGAAGGGCATCTACACCTACTGCCTTACCCTGGATCCGAACGCCGACCGCTACGTCGCACGGATCTTCGGTGAGAACAACTACTCGGTCGTCGACAACGTGGAGCGGTTGCCGGAGCGACTACCCAATGTGTTCGCCGCACTGACGGGATAGCCGGCCCGGCCTCGCAGCACAGCAGGTTCAGCGTTCGCCTGCGCGAGGCGATGCCTCGCCTCCGCTTGTCTCACCCCGGGCGCAATTTCCGCGCGATGATCGGGCCCCAGTCCTGCCATCCATGGCACTGCGTTCGACTCGCAGAGCACAGTCTGCGGGCCGCTCCCCCGAGCGCATCATGGTTCCGACCACTGTTCATACTTAAGTGCGAGAGGACGCCGTAGCTGAACCCTGCGATGTAGTCGTCGCCCGGGAGTCAGCGTTGCTGGGCCACGATCCGCGCCTTCATTGAATCCACGATGGGCCAGAACAGGAGCGTCCGCTTTCAACCGGTCAACTTTCGCTCGGGGACTATACTTTCCGTGGCCATTGATACGCCGGGGACAGGAATTTTCATCGAAGCGCCCGCGCTACTCGGCACGAACGAATAAGCTGCTAAGAACAACGATTTGGAGGATCCACATGACAATGTTCGTCAGTCTCTTGAATCTCACCGATCAGGGCATCCGGAACGTCAAGGAATCGCCTCACCGATTCGAGGCATTCAAGGATATGGCCGCAAAGCAGGGAGTAACGGTCAAGGCGGTGTACTACACGGTTGGACAGTTCGACATGATCGTGATCGTCGAAGGGAACGACCAAGCGGCCATCGCGTCGCTGCTGGCGACCAATGCATTGGGAAACATCCGGTCTCAGACGATGCTTGCCTATACCGTTGACGAGATGAAGAACATCACCGCGATGATGCCTTGATAGTTTGCCGATCTCTGGAATCGTGGCGCTGGCATGCAAAGTGAGATCAAGTGTTTGCACTCGTAGATTGCCACCTGCCGCGCACCAAGAGGCGCCGCCTTCAAGGCCGCTTCTTTGTCTCAGGCCCGCCGCAAGCTGTCGTAAGAAACCCCGCCGAAGCGGGGTTCCAGTTCCGTTGCCACTTGCGGTGGTTAGAACGGCCCCGCGTCAGTCGGGGTATCGATCCTATGCCCAACAGGCGTCACCGTGACCGCCGAAGCAATAATCTCCGCTCGATCCAGCTTACCGTCCCCATCCGTGTCGATTTCCGCCCAATGTAACGCCACGTCTTGACTGCATTTAACTTCGGACGGTATTTCTCCGCTGTGGTCATCCTGAGGTTGATACCGCTGGGCAGCAACGGCAACGGAGCTGAGTCCGAACGCCAGTACAATGCCAAACACAACAGGAACCATGTTCATGGTCGTCTCCTGCAAAAAAGCAACGACGCTCGGATCATCAAGATCCAAGCGCCCGTATCCTGGCAAATATGCCAAGTACCCGATTGCGGGGGGGGCGAGGCGATTGCCTCATAATCAGGAAGAATGCACTGAACCCGGAAGAACCCGATCCTCGTATCCTCTCGCTGAAATAAAGTCTAGTTCACGTGCGTCGCGGCAATGCTTTTTTCCACGGTTGAGGCATTCAATTTCCATGGGAATTGGCGAGGCCAACAACGACCACGCTTCCCGTGATTCCGTCCGGTTCGTGTTATCGCCCGCCTTGCGGCAACGCCGAGCATTTTGTCGGATTGGGGTCGAAAGGGGGCAAAGCAGGCACTGCTTCTGGCCGGCAGCGGCGGGACGCACCGCCGGTCGGAATCGTTGCGATTACCGTGATCCGGAGATCCCAGCCACCACGGCCAGGCCGAGCAAACCGTCAACCCCGAGAAAAAGGCAGCACCTTTTTCGACCTAGGCTCGCAGCCGTGCTCCCTGTAGCGCTGCTCCATCAGGTCGAGCGCGCCGTTGAACTGGCCGATCAGCCGGGTGTGCAGCTCGCGTGCGCTCTCATGGTAATAGACGAGCTCGATCGGCGCTGGTTCGGTCAGGTCGTCCCTTCCCTGGTCATGACGGAACACCCAGGCCAGCATGATAAGACGGCCACCCTCGCCATCGCGCACCGCATACGCCTGGTTGTCGACGAAGATGACCTCTTCCTCGTCGATCACCGATTGCATCTGCATGCTGCGCACCGGGACGAACACGTGCGCATAGTGGCAGCGCGACAGCATCAGGCGACAACGGTTGTATAGAGGCGCCGGAATGCTGAGCCGCTCGCGGGCGACCTCATCGGGACGGAAGAACGTCTCGGTGACCAGGTCACTCATACGTCGCCTCCGTGCCTGGTCGTACTGTGCCGGTGCGGGACACTAACCGTCGTCACCGAGCTCCGGGTCCCACCCCAACTCGCGAGCACGGGCGATCGCAGCGTCGTAAATCTCCTGGTGCTTCTGCATGAGTTCGGGGGGGAGGTTCGACACGCGGTGCCCGTATTTTTCCCATTCCCGGGTCACCTGGTCGTACAGACCATCAACCCGCTGACCGGTCCAGCCTTCGCAGGTCTCGGTCTGCGGGATCAGGCCGAACACCCAGGCGTCGCGGATGATGTTCCCGGTGGAATTCATCGCGCCGTACGGATCCTTGTCGATTCCCATGTACTTTTTCTGGATCATTTGCCATGTTCTTTTCGCAAAATAGTCTGCGATCAATTCTAGCAAATACCACCCGGGGTCCAGACCGATATGTCACCGATGAATTCCACCCGGCTCGATTACCTGCGCCATGGCGAGCCGGTCGGCGGCAGCCGCTTCCGCGGTAACGGCGTCGATGACCCGCTGTCGGAGAATGGCTGGCAGCAGATGCGCACCAGCACTGCGGCAATCGACGACTGGCAGTGCGTCGTCAGCTCACCGATGCGACGTTGTCTCGAATTCGCACGCTGGCTGGCGACCGAGCGCGGCCTGCCGCTGGAGGTCCAACCCGACCTGCGCGAGGTCGGATTCGGCGCCTGGGAAGGCATGGGGCGGGAACAGCTGCGCACGCAAAGGGCGGCAGAATACGACGCCTTCTATCGCGACCCGGTGCATAACCGTCCCGCCGGCGCCGAGCCGCTGACGCTGTTCGGGGCGCGCGTGGCGACAGTGTTCGATCATCTGGTCAATGCCTACGCCGGTCAGCACCTGCTGGTCGTATGCCATGCCGGCGTGATTCGCGGCACCTTTGGCCACGTGACCCAGTCGCCGCCGATAAACTGGTACCGCACCGAGGTCGACAACGCGGCGATCACGCGCTTCGTTCACAATCGGCGCGGTGCGCACCTGGTCGCGCACAACTGGCGACCGAGCCTGTAAACTGCCCCGCATCGCGCATGCCCTGGCATGTGCGCCCGTCCTGTCATCTGTTGGAGCACGCCATGGCCTTCGCCCGACTTGCCTTTCGGACCCTGCTGACGCTGCTGATCCTGCTGGCTGTCATCGGCATGCTGTTGCCGTCATCAGCGACAGTCGAGCGCAGCATCGTGATCGATGCACCGGTTGCCAAGGTGTTTCCCCATCTCAACGGCATGCGCGCATTCCACGCCTGGTCGCCCTGGTCGAGCATCGACCCGGACACGCGTTATCAGTTCGATGGCCCGGAACAGGGCGTCGGCTCGCGGATGGCCTGGGAGAGCGGCAACAACCAGGTCGGCCAGGGCAGTCAGGAGATCGTCGCGAGTATCACCAACGAACGCGTCGAGAGCGACCTGGTATTTGGCGACAAGGGCAATGGCAAGGCGATCTTTCTGCTCGAACCCGAAGGTACCGCGACCAGGCTGCGCTGGCAGTTCAAGACCGATTTCGGCTGGGACCTGTTCGGCCGCTATGTCGGCCTGATGCTCGACAGCATGATCGGCGCCGCCTATGACAAAGGGCTCAAGACATTGAAGGCCACGGTCGAACAGCCCGCTGCACAGACGTGACCCCCTGTTCAGCAGACCGGCGACGCCCGGCGGATGAGGCGCTGCAATACAATGGTTAGAGCAAACCAATGCTGGCGTAGGCCCGGGCACCCTATACTTGGCGGCTGTTCGCAAGTAATCAGAGGATCGACATCATGGCGGAGGCAATCGGCCACCAAAGCCACCTGATCGACACCGGACTGTACCGTCCGCAGCTCGCCGCCTGCTACCTGATCGAGGATCACGGCGAGCTCGCGATCATCGATACCGGCACCAACAACTCGGTACCGGCGGTAATGGACGCCATTGCGTCACTCGGTGCGACACCGCAGCAGGTGCGCTACCTGATCCCGACCCATGTCCACCTCGATCACGCAGGCGGCACCGGACGGCTGATGCAGCTGTGCCCGAACGCCACCCTGATCGTCCATCCCAAGGGTCTGCAGCACATGCTCGACCCAAGCAAACTGCAGGCCGGCGCCACTGCCGTGTACGGCGAGGACGCGTTCGCGCGTGATTTCGGCGACCTGTTGCCGGTGCCCGAGGAACGCGCCATCGCCGCATCGGACCTGCAGACATTCGCACTCGGCGAGCGCCAGCTGCAGTTCATCGATACCCCCGGCCACGCCAACCATCACGGCTGCATCTTCGACCACGCCAGTGGCTACCTGTACACCGGCGACACCTTCGGCCTGGGCTACCGCGAATTCCGCGAGGGCGGCAGGGGACCGTTGCTGGTCGCGACCACGACGCCGGTGGCGTTCGACCCGGAGGCCTGGTTCAGTAGCCTGGAGCACATGTTTGCGTTGTCTCCCGGCGCCTGCTGCCTCACCCACTACGGCCGAATCGATCGGCCCGAGAACTACCTCGACATGCTGCGCCAGAGCATCCAGGCGCACGTCGCCATCGCCCTGGCGGAAGAGGCGCGCGCGCCGGAAGGACGCGACGCACGGCTGAGATCCGAGGTCGATCGGCTGCTGGTCGATGCCGGTGTCGCGCACAGCGGCCTGCCGCCAGCCCGTGTACGCGAAATATTTGCCGGCGACATCGAGCTGAACGCGCAGGGACTGGCGATCTGGCTGGCGAGGCGCGCAAAAAGCCGTTCATAGCCCACCACTATCGACAAGTTTGCAAACCGCGAATGGCACCGGCGGGCGCTGCAGTTATAATCCGCCCATCCAACGAACCCGAACCGTCACATGCAAAAAACAGACGACCTCCGAATCCACACGATCAAGGAAGTGGAACCACCAGCGCTGGTGCACGAACACCACCCGCTGACTCCCGAAGCGGTTAACACCGTGTCGCAGACCCGCGACGCGATCCACAGCATCCTCAACCGTGAAGATGACCGCCTGCTGGTGGTGATCGGCCCCTGCTCCGTGCACGACCCCAAGGCGGCGATCGAATACGCCAGCCGCCTGCTCCCGGTGCGCGAACGCCTGAAAGACGATCTGTTGATCGTGATGCGGGTGTATTTCGAGAAGCCGCGCACCACCGTCGGCTGGAAAGGCCTGATCAACGATCCGGACCTCGACGAGAGCTTCCGTATCAACAAGGGACTCAACCTGGCGCGCGAACTGCTGCTGCAGATCAACAATATGGGGTTGCCTGCCGGCACCGAGTTCCTCGACCTGATCAGCCCGCAGTACGTCGCCGACCTGATCAGCTGGGGCGCGATCGGGGCACGCACCACCGAAAGCCAGGGTCACCGCGAACTGGCCTCGGGCCTGTCCTGTCCGGTCGGCTTCAAGAATGGCACCGACGGCACCATGCGCATCGCCGTCGACGCGATGCGAGCCGCCGAGCGCCCGCACGTGTTCCTGTCGCTGACCAAGGCCGGTCGTTCGGCGATCTTCAACACCAGCGGCAACCTGGACACGCACGTGATCCTGCGCGGCGGCCGTCGCCCCAACTACGACACCGAATCCGTACACGAGGCAGAAGAAGTAATGGTTCGCGCCGGATTGCGGCCAAACCTGATGATCGACTTCAGTCACGCCAACAGCCGCAAACAGCACGAAAAGCAGGTCGAGGTCGGCGGTGACGTCGCCGGGCAGATCCGCCGCGGCAACCGCAATATCATCGGCGTGATGATCGAAAGCCACCTGGTCGGCGGCCGCCAGGACCTGAACGACAACGGCAACCTGACCTACGGCCAGAGCATCACCGATGCCTGCCTGGCCTGGGAGGACAGCGTCCCACTGCTGGAGACCCTGGCCGCCGCGGTACGAAAGCGCCGCGAGGTGCCCGAAGAGGAAGCCACCGGCGTCTCTGCCGCTACCGAGGACTGACCACCGCGGCGCGCCCTGTGGCGCGCCGTGCGGCCGTTCAGAATTCGTCGAACCCGGCCTTGCGCAACCATGCCCTGGCCTTCTCCTCGTCACGCTCCACCACTGTTCCGTCGCGGTACATCATGCCGATGGTCGTCATCGCGCCCTGCAGGCCCTGCTCGGCGGCCCTGGTGAACCACTCGAGCGCCTGCTGCCCGTTCTGTTCCACGCATTCGCCCTGCATGTACATGAACCCAAGGCCATGCTGCGCGAGGCCCAGGCCCGCCTCGGCCGCGGCCTGCATGTAACGCAACGCGAGCGCCTGGTTCTCGACCATGCCGAGCCCGTTCTGCGCCATGATCGCCATGCGGTACTGCGCCTCCGGGTCACCCTGCTCGGCAAGCGGGGCGAGAAAGCGTGTGGCGGTGCTGAAATGTTTCGACTCGAACGCGGCGATACCGCTGCTCAAGTCCATGTCGAGTCCTTCATCCCGGATCATGTTCTTGCCTGCTCCTGTGGTGTGGCACCGGCCGAAGCCGGCGGCGCACGAATTAGGGGATTCGCATGGCTTTATACCATTGCATCGCGCACCACCAACGCCGCAGATCGGCGGGAAATTCCGCTGCAACTGCGCGACGAAAGCCAGCGCGAAGCACGTTAAACTGACGACAACACCCATCGCACGGCGTTCCAACAAAATGCAGACAGCACTGGCCGACTTCATCAAGGACACCGCGGACGGCCGTGAGGCCGACAAGATTCTGCGCGCCTGTGTGCATTGTGGCTTTTGTACCGCCACCTGTCCCACCTACCAGCTGCTCGGCGATGAACTCGACGGCCCGCGTGGACGAATCTACCAGATCAAGCAGGTGCTGGAGGGCGAGCCAGCCACTCCGACGGTGCGCGAGCACCTTGATCGTTGTCTGAGCTGCCGGTCCTGCGAGACCACCTGCCCGTCGGGTGTCGACTATCACCGGCTGCTGGATATCGGGCGCGAACAGGTCGAACGGCAGGTGCCGCGCTCGCTCGGACAACGCTTGCTACGCCGCCTGATGATCGAGGTCCTGGCCTATCCCGCGCGCTTCACGCCGCTGCTGCGAATCGGGCAGGGGCTGCGCCCGCTGCTGCCACCCGGGCTGCGCAAGCAGATCCCGATCGGCCGGAAGGTCCGTCGCCGCGCCGCCGATACAACGGCGCAGCGCCGCGTTTTGGTCCTAGAGGGCTGTGTGCAACCCGGGCTGGCGCCAGAGATCAATGCCGCGCTGGAGACTATCCTGGACCGCCTTGGCATCGCGGTGACCCATACGCCTGGTGCCGGCTGCTGCGGCGCCCTGCCCCACCACCTGAGTGACAGCGAGCGCGCACGGACCATGGCGCGCCTGAATATCGATGCCTGGTTTCCAGCAGTGGAAAACGGGGCCGAGGCCCTGATTGTCAGTGCCAGCGGCTGTGGCGCGCATGTGCAGGACTACGCTCACCTGCTGGCGGACGACAGCGCTTATGCGGCCAAGGCGAAAAAGCTGGTCTCACTGCTGCGCGACCCGCTGCAGATCGTGCTGCAGGAACCGGCAGAAAGACTGCGGCTCAGACCGCGTGCGTCGCGTATCGCGGTGCACACACCTTGTACGCTGCAACATGCGCTGAAGCTCAACGGTGCAACGGAACGGCTGCTGCAGTCATTCGGCTACCAGCTGAGCACTGTCGGCGAGGGTCATCTGTGTTGCGGCTCTGCAGGGACCTATTCGATCCTGCAGCCGGCGATCTCGAAGCAGCTGCGCCAGCGCAAGCTGCATGCGCTCAAGGCGGATCATCCGGACCTG
>JACKMP010000017.1 GCA_024235315.1 Chromatiaceae bacterium | reverse complement strand
AGAGCCGCTTTTGCGACACTCTCCCGGAGGACCAGGGTGAGGGGCCAAGAGACCGCAACCATCGGGTAAACATTGACAAATCGGAGCGCGTTTCACAGCGACGCGGCAAACTACCGCCTGGCGTCAATCGTCTCCAGCGGACCCGGCCAAGCCAGGATTTGACGATCAGCCGTGACCAGGCCGCACCCAAGCTTCAACGCCGTCGCGACAACCAGTCGATCTGCTGGATCTCCATGGAAATTCGAGAGGTCGGCCGCCTCAATGCCCAGGCGTCCATCCACCGGCAACTCGCACAGGCCTGCTGCAAGCAATTCCTCGCGCCACCGCAGCAGGGGTTTGCCCACTACCAGTCTTTCCTTGGCAACCAGCATGGCGACTTCCCAAAACGAAATGGCCGAAACCCCCACGCCATCGGTCGAAAACTCTCGATCAATCAACCCGGCTGCGCCCTCCCCAAGCTCGGCGGCCCCGGCGTCCACCCACACCAACACGTGTGTATCGAGAACGATCAACGATCGACTTCCCAAGCCTCGCCGGATGGCGCGATCAGGTCATCACTGACTCGCACCAGCCCAGCGTGCAGGCCCCGCAGGGTGTTGGGTTTCCGCGTGTAGGGCACAAACTTGCCAACAGGGACTCCATTCTTGGTGACCACGACCTCTTCCCCGGATGCGGCGACGTCATCCATGATCTTGAGGCACTTGGCCTTGAACTCTGACGCCATGATGGTCTTCATGGGAAACACTCCATACGACTATGGTCATGACTATAGTCCCCTTTGCCTGGCAGGCCAAGCGCAGAATGCGGTGTCGCCTTTTCGACAGTAAAGGAGAGTCAATGCACCCGACGTGGCCCGGAAGTTGTGAGGTACCCTATCGACCAATAAATCCAGCGGGTCGAATCTCGAGCCCAGTTTATTTCGTCCGACACATAGTTCCACGGCCGTTCAGATACGGTATCGATCAGCTACGTTCATGATCACTGCCGCCACAGGACGAAGAGGTTGCGACATTCGTTCGCCAAATACGAGACAGCGCACACTACTGATGCTGTATATCGGTACCTGTGTATTGGTTGCGGCGCTGACCCACGAATCGCGAACCACCGATATGCAGGACTGGCTGGCTCGACAGCGCCCCGGATATCTTGTGATCAGCGATTGGGCAATGTCCGAGTTCTCCGCCGCGCTGTCGATCGAAGTTCGCACCGGTCAACTCATGCCGGCACATAGAGCGGAGGTACATGCTGTTTTCAGATCCATCGCCTCGATTTCGCTGCAGCCGCTCGGCTTGCGGACCAGCACGCAACCGGGCTGCGTACCGGAGACGCCCTGCATCTTGCCGTTGCAGCAAATCATGGCTTTCGCCTGGTATCTCTCGATCACGCCCTCACCCGGGCGGGACTCGCCGTCGGTGTGAATACTCAACCTGAATCGCCCCGGGTATCGCGGAGGCTGTTTAGTTTAAGTCACGCTGCTATCGCGGCCTGACAGTTGAGTTGCATGTAATAGTCTGCCTCAGCTTCTGCCGGAGGGATATAACCCAGCGGCCCCATCAGTCGTTGGTGGTTAAACCACGAGACCCATTCCAAGGTCGCCAGCTCTACAGATTCACGCGTCCTCCATGGACCCCGGCGGTGGATGAGTTCGGCCTTGTACAGGCCATTGATGGTTTCGGCCAAGGCGTTATCGTAGCTATCGCCCTTGCTGCCGACCGATGGCGCAATACCGGCCTCGGCAAGCCGCTCGCTGTAGCGGATGGAGACATATTGCGAGCCCCTGTCGCTGTGATGGATCAGCGCGCCCTCCGGGTCTGGCTGTCGGTCGTAAAGCGCCTGCTCCAGTGCGTCGAGCACGAAGTCCGTGGTCATCGCGGTGCTGACACGCCACCCCACAATCCGTCGGGCAAACACATCGACGACGAAGGCCACGTAGAGCCAGCCCTGCCAAGTCGATACGTACGTGAAGTCCGATACCCAGAGCTGGTTGGGGCGATCCGCCTGGAACTGACGATTGACCCGATCCAGCGGGCAAGGAGCCGATGTGTCGGGTATCGTGGTGCGAACTGTCTTGCCCCGGCGTACACCCTCCAGACCCAGGCGGCGCATCAGCCGTTCCACCGTACAGCGCGCCACCGCAATGTCTTCGCGGTTCATCTGCTTCCAGACCTTCTCGGCACCGTAGACCTGCATGTTGGCGTGCCAGACACGCTCAACATGTGGCATCAACCATTCATCGTGCTTGGCCCTGGCGCTGCGCAGTTCCGGGTTGCGCTGCCGGGCCGCATGGCGCCGGTAAGCCGACGGGGCGACCTGCAATACTTTGCAGATCGGCTCGACCCCGTAGGCATCCCGGTGCTGGTCAATGTAGGCGTTCAGGACTTCAGTTTGCGGTCGAGCTCCGCTTGGGCGAAAAAAGCGCTGGCCGTGCGCAAAATGTCGTTTGCACGGCGCAGCTCCTTGTTCTCTCGCTCCAGATCCTTGATCCGCTGCTCCTCGGCGGTGGTCGTACCCGGTCTCGCTCCGGCATCGACCTCCGACCGTTTGACCCAATCCAGCAATGTCTGCGGTACACACCCGATCTTCGGTGCGATTGACTCCACGGCTGCCCACAGCGACGGATACTCTCCGCGATGCTCCTGCACCAAACGTACAGCACGCTCACGGACTTCAGGTGAAAACTTGTTCGACTTGTTCATGGCTTCATTCTCTCAAGAGTTGAAGCCTCCTCAAAACCCGGGGCGATTCAACCCTTATAGACATGCGCCCTGATGCCGAAGTCTAAGTACCCACACTGCTGCGCAGATCCGAGTCGTCCTCGGCAGGCAGCAGGACCGTCTCGCGGAAGATCGTTTCATTGAACAGCGAGTGGTCCGGGGCGAACTCGCTGACGTAGTCGATGGTGTCGTCTGTGCTGACGGACGAGATGCGCACGTAGGCGTGTTTCGAGCGTTTGAACAGGTCGCGAACGGCGGAGGATTTCTTGGCCATCGACACCACGCTCTCACGCATATCGACCAGGTAAGCTGTTCGCATACCACGATGATCAGTTGCGGGCCCTGCCTGATGCAATTTCACTCCGAGGGTACGCAGCATGCGCGCAAAAGCATCAGTGATCAGCATGATGCAGAAATCGATATCGCGTTTTAGGGCGTAGATCCCAGCGGCACGTATCATCCCCAGCGTAATCTCGAATTGTTGTTTCTTGCCGATTGATCCAATTCCCCACGCCTCAAGCGAATTCGGCTCTGGGTGTAGCTGACTGTTTACCTCGACCTGCGATCGATTGTTGATAATGCAGAAGCGTGAAATCTCACCAACGCGAAGGTTGGGTTTTTCCAGGCGGTGGCGGTCAAACACTCCCATACTATCTACGGGCAAGGGACGCCCGCGCTTGGGTAGCACAAGTCTGGTCGCCGCGACCCATTGCCGGGTGTCTTTGTTCTGAACGATAAAGTGCGCTGACTGATCGTCCCATGCGTCGGTTTCCTGGGCCGTCGAAAATGCACTGGGATCTTCGAAGCCCTTGTCGAGGCAAAAGACCTGGTAGCGAATCCTTTGATGTAGCGCCACACCAAACGGAGTATCCGCAAAGCAGACCCGAAATGTTTCATCGAACATTCGTTACCCCGGTTGGGAATTAATGTTATAAGGCGACACTCAAGTTCACCCCCCCTGTTCCGCTATAGGGGAAATAAAGCCGTATTCTAAGTCGAATTCTCGTGCAATTAGCGAACCCCATCTCAAAACTCACGAAACTCTGGCACCTCTCCAGGATGGATTTGGTCGAGCCATACCGTGAGTTCTTCTCGATAACCATGGCAGACACGGACGATCTACGCAAAGAGGTGTTCCGCCTGCGCTACGACGTCTACTGTCGGGAACTCGCTTGGGAAGATCCAGGCAATTTTCCAGATGAACTGGAGAAAGACATCTATGACGGTGTCTCGCGGCATTGTCTCTTGATGCACAAGCGTACCGGTCTTTATGCCGGTACCGTGCGCATGGTGCTCACGCACGATTCCGATCTGCAGCCACCTATTCCGCTCGTCGATCATTGTGCCGGCAAGCTGTTCGATGGCCCGCTACGCCCGGACCGCCTTCCGGTCGGCAGTTACGGCGAAATCTCCCGGTTGGCACTACGCGGCGAATTCCGTCGCCGTGCCTCGGAGCAGAACAACCCGGAAGGTCATGGTGAACAGCTCTTCGAATGGACCCAGACCGAACGGCGCCGTTTCCCGCATATCGCGTTGGGCCTCTATCTCGGCGCCTCAGCGGTCGGTCTCGCCGATGGCGCCTCGGGCGTCTATGCAATGATGGAACCAAGGCTTGCCCGCCACCTGCGGTATGCCGGCATCCGTTTCGAGCAGGTGGGCGAGCCGATAGATTTTCGCGGGCTCAGGGCGCCTTACTACATCTCGCGCAAGGTGTTGTTTAAGTACCTGAGCAGGCCGTTACGGAAGCTCCTCTTCGCGATAGCGGAGGATATGCGGCTCAAGGTCTGAACAACCGCCGGATTACTCATGTGCCGGAGCCCGCATACTCGGCGAGCAGTTTCTCTGCACGGGTCTTTACAGCAGGCGGTGGCGCGGCATCGAGCACACGTTTCAACTCATTTATCGCCGCCGTTTGCTCTCCTGACTGATGTAGCGTCTCCGCACGACGCAGGCGTAACGCATCGACATCCCGGCCGCGATCAATGGCCTGGTCGAGTGCCCGTAGTGCGGACGCGTAATCTCGCGCCTCGGCGAGTACTGCCGCATAGGTATCCACAATCGTCGGCTCATTGGGCGCCAAAGCGATGGCCTGCTCAGCGAAACTCCGCGCCTCGATGATCGAGATCTGACGCAGATACCAGGCCAGGTTGTTGAGCGCATATAGGTTGTTCGGATCAATCGCAACAATCTGGCGAAGGTAGCTGACCGAGGCATCAACCTCACCCCGGCCAATGTGAAGGTTTGCCAATTCCGCAAGCACCCCGACGTCTCTGGGGTGGTCCGCCAGCCAGCCACTCAGTCCCTGTTCGGACTCGTCAGCAGCACCACTCCGCTGTAGCGCACGGCTCAGCATCACGGCGTGCAAACTACTCGGCTGTGCAGTGAACAATTGCCTTGCATACGTCACCTCTGCGGCTCTGTCACCTTCGGCTCGCGTGAGCGCGACGCGGGTCGTCAAAACGGAGAGATCCTCACGCCCTGCGAGTATTTCAGCGTCCAGCAGCGCACGCGCCTCGGCAGGCCGCCCCGAAACAATCGCAAACCGCGCCTTTGCCAGAGCCACCCGCGGGTCGGTCGGGGCCAGCGCCAACATCCGGTTCAGCGTACGCTCCAATCCGGCGCGATCATCGAGCGCCTCGTAGGTACGCGCAAGTTGGGCCTGCAACTCGACTGAATCGGGAAGCAAAGCAGCGAGCGCTTCAAGGTCACGCTTTGCCTCATCGAGGCGACTTAAGCGGTAATAGGCTTCAGCGCGCGCAGCCAATACACCGCTGTGCGTGCCGGCATTCACCCTGGATAGCAGCGCCAGCGCCTGTTCGGCCTGGCCATCGTCGAGCAATTGCCGGGCCAACAGGGCCTTGGGACCGAGTTGCTCTGGGTGAGCCTCCACCGCATGCTGCAAAGTAGACCGATTCAAGTCGGTATTACCTGCTGCCCGCGCGGCAGCTGCCTGGAGGAGCAAGAGTTGCAGATCGTCAGCATGCGCCTCCAGTCCTTCGCGCGTCCGCGCCAGCGCTTCCCCATTGGCCTTTTCGCTCAGCGCCAGGGTGGCCAGCATCTGCAGCGCCTTGAGATTGCCCGGGTCGTTCGCCAGGGTGTGTTCATATGCCGCCTTGGCGGCTGCGCGATCCCCGGCGGCCAGTTGGGCCGCAGCAACCAGGTTCATCGCGGCCGGCGAATCCGGGTTGCGCTCGAGGTAGTCTTGCGCTCTCGCAAGCGCGGTCTCAGTCTCGCGCTGCTGCAGCAATCCGGCGACCAACGCCGTGTTGAGGTTCGGGTCGTCGGGCGTGGACGCCGCCGCACGTTCCAGCGCAGCAACACCCGCATCGACGTCACCCGACGACAAAAGGCCGAGGCCGGCACGTAATTGCGCCAGCGGCGAATCGGGCTGCTGTTCCGCGATGGCCTGCAGCAGTACGGCCGCCTCCTCCCCCTTCCCCTGGGCGATCAGGGCGGCGGCGAGCATGTTCTTGGCCTGCATGTCATCGGGCTTGGCCTGGACAATCGGGCGCACCATGTCCTCAGCCTCGCGGCCCTTGCGATCGCGCAGATGCCAGGTCGCCAGCAACTTGCGCGCCGGAATGAAGCCGGGCTGGAGGGCTACCGCCTGCTCGGCAAGCTGACGGGCACGGTTTTCGTTGCCCTGGCGTGCCTCGACCGCGGCGAGCAGGAACACCGATTGTAAATGGCGGGGTGCCAGTTGGTAGGCGCGCTCAAGCGCTTCACGCGCCCGCTCGAAATCGTCCTTGCGTATGGCCGTGAGGCCGGCGAGGTAATGACCGAGCTGGAAGTTAGGCGCAGCCTTCTGCAACGCAGCGGCATCTTCGGCCGCTCCTTCCCAGTTTTCCAAGGCCACGCGCGCAAACCCTCGCTTGGCGCGGTCCTTCAGCGCGCCACGGCGGTTTTCCATGGCCTTCGTGTAAGCGGACTCAGCCCCAGCGTAATCACGCGCGGCGCCTAGCAGGTCACCGCGCAGGCTCCAGGCATCCGCGTAAGAAGGTTCATCGTTGGTGAGTTGCTCTACCATTGCCAGCGCGTTATCGCGTGCACCTTCAGCTGCTGCCAGGCGCGCCTCGGCGAAACGCGCATACCGCGTCGCCGCGCCGCCGGCAAGGGCAGGCTCCAGCTCAACGCGTGCTTCTTCCAGCATACCCTGCCCTATTCGCGCCAAAGCACGGAAAGCCCCCAGGTCGGCAAGTGAGGCGGGAGACCGGACCCCATCCTTCGGCAGTGCCAGGACCGCGTCGAACTGGTTCTGCAGCCAGAGGGCCTGTGCCAATAAAGGCACCGCGGCATCGTCTTCGACGCCGCGCGCGCGCGTCCACTCGAGTTCCTTCTGCGCCGAGGCGCCGTCCTCGACCGCCAGGTAGGTCTCGGCCAGCAGCCAGCGCGCCCTGGTGTTCTCGGGTTCTTTCTGCAAGACGGACTTAAGATCGAGCACCGCCGCGCGATAATCCTTATTGAGCAGTGCTTGCTCCGCCCTCGCGACCAATGCCTGCGGATCCGTACGATCGCAGCCCACGAAGAGGAGGGCAGCAGCCAACACGACGAAGGTAAGACGGAACCAGGGCATCGTGAACATCAGGCTATCCTTGTTGTGCAATGAGTGCGCAGTTTAGCGTGTGCCGGGGCGAAGTGCCCTTTCGGCATTTCAATCGCCTGCCAATCAATCACTACCAGAGGGCAAGGAAGTATGAGTCAGTTCGACTACCACACGGCCTTTTCGAGAAACATCGGGTGGATCACCCAGGAAGAGCAAGACCTGCTCCGTACCAAGCGGGTGGCGATCGCAGGGCTGGGCGGTGTCGGCGGCAGCCACCTGCTTACGCTGACTCGCTTAGGGATAGGGGCGTTCCATGTCGCTGACCTCGATGTCTTTGAACTCCCCAACTTTAACCGCCAGGCCGGCGCTTACCTCAGCACGATAGGCCAGCCCAAGACCGACGTGCTGGTGCGGATGGCCAAGGACATCAACCCGGAACTGGATATCAAGGTGTTCGACCAGGGGGTAGATGCTGGCAACGTGGATGCGTTCCTGGATGGCGTGGACGCCTACGTCGACGGGCTCGACTACTTTGCGGTTGACGCGCGCCGGCTAGTGTTCGCCAAATGCGCCGAATTCGCGATTCCGGCGACGACTGCCGCGCCACTGGGCATGGGGGCCGCGGTACTGAACTTTCTGCCGGGCAATATGTCCTTCGAGGAGTACTTTCGGCTGGAAGGGCATGACGAGATGGAGCAGCTGATCCGGTTTCTCGTTGGGTTGTCACCGGCGATGCTGCAGCGCGGTTATTTGATGGTCAGGGAGGCGGTGGACCTGGCGGCGCACCGGGGGCCTTCGACGCCGATGGCCTGTGAGATATGTGCCGGGATGGCAGGGGCAGAGGTGTTGAAAGTGTTGTTGGGGAGGGGGGAGGTGCTGGCGGCGCCCTGGGGGAGGCAGTTTGATGGGTATCGGGGGAGGATGGTTCGGACCTGGAGGGTCGGCGGCAATAGAAACCCGATACAACTGTTGGCGGTTCGGGTAGCTAAGTACATGCTCAAGTCGCGGTGAGAAGACCTCACATTTTTTTAACATACTACGCAGCTGCGCCGGAGTGGTGGTGCAAGACCTGACCCCTGCTTCAAGACCTGACCCCTGCTTTGCCCGCAATGCCCGCAATGCCCGCAATGCTGCAAAAAAGCTATCTCGTTGCCAGGGAAGCTGTTGATATGGTGGAGCATCGAGGACCATCAACACCGATGGCATGCGACATTTGCGCCGGAATAGCGGGCACACAAATTCTCAAAATGCTGTTGAAAAGAGGGAATCTGAGAGTAGCTCCAAGAGGAATCCAATTCGACCCATATCGCGGCAAGTTAGTAAAGAGCTGGAGACCCGGCGGAAATGCCAATCCATTGCAAATAGTTGCAATCAAACTTGCGAGGAAGCTAATCGCCAACTGGTCAAAAAAAATAGCCCTCGCTAAAACGGCGAGGGCTAGATTTCTTCGCCCACTCCGAGGAGTGGACAGTACCAACCACTATCTTATGCGGCCGATGCGAGCTTCCTTTTGCGGGTGGCGAAACCCACTCCGATCAAGCCACTACCCAGCAGCATTACGATATTCGGCTCAGGGACGGTGATGAACTCGGCACTGCCATCAAGGGTGGTTTGACGAACTGCCCACTGACCAACCGTCGTGCTGCCGCCCATCCCATCTGGAATCGAGTAAAGACCGCCGACGTCATTTGTTGCAACGACATCGTCCGTGAAAGTCGGAACCGGCGGGTTAACATTAGAGTCGAGAACAAAATCAATCGCCCCCGTGCCACCATTGGTCCAGATGTCAAAGAAGCTATCGCCACTATCCACATCAACGAGAAAATTTTCAACAAAAGTATCAGCCCCAACGAGCCAGCTATAGTCAACTTCGCCCAACACATAAAGATTGGTCGGCTGGACATCGGAACCAGTCACGTTGACTTGAAGCACTTTCTTGTTGCTCACGCCGGTGGAATCCGAATAGAACACTTCAAAAAAGCCGCTGTTGAAGCAGATCGGATCGCCGTTGCTACATCCCGCCCCGATTGCACCATTCAGTACGTATTCGTAAGTAAGCTGCCAATTACTCGCGTAGTTATTCGTTTGCTGGGGATCACCAAACCCTCCAGATGCCCAAGGGTTGAGGGTATCGATGTTCTTCTCTCCGCTGCTGATTGCATTCGGATAGTACATCTGGGTAGATGGATTCAAAGGCGGAACAGCCTGCGTTGGCAAGTTAAAAGCTGAACCATCCACTGCGGTCAGCGGGCCAGCCGTAAGGGTCGCAAACCCCAGAGAATTCATCAATGACGTTTTGTTTGTATCAACAACCAGACCTGTTGCGGATCCACCTGTCAGTGGGGAACCCGACGCGCCGGCCCAGGAATAAAAGGACGTGGCACGCGTGCCGGAGTACCCAAACGCGTTTACTCCCGAAGTAGACGCGGAATGGTTCCCCGAGAAATCTTGAGTGGTGTTGATTACGAATGGTCCGGCGTTGGCCGTTCCGGCCAGCGCGAGTGCTAGTGCTGCTACACGAAAAGTTTTCATTCTGTTCTCCAAAGCGATACGAAGTGCGAAACTCGTGGCGAGTGTCTGGCTTCGCCGACACTTGCCTTCGCTCACTTATTAAGCACATCGAATGCCAACTCCTCAGGCCGACAAGAAAAAATCTGTAGGATATTGTTTTAAATAAACTTTTATGGCGATGGCCAGACACTAAAAAGATCACGCCCGTCTTATGAAGGGTCGTCCGTGTAAAAATCCCTGACACTCAGGTCACGGAACAGGGTCAGGTCTTGCATTGCCACATCTTTTCCCGCACGTCATAAGGGCACACCAAGCAAGCCGGCATTCGTCGCCACTGTTCACCCTTTCGTTCTCCCTCATGCCATGCTTGGCATACTTACCCGCTGATGGCATTGCATGACCTAACGCTTGGATTTTCAATCTGTCAATCCGTCCCGTCGTCGTCACCGTCATGCAGGTCTCGAACAAGTTCACGCACTTGCTGATACAGTCCTGGCAGATCGCGGTGAATCGTCTTCCAGACGACTTGCAGATCCACCTTGAAGTAGCCATGCGAGACCGCGTTGCGCATTTGGTAAGCGAACGCCAGGGGCAATTCCGGATGGGTGGCGGCGAACTCGGGGAAGTGCGTCTCAATGTTGTGACTGGCTTCGCCGATGATCTCGAAGTTGCGGATCACGGCATCCTGGGCCATCTCGTCGCCCAGGAACGCTTTTTCGCTCATACCCCCGGTGTAGCGGTCAATGCGCTCGATGGCCTTCAGGATATGCGCCAGGTAGCCCGTCAAGCGTTGTTGGCCATGGTTCATACCGGCACCGCCTCGGCCAACACCGCTGCTCGAAACCCTTCCGGCAGCGCATTGGGGGTCACCACGTCCACTGGTACACCCAGCAATTGCAGCAGTTCATGCCGGATCGCACCGATGTCGAACAGTGTCGTTTCCGGCGTAGGGTCGACAAGAATATCCAAGTCGCTGCCCTCGGTATCGTCGCCGTGGACAACGGAACCGAACACGCGCGCATTGCAGGCGTGGTGGGACTCCACCACATGGCGGATAGCCTCCCGGTTGGTGGCAAAGACTGCGGACGGTTTCATGTAATTCACTCCACAACGAAGTCCGGATTGGTTTTCAACTATCCCATGCCAGCGGTTGCGGAACAGCAGGAACAGGTAGAGTAGAGGACAGGTTACACCACCGTAGCCCCGGCCTATGTGTTGCCGCTCCTTTCGTCTGGCGGCGCCTCAATAGACGGTACTTAACCATGTCAACTGCCCCCCCTTATCAAACCGTGCGCACAGTTCGCCCGTACAAGAGGGCTCCTGTCAGGTCTGGGTAGTGACTCGGCGCAAGCGAATGATATGATATTGTCATACTTTTACTGTGTTAGGAGCACCCGCTATGGGCATGCATCGGAAAACCATCACGCTGACTGAACAACAAGACAACTGGGTGAAAGGCCAGATTGAAAGTGGTCACTTCGGCAATGATAGTGAGTATATCCGCCACCTCATCCGGCGAGACCAGCAGGCCCAGGAACGTCTTGTCACGCTGAGGCAGGCCCTCGTTGACGGTGAGTCAAGCGGGAAACCCAAGCCGTTCGATATATCGGCTATCAAGGCAGCCGGCCGCAAGCGGATGAAGGCGGCTGATTAGTGCTCAAGCTGAGCGTCACGCCGAAGGCGGAATCAGACCTCATCGGAATTTGGGTGTATACCTGCGAAAAATGGGGTGTTGATCAGGCGGATAAATACCTGGATCAGCTTGCGGCAGGAATGAAACAGCTGGTCAGTCATCCATCACTCGGCGCGAACTACGCCCATGTTCTTCCCGGATATCGCAGGTTGCAGGTCGAGCATCACGCTGTTTTTTACCAAGTGCTCGAACCCGAGGTGCTCGTTGTTCGTGTGCTACACGAGGAAATGGATGCACCCGAAAGGCTTCTGGATTAGGGGACCTGGGTCAGGTCTTGCATTGCCACATCCGTTTCCGCGCGTCATAAGGACGCGGCAAGCAAGCCAGTATTCGTCGCCGAGGTTTTCGTTTCGTTCTCTCTCGTGCCATCCTTGGCTCACCTACCCGCTGACAAACAAAGGAACTGTTTCGTCACATGCGCTACTCCCTGCGAGCTATCTCACCCCTAGCCGGGGCCCCAAGTGGCATTGCAAGACCTGACCTCTTTCTATCTCTTTCTATGGACCCCGCCAGCCCCCCACTTGACACGAGATTCGTGGAGCACTAGGTTCGTGCCCATGAAGAACGTAACCATAACGCTCGACGAGGACACTGCCCAGTGGATCCGCGTGCAGGCCGCCAACAGGGCGACCAGCGTGTCACGGGTGGTGGGCGAGATGTTGCGCGAGCGCCGCGTGCAGGAAAGCGAGTATCAACTTGCCATGGCACGCTTCCTCGAGCGCGGCCCCGAAATGCTGAAAGACGAAGACGAAAAATATCCAGATCGCGACAGCCTGTATGACCGGTCCATTCTTCGTTGATACCAATGTGCTGGTCTATGCGCGGGATGCTGGCGAAGCGCAAAAGCAGGCACGTGCGCGTGACTGGTTGACGTTTCTTTGGCAGACACACCAGGGCCGTCTCAGCACCCAGGTTCTCCAGGAGTACTATCAGGTCGTCACGCGCCGCCTCCGGCCGGGCCTGGCGGCCGACACGGCGCGCGGCGACGTCCGGGATCTGGCCGTGTGGCAGCCCGTAGCGGCAGACCTGCCGCTGCTCGAGCGGGCATGGGTCGCCGAATCGCGCTTTCAGCTGTCCTGGTGGGATGCATTAATCGTTGGCGCCGCCCAGCAACTGGGCTGCCGTTACCTGTTGAGCGAAGACCTGCAGGATGGGCAAGACCTCGACGGCGTCATCGTGGCAAATCCTTTCAAACGAGAAGTACCCGCTCCCTAGGGACCTGGGTCAGGTCTTGCATTGCCACATCCTTTTCCGCAGGTCATGGGGACGCGGCAAGCAGGCCGATATTGGCCGACATGGTTTTCTTTTCGTTCTCTATTGTGTCATCCTTGGCTCACCTACCCGCTGACAAACAAAGGAACTGTTTCGTCACATGCGCTACTCTCTGCGAGCAATTTCGCCCCTGACCGGGGCACCAGGTGCCGAACCCGTCCCGTTCGAATCGGGCCTGCAACGATGACCAGGCCGCTTCGCATCGATCTCGCCGGTGCCCTCTACCACGTGACATCGCGAGGCGATCGCCGTGAGGATATCTTCCACGACAACAGCGACCGCGAGGACTGGCAAACGCTGCTCGAGCAGGTTTGCGAGCGGCTCAACTGGCGCTGCCATGCCTACTGCCAGATGACCAACCACTACCACGTCGTCGTCGAAACTCCGGATGCCAACCTTTCGCACGGCATGCGACAACTGAACGGCGTTTATACGCAGCGTTTCAACCGCCGCCATGGGCTCGTCGGCCACCTGTTCCAGGGGCGGTTCAAGGGCATACTTGTGGAGCGCGAAACGCACCTTTTGGAACTCGTGTGCTATTTCGCGCTCGAGCCTGCGCGCGCTGGCATGGTGGCAGATGCAGCCAAGTAGCGTTGGAGCAGTTACGCAGCAATGAGCGGTGTGACACCGACACCGTCATGGCCGACGACAGGCGGGCTGCTTAGTCAATTTGGCCAGCAGCGGTACAAAGCCCGAATGCGCTACGTTGATTTCGTGCGCACTGGAGTCGGACAGGCACCGAGCTGGGAGGGTCTTCGGCACCGGCTGTTCCTGGGCAGCGAGGCCCTCGTCAAGCAGATTGTCTCCACGCAGACGACTGACGGCAATGGATTAAACGAAGCCTGCGCGCCCATCGTCACACCTTGGCGAAGCCGTTGACGAAACAGGAGGCCAATTACCGGGATAGCCGCGAAACCATGGCGCGGACTTATACCTGAGCGGCGGCTACGCCATGCGCGAGATCGCCGATTATTTCCAGGCGAGCTACGCAACGGCCAGTCGCGCCGTGCGACAACTAATGGCCATGGGGCTGTCTGTCCAACTGGGCTCGCGGCAATGCAAGACCTGACCCGATTATTCACAAAAAACAGAGCCCTACGGCACCATCGTCTTAATTGACAACGATGCAGCTCATCGCTTTCGATCTGCGCCTTGCCCGCATCCTTGACCATCCTATGGCGTTGAATCAATGACTTGCCGTCGGCCAGGGCACTGGTGACGGTGGCT
>JACKMP010000016.1 GCA_024235315.1 Chromatiaceae bacterium | reverse complement strand
TGACGCCGGCAGGCCGGCGCAGGGACGCCCGCTGGCGCCGCAGTCATATACCTTCATCAACCCGATCGGTCAGACGATGGCCTATGTGACCGGCGGCTTCGAGCGCGCGCTGCTCAATTTCGGTGTGATGGCGGTGCTCGGCGTGGTGCTGGGCTCGCTGCTGTGGTCACTGGTCACGCGGCGTTTCCGCATCGAGTGGTTCAGTTCGGTGCGCGATGCGGTCAACCACGTGATCGGCGCCGTGTTGATGGGATTCGGCGGCACCCTGGCGATGGGCTGCACCGTGGGGCAGGCGATCACCGGCGTGTCCACGCTGGCCGTCGGCTCTCTCATCACCTTTGCCGCGATCCTCCTCGGCAGCGCGCTGACGATGAAGGTGCAGTACTACAAGATGGTCTACGAGGACGAGGCGACGCTGGGCAAGGCGCTGCTCACCGGCCTGGTCGATCTGCACCTGCTGCCGGAGCGGTTGCGTCGACTCGAAGCGGTCTGAAAACGGGCATAAACGGGTTGAGCGGGACAACTGGTTCTGTATAATGCGCGCTCTTTCCTGGCGCAACATCAGCCCAGACCGATTTTGGGGCGTTAGCTCAGTTGGTAGAGCAGTTGACTTTTAATCAATTGGTCGCAGGTTCGAATCCTGCACGCCCCACCAAATAAAAAGAGGCCTGCGAGAAATCGCAGGCCTTTTTTGTTGGCTGCGGTCTTGTTTGCTGGGATATCGCGGCCAGCGCTGCCGCGCAGTTTCTTCGTGTTAACTGCTCCCGCCAGATGGACCGAAGTGGCATCAGCGGTTCATTGACCGTTGGGTGCGGCTGACTGGATTCATCCACTGGCCATAGCGGCCGGTCTTGTGTTCACGGCGGCGAATTGACCCGCCCTGATTGGAACCCGTCCGGCAAGTGGTGTTTGATTTCATCGTTATCCGTTTTCGAGGTCGAAACGCTTGATCATCCGATAGACGCTGCGTTCGCTGACGCCTAGCGTATCGGCCACTTCGGCGCGCCGGCCGGAGAATTTCTTCAGCAGGCGGGAAAGATACTCTGCCTCGATTTGTTCCAGGGTGGGATCTTGATTGAAAGACAGCGTCAGTGCGGCCGCGCTTTGACGCTGCGACGAGCCGAAGGCGAGATGCTCGGGGCCGATCCATGGTTTGTCCCGCGACAGGATGATGGCGCGTTCCATGACGTTTTTCAGCTCGCGGATGTTGCCCGGCCAGTTGTAGGCGACGAGTTTGCGCACAGCCGCCTTCTTGAGTTGCTTCTCGATGCGGCGCGAGAAACTGTGATTTCGGATGAAGTGCTCTGCCAGCGCGGGGATGTCATCGCGGCGGTCGCGCAGGGGTGGAACCAGGATGTTGAAACCGTTCAGTCGATAGAACAGGTCGGGGCGAAAGGCCCCGTCCTCGACCATGTCGCCGAGATTGCGGTTGGTCGCCGCCACCACGCGCACGTTGGCGCTCAAGTCCTTGGTGCCCCCCAGTCGGCGGAATTGCCCGGTCTCGAGCACGCGGAGCAGCTTCGCCTGAATGCTGCCATCGATCTCACCAATCTCGTCGAGAAACAAGGTGCCGCCTTCGGCGCCTTCGATCAATCCCTTCTTCTGCCGGTCGGCACCGGTAAAGGCGCCTTTTTCGTGCCCAAAGAGTTCTGACTCGAACAGTTTTTCTTGCAGGGTACAGCAGTCGACGGTGACGAAACTGCGCTTGCGGCGCGGACTGTTGTCATGGACCTCGCGTGCAATCAGTTCCTTTCCGGTGCCGCTTTCCCCCTGCACCAATACGGTGATGTCTTCCTTGGCAACGGCCTCTACTGTGCGCAGCACATCGTCGATCACGGCGCTTTCACCGATGACCAGCCCATTGCGCGCGTCGCGTGCGCGCAACTGACGCTTGCAGAACTGGTTCTCCTGCCGCAATTGTGCGTTTTCAAGTGTGCGTTCCACCGTCAGCAGCAGTTCGTCGAAACTGACCGGCTTGAGCAGATAGTCCGCGGCACCTCGTTTCATTGAATCAACAGCGTCGCGCACCGAACCGAATGCGGTAAGCACGATCACAGGGTAGGTTTCCACCAGCTCGGGCAGTAGCTGAATACTGTCGCCATCCGGCAGCCTCACATCGGTAATGATCAGCGCAGGTTCTTTTGTTGCCAGGTAGCTTTGCGCCGCAGACCAGCTGGTTGCCCCCGTCGTCGAAAAACCCGCGCGAGCAAGCTGCTGCGTGATCAGGTGATTCAAGGTGGTGTCGTCCTCGATGATCAGTATCGGCCGCTTCATGTCGCGTTCCCGGTCAAGGTTGATGGATCCGGAAGGCTGACGGTGAAAGTGCTTCCACGCCCGAGCTCGCTCTGCACGGAGACGGTTCCATCGAAGTTCTCGATGATGGTGCGCACGATCGACAGCCCGAGGCCAGTGCCTTTGCCGCCCGCTGCACGCCGGCTATAGAAGGGATCAAAAATGCGTGCCAGTTGCTCGGGAGGAATGCCGACACCGGAATCCCGAAAGCTGATCTCTACGTGTTTCCCGTTTGCGCGACTGCTAACCAGCAGCTCGCCGCCATCCGGCATCGCGTGAAATGCGTTCTGGATCAGGTTGAGCGCGACCATGCGCAACTCGCTGTCATTGGCCAGCACTCGGGCTTCGGGTCGCAGATCGGTTTTCAGCGTTACGTTTATCGCATCGGCCTCCCAACGCACCAGGCTGAGCGTGTCGTCCAACACCGTGGAGACAGTGATCAATTGTGGGGTTTCGGACGCCGGCATGCCGAGGCGCAGCAGTCTTTGTGTGACATCGATACACTGGTCGACCTCGCGGTCGAGTAGTTGCAGGTATTTCTGCGTTTCGGGTTCGCGTTCGCTGCCGGCGGCATTTTCGTGCAGTGCATGCAGGGCCATTTTCACGGATGCCAGCGGGTTGTAGATCTCGTGTGCAACGCCCGTTGCCAGCTTGCCCAGTTCCGATAGCTTTTGTTCCTGTGAATACTTGATGTGTCTGGAAAGGTCGCGGATGGATTCGACCACCAGCGTATGCGGGGTACCGTTGTCGGTTGCCTGCATCCGCGCTGCGTAGATCTCGACATCTATGACTTGGCCATCGCTACGGTGGTGGCGATGCAACGCCTGGACTGGTTGTTCCTTGATGTTAAGTTCGTGTACCGGACAGGTGATCAAGGTGGCTGGGCAAGGGTTCTCCAAATGGTGCGAGGCACTGTAACAATGCTGCCCGACGCCATCGTCATCGCCCAGCTGCAACTGCTCCCGGTAGGCACGGTTGGTCAGCAGGATCCGATAATCCGGTGCGATTACGCGAACGCCGTCCGGGATGGCATCTAGCAACGCCTGCAGGAAGGCGCCCTGCTTTTCCAGTTCGGTGATCTTTGCCTGTAGTTGCCCCGCCATGACATTGAACGTCTTGCCCAGTTGGGCCAGTTCATCGTTGCCTTGGGTATTGGCACGGACGGCGAGATCGCCCGCGGCGAGCGACCGGCTGGTTGCGGCGAGGTGATTGATGGGTCTGATCACGTATCGCTGGATGAACCACCAGCCCCCGGCGAGGTTGATCAACACAATGATTGCACCTGACCCCATCAGGAGCAGCGTCGTGGCTCGTGCCTGTTCCCGTATCGGCGCCGCGTCGTAATCGACGTAGAGAATGCCGTTTATCGGACGCTCTGAAATGGCACCATGGCATTCCAGGCAAGCGATGCGGTTGGCCACTGGATTGACGCTGCGCAGGATATCGCGACCCAGTGCGTCGTGGACGAATTGCGTGGAAGCCGCAGCGCCGTATGACACGGGTGAATGCCGTTTTCCCAGCAGCAGCGGGTCGCTGGCGAAACGGATTTCACCGGCCGGGTTGGTAATGAACACGGCTTCGATTCCGGTTTGCTGGCCGAGCCGATCAACGATGAACCGCAGTCCTTCGAGGTCGCGTTTCAGCATTGCGTTTTCCAGGGACGTTTGCAGCAGGCTGTTCACCTGAGCAGCTGCCTTGGCGCGCTCGGCGGTCAGCTCAGTGCTGTACAGGCCGATATAAAGCAGCAGGAAAATCAGCGAGCTGAGCAGGAGCCCGGCCGCAGTACCAAGGCCGAACTTCTGACTCAGACGGGAGGGTGGCCAGATCATGCATCAACACCGGTAAAGTGGTCCGATTCCCTGTGGCGGGTGGGTTTCGCGGACGGCGGAAAAAACACGGCACATCCATGAAATTCTAGAGAGACCACAAAAAATTACCCTGACAATTTGTCAGGCCTGGGTGCCTGCAGGTCGCCTGAGTAACGCAGGTTAAACACCTGGAGTCCTCATTGGAGCGCCTTGGATGCCGGTTCAACCGCACATGGCTTGCAACTTGCTTCAGTGTGACGGCAGTGTTTTTTTCAAATCAGCCTGTTCCATTGCACCCGAGGATCATAACCATGGACACTTTTCGTTTGGCCCGACTGGCAAGTCTGGCGTTTCTTGTGGGCTTTCTCCCCGTTCTGCCTACAAGTGCCGGGGAGTCCTCGTTCGATTCCTCGAAAGCCAGCGGGGAGACACTCTCGATGCAGTTGCAAGAGGCGCTGATCGCTCAGGGCTGGACGCCGGTCGATGCCCCCGACGGCAGTGTCAGCTATTTGCCGCCGGCGCCCGGGGCTGTCGCCCAGGCACCCGAATTCGCATCATCCGAGCGTGCGTTCGCTGCCAACCTGCGCGAGGCCCTGGAGCAGCAAGGCTGGGCAGCGCAGATGGATGGGGAGGGCAACCGGATTTATCGCAAACCTGCGCCCGCGAAGGCGCCAGTGGCGGGCGCAAGCGATCTGGCCCTGGCCGCGCAGGGTACAGTCACCCAGCAGTTGCGTGGTGAGTTGGAACGCCAGGGCTGGAGCGCAGTGCGGGCAGCGGGCGGCGATCTGTATTACCTGCCGCCAAAACCGGTCGAGGCGTCGCCTCCGACGATTGCCGATCGCTTAAGCGAGGACCTGGAGCGACAGGGATGGGTCCGCTATACCGCCAAGGACGGGAGCGTGATCTACCGTGCGCCCGAATCTGAGTTGACACCGCCGACCGCGGCCACAACCGCATCGTCGCCGACCGGCCCCGTGGCCTCGCCGACACACGTCGAGCAGTTTAAGCAGCAGTTGCAACAGAGCGGGTGGCAGGTACAGCCTGCGGGCCGCGATGGCACGATGTTGATAACGCCAAGGCCTCAGGGGGCGCTGCCAATGGCGCGCGACAGCGACGTCCAGGGTGCTGTGGGTCAACCGGGCGGCGAGCTGGAGGCGGCATCGCTGCTCGGCGCAGAAGGTTTTCGGCACCCGCAGGTATCGGTAGTCGTGCCGTTACAGTCTGAAGCCGTCGAAACCAGTCCGCAAGAAAACGGCGCGCCGGTTTCGCAGCTGACCGATTCCGTGGTCGCGGCCTATCCGGCCTGGGCGCGGCGCCCCGCTCACCCCTGCGGGCGAATGGCGCCACCGGTTCCGCATGGTTCGCCCTATTGGTGGCCCGCTCCGCCGGTGTGGCGGCAGCCTGCCTGGGTGTGGCCCCAGCATGGCCCTTATCCCTACCGTTAGATATGCCCCAACACCGTCCCGGCGGCCACCGTCGCGACGCGGTGCGGGCTAACGTTGTCCGCGACGTTTCGGTGTTGTCCGCCCCCCGCGTAATCGCGGGGCGGAGATGCGATATCGTCCCGAATCACGCCGCGTGACAGATTGTCAGTTTGACCGCTGATCGCGCTGGCAGCCTCGCCCGGAGCATCAGAATCCGCTGGCAAGCATCTGATTCCTTTTGCCTTTACCGACTGCGCAAGATCCGTCCGCGACAGGCATGTCTGGCGGGATTCTCATTCGGTTGGCGTCCACTCGGAAACAGCCTGACAAAACGGCAGACATTGCACGCGGCAAATCGCTTCGCTGCGCCAGGAATTCAAAAAAACAATCGCTAAATCAAAGACTAAGTCTTGCTGGCACGGACGGTGCGTAGCGGAGTTGCCAACCGGAGTCGCGATGTGAAGGGCGCGCCGGGGGAATCGGTACCGAAACGGGGGGACTTGAGGATGCGGTTGTCGTTGACAGGTTTGAGTGCAGCGTTGCTGGTCGTGATCATCACGTCGGTGGCTTTCGCTGAGGAGGGCCTGATCGCAGGGGTTGACCCCTCGCAACGTCCGGTTGCCGCTCCGGCAATCACAACAGTCGATCATCCAGGCGCGTGGTACACGACGTCCTTGCTCGGTGTGTCACAACCGTACCCCAACAGCCTTCGGTTCCTCGAGGATCAAGGCAATTGGTATACGCCCTTCAATCATCCCGGTATGCCGGGTCGCTACGACATCCGCGGTTGGCAGCAGAAGTAACGCAACCCAGCAAAGTTCCGGCTGGGGCCGAAAAATCTTGGAGGAAAAATCATGACTCGAATGTTAACGAGGTTCAAAAAGGCAGTTGTCGCGGCCGCCGTCGGTCTGATGGTGGGTAGCGCGACAAACGCCACCGCCAGCATGTCGGGGATGTCCGGCATGGGCGGGATGTCCGGTATGGGCGGCATGTCCGGCATGAGCGGCTGGAACCCACCCAAGTGACAAGCGTTTGCCCCTCCTGAAGGGGCGTGTCCCCGGGCACAGGGAAGTGCCCCCTAACCTCCGCGAGAGGAGGATGTAGCCATGATCCAGTTGAGGGTGCTTGCGACCCTGGCCATCTCTGTCCTGCTGACCGGACTCGTCTGCGCCGCACAGAGCGGCGTCACTTACGATCAGGCGCGCTGGGATCCGATCCATTTCAAGCCTGCGATCGATACGGCGAGCGACGAGCAATGTCTCGTCTGCCACCGAGAGGTTCTCGAGCGCAAGGTGCGTGAAACCTCGCCTGCAGGGGTGGTGGCCCAGGATGCTCTGGCTTGGTACCAGACTCTGGACACCTATATCGGTGAACAGGAGACGTTTCACCGCCGCCACCTGGCGACGGATTACGCCCATCAGGTTATGGACCTGAAGTGCAATACCTGCCACCAAGGCAATGACCTGCGCGAGGAAACGGCCAACTCTTCGGCCACAGGCCAGTCTGATCTGGTGCAACGCAAACAGGTCGACCCGAACATCTGTTTGATGTGCCACGGCAAGTTCAACTATCCCGTCATGGGCGTGCCAGGGAGCTGGCTCGAGCATGGAGCGGTGTTTGGAAACAGCTGCCTCACTTGCCACGTCGCCATCCGCACGAACCGACACAACGTGAATTTTCTCAAACCGGCGGCGATCGAGGAGGCGGGCAAGAGCAGTGCCGATGTCTGCTACGGCTGCCACGGTGGACGTGCCTGGTATCGCATCAACTATCCCTATCCGCGCAATCCATGGCCCGGCGCGGCTGCTGCGGTACCCGACTGGGCCATAGACAGACCGACCAGCTCCAACCCGCGGTTCGCGGTCGCCCCCAATCCCGGTAACGCTCAGTAATCGGCGAACGTTCTGGAGAACGCCATGCGCAACAACAAGAAACACGATTTCCTGGATGACCGCCTGAACATGACGAGGCGGTCGTTTCTGAAGACCACGGCGGCGGGTGCAACGGCGCTTGGAGCTGGAGGCTTGATCCAATCACGCGATGCGGCTGCGTTTGCCTACGAGCCTTATCCACGCGACGACGAACTGACAACTGTGGTCACCAGCTGTGCACACAACTGCGGATCGCGCCATATGTTGGTGGCACACAAGAAGGGTGACGTGATCGTGCGCATTTCCACTGACGATGGTCGCTACCAGCAGGACGGCCATTTCGGTAAAGACACTGAGGAAGAGCCGCAGTTGCGGGGTTGTTTGCGTGGCAGGTCGTATCGTCAACGGCTCTACTCCGCCGAGCGCCTGCTCTACCCGATGGGAAGGGTGGGAAAGCGCGGCGAAGGCAAGTTCAAGCGTCTTTCCTGGGATGAGGCGCTGGACTACGTCGCACGCAAGATGATCGAGATCAAGAACCAGTATGGGTCCACGGCCCTGTTGGATCAGAGCTATGCCGGTGCGTCTTACGGCGTGCTGCACAAGTCCGATCAGATCGAGGGGCTCCTGGGACGCTTCCTCGGCATGTTCGGTTGCCGCACCAACTCGTGGTCTGTGCCGTCGTATCAGGGGACGACCTCGAGTTCGCGCTGGACCTTCGGCACAATCGAAGATGGCAACGAAGATGACACCTACGCCCATTCGAAGCTGATCATCATGTGGGGCTGGAACCCGGCTTATACGTTCCACGGCGGCAACACGTTCTACTACATGCGGCTTGCCAAACAGCGCGGTTGCAAATTCGTTTTGATCGATCCGCAATACACCGATTCGGCGGCGGCCTACGACGCCTGGTGGATCCCGATCCGGCCAAACACGGACGCCGCCATGATGGCGGGGATGGCGCACTACGTTTTCAGTCAGAACCTGCAGGACCAGGCGTTCATTGACCGCTTCACGCAGGGAATGGATGCCGGGACCATGCCGGATTGGGCAAAGAATTCTCCCAATGGGCAGGAAAACTTCAAAGACTACATCCTCGGGACCTACGATGGTGTCGCCAAGACGCCGGAATGGGCCGCTGAGATCTGCGGCGTGTCGGCAGATGACATTCGCAAGCTTGCCGACATGTATGCACGGACCAAACCCGCGGCGCTGAAAGCCTCTTGGGCTCCAGGCCGCAATGCCTACGGCGAACAATACAACCGGATGGCCGCTGCGTTACAGGCGATGACTGGCAACATCGGTGTGCTCGGCGGTTGCGCCGAGGGCGTGGGCAAGGCATGGCATGCGGAGGCAGTCGCCTATCCCTACGACCAATACGCGAACATCTGGTTCTCGTCGATAAAGTCGGATCGCTGGGCACACTGCGTGCTGAACTATCCGAATGTGCGACGCGAAGAGATCGGTTTATGGCCAAGACAGGATCAACTTGACGGCGTCATTCCCAATATCAAGGGCATCTTCTGGCACGGCTCCGACTGGTTCAATCAGCTCACCAACATCAACAAGGAAGTCCAGGCGATGGACAAGTTGGAGATGGTGGTATGCATGGATTCGACGATCACACCGTCAGGTCTTTATGCCGATGTGTTGCTGCCGATTGCCACGCATTTCGAACGCCACGACGTGGCCTTGCCCTGGTACAAGGGGCATTACTACATCCATCGGCCGAAGGTTATCGAGCCGCTCGGCGAATCGAAAAGCGACTTCCAGGTGTTTACCGAACTCGCCTACCGTATCGGTCAAAAGACCGGTATCGGCGACTATTTCGCCAAGACCTACAACCCGAAGGCGGATCGCAGTTATTTCGACAATCCGGATGCGGTGGACGAAGCCTATTTGCGCGAGTGGTGGGAAGGCAAGGTCATGGCGCATCAGCATGTCGGTATGAGCTGGGACGAGTTCAAACAACGCGGTGTCTACAAGTTCAAACTCGACCAGCCACATGTGGCGTTTCGCGAGCAGATCGAGAACGGCAAGCCATTTCAGACGCCATCCGGGCGCATCGAGATCCTGAGTACCGAGCTCGGGCAGATCGGCGAATGGACGCGCACACGCTACGGCTACCACATTCCGTCCATCCCGAAGTGGATAGAGCCCTGGGAATCCCTGAACAGTCCCAAGACCGCCAAATATCCTTTCCACCTGATCTCGCCGCATCCGCGTTGGCGAACACATTCCATATTCAACAACTGCTCGTGGCTCCGAGAAACCTACGAGCAGGAGGTCACGTTGAACGCTGCGGATGCCCGGCGGCTCGGTATCAAGACCGGCGACACGGTCGAGGTCTGGAACGACAGGGGCAAGGTGGTCGTGCCGGCGTATGTGACCGAGCGCTGCATGCCGGGTGTCGCCGTCCTGCATGAAGGGGCCTGGATAGACCTCGACGAAAACGGCGTCGATCGCTCGGGTAATCCCGACATGCTCACACTGGACGAGCCCAGTCCTGCAGGGGCTTTCGCCTACAACACGGTGTTGTGTGACGTTCGCCGGACGGACCTCGAACACCGCCCGGGGTGGGACAGGCTGGCAACGGCACGCTCTCATGTGTTCCGTCGTGACCTTTAAGGGGAGGTGCAGTGATGGCAAAGATCAAGGACCGGGCAACCCTGAAAGCGGCGATCAAGCGACGCAAGAAGGCCGTATACAAGCCGGTTGTGCCCGAGCAACAACTGGGTTTCATTCACAACAACGTCGACTGCATCGGTTGCCGGGCCTGCGAAATAGCCTGCAAAGACAAGAATGGCCTGCCGCCTGGTCCGCGTTTCCGGCGGGTGCAGTACGTTGAGGGTGGAACCTTCCCGGACGTCTTCGCCTACAAGGTCAACGTGTCGTGCAACCATTGTGCGGAACCGGCCTGCCTGCCGACTTGTCCGACCGGGGCGATCTGGAAGAGACCGGACAACGGCGTCGTCGACATCGATTCGACCTTGTGTATCGGCTGCAGACGTTGTGAGGCCGCATGTCCCTACGGTGCGCCGCAGTGGGATCCCGAAGCGCAGATCGTCAAGAAGTGCAATCTGTGTATCGATGAACTTGAGGCCGGGCGCAAACCTTATTGCGTAATGGCTTGCATGATGCGGGTGCTGGATGTCGGGCCTATCGACCTGTTGCGGCTGCACCAGTACGAGACAAAAGCGATCGCACCACACGAAGAGCCTGTTCGTGCGGTCAAGAACTTCGCCGATCCGGAGCTCACCAATCCATCGATTGTCTTCGTCGCTCACAGCAAGGGCAAGGTCGAAAAATGACCGCGGGTGCGACGCGCTGGTCGAGTGGTGACGGTGACTTGGGGCAGTTGCGCCACACCTTGGCCAGAGACCTCATGGTGCTGGCCGAACTGCACGCAAAGGCGCCGAGGCGCGACACGCTCTCGGCACTTTGGCGCCGTTGTTACGACGGGGTACTCGGTTTCAAGCTGTCTTCTGACGGGGGGAGAAAAGCGGTTGGCCTGTTTTGTGAGGGCTTGACCGACATCCCGACCTGCCTTGATCGGGAGACCCTGGCCCGGTTGGAATCGGCCTATCGTGAGCTGTACCTGAATGAGGAGAGTGGCGCCTTCCCGTTCGAGTCGGCGTGGTGCGGTGACGCGGCATCGGGCGAGCGCAACGCCATCGATGGCATCTACGCCTGGCAACGCCGTTCCGGCTTCGTGGACGAAGTGGGGTCGTATCGCTGTGCTGACCACCTGGTCGGCCAATTGCGCTTGCTTGCGCATCTCGTCTCGCCCGCCGGCGCCAGCATGCCGTTTGCCGATATCGGACTTTTTCTCGATCAACACCTTTTGTGCTGGGTAGAGCGTTTTGCCGCCAGGGTAAGTCTGATCAGCACGATTCGCTGGTATCAGGGGATTGCTGCGTTGACGGCTGCCTATATCGTCGACCTGCGGGCGCTGGCCGGTCGACTGAACGACCAGGCGTCAGCCCGATTGCAGTCGCCGGAGTGGGCGATGGCGTGCGTTCGTAGCGATGCGCTTGCGCAACCGGCAGTTCCCCCGGTAGAGCAGAAAACTGTGTAGGCCCCTTGTTGTGGCGACCTGTTGTGGCCGGCCACCGTAATTTTTCGACAAAAAGAGGAATTGGACGATGATCAAGTCGATGAGTGTTTTCGCCGTTGTTTCTGGACTCGCACTGAGTCAATCCGTTGCCGCCGACCAGGCATTGGCACAGGCGAATGGCTGCATGGTTTGTCACCAGGTGGAGACGAAACTGGTTGGCCCTTCGTACAAGGATGTTGCCGCCAGGTACAAAGGTGACGCCGGTGCCAAAGCGACATTGATCGGCAAGGTGAGAAGCGGTGGCGCAGGCAACTGGGGTGACATTCCAATGGCGCCGAATGTCGTTATCAGTGATGCGGACCTCGATGCGGTAATGAACTGGGTGTTGTCGCACTGAACGCTGTGCGAACGCCTGGCGGCGTCTGCGACGGGCGTCAGTGTGCGGATTCAATCCAAAGTGTGGGGAAAGTCAAATGGCTGAGTTGTTGGAAAAATTCTGTGATGGCGTGGCGCTCGACCTGATGACCATAGCCATGCTGCATGATCGCGAATTGTCCGATGAAGCCAGGGTGGCGCTGCAGCATGATTGCTTTCCCAACGGGTTGGCCTTCAGGTTGGCGTCTGAACCGGCAGGTTCTGCCATTGAAATCCTTGCGCAGGCTGTGAGGTCGCTGGGTGGCGACGGGCAGACAGCGGACGAGCTCGCAGCCGATTTCGCGGCGATCTACCTCAATCACGGTTATGCGGCATCGCCTTGCGAATCCGTATGGATCGACGAAGAAGGCCTCGCGATGCAGCAGCCGATGTTTCAGGTGCGGGAGTTCTATGCGCGCCACGGATTGAGCGCGCAGGATTGGCGCAAGCGGACAGACGACCACCTTGTCCATCAGCTGCATTTCCTGACCACCATGCTGGAACGCGGGGATTTTGCAGAAGCGGCACGGTTTCTCGACGAGCATTCCCTGCGTTGGATCCCGGACTTTGCGCTGCGCGTTTCGGCGCGCGCCGAAACGCCGTTCTACGCCGGTCTGGCGTTGTTGACGGCGGCATACCTTGAAGAGCTGCGCGATGTACTGGCGCAGATACTCGAGCAACCACGTCCCTCGTCGGACGAGATTGAACGTCGCATGAAGCCGAAACGCGAGACGGTATTGCCAATGCCGAGCAGCTATGTGCCCGGCTCGGCGCCTTCGTGGTGAATGCGCTGACAAGGTCGGCTGTTGTATGCCCTGGGTGATCGATGCGGCGCGGTGTCGTGCGAGAGGTGCCAGGCAAGGTCAGCAGCCGTGGGAACGCGTTCGTGGTCATGACAGCCGGGGTCGCGGCGGAGGGCCGGTGTGAATTGGTGGGATCTCAGGTCGGAGGTGCGCAGCGCCTGCCTCGTTCCCGACGTGGATCCGGGGCGCTGCATCCATACGCATGCGGAGGTTGGTTCTTGCCGGCGCTGTGTCGATGCCTGCCCGGCGGCGGCCTGGATGCTGGACGACGAGCAGCTTGCGATCGATGCCAGTGCGTGTGATGGCTGCGGCCTGTGTGTCGCAGCATGTCCCGAAGGTGCCTTGTCGCACGATGTGGCGCCCGCGCTGCGACGTTGGGGAGGCTTGACGGCGGCGTTCGCGGCCTGCGAGCGGGTAGGCGCGAAGGCGGCAGGCGCCACGGTTCCCTGTGTGCACGCCTTCGGTCTGACCCGTCTGGCGGCGTTGTATCGTGACGGCGTTCGCCGTCTCCTGGTTTGTGTTGGCGAATGTGAGGACTGTCCACGCGGGGCGGGTGAGCGTCTGTCCACTCGGCTTGCGACACTCAATCGTGTTCTGGCGCAACGCGGCCTGTCTGGTATGGTCGCGAGAAAACTGACGACTTCGCAGTGGCGTCGTTTCTTCACCACCGCTGCACCGGCGGTTGCCGGCCCTGCGATGTCGCGCAGGCATTTTCTGCGCGGCGCGTTGACGTCGGTCGCCGAATCGGGAGCGGTGAAGAAACCGCTTGAATGGCAGGCGCCCGGATCGGTGCTGCCGCGCGCTGGCGCGGGTGAGTTGGCGTTTTTTGCACCGTACCTTGACGCCGAGCTCTGCAACGGCTGTGGCGGCTGCATCCGGGTCTGCCCGCATGGCGCGTTACGCCTGGCCGAGCGTGGCGATGCCTACGAGGTACATGCTGATGCGTGCACCGGTTGCGGTCTGTGCGCGGATGTCTGCGACCAACATGCGATGTCCGTGGATACCTGTTCTGTGGTGAAGTGCAGCCGGGTACCTCTCCAAGTCGGTCGTTGTCGAGCCTGTGGCGCGGATTTTCACCGACCGATATCGGCTTCGGCCGCCGCCAGTGAGATGCACTGCCATGTCTGCGCGCGAACCCGGCACCACCGTAACCTGTTCCAGGTCATCTGAGCAGGAGTCATCCGCGGCCTTCCTCGCGCCCTTGCCGAAGACATCCGGCGCACTGTTCAGCAAGCTGCTTCTATCAGTCGGTGATCTGATTGGCATGCACGTCGAACTTCTTGGCCAGTCTGGCCGTCGTCAGCTCACCCCGTATCGCCGCCAAGGCGACCTTGGCTTTGAATTCACGCGAACGCGTCCGTCTCTTCCTTCTTGTCGCGTCTCTCCGGAGCAGGCTGCAGATGATGGAGGAGGCGCATATCGTCGTCCGATCACTGTCCAAATCAGGTGGGTCAGGCTATCGGTACAGCTCGGTCATGATGGCGTCCTTTGGGCAGGTTGTTTTTGCGCGGTTTATGATTGCCGACTGCGCTGTTTACCCTACGGTGCAGCGAGATGGAGAAGCAATAGTCCGTATTGATGGATATTGGACAGTGAGGATCATGACGTTTCCGTTCAGGATATATCTGCACAAAGCGCTATTAGCCGCGATCTACATGTGCATCGGCGCCGCGTTCGCATTCATCGCCGCGTTCGCCCTTTACCTGGATAGCAGGGCTGATCTGGATGTCTGGCACATGGCAGACCTCGATCAAGAGTTTACGGTCGATTCGGGGATCAGCAGCTTCGAGGAATACCTGGCACTCGAGGAGCGCCTGTTCCGGCAACTCGACGAGCTGGTCTACGGGGAGGTCGCGGCGGCGCAGGGTGTATCGATCAACCGCTACAGTCGCGGCAGCCTGTCGGATCCGCAGCGTTGGTCAACGAATTGGAACCGCAGTTTCGAGTTGCCGGCCGGATCACCGAGGGCGGCGGTCCTGTTGTTGCACGGCATGTCCGATTCTCCGTATAGCCTGCGCCAGATGGGCGAACGATTGCACGCCGCGGGGGCCTCCGTGCTTGGGCTGCGCATGCCTGGCC
>JACKMP010000015.1 GCA_024235315.1 Chromatiaceae bacterium | reverse complement strand
TGGTGCGCTGCGCCCAGCGCAATCAAAAACAAATATGCGCCACCGCGCGTACCAAAAAACCTCTCACCAGAAATGAAAAAAGCAGCCCGGAGGCTGCTTTTTCCTGCATCCCGGAGCCGGGCTCCGTATGCATACGGCGATCAGTAGCCACCCTTGCGATTGACGTAGGGCAGCCCGGCGATGCGGTTACCCTGCTTGCTTGGTGCGCCCGGGAACAGGTTGTAGAGATCCTTGCTGCTGATCTTCTTGCCCCAGATCTTGCCCATGTCCTTGTTGATCTGGCGTTCCATCGGCTGGCTGCCGTTGTTGCTGAAGAACTCTTCACGCAGGTATTTCAGCACGTCGAAGTGCTCCTGGGTCAGTTCACCCATGGTGTCATCTGCGGCGGCAATCGCCTTCGCCACGTCCTCGTCCCAGGTTTGCGGATCGGTGAGGTTACCGTGATCGTCGGTCTCGATGGTCTTGCCGTTTACTTCCAATGCCATGTCTATGCTCCTCTTGAAAGTCGAGTGTTATTGCATATCTGCCCAAAAACAGCCCTTGGCAGGCCCCGGCCACGCAGGCGGGCAAATCGGGGGATTTGGCCGTCAGCGGTGCCGTGACAGGCGCGGGGCGCGAAAATCTGGCGCCCGATTGTATTTGAATATCAGCGTTTGTTAAACCATATGCCAGGTGATCCAGGTTTTGGCGGGATCAGCGGTCGTCGTCGGCCTTTTTCACAGCGTCGATGCCCTTGTGGGGAATGAACAGGCCACAGCCCATGTGACGCAGGGGACCGAGGCCCTGCTGCTGCAGAAGTACCGACTGATCGGCATCGAGGCCGGCAATCATGATGCTGCGGGTCTGCACCGGGCCGTCGGGCCCGGCCAGTTCGGCGGTCTTGCCGCACAGGGCCTTCTTCACTTGGATGCCGCGTTCGGCCAGGAGTGTCACGATGCGCTGCATGAAGGCGTTCTCGTCGATGTCTTCACCTGGTTCGAGCACCACGTGACGCGAGAAGATGGTGCCCTGGCTGGACAGCTTCTTCTGCTTTGCCCTGCCGATCGTCAGGGCGCAACCGGCGATATCGAGCTCGGCGCCGATTAGCGCGTTCTCGACCTCGCCGATCCGCTCCTGCGGTACACGCAGGGTCAGCTTGGTGCGGCGCGACAGTATCAGCTTCTGGCCGAGTTTCGGATCGGGGCGTTCCCAGCCGTTCTGCGAGCCCGCCAGGTGGATGCTGTGTACGCCAAGGCGCGTGTCGTCTTCGATCGCCGGCAGGTGCGCCTTTATCGCATCGGCCAGGTCGTGGGCGTGATCGACCGGCAACTCGCGACACTGGATGTCGAACACCAGGTCGACAATGTCGTCAGGCACGCTGAAGGTACGGGGTTTGTCATCTTCCTGCCAAAACATGGGCCTGTCCTCGCTCAGTAATATTTGGACATGTGCCGGGCGCTTCAGTTGCCCGGGATCTGCGCCTGCAGTACGTCGCGGTCGAACCACCATTGGTCCTGCACCAGGACATCCACCACGTTGCGCAGCCGTACCAGGAACTTGTCCGGGTCGTTGAGTTCCAGGCGCTCTATCCACAGCTCGAACTGGGCCTGGCTGTCGACCTCGCTGTGGCGACGCGCGACGCGCCCCAGCAATTGTTGGGCAAAGAAGCTCAGGCGTTCCTTCTCGACGCCTTCGTCGGCACGAATGTCGGCCAGGAAGCAGGCCGTCGCTGCCGCCACTGCTGCGCCGTCCGAGTCGTCCGGAGTATCGTCGATCACGTGGCTGAGCAGGTTGACCGAGATCTCCGGATCGATCGGGAAGGTGACGCCGAGCCAGATCCCATGTCCGAGCGCGATCAGCGAATCGGGCTGGTCGGCCTCGTACAGGATGTTGCAGGCGTCCGCGGCGGCTTCCCAGGCCTGTTCGGCCATGAGTATGCCGAAAGCGGTATGTGCGATCGGCCAGGCCTCGTCGCCGCGTTCGAGGATCTGCAGCGCACGGCCGATCTCCAGTTGCAGGGCGGCCCGCTGCAGTGGCGGTGCGTCCTCCGGGAGGCGGTCGAGTTGTTGGCGCAGTTCGACCAGTTCGCCTTCCATCTGTGCCTGCTGGCCCAGTTGTTTGCGCAGCGATTCGGCGGCGGTGTCTTCGAGTTCGTCGGGTTTGTAGTATTCGATCATGATCAGTACCTGCTGCTGAACGTGGCCTCGAGCTGGTCTTCCCAGTCGCCGGGGGTGTCGGGGTAGGGTGGTTTCACGTCGAAGCGCAGGAACATCTCACCCTGGCGCGCAAACTCTTTGATCACTTCCTTCAGGTCCTCGAAGGTCTGCACCTCCTGGTTGGCGATCAGGATCTGGCTGAGGTATAGCATGGTGCTCAGGTCTCCTTGGGCAGGGGCAGTCGCTGGTAGTAGCGTGCGCGGTAGATCAGACGTTTCGCGCCGGATGTCGGGTCGTCCCGGAAACCATCTCTGCGGTGCAGGATGTTGTTGGTGATGACGCCTTCGCCAGCCTGCAGTCGATATCGCAATATGTGGTCGTCACCGCGTTTGAACATGTCCAGCAGGAAGGCCGCAGCATCGCGCGTAGCTGCGTCGTCTTTCCAGATCACGTTGCGCTGCCGTGCCGAATAGCGCATGTGCAGCGAGCCATCGACAGGCGACAGCGAGAACACAGGTCCACCGTGGTCGGGGCGGATCTGCTCGCCGCCCTCGGTGTTGCTGGGGATGGTAAAGGCGTCAGCTGCCATCAATGCCCTGATCCATTCCGGGTTTTGGTCGCGTATCCGGATATAGGCAATCTCGTGGTCCAGCAGTTCGTTGTCGCCCCCCTGGGCGGCCGGTTGTGCGCAGTACAGCAGCCAGGCCCGCACCTGGTGCTCACCGGCGTTGTAGTAGCCGTCGGTGTGCCATCCGAGCGGTCGGTTGGTGTACGGGATATAGGTGTGATCCGTGGCAGTGGATTTCACCGTGATCGCGGTGATGCCGCTGTCCTCCGCGCACAGGTTCTGGTCGAGGTCGAGCAGGCCGAGGTGTCGTCCGAATGCCCGCAGGTCGCGTTCGACGTCGGCGATCGGCCCACCGAGATGGAACAATGCGAAGTTGCGCGCCTGGCATCCGCGCAGCAGTTGCTCCCGCGCGGACGCGGTCAGTTCAGCCGGATTCTCTATCGATACCGCTTCCGGCATCCCCCTGCTGGCCAGCTTTGTGGCGCGCCAGGCGGCATAGCTGCCGTCGTCGTCGAGTGAAAAATGCGGGTGTTGCGGCGCCACCTGGTCGGGAATCGTGTTCAATTCGCAGTCCTGCTCATGAGGGGGTACCTGTCGTCAATTGCCGTGCCTGGATTAATTAGCAGGTTAGGATACTCTAAAGTACGGGTGCGGCCCAAAAGGGTAGAAATCCATTAAATTCAATACCCTGGATTTTCCGTTTGATCTGCATCAAATAGCCTCATATCCCCAATGGGATAGCTGGTTATCCGTGGTATCCCCCAATGGTGGAGTATGGGCGATCCCAATGCTCCCCTAATATTAGCGACCGTTGATAGGGGGTTCGGTGCCCGGCAGGCACCAACGCGGGTTTGGCCCGTCTTTACCCCGGCCCCCTATCCAGTGAGTGACCAAAGGATCACGTTGTTTGGCCGATTCCATCGGCTCGGCGACTGCGGAATTCCGCCAAATACGAACGATTAGTCAGGAGAAACAGCGACATGGCAATCGACCGGTATCCCACAACCATGATCGACCAGCTTGAAGAGGGCCCATGGCCGAGCTTCATCAGCGGTATCAAGCGTCTGCGCGACGAGCATCCGGAAGCGCGCATCAATGAGATGACCAACTCTCTGCTCGGTCAGCTCGAGCACTCTTACGAGACCCGCAAGGGCTACTGGAAGGGCGGCACCGTTTCTGTCTACGGTTACGGCGGCGGCATCATCCCGCGTTTCTCGGAAGTCGGTAAGGCGTTTCCTGAATCGAAAGAATTCCATACCCTGCGCGTTCAGCCGCCTGCGGGTAACCACTACAGCACCGGCATGCTGCGTCAGCTGGCCGACAGCTGGGAGAAGTGGGGTTCGGGCCTGGTGACCTTCCACGGTCAGACCGGCAACATCATGTTCATTGGTACCACCACCGAGAACACCCAGCACTTCTTCGACGAGATCAACGACTACGGTTGGGATCTTGGTGGCGCCGGCCCCTGCGTGCGTACTGCGATGTCCTGCGTCGGCGCTGCGCGCTGCGAGATGTCGTGCACCAACGAGCAGAAGGCGCACCGTCTGCTGGTGAACAACTTCACCGATGACGTGCATCGTCCGGCTCTGCCGTACAAGTTCAAGTTCAAGGTTTCGGGCTGCCCGAACGACTGCCAGAACGCGATCGAGCGTGCCGACTTCGCCGTAATTGGTACCTGGCGCGACGACATGAAGGTCAACCAGGAAGAGTGGAAGGCCTACGTCGACCGCAAGGGTCGTCAGCATGTCATCGACAACATCATCACCCGCTGCCCGACCAAGGCGCTGGCGTTGAAAGACGACGACTCGCTCGCCGTCAACAACAAGGACTGCGTGCGCTGCATGCATTGCCTCAACGTTGTGCCGAAGGCGCTGCATCCCGGCGACGACAAGGGTGTCACCATCCTGATCGGCGGCAAGCGCACGCTGAAGATCGGCGACCTGATGGGTACCGTTGTGGTCCCGTTCAAGAAGCTCGAGACCGAGGAAGACTGGGAATCGCTGGTCGAGATGGCCGAAGAGATCATCGACTTCTGGGCGGAGAACGCACTGGAGCACGAGCGCTGCGGTGAGATGATCGAGCGTATCGGCCTGGTCAACTTCCTCGAAGGTATCGACATCGACGTCGACCCCAACATGGTCAACCACCCGCGCGAGTGTTCCTATGTCCGTATGGACGGTTGGGACGACGAGGCGCTCAAGTGGTTCGACCGTCAGGCCGAGGCGTCCTGATCCGGACCGATCGATAACGAACCCTGTCCTCGCGAAGCGGCTGCAAGGCAGCTGCTTCGCAGGGAAAGCTTTACGCGAATAGCCCCGCTTTTTGGAGGGATAAGATGGCGAAAGAAATGCGCGAGCCGATCGAGACCGGGTGTCCCGATCCGTTCCAGTACATGCACCCGGTAATGCGTCGCAACTTCGGTCTGTGGGCCTACCATACACATCCGCGCCCCGGTGTCCTGATGCACGTCGCCAAGAATGGCGACAAGGTATGGACTGTCCGTGTCGGTACCCAGCGTATCCTCGACGTGTTCACCCTGCGCACCCTGTGCGACATCGGCGATACCTATGGTGAAGGCTATGTGCACTTCACCATCCGTTCGAACATCGAGTACATGGTTACCGACGAGGCCAAAGTGCAGCCGCTGATCGATGCGATCGAAAAGGCCGGCTTCATCGTTGGTGGCACGCAGAACTCAGTGACGATGATCTCGCACACCCAGGGTTGGTTGCATTGCGACATCCCGGGTACCGATGCATCGGGCGTGGTCAAGTCGATGATGGACGAGCTGATCGACGAGTTCCGTAACGCAAACATGCCGAACCGTGTCCATATCACCACTTCCTGCTGCCAGATCAACTGCGGCGGTCAGGGTGATATCGCGATCAACGTGCAGCACACCAAGCCGCCGAAGATCAACCATGATCTGGTAGCCAACGTGTGTGAGCGCCCGTCGGTTGTCGCGCGTTGCCCGGTTGCGGCGATTCGCCCGGCCATGGTCAACGGCAAGCCGTCGCTGGAAGTCGACGAGAAGAAGTGCATCTGCTGTGGTGCCTGCTTCCCGCCGTGTCCGCCAATGCAGATCAACGATGCCGAGCACACCAAGCTGGCGATCTGGGTAGGTGGCAACCACTCCAACGCGCGTGGCAAGCCGACCTTCCAGAAGCTGGTTGCCGCCGGCATCCCTAACAACCCGCCGCGCTGGCCCGAAGCGACCGCGATCGTGAAGAAGATCCTCAAGGCCTACAAAGAGGGTGCGCGGGATTGGGAGCGTATCAACGAGTGGATCGAGCGCATCGGCTGGCCGCGGTTCTTTGAAGAAGTCGAGCTGCCGTTCACCAAGTATCACATCGATAACTGGCGCGGTTCGCGTAAGAGCTTGAACTCCTCCACCTACATCCGCTTCTGATAGCGGTTTAAGACGAGGTCATACGACGTTATGAAATTGGCAGTACAGGTGAACGAGGGGCCCTATCAGCACCAGGCGTCCGACTCGGCTTACCACTTCACCAAGGCGGCTCTGGAGAAGGGTCACGAAGTGTTTCGCGTGTTCTTCTACCACGACGGCGTGCTCAACGGCACACGTCTGACCACGCCGCCGCAGGACGATCGCAATATCGTCAATCGATGGGTGGAGCTGGCAGAGAAGTATGACCTCGACCTGGTCCTGTGCGTGGCCGCGGCCCAGCGCCGCGGCCTCGTGGACGAGGGTGAGGCTCAGCGCAACGGTAAGGATGCGACCAATATCGCCCCCAAGTTCCGGATTTCCGGCCTGGGCCAGCTGATCGAGGCCGCTATCCAGTCCGACCGTCTGGTCGTGTTCGGTGATTGAGGGAGTTTGAGCGATGTCTGATGTCAAGAAGTTCATGTATCTGAATCGTCGTGCTCCCTACGGCACTATCTACGCCTGGGAATCGCTTGAGGTCATTCTGATCGGTGCGGCTTTCGACCAGGAAGTCAGCCTGATGTGTATGGATGATGGTGTGTACCAGTTGGTCAAGGGCAGCGATACCTCGCAGTCCGACATGAAGAATTTCATGCCGACTTACCGCACGCTCGGTGACTACGGTGTGCGCCATATGTATGTCGACAAGGCTTCGCTGGAGGCGCGCGGTCTGACCCAGGACGATCTCATCGAGGTGGCCTGGGAAGACTTCGAGACCGAAGAAGAGGTCGACAACATCGTTGAAATAGTGGATGCCGATCAGGTTGCGAAGCTGATGGCCGAATCCGAAGTCGTATTCAGTTGAGGTATTCCGATGGCTGATCTGCACACAGTTAACAAGTCACCGTTCGAAAAGAACTCGCTGGAAACGGCGATCAGGTACTCGATGGCCGGTTCGTCGATCCTGCTGCTTGAAGATGGCGTCTACGGTGCAACGAAAGGCACCGCGATGGAAGGAATGGTGAAGGACGCAATGGGCGACAAGAAAGTCTATGCACTGCGCTCTGATCTCATGGCTCGTGCCATCAAAGAAGATCGTGTGATCGACGGTGTGGAAATCGTCGATTACGCAGGTTTCGTCGATCTGGTGGAAGCCAACGACAAAGTACAGGCCTGGCTGTAAAGCCCGACTGATTTAACAAACTCTTTCTGAGAGGAGATAGACATGCCTATCGAAGTAGATGGTAAGACTTTTGAAACCGACGAAGAGGGCTACCTGGCCAACATCAACGAATGGGTGCCTGGTGTTGCCGGTGTGATGGCTGCAGAAGATGAGCTCGAGCTCACCGATGAGCATTGGGACATCATCAACTTCCTGCGCGAGTACTACGAAGAGTACCAGATCGCGCCTGCGGTCCGTGTTCTGACCAAGGCTGTCGGTAAGAAGCTGGGCAAGGACAAGGGCAACAGCAAGTACCTGTACGGCCTGTTCCCGTATGGCCCCGGCAAGCAGGCTTGCCGCTATGCTGGTCTGCCGAAGCCGACCGGCTGCGTCTGATTCGCAGTTGATCCCTGGGCGGATCACTTGTGATCCGCCCGGCCCATCAAACTGAAAAGAGGTTTTCGGAAACATGTCGTTTCTGACGGTCGCATTTGCTGCACTTTTTTATGCCGCCACGTTGTTGCTCGTGGTGGGTCTGGCTCGTCGCATCTCGCTATATTGGAGAACGCCGGCGCCGCTGAAGATCCCCACGACACCTGCACCTGTCACCCAGGGTGGCGTTGTGCTGCGTATGTTCCGTGAAGTGGTTTTTTTCGAAAGCCTTTTCAAGTCGACCAAATGGACCTGGTTGTTCGGCTGGGTGTTCCACATGGCACTCTTCGCCGTGTTGTTCCGTCATCTGCGGTACTTCACCGAAGCCGAATCGATCATGGCCGTCGTCACTTTTGTCAGCCCGCTGTTCAAGTACCTGGCCTTCGCGATGATTATCGGTCTGCTCGGTCTGTGGGGCCGCCGGCTGTTCGTTGACCGAGTGCGGTATATCTCGGCGCCGTCGGATCACCTGATGCTGCTGTTGCTGCTGTTGATCGGTATCAGCGGCGCGATGACCACGTTCGTTGCGCACACCGATGTGGTGATGGTGAAGGCGTTTTTCCGCAGCCTGATGACGTTCAGTTTCAGCGATATGCCGAACCTGCCCAACGATCCATTCATTGTCGTGCACCTGCTGCTGGTGGCCGTGTTGATGATCATTTTCCCGATCAGCAAACTGCTTCACGCACCGGGTGTGTTCTTCAGCCCGACCCGTAATCAGGTTGACAACCCTCGCGAGCAGCGCCACATCGCCGATTGGGCGCGCAAGCTGGAACAGTAAGTCGGAGCAAGGTCAGCGAGCATGGCAAAAGCAGATTTTGAAATCCCTGAGCTGAAAGAATTTCCCGAGGTGCCGCCGGTCGTACCCGGTACGATGGCGCACAGCCAGCCCTTTATCGCCAAACCGGAGTTCCAGGAGTCGCTTAACTTTCCCGGCGAGCTGGTCGACGACTGGCACGACAAGGCCATCGACGCGATGGGCGATCTGCTGGGCAAATACCGCTCGCTGCAGGTGTACCTGGATTCCTGTGTCAAGTGCGGCGCCTGTACCGACAAGTGCCATTACTATCTCGGCACCAGCGACCCGAAGAACATGCCGGTTGGCCGGCAGGACCTGCTGCGCAAGGTCTATCGCCGCTACTACACCTTTGCCGGCAAGTACTTCCCGAAGCTGGTCGGCGCGGTAGACCTGACCAAGGAAGTGCTGGACGACTGGTATACCTACTACCACCAGTGCTCGCAGTGCCGCCGCTGCTCGGTGTTCTGCCCGTATGGCATCGATACCGCCGAAATTTCCATGGCCGCACGCGAGATCATGGACACCGTCGGCCTCGGCTCGAAGTACAACAACGAAATCATCGTCAAGGCGCAGACCATCGGTAACAACCTCGGTCTGCCGGAGCCGGCGCTGGTCGATACCCTGGGCGGCCTGGAAGAAGACCTGCTCGACGACACCGGTCTGGAGATCAAGGTCCCGGTCGACGTCCACGGCGCCGACGTGCTGCTGGTGACCCCGTCCGCGGACTTCTTCGCCGAACCGCACATCGACGGCCTGATGGGCTACGCCAAGGTCTTCCATGCGGCCGGCATCTCATGGACGCTGAGCTCCTACGCCTCGGAAGCGGCCAACTTCTCCATGTTCATCGGCTCTTACGCCAACATGAAGAAGCAGGCCGAGCGCATCCGCAAGGCGGCGCTCGAACTGGGCGTCAAGCGTCTGGTCGTCGGTGAGTGCGGTCACGCCTGGCGTGTCGCCTACTCCTTCTGGAACACCCTCGCCGGCCCGTTCGACTTCCTGGATCCGAACTACCCGGTGCCGCAGCACATCGTCGAGTTCACGCACCAGCTGCACACCGCCGGCGCGATCAAGTTCGACAAGGAACGCAACGACGGCAAGGTCCTGACCTTCCACGATTCCTGCAACGTCTCCCGTGCCTCGCGCATGGGCGACAAGCCGGGCGGCCAGTACCGTCTGCCGCGCGACCTGCTGCGTGCCTCGTGCAACAACTTCGTCGACATGCCGCGCGAGACCATCTTCGAATCCACCTACTGCTGCGGCGGCGGTGGCGGTCTGCTGACCGACGACCTGATGGAAGTACGCGTCAAGGGCGCCCTGCCCCGCATGGAAGCCCTGAACCACGTCATTCAGGAAAACGGCGTCACGCACATGGCCGCGATCTGTGCCATCTGCAAGACCCAGTTCGCCAAGGTTCTGCCCTACTACGGCATGGGCATGGATCAGATCATCAGCCTGCATCAGGTCGTCGGCGACGCCCTGGTGCTGGGCACCCCGAACCAGTAACCACAACCTTTCCGATCAACAACGGCACTGACGGCGCGTTCGTCGCAGGCCACAGAACGAGACGAATAGAGGAGACGTAACGATGGCAACTCCTTGGAGTAAGACGCACAAAGGCGAAGGCCACACCTTCCGCAAGTTCAAGGAAGGCAACTACGACTGGCGGTCGTGGGGCGACAAGATCTTCAACGAAGACAAATCGCACAAGTGCCCGACCTACGTTCTCCGCACCCCGCCGTGCCAGGGCTCCTGCCCGTCCGGTGAGGACATCCGCGGCTGGCTGCAGATCGTGCGCGGCATCGAGAAGGCGCCGGCTGGCATGGACTGGACCGAGTACGCGTTCCGTCGTTCCACCGAAGCCAACCCGTTCCCGTCCCAGATGGGCCGGGTCTGCCCGGCTCCGTGTCAGGACGGCTGCAACCGTAACGAAGTCGACGATTTCGTCGGCATCAACGCGGTCGAACAGTTCATCGGCGACACCGCGTTCAAGAACGGCTACAAGTTCGAGCGTCCGGACGCCACCTCCGGCAAGAAAGTCGCCATCATCGGCGGCGGCCCCGCCGGCATGGCCGCGGCCTACCAGCTGCGCAAGAAGGGTCACGCCAGCGTCATCATCGAAGCCCAGCCGATGCTCGGCGGCATGATGCGCTACGGCATCCCCGGCTACCGTACCCCGCGTGAAGTTCTGGGCCACGAGATCCAGCGCATCATCGACATGGGCGACATCGAAGTCCGCACCAACACCCGCGTCGGCAAGGACGTGACCATCGAGCAGCTCGAAGCCGACTTCGACGCCATCGTCTGGGCGATCGGCTGTCAGACCGGTCGCGGTCTCCCGGTCGAAGGCTGGGACGGCACCCCGAACTGCGTGTCCGGCGTCGCCTTCCTCGACGCCTTCAACAAGGGCACCCTGCAGGTCACCGCCTCCAAGGTCGTCTGCGTTGGCGGTGGTGATACCTCCATCGACGTCGTCTCCGTGGCTCGCCGTCTGGGTCACATCGAGAACATCAACGCCAACGAGAGCGCCGAGCAGGTCATCCACGGCTACGTCGCGCACGACGCCGCCCATGCCGCCAAGCGTCAGGGCGCCACCGTCACGCTGACCTCGCTGTTCCCGAAGTCGCAGATGACTGCCGCCGAGCACGAAGTGCACGACGCGCTGTACGAAGGTGTCGACATCCAGGACGGCGTCATGCCGATCGGTCTGGTGAAGGATGCCAACGGTCGCGCCACCGGCCTGAAGATGGCCAAGTGCGAGATGAAGGACGGTCGTCCGGTCGCTGTCGAAGGCTCCGAGTACGTCATCGAAGCCGACCTGATCGTGTCCGCGATCGGCCAGGGCGGTGACATGAAGGGCATCGAGGCCATGGGCAACGAGCGCAACCTGATCAACGCCGACAAGCACTACCAGGTTCCGGGCAAGCCGAAGCACTTCGTCTGCGGCGACATCATCCGTCCGCACCTGCTGACCACCGCGATCGGTCAGGCCTCCGTGATGGCCGACTCCATCGACGGTTTCTTCAAGAATCAGGAGCTCAAGCCGCGTCCGAAGGTCGACGTGCACCACTGGGATCTGATGGAGAAGCTGCACGAGTCCGGTCTCGATCCGGCCCCGTACACCCACGAGAACGAAGACTGGGGCACTTCCTCCGCCAAGTACGCGGTGCACAACTTCGAGAACCGCTCCAATCAGGAGATCGTGCACGCCGAGGACATGTTCCTGGGCCACTTCAAGTTCGAAGAGCGCTACAAGCGCGAGGAAGTCGTGCCGTCCTCCGAGGAGGTGCTGGGTCACTTCGCCGAGCGCGTCGTCGGTCTCGCCACCGAAACCGCGCAGAAGGAAGCCGAGCGCTGCATGTCCTGCGGCCTGTGCTTCGAATGTGACAACTGCGTCATCTTCTGCCCGCAGACGGCCGTGTTCCGCGTCAAGAAGAGCGAGGCGACCACCGGGCGCTACGTCGATACCGACTACACCAAGTGCATCGGCTGCCATATCTGCTCCGACGTATGCCCGACCGGCTACATCGACATGGCGATGGGTGAAGGCTAAGCGCCAACCAGACCGAGTCAGAGAGAGAAAGATGCGTACATCGCAACGTTCCAACACCCTACTCGGCCTGGCGACGGTCGCGGTGCTGCTGATCAGCGGCAGCACTGCGGTTTTCGCCGGCGCGCCGGTGCCGATTCTCCCCGAAGCCGTGAAGAGCGCGGTCGAGGGCGAACGGTCCTGCGTGCGGCCGGCCCAGGAGATGCGTCGCAGTCACATGGACGATCTCAAGCACCAGCGTGACGACACCGTGCACGAAGGCGTTCGCACCAAGCGCTTCGCCCTCAAGGAATGCATCGATTGTCACGTGACCAACGACGCCAACGGCGAAAAGGTCAGCATCAAGAGTCGCGAGCATTTCTGCAATGCGTGCCACTCCTACACCGGTGTGACCCTGGACTGCTGGGATTGCCATGCCTCGCAGCCCGGCGGCGGCCAGTAAGCCCCTGCCCGATCACGCCGAACTCATACTCTGGGAGCCAACTCCACCCATGAGCAAACAGATCGATTCGACCCTCGCTGACCATCCTGTGGACGGCGCGCGTCGCGACTTCATCAAGCAATCCGCCGCCGCGACCGGTGCCGCGCTGGCCTCCGGTGTGCTGCTCTACACCGGCGATGCCACGGCCAAGCCGATCGACGAGCCGATCAGCGCCAGGCAGCGCTGGGGCATCCTGGTCGACACGACCAAGTGCGCCGACGGCTGCAACGACTGCGTCACCGCCTGCGGCAAGGAAAACGGCTGGAGCAACGTCGAGCACGACCCGCGCCCGAAGACCGACGCACAGTGGATCCGCACCGTCGAGATCCGCAACAAGCTCACCGGCTCCGAGCACAGCCTGCCACTCATGTGTCAGCACTGTGAAAATCCGCCGTGCGCGGACGTCTGCCCGACCGGCGCCAGCTTCCGCCGCGAAGACGGTATCGTCCTGGTCGACAAGCACATCTGCATCGGCTGCCGTTACTGCATGATGGCCTGCCCCTACAAGGCGCGTTCCTTCGTCCACGAGGCCATCGAGAACCAGATTCCGTACGCACCGCGCGGCAAGGGCACCGTCGAGTCCTGCACGATGTGTGTGCACCGCGTCGACGACGACCGCGACCCGGCCTGTGTCGAGGCCTGCAACCACAAGGCCCTGGTGTTCGGCGATCTCAAGGATCCGAACAGCGAGATTTCCAAGCAGATGCGCACGCACACCACCAAGGAACTGCGTGCCGATCTGGGTCTCAACACCGGCGTGCGTTACAAGGGCCTCTGAGGCCCTCACTAACGCCAACCGAACGAATCGAAAACGATGAAAAAAGTCGAATATCTCGAAATCGAAGGTAACAGCCGTGGGTTCTGGACCCTGGCCGGCATCCTCGGACTGATCGCCGCCTTCGGGCTCGGTGCCGCGTACACCATGGAACACGCCGGCCACTGGATCACCGGCATGTCCAACCAGGTCATCTGGGGCACCCCGCACGTGTTCGCGGTGTTCCTGATCGTGGCCGCCTCCGGCGCATTGAACATCGCCTCCATGGGCACCGTGTTCAACCGCCACGTCTATCAGCCGCTCGGTCGACTGTCCTCCCTGCTCGCGATCGCGCTGCTGGTCGGCGGCCTGATCGTGCTGGTCCTCGACCTCGGTCGTCCGGACCGTCTGATCGTCGCGATGACCACGTACAACTTCAAATCCATCTTCGCGTGGAACGTGATCCTGTACACCGGCTTCATCGCCATCACCGGCGTCTACCTGTGGTTCCAGATGGACCGCACCATGGGCAAGTATTACAAGATCGCCGGTTACGCCGCGTTCGTCTGGCGCCTGATCCTGACCACCGGTACCGGCGCGATCTTCGGCTTCATCGTCGCGCGTGACGCGTTCGATTCCGCGATCTACCCACCGATGTTCATCATCAACTCGTTCGCGTACGGCATGGCCTTCTTCATCCTGGTCCTGTTCGCCGCGTACAAGTGGACCGGTCGTCCGCTGGGCGACAAGATCGTCAACCGCCTGCGCAACATGCTGGGCGTGTTCGTTGCCGCCGCCTTCTATTTCCTTGCGGTCTACCACCTGACTGGTCTTTATCACACCGAACGTCACGGCATCGAGGCCTTCATCCTGCGCGATGGCGGCATCTACACCAAGCTGTTCTGGGTCGGTCAGGTCATCATCGGCATGTTGATCCCGATGGCGATCGTCTGGTGCCCGCGGCCACGCAACAGCCGCGCGATGATCGCCGCCGCCTCCACCCTCGTCATCCTCGGCGGACTGTCGCAGATGTACGTGACCCTGATCGGTGGCCAGGCCTACCCGCTGAACATCTTCCCGGGCTACGAAGTGGTCGGTTCCAGCTTCTTCGACGCCGGCGTGAACGAGTACTCGCCGAGCCTGTTCGAGGTCATGCTGGGCATCGGTGGCATCGCCATCGCGATGTTGGCGGTCACCTTCGGCGTGAAGATCCTGCGCTTCCTGCCGACCGACCTGAGCGACAAGGTCGTCGACCCGCACCACACGAAGGAAGCGTCTGCGTAACAGCATTCAACGCAGAGACGCAGAGTACGCGGAGGGCGCAGAGAGTGATCTTTGCGCCCTTCGTTTTTACCCTTGTGAAAACTCTGCGTCCTCTGCGATCTCCGCGTCTCTGCGATTAAGCTGTTTTGCTCATGAACCGCGTCCTGCTTTCCGCCGCCCATAAGTCTTCGGGCAAGACCACGCTGTCGATCGGCATCGTCGCCACCCTGACGGCGCGCGGGCGCAAGGTTCAGGCCTTCAAGAAGGGGCCGGATTACATCGACCCGCTGTGGCTCGGGACAGCCTCCGGGCGCGCCTGTCACAACCTCGACTTTCATACCCAGAACGACGCGGAGATCGTGCGCTACTTCAGCGCCCACGCGGACGACGCGGACCTCGCCGTGATCGAGGGCAACATGGGCCTG
>JACKMP010000014.1 GCA_024235315.1 Chromatiaceae bacterium | reverse complement strand
TGACCAGGAAATTGTGCTTCACGCAGGGACGCGTGATGCCGACCGTATCGACTTCCTGGAAGGCATCCGAACCGATCACCGGTGTCGGCACCTGTCCGGTCAGGATGACCATCGGGATGGAGTCCATGTAGGCGGTGGCAATACCGGTGACGGCATTGGTGGCACCGGGACCGGAAGTCACAAGGACGACGCCGACCTTGCCGGTGGCGCGCGCATAGCCATCCGCCGCGTGGGTGGCGGCCTGTTCATGGCGCACCAGGATGTGACGCACGCTGTCCTGGTTGAACAATGCATCGTATATATGCAGCACGGCGCCGCCCGGGTAACCCCAGACGTATTCCACGCCCTCGTCTTTCAGTGCCTGAATGACGATCTCGGCACCACTGAGTTCCACCTTGAAGACCTCCAAAACCTGGAATAATCTCTCCGCGCCCTCGCGAAAAGCATCGATAGAAGCTAGGCTTATCGGAACCGGCCAAACTACTAATATTGATCTTTTAGGTCAATAGCACACGTATTGAAAATCTGCCAAGGAAACACCATGCGGACACGCAGTCTTTTGTTCCTCCTGGGGCTGACGGCCACTTTCCCGGCCAGCGCGGAGAAGGGCTACCACCTTTACTACGACGAGAACGGCCAGGCGGTGTACTCCCAGTTCGCCCCGGCTGACGGCAAACCGAGTGAGACGGTCAAGCCGCCCCCGCCACCTGCCGAATCACCCGAGGTGGCGAGACAGCGCCTGCAGCAGCAGCTTCAGAAGTTCGAGGACAACCGCGAAGACCAGTCGCTCGCAGCAGAAAAGCGCCAGCAGAGCGAAAACGAGGCGCAGCAGGCCAAACGGCGCTGCGACGCCGCGCGCAAGAACCTCGAGGTCCTCAACGGGCGTGCGCGTCAGCTCTACCAGACCAGCGACGGCTCGGTGCAGCGCATGAGCGAGGACGAGCGGCAGAAACAGCGCGCCGAGATGGAAAAGATCATCGCTGCAGACTGCAGATCCTAGCGGGTATCACTGCCGGCCATAACCTCTTTCCCTCACCCCACCCCTCTCCCTGGGGGAGAGGGGGCTCATAGTCCCGACGCGGTATTTCCCCCTCGCCCCCCCTGGCGGAGAGGTAGGCATTGACTGGATTTCTTGTGCCGTGTCGATTTCCCCCCTCGCCCCCCTGGGGGAGAGGGTCGGGGTGAGGGGGACGCTCCCTGAGGGGACCCCTGTCGCGGTCGACCCCGAAACGCGGCTCAGGAATCGCTTCCCGGCAGGGCCACCGACTGCTCGTCGTCCGGCTCCGGTTCCGGCAGCTCCACCCGGTCGATATCGTGAAAACGCGTGCTGATCTTCTGCGCCGAGGTATTGACCTGCTTGACGTCCTCGTGGGCCTGGCGGATGTGCACCGCCAACTTGTCCATGCGCTGACGGAAACGCCCGAAATCCTCTGACAGCCTGCGCAGGTGATCCTGGATGATGTGCACCTGCCGGCGCGTCGCCTCATCCTTGAGCACCGCACGCGCGGTGGTCAGCACCGCCATCAGCGTGGTCGGTGAGACCAGCCAGACGCGTGCACGCTGTGCCTCGTCGACCAGCTCGGGGAAATGCGCGTGGATCTCGGCGAAGATCGCCTCGGCCGGCAGAAACATCACGGCCCCATCCGCTGTCTCGCCCGGAATCAGGTATTTGTCGGCGATGTCCCGGATGTGTTTGCGGATATCCAGGCGGAACTGGCGAGACGCCCGCGCCCGGTCGGTCTCCGCCAGGTCGTTGTCCATCATCGACTGGAAGCTCTCAAGCGGAAACTTGGCGTCGATCGCGACATTGCCTGTCGGCTCGGGCAGGGTCAGCAGGCAGTCCACCCGGGTACCGTTGCTCAGCGTGTGCTGCAGCGAAAAGCTGCCCTCCGGCATCAGGTTGCGCACCAGTCCGGCCAGCTGCACCTCGCCGAACGCGCCGCGCGAACGCTTGTCGGTCAGCACCTCCTGCAGGCTGACCACGCTGGTCGACAGCTCGGTGATGCGCTTTTGCGCCTCATCGATCCGCGACAGGTGCTCGAGCACCCGGGTGAAAGTCTCGGTGGTCTTTTCGAATCCCTCGGCGAGGCGCCGCTCGACCTGGCCGCTGATCTCCTTCAGGCGGGTGTCGGTGATATGGGTGAGCCCCTCGACCCGCTTGCCCAACTCGTCAGAGGAGCTGCGGAAGGCCGCGCTGACCTGCTGCGCCATCGCTGTCATACCGGAGGTTAGCGCCTCCTGCTGGCCCTTCAGGGCCTCGCGCTGATGCTGCTCAGCGACCTCGCGATGGCGGTTCAGTGCCGCCTCGAGTGCCGCACGCAGCTCGGCCGATTCACGCTGCTGGGCCAGACGTCCGTCGGCCAGGTTGTCGGCAATCGCCTTGCGCTGCGCCTCGAAACGTTCGATCAGCTCGGTCTTGAGTGCCGCAGAATCCTGCAGCATCTGTCGCTGCAGACCGCCCATGCGCTGGTCGAGCAGATCCTGCAGACGCATCAGCCCGGCGTTCAACGATTCCTGGACCTGCTGTCGGCTCTGCGCCACATCGTCGCCGATGTCCTCGCGCACCTCGCGCAGCAACGCGCGCTGGTCGCCCAGTTCCGTGCGCAATCGGCGTCGAATGCCGGATACATTGACCAGCAGCCAGGCCAGCAGCACCAGCCCGAACAGCAGGCCACCGAGCAGCAGCAGATCGAAATGCACGCGCAGCAGCGCGAGGGCAGCGTCCAGATTTTCCATTGCCGCCAAGGATACTCTTTCGCCGGTTCGCGGGTTGGGCGAGTGTGCATGCTGCGCCCCCTCACCCCAGCCCTCTCCCCGGGGGAGAGGGGGATGTGGCCAACTGCTCCCTCAGTCGCGCGGAGCAAGAGACCTTGATTGCCCCCTCTCCCCCCAGGGGGAGAGGGCTGGGGTGAGGGGCCTTCAAGACAGCACCACCCTGCAGCCACCACTCCCGGCCGCACGCGGTTAAACTCCCGGTTCCACCACCTACCCGATGAGTGCGATGCGCGTATTCCTGCAGGCCCTGGGTTGCCGCCTCAACGAGGCCGAACTCGAACGCTGGTCGCGCGACTGTCGCAAACAGGGCTTCGTCCTGGCCGACAGCGCCGAACACGCCGATCTGGTCGTGATCAACACCTGCGCGGTGACCGGCGAGTCGGTGCGCAAGTCACGCCAGCTGATCCGCCGCGCACAGCGCGGCAATCCGCAGGCCAAGCTGGTCGTCAGCGGCTGCTATGCCTCGCTGGAGACCGAGGCCATCGCCGCCGAACTCGGTGTCGACCTGGTGGTGGCAAATCCGGACAAGGATCGCCTGATAGACATTGCTGCGCGCCGCCTCGATCTGCCGGTGATGCCCGAGACCGCCACCGAGCCCGGCGAGAACGCCCTGCTGGCACGCGGCCGGCACCGCGCATTCGTCAAGGTACAGGACGGCTGCCGCTACCGCTGCGCCTTCTGCATAGTGACCAAGGCACGTGGTGACGAGCGCAGTCAGCCGATCGCCGCCGTGGTCGACGAGGTCAATCGGGCACACGCCGCGGGCGCGCAGGAGGTCGTGCTGGCCGGTGTCCATCTGGGCGGCTACGGCAGCGACATCGGCTGCGACCTGAAAACCCTGGTCGAGCAGGTACTGGCGCAGACCGCGGTACCGCGGGTGCGCCTGGGGTCGCTCGAACCCTGGGAGCTGGCGGACGGCTTCTGGTCGCTGTTCGACAATCCGCGACTGATGCCACACCTGCACCTGCCGCTGCAGAGCGGTGCCGACAGCGTGCTGCGCCGGATGTCGCGGCGCTGCCACAGCGCAGACTTCCGGGAACTGGTGCAGCAGGCGCGTCAGGCGGTGCCCGGGTTCGGGATCACCACCGACATCATCGTCGGCTTTCCCGGCGAGACCGACGAGGAGTGGCAACAGACCGTGGCTTTCGCCCGTGCGATGCCATTCAGCCACATCCATATATTTGCCTATTCGCCACGCGCCGGAACCAAGGCCGCCTCGATGCCGAATCAGCTATCACGCAGCGTCAAACGTGCGCGCAGCCGCCAGTTGCACACGCTGGCGCAGGCCGGCCGCCGGCAGATTCTCTCGCGTGCCGTGGGGCAGACCTTCGAGGTCCTGATCGAGGGTCGCAACGGCGACGACACCCACTGGTCGGGCTATACGCCGAACTTCCTGCGGATCGAGATCGCGAGCGACACCACGAGCGATCTGGACAATCGCATCATTCGGGTGCGGGCCACCGCGCTGTCAGCGGATGGCGAGCGGCTGCTGGCGCGGCCGGTCTGAAAAGAGGTATGTCGCGCCGCGGCTACGCGAAATCGACCCATACCGGACAGTGATCGGACGGCTTTTCCATCGCGCGGATATCGTAGGCGATGCCGGCATCGCTGACCCTTGACTGCAACCCCGCGCTGGCCAGCATCAGGTCGATGCGCAGACCGCGTTTCGGCTCCCGCTCGAAGCCCTTGCTGCGATAGTCGAACCAGCTGAAGTGCTGGTTGTCCTGTGGGTGGCGCACCCGGTAGGTGTCACACAGGCCCCAGTCCATCAGCGTCGCCAGCCACTCGCGTTCCTCCGGCAGAAAGCTGCATTTGCCATCGCGCAGCCAGCGCCGTGCATTGTCCGCCCCGATCCCGATATCGTCATCGGTCGGCGCGACGTTCATGTCCCCGATCAGCAGCAGGTCCTGTCCGGTCGTGTAACCCTGCGCCAGCGTCTGCGAGAGTTCGGCGTAGAAGCGCTGTTTGTGCGGGAACTTGACCGGATGGTCGCGACTTTCGCCCTGCGGGAAATATCCGTTGATCACCGTGAGTTCCCGCTCGCCGATCCGGTAGGTACCGGCGATCAGGCGGCGCTGCGCCTCGGCATCCTCACCCGGGAACCCGTAGCTGACACTGACCGGTGGCTCCTTGGACAACAGCGCGACACCGTAATGCCCCTTCTGGCCGTAGTACGCAACCTGGTACCCCAGCGCCTCGATCATCTCGCGTGGAAACTCCGCGTCCTGCACCTTGGTCTCCTGCAGGCCGATGATGTCGGGATCGTATCGCTGTTTCAGGGCCTCGATCTGATGCGGGCGCGCCCGCACCCCGTTGATATTGAATGAAACGACGCGCGTCATGACGGCTGGGTTCCTGTGATGTCGTGGGTTTCGCGGCGGCCCACCGTCCCGTCGTGCCGATTTGCTGCGACAGCTCATCGGGCAGTTCCGGCATAGTAGAATGTCCGCTACATCGGGTGTCGCGGCAGACTACCAGCTGCGCACCGCGCAATCCAAGTACAGTGGAAGAAGTCCCCATGAGTCTCAACCTGAAAGACATCGGCGGCATGCGAATCACCCTGATCGGCCTGACCCTTGCCTGCCTGCCACTGGTCCTGTTCGCCGACATGCAGCCAATAGGCATCGGCGTCATGACCGCGTATATCGTGCCCGCGCTGGTCGTCCTGTTCTTCTTCGTGCTGATGCTCGACGCCCTGATGAACCGGGTATTCATGATCGAACAGCCACCCGAGGTGCAGGCCGTCAAGCGCCTGAACATGTGGCTGGACCTGATTGCCGGCGCCGGGATACTTGTCGTGTGGGGCTCTTACTTCCGCTCGCTGCTGCAGACCTGAGCCGCGACTCGGGAGGATGCGTCAGCCGAGACTGGCGACGTTGACGTGGCGCACGTCCTTTCCGGTGACCGAATAGATCAGGTTGCGTGCGATGCTGCAGGCGTGGTCACCGATGCGCTCCATCGCCTTGATGCCCAGCGTCGCATCCATTACCCAGCGGATATTGCGCGGATCTTCCATCAGGTAGGTCGCAAGTCGGCGGATCGAACCCTTGAACATCTCTTCGATATCCCTGCCATCGAGTGCCACCTGAACGGCAAGGTTCACATTTTCGTCGGCAACCGATTTCAGACTGCGCTGAAGTAGCTGCACTGCCGGCCCGGCGAGCCGGCGAACATCTTCGAACAGGACGCAGTCACGCAGCGTCGGTTGGTACTCGTAGAGGCCCTCGGCGATATCCGCCACGCGCACCGCCTCATCACCGATCCGTTCCAGGTCGTAAACCGCACGCGACAGCGTCAGCACGAACCGCAGGTCGCGCGCGACCGGTTGATGGATAGCAAACAGCCGGGCGTTGGCGGTAAGCGCATCGATGTCGAGATCACGGATCACGCGATGATCGTGAATCACCTTGCGCGCCTTTGCCACGTCGCAGGCGGAAAGCGCGTCGCTGGCCAGCACGACCTGATCCTGCACACGCCGCCCCATCTCCAGCACGAGCCCGCGGAAGTATCCCAGGTCGCCGTCGAAACGCGAAAGGATGTGCCGGTCGGCGGTCTTGGTCGCCTCGTCCTGAGACATATCAGCCGCCAACCGGCTCAGCCGAAGCGGCCGGTGATGTAGTCTTCCGTCAGCTTGTGTCGCGGATTGGTGAAGATCTGGGTCGTCTCACCGACCTCGACCAGATTGCCCAGGTGGAAGTACGCAGTGCGTTGCGACACGCGCGCGGCCTGCTGCATCGAGTGTGTCACGATTGCGATCGTGTAGTTCGCACGCAACTCGTCGATCAGCTCCTCGACCTTCGCGGTGGCAATCGGATCGAGTGCCGAACACGGCTCATCCATCAGGATGACCTCGGGCTCGACGGCGATGGTGCGCGCGATACACAGGCGTTGTTGCTGGCCGCCCGACAGACCGGTACCCGGCTGATCCAGGCGATCCTTGACCTCCTCCCACAGGCCGGCCTTGGTCAGGCTGCTCTCGACGATCTCGTCGAGCTCGGTGCGATTTGAGGCCAGACCATGAATCCGCGGGCCATAGGCGATGTTGTCGTAGATCGACTTGGGGAACGGGTTCGGCTTCTGGAACACCATCCCGACCTGGGCGCGCAGCGGCACCACGTCGAGCCGCTTGTCGTAGATGTCCTGATCATCGAGCTTGATCTCCCCGGTGACGCGGCAGCTGTCAATTGTGTCGTTCATGCGATTAAGACACCGCAGGAACGTGGACTTGCCGCAGCCAGAGGGACCGATCATCGCCACCACCTGGTTCTGTGCAATATCCAGGCTGCAGTTCTTGATCGCATGCTTGTCGCCGTAATACACGTTGACGTCGGTACAGGTCATACGCGGGTCGGCAACCCGCACGTTGCCGACGGTTTCAAAGTCGTTGTCGAGCGCCTTGGAACCACGCTCGGAGCGCGTCTTGGTGCCGGTCAATTCGCCTTCGGCTGCGACGGTTTCTGCGGTTATCATCTCGTTTTCCTCTTGGTCCACTGTGATCACCAGCGACGCTCGAAACGCCGCCGCATGATCACGGCGAAGGTGTTCATGGCAATCAGGAAGGCCAGCAGCACGATGATCGCTGCCGAAGTGCGCTCGACAAAGGCGCGCTCCGGGCTGTCTGCCCAAAGGTAGACCTGCACCGGCAGCACGGTTGAGGGGTCGAACGGTCCGCCCGGGATGTCCACGATGAACGCCACCATGCCGATCATCAGTAGCGGTGCGGTCTCACCCAGAGCCTGCGCCATACCGATGATGGTGCCGGTCAACATGCCCGGCATCGCCAAAGGCAACACGTGATGGAACACCGTCTGCATCTTTGATGCGCCCACACCGAGTGCGGCCTCGCGGATCGATGGTGGCACCGACTTCAGCGCCGCGCGCGAAGCGATGATCAGGGTCGGCAGCGTCATCAGCGTCAGCACCAGGCCGCCGACCAATGGCGCCGAGCGTGGCAGGCCAAACAGGTTGATGAACATGGCCAGGCCGAGCAGACCAAACACGATCGACGGTACCGCGGCGAGGTTATTGATGTTGACCTCGATCAGGTCGGTCCAGCGATTCTTCGGCGCGAACTCCTCGAGGTAGATTGCGGCGGCAACACCAATGGGGAACGACAGTGCCAACGTCACCAGCAGTGTATAGAACGAGCCTGCGGCAGCGCCGCCGATGCCTGCCAGTTCGGGTTCGCGCGAATCGCCGTTGGTGAAGAAGCGTGTATTGAATTTCTTCTTCACCAGACCCAACTGCTCAAGCCTGTCTATCCAGCCGATCATCGTATCGTTGACGCGGCGGTCGGCCGCGGCCGTGTCTCGGTCGATATGTCCTTTCACCAGCATGTCGACGTCGTCGTCGGCAATCAGGTCGATCGTGCGAGTCTGGCCGATCACACCGATATCGTCCTTGACCATGTCGAGCAACTGGTAGGGGGCGCCGCTGCTCAGGATCGAATACAGCGCCAACCTGTCGCGCCGGCCTGTGACCTCGGGAAACAGCTTGGCGAGTGGCGCACGTGCAATCTTGCGGAAATCGGCACGCGAGATCTCATCCAGATCACGCCTGCCTTCGGGATCGATGACCGCCGGATCGAAATACACCTCGAGCTCGATGTGGGTCTGCACGAAGGCCGTATAGCCCTTGCTGAAGATGTCGACGAACAGCGCCGACACGAACAGCAGGCCGAGGATCACGGCACCAAGACCCATCGCCTTGAAACGTCTCTCCCTTGCGTAGCGCCGCTTCAGCGAGGCGTTGACGATATCGATCGTGCGCTTGCGTGTGTTTTGTTGATCAACCATGTCGAATCACTCGTACTGCTCGCGGTACTTGCGCACGATGTGCAAGGCCACGATGTTCAAGGCAAGGGTCACGACAAACAGCTGCAGACCCAGCGCGAACGCGGCAAGGGTCTTGGCACTGTCGAATTCCTGGTCGCCCACCAGCAGGGTGACGATCTGCACCGTCACGGTGGTCACGCTCTCAAGGGGGTTCGCGGTCAGGTTGGCGCTCAGGCCGGCGGCCATCACCACGATCATGGTCTCGCCGATCGCGCGTGAGGCGGCGAGCAGCACGCCGCCCATGATGCCGGGCAGTGCCGCCGGCAACACCACCTGGCGGATGGTCTCCGATCGCGTCGCACCCAGCGCATAGGCCGCATCGCGCAACGACTGCGGCACCGCGTTGATCACGTCATCGGACAGCGACGAGACGAACGGAATGATCATGATGCCCATCACCAGGCCGGCCGCCAGTGCACTCTCCGATGACACTGTCATTCCCAGCGCCTCGCCAGCGCCACGGATCGCCGGCGCCAGGGTCAGGGCGGCGAAGAAGCCGTAGACCACGGTGGGCACCCCGGCCAGCACCTCCAGCACAGGTTTGGCGTACGAACGCAATTTGGGGCCGGCGTAATCCGCCAGATAGATCGCCGCCATCAGCCCGATCGGCACCGCCACCAGCAGCGCGATGAACGAGATCAGCAGCGTCCCGGCAAACAGCGGCACCGAGCCGAAGGCCCCGGTCGCGCCGACCTGGTCGGCACGCAGGGCGACCTGCGGACTCCATTCCAGACCGAACAGGAAGTCCGTGACCGGAATCTTCTGAAAGAAACGGAAGGATTCGAACAACACGGAAAGCACGATGCCTACCGTGGTCAATATGGCGATCAGCGAACTGCCGATCAGCAGGCTGCTGACGATGCGCTCAACGCGGTTGCGCGCGCGCATCTTCGGCCCGATCGCCCGCCACGCCAGCGAACCGGCAGCGAGCGCGATGCTCAGCACCACCACCGCCAGCGCCGCCTGGCCGATCGTGCGCAACTCGTTCATGTGGTCGGCGGCGCGCTGCATCTCGGCATCCACCTGGGTCGACACGATATTGCCGTTGGCCAGGTTGGTGATGTCGTTGACCAGCAGACCCAACCGCTCGGGCGGGACATCCCTGAGTGCTGCGGGCAGTGACTGCACCACCATCGAGGTGATCAGCGAGCCCTCGAAGAACACCCACAGACCGGCGATCAGCAGCGCCGGCAGGCCGGCCCAGAGCGCCGTATAGAAACCGTAGTATGCCGGCAGTGAATGCAGATTCCGGACACCGCTGCTGCCACCCACAGTCGCGAGCGAACGACGGCGACCCAGGTGATAGGCCATCGCCATCACGCCGAGCAGGATAATTATCAACACCGAGAATTGCATTTCATCTACCGAGCTGTGTTGCCAGAGGGATGGCGGCAGCCATCCGGGCTGCCGCCATCTTCATCGACCGGTGATCAGGTCACCGGATTACAGCATACCCATCGGGGTAAGCATCTTGGCGTCGTGGCGGAACTGTTCACGCTCTGCGTCCGGCATCGGGATCAGGCCCTTCTCGGCCAGGTAACCTTCCATGCCGTAAGCCTTCTCCGAGGTGAACTCGGCCAGATACTCGGCGATGCCCTGCACCGCACCGACGTGCGCCTTCTTCACATAGAAGAAGAGCGGACGCGACACCGGATAGGCGCCGTCGGCGATATTCTCGAAGGTCGGCTCCTTGCCGTCGATGATCGCGCCCTGGATCTTGTCGGCGTTCTGGTCGAGGAAGGAGTAACCGAAGATACCGACTGCATTCGGATTGGCCTCGAGCTTCTGCACGATCAGGTTGTCGTTCTCACCGGCTTCGATGAAAGCGCCGTCTTCGCGGATACCATGCGCGACAGCCTGGAACACCTTTTTGCCCTTCTTGTTGAAGGCGCTGTCCGGGATGCCCAGCTTGGCCATCAGGGCCTTGATCTCGGCTTCATCAGTGGCACCGCGCAGCTTTGCCAGGTCTTCGTTCTTCTTGGCACCGCCTTCCATCGCCAGTTCGACGAATGCGTCGCGGGTACCGGATGTGGGCGGCGGGCCCAGCACCTCGATCTTGGTTGCCGGCAGTGCCGCGTTGACGTCTTTCCAGGTCTTGTTGGGGTTGTCGATCAGTTTGCCGTCCTTGCCCGGAATCTGCTTGGCCAGGGCCAGGAAGATGTCCTGCCGGCTCAGATTCAGCGGTGCGACCGCCTTCGACTGACCGAGGACGATACCGTCATAGCCTACCTTGACCTCGACGATCTCTTTCACGCCGTTCTTGGCGCACAGCTCCTGTTCGGATTTCTTGATGCGACGCGAGGCATTGGTGATGTCCGGATGCTCGACACCGACACCGGCGCAGAACAGTTTCAGACCACCACCCGAACCGGTCGATTCGATTTTCGGGGTCTTGAACTTGGTGGTCTTGCCGAACTGCTCGGCGACCACGGTGGCAAACGGGTAGACGGTCGAGGAGCCGACAATACTGACGTAGTCACGGGCGGCAGCCGCATTGGCGGTGCCGGAAACGATTGCGGCGGAAAGGGCCGCGAGTACCAGGGTCTTTTTAAACACAGGAGCCTCCACTGGGCGGTTTCGGGTCGTGCCACGGGGCAATGTGGCGTCGCATCGAGAGGAATTTCAGTGATTGCTGAAATTCGGCAGCAATTGTGGCCGCGCCATGTGACAGTTTCGTGTCATGAAGTGAAGGGTTGTATGACGAAAGCTTGGAAGACGCTTACGTTAGATTCGGTAAGGCATTGAATACGCAGGCTTCGTGGAGACAGGGTACGTTGCCGCGGTGCATCAATCGAGCGCTCATAGCCCTGCCGCTGTGGCTTCCAGCACCTGCTCCGGGTTCGCGCCTGCGGCGATCGCCTGCACCGCGATATCCCCGGTGCAACCCAGGGCACGCTGTTGACCTTGGCGCTGGGCCAGTGCGGCCAGCGCGGCATGCACGACCGCCGTCGCGTTGCCCGCACCGCGCTGCCGGATGATCCGAAATCCGACATTCTCGATACATTGCCGCTGATCGGCGGCGCTCAGGAACTCCTCCAGCAGCGGGTCAGCCGCCGGGGTGGCCCACAGTGGTACACAGACGGTTGTTCCGAAAAGCAGGGTCGACAAACGGGAAACGGATTTGAGGTCGCGTGCCAAGTCTTTAAATTCCCAACAGGGTGCATTGCATCGCCCGGCATTGCCACCCGGGCGAATGATTACCCAAGCAAAACCCGAACCAGGTATTTTTGCTTTGAGTTTCCGTCGCTTGGCACAACGACACCGCGTGACTGCAAAAAAGTCTGACAGTATTCGAATTATTATGTGGATGGCGGGCAGCCGCCTGCCTGCAGTATGAACGCATCGATCGGTGAGCGGAAGCTTGTCCCGCAGCACCGGGCGAATGGCGGCCGCGAACACAGCCTATCGTACGGCTGCATCGCTGTGGCGCCAGGGCGGTCGGCAAAACTTAATGCCTTGCGGCCCACCCCTCGTTAGAATCGCCGGCTCATCCCGGATTACCAAAAGCCATGCGTACCTCCAATTTCCCGCTGCAGACCCTGAAAGAAGTCCCCGCCGACGCCGAGATAGCCAGCCATCGCCTGATGCTGCGTGCCGGCCTGATCCGCAAGCTCGCAGCCGGCCTTTACACCTGGCTGCCGCTCGGACTGCGGGTGCTGCGCAAGGTCGAAGACATCGTGCGCCAGGAGATGGACCGCGCGGGCGCACTCGAGGTCCTGATGCCGGCGGTGCAACCGGCCGAACTGTGGCAGGAATCAGGGCGCTGGGAAAAGTACGGTGCCGAGTTGCTGCGCCTGACCGACCGGCACAACCGCGAATTCTGCTTCGGCCCGACACACGAGGAGATCATCACTGACCTGGCACGCAATGAATTGCGCAGCTATCGCCAGCTGCCGGTCAATTACTACCAGATCCAGACCAAATTCCGTGACGAGATCCGCCCTCGCTTCGGCGTGATGCGCGCACGCGAGTTTCTGATGAAGGATGCCTACTCGTTCCACGTCGACCAGGACTCGCTGCAACAGACCTACGATGTGATGCACGCGACCTACTGTCGCATCTTCGAACGCTGCGGCCTGGACTTCCGCCCGGTGGCCGCGGATACCGGCAGCATCGGTGGCAGCGGTTCGCACGAGTTCCATGTGCTGGCCGACTCGGGAGAAGACGCCATTGCCTTCTCTACCGGCAGTGACTATGCGGCGAATATCGAGCTCGCCGAGGCGGTTGCGCCCACAGCGGCCGCCACACCGACGCGTGCGATGGAGATCATCGACACACCGAACGCAAAGACCATCGCCGAACTGGTCGAACAGTTCGACCAGGCGATCGAGCGCACCATCAAGACTCTGATCGTGGTTGCCGCAGAAGGCGTCGAGCCCGGTCTGGTCGCCCTGCTGCTGCGCGGCGACCATGAGCTGAACGCGATCAAGGCAGAGAAGCTGCCACTGGTCGCCAGCCCGCTGCAGATGGCAAGCGAAGACCAGATCCGCGCCGCGGTCGGTGCCGGGCCGGGCTCACTCGGGCCTGTCGGCCTGGGCCTGCCGATGATCGTCGATCGTGCTGCCGCCGTGGTCAGTGACTTCAGTGCCGGCGCCAATGTCGACGGCAAGCATTGTTTCGGCATCAACTGGGGCCGCGATGTCGCACTGCCCGAGGTCGCCGACATCCGCAACGTGGTGGAGGGCGACCCCAGCCCTGACGGCAAGGGAACACTGACCATCGCTCGTGGCATCGAGGTCGGACACATCTTCCAACTCGGGCAGAAATACAGTGCCGCGCTGAATGCCAGCGTGCTCGACGAAAGCGGCCGCCAGGTCACCATGACCATGGGCTGCTACGGTATTGGCGTGTCACGCGTGGTTGGCGCGGCCATCGAACAGCACAACGACGAGCAGGGCATCACCTGGCCGACGGCGATTGCGCCGTTCACCCTGGCATTGATCCCGATGCAGATGAAAAAATCGCAGCGGGTGCGGGATGCGGCGGAAACGCTATACAACGAACTGCGTGCCGCCGGGATAGATGTCCTGTTCGATGATCGGGATGCCCGTCCCGGCGTGATGTTCGCCGACATGGAACTGATCGGCATCCCGCACCGCGTGGTCATCGGTGAACGTGGCCTGGACAACGGCGAGGTCGAGTATCGCGGACGCAAGGACAACGAGAACCAGATGCTACCGCTGGCCGGCTTCGTCGATTTCATCAGGGACAGGATCGCGGCGGAAACCGCGGGTACCGCGGCTGGCTGATCGGGAAAAGGTCCAGCCAACAGCAGCCGGTTGAACCGGCTCAGTTCACATCGATATTGACCGTGACCTCGACCTCGTTGCCGGTTCCGTGGAACTCGACGGCATCGAAGCTGATCATGCGCGACATCGCTATGCCGCGCCCATGCGTGTCGAAGGCGCGAGCCGGGTCCATGTCCAGGTACTGCTTCCAGTCGAACCCCTGCCCTTCGTCCGTGATCACCACCCGCACCCTGTCCGGCTCACGGCAGTACCTGACCACCACCTCTCTGGTCGCGTATCGTGGGTCGGACAGACGTCTTGCGACCTCGGTCTCCCATTGCCCCTGATCCTGCAGCAGTCCTTTCTCGGCATAGCTGATCTCCAGGTTGCCATGCTCGACGGCGTTGACCAGCAGCTCGGTCAGGCCGATCACCACGCGGCGCGGGTCCGGACAGGCGTTGGCCAGCACGGTGGCCAGGTCGCGTGCCGAGTGCAGGGTCTTGAACGTGAAAGCGCCTTCGCGCATCAGGCCGAAGGTCCGGGCCGCGACGTCGCTGCCCGCCAGCGCACGGCGATAGCGCATGCGGTCGTCGACTGCGGTGGACAGGACGCTCAGCAGCATGTCCTCGTCGAACGGCTTGGTCAGGTAGTAATAGGCGCCGGCCTGCAGGCCCTCTACGATCTCCTGCTTGGCTGTCATTGCCGTCTGCAGGATCACAGGTACGCTCTGCAACACCGGGTGCTCTTTGATGCGTGACAGAACCTCCAGGCCATTGAGGCCGGGCATCATTCGATCCAGGATCACCACGTCGTAGCGGCCGGGATCGGCTTCGAGCATCTGCCATGCGGACAGCCCGTCTGCGGCGGACTCTATCCGGTAGCCTGTGTCCTCCAGATACTCCAGGAGGATGTCGATATTGATGGGTTCATCATCGGCGATCAGGACTGTCGGATTGGGATCACTCATCACAGTATCGAAGCCACGCTCGTTGCCGGGTGCATGGCAGACAAATATAGTCGCCGCGACGGGACGTGTTGACGCTTGCCGTCAATCATGTCTCTGTGACCTGGGCAGAACGACCGTCAACGACGCGCCGCCCAGAGGGTTATTGGCCGCAGATATTTCACCGCCGTGGGCATGCACGATCTCTCGTGAAATCGCCAATCCAAGCCCGGTTCCGGCATTCTGACCGCGGTTGCGACTGCTCTGTTCGAACTTGTCGAACACGCTCAACAACTCGGCTTCAGGGATACCGACGCCGCTGTCGGTTACGACGATGGATACCGCAGGTATCGGGTTTTCGGCATCGCGATCCAACTGCGTATCGCTGATGGAAATCGAGACCACACCACGATCGGCGGAAAACTTCAGCGCATTTGACAACAGGTTGCGCACCACTTGTCCGATACGCTCGGCGTCGATCTCAATAGTGTTTTCCGTCACATCCGAGACGAAGTGGATCTTCTGCCGGCGCTGCTCCGCCAGCACCTCGTACTCGGCCAGAATCGTCTCGACCACTTCGCTCAGGTCGTACGGCCGCATATCACAGACCAGCCTGCCCGCCTCGGCCTTTGACAGATCCAGCAGGTCATTGATCATCGACAGCAGGCGTGAACCGGCACCATTGATGCGGCTGAAGTACTGACCCAGCTTTTCCGGTTTCGCCGTCGCCAGCTTTTTCCTGCCGAGGTCCGAATAACTCAGAATGGCATGCATCGGCGTGCGCAACTCATGCGACATATTGGCGAGGAACTCTGATTTGGCGAGATTGGCACGCTCCGCCTGGTCCTTTGCGTGACGAATCTCTTCGACCTGCTCTGCCACCAGGCTTTCGAGGTTTTCGCGATGCTGACGCAACTCCTCGTCGATGCGCTTGCGTTCGGTGATGTCGCGCAGGATGCAAAGAAATGCCTCATAGCCCGTCGATTCGTCAGCACCCGTGGCATCCGAGAAGTCGTCGAACAACAACAGATCGTCCGCCGCGATCTCCGCGATCGACACCTCCAGCAACACCGGCGTGCCATCACGCCGCAGCCCGATCAGCGGGGTGTCGTACTGCTTTTTCGTATTCTGTGCATAGTTCAGCAGATAGGCCGGCACATCCTGTTCGTACTGCGGAGGCAAAAGAAACAGCTGCTGCCCGTGCTGGTGCAGGACCTCGATTTCCGCGTAGTCGAAGATGCGCTCCGCAGCCCTGTTGAAACTGCTGATGGTTCCATCTGACTCGAACTGGATGATCGCGTCGGTTGCGCGATGCAACAACGACTGCATGCGGGTCTGCGTACTGATCAGTTCGTGGCCTGAGCGCGTCAGTTGCGCAATCTGTTCCTGCAGCGCATCGATCTCAGCCCGCAGCGCTTCGCTGGAATCCAGGCCGATCAACGGGTCTGCGGAAACTTTCGCCATGGGACAAGAGGACTCCTGACTGTTGCCAAACCCACGCATCCCGCATGTAAGGCCAGCGATGCCCGCTTAGCGGCAATTACGCGGCAGACTTGAAGCCGGTTGACAAGGTCAGCAGCAGCCGGGAAACTCGGCCGCTGCGTTGAAGAGGAACTGGGATCGATGGGGAAGGTGGAATCGTTCGATCGGGAAGACCTGCTGAAGTGCGGCCACGGCGAGATGTTCGGCCCGGGCAATGCTCAGTTGCCGGTTCCGAACATGTTGATGATGGACCGGGTCACCCGTATCGCCGACAGCGGCGGCCAGTTCGGCAAGGGCGAGATCGTCGCCGAGCTCGATATCAACCCGGATCTGTGGTTTTTCGCCTGCCATTTCCCGGGTGATCCGGTGATGCCGGGGTGCCTGGGTCTGGACGCGATGTGGCAGTCGGTCGGTTTCTTCCTGGCCTGGCTGGGCAACCCGGGGCACGGCCGTGCACTGGGTGTCGGCGAGGTCAAATTCACCGGGCAGGTACTGCCGACGGCGAAGAAGGTCACCTACTACATCGACGTCAAACGGGTCATCACCCGCAAGCTGGTGCTCGGTATCGCCGACGGCCGCATGGAGGTTGATGGTCGCGAGATCTATGTCGCCAAGGATCTGCGCGTCGGCCTGTTCACCTCGACCGAGGGCTTCTGAGGCAGCAGGTCCGGGTGCCGTTCATCTTGACGGCAAGGCCCTTCAGCCGAGATCACCGGCCAGCGAATCGCGGATGTTCTGCGGTATCGGCTCTGCCGTGTAGTTGTACGCCGGGTGATCTATTCCCATGCTGACCGGTGCACCCTGCTTCACCGCCTGCACCATCTCGGGCGTCAGTTCGATGCGCAGGAAATGCACCGACGAGGTCTTGTCCGCGGTCTCGCGCTCGAGGTCCTCATCGGCGATCGGCGTAACGCGGGCGAGATCGGCGACCTGCACCCAGATGTGCTTCTCGATACCCAGCAGTTGCGCCAGCTTTTCGCGCCGCTCCGCCTCGTCCGGATATTCCATCATGAAAGTCGCTTTCCAGTTCGAACCATCCGGAATCAACGGGTTATAGGCGTCCAGCTCTTCCTGGATACCCGCTGCCTCGAAAATCCGCTCGGCGCGCAGCATTTCCTGTACCTGGTAGTGCATCGTCAGTGCGTCTTCGAAATACAACGTGGCATTCGGCCCGATCGGCATCTGCCGGTTGCGCTTGTGCGCCATCACGCGGGCACGGAACTCGGGCCGCACTTCCGCATAGGTTTCCAGGCTCAGCAGATCGCCACGGGTCAGTTTGTTCATCGTTTCCACCTCTGTATCCTGTTCGGTTCAGATGCCGTAGGCCATGCGCAACAGTGAGATCGGGTGCTCCGGCTCGCTGCCGTCACCCAGACCGTTGGCGATCTGGTGCCCGGCCATCGCGCAGTCACTGCTGTAATGGGCAGGAGCGTTCTGTTTGACCTTGTTGACCACCGGCCTGGCGATCTTCATCGACAGTTCATGTGACTCCTTCTTCACCGCATAGGTCCCGTCGTGACCCGAGCAGCGCTCAATCACATCGATCTCGGTGCCCGGCACCAGTGACAATGCCTCGCGGGTCTTCGGCCCGATGCGCTGCACCCGCTGGTGGCACGCCGCGTGATACGAGACCTTGCCCAGCGGATTCTTGAATTCAGTGTTCAGCTTGCCGTACTTGTGACGCAGCATCAGATATTCGAACGGGTCATACATCGCGTCGCGCACCTTGAGGACGTCGGGGTCGTCCGGGTACATCAACGGCAGCTCCTGTTTGAACATCAGCACACAGGAAGGCACAGGCGCGACGATGTCCCAGCCCTCGTCGACCAGTTTCGCCAGCATCGGGATGTTGACCTCTTTGGACCGTGCGACAGCCTCGAAGTCCCCGAGCTCGAGCTTGGGCATGCCGCAGCACTTTTCCTTGTCCGCGGTGGTCACCGCGATACTGTTGTGGCGGAACACCGCCACCAGGTCTTCGCCGCTCCTGGGGTCGTTGCGGTTGCCGTAGCAGGTGGCGAACAGGACCACTTTGCCGGTGGTCGGGCCAGCGGCCTCGGCACTCTCGCCGGAATCCCGCGACACACGGTCACGCAGCGTCTTGCTGTGATACTCAGGCAGTCTGGCGTCCTTGTGCACACCGAAACCGTCCTGCAGGATGCCGCGGAAGGTCGCATTCCTGTTCATCGCGTTGACAATGCCGCTGACGACCGGGATGCCGGCAATCGAGCCGACGGCATCGGTGCTGGTCAGCGTCTTGTCGCGGAACGAGGCGCCATCTTTCTTGAACTTGACTGCCTTGGCCTGCAGCATCAGGTGCGGAAAATCCAGGTCCCATTCATGCGGCGGGACATAGGGACACTTGGTAAGGAAACACAGATCGCACAGGTAGCACTGGTCCACGACTTTCCAGTAGTCCTGCTTCGCCACGCCGTCGACTTCCATCGTCGATGATTCATCGACCAGGTCGAACAGGACCGGAAAGCTGTGACACAGGCTTATGCAGCGCCGGCAGCCGTGACAGATATCGAAGACGCGTTCCATCTCGTGGAACAGCTTGTCTTCGTCATAGAAATCGGGGTTCTTCCAATCCAGCGCGTGTCGAGTCGGGGCCTCGAGACTGCCTTCGCGTGCACCAGCCATCGTTGATATTCCTCGCGGCTTCCTTGTGTTCGTATCGTCTTGCGGACGCACCGGGGGAGACATCGCCCCCCCGATGCACGATGGATCAGTCGTTCAGCTGATCCAGGGCCTTCTGGAAACGATTGGCGTGCGAGCGCTCGGCCTTGGCCAGGGTCTCGAACCAATCGGCAATCTCGTCGTGGCCTTCGCCGCGTGCGGTCTTGGCCATGCCCGGGTACATATCGGTGTACTCATGGGTCTCACCGGCAATCGCGGTCTTGAGGTTGTCCGAGGTGCCACCGAACGGCATACCGGTCGCCGGGTCGCCACACTGCTCAAGGTACTCGAGGTGGCCATGCGCGTGGCCGGTTTCACCCTCGGCGGTCGAACGGAATACGGCGGCGACGTCGTTGTAGCCCTCGACGTCAGCCTTGGCCGCGAAGTACAGGTAACGACGGTTGGCCTGTGACTCGCCCGCGAATGCGGCCTTCAGGTTTTCTTCAGTCTTGGAGCCTTTCAGAGACATGTAGTTATCCTCCAGTCTTTTTGGGTAGTGCCGGTTCCAACCGGCGGGTTGCGAAAGCAATATAGTGGGCTGCGACCTTGCGAGGAAATTGATTCTGGCAATTCCCTCGATAGCCGCCAGCTATCGAAACACAGACCGACCGGGGCTTGCGCCACCGGCGTGTCGGCAGGAAACCATATCGTGCACCCGACGCTGCTTCAGTGAATCGCCTCGACACAGGACATCTCACAGCCCAGTACCGCATCGCGCAGCGCGGTGATCGCCTGCGGCCGCGGAAAACTCTTGCGCCAGGCCAGTGCAATCGTGCGCGAGGGGGCGTCGTGATCGAAGCGCCGGATACTCAGCAGGCGTTCGGAGAACCTGTCCGCACCCGCCGCCGAGCACGGTAATATGGTCACGCCCAGGCCACTCGCCACCATGTAGCGGATGGTCTCCAGTGAACCGCCTTCCAGCGTCTGGACGGGGCTTCCCTCCGCAGTGCTGCGCCGCAGGCAATCGGGACAGACCTGCAGCACCTGGTCCCGGAAACAGTGTCCCGCCCCCAGCAGAAGCACATTCTCATTGCGCAGGTCGGCAACCTGAAAACCCGCCTTTTGGTTGAGCGGATGGCTGCTGGGCAGCAGCAGCACGAAAGGCTCGCGATACAGCGGCATCGTCAGCACGCCGGGTTCATCGAACGGCAGCGAGATCAGGATCACGTCGAGTTCGCCGCGCTTGAGCTTCTCCGCCAGGCTGGCCGTGTAGTTTTCTTCGATCACCAGCGGCATCTTGGGCGCGCGTTCTGCCAGTTGCGGGATCAGGTGAGGCAACAGATAGGGGCCGATGGTGTAGATGGCGCCGAGACGCAAGGCCCCGTCGAGCTGGTCCTGACCGCGGCGCGCGATCTGGCGGATGTTGCTCGCCTCCTCCAGTACGCGCTGGGCCTGGGCGACAATCTGCTCACCGACCGGGGTGACGCTGACCTCTCCCTTGCGGCGTTCGAACAGGCTGAGACCCAGCTCTTCCTCGAGCTTCTTCACCGCGACACTGAGCGTGGGTTGGCTGATGAAGCACGTCTCGGCGGCACGACCGAAATGCCGCTCGCGCGCCACAGCAACGATGTACTTCAGTTCGTTAAGGGTCATAACCGCGGGAATCTGCTCACAAAATCGGAACCAAACACCGATCGTCGGATTTGTGCCGCCGGAGGTATGGGCTACTATAACCTGAAATATGTCCTGGGGACCCAGTGGGGCTCAACGCAGCAATGACGTCAAGTACGCCGGACAGCAACCTGCGCACAGCGAGATTTCCGGCCGGCACCCTGAGGGTACTGCAGCTCACGGATACCCACCTTTATGCAAACCCGGTCGGTACCCTGCTCGGTGTCAACACGCTGGATTCGTTTCAACGCGTGATCGCCCATTTCCGCGATCACCATTGGCCCCTGGATCTGCTGCTCGCCACCGGCGACCTGGTACATGATGCCAGTCCGGAGGGCTATGCCCTAATGGCCGGCATCCTCTCCAGCTTCCAGGTACCGGTATTCTGCCTCCCCGGCAATCATGACGTCCCGCAGGCGATGCGCGAACACCTCAAGGCCGATCGTGTCTCCACGGCCGGAGTGATGGACCGGGGAAACTGGCGCTTCGTGATGCTCGATTCGGTCATCCCGGGCGAGGAAGGTGGACGGCTCGCGGACGACCAGCTGCAGCTGCTGGAAGACGCCCTCGCCTCCAGCGATCGCCACACGCTGATTTGCATGCATCACCAACCGATCGGTGTCGGCAGCGCCTGGATCGACACCATGGCGATCGAGAACCCTGACCCGCTGTTCGACATCATCGACCGTTACCCGCACGTCCGTGGCGTCCTTTGGGGCCATGTCCACCAGACGTTCGAGGCCTGGCGCGGCAAGGTCCGACTGATGGCCTCACCGTCGACCTGCGTGCAGTTCGCCCCCAGGACCGAGCACTTTCAGGTGGACGAGGAACCGCCCGGTTTCCGCCTGCTGGCGCTGTTGCCCGACGGGGGCATCCGCAGTGAAGTCGTGCGTGTCGACGAGATGCCGCATGGCCTGGAACGAGCGTCTGCGGGATACTGAATCCGCGACGCGATCTTCCCTGCCCGTGATGCCCGGACGCATCGCACCAATTTCCCCATGAACAGAAGCATGACGAGGGCCGTGGATTTGGCACAAGCGCACGTGAAAGACGCACTCTGGCGGTGGCGGCAGGCCGCATTTCTCGCCACGCTGATGGCTGCAACCAGCTGTGTCGCGGCGACCGACTACCCTCCGCCACCGGGCGCCTACCGCAGCGAGCCGATGACACTGCCGACGATGCCACAACCGTCGACAGCAGATACCAGCGAACGGCACACGGCACCGCAAACCGGCACCTCTTCCATGCGCCTGCCGATACCTCAACTCGCCCCCAGCGACCAGCCGGGTGAATACGATGCAGCCAATCTTTTCGGCAGCGCCAAAACGACCAGTCAGACCAAGGGACCCGATCTGCTGCAACCGCTGTCCAACCGTCAAACAGCACCGATCGAGTCGGCGCGCGCTGCGGAGGCGGACGCGGATACGCAGGGGTTCACGTTGGATTTTGGGCGCCGGGATGCGGCAGCACCGCCCCGGGACCTTCCACGCTACGGGCCGGCGGCTCCGGCCAACTACGGTTACCCGCGATATGTCCCGGCCCACCCTGCCTACGAACCGTACCCCAACCCGGGCATGTACCAAGGTCAGCCAGCGGTCCCGGCAGCCCGCTATCCCGGTTATCCAAACGGCTATGTACAAGGTGATCCGCGGCCCGCGACCGGCTTCAGGGATGACCCGCTCGCGGGCCCCGGCACTCCGCCACCGCAGGCGCTGGGGCCGTCGCCCGCCAACGGCCATGTCCCGAACGACCCGCAGCCGCAATACCCGGTGGATGCAGCCGATGGCGCAACTTTCAGGGCCGTCTCACCCGATTCAGCGGGCGAAATGGACCCCGCAGTAACCCAGGGCAGAGGAACGCCGGTGTCAGGCGAGGCGTTGATCTTTCGGCCGCCGGAGCTGTTACCGGGCCGGTAAATGGCTATGCCTCGGGCGCCAGGCGCCTTCACGGACAGCCGGGCGCAGACGGGGCAGCCTCACCCCGTGTGAAACCCTGTGATCGCCTGTTCCGGCAGGTCTTCGCAGCTTACATCGTCAACCACCGCGAGCTCCGGGCCCTGCCACAGCCAGGCGGTCAGTTGATCCAGTTCGCCATCCCCACCGCAAGCCAAGACCTCGACCCGTCCATCCGGCAGGTTCAGTGCATGACCACTCAGGCCGAGCGATTCAGCAAGGCGCCGGGTAGAGGCGCGATACCAGACGCCCTGCACCCGCCCGCTGACCACGAAGCGCCGGCAGGCCACCGATTACTCCAGATGCAGGATAACCGTCTCACCGACCCGCAGCGGCTGCTGGTCAGTCACGGCAAACTCGGCGACCAGTTCGTACTGAGGCCCCTGTGCCGACTGCGCAACCGGCTCGAAACCCACATACGCGACCGAGCCCTCGATCGCCTGTCCGCGCGCACTTGCCTGCAGACGCTGGCCCGGCGCCAGCTGCCCTGCCTGTGCAAGATCGATCTGCGCATGGGCCCGGTAGACCCGGTTGGCGGCCAACGTGACCAGCGGCTGGCTCTGCATCTCGCTGACCACGCTCTGGCCGGGCGCCGCATTCACCGCGAGCACCACGCCGTCGAAAGGCGCGCGCACCGCGCTGTGCTCGAGATCGAGCCGCGCGGTCACCAGTTCGGACCTGGCCTGCTCCAGCTGTGCCCGCGCAGCATGCAGGGCGATCAGCGCCTGATTGCGTTCGTAGTCGGACAGCAGCGTGCGATCGTACAGTTCGGCCGCCCGCTCGTCCTCGCGCTGCGCCTCCTGCAGCGCGGCCTGGGCGTGCGCAAACTCGGCCAGGCGCCGGCTGACCAGGCTGTTGAAGCCCCGGTTGTCCAGGGTGATCAGATTGTCGCCCTTTTTCACCAGCTGGCCGGGTTGTACGTCCACCTGGCTGACCACACCCGAGACCAGGGTACCCAGCTCGACCTTCTGCGACCAGCCGACCACGGCCTGAACGTCCGCGCCCAGCACCCCTGTACTGATTCCCAGCGCGAGCAGGCCCGCGGCACACGCAAACGGTAGTCTTGTCATTTCGTTGCCTCCTCGGGCAGCAGACGGCCAGCCAATGCCTTGAGGCGCGCCTGCGTCATCATCCAGTCGAACTCCGCCTGTGCCGTGTCGAGTCTTACCGCCGATATCTCCGTCATGGCATCACCCAGGTCAGCCTTCACTTCCAGCTCGTAGAGCGCACGGCTGCGGTCCAGATACAGCTCCCGGTAGTCACCCCGTACCTTCAGCCCCTCAAGCGTCAGGCGCAGGTTGCCAAGGCGCAGCACCAGGTCGAGCACCTCCTGCGACAGCGCGTCTTCCGCTGCCGCCAGCCGCGCCTGACTGGCACGCCATTTTGCGCGTGCATCCGCGAGCGCCGCATCCTTAGCGCCACCCGTCAGCAGCGGGACCTCGAGGACCAGCGACGCACCGAACGGGTGCGTGGTGTTGGTCTCACGGTTGTAGTACGACGCATCCAGCTCGCCGCTGAGGACCGGGCCATGATTGTTGCGTGCCGCCTCGACCCTGGCGCGCGCCGACTCCACCTCGGCGCGCAATGCCCTGATCTCGGGATTGCTCTCCCTGATCTCAGCCAGCACGGCCTCGTAGTCCGGCACCGGTGCCGAGATATCCGGCGACGCCGGGCGGATCAGGTTGGCCGCCAGCTCGTTAGGGCGTCCCATCGCGATCGCCAGTCGCGAGCGAGCTGCACGCTGCAGGGTCTGACTCTGCATGCGCACGCGCAGCGCCTCCTGGTATTCCGACTCGAGCTGGGCGAGATCGACGTCGGACAGCCGTTTGAGTTCGTGCCGGTCACGGGCACGGTCCGCTGCAATGTACGCCCCCGCCATCGCCTCGTTGTCGCGCGCGTACTGCAGGTCGGCCAACACGACCTCCAAAAAACGCTGCATGACCTCCAGGTGTGCCTCCTGGCGTGCATCCAGATAGCGCCACTCGCCACCTTCACCCGCCAGCCGCGCCGCCTCTTCGCGCGCATCGCTGTAACCGAAATCGTAAAGGCGCTTGCTGACGGCCAGCTGCGCGTTGCTGTCGTTGCGATCACGGTTGAGTGAATAGCGTGCCACGTCGACTGCCCGCAGGCGGCCTACGACACCCATGCGCAAGCCCGTCAGCGACTGTGCCTCGGCCAATGCCGCCGCGTTCTCTTCACGTCCCGCCTGCGCCAGCTCGATCAGCGGCACATCGCTGCGCGTGAACGCCAACGCGTCCGCCAGGGAAAGGGGCTCAGGCAGGGGCGGCAGGTCCTCGGCCGCCGTCAGCACCGGCACCAACAGGCCCAGCGCGATCGCCGTCCAGCGCATAGCTCGCCCCATTAACGTTCGGCGCGTTTGTAACGGGTGAAGGGTTGCTCCTTGTAGGCACCCTCGACCACGTATTTGCCGAGCAGCATGAATTCATCCTTGTCACGCGTCGCACCGGTGAAGCGCGCCGGCTTGATGTAGTTGCCATCGAGATCGAAAAACGCAAAGACCGGGGTCGCGCGCACCCGGTACTGCTTGAATGCGAAGTCTTTCATGGTCGTCGTTGCACCGCTGAAATCGGTGATCTCCACGTCTCCCTCGATGTCGACCGGAAAGATCAGGAAATGCTCCCGGAAATACGCCTGCACCTCGGGCTGATTGAGGATCGTGGTCTTCATGCGATGGCAGAACGGGCATTCGTCCATTTCGAACATCAGCAGAATGCCCCGTTTACCCTCGGCGCGTGCGGTTTCCAGCTCTTCCTTGAAATTCCCGAAGGTCTCATTGAAGAAGTACCGACCGGGGTCGAGCGGCTTGTCCGCCGCTGTGGCCGCCGTCGTCGCGATCAGGGCCAGGGAAAAAAGTAGGCGCAGCATTATTTCACTCCTCCAGCTGGATTGTTCTCATACCTGTCGATGAACGAATGAATCGCGTCGGCAGTAATCTGGCCGACCTGTCGCGCGACGACTTCGCCGGTGGGGGCCACCAGATAAGACGTCGGCAGCCCGTCCACCGGACCGAGCAGTTGGGCACGGCGCGGCTGCTCGCCTGCCAGCAGGATCGGGTACGACAGAAACTGCTGCTCCACGAAGACGCGCAGCCTTTCCGTGTCGATCGACTCCATGTTGACACCGAGCACGACCGCCTTGCCCTTGGCGGCATCATGGAACACCTCCAGTTCGGGCAACTCCTCGAGACACGGCGGACACCAGGTCGCCCAGTAATTGACCAGGACCCATTTGCCGCGGTAGTCCGACAGGCTATGGGTCTGTCCATCCAGGCCCGGCAGACTGAAATCGCCTTCCGACGCTGCTGCCGGCCCGACCAGCGCCACCACCATGAACACCGCGGCGATCAGGGAAAACACCGTATTTCCTCGTATCATCAAGCTGCACCCTTCCTTCCGCGCGATCAAGAGACGCGCCACACTGCCGACAAATTCCGTAATATTGCGCAAAAATCACCACAAACGTCTGCCGCCGGATCTGCGGCCCACCGACCTTTGTAGACCACGGTCAGCCGCGAAAGTGCGAAACATGTGCCATTTCCCATCCAACCAGCGCAGCGAGTTTGAGGCATGGTAGACACGCCTTCAAGCCTGCCTGATCCCGGCCTGTTCCGAATTCCGCCGGCAGCCGTCGCACGGCACCCGGCGGTGCTGCTTGCGCCGCGCGAGCTGCGTACCTGGATAGACTCGCTGCCGTTGGCCAACCCGCCACGCACCGCACAGATGTTGATCCAGCAGCTGCGGCTGCTGGTCCGGGACCCGCAACCGGGCAACCGATTCGGCGCGCTGCTGGAGTTGTACGACGCACCGCTCGATCAACTGCTGCAGATCGTCCACGAGCGCCTGCAGGGCAATCCCGACAGCGCGGTGCCACTCGATCAGCTGGAGTACCAGCTGGTGGAACTGCTGGTGGAGCTGGCACACGGCCACCTTCGACTGGCGAACGATATCCTGCGCAGCGGCAAAGAAGTGCCGGCGGCGGTGCTGTTCCGTGCAATGAGCCTGCTGGACGGCGCCACCAACATCGAGCGGCTGCACTATCACAGACTCACCCCCGACGGCTGGCGCCTGCTGCTAAACATCTTCGTGCATGCCGAGCGGCAGCGCACCAGCCGGCAGGCAATCAGGTCGGCATCGCCACAGGGGAGCGAACCCGACACGGTGCGCGGCCTGTTCTTCCGTTCGCTGGTGATCAGCCTGTGCGACCCGCATCGCCACCGCCCAGGTCAGATCCTGAGCTGGGTTCACTGGGCCGGTCAGCACACCGACGCGCTGCAACTGACCGTACTGCCCCAGGGTGCCTACGCCATCCCGCTCGACATCAGCGGCACCCTGCCCCCACTGTCGAGCGCACGACGCGGCAAACCGGGGCCGGACATACGCTACGTCGCGACGGACGCGTTCCTGCAACAGCTGCAATCGGACCCGATGGCACCCAAAGGCATGCGGCAGGCGCTGATGGACGTGATCAAGGGCCGCAAGACGCCCGAACAACGACAGAGTCAGCGGCAGCCGCGCAACCACCCGTACCGGCTGTTGTACGGCCTTCGCGCCATCCATCGCCGCCTGAGCGAACTCACCCAGGGCACAGCCCCACACGGGCAGGCGTTCTCGCCGCTCGCATGTCGTCAGGTCAATCAGTCGCGCAGCGGCGCGGCGTTTCACCTCCAGGGGCCGCTCAACCCGCCACTGAATGTCGGGGAACCCATCCTCGCCGAGGCCGAGACCACGACCAGCGGCGGCGCACCTGTCGGTTTCGCCGCACGCGTGCTGCGGCTGGCCAGCAACGAGCACAACGAGATAGAGATCGGCGTCGAAAAACTGCAGGGCAGACTGGTCCCGGTGGCCATTTCCGGCGCTGCGGCCGACCGCGGCCGATTCGACAACCACGCGCTGCTGCAACATGCCATGGACAGCGGACGGTTCACGCTGATCGCCGCGCGCAACCTGTTCCGCGAGGGTGACACCATCAGCGTGGAAGGCCCGAGCACCCGCTACAACCTGCGGATGCTCGGCCTGACCTCAGTGGTCCAGAGCACGGCCTTTATAGACGTCGAGGTCGCCGAGCTCTAACCCGCCTGCGTCAGCCTTCACCCGTCGACTCCGCACCTGTGCGCATCGAAACGGCGTCCGCGCGCTGCAGCCGGAACTGCGCCAGCGGCACCTCGAGCGCCGCCGCTGTCCCGGCGTTGGCCGCGTCCAGGACGTCGGCCAGGCGCGAATCGCCGGGCCAGTCGGGATCGTCGCGACGCGGCAGGTCGAACGCCCGACTGGCAAAAAGATCCTGCAGCGTCGCATCGGAAAGCCGGCGCGCCAAGACCCAGCCACCGTCGCGCGTCATGTGCACCCAGCGCAGGTCTTTCAGTTCGTTCAGCAGGTCGTCCAGCGGCGGCTCCATCCAGCGCCGTTGCAGGCCGGCCAACTCATCGGTGCCCGGCGCCACCCCGCTGGCCGCGGCCTCGTCCAGCGCCAGCAGCACCGCAATCGCATCCCCCATGCCTGTCTTGCAGCGGCGCTGATCACTGACACTCCAACGATAGATACTCAGGCAATGCGTCACTTCCGCGCCCAGCAGCGCGATGATCCAGGACAGGTACAGCCAGACCAGGAAGATCGGAATCGTGGCAAGAGCGCCATAGATCGCCTCATAGGTCGGGAACTCAGTGATATAAACGGCGAATGCGTGTTTCGCTGCCTCGAACAGCAGGGCCGCCAGCACGCCACCGGTGAGCGCATGGCCTGGGCGCACCCTGCGGTTGGGGACGACGATGTACATCATCGTGAAGGCGATCGCCGAGGCGGCCACCGGGGTGAGTCCGAGCAGACGCCGGCCCACCCCGGTGCTGGCGGCCTCGGACAACAGCGGCAGCGAGACGATGTAAGAGGTCACCAGCACACTGGCACCAATCAGGATCGGCCCCAGTGACAATACCGCCCAGTAGATGAGGAACCTGCTGGCGAAACCGCGCTTCGCCCGCACCTCCCAGATCGCGTTCAGCGCACGTTCGATGTTGGCCATCATCAGCAGCGCCACCACCACCAGGAAAGCTGCGCCGGGACCGGTCAACCGTGAGGCCTTGGCACTGAACTCGGACAAGTATTGCTGCAGCACCTCACTCGAGGTAGGCACGAAATTATCGAACACGAAGTCCTGTACGAGCTCGTAGACCCGATCGGCCACAGGGAACGCGGAAAAAGCCGCCAGCGTGACCGCCATCAACGGAACCAGGGACAACAGGGTGGTGTAAGTCAGGGCCGCTGCATTCTGCGGTCCTTCGTGGCGCAGGAAACGGTCGCCTACCAGCACCAGGAAGCCGCGCAGCCTCGTGACGCCGGTCAACAGCAGCCGCCGTGCCGATCCCGATACGCCTTCGCTCACGTCACCACCACCCGACAAGCCTGATAAAATCCGCGCACATCCATCACCCCGCGTATTGGCAGCCCATGAGCATAAGCATTTACCACAACCCCAGATGCAGCAAGTCACGCCAGACGCTGCAACTGCTGGAGCAGCAGCAGCTGACACCGCAGGTGATCCAATACCTCGACACCCCACCCGATGCCGCCACGCTGTCGCGCCTGCTCGACATGCTCGGCCTGACACCGCGCGAACTGATGCGCAAGGGCGAGCCCGAGTACAAGGCAAGCGGCGCAGACGACCCTTCGTTGAGTCGCGAGCAGCTGATCGCATTGATGGTCCGCTTCCCGAAGCTGATCGAGCGACCGATCGTGGTCAGCGGTGACAAGGCCGTGATCGGCCGCCCACCCGAGCGCGTACTGGAGATCCTGTGAGTTCGAATTACGTCCTGATCCTGTATTACAGCCGCTACGGTGCGACCGCCGAGATGGCTCGCCAGGTGGCGCGCGGCGTCGAGGAAGGCGGCCTCGAGGCCCGCCTGCGCACCGTGCCTGCGGTATCCGCAGACCACGAGGCGACCGCACCGCCGGTGCCCGCAGATGGAGCCCCCTATGCGAGCATCGCTGACCTCGAGGGCTGCGCCGCGCTGGCACTCGGCAGCCCGACCCGATTCGGCAATATGGCTGCACCGCTCAAATATTTCCTCGACGGCACCAGCGCACTGTGGATCAAGGCCGCGCTCGCCGGCAGGCCCGCCGGCGTCTTCACCTCGACCAGCAGCATGCACGGCGGCCAGGAGACGACGCTGTTGTCGATGATGCTGCCGCTGCTGCATCACGGCATGCTGATCACCGGTCTCCCCTACAGCGAGCCGGACCTGCTGAAGACCACTGCAGGCGGCACACCCTACGGTCCCTCGCACCTCGCGGGCGCGGACAGCAAGCTGCCATTGAGCGCCGCGGAAAAAAATCTCTGTCAGGCGCTCGGCCGGCGGCTGGCGAGGATCGCCATTGCCCTGCGAACACCGGCATGAAGACAGCGGCCGCCCGGGCACTCTCGCTGCTGGCATATCTTGGGCTTATCGCCTGGGTGATGGCCTGGATCATCTTTCTCGGTGACGTGGCGCGCCAGCACGTCTCGCTGTGGCTGGTGTTGCTGGTGACGCCCCTGCTGCTGCCGCTGCGCGGTGTACTGGCCGGCGGGGACAAGGCCATCATCTGGGGCACCCTGGTGGTGCTGCTGTACGCAGTGCACGGTGGCGTGGTCGCCTGGTCTGACCCCGACCAGCGCTGGTTGGGACTGGTCGAGTCCGGTCTCGCACTGGCCTACCTGTTCAGTGCCAGCTTTTTCGTCCGCTGGCGTGCGCTGACGGCAACCGGGGCATGACACGGCAACTGCC
>JACKMP010000013.1 GCA_024235315.1 Chromatiaceae bacterium | reverse complement strand
CGCTGGCAGGGGCGTGTCGGACAGGTCGCTGCCGATGAAAAGGTTACCCTGTACGGCCTTCCGATCGTGCCGCGGCGCAAGGTGAACTACGGGCCGATCGACCCGGTGCAGTCACGCGAGATCTTCATCCGCTTTGGCCTGACCGAGGGCGATATGAACACCCGGGCCCCGTTCTGGCGGCACAACCGGGAACTGATCGCCGGGCTGCGCGACCTCGAGGCCAAGTCGCGGCGGCGCGAGATGTTAGTCGACGAAGAGGTCATCTACGGCTTCTATGCCAGGCGTATCCCCGACGAGGTCTACAGCGTCGCCCAGCTCGAGTCCTGGCTGCGCGGCCTGCCTGACAGCCAGGGGAAAATTCTGCATATGCGCATGCAGGATCTGCAGCCCCTCGATCCCGATGCCGACTGGGTCGCGCAGTTTCCCGACTGGCTCGATCTGAACGGGACCAGGTTGCCGCTTTCGTACCACTTCGCGCCGGGCGAGGCGGACGACGGCGTGACGCTGAAGGTTCCTGTAACCGTGCTTGGTCAACTCACGCCGGGCCTGGTCGACCGCCTGGTCCCGGGGCTGCTGCGTGAGAAGGTGACGTTGCTGCTCAAAAGCCTGCCGAAGGTGCTGCGCCGCCAGCTTGTGCCGGTGCCCGACTATGCCGAGCGCTGCCTGGAGGCGATGCCGCTGTCCGACGCGCCGCTGGTGCAGGTGTTGGGGGCGACGCTCAAGCAGCTGGCCGGTATCCATATCCCCGAAGATGCCTGGCATCCCGAGCAGTTGCCCGACTATCTCCGGTTGCGCTTTCGTCTGGTCGACGAGGAGGGTCGGTCCGAGCTGGCGGTGTCACGCGACCTTGCGATGCTGCAGAAGGAGTTTTCCGGCAGGGCGAGGGCGCTGCCGGCGGAGCGGGTGATCGGGGGTGTGGAACAAGACGACAGGCTCGTCGATTGGACCTGTGGGACCTTGCCCGTCGAGGTCACGCAGCGCGCGGGAAAGATGCGGGTCAAGGGCTTCCCCGCACTGGTCGACAGTGGAGACCATGTGCAGCTGCGTGTGCTCGACAGTCTGCAGGCGGCGCAACGTGCACATCGCGCGGGGCTTCGCCGACTGCTGTTGCTGCGCGAGGCCAGGACGGTGCGGAATCTGCGCAAGAACATTCCTGGCCTTCAGCAGATGCGGCTGCATTACGCCAAGGTGGCGGACATCACAGCCGAAGGAGCAACAGGTGCGCCGGATCTGCTGGACGAACTGCTGGCCCTCGCAGTCGACCGGGCGTTTCTCGAAGACCCCTGGGCGATCCGCGATCAGGCCGCATTCGAGCGTTGCCGCGAACAGGAGCGGCCGCGTCTTGGCCCGGCGCTGCTGTCGATTGCCACACTGGTCGGCGGGATCCTTGCCGCGGCCCACCAGGTCCGGTCGGCGCTCGCAGCCATGCGGCAGCCCAACTGGCAGGACTCGGTGTCCGACATGCAGGGCCAGCTCGACCGGATGGTCTATCGCGGATTCCTGCAGCAGACCGATCCAGATCGGCTGGCACAGCTGCCACGCTACCTCAAGGCAATGGCGTTGCGCCTGGAAAAGCTGTCGACCGCGGCGCCGCGCGATCAACAGCGGATGCAGGAGATGGAAGAGATCCAGCGCCTCTGGCTGGAGCGCGACCGCCAGGCGCTGGCGCAGGGCCGCTTCGATCCCCGCCTGGAGGAGATCCGCTGGCTTATCGAGGAACTGAGGGTGTCGCTGTTCGCGCAGGAAATCAGGACAGCGCTGCCTGTCTCGGTCAAGCGCCTCACCAGGCGCTGGGAAGAACTCGGGTTATGAATCCATGGTTGTCGCACGGCGAACCGGCGGACGCTGCCTGGTTCAGGTCTTTTTTCGGGCCCTCTTAAGTTCCCGCTCGATCAGCAGGGTGATCCAGTTGGACAGGCTGCGTCCATCCGCTTCCGCAAGCTTCTTCGCGTCCTTTTTCAGCTGAGCATCAATCCGGAAGTTGATGATTTTTTCTTTCGCCATTGGACTTTTTCGCTGTGGCTGTATATAAACTGTATATACAGTGTAGAGCAGTTTACCGGGAAGTAACCACCATGTTGTATCAGACGGCGAAAAGCGAATTGCAGTCTCCTCCGCATCGGGTGTCATTCGCCACGCTGGTCTTCGAGGCAGCCGCGATTGTGGCGGTCGCGATGACCCTGGTCTGGGTGATCTGAAACCCCGGCCCGTCGCCTCGGCGTGTGTCCGCACGTCGTGGGCGGCGGTGCGCTGAACGCGTTAGAATCCGGCCGGAAGTTCCCGACGGATGTTCAACCCATGCAACTTTGTCATTGTGGCTCCGGCCAACCCTACAGCAGCTGCTGTGCCCCCTACGTCGAAGGCGAGGCGGCCGCCCCTTCTGCAGAGGCCCTGATGCGGTCACGCTACAGTGCCTATGTCGAACACGCGATAGATTACCTGGGAGAGACCCTGCACCCGGAACACCGGGCCGACTGGGATCGTGACGCCACCAGGCGCTGGTCCGAGGGGGCCGAGTGGCTGGGCCTTCAGATCGTGTCGACCGAGGCAGGGCGGCCCGGCGACGCCGAGGGCTGGGTCGAATTCATCGCCGATTTCAAGGACCAGGGCAGGGTCCAGCGGCACCATGAGCGCAGTCGGTTTCAGAGCCTGGACGGACGCTGGTACTACGTCGATGGTGAGCTGCCCAAGCCGGAGACAAAGCGCCACGAGGCTCCGAAGGTCGGGCGCAACGACCCTTGCCCCTGCGGAAGCGGCAAGAAATTCAAGAAGTGCTGCGGTGCCTGACAGGCCGTTTGCCGAATCCTGTGTCGAGAACCGCGTACCGATTTTCGCGGTGCTGCAGCCGCGCCTCTGCGATTGCAGGCACCTGCTGGAGATCGGCAGCGGGACCGGCCAGCATGCGGTCTACTTTGCGGCGGATCTTCCGCACCTGGTGTGGCAGACCAGTGACCGGGCAGAAAATCATCCCGGCATCATGGCCTGGCTCGCAGAGGCGGCGCTGCCGAATGTCGAGCCACCGGTCGACCTCGACGTGCTGACGGACGACTGGCCGGCATCGCGATTCGATGCCGTGTTCAGCGCCAATACCGCACACATCATGTCGACCGCGGCCGTCGAGGCGATGTTTCGCGGAGTCGGCAGGGTGTTGAGGCCCGGTGGCCTGTTCCTGCTGTACGGGCCATTCAACTACGATGGCGCTTATACCTCCGAGAGTAACGCACGCTTCGATGCCTGGCTGAAGCAGCGTGACCCTGCGATGGGGATTCGGGACCTCGGCTGGCTGACGGGCCTCGCCGCGAACGCCGGTCTGGCACTGACCGAGGACATCGAGATGCCGGTCAACAACCGCACCCTGGTATGGCAGCGCAGCGGCCCGACGGAACACGGTGCCTAAAGTCCTGACTCCGGTTCGCCGCTAAGCGTTAGACGGGTCGCAGTCCGGCGCCCCGGCTGTCTTGGCCCGCAGGCCCGATGCTACACTTCGCTGCAGGAGTAAAGAATGCGATTCGTGATCAAGACATTGTTGGCTGGGCTGGCATGCGGGGCGGTTTTGCCCCCCGCGGCGACGGCTGATGTGTACCAGTACCGCGATGCGCGTGGCCACATCCTGCTGACCGACAAGCCGACGGCCGGTATGAAGCTGATCAAACGCTACGGGATCTCGACCGGCCGCAGTGGTAGTGATTCGGCGGCCACGCTCGCCGAGCTGCAGCGGCGGCGCGACCGGCTGGCCCCGTTGATCGAACGTGCCGCCGATGCAAGCAGTCTGCGCCCGGCGCTGATCCATGCGGTGGTGCGCGCCGAGTCGGCCTATCGCAGCGATGCGGTGTCGCCCAAGGGCGCAGTCGGACTGATGCAGTTGATGCCGGCGACCGCCGAGCGCTATGGCGTCGGTGATCGCCATGATCCCGCAGAGAACCTTCGCGGTGGGTCCACCTATCTGCGGGACCTGCTGGAGATGTTCGACAATGACCTGCAATTGGCGCTGGCGGCCTACAACGCCGGTGAGAACGCGGTGATCCGTTACGGCAACCAGATTCCGCCGTACGACGAAACCCAGAACTACGTGCGCAAGGTGATCGGTTTCTACAACGCCATGATCGGCGGAGACCAGTTGGCGCTGCGCTGACCCTTGTCGTGGTGCCACCAGCCGGCCGACTTGACGCTGATCCCACCCACCACCAACTGCAGCGCTGCCTGACTTCACCCCAATGACCGATAAGGCACCTCTGCGCGCCCCTGACAAGGCAAGGCCCGCGCCTCCACGATGGCTACGCTGGACCCGAGACATCGCCTTCTTCCTGGTCGTATTTGCCGCCATCCAGTGGTGGCAGTCGCGCGACCTGGTCGCCGGCGCTGCACCGCCGCTGCTCGGCCACTTGGTGGACGGTGCGCCGTTCCAGCTCGATCCCGCCCGGGGGCCTTTTCTGGTGCATTTCTGGGCGACCTGGTGTCCGATCTGCCTCCTGGAACAGGACAGCATCGCGAGCATCGCCGCCGACCGGCCGGTCATTACGGTTGCAACCACCTCCGGGGACTCAGGGGAACTCGCCGACTACCTTGCCGAACACCGATTACAGATGCCCGTACTGATGGACGAGGACGGCACGATTGCGAGGGCCTGGGGGGTGAGCGGTGTCCCGTCGACCTTCGTGATCGATACCGCCGGACGCATCCGGCACGCAGGCACGGGCTACTCGACCGAGCTCGGTCTGCGCCTGCGTCTGTGGTGGACTGAATTCAGGTAGCCGGGTCAGTCTTCGCCGACCACGCGCTCGTCGCGCGGCGCGCTCAACAGCTTTTCCGCTTCAATCTGGTTCTTGGCAAAGATGATTCGGCAGTCGCGTGCGTCGCCTTCGGCCTTCAGTGCCGCGCGTCTGTCGCGCGCCAGTTTGCGTGCGGCCTTGAAGTTGTCGAAGGTATCGACGTACTCCAGCGATTTGCGGTTGCTGTCGGTGTGCTGGGTGACGTAGTAGACGAAATAGGACATCGCGGTGTTCGCCTGCGTGTTGTTTCCTGCGGGATGTTAACCCAGCCGGCCGCTGTCGCCGAGACCGTTCAACCGCGAATCGTCCGGGGGATGTCCGGTCAGCGGGTCTGGCTGGCGCCGGGGTCGCCCGAAAACGACAGGTTGTGCAGGTGCTCGAGCAGTTGCCGGTCGCGTGCCTCGTAGAGCTGAGTGATCGCACCTGGCCGCAATGATGGGCCGAGGCCGTCGCGACGCTTCGCCAGCGTCAGGTCGAGCAGTGCGGTCTCACTGTCCAGGTAGGCCTCCCATGCAGTGGCATTGCGCTCGAAGATCACGCGTTGCCGCGCATCCAGACGGTTGAGTATGGCGGCCGAAGATTGCGCGATGCGGGCCCTGAGTGCGGCCTGTGCCTTCAGTTCGCAAGCCGTGACCGCAGCCGCGTCACGGGCGGCGGCCACGCAGGTCCGCAGGCTGTTGTCGTCCAGGGGGGCGGCGCCGGCGGCCAGCGAGAGCAGGGTGGCGTTCAGGGTTGACATGACTTTGCGCAGAAGCGTCGGCTTGGTTAGTCTTACGGCCACATCCAATCACCCTGGTCATTTGTCATGTCGGAGCCTGTCGTCGGCGCTAAGTTAACCGAAATCGGCAACAAGATGTTCGAGCTGTTCCATCTGTTCGGACTGTTCGTAATCGGCGCCGCGATCCTGTGGGCTTCCTGGGTGGAGGTGTTCGAGATCATTGCGCACGGCGGACCGAAGATCAAAGACGTCCTGTTGCTTTTCATCTACCTCGAGCTCGGCGCGATGGTCGGTATCTATTTCCAGACCAAGCACCTGCCGGTCAGATATCTCCTTTACATTGCCGTCACGGCGCTGACCCGCGTGCTGGCGATCGATATCAAGAGCATGTCCGACATCCATATGCTGACTCTTACCGGTGCGATCCTGATCCTGGCCCTTGCGGTTCTGGTGCTGCGCATCGGCAGCACCCGCTTCAACGAGAAAGACTCGATCGAAAGGTGATCCCGCGCCCGGTGAGAAATCGATGAGCAGCTTTCCGAAAATCCGCACCGCAATCCCGCAGCGTCGCTACCAGTATGGTGATTTCACGGTTACCGTGCTGGGCGAGGTCGAGAGCGGGGATACACGTGACTACCAGTATGTCGCCGCGTTCGTCAGGGAAGGCGACGCGCAACCGCAGCTGTTCGTGGTGTCACAACGACTGCCACCCGGTGAGCGTGAGAAGGGCAGCCATGCGCTGCGGGTCATCAATAGCGCCATGGACGAGGTCATGGACATCGACGCCCGTTGGGCGCGACTCGGCGAGTTCACCGACCAGGCGCTGCAGATGGGTTCCCAGCTGCTCGGTCTGGAGCAGGACACACCTTTTCCGTTGACGTGATTGCGCAGATGCTCACCAAGCAAGGTGTCGCCGTTCCTGTTTTCAGGTGAAACTGTTTCCTCGAGTCACTGACTCTGTAGCCTTTACCTCCTTCGGAACGCCCATGCCTCGGGCGCACGGCGGGGGGGGATAATTGTTCGGCTGGTTAAGAGAAAACCCCGATCGGCAAGAAGCCGGCCTCCGACGGACCGCTCCGCGCGCACCTGGATACAAAGTAGAATGACACGTTACCCCAGCATCCATTCGCCGACACGCCGCTCGGCATAGTAGTCGGCCCATCCCGGGATCCTGCCGGCAATGAACCCGACATGGCCGCCATGCTCCGGTATTTCCAGCCACACGTTTGCCGGCAGCTCATCAGCCTGTGGTGTCGTGTCCGGATACATGAACGGATCGTGCCTTGCGTGCAGGATCAGCGTCGGCACCCTGATCGCCGGGATGAAGGGCCGGCAGCTGCTGCGCGTGTAATAGTCGTCGACGCCATCGAAACCGTGCAGGGCTGCAGTGACCTGGTCATCGAACAGGCGAAAGGTGTCGAGCCGCCCGACATCGATATCGAGAGGTGATGCGATGCGGGCAAACTTACGCCGATAGCTGACCTGCAGGCTGCGCACCAGGTGATGCTGATAGACCCGCGACAGGCCATGCTCCAGGCGACGCGCGCAGTCCTCCAGGCGAAACGGTACCGAGATCGCCATCGCCCGGCGCAACGGCGATTGATCACCCTGCTCGCCAAGCCATTTGAGCAGTACATTGCCGCCCAGCGATACGCCAACGGCGCCGTAGGGCGCACGGCCCTGTGTCTGCTGGATATGCAGCAGTATTGCCTGTGGGTCGTCCGTCTTGCCGCTGTGATAACTGATGGGCAGGCGGTTCGGCTCGCGCCCGCAGCCGCGAAAGTGCATCAGGCACACGCGAAAGCCGGCGGCATTGAGTCGGTGCATGAAGCCGGTTGCGTAATGTGACTCGATGCTGCCCTGGAGTCCGTGCAGGAACAGCACGATCGGGCCGTCCGCCGGGCCGCTCCATGCCAGGTCGAGAAAATCGCCATCGTCGAGTTCGACGCGCTCCCAGATGATATCGAGCGGCCTGCGGCGCCTGAAGAATGCGGGCCACAGCGTCTGGGCATGATCACCGCGCAGCCACCATGCCGGCCGAAAGGCGCTGTTTATCAGCGGCATCAGTGGGTTTCGGCGTGGCGGTACAGGCTGGCGTACAGACCGCTGTTGCGCATCAGGTCGTCGTGACTACCGTCCTCGACGATGCGACCACTCTCGAACACCAGCGCGCGGTCGGCCTGGCGAACCGCACTCAGTCGGTGAGCGACGATCAGCGTGGTGCGTCCGTGCAGGAACTTCTGCAGCGCCTGATGCAGATTTTTCTCTGTGGTGGTGTCCAGCGCAGACGTTGCCTCGTCGAGGATCACCACCTTCGGGTCAGTCAACACCATGCGGGCGACGGCGAGACGCTGCCTCTGGCCTCCCGACAGGCGCACGCCGTTGCGTCCGATCAGGGTGTCCAGGCCTGCCGGCAGGTCGTGAACCACAGCTGACAACTGGGCGATGTCGAGGGCATGCCACAACTGCTCGTCCGGCATTGGACGGCCCAGTGTCAGATTGCTGCGCACGGTGTCGTTGAACAGGGCCGGGTGCTGCAGCACCGTGGCGACATGATCGCGTACCACGTCCAGGCCGATCTGGCTCACAGGGACATCATCGAAACAGACTTGGCCCCGCTCTGGCAGATAGAGACCCAGCAGTATCTGCACCAGAGTGGTCTTACCGCCGCCACTGGCACCGACCAGGGCGACCTTCTCACCAGCGGCGATCTGCATGTTGACGTGATCCAGCACCAGGGGGCCACTGCCGTAGCGGAAGCTGACATCTTCGACCCGGATGCTGGTGGTGAGCTTCCCTTCGAACGGGTTCCTGTCATTCGGGTATCGCGGTTCGAGGCCGACGTCCATCAAGCGGTTGATGCGTGCGAGCGCGGCGCGCGCGGCCAGATAGGCGTATTGGATATTCAGGATTTCCTGCACCGGGGTCATCATGAACCACAGGTAGGCATAGACTGCGAGCATCTCCCCGATGCTCAGATCGGAGTAGAGGACCATCAGCATCGACAGCGCACGAAAGATATCAAAGCCGAACAGGAACACCATGAAAGACAGCCGGTTGGCCGCGTCGCTCTTCCAGGTGAACGTGGCCGAATGATCGCGGATCTTGCCTGCCGCATCGATCACGCGCTGTACATAGTGCCGCTCGCGGTTGCTGGCACGGATTTGCTGGATCGCATCCAGCGTCTCGGCCAGTGACTCCTGAAACGCCTGGTATGCGCTGTTCTCGTGGGCTTTCAGACGCTTGACCCGGCGACCGAAAATCGTGGTCAGGTAGATCACCACCGGATTGAGTAGCAGGATGAAGAGCGCCAGTTGCCAGTGCATCCACAACAACACGATTGCGGTGCCGACGACACTGAGCACGGCGACGATGAACTTGCTCGTGGTCTGGCTGACAAACTGGTCGATCGCATCCAGGTCGGTCACCAGATGCGAGGCCACGGTACTGCTGCCGAGGGTTTCGTACTCCGCCATCGAGAAGCGCTCGAGACGTTGCAGCAGGGTGCGGCGGATGCTGTAGATCACGTCCTTGGCGATGATGGTGAATTCGCGCGTCTGCCACACGTTGAACACCAGCGTGAGTATCCGCAGCACCAGTGTCAGCACCAGGACTGCCGAGATATAGAGGATCGGGCCGTGCCAGGAGGTGGGAAAGGCGGCGTTCATCCAGGCGACGGCGGTCGCCGGTTGGTCCAGAAGGACCTCGTCAACCAGCAGCGGTATCAACAGCGGCACGGGTACGGATGCCAGTGCACCGAGGACCGCGATCAGGTTTGCAGCGACCAGCTCCCGCCGATGCCGCGCAATCATTTGGATTACTTCCGGCCACGTGTAGACTTCAGAACGTAGGGTGGACGTTTGCTTGCTTTTTTCGGACATCCGGTGAGTTTACCAAAGCTCCCGGTGTTGCCCGTCCTCTACTTGGACCGCTTGTTGATCGAGGTGTCAGTTGTACCGCTGGTGGATCATGTTTTTTTTCCTGGCCTGCAACGCCGCGGCCATTGAACGCGAGTCTTCGACTCGTCCTTTCACGCTTTCAGGTAATTTCGTCCAGGGCGGCCTGGTGGTGGGACGGACCGTGCCGGGTACGCAGGTGTTTCAGGATGGCCAGGCGCTGCGTGTCAGCGGCAATGGCGAATTCCTGCTTGGCTTCACCCGCGATGCGCCTGCGACATCGCAACTGAAACTTCAGCTGCCGGGTGGTGAGCTCATCGAACAGACGCTGCAGGTGGCGACCCGCGAGTACCGGATACAGCGCATCGATGGTCTGCCTCCGGGCAAGGTCACACCACGCAGCGCCGAGGACCTGGCACGCATTCGCCGGGACACGGCGGCAGTGAAGAAAGCGCGGGCTCGTGACGACGACAGGCAGGATTTTCTGCCAGGCTTCGATTGGCCGGTGACCGGCCCGATCAGCGGCGTGTACGGCAGTCAAAGGATCCTCAACGGCGAACCGCGGCGGCCGCACTTTGGGGTTGATGTGGCCGCCCCGGTCGGCACGCCGGTGCGCGCGCCGGCGGCAGGGCTGGTCACGCTTGCCGATCCCGACATGTTCTTTTCCGGCGGCACACTGATCATCGACCATGGACACCATCTCAGTTCCAGCTTCCTGCATCTGGCCAAACTGCACGTGCAGACCGGCGACCGGGTGGAGAAGGGTGACCTGATCGCCGAAGTCGGGGCCACCGGTCGAGTCACGGGCGCGCATCTGGACTGGAGAATGAATCTGCGCGACCGCTATATAGATCCACAGTTGCTGGTTCCGCCGATGCCGGAGAGTGCGCAGTCTGCATCCCGCGACTGATGTCTGGCGACCGGCAGATTGTGTTACATTTCCAACATTTGGGACAGATAGGACAACATCAACATGAAACGAATCGCATTGGCGATTGCCGTCGGCTTGGCCGCCAACGCCGTGAATGCCGGCGACCTGGCGTCTGTTTACCAATTGGCAGTCCAGAATGACCCGAATCTCGCGGGCCGCACAGGCGACGCGCGATGCGACGCTGGAACAGCAGCCGATTGCGCGCTCGTTGTTGCTAAATCTCTCGATCGCTGGTGAAGCGAATCAGACGAACCAGGATTTCAAGGGCCCTCTTGGAAACAATGACTGGCAGCCAGGCGGCGGCGCTTCAGCTTCTCCAGCCACTCTATCGACGCGACCGGTTGATCCGCCTCGATCAGGCTGGCGATCAGGCCGCGCAGGCAGATCTAAACCTCAGCGCGGCTGAACAGGACCCGATCATTCGTGTCGCCACCGCCATTTCACCGTGCTCGGGGCGCAGGACAACCTGGAATTTTCGGTGTCGGAAAGAAGGCCACTGCGCGGCAGCTGGACCAGGCAAAGCAGCGCTTCGAGGTCGGCCTGATCGCTATTACCGGCGTGCACGAGGCGCAGGCCCGATTCGACCAGGCGCGCCGATGAGCTCGCTGCAGAGAACCTGCTCGACAACGCAATCGAGGCCCTGGTGCAGATCACTGGCGAGTATCGACACGCTGGCGGTGCTCAAACGGGAGATTCCGCTGAACAATCCGGAGCCATCCAGCCTTGAGTCTGGGCAGACTGCGCTGGAAAAATCCGGATCTGCTTCCGCGCAATACGACACCGAGATTGCGAAAAACAGATCGATTTTCAGTCGTCCGGTCACTGGCCGTCGCTGGATCTGGTGGGATCATATGGTGTGGCTCGCTCTGACTCGGGCTTCAGTCAGGCACCAATGATCGGATACCGACTATCGGTCTGCAGCTGAACATACCGCTGTATTCCGGCGGAGGCGTCAATGCGGCGACCCGTCAGGCGGTGGCGCAGCACGAGGCGTCCGGGACGTACTGAAGAAAGGCGTCGGTCGGTACGTGCACAGGTGCGCAACGCGTATCGGGGTGTCCAGTCCAGCATCAGCCGCGTGAATGCGCCCGAGGCGACACAGGTGTCTGCGAACAGCGCTCGAGGCAACAGAAGCGGATTCGAGGTCGGTACACGTACCTGGTCGATGTGCTGAACAGTCAGTGACCTGTTTGCCGCCAAGCGCGATCTGGCGCGTTCGCGCTACGACTATATCCTCAATACCCTGCGCCTGTTCCAGGCATCGGGCTCGCCGATGAGTCGGATGTCGCGCTGGTGAATACCGGCTGGGTGAGGAAAAAGCATCAGGCCTTAAGGCATCCGCCGACTGGCGAAAAAGCGGCCCCAGCGGCCGCTTTCCAACCGCTGCGGCGCGCAAACATCAGGTTGGTGATCTGCTCCGAGACCATGCCAATCAGGAGGGTGAGCAGGGAGGTGGCATACAGCAGGGCGCCTATGTTGCTGAAGCGCCGGGTTCACAAACGGTATAGACGTATAGTGCGCGTTGCTGCGGCAAACAGGAAAGGCTGATCGGCAGGAAGAACTTCAGGGCGAGTACAGTGCGCCGATTCTGAAGATGATCACCAGAAAACGCACGCCTTCACGCCAGATCTTGAGGTGGCTGCGACCTCTGCGTTGCACTTCGATGGTCGTACGCGACCGAGTAGCCTGAGCGGAAGAATGCCATTGTGCTGGTCGTCGGGTAGGGAGAAACCGTTGGCAGCAGGTGCAGGAACTCGCGAAAGTGTGCTGCGCGGCAGATCCTGCAGCCCGCTGGTCAGGTCCGTGACCTTCTGCCCGGTCATCCAGCTGGCCAGCCGGTTGAAGGCGAAATTGCCGATGCGGCGAAACGGGCTGGCGTGATCCTTGCGCGTACCGACCACCATGTCCAGGTCGGCCCTTTGAAACGCTGCCACAGGCGCTGCAGATGTGCGAGGTGTGCTGGCCATCACTGTCGATCATGGCTGTGTTCTTCCCTTTGGCGGCCCGTGCGCCGCGTTGATCGCGGCCCTGTTGCCCATGCGATAGGGATTGCTGACCACGCGGACCGAAAGGCGTTCACAGACCGCCGGGGTGTCGTCGCGTGAGCCATCGTCGATGACGATGATTTCGGCATCGGGAAAGGCCCTATCAGCTCCGGCAGCAGTGTTTCGAGACTGCGGGCCCGTTGAGTGCCGGCAGGATGATGCTCAGTTCCACCGATTCGTTTGTCGTTTCCATCTGTCGTTACTTCCGACTGTTCACGCTGGATGGCGGCTCGTAGTCGGCCATCTGTTGATGCTGTTTCTGATTGTCCGCGAGTCTATCGGCATTTCGAGTGCAGCCAGTGCCGCATCATCGCTGCCGAGCTTCCTCAATACCTGACCAGCTGCGTGATAACTCCACTGGTCCGGCTCATGCAGATCGCCGCCCGCGCATGGTTCAACGCCGCGTCGAGGTTGCTGCTGACGTTTTCGCATACTCGCAGTACGCCGTTTGATGCCGGCACGGCTGGTGTGTTCCAGCCAGGATTGGCGAGCGCCGCATCAAAGATTGCTTCGAGTTCCTGGGGCGGCAGTTTCACCCTTTGCCCTGCTGCCATTTCACCAGGTAGCTGAACTGACTGATGACACCCTGGTCGCCCGACTGGCCTGAACTGAGCGCCCCGCGCAGTCGCCGCACGGTGGCGGCGTCAGGCTGCCTGTCCATGTGCAGGTCGAGTACGACCAGGCCGAACAGGCAGTTGATGCAACGCGGTCGTCTGACAGGCCGTTGTTGAGGAAGGTTCCGCGCTGCGGTGGCCAGCGGTTGAGAATCGCTGTTTGTCCTGTCCAACGAGCTGATCAACAGCCGTGCCGCCATGAAGTTGGCTCGCGGTGAGCGCGGTGGTTCTTCTGCGGAGCTGAGCAGGAAGTTGCTCAGGCTGGACCCAGTTGCTGACCCTGATGTACGTCGCCGCGGTGTAGCCCAGCAGCAGAAGCACACCGAGCACCCTGGCGGCGTTGGCCATCTTAAGGCCTCTGGCACTGACGATCACCAGATAGGCAAGGAGAAACAGCGGCCCGACACTGGGCAGGTAGTTGCGGTGTTCGAACACCATCTCCAGCGGGAACACGCTCGATTCGAGTGCAATGGCCGGCGAGAAAAACAGCACCGCGAAAGAGAAAACCGGCAAGCGCCGGTGCCAGCAGTGCGGCCAGCGTGATGCCCAGCAATGCAACCGCCGAGATCAGGGTGGAGATTGGGCTGGTCGGCCTGTGGACAGAGCGATGTCGTCGGAACAGACCGAATGCGGAGATGTCCGGACGAACAGCCACCGCACATACAGCCAGAGTATGCGCGTCTGGGTGGGCGCGTTCCTCCACGAAAAACGGGCGCGTCATAGCCTGAGCAGGCCGGATGGTGAAGAAATACGCTGTGCCGACAGCAGGGCAGCGCGATCATCAGTATCCAGGCGGCGTGCACGAAGCGGCGTTGATGCCCTGCGGAAACCCACGCAGTACCGTCAGTTCGCTGACCAGCAACAACAACGGCAGCAGGACAGCGATTTCGGCAAGAAAGCCCAGTACAGCCAGAGGATGGCGCCGAGAATCCACAGGGCACCCGGCCGCCCTCGGCGATACGGATTCGCCCCCAGAAATAACTGCTGAGCGCGGCGAGCGTGAACAGCGTGGAAAGCCCGGTCATCCGCTGTACCGCATAGAGCACCGTGCTGACGTGCATCGGATGCAGCAGCCAGACTGCCGCCACTGCAGCCGCCACGAAGGTGTCACGCTGCGACAGGGTCGTGTCCCCGGCCAGCGCGCGCAGTACCAGGCGGATGAAAACAAAGACCAGCAGCCCGGAAAGCAGGTGGATTGCCAGGTTGGTGGTCTTGAATGCCCAGGGATCCAGACCCGACAGGGCGTGATTGATGCCGAAACTGAGTTGGGCGAGAGGGCGGTTGCTGGGGAATGCGCTGAACGAGGATTGCCACGCCTGCGTCATATCGGGCCAGCTCAGGGAGTCAATCTTGACCCACCTGTTCTGGGTGATGTGGATATGGTCGTCGAACAGGAAGGGGCCGTTGAGTCCGCCCGCGTAGACAAACGCGGTCACCAGCAGGGCCACCAGCAGGATCAGTTTTCCGTGTTTCAAAATGGGCATCCGCGCCTGTGTTGGGGGCCCGAGGGTATCACCGTCAGGCCGTGGTTTCGGCAGAGGCGAGGGGATGGAAATCTCGCAGTCCGCAAAATGTGACATGATTCGCTAAAGTTTTGTACTAAAAAACCGAACAATATCGACATGCTCGATAGCCTGTTTACCTCCAAGATGCGGGTGCAGATCCTGATGCGGCTGTTTCTCAATGCGAGCAGCCATGCCTACCTGCGCGAACTTGCGAATGAATTCGATGCCTCGCCCGGGCATCTGCGCAGCGAACTGCAACAGTTGAGGGCCGCCGGTCTGCTGCAGAGCGAGAAGGACGGCCGGGAGGTGCACTACCGTGCCAACCGCACGCATCCCCTGTTTCCTGAGCTTCAGTCCATGGTGCGCAAGGCCTTCGGCATGGATCGGATTATCGAAAGTATCGTCTCCCGGCTTGGGCAGCTGGAAGCGGCTTATCTCACCGGCGACTACGCAAAAGGGCGTGATACCGGGGTGATCGACCTGCTGCTGGTAGGTGAGATCGACCGCCACAACCTGTCCGATCTCGTGTCCAAGACCGAACGATACATCGGGCGAAAGATCCGAACCCTGGTGTTGTCGAGTGGTGAGTTCGACAGTATGGCGGATGGCGGTGCACTCGAACCGCGACTGGAGTTGTGGCGTGCCGGTGCGTGATTCAGGTGGTTCGGCGATGACATACGGCGTATTCCGTCACCGCGCGCTCCTTGTCCAGTTGGTCAAGCGCGACGTGCTGTTGCGCTACCGTGGTGCGATGTTCGGTGTGCTGTGGATCTTTCTCAGTCCGCTGCTGATGCTCGGTATCTTCGCGTTCGTGTTCGGGCAGATCTTCCAGGCACGCTGGCCGCAGCAGCCTGAGGGGTTGCCTTTCTGGCTGATGCTTTATTCGGGGCTGATCGTTTTCAATCTGTTTGCCGATGCGGTTTCGCGCTCGCCTGGCGCCGTGCGCAGCTATCCGAGTTACATAAAAAAAATTATCTTCCCGGTAGGACTGCTGCCGCTTGTGCCGGTCGGAACGGGGCTGATCCATGCGTCGTTCAATTTGGTGATTCTCATCTTGGCCCTGGCATGGACGGGGCGCCTGTCTTTGGGCATCGTGCTGCTGCCGGTGCTGCTTGTCCCGGTCGTGCTGCTGGCCGTGGGCCTGTCCTGGTTTCTCGCCGCATGGGGGGTATTCATCAAGGACATGAACCAGATCGTGCCGTTGTTCGTGCAGATGTCTCTGTTCCTTTCACCGGTGTTTTACCCAATCTCCGCGGTACCAACTTACTTGCGGCCGCTCTATCTATATAATCCGCTTGGCGCAGTGATCGAGGCGTATCGCGCGGTAATCCTGCAACTGCCCCTGCCGTGGGCTGAATGGCTGGCCGCGCTGGCCTTTGGCGGTATTGCCTGCGTATTGGGTTATATTTTCTTCGAACACAGCCGTGACGAATTTGCCGATGCGCTCTGAGGACATCGCCGTATCGGTGCGGAATGTAACCAAGACGTACCGCTTGTTTGCCCATCCGGGAGACCGGATCAAGCAGTTTCTGTCATTCGGCATCAGGCGCTACCACCAGAGCTTCAATGCGCTCAGCGACGTGTCGCTCGATATCCGCAAGGGCGAGACCGTTGGGATCATCGGCCCGAACGGGTCCGGTAAGAGTACGCTGCTGCAGATTATCTGCGGAATTCTCAAGCCCACTTCGGGCACGGTACAGGTCAACGGCAGGGTATCGGCACTGTTGGAGCTGGGGGCTGGGTTCAACCCCGAATTCACCGGTCGTGAAAATGTCTACTTCCAAGGCATGCTGATGGGTCTGGGCGCCGACGTGATCGATAGGCGCTTCGGGGACATCGCCGATTTCGCGGGTATCGGTGAGTTCATCGACCAACCGGTTCGCACTTATTCGAGCGGCATGTTTCTGCGCCTGGCCTTTTCCGTGGCAGTGCACGTAGACCCCGATATCCTGGTCGTGGATGAGGCGCTCGCGGTCGGCGATCCGCTGTTTCAGAAGCGTTGCTACTCCCGGATTAAGGAGATGCAACAGCGCGGACTGACGCTGGTGTTTGTTTCGCATGATCACGAAATCGTCCGCACGCTGACCAGCATGACCTTGCTGCTGGGGAGCGGTGTGAGCCTCTACTGGGGTGACAGCCGCGAGGCCACCCACAGGTACAGGAAGATCCTGTTCGAGGAAGAGGCCTTGCGGATTGCCCGTGAGCACAATGGCGACGACCGGTCGGTCATGTCCGGCAAGCCGGCAACGTCGGGAGAATACGGCATCGGCGGGGCGACGATCACGGGATTGCGCATCCTTGCCGAAGGCGGCGAGGAACGCAGCGTGTTCCAGCCGGGGGAGCGCATTCACCTGGAGGTCTCGTTCTCGATCGACACCCCGCTCGACAAACTCAACGTCTCCGTGGTGATCAAGACCCTGCAGGGTTGGAAGCTCTACTCTTGGGGAACGCTCAATCAGGATATCGCCATTTGGGCAGGCCGGCTCGATGGCGAGGTGTTTTGGGACAAGACGTTCGAGGCCAGTGACAAACCGGTGGTAAACCTGGCGCTGGACGGTAACTTCGGTGCCGGAAGCTATGAGGTTCAGGCGGTGGTTTCGCGCGAGATGGACAGGCATTTCGGATCGCAGCAGGTGCTGCATTGGTGCGACGAGATTGGTACGTTCCGCGTCGAGATGAACAAGCGTGAATATTTCTTCGGTGGCATATGCGACCTGCACGGAAGGGCCACGTTCGATGCCTGACTGCGCACAGCTAAAGGAATTGTATAGCCGGAGACGTGGATCGTTGGCGGAAACCACGGCGCAGGTCGCCCGCGAGGTGGTGGCGACCTGTGGTCCGGGCCGCATACTGATTGTCAGCTGTGGCGGCGGACCACTGCTGGCGGATATCCTGCGACTTGGCGGAAATGCCTATGGCCTCGACCTCGGGAATGAGATGGGCTCGCTTGCCCAGCGTATCGCGACTGGGCGCCTGTACGGTGGTTCGATCTTCCAGCTCCCTTTTGCAGACGAGTCGTTCGACATGGTGGTCTGCTCCGATGCCCTCGAGATCTTGGCGCCCGATAAGGTGCCTCTGGCCCTGCTTGAACTGCGCCGCGTCTGCAGGCGCAACCTGTATCTCTATCTGTCACCCGAGGGGCTTGCGGCAGGCCGCGCGGCTGGTGATACGAGGGGGCGCGACTGGTGGGAGAACGCCGGGCTCTCAACGGGTTTCCGCAAGCACCCACGCTACTATGCGTTAGTGCCATATGCATCCGTCGAGCGGGAGCTCAGCATCAGAATACCGTTGGAGAAGATCCCTGAGGGTCCGCTTTCGAGGCACTCGCTAGATTCGCTGCTGGCCCAGCGCGACCTGCACATGGATATGTCACGGGAGACCGGGCGTCGTTCGGACGCGCACATGAGCCGCTACCAGTTGGTGGCCGGTTTCGTTCGTGACGGGGACACGGTGCTTGATGCCGCCTGCGGTATGGGATATGGCAGCTATCTGCTGGCCTCGCACGGGGCTGCCGCGAAGGTGATCGGCGCCGATCTTGACGAAGGTGCAATCCGGTACGCCAGCGATGTGTTCGGCGGGCAGGGTCGGCTGTCTTTCCATGTGGCAGACGTTCAGCATCTGTCATTCCTCGCAGATAACACTGTGGATCTGTTCGTCTCGTTCGAGACGCTCGAGCACGTGCCCGATCCGGGCCGGCTGATTGCGGAGGCAAGGCGCGTTCTGCGGCCGAGTGGACGCTTTATCGTTAGCGTGCCCAACCTTTGGGTGGACGAACATGGCAACGATCCTAATCCCCACCACTTGCACGTCTACGACTGGAAGCGTTTGGCCGCTGAGACTCGCACGCAGTTTCTGCTCGAGACTGCCTATGTGCAGATAGCGGGCGGTGGCATGAAGCTCCACGACCACGCGCGCATGATGGCGGAGTTCGACCCTGAGGGCAAATTGCCGGAAGTGGCGGAATGGTACATTGTTGTAGGGATGAAAGATCCGGTGGGATGCGGCCAGGTGCCCTACGATGAAACGGCGTTGCACTGGCTCAGCGAACCGCCAAATGTTGCCGCCTTTGCACGTGACTACGAAAACCCGTGGCTGGTACGGGGAATGGTAAGCATCGGTTGGCGCATGCGCAGTCGTCTCCGGCGTGTCGAAATGGCGGAACGCGCGTTGAGCGAGTCCTCGCCCGGCTCGTCGGATACCGGGGCTGCACTTTGTGTGTTGAGTTATTGCCTGCTCGACGTTCCGGGTGGGCCGACTACGGATGCCGTGCGGTCAATAATTACGCGAATCGATGCCTACATCTCACTGGCGGACTCGGGGCCTCAGTCCCGGCGCTGGGCGATTTCGTTGATGTACGTACAAGGCCTGCTTTGGCAGGCGGTGGGAGAGTTCGCGAAGGCAATGCAATCCTTCCGGGATTGCGCGGCGATCGACCCATTGGTGTACAGCCCCCTGATTGCCACGAAGACCGTGGATGCCTGCCGACTGGCCGGCACGCTCGCGTTCCAGGCCGGCAATGCGGCAGATGCTCGGGATTCGTGGAGGCTGGCCATTTCGCTTGCCGAACGGGCGTTGGCTGGCGATTGGAGAGAGATACGCGGCGACGTCGAACACCCGCTGACCTTTGGCCTGCAAGAGGCGTCAGCGGTGTTGCGCGCCGCGAGCCGCTGTGCCGACGGGCTGCACCACCTGAAGACGCGCCCCGCGGGATGCGGCTTGTCCGAGGATCGGCGCATAGACCCCGTGCCCAATGACAGACTCCGATCCCTGGAGGAAGCCGCGCGCGAACTCGCGGAATTGAGATTGTCACCCTATCTAAGGTTGCAGCGCGCTATTGAGAACGACCCGAGATCGATGCGCCGGTGGGTGCGGATAGGCTACCTGATGACGGTCATCCTCATGCCCCAGTGCGCCAAGAATAAATTGCGGCCGGTAGCCAACCTGTTGCGTCAGCGATTTGTTGGCCGCAATTCATGATCGATCCGGACCGCCCCGATTTCGCGAATCATCCGGCTGCATCTGGACGGGCCCGTTATCCGTACGAACGGCAAACAGAACAGGTCCCGGTAATCGTCTCCATCCTGACGGCTTTTTTTGATACCGATGAGGTGTTCCTGGAGACCGTTCAATCGGTGATCGGGCAGTCGCTGCAGGAATGGGAGTGGATCATCGTGGACGATGGCACTACGGACGAAGCAGCCCTCGCGCGACTTCGCGCCGTGGCGTCGCGCGATCCTCGCGTGGTGGTCATGCGTCAACCTAACGCCGGGCCGGCCGCCGCGCGCAATGCCGCGTTTCGCCTTGCGAAGGGGAAGTATGTCGCTCTGCTCGACAGTGACGATCTCATCGAACCGACGTTTCTCGAGAAGACGGCCTGGTTCCTCGAATCGCAGCCGGCATTTGCATTCTGCAATACCTGGTCCGTGACGTTCGGTCAGCAGGAGTTGTTGACGACGACGGGTTTCGAGTGGGGGCGGGCGCACGTGACGATGAACAGCGGACCCCCTCACTCGCTCATTCGGCGGGAGGCCTACGCCGCAATCAAGGGCTTTGACGAAACGATCCGTCTTGGCCACGAAGACTGGGATTTCTGGCTGGCCATGGCTGATGCGGGTTTCTGGGGTCACACGCTGCCCGAGTACTTGGAATGGTATCGCCGACGCGAGAGCGGGCGGTACGCGCAGGTGGTTGCTGCATCGGATATCGACAGGCGTTTCAGACAGTATATTCGCCGCAAGTACGGGAGATTGTCATCACGGTTCCCCAATCCCCGCCTGCGTCGGGGTCGACCTTACGAGACGGTCCCCAGTGCACTACCATTCGATAACCTACTGGCCAGGGAAGCGGATGGCAGGCGTGTCCTTTTCTTGATCCCCTGGATGGTGACCGGCGGCGCGGACAAGGTGAATCTCGACTGGATCTCGGGGCTGGCTGCGGGCGCGGCGCGGGTTTCTGTCTGTGCGACCTTACGTGCACGCCACGAGTGGCTGCCGAAATTTGCGGAGGTCACGCCGGATGTCTTCATCCTGCCGAACTTCCTGCATCCCACGGACTTCCCGCGTTTCATCGTTTACCTGATCCGCTCGCGTGGGATTGATACGGTGGTCGTCTCAAACAGCACGCTGGGTTACCAACTGCTGCCTTTCCTGCGGGCGGCGTGCCGGGGGGTAACCTTCGTTGATGTCTCGCATGTCGAGGAACCGCACTGGCTGAACGGTGGGCACCCGCGCTTCGGCGTCGGCTACCAGGAGGCGCTGGATCTCAATGTCGTAACGACGCGTAACCTGCGCGACTGGATGGTGGGCAGGGGCGCCGAGGCCGGCCGGATCGAGGTCTGTTACACGGGGGTAGCGGCCCTGCCGCTGGTGGATGATCCGGCGAAGAGACTAGCCAAGCGCAATGCACTCGGTGTCGCCAGGGACGTTCCGCTGATTGTGTATGCCGGTCGAATCTGCGCACAGAAGCGGCCGGAGCTCCTTGTCTCCGTGTTACGCGCGCTCGCCGAGCGAGACGTGCCATTCCACTGTGCAGTCATTGGCGACGGTGAACTTATGCCGCTGCTTAGGCAGAGGATACGCCGGTACGGCTTGCAGGGCTCGGTCAGCTTGCTCGGCACGGTTTCGCACCAAGAGTGGCTGGATGTGCTGGCAGTCGGCGACATCTTCTTGTTGCCGTCCCACTACGAAGGGATTTCCGTGGCGCTTTACGAGGCGATGGCGATGAAGGTCGTGCCCATTGTGTCGGCGATCGGTGGCCAGCCCGAGGTCGTCACACCCGACTGCGGCATCCTGGTGCCACAAGCGGACAGCGAACAGGAGGATTACGTTTTGGCGGTGAAGAGATTGGTCGACAACCCGCAGCAGAGGGAGGCGATGGCGGCGGCCGCACGCCGTCGGGTGACAACCGAATTCACCCAGGAAGGCAGTCGAACACGTTTTGCCTCACTGTTGGCGCGCGCCCGCGAATTGTCCATCTCTTCACCGCGTGTCGGGCTCCCGCTCGGCCTGGCAATTGAGTCGGCCACCCTCGCGGTCGAGTACCGGCGGCTGACCACGCCGGAGTTGGTGCCGACGGGAATTCAACGCTTTCTTGCCTGGGCACGCACCTACAAGGTCGGCAGGGTGTTGTTGCGAATGCGCTGGGTCCGCGCCGGCGGGAAGTGGTTGTTGCGGACGGTTCGCGGCACCGGTGGTTGAGGATGGGGCGTTCGCCACAACTGGTTGAGGCCGCCCTGCCGGCAGCTGCATTCGCAACTGGGGACCCTGGCCGATATGGAAACCGCACGGGCGGTCGATGTCCGGCGCCCGGGCTGGTCGGTTGAAGTGACAAAGCCAGCCGGACAATGGTCGAATGGACGAATCACTCTGCATGCATTGCGTCGCCTGCTGGCTAGATACCTGAGCACGTCGGTCAGAACACGGCACCGGCTGGCAGTAGCGTACCTAGCTGGAGACGGAATCGAGATTGGGGCCCTGCACAACCCACTGCCGTTGCCTAAGCAGGCGAGGGTAAGGTACGTGGATCGTCTGTCGCGAGACATGCTGTGCCGCCAGTATCCCGAGTTGGCGCAAAAGTCGATCGTCGAGCCGGACATAATTGACAATGGCGAGTCGCTCGCGACAATTGCCGACGAATCGATGGATTTCATCATAGCGAACCATTTCATCGAGCACTGCGAGGACCCGATCGCGACGATGATTGCGTTCTTTGCAAAACTGAGGCCGCACGGCGTCGTCTACTTGGCGGTTCCGGACAAACGATTCACGTTCGACCAGCAGCGGGAGAGCACCAGCATCGCTCATCTGCAGCAGGATTTCTCGGATGGCGGCGTGGGCTCGCGTACGGCGCACTATCTCGATTTTGCCCGCTACGCACTGCTCAATGGGGCTGCCACGGAGCGCGAGGTTGCCGAGTGGGCCAGGCAGATGATCCAAGTCCGCTACAGTATCCATTTTCATGTCTGGACGGGTGACGAGTTCCACGAGTTCCTACATTGGCTCGGGCATGAACACCTGCGCCATCTCGAGGTCGTCGAGGCGAGGTGCAATCGCGGAGAGGGTATCTTCATCCTCCGGAAGGTCGAACCAACCCGCGGGGGGCGCTATGTACCGGCATCGGTCGGCTGAATGGGGACGCGCGCGTGGCCGCCGCGGTGGCCTCTGGCAGCTGCGCGACCCGGGAGCGCTAGGCAGATGCGCGTCCTGCTGACCGTCCACCAGTTCTTTCCGGATCACAACACCGGTACGGAGGTCCTCACCCTGCAAGTGGCCAGTGAACTTTCGGCAAGGGGACACGAGGTCCGGATCATCACCGGCTACCCGCTGAAAAGCGCACCGGCGGAGGGGCGGCGATTCGACCGATACTGCTATCAGGGGCTGCACGTCGATCGGTATTTTCATCACGAAGGCGCACCGGTCGGTGGGCAGCCAAATATCGCGGAGCTCGAATACGACAATCATCTCGTTGAAAACTGGTTGCGCGGTTTGCTGTCGGAGTGGCCGCCCGACGTGGTGCATTTCTTTCACCTAAAGAATCTTTCGGTGTCCGCGATTGACGTGTACCGCGAACATGGCTTACCCATGGTGTTGACTCCGACGGATTTCTGGCTCGTCTGTCCGACGACACAGCTGCTGCTCCCCGATGGCTCGCTATGCAGGGGTCCGGATCGACGGGGCGTGAACTGTCTCCGCCATGCGATCGAAAACACGCAGACAGCCTATCTCAGGCGGGTCTTTGCGCTAATGCCGGACAGTCTGCTGGCCGGTGCAATACGTGCCTGCAGCACCGTAGTGACCGGCGATGTTGCGCCGTTCTCCTGGGTGCGTGCACTGTCGCAGCGGGGCGATTTCATCCGTCAGCGGGTGAGCCTGCTGGACCAGATGTTCGTGCCGACGCGATTCATGGGGCATCTGTTCGAGGCGAATGGGTTGACTGCCAAGCAGGTGACACACAGCCGGTTCGGCATTGATCTCGACGGCTTTCGCCGCGGCGCCGTCCGTCGCGGTACCGAACCGAGGCTGCGGATCGGTTTCATTGGCTCGCTGGCGCGCTGGAAAGGTGCCCACGTACTCGTCGACGCCGTCCGGCGGCTGCCGCCCGCCATTGATGTCGATGTGCAGATTTTCGGGGACCCCGGCGTCTACCCGGACTACGCGAACGGCTTGGTGGAGCGTGCGGCCGGGGATGCACGTATCCGTTTCTGCGGGTCCTTCCCAAACAGTCGCATCGGTGAGGTGTTGTCGACCTTCGATGTCTTTGTGGTGCCCTCGCTCTGGTACGAGAACACGCCATTGGTGATCTATTCGTCCCAGGCGGCCGGATGCCCGGTGCTGGCATCGGACCTGGGCGGCATGTCTGAGGTCATTCGCGAAGGCTTGGACGGCCTCCTTTTTCCGCCGGGCGACAGCACGGCACTGGCGGCCCACCTCGAGCGCCTGTGGCACGACAGGGATCTTGTGGCGGTCCTTGCCGACAATGCGCCATCGCCCAAGTCCATCGCCGTCTACGTGGATGAACTGACCATTGCCTACGAAGAGCTCGTCGACCGCCACGCAGTCGCCGGCCCCTGATTGCCAAGCCGATGGCGGCAGCCGTCCGGTCGGTCAATTGGCGTGATCGTCATCGGGGTTCCGCCGGTCGGCGAGTGCGCTTTGCAAGCCACTCCCTGTTGCAGGGGCCCATGCGCCCGCGCACGCCATCCACCAGACCGGCGACAAACGCGCGCAACTTGGACAGAGTGTCCTTTTCCAGCAACATGATCGAGCCGATGCCTATCAACAGCCGCACCAAGCGGCGCAGGCACCATTCCGGTTCGCGCCACCAATAGGTTGCCAGGGTCGCTATGGTGTTCCGGGTGATGTAGTACTTTCTAAGCGGGGAGTGCTCGGGCAGCATCCAGCCTATCAGCGGCAATTTGGGGCCGGTATGTCCACCGACGGAATGATCCATCACAGGTCTGGTGCTGATGACGACGCGCCCTCCATGGGCGCGGGCACGCAGACAGAATTCGTGGTCGACCTGGTCGATGAAGTAATCGTCGCGGAAGCCGCCGATAGCTTGGGCGAATTGCGCATTCACCAGGCACCCCGAGGTGATCACGGTCTTTCTCTCCTGACATGGCGCGGGTGCGTCTAATGCAGCGTCATGACGTTTGCGCTTGGCATCAAAATAGTTGCCGCCGATTACCACGGGATCGAACGGGCAGGTAAGCCAGGTTTCGCATAACGTGGAAACCATGTCCGGGTAGCTGTGGGTATCTTGATCGAGGGTGAGCAGCCAGTGACAGCCAGTAGCCAGCGCGTGGTGGAGGCCTTGGTTCAATGCCGCGGCGATGCCCAGATTTTCGGCATTGCCGATCAGATGGATTTGTGCGGTCACCGTGGCGGGTAGGCTGTCGCACCAAGCGGCTTCCTGGCCGTTAGTGTTGTCAACGACCACCAATTCATCGACTTGGGTGCGCAAAACGGCCAGCCGATCCACAAAACCGGCGTCTGGGAAGTAGGCGACAACGACGCCGCAGACGCGTCCGGCGCCGACTGAATTTCGTCCAAACTGATGGGCATCGAGCGGGTGGAGGAGGCTGGACACGTGGTGATCAGACACTGCTAGGGGCATTGTGGCCAGTGGCAACGGCAGTGGGTAGACCTGCGTTGCAGGTCGTCATTTTTCGCGCTCGCACAACCAGGCCCAGGTGCGCGCCAACCCGGTTGCCAGATCGACGTGCGGGGTCCATCCCGCGGCTTTGCGCAGTCGGGTACTGTCGAGCACGATAGCGCGTACGTCAGTGCTGCGGGCTGGACGCGTAGTGACTGCAAGGTTGCAGCCCGTGACCGTGTGCACGAGATCGATCAATTCGACGATCGAGGTTCCTTCTCCGCTGCCGGCATTGAATGTGCCGGTCAGGTCTGTCGCGTCGACCAGGCGTCGACAGGCATCGGCAACATCATCGATAAAGAGATAATCCCGCACGTTACCCCCATCACCCCACATTTCGACAACCTCGCCACGCAGGGCGCGTTCGAGCAGTGTCCGAACCAGTCCAAAGCCGCCGAGTAGACTCTGACCAGGCCCGTAAAGATTGGAGGGTCGGACGATGGCGAGAGAGGTGCTGTGGGCATTGGCGAATGCCGTGAAAAGTGACTCCAGTGCGACCTTGCCTGCCGCATAATAGGACAGTGGGTCTGGCGCTACCGACTCGTCCACCGGCAATACGCCAGGATTGCCATAGATCGCACCACCGGTCGAGATAAACAGCAGACGATCTGGCGGCGATGTGGACATCACCTCGAGCAGACGGGCAACAGGGAGCAGGTTTTCTTCGGCTTCCATTGCCGCCCGGCGTGCCGAGGATCCGGGATTGGTCCTGGAGGCGAGGTGCACAACGGTATGACAGTCGGCCAGCAGCCGCGCGACCGTATCGGGCGCATCCTGGCTGCCACGGTGAAACATGATCTGACCGCGTTGTCCCGGGTTACTGTTCGGCGAGAGCACATGCACTATGCGTCCAGAGCTGGCAAGAGACTGCGCCAACGCGCCGCCAAGAAATCCATGTCCAATCAGAAGAATGCCATGTCTGTCCAGCATGCAGTCAATTATCCCTGGAGTAGGCTAGTGTAAGCGGTCAGGCACCGGCGGGCGTAGTCATCCCAGGTGCCGATCGTTTCTCGGATCCGGCTGCGCGCCCGTGCGGTGATTTCCGCTGCAGCCGACGGTGTTTCAGCTTCGCGAAGCGCTTCGGCCAGTTCGTCGCGGCTGTCCACCAGCCAGCCGGTCTCGCCGTGACGGATCAGATCGGCATGCGCCGGTATACGGCTGGCGATCACCGGCAGCCCTGCCGCCATCGCCTCGATCATCACCTGCGGGCGACCCTCGTCGTGGCGGCTGAGCGTGAGCAGCCCGGCAGCGCCAGGAAACCACTGCTGGCGCAGGTTGTCCGGATTGGTCGGTCCGCCATATTCGATCCACGCCGGCAACGCTATGTCTTCCTGCATCGGACCGAGCAGGCGCAGGCGGCGATGCGGGCCGAACAGTCCCTTGCCCCAGCGCAGCAGGTCGCCCAGTTTCTTGCGCGTGATGCGGGTGACCACCAGCCATTCGCGCGGCTCACCGATCTGACGTCGCATGTCGAACCATGCCGGGGTGACGCCGAACGGGTTGGGGCGGATCTCTGCGACATCGCCGAACAGTTCGGTCAATCGGGCCTGCATCCAGCCGGCATTGGGTGCCAGTACGGTTGGCCGGGTGCTGAACTTTCGGCGCAGCAGGCGTCCCATGCCAGGCAGGCGCAGCAGGCCGAAATCACTGCCGAGGACGGCGACGTACAGCGGGCGGCCATCGTCCGGCAGGCCGAGCGCGAGTTGCAGCCAGTTGACATGATAGATATCCGCGCGGTTGCGCGCACAGGCCTCGCGCAGGCGCGCGAGTATGCCGCGCGCCTGGATCAGGCCGGTTGCCGGTCGGGTCCGCAGCAGGTGGGCGATGCCGCCTTCGCCGGCCATCTGGTGCAGCCAGGCGGTGTCGCCGCGTGAATTGGCGCTGCTTACGTCACCGGGAAGATGACCGGGTGGGCCCCACAGCTGGACCTGAACTTCGCCGGTCCGGTCGATCGCCGCAGCAAGGTCATAGATAAAGCGCGCTTTCCAGTCCGCACTGTCGAGCGGATAGGAGGTGGTGGCAAGCAGCACTGCCAGCTTTGACCGGGATGGCGATGGCTCAGTCATCGGTCTTGCTGCAGATGCTGGACTGTAGGGAACACGAGGTGTGCATCGTTGGTCTGGCGTTTGCCGCCCCGACCCGCGGTGCCGTCGGGGCAAAAAACCGGAATATCTCCAATTGACGCTGGGCAGGGTATCAATATTGTCGACCTGACTCACAGTTTTGCGGCGGGCGCCGGCGGCCGGCGGTCTGCCGTCGCCTCTCGGGACCGTGTTTGCCATTCGGGCAAGGGCAGTGGAATTTTTCTCCCGGTGGGCGTGGGCGCACGGCGGGCCGGCAGTTAGAATAGCGGCCATGTCAGGAAACACCATCGGAAAACTCTTCACCGTGACCTCGTTCGGCGAAAGCCACGGGATTGCGATCGGTTGCATCGTCGACGGCTGCCCGCCGGGCATGGCGCTGTCCGAGGCGGATATCCAGCCCGACCTGGACCGCCGTCGTCCGGGCACGTCGCGCCACACCACCCAGCGCCGCGAACCGGATCAGGTGCAGATACTGTCCGGTGTATTCGAGGGCACGACCACGGGGACGCCGATCGGGCTGGTGATCTTCAACCAGGACCAGCGCTCCAAGGACTACGGCGAGATTGCGCAGAAGTTCCGGCCGGGCCACGCGGACTACACCTACAACCAGAAATACGGCATCCGGGATCACCGCGGCGGGGGTCGTTCGTCGGCCCGGGAGACGGCGATGCGGGTCGCTGCCGGCGCGATTGCCAAGAAGTATCTGCGCGAGCGCTTCGGCGTCGAGGTACGCGGATACCTGTCGGCACTCGGGCCGATCAGGCCGGACAGTTTTTCCTGGGATCCGGTCGAGTCCAACCCGTTTTTCTGGCCGGATGCGGGGCAGGTCGCCGAACTCGAGCAGTACATGGACGATCTGCGTAAATCGGGGGATTCGGTGGGTGCTGAGGTGTCGGTCGTGGCGACCGGTGTGCCACCGGGCTGGGGTGAACCGATATTCGACCGCCTGGACGCCGATATCGCCCATGCGCTGATGAGCATCAATGCCGCCAAGGGTGTCGAGATTGGCGCCGGGTTTGCCTGCGTCGCGCAGAAGGGCACGCAGCACCGTGACCAGATGACTCCTGAAGGGTTCCTGTCGAACAACGCCGGTGGCATCCTCGGCGGTATCTCGAGCGGCCAGGACGTTGTCGCGCGCGTCGCATTCAAGCCGACCTCCAGTATCCGTCTCGGCGGCCAGACCGTGGATGTCGAGGGCCATGCGACAGACGTCATCACCAAGGGCCGGCACGACCCCTGTGTCGGTATCCGGGCAACCCCGATCGCCGAGGCGATGCTGGCGATCGTGCTGCTCGATCATGCCCTGCGGCAGCGCGGGCAGAATGCCGACGTCAGGTCCAATACCCCGGTGATCCCCGCCGCGCCCGGCAGCTGAGGCAGGTCCCGTGGCTACCGAAGGGCCCGCACAGCCGCAATCCTGCGGGGCGACCTGACGATGCCGTATTGGCGCCTTTCTGCCTTCTACCTGTTCTACTTCGCGCTGCTTGGAGCGCTGGTTCCCTATTGGGGGTTGTTTCTGCGGGCGCGCGGGTTCGACGCGGTCGCTATCGGCGAACTGATGGCGATCCTGATGGCGACCAAGATCGTCGCACCGAACATCTGGGGCTGGCTGGGCGATCACCTGGGACACCGGATGCAGATCGTGCGCATGGCCTCGCTGGTCTCGGTGCTGGTTTTCAGTGCGATGTTTGTGGTCGAGGGCTTCTGGGCGATCGCCCTGGTAATGACCCTCTACAGTTTCTTCTGGAATGCCTCGCTGCCACAGTTCGAGGTCATTACCTTTACCTACCTGAAAGAGCGGGTAGCGCGATATGCGCGTATCCGCGTCTGGGGCTCCATCGGTTTTATCGCGACTGTCGTCGTCCTCGGCGTGCTGGTCGAGCATCAGGGCCCGGAGGTGATCCTGCCGTCGGTGCTCCTGATCTTTGCCGCAATCTGGTTGAGCACGCTGCTGGTGCGCGATCCGGATCCGGAACCGCATCCACAGGACCAGCCGTCGCTGGCCACCATCCTGAAACGGCCTGCGATCATCGGGTTCTTCGTCGCGGTGTTTCTGATGCAGGTCAGCCACGGCCCTTACTACGCCTTTTACTCGATCTTCATGCAGGACCACGGATACAACGGGACACTGATCGGCCAGCTATGGGCACTGGGCGTATTGGCCGAGGTGGGGTTGTTCATGGTGATGCATCGACTGCTCGATACCTTCGGTGCGCGGCGAGTGCTTATCGCCAGCCTGGCGCTGGCCGGCGCACGTTGGCTGATGATTGGCAACCTGGCCGAGTCACTGCCGATGTTGCTGCTTGCGCAGTTGCTGCATGCGGCCACCTTCGGGACCTTCCATGCGGCGGGCATCCACCTGGTGCATCATTATTTCCGCGGACGCCACAAGGGTAGGGGGCAGGCGCTGTACAGTAGTGTGAGCTTCGGCGCCGGTGGGGCCGTTGGCAGCCTCGCGAGCGGTTATGCGTGGCAGGGCCTGGGGCCGGCGATGACCTATGGGGCGGCCGGCGGCATCGCAATGCTGGGAGCCTTTGTCGCCTGGCGCTGGATAGACAGTCACCATGATTACTGAGCGGATGGATTGACATGATTGCCCACACCCTTGGCGAGATTGCGCGCGAGATCGGGGCCAGCCTCGAGGGCCTGGCGGAACGTGCGGTACGCGGTATGGCGCCGCTCGATACGGCAGGGCCCGGGGAGCTGTGCTACGCGGAATCGCCCGGGCTGGTGGACAAGGTCAGGGGCAGCAACGCTGCCGGTGTGATCGTCGGTGAAGACTTCCCGGCGATTGCGGACTGCAACCTGCTGCGGGTGAAGAACCCCAAGGTCGGATTCGTGCGGGCGATGGAACTGTTTCGTCGCGATGAGCGCTTCAGTGGTGTGCATGTCAGTGCGATGGTCGCCGATGACGTCGAGATCGCTGCGGACGCGGGTGTCGGGCCGCTCGCGGTCCTCGAATCCGGCGTCAGCTTGGGTCCGCGCAGCCAGGTCCGCGCCGGTGTGTTCATCGGGCGCGGGGTAAGGATCGGTGCCGACTGTGACATAGGGCCGAACGCAGTGCTGTTGGACGGCACAGTGGTCGGCGACCGCTGTATTCTGCACCCGGGAGTCGTGCTCGGCTCTGACGGTTACGGTTTTCACTGGATGGGCGATCACCACCACAAGATCCCCCAGCTCGGTATCGTCGTGATCGAGGACGATGTCGAGATCGGCGCCAACACCTGTATCGATCGCGCGACCCTGGGCGAGACCCGCATCGGACGCGGCAGCAAATTCGACAACCTTGTGCATATCGCACACAACAACCAGATCGGCCAGCACGTGCTGCTGACCGGACAGGTGGCAGTCGCCGGCAGCAGCCGGCTGGGCAACGGCGTGGTCGCCGGCGGCCAGGCGGGCATCGCCGATCACGTCGAGATCGGCGATGGTGTACAGATCGGCGCGCAAAGCGGCGTCATCGGCAACCTGGCGGCCGGGGAGAAGGTCTGGGGCACGCCGGCGAGACCGATGGGACGGGTGATGCGTGAACAGGCGGCACTGGGAAAACTGCCGGAGCTGTTAAAGGCGGTTCGCCGCCAGGAGAAAGAACTGCAGGCATTGCGCGATCGCATCGCCTTGCTCGAGGGGCAGCAGGCAAAATGAGCCGGCGCATCCCTCTATCCGTAAACAGTCTCCCGAACCAAGAATGATCGAAGATAAACACGTGCAGCAAAAGGCACGCCGACCCCGCTGGTGGTTGCCGCCGCTGATCCTGCTGTTGGCCGGCGCGGCGGCCGCCGCATTGATCGCCAGCAAACCGAAGCCCAAACCGGTGACAGTCGCCGAGCGTGCCTGGCTGGTGGCGGCCGAAACCGTCGCTGCTCGGCGTTACCGGCCCGGCGTGACCCTTTATGGCCGCATCGAGTCGCTGTGGTCCAGCCAGCTGACTGCCGGTGTCGCCGCAGATGTCCGGGAGGTCGCGGTGGTCGAGGGCGACCGTGTCGCCAAAGGGCAGGTGCTGGTGCGCCTGGACGATCGCGATGCCCGCCTGCAACTGCTGCAGCGGGAGGCGGAACTGCGCCAGGCAGAGGCGCGGATCGCAGCCGAGCAGCTGCGTCACGAAGCGAATCTCGAGACCCTGCCGCGCGAGCGTCAGCTGTTGGCGCTGACCCGCGGTGAAGTGGCGCGACTGCAGGACCTGGTCACCAAGAAAGTCGGTGCACAGTCACAACTCGACACCGCCCGTCAGGCGGCGGAAAAGCAGGCGATCGCACTGTCGGCACGGCAGCAGGCGGTCGACGAGCACCCGTCTCGCCTGGCCGAGGTCGAGGGCGTTCTGGCAAGGGCGGCGGCGTTGCGCGACCAGGCGATACTGGAGGTCGAGCGCTGCGAGGTGCGGGCGCCTTTCAACGGTCGGATCGTCGAGGTCATGGTGTCGCCGGGTCGGCGCACGCGGGTCGGTGATCCACTGGTCGACCTGTTTGATACCGATGCGCTGGTGCTGCGTGCACAGTTGCCGGCACGGCATCTGCCGGTGGTCCGTGCCGCGCGCGCGGCCGGTGAGCCGCTGATCGTACATGGCGAAATAGACGGGGTCTCAATCAGCGGTGAACTGCGCAGCCTGGCGGGTGAGGCGACCAGCGGCACCGGCGGGGTCGATGGTCTGTTCACCGTCACGACCGGTGCGGACGAGGTCAGCCAGGGGCGGTTCGTGCGCCTCGAACTGGCATTGCCCGAAACCGGCGGCCTGATTGCGTTGCCGCACGAGGCCCTGTATGGCACCGACAGGATCTACACGATCGATGAGCAGAGCCGGATGCGACCGCAGCGTGTCGAACGTGTCGGCGAGTGGCGTGACCCCGACGGCGATATCCGGGTACTGGTGCGTGCCGTCGATCTGCCCGATGGGGCAAGGGTCGTGACCACACAGCTTCCGGCGGCCCTGGATGGCCTGCTGGTGCGCGTGGCCGGTGAGGGCTGAGGCGTGGCGTTCGCGCATCGCAACGATTTCGTCGGGATCTTCGCCCAGCACAAGGTGGCCGCCAATCTGCTGATGGTGGTCATGCTGCTGGCGGGGGCCTGGGGACTGGCGAATCTGAATGTTCAGTTCTTCCCCAATTTCGAGGTCGAGGTGGTCAGCGTCCGGACTGTCTGGTCGGGGGCCTCGGCCGAAGACGTCGAGCGTTCGATCACCGTGCCGCTGGAGCAGACACTGCGCACCACCGACGGCCTCGACAAGATGACGTCGACGTCCAGCCAGGGCCTGAGCCTGATCAACCTGGAGTTCCCCGAAGGCACGGATATGGGAGCGGCGACCAACCGCGTCGAGGAGCTGGTCAACGCCGTGCGTAATCTGCCGGCGGAAGCGGAGGCGACCGAGGTCAGCCATATGCTGCGCTACGAACCGGTGGCACGCCTCTTGGTCCATGGGCCACCGGATATCCGCGAGCTACGTCCGCTGGTGCGGCGTATTGAGCGCGAGCTGCTCGATCGCGGCATCGCCAAGGTCGACATCACCGGGCTGCCGGAAGACGAACTGGCGATTCAGGTGCCGCAGGCCACCCTCGAAGACCTTGGGCTCTCATTGCGCCAGGTGGCCACGCGGATCGCCGCGGAGTCGCGTGATCTGCCGGCCGGCACGGTGGGCCGCGACGACGTCGGACGCGAGGTGCGCACCCTGAACCAGCGCCGCAGCGAGCTCGAGTTCGAGCAGCTGGTGTTGATCGCGGATCGCGACGGCCGGCTGGTGCGCGTGGGTGATATCGCCGAGGTCGAACGGCGGCCCCGGCCGAATCAGGTCGAGATGACGTTTCAGGGCGCGCCGACAGTGGAATTGCACCTGATGCGATCCGCGACGTCGGACTCGCTGGTGTCGGCGCGGATCATGCAGGAATGGCTGGCGGAGGCCGCCCATCGATATCCACCGGACGTAACGATCACCGTCTACGACGAGAGCTGGACCCTGATCAAGGACCGGATCAACCTGCTGCTGCGCAACGGTCTCAGCGGTCTGGCACTGGTGGTGGCGATCCTGTTCCTGTTTCTCAACGGTCGTGTCGCTTTCTGGGTCGCGGTCGGCATCCCGGTCTCGTTCATGGCGACCCTGGGGATCGTGTATGTCGCTGGCGGGAGCATCAATATGATCTCGTTGTTCGCGCTGATCATGGCACTCGGCATCATCGTCGATGATGCCATCGTGGTCGGCGAGGACGCGCTGACGCATTTCCAGACCGGCGAGGGCTCGCTGGAAGCGGCGGAGGGGGGCGCCCGGCGCATGCTGGCTCCGGTGATGTCGTCGTCGCTGACGACGATCGCCGCTTTCATCCCGCTATTCGCGATCTCCGGCTTCATCGGCAAATTCCTTGGGGACATCCCGTTCGTCATCGTGTGCGTGATCATCGCGTCGTTGATCGAGAGCTTCCTGATCCTGCCGGGTCATCTGCGGCACAGTTTCAAGGGACTGCGGCATGCAGACGCGAGGCCGTTGCGACAGCGCCTGGACCGGGGCTTCGATCGTTTCCGTGATCATTTCTTCAGGCCGGTGGTGACCTGGGCGGTGCACAACCGCGTGGCTGTGATCGCGATCGCGTTGGCGTTCGTCATCGTGCTTTTCGGCCTGCTGCGCGGTGGCCGCATCGGTTTCGCCTTCTTTCCCAATGTCGAGGGCAATGTGGTGGTGGCCAGTGCCACCTTCGTGGCCGGTACGCCGCCCGAACGTGTGCGCTCGTTCATCGCCGAGGTCGAGGCTGCACTGTATGAGACCAATGACGGCTTCGGCGGCGGCCTCGTGACAGTGGCCAACGTAGCCACCGGGCGGGGATACTTTTCCAGTGGTCGGCAGGAACAGCAGGGTGAGCAGTTCGCCTCGGTAACAGTGGAGCTGATCCCCTCGGACCAGCGCGAGGTTCGCAATGAGGCCTTCATCGCCGATTGGGAAAGGCGCCTGCACAAGCCGCCCGGACTGGAGTACCTGACCATCACCTCGCGCACCGGCGGCCATCCGGGGCGTGACCTGGAAGTGCGCCTGAGCGGGCAGGATGCCAACGCATTGAAAAGGGCTGCGCTCGAACTGTCCGACTCGCTGGCTGCGATCCCGGGCGTGCTGGCGATCGAGGATGACATGCCCTACGGACAGCAGCAGCTGGTGTTTCGTCTCAGTCCGCTGGGCGAATCGCTGGGCCTGAGTGTAGAGGACGTCGGCCGGCAGTTGCGCGGTGCGTTTGATGGCGAATTGGCGCAGATCTTCAACGAGGCTGACGAAGAGGTCGAGGTTCGGGTGATGTTGCCCGACACCGAGCGCTACCGCCTGAGTGCACTCGAGGACTTCAGCGCCTTTTTGCCGAACGGCCAGACGGTGCCGCTGCTGTCGGTGGTCGACCTGGAGGAGCGGCGCGGCTTCAAGGCGGTGCGTCACGCCGAGGGCCGGCTCGCGGTCACCGTGTACGCCGACGTCAACAAGAAGACCGCCAACGCGAATGCAGTGCGGGCGCAACTACGGGAGAGCCTGCTGCCCGGCCTGGTCGAGCAGTACGGCCTGAGTTGGGAATTCACCGGGCGTGCGGAAGACCAGCGTGAGACCGCCGGCGACATGCAGCGTGGCGCCCTGTTCGCGTTGGCGATGATCTACATCGTCCTTGCCTGGGTGTTTGGCTCCTATGGCTGGCCGCTGGTGGTGATGGCGATCATCCCGTTCGGCATCGTCGGCGCGCTGTTTGGGCACTATCTGATGGGAATCACCCCGACCATCCTTTCGATGTTCGGCCTGTTTGCGCTGTCAGGTATCGTGGTCAACGACTCGATCATCCTGGTGGTGTTCTACAAGCAGCTGCGCGAAAACGGCATGGCGGTGAAGGAAGCCATCATCGAGGCTGCGTGCCAACGTCTGCGTGCGGTGCTGCTGACCTCGCTGACCACGATCGCCGGCTTGCTGCCGCTGTTGTTCGAGACCTCGCTACAGGCGCAGTTCCTGATCCCCATGGCAGTGTCGATCTCGTTCGGTCTGGCGTTTGCGACCTTCCTGGTGCTGCTGCTGGTGCCGACTTTGCTGGCCGGGCTTGAAGGCGTACGCCTGCGACTTTCAGGGGAGGTCGCGCGCTCGACGGTTTGATCGGTCTCGATCGACCAGGGGCTGGCCTCCCAAGGGAGGTTGCGGGATTGCGGGAGCCGAGCCCTCAGGGCGATTCAGGCAGCGGTTCAACCCCCGATGCAGACCCTGATCATCTCGGTCCCCGCATTGGAAAGGCTGCGTTTCCGGTGGGTGACTGCGCCGAGCCGGCGACTCAGGGCGAACCCGTCGACGCGCACTTCGTGCACTTTCGCGTCCAGCACGGTTGCCGGCAACAGGCTCCAACCCAGGCCTGTGGCCACCAGCATGTGCAGTGTCTCCAGGTAATTCGTTGCCATCGCCACCTTCAGTTCGACGCCGGCGATGCGCACGGCATCTTCGAGGATCCCTCTGGTGTAGGTCGTGGTACCGGGCAGCACCGCGGGGTAGGTGATCAGTTCCTGCAGCGACACCTGTTCGCGATCGGCGAGCGGGTGGTCCAGGCCGACCATGAAGGCAAGGGGATCGTCCCAGATGGTCTGCAGCTGCAGCATCGGCGGTGTCGTCGGCGGAAGGGTGACGATTGCCAGCTCGAGATCACCGGTCTCGACCGCGCGGCACGCCGCTTCAGAATCCATGAAACGGATATCCAGATCGACCCCGGGGAACAGTTCGGTATAGCGTTTGAGTGGCGCGGGAAGCCGGTGCAGGCCGATGTGGTGGCTCGTGCCCATCGCCAGACGGCCTCGCACCTCGCCCGACAGGTCGCTGACTACCCGCTTCAGCTCCCGGGCATCGTTGATCAGGCGCCGTGCCCGTGGCAGCAGGGCGGCCCCAGTGGCGGTCAGTGAGACCCGCCGACCGATGCGGTCGAACAGGCGGGTGTCCAATTCAGTCTCCAGCAGCGCGACCCGTTTGCTGACCGCCGGTTGGGTAAGAAACAGTGTCTCCGCGGCCTCGGAGAAGGACTGGTGGTCGGCGACTTCGACGAAGGCCTGCAGGGCGGCGATTTCCATTATTCCAACTGAGAATTCACAAAATGAAAAACATGAATTTGTGTTATTCATAATAGGCGCTATTTTTAGCAGCGTCAGCAACAGGAAAGGCGCCATGAAAGCCAAGACGCTCTACGACAAGTTGTGGGAATCGCATGTGGTGCGGGAAGAGCCGGACGGTACCGCGCTCCTCTATATCGATCGTCATCTGGTGCACGAGGTGACCTCGCCGCAGGCCTTCGAGGGCTTGCGCCTGGCCCATCGGCCAGTTTGGCGGGCGTCGGCAAACCTGGCGACCGCCGATCACAACGTCCCGACGACTGATCGCAGCAGCGGTATTGCCGACCCGGTTTCCCGGGTGCAGGTCGAGACGCTGGATCAGAACTGTGCCGATTTCCAGATCGTGGAATTCGGGATGAATGATCCGCGGCAGGGGATCGTGCATGTGATGGGTCCGGAGCAGGGCGCCACCCTGCCCGGAATGACGGTCGTGTGTGGTGATTCTCATACCTCGACGCACGGCGCTTTCGGTGCGCTGGCACACGGTATCGGCACCTCGGAGGTCGAGCATGTACTGGCGACCCAGTGCCTGATCCAGAAGAAGTCCAGATCGATGTTGGTGGTGGTCGACGGGCCGGCCGGGCCTGGCGTCACCGCGAAGGATATCGTGCTGGCGATCATCGGGCGCATTGGTACCGCCGGTGGCACCGGTTACGCCATCGAGTTCAGCGGCCAGGCGATTCGCGATCTGTCGATCGAGGGGCGCATGACTGTGTGCAATATGGCGATCGAGGCGGGTGCGAGGGCGGGATTCGTCGCCGTCGACGACAAGACCATCGAGTACGTCAGGGGCCGCCCGTTCTCACCCTCGGCACAACACTGGGACCAGGCGGTCGCCTATTGGCAGACCCTGCACAGTGATGACGGTGCGGAATTCGACGAAGTCGTGGTAATCCCTGCGGCAGAGATCCTGCCCCAGGTCACCTGGGGGACCTCGCCCGAGATGGTGTCGCCGGTGTCGGACAAGGTGCCGGATCCACGCGACGAGGCAGACCCGGTCAAGGCCGACGGGATGCGCCGTGCATTGAGTTACATGGGGCTCGAGGCCGGTACGCCGATTACGCAGATCCGTCTGGACAAGGTTTTCATCGGCTCGTGCACCAATTCACGGATCGAGGACCTGCGTGCGGCGGCGGCGGTCGCGCGTGGACGCAGGGTCGCCGAAAGTATCAAACAGGCACTGGTGGTGCCGGGTTCCGGTCTGGTCAAGGCCCAGGCCGAGCAGGAGGGTCTGCACAGGGTGTTCATCGACGCCGGGTTCGAATGGCGTGAGCCGGGATGCTCGATGTGTCTGGCGATGAACGCCGACCGGCTGGAACCGGGCGAACGCTGCGCGTCGACCTCGAACCGCAATTTCGAGGGGCGGCAGGGCAAAGGCGGACGCACCCACCTGGTGAGTCCTGCCATGGCGGCTGCGGCGGCGATCGCCGGCCATTTCGTTGACATTCGTGATCTTCAGGTATGACCGAGGTGATGATGAAACAGCTGATCTTATTGAGTGCGTTGGTGGTCCTGCTTCTGGGGGCGGTGGGGTGCGAGACCATCAAGGGGGCCGGCCGTGATATCACCAACGCCGGAGAGGCCATCGAAGACGCCGTGAGGTAGATATGGACAAGTTTCGGACATTTACCGGTATCGTGTGCCCGCTGGATCGGTCAAACGTGGATACGGACGCGATCATCCCGAAGCAGTTCCTGAAGTCGATAAAACGTACCGGGTTCGGACCCAATCTGTTCGACGAGTGGCGCTACCTGGACCACGGTGAGCCTGGCATGGACAACAGCACGCGGCCCCGCAATCCGGATTTCGTGTTGAACGATCCGCGCTACGCCGGGGCCAGCATACTGTTGACGCGTGAGAATTTCGGCTGCGGGTCATCGCGTGAGCACGCACCATGGGCGCTGGCGGATTACGGTTTCAAGGTGATCATTGCGCCAAGCTATGCCGACATCTTTTTCAACAACAGTTTCAAGAATGGCCTGTTGCCGATCGTGCTGAATGCGGCCACCGTCGATCAGCTGTTCGAACAGGCCAACGGCAGCCATGCCCTCGAGCTGACTGTCGATCTCGACGCGCAGCAGATTCGCGCCGGCGACGCGGCACCGATCGGTTTTGATGTCGATGCGTTTCGCAAGCACTGCCTGCTCGAGGGCCTCGACGATATCGGGCTCACACTGCAGCATGTCGATGACATACGGGCCTATGAAGTGCGCCGCCGGCAACAGGCCCCGTGGCTGTTCGAGTGAGGGCGGCACGGTTGGCGGGTTCTTTTTTTGATTTCAACCGGAGGGAGACGAAGGACACGGTTGGTGCGCGGTTGGCGGCCCCTGGTGGCCCTGCGCTCGTTGCGTCCTTTGCAGATTGCACCCATGACTAAACGTATATTGGTATTGCCGGGTGACGGTATCGGGCCGGAGATCGTCGCCGAGGCGGTCAAGGTGCTGGACCACCTGGCCGGCGAAGGACTGGACGTCGAACTCGACGAGGGACTGATTGGTGGCGCGGCCTATGACGCGGCCGGTTCGCCGCTGCCGGAGAGTACGCTGGCGATGGCCCGCGAGGCGGATGCGGTATTGCTCGGTGCCGTCGGCGGGCCCAAGTGGGAGCCGCTCGATATCGCGGTGCGGCCGGAAAAAGGCCTTCTGGGACTGCGCGCCGGGCTGGGTCTGTTCTCCAACCTGCGGCCGGCGATCCTGTACCCGCAACTGGCCGGTGCCTCCAGCCTGCGCCCGGAGATCGTTTCCGGCCTCGACATCATGATCGTGCGCGAACTCACCGGTGGGATCTATTTCGGTCAGCCACGCGGCATCCGCACGCTGGAGAATGGTGAGCGGCAGGGCTTCAACACCCTGGTGTACGCCGAGCATGAAATCGAGCGCATCGTGCGTTCGGCGTGCGAGATCGCCATGAAACGGGGCAAGCGGGTGTGCTCGGTGGACAAGGCCAATGTCCTCGAGTGCACCGAGCTGTGGCGCGAAGTGGCGACGCGCGTGGTC
>JACKMP010000012.1 GCA_024235315.1 Chromatiaceae bacterium | reverse complement strand
ACGGGTCCAGCCTGCGCTTCGTCGATGCCGAGCTGACCGCTGAGGCAGCCGCCCAGCACGCACTGGAGAACGAGCTGCGCGAGGCCGTCCGGCAACACCAGCTGGAGCTGCATTTCCAACCTGTCGTGGCGATGGTTGATGGCCATACCCACAGTTACGAGTCACTGCTGCGCTGGCCGCATGCGCAGCAGGGCATGTTGCGCCCGGCCTCATTCATGGATGCGCTGGCCGACGCCGGCCTGTGCAGTACGATCAGCGACTGGGTACTGGACCAGCTGCAGTCACGACGGCCGTCGGATGATGCGGTGCTGTCGATCAATCTGAGTGCGCGTCTGCTGCACGACGAGTCATTTGCCCAGCGTCTTTTAGACCGCATCGACGAGGGCAGCCTGACACCCACCCGATTGATCATCGAAATCACCGAGGACACGCTGGAGTCGGACCTCACGGCCGCGGCACGCGTGCTTCACGAACTGAAAAGCCGCGGCGTGCGCATCGCACTGGACGACTTCGGCACCGGACAGGCCTCGCTGAGTCACCTGCGGCGATTTCCGTTCGACTACATCAAGATCGACCAGTCGTTCATTGCCGGCATCGGCAAGGTCGCCAACGATGAAAAGCTGGTTCAGGCGATCATCCGGCTGGCCCATGCGCTGGGGATGGAAGTGGTTGCCGAAGGGGTCGAGACCGAGGCACAGCGCGATTTCCTGGCTGCCGAGCAGTGTGACTACCTGCAGGGCTACCTGGTCGGCGTGCCGGCCGCCGGCAGCGAATCCAGGTAGCCGCGCAGCCCGGGCAGCAGCGCCGAAAAGCCGCGCACCGCCGGGAACTCGTCCACCCTGCGCTCGGACTGCCGCGTGTCGGGCAGCAGGATAGCCAGCAGGTGGCTGATCCCGTAGTCCCGTGCCGAGCGCAGCACCGACAGGCTGTCGTCGACGAACAGTGTGCGCTGCCGGTCAAACCGCTCCTCTGTCTGCAACTTCTGCCAGAAGCCGGCGTCCTCCTTGGGCAGGCCGAGGTCGTGGGCGCACACAACGTGGTCGAGGCGGTGGTGCAGACGGGTCCGGCGCATCTTCAGCTGCAACGATTTCTGATGGGCGTTGGTCACCAGGACGCGACGTTTGCCGGCGCGGCTCAGCATGTCGAGAAACTCTGTGACATGCGGATGTACGCTGATCAGGTGATCGACCTCCTCCTTCAGCAGCGCAATATCGAGCCCGAGTTCCCGGGTCCAGTGGTCCACGCAGTACCACTCGAGCGTGCCCTGGATGTCCTGGTAGCGCGCCATCAGCTCGCGCGTGGCATCCGCCAATCCCAGGCCGCGCGCCTCGGCATAACGCTTGGGCACGTGTTCCAGCCAGAAATGGTTGTCGAAATGCAGATCCAGCAGGGTGCCATCCATGTCCAGCAGCACGGTATCGATCTCGTTCCAATCCAGCACACCGGCTCCCCAGCCCCGGAATCCGGGGATTTCTGTATGATTTGACGCCTGTAGACAGCCCGTGCCGCGTCGGCACAACGTTCGGGGATGCTCATGGATAAACAGGCGCAACAGTTGCTCGATATCGCCAGACAGGCGGGACGAGCGATTCTGAAAGTCTATCACCAGGATTTCGACGTCGCGCACAAGGACGACAGCTCACCGCTGACCGCTGCGGACCTCGCCTCACACCGTGTCATCGTGCAGCGTCTGGGCGAGATCGACCCGACAATCCCGATGCTGTCCGAAGAAGGCGCCGACATCCCGTTTTCGGTCCGTCAGCAATGGGACCGCTACTGGCTGATCGACCCGCTGGACGGCACCCGCGAGTTCGTCAAGCGCAATGGCGAATTCACCGTCAACATCGCCCTGATCGAACACGGCTGCCCGGTGGTCGGCGTGGTACATGTTCCGGTAAGCGGCGTCAGCTACGTCGGCCAGGTGGGTCGCGGGGCATGGAAGGTGGACGCCGACGATCAGCCGGTCCCGATCCAGGTAAACACCCGGCGGGCGCCTACAGTCCGCGTGGCCGGCAGCCGGTCACACGCCGGCGACAGCCTGCAGCGTTTCCTGCAGCAACTCGGTCCGCACGAAATCGTCAGCATGGGCAGTTCGCTCAAGCTGTGCCTGGTGGCTGAGGGCACCGCTGACGTCTATCCGCGCCTCGGCCCGACATCGGAGTGGGACACTGCCGCCGCCCAGGCAGTGGTGGAGGCGGCCGGAGGACGGGTTACCGATACGCAACTGATGCCTTTGCGCTATAACACCAAAGACTCGCTGCTGAACCCGCATTTTCTCGTATTCGGTGACCGTACCGAAAACTGGGAGAGGTACCTTTGATCTACCCGAACGTTCAATCCCTAGCCAACGGCTGGCGCCCCGCCCTGATCGGTGCATGCCTTGCCCTGCTCAGTGGCAGCGCCTGGTCCAATGTGAGCGATACGGACCCCGTGCAGTTCGACGACACGCCGTTGGACGACCTGCTGCAACACCCGGACTGGTTCAAGAAGAGCTTTCTCGACCTCGATGACGATCTCGAACAGGCCGTCTCCGAGGGTAAGAAAGGCATCATTGTGTATTTCGGGCAGAGGCGTTGCGCGTATTGCAAGATGCTGATGGAGGTCAATTTCAAGACCCCCGACATCGTCAATTACACGCGGCAGAACTTCGATGTCATCGCGATCGACATCTGGAGCCCGGAAGAGGTCACCACACCTTCCGGTGAGTCGATCAGCCAGCGCGAATTCTCGCAGCAGCTCGGCACCAACTTCACGCCATCGCTGGTGTTCTACGATCCGCAGGGCAGGATCGCGTTGCGGCTGCGCGGCTATTACCCGCCGTACCAGTTTCGTGCCGCCCTCGAATACGTGGCCGGCGGCCATTACCAGCGCGAGAAGTTCCCCGTCTATATGGCGCGCGGCGACCAGACGCTGCGTTTCGAGCCCGGCGACCTCGTGGAAGAGCCATTCTTTTCTCCGCCACCCTACAACCTCGACCGCTCGCGCTTTCCCTCGGAACTCCCGCTGGTGGTGTTCTTCGAGCAGGGCGACTGCCACGCCTGCGATATCCTGCACACCCAGCCGCTGAGCCGCAAGACAGTGCGCGGCCTGTTCAGCCGCTTCGAAAGCGTACAGCTCGACATGTGGGCCGACACCCCGCTCATCAAACCGGACGGCAGCAGCAGCACCGCCCGCAAGTGGGCCGAGGAACTCGGGATCTTCTATGCCCCGTCGATCGTGTTCTTCGATGAAAAGGGCAAAGAGATCATCCGTGTCGACTCGGTCGTACACTTCTTCCGCCTGCGCAATGTCCTCAACTACGTGGTCAGTCGCGGCTATCTGTCCGAACCGAATTTCCTGCGCTGGAGCTCACACACGCTGCGTACCCTCGAAGGGCCTGACATGCCCCTGGATCAGGGGCAGAACGCGGCGAGGTAGTCCTCATAGGACTGGCGCCGCTGGTGCAACCGGGCGCCCCGACCCGCTTTGTAGCCGGCGCGCAACTGCGTGTTGAGCGCATCCAGTGCCCGGCGCTTGCGCAGGCACTGGTAGTCGCGCCGGTGTACCGGCTGTTGCCGCCCGGCGGTGCCTGATGCCGCAGCCTTTCGGCGTTGCGGCCGGTCTTCCCTGGCGTCCTTACGCGCCTGCAGCCAGGCGCGCTCGCCGGCGCGCACCCCGGAGGCGGATGAAGGTCGGGCAGGCGCTGCCACGCTGGTTGATGCAGCGGCTCCACCACAGGGGGTTTGGCTGAACGTAGGCTCACCCTGTGAACCTTCGCAGCGATAGATCTGTGATGCTGTGGCAACACTGCCCAGCATCACCGGCGTGCAAAGCAAAAAGACAAGCCAGTGCATATTCCCTCCCTGGAATCCGCATCGATCTGGAACGCCCAATATAACCGTAACGTTGCGCCGCCGCATACGGACACTAAGCTTTCAGGGAACACCAACCGCGTCACGGATGTCGGAAGAGTGGTTTTCTTCAGAATCTAAAGCCTGAGGCGGAAATGCCGATGGAGTGGGAATGAAACGGCAGCCGCCCGCCGATACCGCTGATCAGGATCTCCGTCGGGAGAACGCCCTGTTGCGAGGTCTGTTGCAGACCCTGGGGCGCGATGCCGCGTACAACCAGCAGGTGATGACACGGTTCCAGGACAGGGAACTGGCGCTGCTCAGCGCAGGCGACCTGGTGCGACTACTGGAACGACTGACCGACGGCATGCGCGCATCATTCGCGCTGGACAGCGTCAAGCTTTTCCTCTTCGACCCGTTCAACGTGGTCCACGACCTGCTCGCCGCCAACGCCGACGCCACCCGCAATGTCATGCGCGACGTGGTCCTTTGCGTCGATGTACAGGCAACCCGCGCGCGCTTCAACGACCTTCACGACCCCTGGCTCGGCCCATGGGACGGCGTGCGACATCAGGCACTGTTCGGCCGCCGTCTCGGCGGCAGCGTCGCCCTGCTGCCGTTGCGCCAGCCCGATGGCCTGGCGGGCTTCCTCTGCCTCGGCAGCCGCGACCCGGCTCGTTTCACCACAGGCCAGGCGACCGACTTCCTCGCCCACATGGCAGGGATTGCCGCGGTCTGCCTGGAAAATGCGGTCAACCGTGAGCGCCTGCGCCTGGCGGGACTCACGGACAGCCTGACTGGCCTGTACAACCGTCGTCACCTGCAGCACCGGTTGGAGCAGGAGGTCACGCGCGCTCAGCGTTACACGCAGGCGTTGTCGTGCCTGTTCGTCGATGCCGATCATTTCAAGCAGATCAACGACCGCTTCGGCCACGCGGCGGGTGACCAGGTGCTGGTCGCGCTGGCGCAGCGCCTGCGCACACGCCTGCGTACCAGCGACCTGCCGACGCGCTACGGAGGTGAAGAGTTCGCGATCCTGTTGCCGCAGACGGATGTCGACAATGCATACAGTCTCGCTGGCGAGATATGCAGGGGCGTCGCCGCCGAGCCCGTGTCGTTGGAAAACGGCGACACCGTGGCACTCACGGTGTCGATCGGCGTCGCCGCACTCCCGGCCACTGACCAGCGCCCGGCGCGCGTTGCAGGCGAGGCCTTGCTGCAGGCGGCCGACGGTGCGGTGTACCAGGCGAAACGCGAGGGCAGGAACCGGGTCGTCTGTGCGGTCAATCCGGTACAACCGCAATGAGGCCGTGTTCGCCGCAGCCCCCCGCACAAGCAGCACGCGAACCCGCACGCCATAGAAACGGCTGTCTACAGCGGAGATTTTAGTTTATGATATTAACAGATTCTAATATTCATCAGAGCGGCGAACCATGTTGAAACCCGGCAAAAAGGTGACTTTCCTGGCCCGATTCGGACGCTGGGTATGTGTCTGTCTGCCAGACCGGAGGCTCGACAACGATCTGCGAGCCAGGATCAAGCCGTTGGTGTTCGCCGGGCTGGCCTGCTGGTGCGACAAATCGCAGGCCTCCAAGGTGAAGGCCGCCTGAGGGACCTGCACACCGGCATCGTCAAGTCCGGACCCATCCGAATCAGCCTCTACGAAGTTCCGCGCGGCAGCTCCGAGGCGAGCGCAAACCGTGGCTATTACGATCGCTTCCCGGCCGACACAGACGGGGCCTCCGCGGCGCGCGAATGCCACGAGGCACATTCGAATGACGGCTTGGCTGCGCATGATGGGGCACAAGACGGCACCTCGTGATCACAACAACGTCGGGCGCGGTGACGTGACATCAGTCACCGCGCATGACGCGGTCGAGATAGGCGGGGCCACCGAGGTTGTCCATCTGTTGCAGGATCCAGTCACGCCGCTTGCGTACCAGGTCAGATGGGCTGTCCACCCGGTACACCACCGGGTTCGGCAGGACGGCGGCAAGCAACGCCGCCTTTTGCCTTCCCAGACGCCCGGGATCGAGGCGGAAATAGTGCCGGCTGGCGACGGCGACGCCAAACAGGCGCTCCCCAGTCTCGGCAAAATTCAGATACATCTCCAGGATGCGGCGCTTTGGCCAGGTCAGTTCGATCAGGCCGGTGAACCAGACTTCCAGCCCCTTGCGCACGAAGCTGCGCCCCTGCCATAGAAAAAGATTGCGCGCGACCTGCTGACTGATCGTGCTGGCGCCGCGCAGCCTTTCACCGTCCAGGTGGCGCTCCACTGCGGCGATAATCTCTGCAGGATCGAATCCCCAATGATCGGGGAACCGCTGGTCCTCGGCCGCGACCACGGCCAACGCCATATAGGGGTCGATCCGGTCGATGTCGGTCCACTCCTGACGCTGCTGAGCCCCCTCGCCCACCAGGCGCTGCAGCATGACCGCCGATACCGGCGGATCCACCCAACGCAGCAGCAGCACCAGGCTGGCCGACCCCAGGATCCAGACCAACAGCAGCAAGGCGAACAGGCGTCGCAGGCGCCTGCCCAGGCGTGCAGGCCTTCGTCGTGATTCCACCATCGGTCCCCTGAGCACTCCCGCGCGTGACAGCCACCCGGGCATTATCCCCTGCGGGGCAGCAGGCCGTCTTACCCGTTATCGGATGCCGGTCTATCCGACGGCCTCTGCCGCGCAGACTACCGGGGCTCCGCTGTCGTCGTTCAACGGTGAGGGTTTGCACGGCCCAGGGTATCGACCAGTTCATCGCGACTGATGCGTCCGTCAGCATCGCGATCAAAGTCATCGAACGCATGCAACCGGCCGCGCTGGCGATGCGCCCCGGGCCGGGGGTGCAGACGCTGCCGGAACTGGTAGTACTCGCGACGATCGATGAAGCCGTCCCGATCCAGGTCATGCACCGAGAACACAGGGCCAGCGGCGCCCCGCTCGGACGGCCGATCGGCAATCGCACTGACGAACCACAGGGACGCGATGACGGCACAGGCCAGCGTGGCGGGGGTACTCATTTCTTCACCTCACCAAGGTAGTCCACCAGGTCCGACCACTGGTCGGCATCGAACTGCTGGCGGTGCGAACGGCCACCATGCTGCGGATAGGCCGCCGGCACATCGGCCGGCGCCGTACCGAGGTCGGCACCTGCCGGTTGATGACAGTACACACAGTGATCGTCGAACAGTGCCTGCCCACGCTGCGCCGCCTCCGAGCGTGGAACCGGCGCCGACGGGTCCAGCTCCGCCTGGTAGAAACTGCCCTGATCCCAGAATCCGGGTTCGGAACAGCCGATGCAGGGATGACCGGCGTCGATCGGCGAACTGGTGCCACCGTTCCATTTGATGGTTGCGCAGGCGTTATGGGTGACCGGCCCCCGGCATCCAAGCTTGTAAAGACACCATCCCTTGCGGGCCCCCTCATCGTCGAAGGACTCCGCGAACAGGCCCTGGTTGAAAAAACTCACCCGCGGACAGCGGTCGTGCACAGTGTTGCCATAGATCGACAACGGCCGATGCAGGGCGTCAAGCGTCGGCAGGCGACCGAAGGTGACGAAATGTGCCAGGGTCGCGGCGATCGCTTCGGGCAGTGGCGGGCACCCCGGCAGGTTGACCAGCGGCCGTCTGGCAAGACTGCCATTGTCCATCAGGTACTCGACGCCAACTGCGCCTGTGGGGTTGGGATCGGCAGCCGGCAGACCACCGAATGCGGCACAGGAGCCGACCGCGATCACCACCTGTGCCGCTTCCACAGATTCGACCAGGATATCGAGGTTGGTACGACCGGCGATCGTGGAACAGGCGCCCTGGCCGCCCAGCGGCACGGAACCATCGACGATAAGGAGATAACCGCCGGCACTCGATGCCTCGTGACGCGCCGCCTCCGCGGCGGCGCCGCTGGCAGCCTGCAGCGTGTGATGGTAGTCGAGGGAAATGAAATCGAAGATCAGCGACTCGAAGGTCGGGGCATAAGAGCGGGTCAGCGACTCGGTACAACCGGTGCATTCCTGGAAGGACAACCACACCACCGAGCGACGCCGTGCACGGCCGAGTCCATGCGCGATCTCGGCAGCCGCCGCCGCAGGCAGGCCCAGCATTGCCGCCAACCCAAAGCAGCGCTTCAGGAAGGCCCTCCGGCTTACACCGCTGGCAACCAGGAAATCCGCCAAAGACCTGTCCGTACCCATGCGCCACGCGACCTCACAGTCCAGACACTCCGAGCATGCTCGGCGAGATACCTGACGTCAATCTCCTGCCGATGGCCCCACCGCAGGCCACGTCCCGGTCAAAGCCGCACGGTGGCATCGCCACCGTGCTCGATCCAGCCGTGGATCATATTCCTGGTGGTGAATCCACTGGCGCAGTTGCCGTGGCGGTCAATCACGATCACCCCGCCAAGTCCCTGTACCCTGCGCACGAGGTAAGCGATGCCGGCATCCACGGCCTGCCGCGCGTCCATGCCCCGCATGTCGACATAATCCGCGATGGTCTTGGCTATCACGCAGCGCATGAAGTCTTCGCCATGTCCGGTGGATGACACCGCACAGGTCTCGTCGTCGGCGTACACCCCGGCTCCTATCAGTGGTGAATCGCCCACTCTGCCGACGCGTTTGTTGACCATTCCGCCGGTCGAGGTGGCTGCGGCGAGATGCCCCTTAAGATCGCGCGCGACAGCCCCGACCGTGCCGTATTTGCCCGTTTCAGCGGCCGGCGCCCCAGCAATGTGGTCCAACATCGTGGTTTGCTTCGCGCGCGCCTGCTCAAGCTGCGCCAGCCGCTCCGGCAGCCGAAAGTAGTCATCCCCAACCTGCGTGAGGCCACAACGCGCGGCGAGACGCATCGCCCCCTCACCGGCCAGCATCACAGGCCCGTCGTCGCGCATCAGGCGCGACGCGAGCACCACCGGGTTCGCCAGGTGATGGACCCCGGCCACCGCGCCGGCCGCAAGGTTGCGGCCATCCATGATCGCCGCATCCATCTCGACCGCGCCGACCTCGTTGAGCACTGAACCGCGCCCGGCATTGAACAGAGGGTCATCCTCGAGCAGCACCACGCAGGACTCGACCACCTCGACCGCGGAGGCACCGTCCGTGAGCAGACGACGGCCGTGCGCCAGCACCGTGCCGATCGCCGTGCGCCAGGCGTCACCTTTGGCACGCTGCTGCGCATCGTCGAGCGTGCCGGCACCACCATGCACCATCAACGAGAATCGTCTGTCGCCCACTGCCGGTCGCTCCACACCTGGTTTCGGGAATTCTGGACCCACCAGGCCTGCAACACCATCCGCACCACGATGGCGTGACTGCGTGCAGCGCCTACCCGCGGACGCCGAGCCGACGGTAATAGCCGCCGGCCTGCGACGCCAGCTGCCCGCCCAATACGAAACCGGCAATGGTGCCGTTTCCAGGGATTTCGAAATGCAACCCGCCACCAGGCTCGTCCACGGCGATCCAGGCGTCATCCGCGATCTGTCCTGCCGGCCGGCACACACTGATTGGCAGGCTCGGCGTCTTTACCTTCACCAGCGGCGGCAGTGGCATGAACCGCTCCTCGCTGCCGGCGACATGCGCCGCGATCGCCTCGGCCTGGCGCCGGATCGGCTCGATATACGCGAAGACCTGCCCCGACAGTGATGCGCAGTCGCCGATCGCATAGACATCGCCATCACTGGTCAGCATCGAATGATCGACGGCGATGCCGACGTCGGTCGCCAGGCCGGCCTTCTGGGCCAGCTGGGTATTGGCGACAAGGCCAGCCGCCGACAGCACCAGATCGGTGTCGAACGATTGACCGTCGCCCAAGGACGCGCACAGGCGCTCACCCGTGCTGTCCAGCGAGGCCAAGGTCGACTGAAGCCGCCATACCACGCCCTTGGCGGTGAGACGGCCGGCCAGTTCGGTGGAAACCGCCGCTGGCACCAGGCTCGCCAGCGGCCGCGGTGCGGGGTCGATCACTGTCACGGCCAGACCGGCGCTGGTCATGTCATCGGCAAACTCACAGCCGATCAGGCCGGCGCCAAGGATCGTCACATGGCCCACCTGCGGGGTCATCAGGGTGCGCAGTTGCCGGTAGGAGCCGAGATCGTTGACACGCACGATGCGGTCGCACGCGTCGCCGCTGACCGGCAGCACGCGTTGCTGCGCACCCAGCGCGAGTACCAGCTTGCCGTACTGGATACTGCCCTTCACCGTGGTCAGGCGCTTGCGCGCTGTGTCGAGCTTGATGATGCGGGTGTCCGGCCGCACCTCGACGCGCAGTGCCGCCGCCTTGCTCGCGGCATCGGTGTCGATCAGGTCATCCGGCTGCTTGCCCATCGCCAGCGCCATCGAGATAGCCGGCTTCGGATACACCAGGCCGTGACAGGCACTGACCAGCAACACCGGCCGCTCCGGTTCGCGTCGGCGGATGGCCTCTGCAACCGACCAGCCTGCAACGCCGGCGCCGACGATCACCACGTAATCTGCGCCGCCCCTGCATTGCGCCGACTGGCGGCCGTCTGCCTGTTGCGGACGGGTCGGCGCCACGGATTGAATGACCTCCGGCAACAGTCGCAGATCGCCCTTGGTCAGACCGCACAGCGGGCACTGCCAGTCGTCGGGGATATCGGCATAGCGGGTACCCGGCGCGAGGCCGGAGTCCGGATCGCCGCTGGCCTCGTCATAGATGAAGCCACAGGCATCGCAGATCCAGCGCTGAAAACTGTCGCCGCTCATTTCGTTCACGCCTCGGGGATCGCCGCGAGGACGCGTTCGAACAGGGCATCCAGTTCCTGGCCGATCGCGTCCAGTTCAGGCGAACCGAACGGCTCGAACGCGGTCGTCGGCATGCGGCACGCGACCTTGGTCTGCTGGCCGTCCTCGTAGACGTGGATGCGCAGCGGGATATCGTGCCCGGCCGGTTTACACGCGGCCCATACACGGATCGCGAAATCGGGGCGGAACACCTCGAGGATCTGGTCGGCCGGCACAACCTTTCCGAGCTTGGCGGCGTTGGCCTGGCCGTTGATATGGGCGACCAGGCGCAGGCCGGTCTCATCGATCGCGGCGATCAGCCGCTGCACTGCCTGCTCCGGGGTCAGGTCCGTTGTAATCGTCTTCATGCGGTCTTCCAGCTTGATTCAGTGAGATAGCGGAGGGGGCACTGCCCCCTCCATCCGGTCAGGCGGCCTGTGACAGGACGTCGAGTTCCTTGCGCAGGTGCTTGATCGCCGGGGTCACGATCGCGATGAAATAGGACTCGCGCAGCTTGCGTTGCGCCGGCGCGGTCCGCAGATACCCCTTGGCGCCCGTGTGCAGCATTGCCGACTGCGCGGCGCGCAACGCCAGTTCACCGGCGGCAAGCCGCAGCTGCAGGATCTCGCGGAAGAATTCGTCCGAGGTCTCGAACGGGTCTTCGGCCAGGGCCAGGCAGGCATCCACCGCGTCGTCCAGTTGCTCCTGCAGTTCGTCGGGACGGTCGTCCAGGTAACCATTGACATGGCCCAGTAGCGGCTCGACATCGCGACACAGGTCGATGCACGACTGCACGTTGCCCACCCCCATGCCGAACTGCAGCAACACGATGCCGGCACGCGAACGGCGCAGGAACGCGGCGCCGTCGTGGTCTATCACCATGGCATCGGGGACGAACACGTCCCTGAAAATGCAGGCGAAGGTCCGCGTGCCCTCGAGCGCGGTGAAATGTGCGGACAGGCGCAGCTCGAAGCCCTCCACACTGCAGTCGACCAGCGCCATCACCGAGCGGTCACCCTGGCCCTCGAGGCCAAACAGGGTCCCGAACACGTGGTTGTCACCCAGGTTGGAGACCCATGGCAGCGAACCGTTGATGACATAGCCGCCGTCGACGCGCCTGCCGGTGAGCCGCAGCGGCTCGATGTTGGCGAACGCCTTCATCGTGTTCGACATCCCCGTTCCGCCCAGCACCTCGCCGCTGGCCAGCTTCGGCAACCAGGTGTCGCGCACTCCGCTGTCGACCGCGTTCTGCAGGTACCAGCCACAGGTATCCTGGCACCAGGTCGCGAACCCGGTGGACAGGCATTCGTGCGACACCGCGGCCATGGTCTGGATCGCCGCCCCCATGTCGGTCACGCCGTCGGGCCGCGCCGCCGCCAGGTGCTGACGAAAGCCGTCGATGGCACCCAGTTGCCGCAGGAACGACTCCGGATACAGACCCTCCAGATCGATCTTCACCGTCAACGGCGACAGTGTCTCCTTCACCAGGCGGCGAGTCGCTGCAAGCTGTTCTTCCAGCGGCAGCACGGCCTTGAGGTCATTGGTAACAATCAGACTCATGACAGGCTCCTTTTCAATGTCCGCCCTGATCAGGCCGGCTGCACGTCCAGCGTCACGTTGTTGCGCAGGGTGTTGGCGACCGGGGACCAGACGTTCGAATGGGCGATGATCTCGTCGATCTGCTCCTTCGGCGCGTCGCCCTCGGCATCGATCTTGACCCGCACCGCGCTGAAACCCAGGGTCTTGGCCTCGTCGAGGTCGCCGGTACCCCAGACCGCGGTCACGTTGATGTCACCCTCGAGCTGCAGCTCGAGCCTGGACAGCCTGATCCCACGCGCGGTCGCGTTGGCGTGCACGCCTACTGCCAGGCAGGCGCCCAGTGTCGCCAGCACCGCCTCCGAGGGATTCGGCGCGTTGTCTTCGCCAAGCAGGTGCGGTGGTTCGTCGATCAGCATCGGCGCGAGGTCGCGCACGTAGGTCTGCATGCGGAACTGGCCTTCGCAGACCGTCTTCGCCTTCAGGGTGACCACCGAGTTGGGATTCGCCCTGCCCTTCTCGCCGAGGGACTTGAGCCCCTCGCTGTCGATCGGGCGCAGGCAGCTCATGTTGCGGGCGATGGTCTGGGGGGAAGTGCTCATGGGAAGTTTCTCCGGTTTGGTCAAACAAAAAAGTTGTTGTGACCGTTACAGGGCAAGGCCTGTGCCAACCAAAGAATTCGCTTTGTTATCAGATCGTTAACTGACTACCCGTGCGCTGCCGGTAAAGATTCGTCAGGACGGGACCGGTCAATTGTCGACATTGTCACGGCGTTGCGTGCGGTTTGTCAGATTGTCATGGAAGGGCGTCGCCTCACCCATCCAGATTCAACTTGAGCATGCGATAACGCAACTGCCGCGGTGTCAGACCCAGGCTGATCGCTGCCCGGGTCTTGTTGCCGTGTTGCAGGCGCAACGCCTCGAGAATCTGCCCGCTTTCGTCTTCGCGCACCTTGGCGTAGGGCCGCATGCCCTCCGGCAGGGCGCCGGGGCGTGCACCCTGCACATTCACTGAGCCTGCCGGGTCCGGCTGCGGCATCGCCGATATCGCGTTCGCGGGCGACGCGACCCCACCCTCTTCCGCCAGGATCTCTTCGATCAATCTGCGCCCGATCGCCGGTCCCGGTGTCAGGAGCACTGCCCGCTTCACCAGGTTTTCGAGCTGGCGGATGTTGCCGGGCCAGGGGTATTGCTCAAGCAACTCGACACTGCCGACACCGAATGCGACCACCGTGTCATATTCCTCATTGGCCGCCTTGAGGAAATGCTGCGCGAGGATGGCGACGTCTCCTTTGCGTGCACGCAGTGGCGGCAGGCGGATGGGAAACACATTGAGGCGATAAAACAGGTCGAGCCGAAACCGGTTGGCGTTCACCGCCTCCTGCAGGTTCTTGTGCGTCGCGGCGACGATCCGCACCTCGACCGGGATGTCACGGTTTCCGCCGACGCGCTGGATGGTTCGGTTTTCCAGCACTTTGAGCAGCTTGGCCTGCAGCTCGAGCTCGAGGTCCCCGATTTCGTCGAGGAACAGGGTGCCACCGTCCGCCAGCTCGATCTTGCCCTTTTTCGTTGCAGTCGCACCGGTGAACGCGCCTTTCTCGTGACCGAACAGTTCGGACTCGATCAAGGTCGCCGGAATCGCCGCACAGTTGACACTGACGAACGGCCCCTGACTGCAGTTGCCCGCCAGATGCTGCATCCGGGCGAAGCGCTCCTTGCCGGTACCGGACTCGCCGAGCAGCAGCACAGTCGTTCCCGTTCTCGCGACCTGCAGGGCCTGCTGCACCGCCTGCTGCAACGCCGGACTTTCTCCCAGGATACCGAATCGGGCGCCGTCACTCTCTATGCGATTGCGAAGCAGACGGTTCTCGGACTCGAGCTGCGCGGTGCGCTCCTCGACCAACGCCTTGACCTGCAGGACCTGGCCGATCAGGGTCGCCACCACCTGCAACAGTGCGAGGTCGCGCTGGAAAGGACGCTCGCGCTTGCGCAGCCGGTGCACCGCCAGCACGCCGACCGGCTGCTTGTCGAGGATGATGGGGACAGCCATGTAGGCGACAGCCTCGTCCGGCAGGGTGACCCGGTCGACCGTTCGCGCCAGATAGGCCGGTTCGTCATCGATGTCGGGAATCAGCGCAAGCTGGCCGGTCTGCATCACCCTGCCGGTGACACCTTCACCGACCGAATAATTGCCGCGTTCCCGCTCGACAGGGCTCAGTCCGTAGGAATATTGGATCGCGAGAATCCCGGAGTGCTCGTTGGGCAACAGCACACGACCGCGATTCAGACCAAGCAGCTCCGACAGCAGACGCAGCATGCCCTGGACCGCAGGCCTGGGGTCGGTGGAGCGGGTGATCAGCCGCGCCGCCTCCTGCAACACAAGGAGCTCAGACTCGGATCTGGATTCGGAAAATCTGTTGGCCATCTGCTACCACAACGACATTGACGACAATGCCTTGCTGAAGCAAGAACAGGGCCATCAGCATGGTCTGGCACAGATGCCCGGTGCGAGCGCGCGGAACCGGCGGATGCCCTTTGGTGAAGATGATCGGGCGCAGTCACGATCCCCGGGTTGGTGCATGCACGCACCAACCCGGGGCTCAGGCCTCTTCATGCCAGCTGAAGCGACGAATCAGTGTCACGCAGACCCCGTCAAGGACGAAGCCGATCACGCCGATCACAACCACAACCGCTGCCAGGGTGTCGTATTCCAGCGTGTCACGCGCATCGTTGATGGCATATCCGAGGCCGCTGGTAACGCCCAGGTACTCTGCCGGCACCAACACGATCCAGGCAACGCCGACTGCCAGCCGGATCCCGGCAAAGATGTCCTGCGCGATTGCCGGAAAAATGATCCGCCGCAGCATCTGCAGCCCATCCGCGCCCAGGTTGCGGGCCACCTTGAACCATAGCGGATCGATACGGCGCACCCCCTGCGCCGAAGAGAACAACACCGGCCACACCGCAGCCACCGCGACCAGGAAGACGATGGCCGCGTCCCAGGTGTCGAACGCCAGCACGGCCACCGGCATCCATGCGAGAGGACTGATCATGCGCAGAAACTGAAAAGGTACATGCGACACCTCACGCAGTGCGGCAAACAGGCCGATTGCCACCCCCGCCGGCACACCGATCAGCACCGCCCACAAGAGACCGAGACCGATCCGCTCGAGACTCGGCACGACAGCGATCCAGACCTCACCAGAGCTGAGCAGCTCGCCCAGGCGGGCGAATGTCGGTCCTGGCGCGAACCCGGCGAACGACTCTGTGCCAGGTGTATTGGCAATGACCCAGCCGCCCAGCCACCACAGGGCGAGCAGCACCCCGATTCCGGCGAGGGGATAAGCCAGACGCGCCATCAGGAATCGCGTCAGCGGCGCCCATTCGATACCGCCTTTTCCGGACGCCGGGGCGGTGTTAACGACACTGTCCATCGCGCTCATACCTGCACCACTTCGACACGCTCATAGGGGTTGGCCGGATCGACACCTGGCGCCTTCTCCCAACCCGGATACTTCGCCATCGCCGCCTTGACGTGCTTGTAGTCGACCAGATCGTCGGCAACAAACTGCGGATCCAGACCGGCAAGGAATGTCTTGTCGCCGCCGACCAGGGTCTCGTTCATCGCTTCGACGATCATCCGGGTTGCCGATGGATAGGGGAAAGGCGAGAAATCGATGCGACCGTTGCCGTATTCCGGATGGCGGATCGCATCGGGCGCCGCATAAGCCTTGTCGTCGTAATAGGTCATTGCGCGTACCACTGCGTCGGCCGGCATCGGCAGGTAACGCTTGCCGTCCTTCGACATCATGCGGGCGACCTCTTCCTTGTTTTCCTGCGCATATACCTCGGCGCGGACGATCGCGTTCATCACCTTCTGCGTCCACTCCGGTTTCGCCGCGACGGTGTTCTCATTCATGCACACCACGCAGCAGGGATGGTTCTTCCAGATGTCACCGGTGAATCGCAGCATCTTGCCGCCGGCCTTCAACTCGCCAAACGCATTGAATGGCTCGGCCACGATAAAGGCGTCGATCTTTTTCGCCGCCAGCGCCGGAGGCATATCCGGCGGCGGCATGATCATCAGATTCACCTCATCTGGCGCCAGCGGCTCCTTCTGGTCCTTGATCACCGGCTTGAGGCCGGCTTCGCGCAACGCAATCTGCAGCACGATATTGTGCATCGAGTACCAATAGGGCACCGCGACCTGCTTGCCGGCGAGCCCCCTGAAGTCATCGGCGTCAACGTGCTTGCCGACGACCAGTGCGGACCCGTTGATGTGTGCCCACGACATGATCTTCACCGGAAAACCGTTGTTGTAGCGCATCCAAACCGGAATCGGCTTGAGGAAGTGCACCAGGTTGAACTTGCCGGCGGTGAAGCCCTCGACCAGCGGCGACCAGCCGCGGATCAGGGTTGGCTTTTCGGCCTTCAGCCCTTCGTCCTCGAAGAAACCCATCCCGTGCGCAACCAGCAGCGCAGTGGCATCGGTGATCGGCAGGTAACCGATCCGAACAATTTCGTCATCGGGCACCGCCATGTTGGCGACACCGGCACCCGGAAGCGTCATGCCCGCACCGAACAGCCCGCCTGCGGCCATCATGTCGAGCATGAAGTCGCGTCGGCTCATCTCGTGCTGTTCTATGTATTTCAGTTCGTCGTCGTAGCTGCTCATCGGGTTGATCCTTCTTTACGTGTTTCGTGATTCGGTAGTCAGGCGGCCTTGCGTTTGCCGGCCTGCTCGGGTTCTTCCTCTTCGGCAGCTGTCGTCTCGCCGCCGACCAGCTGTTCGAACGAGGTCATCAGTGCCTCGCGCTGACGGCTGAATTCGGGTGTGGCACGCTGCCGTGGCGATGTCAGCTCAACCTGTATCTCTCCGACGATGCGTCCCGGGTTCGCGGCCATGATCAGCACGCGGTCAGCCATCGCGACCGCCTCATCGATGTCGTGGGTAACCATCACCATGGTCAGGTTCTGTTCGCGCGCAATTCGCGACACCTCGTCCTGCAGCGACGAGCGGGTGAAGGCATCGAGGGCGGAAAAGGGTTCGTCGAGCAGCAACACCTCCGGCGAGGTCGCGAGCGAGCGGGCGAGCGCGACGCGCTGTTGCTGGCCACCGGACAGGCTCTGCGGATTGGCCGCGGCCTTTTCGCTGAGGCCGACCAGTTCGAGCAGGTACGCTACACGCTGCGGGTCTTTCCTGCCGGCAAAGGCGAGCCCCAGGCCCACGTTGTCGGCCACGCTCATCCATGGATACAACGAAGGCTTCTGGAACATCATGTTCCACTTCTCGCTGGGGCGCGTGACCTGACGGCCGTGGATCCTTACGCAGCCCTCGGTTGGCAGCAGCAGTCCGGCCAACATGTGCAACAACGTCGACTTGCCGCAGCCGCTGCGCCCGATCAGGGCGACCTGCTCGCCGGCCCGGATGGTGACGTCGATGTCGAGCAGGGTCGGTGAACGCTGGCCCTTGAACGTGTGGCTGATGAAGTCTGTACGTATGCTGTCGGTCATTGCTCGATTCCTGAATGGCGCTATGCCTCAGGCATTGCAGGCATCGTGCCACTGCAAAAAACACCGCGAATGCAGGCGATTTCGCGATCTGCCCGCGGCACGCCACCGAACAATGATGACAATGTCGGACATTTCACTGCCCGGACCCAACGCCTCAGGTAGTCGTAGAACCGGCGAGGCGCCGGCCGCTCATCAGAAAAGCGCCCGACCCACCCCTTGGCACTTCTCTTGCAGACACATCGACAGGTATTCCCAACACACCCGTCCACACACCCAAGGAAAAAGCCGATGAACAAAGCCGATATGAAAGAAGCCATCCTCGAGGCCAAATTCGAGAAAGACCTGACCTGGAAGGAGATCGCCAAGGCGGCCGATCTGTCGAAGGAATATGTCTGCTCGGCCTGCCTGGGCATGAACCACCTTGGCAAGAAGCAGGCCGAGGCGGTGACCGAGATCCTCGGCCTCGGCGACGAGGTGTCCACAGCACTGCAGCGCTTCCCGCACAAGACCTGGAGCCAGACGATACCGACCGACCCGGTCATCTACCGCTGGTACGAGATCGTGGGTGTCTACGGCGAGACCATCAAGGAGCTGATCCACGAGAAGTTCGGCGACGGCATCATGAGTGCAATCGACTTTTCAATGGACATCGACAAGCAGGAGGACCCGAAGGGTGACCGCGTCGTGGTGACCCTCAATGGCAAATTCCTGCCTTACAAGGCCTGGTGACCAGCGGTTGAAGAGTCACTCGGGTCAGAGGTAACTGACGCTCAGCGCCGGGCGGCCATCCCGGCATCACTGAGCCCGATGACGAAACGATGTTTGCCCGCGGTGGTGCGTGGGATCGCGTCGAGGTACGCGATCTCGAGTGTCATCTGCGGGCCGACACCGTCACGAACAGCCGCACCTATGGCATCCACGGTCTCCGGGGACAACCGTTCACGGCTGACCAGCCTGAGCTGCAGGCTGTCGGGGCCGGTCTGTACCCATTGGTACTGGCTCACCTGATTCAGACCGTACATCAGGCGGTTGAAGAAGGCCGGGTGAAGACGCCTGCCATCAGCTGTGCGTACCAGGTCGTTGTTGCGGCACAGGTCCATCTGCATCAGCGGAAACCCCAGCCCACAGGGGCACTCTCCCTCGATGAGGCGCCCACTGTCACCGAGCGCATAGCGGATGAAAGGCATCACCCGGTCTGTCAGCGAGGTCACCAGCAGACGATCGCCGCTCGGGTCGGCGACCGACTCCAGCTGCACCATGTCGCTGAAGACGTGCATATTGCCGTGGCGGCACTCCCAGGCGATGTTCGGCACCTCGCGGCAGCCATACTGATTGAACACCTTGCACGAGAAGGCCCGTTCCATAAGCGTGCGCTGCTCCTCGTGCAGCACCTCGGCGGTGGAATAGACGCCAAGCAGGCCGGTGGGCGGTGCGCATCCACTATCGATAACGAATCGCGCGAGCTCGGAGAGGGCCGATGCGTAACCGTAGAGCAACACCGGCCGCCAGCGACGGATCAGGCGCACCCAGCCGGCCAGGCGTTGTTCGCTGTACTCGACAGCAGCCACCGTCATCTCACTGCTCAGCCAATGGTGTTGCGGACCACCGAAGATCCCGCCGCTTGCGACGTCGCGAGACGCCCCCCACAGGTACAACACCTTCTGCCCGGGTCGCCAGCCAGACAGCATGAAGCCACGCATCATTCCGGCCAACATCAGCTCGTGCTTGGCGTCGTCATAGTAGAAGGAAAGCGGGCTTCCGGTGGATCCGCCCGTATGGCCCAGCCGTGTGTCGTGCGGTGACAACCCGCGTGCCAGCAACTCATCGCGATGCGCGATCACGTCCGACTTCTCCAGGATCGGCAGGTCCTCGGGCAACAGGCGCCGACCGGCGTGCCGCATCGCTGACGCATATCGCCGGGCGTAGTAGTCCGCATGGGCGGCGGCATAGCGCGCGATGGCATCGAAGTCGGCACGCTGCCGCTGCAGCAGCTCTGACCTTTTCAGGTGAAGCGCATGCAGCAACTGCGACAACCTGGCGTAACGCCCGGGATGACGTCGCCGCTGCAGCCACAGACGCAGCCGACGCGTCATGACGAAGCCCGACTCCGCAGCCGCTGCAATGCGGCCTCCCACGCCTCCCGGTCTGCATTCAGATTCGCGATCGCATCGAGTTGGCGGTTGCGCCAGTCGTCGCGACGGGCGACATCCTCGATGCGTGCGAAACAGGGCGAATCGGCACCGAAGTTATGCGAGACATTGTCGATGAAGCTGTCGAATGACTGCAGTGCGGCCAGCTCGACCCGGCCACGATTCCACCATCGCGAGGGATCATGCAGCAACGCCCTCAGCTGCTCGAGACGGTCGGTCAGTGTGGCGCGCTTGAGCTGGTACCTGTCGAGCATCTCACCCTCGACGGTGTCCCGCATGGCGCTGATCGCCTCACGCGAAAGCCGGGCGTCCGCGTGACCCATTGCCACGAGCCGCTCATTCGAAAACAGCATCACATCACCCTGGAACTGGCGCTCGAATTCGTCACACAGGTCGACCCGCTGCTCACTTGTCCATACACCCGGGCGAAACTCCGACTCGCGGGTCTCATCCAGCGTTCGCCCGTGCAGCATCGGCACATTGGCCGAGACGAACCTGTCGCCCATGGCAGCCTGCAGCAGCCGCCCCATGGTCGGTCCGGACATGCGCAGGCGCAGCGGTGCGAACGGGATGAACTGATCCAGCGCGGCTGCCGAGAATACGTAGTTGCCTGTATACACCGTGCGCGCAGGCCGGACGCTCTGCGGCACCGGTGTATAGCGATACCAGGTCACACGCGTCGGATGCTCGCCGTGGAAGAACCGGTTGAGGTGCCCGGCGAAGTCGACGAAGCAGTCTGCATTGCTCGGCGCGGTGTCGCCGGGGCAGCGGTAGCGATAGGCAAGCTCGCCGGCGTTGAAGCCGAACAGGTCTGCCATGTCGTGATAAGCGGCATCGTCAGAGCCGTTCGTTTCGACAGGAGGCTGGCGGTAGGCTTCGTGCGGACCGACACCGGCCATCTCGCGCAGGAACGCCAGCACATCGGCAACGAATTTGCCGACCATCACTGCCGGCGAGACAGGCGGATCGCCAACAACCTTGCCGGTCAACACACGCACGTCCGTGTCACTGAACACGCGGTCGACCTCGTAGAAGAAGTTCACTGCGCCCGGGCACTGTCCGCCATCCACCGTGGGTACCTTGACGCGAAACTCCTGGTCGGCGTCGATGCTGTAGAACAGCAAGCGCTGATCCGACATCCGCCCCTGCATCTCGGCCAGCCGGAGATAAATCATATTGCGCATCATGCCCTGCCCCTTGTGGCCGAACGCGCTGCGTTTATGCTTGCCGACGATGCCACTCAGGTCGAGATCGTGCAGACGGTCGAGCAACGCCAACTGCTCATCGATGCCGAAGTAATACGTATCGATGCCGGCCTCGGCGAAGGCGCACACGATTTCGCGTTGCCGGTTGATCGACGATGCCTCGGCCGAATCATCGGCGACCAGCACCGTGATCTTGGCGAACCTGCCGTGCGCATCCAGGCCATAGGCGTAGCTTCGGCACTGCTCCAGCAGGCTGTCGAGGCAGTTGCGCAGATGCCGTGGACTGTCTGCCACCGGGATGACGATCACGAAGTGGTGGCGCCTGTCGTTGCCACACGTCGCGATCAGGGCCTCCAGCTCGCGGAATGCCGCCTGGTAAGACGGCAACACGCCCGCATCGAAGCCCCCGCGCCACATCGCCGCCTCCAGCGCCGCAATCCGCGTGTGCTGTGCGGCGATCTGCGCCGCGCTGCCGGCGTCAGCGGGCGGACAGGTAGGTGGGGAAGGCATGCTTGTCCAGCGGGACCTCGATCAGGTTGATCGCACCGCGCAGATCTGCGGTGGCAAACAGATCATTGATGTCCGCGACGCTTTCGACGCGATAGTGCGCGATGCCGAACGCGCGTGCGAGCGCCGGGAAGTCCGGGTTGACGAAATCACAATCGATGTAACGTTCACCGTATAGCTGGTACTGGTTCTTGCGGATCAATCCCATGCTGGCGTTGTTGATCACGACGACGTTCAACGGCAACTGGTAGTTCACTGCCGTCATGATCTCCATGCAGCACATCTGAAATCCGCCATCCCCGAGGATTGCGAAGATCGGGCTGTCCTTGGCGAAGAAGCGCGCACCGATCGCCGCCGGGATCGCGTGGCCCAGCGAGGAGATGCCCGAATTCGGGAAATAGTGGTTGCGGTCGGATACCGCGAAGTAGCTCTGCGCAAACACGATATTGTCATCGAACACGATCGCATCCGCGCTGAAGCACCTCGCCAACGCGGCGAAGAACGCCTCGATCAACTGGAACTTCGATGACGCCAGGGCGCCGTCGGCGGGACTTGGCGCTTCCATGTGCGCTGGGCCCGGCTTTCCCTGCGAGGCGGCATCAGGGTCCACCCGGCCTGTCCCCGGACGGTCGGTATCCAGGCGCTGCAGGAGCTCCCCCAGCACCTGCTGGATGTCACCCTGAATCGCGACATCGGGCTGAAACACCTTGCCGAGCTGGGCGGCATCGCGATCGACCTGGGCGATCTTCTTGCCGCCCAGCAGATCGGCGTCCCAAAGGTAACTGGTGCGTTCGTTGAACCCGGCGCCGAGAAAGATCACCAGGTCCGCCTGTTCGACGATATAGCGGCGCGCATCGCCGTTAGAGGTCACGCCCAGACAACCGAGCGACAGGTCGGTGCCCTCTGCCACGACGCCCTTGCCCTTGAGGCTGGTCGCCACCGGGATGCCCATGCCCTGACTCAACATCGCCACCATGCCGCGTGCACCCGCCTTGATGCAGCCATAGCCGGCGACGATCACCGGATTGCTGGCCGCCTCGATCAGCTGCGCCAGTTCCGCCACCGGCGCGACGGGCAGCTGCTCGAGACTTTGCGCGCGTGGCCAGTGCACCTGTTCGAGGACGTCCTCGTCGACGGTTTCCTTCTGGACGTTGTAGGGAATGCTGAGCAGCACAGGCCCCGCCTGCTCGGCGAACAGGGCCATGGTGGCCTGATTGAGCACCTGTCCAAGGTAGTCGGTACGCTCGATCAGCTTGCGATACCGGGTGATGCCGCGGAACAACTCGCTCTGGTCGATGGCCCCGCCCTCGCCGGAACTCTCCTGCAGGCCGCCGCGGCCGAAGATATGGGTCGAAGTCTCACCGGTGATCACCAGTACCGGCAACTGCTCGGCATAGGCGTTGGCGATCCCGGTGATCAGGTTGGTGGCGCCCGGTCCTGCAGTGGCGATACAGGCAGACACCCGGTGCGAGATACGGGCATAGCCGCCGGCCATGAATGCCGCGCCCTGCTCGTGCTTGACCAGCACGCTGTCGATCGATGATCGATACAGGCTGTCATAGACCGGCAGGACATGCGCGCCCGGCATACCGAAGATGACTTCGATGCCCAGGCGCTCCATATACCTCACGACGAGGTCGCTGACTGTCATTTTCATGTCGATCATGCCGTAGTCGCCGACCCGTCGCCGACGATGCGGCCAGGGTGGGATGGCGTCCCACTGAACCCGGCCCGCCGCGCCGGTCGGCACCCCCATCCGGAGCCGATCGCGCTTGAGTCGCCGCAGATTATATCGGCTCGCGAATTACCGGGGCACCTGTGCGGCACGGACACCCGGCGCGATCTCGCCCTTCAAAGGCCCAGGCGTTGCCAGGTCCAATACAGCCCGACCGCGGATATCACCAGGCTCCCCGGAATCGCCACGATGCTGCGGTAATACGGCCTGGTACCGAACCACAGCCCCAGACTCAGGTAAGCCAGCAGGATGACCGCGAGCTGCCCACCCTCGACACCGACGTTGAAGCTGATCAATGCCGTCGCAAAGGCCCTGTCCGGCATCCCGAAGTCCGACAACATGCTGGCGAATCCCAGCCCGTGCAGCAAACCGAACCCGAATACCAATACCAGACGGCTCTTGTGCAGCTGGCGGTGCCAGACGTTTTCGATCCCTACGTAGGCGATCGACAGCGCGATCAGCGGCTCGACAACGCGGGCCGGCAGCTCGATCAGGCCGGTCATCGCCATTGCCAGGGTCAGCGAATGGGCGATCGTGAACATCGTGATCTGCCACAGCAGCGGCCGGATGCGCGCGCTGAACAGGAACAGTCCGGTGACGAACAGGATATGGTCGAGGCCGTCCGGGACGATGTGATCGAAACCGGCACCAACGTACTCACGCACCACGTCGAGGAACCCCGGCGTGCGAAACACCTCATGCAGCGAAAACGGTTCGCTCGGCCTGTCGTCACGTATCCACTGCCATGCCGACCAGTGCCATTGCTGCTTGCCCTCGTCGACCTGACGCACGCGCACCGCGTTGTCGCCGAACGCACTCGGGTAATACCAGCTCAATTCCCTGGTTTCCGTCGGGATATCACCCTCGAGCACGATCAGGCTGATCCGCGGTACCTTGGTGTAACCCGGCACCGGGATGTCGACCTGTGTGATCCGCGCCTGCGCCGGCTTGCCATCCAGTCGCAGCCTGATGGCGTCGAGCATGCGTCCCTTGAAGGGTTCGAAAGCCTGCGCCAGCTCCGATGACTGCAGCGCCCGCAGCCGATCGTATTCCTCCGAGGTCGGGGCCTGGCGGGTGTCCTTGAACCGGCTGTTTATCCCGGTCAGCAGCGCCTCGATGCTGGCGCGGATCTCGACTCTGAAATGCCCTTCGGTGAATACGCTGATCTCGACCAGCGCTGGCTTGACCACGTCGCCGGGACACACAGGCGCGAAGCAGGCCAGGATCAGCACGAGCAGGATACGCGAGGGAATAAACATGGGCTGACCGCGTCTTTAGGGGTTCGGCAGGATACGGGCGGGGCGCTGGTTCCGCCATAAGCCACGGTTTATATAAGGCGTTGCGAGTAGAGCTGTGTACAGTGCGTTGATACACTCCAGCGCCTACCCGGGCCGGCCCGTTGCGCAGTGAAACTGCAGCATCCTGCGTGAGGGCATTCTGCCAAACCGTTAAATCAAATCAACCGCACGAGAACAGCAACATGCCAAAAATTGATCGTAGAGACTTCCTCAAGGTGATGGGGCTGGGCGCCGCCGCAACCGCGGCCCCGATTCTGTCGAGCAGGGCCTTCAGTGGCAGCGCGATGCCGGACGGGTTTTACGATCTGCCACTCAAGGGCAATGTGCGAATCCTGCATATCACTGACGTTCACGGGCAGCTCAAGCCGGTGTATTTCCGTGAGCCCAACGTGAACCTCGGCGTCGGTGATGCCTTCGGACGTCCGCCGCATGTAGTCGGCAACAAGCTGCTGGATGCCATGGGGCTCAAGCCCGCCACACCGGAGTCCTATGCGTACACCTATCTCGATTTCGATGCGGCTGCACTGAAATACGGGCGCACCGGCGGCTATGCGCACATGAAGACGCTGCTCGACCGGCTGCGCGACCAGGCTGGCGGCCGTGAAAACACGCTGACCCTCGACGGTGGCGATCTGTGGCAGGGCTCGGGCACGTCACTGTGGACACGCGGCGTCGACATGGTCGAGGCGTCCAACATACTGGGGCTGGACATCATGGTCGGCCACTGGGAATTCACCTACAAAGAGGACGAAGTGCTGTCCAACGTCGCGCTGTTCCGGGGTGACTTCATCGGCCAGAACGTGCGCGTCAAGCCGGACTCGCTGTTCGGCGACTCCTACCCCGCGCTGGTCGAGAAATACGACGGCCGTGGCCTGTTCGACGAGGACAACGGCTACGCCTTCCAGCCCTATGTGATCAAGGAGATCAACGGCGCCCGCATCGCGGTCGTCGGTCAGGCCTTCCCGCGCACCGCCAACGCCAACCCGCAGGAATTCTTCCCGGACTGGTCGTTCGGTCTGCGCGAAGACGACATGGTCGCGCTGGTGCAGAAGATCCGCGAGGAGGAAAAACCGCATGCGGTGGTATTGCTGTCACACAACGGCATGGACGTCGACATCAAGATGGCCGAGCGCGTACCCGGGCTGAACGCCGTGTTCGGCGGCCACACCCACGACGGCATCCCGCAGCCGATCAAGGTCAAGAACGTGGAGGGCCACGACTGCTGGGTAACCAACGCCGGCTCGAACAGCAAGTATGTCGGCGTGATGGATTTTGACATCCAGGACGGCGAGCTCAAGGGCATGCACTACAAGATGCTGCCGGTGATTACCGAGTGGCTGCCGGCCGACAAGGAGATGGAGGCCTTCATCAACCAGATGCGCCAGACGAAGTACGACGAGAAGATCGTCGAGTCGCGGCGCAGCGACCTGTTCTTCAACAAGGACCGCCTGGGCAAGACCTTCGAGGAGATCCTGTCGGAAAAACTCGCGATCGCCGACCGTACCCTTTATCGCCGTGGCAACTTCATGGGCACCTGGGACCAGGTGCTGTGCAACGCGCTGCGCCATGAATACGATGCCGACATCGCCCTGTCGGCCGGTGTGCGCTGGGGTACGACCACGCTGGAAGGCGACTGGATCACGATGGAAGACGTGATGACCCAGTGCTCGATGACCTACGCGGAGACCTATGTCGCGGAGATGACCGGCGCCGAGATCATCAACATGCTCGAGGGTGTCGCGGACAACCTGTTCGATCCTGACCCGTACCTGCAGTCGGGCGGCGACATGGTGCGCGTCGGCGGTCTCGACTACACCATCGACCCGTCCCAGAAGCTCGGTCATCGCATCACCGACGTACAACTGGACAATGGTCACGTGATCGAGGCCGACCACAAGTACACGGTTGCCGGCTGGGCCACCGTCAACCGCACGCCGGAAGGCCGGTTGATGTGGGACGTGGTGCGTGACTACATCCTGGCGAAGAAAGGCGCTGACCACGTGCTCAAGTTGCCGAAGATCAACCATCCCAAGCTCGTGAACGTGAAGGCAAACCCGGGCATCGCCGATTACCCGGGCGAGTGGAGCTGAGCACCCGCAAAGGGACCGGCAAGCAAAAAGGCGGGGCTCCAACCCCGCCTTTTTTTGCCTTGGCTGCAACGCTGCGCAGTCACCCGGACACTAATCGCTACATCCGGCCCTTGGCCAACAGTGCGTCGAAGTAGGCAATCGTCGATCGCAGCCCCTCATGCAGCGGCGTCTTCGGTTCCCAGCCAAGCTCTTTCCTGGCGAGCGTGATATCCGGTTGGCGCTGGCGGGGATCGTCCTGAGGCAGTGGCTGATAGACCAGCGGCGAACGCGAACCGGTGAGTTCAAGAATGGCCTGTGCCAGTTCGAGCATGCTGAACTCATCAGGGTTGCCGAGATTGACCGGGCCGGTCACGCCATCGGGACGCTCCATCAGGCGCACGATCCCGTCGATCAGGTCATCGACGTAACAGAACGAACGCGTCTGCCGGCCGTCACCATAAAGCGTGAGCGGCCGGTTCTGCAGTGCCTGCACGATGAAGTTGGAGACCACCCGGCCGTCGTTGGGATGCATCCGTGAACCGTAGGTGTTGAAAATCCGTGCAACCTTGATGTCGAGGCCGTGCTGGCGGCGGTAATCGAAGAACAGCGTCTCCGCGCAGCGTTTGCCTTCGTCGTAACAGGACCTTGGACCGGTCGGATTCACGTTGCCCCAGTAGTGCTCCGGCTGCGGATGGATCGCCGGATCGCCGTAGACCTCGCTGGTCGATGCCTGGAAGATTCTTGCCTTGAGCCGTTTCGCCAGGCCCAGCATATTGATCGCCCCGTGCACACTGGTCTTGGTGGTCTGCACCGGATCGTATTGGTAGTGGACGGGGGATGCCGGGCAGGCAAGGTTGTAGATCTCGTCGACCTCGACGTACAGCGGGAATGTCACGTCATGGCGCATCAGCTCGAAAAAACCCGCTTGCGGCCGCGAGGCGTCGAGCAGGTGGGCGATGTTGTCCTTTGTGCCGGTGAAGAAATTGTCGAGACAGATCACGTCGTGGCCCGCGGCGAGCAGGCGCTCACACAGGTGCGAGCCGAGAAAGCCGGCACCGCCGGTGACGAGAATGCGTTTTCTGATGGCGTAGTTCATGTTTCCTCGGGCCCGAAATGCGGCTGTCATCGATAACGGCTCCACCGGATGCCGGCCGCTGAGCGCACGGCAATCCGGAGGTCCTGGGAGGTTCTCGGCAGCTTCCCCCGTGAGGTTGAGCAATAAACGCAAGCCATTGTCACCGCGGCCGGTCGGTCGATGTATTGGCAGCCCCCTGCGTACACTACAATACCGCTGTCGATTTCCCCGACAGGTCTGCGCAGCCGGGGGCAAGGACATGAACCGATCCATCCGGGCGGGGAACGCCCGCCCCGTTACCCTGTCGAACCTGCCATGTCCGCCACCAGCAAGAAGCCCTTCCTCATTGCCCTCCCCATCCTGGTGCTGGCGGTCCTCGCCGCCTGGTGGCTGCAGCAGACGCCCGATACCGACCCACTGCCGGATTACACCAGGGTCAAGGTGCAGCGTGGTGACCTTGCTGCCGTGGTTTCGGCCACCGGCACGCTCAACCCGGTCAATACGGTACAGGTCGGCAGCCAGGTATCCGGCACCATCTTGCACCTGCATGCCGATTTCAATGACAGGGTGCGCAAGGGCCAGGTCGTTGCCCAGATCGACCCCGCCGTTTTCCGCGCCAAGCTGGCCGAAGCCGAGGCCAATCTGAAAAGCGCCAGGGCCGGTGTCGACAAGGCCTGGGTGAGCGTGCTCGACGCCAAGCGTGAACTGGAGCGCCAGAGCAACCTGTTCGCCAAGAAGCTGGTCGCCGAGAACGTGCTCGATGCCGCGCGCTTCGCCTATGACTCCGCACGGGTGGAACACCAGGTGAAGCAGGCGGAAGTCGCCCAGGCGGAGGCGGCACGTGAGCGCGAGCAGGTGAACCTGGCCTACACGACCATCTACACACCGATCGACGGTGTGGTGATCTCTCGCGACGTCGACGTCGGACAGACGGTGGCCGCGAGCCTGCAGGCCCCGACACTGTTCACCATCGCAAACGACCTGACCCGCATGCAGGTCGATGCCGACGTCGACGAGTCGTTCATCGGCGATGTCCGCGAGGGCCAACCGGTTCGATTCACGGTGTTCGCGTATCCCAACCGTGAGTTCACCGGGCGCGTTGCCCAGGTGCGGCTGCAGCCCAAAGTCGAATCCGGCGTGGTGAAGTACAACAGCATCATCCATGTCGACAATACCGACCTCGCGCTCAAGCCCGGCATGACAGCGACCGTGTCGATCGAGACGGCGCGCCACACGGATGTTCTGCAACTGCCCGGCTCGGCGCTGCGCTTCGTACCGGACTGGCCGGAAAAGGAACTGGCTGCACTGCGCAAGGACCTGAAGACTGATGAACGTATCGTGTGGGTGGCCGACGGCAACGGCCTGAGGCCGATCAAGGTAACGACCGGGATCATCGGCGAACGCTTTGTCGAGGTCCAAAGTGACGCGCTCGAGGCCGGCATGGAAGTGGCCGTGCCGGAGAAACGCAAGACCGAAAAGAAACGCCGGTTCGGCCTCAGCCTGTTCTGAGCCGGTCATGAGCGGTCCGGTCATCGAAGTCAGCGAGCTGCACAAGACCTATGCACTGGACGGCGTCGATGTGCACGCGCTGCGCGGCATCGACCTGACCGTGCAGGCCGGCGAATTCGTCGCCATCATGGGGCCATCAGGTTCCGGCAAGTCGACGCTGATGAACATACTCGGCTGCCTGGATGCACCCGACCGTGGCCGCTACATACTGCAGGGGCGTGATGTCACCGAGCTGGACCCGGACCAGCTCGCCGAACTGCGAAACCGCGAGATCGGTTTCGTTTTCCAGAACTTCAACCTGCTGCCACGCACCAGTGCGTTGGAGAATGTCGAGACCCCGCTGATCTACGCCGGTATCGGTCGCGCCGAACGCCGAAGGCGCGCCACCGAGGCACTGCAACGGATGGGCCTGGGCGACCGCCTGGCCAGCCAGCCGAGCCAGCTGTCCGGCGGCCAGCAGCAGCGCGTCGCCATCGCGCGCGCGCTGGTGACCCGTCCGGCGCTGGTGCTCGCCGATGAGCCGACCGGCAACCTCGATACCGCCACCAGCGGTGACATCATGTCGACATTGGGCACCTTGCACCGCGACGCCGGCGTCACCGTTCTGCTGATTACCCACGAACACGACATCGCCGCGCATGCCCAGCGCACGCTGGTGGTGCGCGACGGCCGGCTCATCGAGGAAACAACGACATGAGCTGGGGTGCGGCACTGCAACTGGCACTGCGTGCACTGTGGCGCAACAAGACCCGTGCCGCGCTGACCGCACTGGGGGTGATCATCGGCGTTGCCTCGGTGATCGCGATGGTCGCGATCGGGTCCGGCGCCCAGCAGCGCATCGCCGAAACACTGGAAAACCTGGGCACCAACACGCTGGTGATCCGCCCCGGCACGGTGACCCGCGGCGGCGTGCGCACCGGTGCCGGTGGCCAGACCAGCCTGACCCGCGAAGACGCCATGGCGATCGCCGAGCTGCGTGACGTGGTTGCCGTGGCACCGAGTGTCCGCAGCAGTGCGCAGATCCGCTATCGCGGCACCAATTGGGGCACCAGCGTCGAAGGGGTCACGCCCGCCTATGTCGATGTGCGTAGCTGGCCGCTGGCTGCCGGTGCCTTTATCACCGAACAGCATGTGCTCGGCGCGGGGCACGTCTGCGTGCTTGGTCAGACCGTGGCGCGCGAGCTGTTCGGCCTGGCCAGCCCGCTCGGCGAGACACTGGTCGTCAAAGGCACCGCCTGCAAGGTGATCGGTGTCATGGCGGAGAAAGGCGCGACCGCCTGGGGCACTGACCAGGACGACGCAGTGTTCATGCCGATCACCACGGTGCAACGCAAGCTGCTGGGCATAACCCATATCCATCGGATCGACATCGCCACCAGCGGACGCGAGGCCTCATTCCAGGCGCTCAAGGACATTACCCGGCTGCTGCGCAGCCGCCACCGCCTGACCGGCGAAGATGCCGACGATTTCCGCAGCTACAACCGCGCCGAGCTGGCGCAGTCATCCGAGGAGAGTGCGAGGGTGTTCAGCTGGCTGCTGGGCAGCATCGCCTCGGTGTCGCTGCTGGTGGGTGGCATCGGCATCATGAACATCATGCTGGTCTCGGTCACCGAACGCACACGCGAGATCGGCATCCGCATGGCGCTCGGCGCGCGCCGGCGCGACATCCTGTGGCAGTTCCTACTCGAGGCACTGCTGCTGAGCGCCGCCGGCGGCGTGCTCGGCATCCTGGTCGGGCTCGGCGGCGCGCTGGCGGTGGCACGCTTTTCCGAGTTGCCGGTCAGCATCACTGCAGCCTCTGTCCTGATCGCGTTCCTGTTCGCCGGCCTGGTCGGTGTGTTCTTTGGCCTGCACCCGGCGCGCAAGGCGGCACAGTTACGCCCCATCGAGGCGCTGCGTTACGAATAGTCAAACCATGGTGCCGCGCCGGCATCCAACGGCGACAGCGGGGGGTAGCTGTCGGGGATCAAGACGCATCACGGCCATATCGGGTAGATTGCAGGCATCAAGTCCCCTCACCGCGAATCCTTTGGATAGATCCTGTGCTCATTCCGGCAGTACCGATCGTCATTGAGCAATAAGATGGACAGGCCCCTGAACACCAGACAACGGACCTCGGCGTTCAGCGGGGCCAATGCCGAGTACATCGACCAACTCTACGCGGCATTCTGTGAATCACCGGACAGCGTGTCACCGGAGTGGCGCGGTTTTTTCTACGGCTTCGAGCAGGGTGCGGCTGACGCCGGCCCGGCCCCGGGACGCCGTGCTCCGCCCGGGGCGGCTGTGCCGGATGTGGTTACCGGTATCGAGCGGCTGATCATGGCGTATCGCCTGCTCGGGCATCTGCACGCGGATATCGACCCGCTGGGGCTGATGGACCGGCAGCGCCCCAAAGAACTCGACCCGACGTACTATGGCCTCGACGAGGCCGCCCTGCAGCAGACGATCAGCGTGCTGTCGATTGATACGGAAAAGGCGCTGCCGCTGCGCGAGGTCATCGGGATTCTTCAGCGCGTGTACTGCGGCAGCGTCGCCAGCGAGCACATGCATATCTCGCCTTCCGATGAACGCCGCTGGATCGAGCGTCGGCTCGAATCGTCCCGTGGCCACTGGTCCGACCAGCATTCCGCAGAGATTCGTATAGACACGCTGCGCGACCTGACGGCGGCGGAAGGATTGGAACAATACCTGCACCGTCGCTATGTCGGGCAGAAGCGATTCTCGCTCGAAGGCGGCGACTCACTGATCCCGCTGCTCGACGAGATCGTACAGGGTGGCGGCAAGCGCGGTGTCACCGATGTGGTCATCGGCATGGCCCATCGCGGCCGCCTCAATGTCCTGGTCAATCTGCTTGGCAAGGCACCCAGCGAGCTGTTTTCCGAATTTGAGGGACGACTTGGACATGACCCCAACAGCGGTTCGGGCGACGTCAAGTACCACCAGGGCTTCTATTCGAATATCCAGACATCCGGTGGACCCGTCCACCTCTCGCTCGCCTTCAATCCCTCGCATCTGGAGGTGATTGCTCCCGTCGTGCAGGGGGGCTGCCGCGCCCGCCAGGATCGGCACGACGAAGATGGCGCCGATCTGGTCCTGCCGGTCATCGTCCACGGTGATGCGGCGTTTATCGGCCAGGGAGTGGTCACCGAAACGCTGAACCTGTCGAAGACCCCGGCCTATGGCACCGGCGGAACGATCCACGTGGTGGTCAACAACCAGATCGGCTTCACCACCAGTCACCCGCAGGAGGCACGTTCGACACTGTACTGCACGGAAGTCGCCAAGCTGATCCAGGCTCCCATCTTTCACGTCAATGGAGACGACCCGGATGCGGTGCTGTTTGTCACGCGGCTGGCACTCGACTATCGCATGACCTTCCACAACGATGTGGTGATCGACCTGGTTTGCTATCGCCGTCAGGGACACAACGAGGCGGATGAGCCGATGATGACCCAGCCGCAGATGTACCAGCGAATCCGTGAATTGGAAACGGTACGCACATCGTACGCCAGGAGGCTGGTCGGTGACGGCCTGATCGGGCCCGATGAACCCGACGCGATGCGTGAGGCCTATCGTGCGTCACTGGAACAGGGCAAGGTCGTGGTGCGTGAGTTTCTTCATGGCTCGCGCACCGGCTACGAGGCCCACTGGGAGCAGTACCTCAACGCCCGGCCGGGCGACCGGGTCGATACATGCGTTGCAATGCAGGCCTTACAGCGCCTCGGGACCCGGGCCTTACAGGCGCCGCCGGATTTTGAGCTGCAGCGCGGCGTGGCACGAGTGGTCAATGAGCGGCGTCGCATGCTCAGCGGAGACCTCCCTGTCGACTGGGGGATGGCGGAGATCCTCGCCTATGCAACCTTGTTGCAGGACGGGCACTCGGTCCGCTTGTCCGGTCAGGACTCCATTCGCGGCACCTTCGCGCATCGCCATGCGGCCTACCACGATCAACAGGCCGCACGCAGCCACGTCCCGCTGGCCCATTTGTTTGAAGGGCAGCCACGCTTCGAGGTCATCAACTCGCTGCTGTCTGAACTGGCAGTGCTGGGTTTCGAATATGGCTATGCAACCTCGAGCCCCAACACGCTGGTGATCTGGGAGGCGCAATTCGGCGATTTTTCCAACGGCGCACAGATGATCATCGACCAGTTCATCGCCAGTGGATACCTGAAGTGGGGGCGGTTGTGTCAGCTTACCCTTTTCCTGCCACACGGCTTCGAGGGGCAGGGACCGGAACATTCCTCGGCGCGTCTGGAGCGCTTCCTGCAACTGTGCGCAGAACTGAACATGCGTGTATGGGTGCCGACCACACCGGCGCAGTTCTTCCATCTGTTGCGCGACCAGATCAAGCGGCGCTTCCGCCGGCCACTGGTCGTGATGACACCCAAGAGCCTGTTGCGCCATCCACTGTCGAAGTCGACGCTGAGCAGTTTCAGCAACGGCGCGCTCGCAAGCGTGTTGCCGGAGCAGGATTCGATACAGGCCCAGGACGTGAGGCGAGTCGTGTTGTGCAGCGGCAAGGTGTACTTCGATCTGCTCAGCCAGCGGCGTGAGCAAACGATCACCGACATCGCCATCCTACGCGTCGAGCAGTTGTATCCTTTCCCACGCCGGCGCCTCGGCGAGTTGCTGGACAGGTACAGCGCCGCTTCAGAGATCATCTGGTGCCAGGAAGAACCACGAAACCAGGGTGCCTGGTACCAGATCCAGCACCACCTCCGTTCCATGACCCGCAACGGGCAGACGCTCGGTTATGCCGGCCGCGCACCTTCCGCGTCGCCGGCCTGTGGCAGCGCCGATCTTCACCGCGCCCAACAGCAGGCGCTGGTCGATGTCGCGTTGGCCGCCGGACGGGTCGAAGACCCGGGTGAGCGTCTCGAGGATACGGACGAACACCGTCTCGGCTGAACACCTGCCCGTTGTGTTCCCGTTTCGGGCGTTGCCCCGGTATGGCGCAGCGCTTACTCATTGCGAACCGATGATGGGCAGCGCCGGTGCCCCTGCTGACGTGCCCGCGCAGTGCGGACAACCGGCTTTACATCGATTCCGCTGTTGATTCATCGACTTGTCCAATCACCTCCGGTTTGGGCACGTTTGCTGCTGAGTAAACACGTTGCCGGTGTCCGCACCGCGTGTATTGCGGGTGTGGTTCGGTAGGCTTTCTGGCAGACCACCCAGCAAACCCGCAATAGCGGGACAGGTGCGGAAAAAGAGGATGAACACATGACTTGGACGAGCCTGAGCGCGGACAGGCTTTCATGCTGGTTCGCGCCGTTGCGACTGCGGCTGGCGAGGCTGGGGCGGCGCCAATCCCGTTTCCATCACGCGTCCGAGATCAGCCAGATCCTGCTCAACCTGATGCAGGACCTGCAGCAGCACCGCGCCCTCAGTGGCGCGGTGCTCGACGGTCGGACCGAATTCAATAGTGAACTGGAAGCCACTGAGCTGAAACTGCAGCGGTTTCTGCACGCGCTCGTCGACTATTACGGCAATCGCCACCCGATATTTCACAGCGCGCAATGGCGCATCGTGCTGGGGCGCTGGGAGTCACTGCGCAACAACTGGCGGGATCTGGATTTTCATACCAACATCACCGTGCACAGCGAAGTCGTTCTCGGTGTCGTGGGTATCCTGCAATCCCTGGCGAACAGTCACTGCGACGACCTCACTCAGGCGCGTGCAAGGATCATCGGCCGCTGGCCGATCCTGATCGAACAGCTTGGAATGTTGCGCGCATTGGGCCTGCATGCCCTGTGCCACCAGAACCTCCTGGAAGACGCACGCCTGACAGGGGCGATCGCCGACTACCTGCGCGACGCACGGCAATCGCTCGAAGAGGTGGAAGGCGACACACGCTCGATGGTCGTGGTCAGAAGTCAGCGCGCCCTGCGCCGCGTGGCGTGGTTGATGGACGGTAACGCCGCGAAGTACCACCCCTATACCTACTACGAAGAGGTCACTGCGGTCATAGACGACTGGTACGGGCTGTTGCGTTCGCGTATCCGGGCCGATGTCGATACGCAGGCAACCGGGCAACAGCTCGCGACGAACTGATCAGTCAGCGCCGACATGGCGCTAACGAGCAGGTGTCTCCGGTAAAGTTTGAGCAGCGTCACCAAGAACGGAACCTGCAAGTAATCGACTAGAACCACACGAGGACTGCTGGCGATTCAGCTTCACTCGCGACCTGCATTTGCGCCCAGGATCGATGTGCTAAGTGCGTCCGAGACCGCCAGCGTAGCAGACCGCTCAGGCCTGACGACGTACCGGGGAGCCGGCATCGCCAGATACCGCAGTTTGCACGTTCACGAGTCGCCGGTTCGCCTTTAAGCGATCCCAACCGCCTTCCTCAACGAGTTGCTTGGCATGATTGTACGCCCGTGGGCACCGAGCAGCCCGGCAAATTCATCTATCCGCCCGCCGAGTGCTTTCTTCGGCCTTTCCTCGTTGTACTCGCGGACCCAGGCGCGGATTACCACCCGTGCATGGTTGAGGCTGACGAACCAATGCTCGTTTAGGCATTCGTCGCGCAACCGACCATTGAAGGATTCGATGTACGCGTTCTGGTTCGGCTTGCCCGGCTCGATCAGACGAAGGGCGATGCCGTGACGATGCGCCCAGGTCAGCATGGCCCGGCCGGTAAATTCCTTGCCGTTGTCGGTGCGGATGATCGATGGCCTGCCGCGGAGCGCACAGACTTCGTCTAGCAATCGCACCAGATGGTCGCCGCCAATCGCGTGCTCCGGTATCACGGCCACTGCCTCGTGTGTGGCGTCGTCGACGATTGCCAGGCACTTGAGCGCACGGCCCGAGGCGATTCGGTCGAAGACGAAATCCATCGACCAGACTTCATTGGCCGCGCCAGGTCGATCAGCGGCTGACGATCCCCAGCCGGGATCTTCTTGCGCCGACGTCGGCGCACCTGCAGCTTCTCCTGCGCGTACAGGCGCTCCACGCGCTTGTGATTGACCCGATGTCCGGCCTGGCGCAGCTCGATGTTGCTGTCCGGCGTTAGTGCAAGCCAGATGCCAGCACTCATGCCGACAACCCGTAGCGCGTGCCGCTCTGCTCATCCCGCGCTGTCTAGTTTAGAGCCGAAACCAGGCCCTGTTTAGGCTTCCCGACGGGCCGGTGCGGTCACCTCACTTTTTCGCAGCACTTTTCGGTTACGCCTTGTTAGCAGCGCTTCTGCGAGCAGCTCTTCAGCCGCGCGTTGCTTCCGACTCCAGCGCCTTGAGGCGCTTCGCCATCCGACAACGTCCATGCCTCCAAACTGCTTCCTGCGGTGCGCCAGAGGTAGTAGCTGGCCCGAGTCATGCGACAACGATCGAACCCGCATCCGCCCCTTGCAAAAGCCAATGATCTGCTCTTCGTCTGGTAGCGAGCAGTTTTTCACGTCCAATCTCCGGTCATGGATTGGACCCCTAAATACCAGTGCTAGGCATTGGCAATTCATCGAGGACGCCACTCGCTGGCACGCGCCGGGAACGCTTCACGTCCACCGCAATCAAATCCAGCTTCGAGACGAATTCGCGTTGCTTCACAGAGACCTTGAACTGATCCGCCAACGAGCGGAACCAGTGGCTTGCTTGTTGTATGTGGTGGCGCCGGCGAGATCCGAGCGCCAAATCACGAAGAGTTCTGTAACGCGCTTGGATACGCTCTGAGTCAGCCGGATCAAGCGCAAACAGCGTAGCTTCGGTCAAAGCAAAACGATCAACAGGAAAACTGGTTAAAACCGCCGTCGCACCAACTTTTCACAGGCATCAGGAAGAAGGTCGCGAACTTATCGGCCTGCTTCCCCTCGATTTCGTCACGGCACCTGAGCGCCAGAGCCATCCAGCGGGCGGTCACGATGCCACGGTACGCAGAGATCGCTGTATGCAGGGAGCATGTCCCATCTGGCGGGCGGCGGTAAATCGCCGGGTGTTGCATGGAAAACGGCGCGAGATATCTACGCGCTGCCTGCCCCGGTCGATGATACCTGCCACCTCGACTAATCCGTCCTGACTGCGTGAGGTACTGCCCAAGCTTTCAGCCAGATCGAACTGTGCCAAGCATCTAGGCGCTTTTCAACGGGCCGGCTCGAGCACCTCGACCGATCGCTGGCACACCCCGGCCAGCACCGCGTCAGTTGGCTCAATGTTTTGCTTTGAGCACCGGCTCCAGAGCGCGACCGTTGCGATCTTCGAAGTGCACTGGAGCCAAATCGAGGGAGTTGATGGAAGCGTAGCGGCGATCACCTGAAGCTGCGCTGACAGGTTGCTGCCGCCGACTGCTGCTGAGCGGCACGTTGCTGGTTCGAGCACCTTCGTCGAAGCTGCCTATCACCGGTTTAGGAATTGCATAGGGATTCATCAAGTGCTGCGCATCATGGCTGGCCTATACCGCTACGCGATCGCGTCTGGAGCCGGTGCGAGCGCAGGCAGCGCGTCAAATCCACCCACACCGTTGAGATGCATAGATTTTCGAGCCGTTGACGACTCTCGGTAGTTTTTTCGCTTCATTCGAGGTATGAGCCCTCAACAAGTGCCGAGTCGCGGGCTCAACGTGCCTCCAGTGGCGCTCGCCGCTTCAATCAGCAGTTGATCTGGCCTTATCGTGCTGAGCATTGGCCAAACGCCTTACAACCTCAACATGCTGCATCGACTCTGATGAGGTACCCACTCTACTCTACGCGAGAAGTGCAGTGAAGTGGTCGGGCTTAGAACTCCTAAAACCTTGCAGGCCAACTCCTCGGGAAACGTCGTGAATTGGAGAGCTGAAAGACGCCACTCGATCTCGAATAGAAAATTCGCAGTTAAAAAGCGGCCGGATAGTACCACCCGTGAGCGCCGGCCGGTCGAGCTCGGCTGGACCGGATCGCGCGGCAGCGTCTTGGCGCTCGCTTGCGGCATTCCAGCGTGTTTGAGCCAGTCGAACGGTACATAGTGCACCTGGCGCAGAACTCGGCGTCTCAACAGCTTGGCGTGTAGATCCCAATTGTTTGGTGTTCCAGATGGCTCGTACCCGGGAGTCTTGGGGAAGAATTTGCCTGCGCTTCTCCAGCGCTGCGCGCGCGTATGGTGCCGCCGCTGGGTGAGCTAGAGAACCAACTCCACTTCAGTTGCGCGCTTCGAAGAGTATCCTTGGCCTCGGCGATTACGATACCCACGATCGGAGAGAGAGCACTCGCTATGCCGAGCCGTTAACGACAATCCCAGGCGGGTCTAACAGGATATACCGCCAGCAGGGCTATCACGCCACAACATGGCAGCTTCGATTACTGAATAGAACGAGCTGCTGTCAATGAGGTCACAACATCGGTCAGCTAGTATTGTTATCAGACCTGGGGCCGTTCCAGCTGGTGTTGAGCTGATCCGAGTCCAAGGCGAGTCCAAGAGCCACGGAACGCTTTCGGATCGCCGGCAACGAGGCTAGTAACTCTTTGATTTTATTGGTGCCCAGGGGCGGAATCGAACCACCGACACGGGGATTTTCAATCCCCTGCTCTACCGACTGAGCTACCTGGGCGTATACAGATGCGCCGGACCCGGCGCGAAAGAGGCGGTATTAAAGCGGCGAAGTCTCGGCGAGTCAAGCCTGCGATCGGCCTCCGGGCCTTACTGCGGCTTGAAATCAGGCGGCGCCTCGGAGCCCTCGCCGAAAAAGAACTTTTCCATCTGCTCCTCGAGAAACTTGCGCGATTTCGGGTCCACCGGGCTGAGACGGTACTCGTTGATCAGCATGGTCTGGTGCTTCAGCCACTGCTGCCAGCCCTCTTTCGACACGTTGTCCAGCACGCGCTTACCCAGGTCACCCGGGTACGGTTGACGGTCCAGCCCCTCGGCCTCGCGCTTGAGGCGCACGCAATTCACCATCTCGCCCATTGTTCTCTCCGCTCGTGGGTCAACCGGCGATCTCCTGCAACAGTCGTGTGACAGGCGCTGCGAGGCCGACGTTTTCAGGTTGCCGTGCGTTATACCAAACGCGGGATTCACCCTCCAGCACGACGCAACCCGGTTGATTCAGCAGGATTTCAATCGGCTCGATGTCGAGATGGAAGTGGCTGAAGGTATGACGGCGCGCCGGCAGGGTGCGCCCGAGCGCGGCATTCTGCTGGAACGCATCCATGCACCAGGCCAAGGGGTCGGCCTCGGGCGGAATCTGTGGCAGGCACCACAGGCCGCCCCACAGGCCGCTGGGCGGACGCCGCTCCAGCAACACCTCGCCCGCCCGGTTGCGCACCAGCAGCATGCGCACGGCCCGCTGCGGCAGGGGTTTCTTCGGCCTCTTTCCCGGGAATGCCGCGGTCGTCCCCTGGCGGTGTGCAACGCAGTCGGCGACGAGCGGACATTGCGGACAGTCCGGTTGGCTGCGCGTGCACACGGTCGCCCCCAGATCCATCATCGCCTGGTTGTACTGGGCCACGCGCTGCGACGGCGTCAGTGACTCGGCGATCGCCCACAGGCGCGCCATGACCTGGCTTCCGCCCGGCCACCCGGGCACGGCGAAACAGCGCGCAATCACCCGCTTGACGTTGCCGTCGAGGATGGTCTCGCGTTGCCCGTAAGTCAGCGACAGCACCGCCGCTGCGGTGGAGCGCCCGACGCCGGGCAGCGTCTGCAGCGTCTGAAGGTGGCGCGGGATCTCACCGCCAAAAACGGCGCAGACCTGCTGAGCGGCACGATGCAGGTTGCGCGCACGGGCGTAGTAGCCGAGACCGGACCAGTGGTGCAGCACCTCGTCGAGCGGCGCTTCGGCGAGCGCTGCAACGGTCGGAAAACGCTGCATGAAACGCTCGAAATACGGGATTACGGTGGCCACCTGCGTCTGCTGCAGCATGATCTCGGACACCCAGACACGGTAGGCGGTAATGGCCTGTTGCCACGGCAGATGCGTGCGGCCGTGGCGCTCAAACCAGTCGAGGACGCGCGCGGCAAAATCAGAGTTCACTTGCGCACCGCGCCGCATTGCCAGCAGATCTCGAAACCGGCGTCGACCTCAGCGCCACACCCCGGACAGACCCAGGGCCCCTGTTTCGGCAGACTGCCGCGGCTGGCCAGAAAGCCGTCGAGTACGGCCTGTGCCTCATCGAGGTCGTCGTTGTTGATCAGCCATACCCAGGGAAAGTTGAGCGCCGACAGCTCACCCGCCGCACCGCTGAGATACTCGCCCAGCACCGTCGCCTCTATGCGGTGGGCGGCAAGTGCGTCGATCAGCTGACGCGCCTCGAGACTGTCCCGTGCTTCGTAGAATTTCAGCATTCGCGGTTTGACACATTCCGGTGGGGCGACAATCATGCGCGATCGTACCGGATGGGCATAGCCCCCGCAGACCAAAGGCAGTAAGGCATCATGAAAAACAGCAAGCAGATCCTGCTCCTCGGGCTCCTCGCCGCCGTCAGCATCGGCATCGGTCTATGGGCCGGCATGCAGGGCAGCTCGAAGCCGAAGACCGAAGGGTACCCGGACCTCGGCGGCGACTTCACGCTGATGTCCGACAAGGGTCCGGTCAGCCTGCAGGACCTGCGCGGCAAGGTGGTACCGATCTATTTCGGCTTCACCCACTGCCCCGATGTCTGCATCACCTCGCTGAGCAACATCTCCGCGGGACTGAAACTGCTGACCGAAGACGAGCTCAGCCGCGTGCAACCGCTGTTCATCAGCATCGACCCGGAGCGCGACGACCCGGCACGTGTCGGGGAGTACGTGCGGTACTTCCACCCCGGCATCATCGGTCTGAGCGGCTCGCTCGACGACGTCACCAAGGTTGCGAAGAAGCACTTCGTGATCTTCGAGAAGGTCAAACTGGATGATTCCGAAATGGGCTACACCATGGATCACTCGTCGATCATCTATGTGGTCGGCAAGGACGGCGTCATCAGGACGCTGATCCATCACGGTGAGGCGCCCGAAGGTATCGCCAAGGTACTGCGTGAGGCACTGGACGGCTGACGCAGGCGTTGCCGGCATACGCTCATTGCGGGCGGGGCCCGGCGAACGAACCTCAGTTACGCAGCAGGTGCCATAGGGTCGCCTGATCCGGGAAACCCGTCATTTCGAATCCGATGTCTGACTGAAACGCCATCAGCGCCGACCGGGTCGCATCTGTGTAGGCACTGTCTACTGTCGCCTTGTACAGCCCGAGCTGCGTCAGCTTCGTTTGGATGCGACCGATCGTTTCACGGTAGAGGACCGCCTTCCTCCGGCCCTC
>JACKMP010000011.1 GCA_024235315.1 Chromatiaceae bacterium | reverse complement strand
TGACATCGACAGCACCATTGCCTGGTTCGGCAATCCCGACTGGGGTCTGGGCCTGCCGATGCCGGAGCTGATGGCCTGGGCCGCCGCCCTGACCGAAGCAGGTGGCGCCATCGCGCTGCTGATCGGACTGGCGACACGCTGGATCTCGATACCGCTGATGGTCACGATGGTGGTCGCTGCGGTGACCGTGCACTGGGACCAGGGCTGGGCTGCCATTGCCGAGACGCCCGAATCGGCGGAGCGCCTGGCCGCAGCCACCTCGCTGCTGCAACAGCACGGCAACTACGACTGGCTCAGCGCGAGTGGCGAATTCGTGATCCTGAACAACGGCATCGAGTTTGCCGTGACCTACTTCATCATGTTGCTGGCGCTGTTCTTCACCGGTGGCGGCAAGTACCTCAGCTTCGATTACTGGATCGCCCGGCGTTTTCGCGACTGACGATCGCCCCACCCTGCCGGGATAATCCGGCCGGGCGTTTCGTCGTCCTCGCCCGATGGAACGCTAGGACGACGCGCGGGTGCTGACGTCCAGACCCCAGCGCTTGATTCGTGATGCCAGTGTCGTCGGCTTCACCCCCAGCAGCTCGGCGGCGCCGCCGGGACCGAAGACCTTGCCGCCACAGGCCTGCAGCGCCTGCACGATCATCTCGCGATCGCGTGCGCGCTTTTCCCGTTCGGTGAGCAACTGCCCCGCCTCTACCGGTGCTGAGGCCTGCGGCGGCTCGGAAGGTGCGGCGAGATCCGGCAGTTCAAGGCGCAGGGGATTGTCACGCGAGATGATCACCGCGCGCTCCAGCACGTTTTCGAGCTCGCGCACGTTGCCAGGCCAGTCGTAACCCTGCAGCCGCTGTACGTCGGCCTTGCTCAGGCGCAGCCCCTCGCGGCCGAAACGGCGGCAGGCGTTCTCGAGAAAATGCGAGGCCAGCAGCGGGATATCCTCGGGGCGTTGGCGCAGCGGCACCGAGGTGATCGGAAACACATTGAGGCGAAAGAACAGGTCTTCGCGAAAGCGGCCCTCTGCGACTTCGCTGGCCAGTTCGCGGTTGGTCGCGGCGATGATCCGCACGTCGACGCTCAGCGTACGGTCACAACCGACGCGCTCGAACTGCCCCTCCTGCAGCACGCGCAACAGTTTGCTCTGCAGCTCCAGCGGGATCTCGCCGACCTCGTCGAGAAACAGGGTTCCGCCGTCGGCCAGTTCGAAGCGGCCCGCGCGGTCGCGCACCGCGCCGGTGAAGGCGCCTTTGACGTGCCCGAAGAATTCACTCTCAAACAGCTCGCGTGGGACCGCGGCGCAGTTCACCCGGATCAGTGGCCGTTCGCTACGCGTGCTGCTCTGGTGGATGGCGCGCGCGATCAGTTCCTTGCCGGTACCCGACTCGCCGGTGATCAGCACCGCGGCATCGGTCGGCGCGACCAGCTCGATCTTGTGGATCGTCTTGCGCAGGGCCTGGCTGCGGCCGACGATCTCGCGGTAGTTGTATTCCTCGCGGATCTCCTCCTGCAGATAGGCGTTCTCCATCTCCAGGCGCTGCTTCAGCCGTTCCAGTTCCTCGAGGGCCAGGCGCAGCTTCTGCTCGGTGGCCTTGCGCTCGCTGACGTCGCGGAACAGGACCACGGCGCCGACCGGCCGGCCGTCCTTGCGGATCGGGGTGCTGGTGTATTCGACCAGGAAGGCGCTGCCATCCTTGCGCCAGAACACCTCGTCCACAACCTGGTGCACAGCGCCGTCCTTGAACGCGGCATAGATGGGGCAGTCGCTGACCGGGTAGTGGCTTCCGTCGGGCCGGCTGTGGTGCAGCAGGTTGTGCATGTTCTTGCCGACCAGTTCCTCTGCCGTATAGCCGAGCATGCGTTCGGCGGCGGGATTCACGAAGGTCGTCGCACCCTGTTCGTTGACGCCGTAGATGCCCTCCCCCGCTGCCTGCAGAATCAGCCGGTTCTCCTGTTCGATCTCGCCGAACAGGCGCTCGACACGACGCCACTCGGATAGGCCACGGCGCACGAACTCGTTGGCCTCGGATGCAGCGCGACGGTACTGCTGCTGTTCCAGGTCGCGAATCGCGGCCAGGATCACGACGTCATCGCCTGCACCGACACGCGCGGCATGGCACTCGATGCGGTGCTTGCGTCCATCGAGGCCCCGGCACTCGAGCCCGTCGGTCCAGCCATGGCCCTTTTCCAGGACGGCCTGGGTGAACACGATCAGGCGCGCGATCCCGTCGCCGAGCAGGCGGCTGGGAACGAGGTGCTGCACGTCTTCCGGGCGGCACGCCAGCAGGCGTCGTGCCGCCGCGTTGGCCGCGATCACACAATCCTCGACTGGGTCGAACAGCACCTGCGCCTCCGGCGCCAGTTCGAACAGCGAGCGCTGCGCCGTCCAGGTGTCCTGCAGCAGCGGCGTCAGCGCGTCGGTGTAGGTGCGCATACCGTCATACCCCCCTTGCGTCCGGCACTACGCATCTTCGTGAAGTGGCCTACGCAAACGCGTAATTCACGCAAATGCGTAGTCGCGGCCGGCGCTTGAGTTGAATATTTAGTCATTCCTTATCAATGCCTTAGTCAATTCATTCGGGTTTGGCACGGTGCCTGCTCTGTTACTTCTGACGAATGGCAAGGCTGGCACCTGCGGTCTTGTCGCCGGTCAGCAACGCGCACCTCTGTGGTGCGGACATCGCGGCGTGTGGCGCCTCCATGCGCCGTTATCGATCCGTCTGGGTGCCAAACACACGCGGATGTGCCCGCCAGAGGACTTAGGAGCAGAGGTCATGCCAAACCGGGAGGGACCCGGTGGTGCCACCGCTCGCGATGCACGTCTTGTAACGATCGATTAGGGGAAAGCAATGTCCTTCAAAAGTCTGGGAAATCCCTTCGATGGGAATTCGGACCTGACCCATGGCCCGGGTTGTTCCTGTCCCATCTGCGTGTTCGCCCGCCAACAGGGCCAGGCGGAATACGAGTGCACCGAGACCGAACTCACCGCCAAGCTGGAAAAAGCCGTTTTCGAAGGCCCTGAGCAGCCGCAGTACCGTTCGACCGTGGCGGCGCAGACACCGGCCCCGACGCAGAGCGCACAGGCCGACGATGCCAACCGCCTGCAGTCGGCCGACGACATCATGGACCGGGTCATCGAGAGCGCAATCGTGCGCTCGGTGTTTGGTCACCACGAACCGAGCCGGCGCGAGTTCATGCGCATGATCGGTGGCGGCACCATGGCGGCGCTGTTCGGCAGTCTGTTCCCGATGGAGGCCGCAAAAGCCGCGATCAAAGAGAGCCTCGGCAAGCCGGAGAAGGCCAAGCTGAAGATCGGCTTCGTGCCTATCACCTGCGCCACGCCGATCATCATGTCGCACCCGATGGGCTTCTATGCCAAACACGGTCTCGATGTCGAGGTGATCAAGACCGCCGGCTGGGCGGTCGCGCGCGACAAGTCGCTGTCCGGTGAATACGACGCCTCGCACATGCTGACACCGATGCCGCTGGCGATGTCGATGGGCGCCGGTTCCACGGCAATGCCGTTCCGCATGCCGCTGGTCGAGAACATCAATGGCCAAGCCATCGTGCTGCACGTCAAGCACAAGGACAAACGCGACCCGAAACAGTGGAAGGGTTTCAAGTTCGGCGTGCCGTTCGACTACTCGATGCACAACTTCCTGTTGCGTTACTACGTCGCCGAACACGGCCTCGATCCGGACCAGGACATCCAGATCCGCGTGGTGCCGCCACCGGAGATGGTGGCCAACCTGCGCGCCGGCAACCTCGATGGCTACCTGTCGCCTGATCCGTTCAACCAGCGCGCGGTGTGGGAGAAGGTCGGCTTCCTGCACACCCTGACCAAGGACATTTGGGAAGGCCACCCGTGTTGCGCGTTCGCCTGTTCGGAGAAGTTCACCACTGAGCTGCCCAACACCTACGGTGCGCTGATGAAGGCGATCGTCGAAGCGACGGCTTACTCGCAGAAGGCGGAAAACAGGCTGGAGATCGCCAAGGCGATTGCGCCGAAGAACTACCTCAACCAGCCGGAGGCCGTGATCGCGCAGGTGCTGACCGGCAAGTACGCCGACGGCCTGGGCAACGTGCTCGACGATCCGAAACGGATCGACTTCGATCCCTTCCCCTGGCACTCGATGGGGGTATGGATCCTGACGCAGATGAAACGCTGGGGCTACATCAAGGGCGACATCGACTACAAGGCGATCGCCGAAGAGGTGTACCTGGCCGCCGATGCCAGCCGGATCATGAAGGACCTCGGCTACGACGCACCGGATCATACCTACGAGAAATACACGATCATGGGTAAGGAGTTTGATCCGGACAAAGCGGAAGACTACGTCAACAGCTTCGCCATCAAACGCACCTGAGCGTGCACAAGCCGGGGCGTTCGCGCCCCGGCACACTACCGAGGTCACGCAATGCTGCAATCACTGAACGCACGCGCCATGCTCGTCTCGATCGGGTTTCTGGTCCTGGTCCTGGGCGTGTGGGAATTTGCCAACCCTGCGCCGGATGCCAGCAAGCCGCTCACCGAGTACGAGATCCTGATGGGCGGCGCCGACCAGGAGGCGCGCGTGCCACCACCGTCCGCGGTCATCATCCGTGCCTTCGAGGAACTGTCCAATCCGTTTTATGACGCCGGACCCAACGACAAGGGCATCGGCATCCAGCTCGCCTACTCGATCTATCGTGTACTGACCGGCTTCATGCTCGCCGCACTGCTGGCGATCCCGGTCGGCTTCCTGATCGGCATGTCGCCGCTGATGTACAAGGCGCTCAATCCCTTCATCCAGGTGCTGCGGCCGATCTCGCCGCTGGCCTGGATGCCGCTGGCGCTGTTCATCATCAAGGACTCCGAGACCTCGTCGATCTTCGTGATCTTCATCTGTTCGATCTGGCCGATGCTGATCAACACCGCGTTCGGTGTGGCCGGCGTGCGCAGGGACTGGGTCAATGTGGCGCGCACACATGAACTGTCGCCGCTGCGCACCGCGCTGACCGTGATCCTGCCGGCCGCCGCGCCGACCGTCCTCACCGGCATGCGCATCTCGATCGGTATCGCCTGGCTGGTCATCGTCGCCGCCGAGATGCTGGTCGGTGGCACCGGCATCGGCTACTACGTCTGGAACGAGTGGAACAACCTCGACCTGACCAGCGTGATCTTCTCGATCCTGATGATCGGCGTGGTCGGCATGCTGCTCGATCTCGCCCTGTCCGCGGCCACCCGTCTCGTGCAGTACGAGGAGTAGGCGCAACCATGATCAAGCACTTCCTCGAGATCGAGAACCTAGCCCGCCGCTTCCCCGGTAAGGACGGCGAGCTGACCGTGTTCGAGAATGCCAACTTCGGCATCGACAAGGGTGAATTCGTCTGCATCATCGGCCATTCCGGTTGCGGAAAGTCGACCATCATGAATGTCCTGGCGGGGCTGGACGCGCCGACCGACGGCAACGTCTTCATGGACGGCAGCGAGGTCGCCGGGCCCAGCCTGGACCGCGGCGTGGTGTTCCAGAACTACTCCCTGCTGCCCTGGCTGAGTGCCGTGCACAATGTCACCTTCGCAGTGCGTTCTCGCTGGCCCGGCTGGAACAAGGAACAGGTGCGAGAGCACAGTTACCGGTATCTCGAGATGGTCGGCCTCGGCGGCGGCGCCGAGCTGCGCAAACCGGCACAGTTGTCGGGCGGCATGCGTCAGCGCGTATCGATCGCGCGCGCATTTGCGATCCAGCCCAAGCTGCTGCTGCTCGATGAACCGTTCGGTGCCCTCGATGCACTGACCCGCGGCACCATCCAGGACGAGCTGGTGAAGATCTGCAACGCCACGCACCAGACCGTATTCATGATCACCCACGATGTCGACGAGGCGATCCTGCTGGCCGACCGCATCCTGCTGATGACCAATGGGCCGCATGCGCGCATCGCCGAATCGGTAAAGGTCGACCTGAAGCATCCGCGTGAGCGCGGCAAGATCATCCACGACCCGGGCTATTACCCGATCCGCAATCACCTGGTCGATTTTCTGGTGCGCCGTTCCGAGGAGCTGTCCGGTGCCGTGACCCCCGAAACGCCGGCCCAGGCCGCCGGCGCCTACCCGGTCGAGGTCAACCCGGCAGCCACCGCCCGCAACGAAACGGGCGGCGCGACACTTTCCGCTATCGATGCACGCTGAATCCAACACCACCGCAAACCGAGATAACAAATGACTGCATGTGCCCAGGAAGCGGACCGGACGAACACGACGACCACGGAGAAAGCGGCCGATGAACGCGTACCGGTCACGGTCCTGACCGGTTTCCTCGGCTCGGGCAAGACGACACTGCTCAACCGTATTCTCAGCGAGGAACACGGCAAGCGCATCGCGGTGATCGAGAACGAGTTTGGAGAGATCGGCATCGACCACGAACTGGTTGTGCAATCCGACGAAGAGATCTTCGAGATGAACAACGGCTGCATCTGCTGCACCGTCCGCGGCGACCTGATCCGCATCCTCGGCCGCCTGATGCGGCGCAAGCACAAGTTCGATCACATCATCATCGAGACCACCGGCATGGCCGACCCAGGTCCGGTCGCGCAAACCTTCTTCATGGATGAAGAGATGAAGGAAAAGCTGCGCCTCGACGCAATCGTCACCGTGGTCGACGCACACCATGTGCTGCAGCATATAGACAGTGACGAATGCCATGCACAGCTCGCGTTCGCCGATGTCGTGGTGCTGAACAAGTGCGACCTGGTCGATGACAAGCAATTGCACGCGCTCGAGTCTCAGCTGCGCAGCATCAATCGGCTGACGGACATCCACCGCACAGTGCATGCCGCGATCGGGATCGAGCGCCTTCTCGACATCCACGCCTTCGACCTCGAGACACGCGCCGCGGAAATGCCGGAATTCCTCAAGGAGGAACTGCCGTTTGAATGGGCCGGCCTGTACGACCTGCAGCCGGGAGACTACCGGCTGACGCTGCAGCCCGGCCCGGACCCAACGATCGACCTGGTGCTGGGTGGGCCGGGACTGCAGGACACGGCACTGTTCGAGGCATGGAAACGCAACAGCATCGTGCTGTATTCGAGTGACCCGACATTCGTAGAGCCGACGACCTGCATGCTGCCCGGCGACACCTTGTACCGCCTGCCGGTCGATGGTCAGCAAGGTGCTGATGCCACGCTGACGATCAAGACACCCGGCCGCTACGTGCTGTTCACCCAGCATCTGCCGGAAGAATTCGACCTGACCCTGCACGGTGACGGGCGGCTGCACGAGCCAGTCGAAGGACACGAGTACGCCAGCCCGCACGAGCACGATGACAGCGTCGGCTCGGTGGGCATCCGCCTGGAGGGCGACCTCGACCCCGATCGCTTCGAGTCCTGGATGGTCGGCCTGCTGCGTCGACGTGGTACCGATATCTTCCGTTCCAAGGGCGTACTGAGCCTTGCCGGCGACACCCGGCGCTTTGTCTTTCAGGGCGTGCACATGCTGTTCGACGGACAGGCGGGCCGCAGCTGGGAGGATGATGCGGTACGCGAAAGCCAACTGGTCTTCATCGGTCGCGACCTGGACCGTGCTGAACTTGCGGATGGGTTGCGCGCGTGCCTGGCCTAGCCGCGATTGCCGGTAAAGCACCCTTCGGTCTGCGCCACTCGCACACCCTCGACGACGTGGTCACCGACCTGGCCTGGAGCAGTGACGGCAAGGCATTGCTGGTTGGCAGCGCTGCCGGCGCAGTACACCGCCTCGACCACGGCAGCGAAGTGACTGCACGCTGGCAGGCCCACGACGGCGGCATCACACGCCTGCGCCTGCAACCGGGCGACGACCGTGTGCTCGCCAGCGCCGGCGAAGACGGCAAGGTCGCGCTGTGGAACAGTGTCGATGGTGAGGCGTTGAGCACCCTGGCCAACGAAAACGACTGGGTCGAGCACCTCGCCTGGACCCCGGACGGCAAGGTCCTGGCAGCCGCGGCGCGAAAGACAATCTCCCTGTGGCAAGGCACCGAGTCGCTTGGCATGTGGTACGACGCCCGTCGTCACGTGCTGGCGATGGACTGGGCACCAGACGGCCGACGCCTGGCCAGTGCGGCAAACAAAGGTCTCTACCTTTGGCGCCTGGGTGACGCCGTCACCGGTGACGCCGAACCCGTGCAGCTGCTGACCTTTCCGGGGGCACCGGTTTCGGTGGCATGGCAGCCCCAGGGCCGGGCGCTCGCGGTTGGTACTCAAGACGGATTTCTCCAGGTCTGGCGACCCACGGACACCAATAACGCGGCACGACAGCTGACGATGCGCGGCTACCCCAGCAAGGTGAACTGCCTGGCCTGGCATCCACGTCGGACAGTCATCGCGACGGCCGGTGGTCCCGATATCGTACTTTGGGACATGCCCGTCGATCGCACGGACACCAAGAACGGATCGGCCAAAGGCAGACCGCTGCGACACCACCAGGCAACAGTCACGGCGATCGCGTGGTCGGCAGATGGCCGCCTGCTTGCATCCGGAGACCGTAACGGCCGCCTATGCATCTGGGACGAAAATGGCGATGCGGTCTTCTCCCTGGCCCTGGGTAGTGAGATCACGGTGGTGCAATGGCATCCGGTCAATGCCGTGTTGAGCGTCGCCGACGGCGATGGCCGGTTGCACCTGGTCGACCGCCTGCAGAGCGACAGTGGGCAGCCGGTGCGGCAGCACCCGGCGCGGGAGCTGCGCCGTGCACAGGATTGAACACCCGCTTGCGGCACCGTGCCGCGCCAGTTTTCCCACCAACGGCAGTTCGCTGCCCGAATTCGTCCTGGTCCGCCAGGCATAACGCCGAAAAACGCCAATTGACGAGGTAATCGCGATGAAGATCCCAGCTCACATTTCCGCATCACATCGAACCCTGCTTGTCGGCACCGCCAGCCTCGTGCTCGCGACCCCCGCCGCGCACGCCCACCACGCCATGGGTGGCGCCACGCCCGACACGCTCGCCCAGGGCCTGTTGTCCGGTATTGCACACCCGGTCATTGGTCTCGACCACCTCGCGTTCCTGCTGGTGGCCGCGTTGCTGAGTGCAATGCTCACCGGCCGTGGCCGTTACCTGGTGCCACTCGCCTTCGTCGTCGGTACTGTCGCCGGCACACTGCATCACCTGGGTGCCGCCGACCTGCCGATGACAGAGACCGTCATCGCTTTGTCCGTGCTGCTCGGCGGCCTGACCGTTGTGCTGCGACACAGCCTGCCGGCGCTGCTTCTCGGCGGCCTGTTTGGCGTGATTGGCGTCTTTCACGGCTATGCCTACGGTGAATCGATCGTGGGTGCCGAGTCGACACCGCTGCTTTCGTACCTCGCCGGCTTCGCCCTGATCCAGTTCGCAATCATCGTCGGCGGCGTGAAGGCACTCGACGCCGTGGCTCGGCACTCACCTCAGCTGCAGGCAGGGGTTGTCCGCTACACCGGCCTGGCCGCCACGGCGACCGGCGCACTGTTCCTTGGGATGAACATTGCCTGATGCCGCAGACGCGACCGTTCGGCGGCATCGGTGCAGAGCTGTTGGACGGTCGCCGTGCACTTTCGATTCCAGTTGTATCCGTTTCGAAGGAGAAACCAACATGACCCATAACATTCTGATAACACCACGGCAATTGCTGGGTATCACGGAATCGCTGCCCGCAGTGGTGATCGATACCCGTTCGCCGGAGGCATTCGCTGCCGGCCACATCCCCGGCGCGGTCAATCTGCACGACATCTTCACGTTCCTAGCGATGTCGTCGAAGGAGGGACTCGAGGAACTTCGCAACAAGTTTGCCGCCGCTTTCGGCGCTGCCGGTCTGTCGGGCGAAGAGGTCGCTGTGATCTACGAAGAGAGCATGAACAGCGGGTTCGGCCAGTCGTGCCGCGGCTATTTCCTGCTGCAGTTTCTCGGCTACCGCAAGGCTGCAATCCTGCATGGCGGCTACCAGGCATGGTTGGCGGAGGGACTGCCAAGCAGCACCGAGACGACCACGCCACAGCCCAGAGAATTCCCGATCGATTCAGCCGCAGCGGGCGTCATGCTGACCCGCGACGACATGCTGGCCGCACTCGACGACCAGGCGATCGTCAAGCTCGATGTGCGCGACGTCGACGAGTGGGTCGGCATCAGCTCCTCGCCCTACGGGATCGACTACTGCCCACGCAAGGGCCGCATTCCGGGCGCGGTCTGGCTCGAGTGGTATCGCATGATGAAACCCGGAGAGGAAGTGCCGATGTTCAAGTCGAAGACCGAGCTTCAGGCCGAATGCGCAACGGTCGGGATCACACCGGACTCGACCGTCTACCTTTATTGTTTCAAGGGCGCTCGTGCGTCCAACACGTTTGTCGCGCTGAAGGAGGCTGGAGTCAAGGATGTCCGCCTGTATTTCGGTTCGTGGAACGAGTGGTCGCGCGACCCGCAGTTGCCGATAGAAAGCGGCCACCCTGCTGCGGCATGGAAGGTGGCTTGAGGACCAAAGCATGATCTCGACCATCGCCCAGGCGGTTCACGTTCTGGCGGCAGTCGCCTGGGTCGGCGGTATCTTCTTCGCGTACATGGCACTGCGCCCAGCGGCCAACGCCACGCTCGATCCGACACTGCGGGTGCGCCTGTGGCTGTCGGCATACAGCCATTTCTATCCATGGGTATGGGTGATGATCGTCCTGCTGCTGGTCACGGGCTACACCGACATGTTCCTGCGCTTCGGTGGGTCTAGCCCATGACGCCCCGTACCTCCAGCTGATGCACGGTGTCGGTCTGCTGATGGCCGTCCTGTTCGCCTACCTTTACTTCGGTCTTTACCGGCGACCCGGTGCCGCGGTGAAGGATGACGACACAGCCACGGCCGCCGGCGTGACGACAAAGATGCGCCCGGTGATGGCGATCAATCTCTCACTCGGCCTGCTCAACTGTGCGATCGGATTCGTCGGCAGCGCACTCTAGTGGGCCAGGCAGACCGAGCGGATTGTCGGGGTCGATGCCGTCCATGAACGGCTTGCGCCGGTCGCTGTGGGTCAGCTGGTAGACCAGTCCCATCCAGTTGCCGATCACCGCATGCGCGGTGTCACGCCAGGTGTTGTCCAGTCCTGCGGTCAACAAGGCGTCGGGAAAGTCCGGTATGGCGCCGCCAGCTGCCAATGAACTGTCCATTCGCACCCGGTACTCACGCAGCACCGCTTCATCACGCATGGTGAAATAGTTTTCGACGAACGGGGGGAACAGCGTTGTCTCACCGTTTGCGTAGCGCATCACCTCGCGCTTGTACTCCTTCAGCAACGAAATGGTGTCGTACTCGGGATGCCCCTGGAAAAACACAAAGCGGAATCCGTCCCGGCTGGTGGCGAGGTGTACGCCGATGTCGCTCTGCGCCAGCACACGCAGACCTGCGGCATCGAACTGCGCGTGTGACACGTCGTTCCAGCGCGAATGTGGCACGTCGAAGCGGGTATTCACGTCGTGCACCAGTGGGTGCATCCGATCAACGACGCGATGCGGGAAGACGCCCCAGGTCTTCAGCGGCCGCGGTGTCCGGCGCTGACCATAACGGAACTCCAGCACCGCGTGCGTCGCCAGGCAGCTGCACAGCGTCGATGTCACGTTCGCATAGGCCCAGTCGATCACCTCGATCAGTGGCTGCCAGAACGGCTGTTGCGACAGGTCGGGCCCGACCACGTTGGCACCGGTGATGATCAACGCATCGAGGCCCTGTTCCCTCACCTGCTCGAAGCTGTCGTAGAACGCGTCGACATGCCGCTGCGCCGCGGCACCGCGCGGCAACTGCGGCAGCGTGAACGGATGCACATAGAACTGGGCGATCGGATTGCTCTCACCGACCAGGCGAAAGAACTGCCGCTCGGTCGCCGCCAACGCCTTGTCCGGCATCATGTTCAACAGGCCGATGTGCAGCTCGCGGATATCCTGATGCAGCGCACGGTCGGGCGGCAGCACGTTGACCCCCTCCTCGCGCAGGCGCTGGAAGGTCGGCAGATCGTTGTGGGCGACTATCGGCATCTGATTACTGGCTGCGCGCGATCGCGGTTTCCAGCAGGCCGAGGAAATCCTGCTCGTCGCGCACCTGTGCCACCTCCCTCGATGTCACGGTGTAACCCTGTTCGGCAATCGTCTCGTAACGCGGCACCCGCGAATGGAACAGGCGCGGAAACACCCAGCGGGTGAACGCGTCCGGGTCCATTTCCGCGGCATAGCCCAGGCCATTCTCATTCAGGTATACCTGCAACTGTTCGAGCAGAAAATCAGGTCGGTAATAGAGTGGCTTCGGATCGCTCTGCGCGCGCGCGATCAGCTTGCGCTCCTCCTCCTGGTCGGTCACCTGGATATAGAGCATCAGGGTGTGCTTTACCAGCAGGTCGATCACGCCAGGGTCGTCGAGTTCGCACAGCGAACCACCGACATCGTTGACGAAGTTCTGATAGCCGTAGATCTTCTGCGCCTTGTCGATGAAGGACGGCACGTCGCGCATCGCGGCGATCTCGGCCTCACGGTACTGCGCCTGACGGCGCTGGAAATCCTCGAGCGGTACGCCCCCGAGTTCCGGGTTTCCGAGCTTGCCGACGAACGACAGCACAGGCCCGAGATCAGAGACCTTGATGTTGTTACGGATATAGATCCAGTCGTTGCGCAGCAGCTGGCTGAGGAAAGGCACCTGCATGGCCTGTTCCTTGATCAGGTCGAGGATGCTCTCGTCCAGATACCGGGTACCGATGCGATAGTCGCCCGAGTAGTGGTACCAGTCGTGCCGGCGCAACAGTGCGGACAGGTAGGTCTTGCCCACGCCCGACATCCCCAGCAGGGTGACGTTCTTGTGGCTCCAGTTACGGAACTCCTCGACGGTAAACTTCACTGCTCGCTCCAGCTGCTCGAATCCAGCGGCGCATTATCCGTCATGCACCGCACCGGTGGAAATCCGCCGAAAGCGATCGCGGCGACTACACGACCCGACGCAGGTGACCGTCTGCCGAACCGCCGGACGCCAGGTCGAAGCAGACGCCGGGCTCTGCGACGCGGTATCCCTGCGCACGCAGCATGTCCGCCGTTTCCGGTGACTCGTAGTGATACAGCACCAGGCGATCCCGCAGTCCCTGCGGATAGCATTGCACGAGATCCTCCGAGCCGGTGTGCGAGGGATTGGCGTGCAAGGCACAGTCGTGAAATACCACCTCGCCATTGGCGGCGAAGCGTGCCAGCACCTCGGGGATTGGACGGGTGTCGCCGGTATAGACAAACCGCCCCTGCAGGCCGAGCCCAAACGCTGCGCGATAGCCGTGATGGCTCACCGCAAACACGTCGAACAACAGCCCGACATGCCAGAAGTGCGCCCCCACCGGCACCAGCTGGAAGCGATCCCAGAAGTTCATTCCCCCTTCCGCCAGTTTGTAGGGGTCTTCAGCCAGCTGCTGCTGCAGGCGCTCGATGATCGGTGCCGGGACGTACAGGCGTACCGGCCGCAGCGTCGGGCATTCGCAGGCCAGGCGGTAGAACAGGTTCTCCAGACCGCCACTGTGGTCGAGGTGGGTGTGGGTGATGAAGATCGCCGTCGGCAGCTGCCCATACCGGTCCAGGTAGGCCGGCACCACCGTGGCTCCGCAGTCGATCAGCAGCAGCGGTTGCGCCGCATCGTCTTCGAGCACCGCCGCCGCGTTGCCGAGCTCATGGGCCGTCGCGTTGCCAACACCGAGAAATCGCAACTTCAGACCATCCGACATCAAAGCCCTCCGCCCGCACCATGCGGGCCTGTTTGCAGACACGCCGGAATCACCGGCGGATGACAATTGAAACTATTACATCAAGATATACCCTGGCCGGAACTGTTGCACCCCTATACTGGCGTCTCGATCGCCGCTCACAGAATTGTCATGGGATCACGCAATCTCGCCATCGTCGTCTACTGCACCATTGTCGGATTCGCGGTGCTGTACGCGACCCAACCCCTGCTGCCGCTGCTGGCCGAACAGTGGGGGCGCCCGATCGGCGACACCGCCCTGCTCACCACCGCGACCATGGTGCCGCTGGCGCTGGGCCCGCTGTTGTACGGCTATGTGCTGGAACACGTGTCCACCAAGCACATGCTGGGAGTCGGCTTTGCGGTGCTGACGGTGGCACAGTTCGCGATCAGCCTCGGGCCGGACTACCCGGTGTTCTTCGTGCTGCGCACCATCGAGGGGATGATGCTGCCGGCCATTTTCACCGCGCTGATGACCTACAGCTCAGCCGCCGGCGGACAGCACAACACGCGCCGCAACATCACGATCTATATCGCCGCCACGATTGCCGGCGGCTACAGCGGGCGCGTGTTCAGCGGCCTGCTGACCGACCTGTTCGACTGGCAGGCGGCGTTCCTTTTCTGGGCCTGCGCCGCATTGCTGGCCACCTGGCTGACCACCCGCCTGGCATCCGACCCAAGGCTGCGCCTTGGCCGACCACGACTCGTCGAGATCCGCAACCTGGCGCGCCGCCCGGTCTACGCCGAGGGACTGGCCAGCGCCTTCCTGCTGTTCTTCGTGTTCGCCGCGATGCTGAACTTCCTGCCGTTTCACATGCGTGACAACGATCCGTCCATTTCGCAGAGCGCGATCGCCCTGGTATACACCGGGTATCTGATCGGGGTGGTGATCTCGCTTGCCTCGCTGCGCCTGGTGCGGCTGTGCGGTGGTGAGCGCCGCACCCTGGTCGCCGGCAGCCTGGTGTACCTGCTGGGTACGGCGGCCTTCGCCCTGCCCGGCAACCAGTTCGCCTACCTGTCGATGCTGGTCTTCGCCGCCGGGATGTTCACGCTGCACAGCGTGCTTTCGGCCTTCCTCAACCACCTGGAGACGGAACGCAAGGGTCTGGTCAACGGTCTGTATGTATCAGCGTATTACGCCGGTGGGGCACTGGGTTCGTATCTTCCGGGTTTCGTGTATCAACAGATCGGTTGGAACGCGTTCATCGCGCTGTTGTTGATGCTGCTGTGTGCACTGGTTGCGCTCAGCCTGATGCTGCGGCACGCACCACCAACCGGGCAGTGAGATTCGATGTGGCATGACAATGTGAACGGCTACGGATTGATCCAGATCGTCCTGCACTGGGTGACGGCGGGCATGGTCGCGGTATTGCTGCCGCTGGGCCTGTGGATGACCGGTCTGGACTATTACGACCCCTGGTATACCCGGGCGCCGGATCTGCACCGCGCGATCGGCGTGCTGTTCGGCCTGATCCTGCTGGCGCGCTGGGCCTGGCGCTTGACCCGGGCGCAGCCACCGATCCTCGCCGCCAATGCCCGGGAGAAAACCGCAGCTGCGCTGGTCCGCCGCCTGCTGTATCTCGTGCCGCTGTGCCTGGTCATCAGTGGTTACCTGATCTCGACCGCGGATGGTCGCGCCGTGGACGTGTTCGGCTGGTTCAGCGTACCGGCGACACTGCAGGGCATCGAGGGACAGGCGGACATCGCCGGCGACATCCACTTCGCCCTGGCGATGTTGCTGCTGGCCCTGATCGTGTTGCACGTGCTGGGCGCATTGCGCCACCATTTCGTCTACCGCGACGACACCCTGCGTCGCATGTTGCGGCCGCAGACTCCACCCAACCCCGTCGAGGAGCAATGATGAAACGCTATTCCCCCTCCCGCCTTGCCGCCGGTCTCTTGCTGTTGCTCAGCGGCGGCGCCCTCGCCTCCGATTACGTGATCGACACCAAGGGCGCCCACGCCTTCATCCAGTTTCATATCAAGCATCTCGGTTACAGCTGGCTGACCGGACGATTCAACACCTTCGGCGGTAAATTCAGTTACGACGAGGCGAACCCGGATGCCGCCAGGGTCGAGGTCACGATCGACACTGCCAGTGTCGACTCCAACCATGCCGAGCGCGACAAGCATCTGCGCGATGACGACCTGCTCGATGTGAAGCAGTTCCCACAGGCGCATTTCGTCAGCACGTCCTACCGCGATCGTGGTGATGGCAAAGGTGAGTTGCTTGGCAACCTGACGCTGCACGGCGTCACCCGACCGATCACCATCGAGGTGAGTCACATCGGTGCCGGCTTCGACCCCTGGGGCGGCTACCGGCGCGGGTTCGAAGGCCGCACCACGTTGACCCTGGCCGACTTCGGCATCCTGCGCAATCTCGGGCCGGCGTCGAAAGAGGTCCACCTGTGGCTGGGCATCGAGGGCATCCGCGAAGAGTGACCCACCGGCAGGAAAAGATTCCCCCCTCTCCCCCAGGGAGAGGGTCGGGGTGAGGGATACCTCTCACCCTAGCCTTCTCCCGAGGGGAGAAGGAAAAAGATGCAAAGATCACCTGAAGGTGAGGGAGTCCTCGCCTGCCCGCGACGCTAAAGGCGTACCCACGATTGCCGACTATGCTTCCGACTATCGGGGCATGACGGCGGCAGAATGGTGCTGGCGAAAAAACGGCTGCAGACGGCGATCATCGCAGGACTGGCGACGCTGGCCCTCGGGGGCTGCGCGACCGCGCCGTCCGAACCCGCCCGGCCCGCCTACGGCAGTACACCTCATGCCGTATCCGACACACGCCACGCAGTCGTCGACGCGGCCCGGCAGGCCATCGGCACACCCTACCGCTACGGCGGTGATTCACCGCGCGGCTTCGATTGCAGCGGACTTGTGCAGTACGCCCACCGCCAGGTCGGCATCCGGATACCGCGCACCACTGCCTCGCAATGGCGCGCCGCGCGCTCGCCCCAACGTCGATATCTGATGCCCGGCGATGTCCTGTTCTTCAGCCTCGGTGGAGACAAAGACAGGCATGTCGGGATCTATGAAGGCGACGGTGTATTCATCCATGCCCCTTCTTCGGGCAAACAGGTCAGTCGCGCATCACTCGACAATCCATACTGGCAAGACCACCTGGTAGCCGCCAAGACCTTTCTCTAGTCGAGGAATCCGGCAAAGTGCCGCTCGATGTCCACGTGCTGCACGCTGTAGGTGGAGCCCACCTTCTGTATCTCGGCGATGTGATCGGTACTGTCCATCAGGCGCACGTGTGCCGAGTCGACGTCGGTGAGACCTAACCGGCCGAGCCCGGCTGGCGTGACATCGGGGTCGTAGCGCACATAGGAAAACAACCTGCCGCTGGTGCTCCCCGCCTCCACTGCCGCGCTACCGAACTCCCGATCGATCTCGCTGCCGAAGCGGCATTCACCGATCGTGCGGCAGGCCATATCCCAACCATCGACTGCCGCGTTCATCAACGCCGAGGGGATGTTCTTGGCGTGATCGAGCAGCCACAGGTCGTCGGCTTGCAGGTCCAGCCGGGCATTGGCCGCCTTGCCGGTACCCACCGAGACCACCAACAACCTGTCGCTGCCGGTGGCCCAGTTGATCCCGTACGGCGCCGCAGTGGCCATCTGGAATGCGAGATAGGCGGGATTGTTGTAGGTGGTCACCCCGCCGTCGACGAACACGAACTGGTATTCGTGCTCAGTGCCCTCAGCAAAGGTAACGACCTCCGGCGGAAAGAAGGTCGGTGCTGCGGTGCTGGCACGCACCAGCTGCCACAACGGCAGGTCCAGGTTGCAGTCGAGGCGCGGCGTCCCGTCGTCGCGGACACGCTGGTTGTAGCGGCCGCCGGGATTGTTGCTGACCGGCCAGGGCGAATCGGTCGTGTGGTTGCGCAGCACCATCATCAGCAGCGTGCGCAGGCCATCATCGCCGAGCGTCGCATGCGGTTGCCCGTCGCGGACAGTGTAGCCGAGCGCCTTGTCGAGTTCGGTCTGCAACATGCGCGCCAGCGGTTCGTCGTTGTAACTGTAACGCAGGCGCTTGAGCAGCGAGGCCTTGTCGAACATATCCTTGCCGCTGTCCACGTAGAACTGCCGTACCTGGTCGACCGACATGCCACAGGCGATGCAGGCAGCGATGATCGCGCCGGTACTGGTGCCGCAGGTGAAGTCGAACCAGTCGGCCAGGACCAGCTGCGGCTTCCCGGTCAAGCGACGCAGGTCACTTTCGATCCTGCCGAGGATCTCGACCGACATCATGCCGAGGATGCCACCCCCATCGCAGGCCAGGATCTTCTTCGCCCCCGGCGCGCTGATTCGTTGCCGTAACCTTTCTTGCATTTCAATTGTCCCCACGTTGCAGCCGCCCGTTCGGTCGGCATGATGCCGTAAGCATAGGCAACTTGTGTGTCAGAGTTGTCGGGTATCGATCCAGTGCACCTGCCCGGTGCGCTTGGCCACCTCGTCGTACATATCCGCAGTGCCACCGGGGCCGTCACCCCGGGCGCCGTTCCACAGGCAGATGAAATGCACCTTGCCGATGCCCCACACCAGCGCGGTGTACAGCATCCAGCGATTGCAGCGCTCGTAGGCATAGCCGGGTTCGGTGTAGTCTGGTGGCTCGCCCAGTTCCTTGGGCGCGGCCAGGATCGGCTGCTGCAGTCGTTGACGCGCGGCGAGGTAACGGTCGCGCCAGTGCTCGCCGCAATGCACCACCGACCGGCGGATGAACTCAGGCTCGTCGAATGGCTGCAACCAGGTCACCTGGACGCCCAGGGACTGGCAGGCCTCGGTAAACAGCAGGTCGGCCCCGCAGGCACCCTGCGTCAGTGCCAGGTCCTCGGGACAGGCGCCGAGGTCGTGCAACACGGAGGCAATACGCTCGCTGGCCGATTCGATCATGTCTTCCGGAAAACGCGGCTGGTCGCGGTCCGGTGCATCGACCATATGACCGGCAAATACGAATACATTACGCGGCTCCCATTCGCGGCCTGGCACTGGCATGCGTTTCATGGCACGGTCGAACACCTCCAGGCCGGCACTGACGTTCTCGGGCCTGAACCCGAGCTCCTGCAGCATCAGAAGCTGCTGGCGACTCGAATCCAACGCAAACCAGCTGTCACGGTTGACCGCCACCGCCTCCTTGTACGCGGATTGAACAGACGCCTGCGTCCCGAGCAGCACCTGCAGATCACCCAGCGTCGAACGTGCCCAGTACAGCTTTTCCGGGTCCTCTTCGCACTCGGCCGCGAAACGCACCGCACCGCCCATGATCTCCATGGTTGCAAGGTAGGCGCCGTCGCCGATCAGGTGCTCCTGGAGATGCATCAGCGTCAGCGCATTGATGCCCGAGTAGTAGTGTTTGGGGTCTGACCGGAACGCGGTGCCGTAACAGCTGACCGCGGCACGCAACAGGGCATCCTCGTAACGCGCGTCCTCGATGCGCTGTGCTGCGCTCGCATCAGGCTGACGCCAGATCGATGTCCACGCGTCTTTCTCCACCCGGCCAAGCAGTGCCCAGGTCTCGGCGTCCCTTGGATGGTCCTGCAGGATTGTCCGGTAGTGGCTGCGGGCCATTTCCAGTTCGAACCCGCGCCGGCCCTGCAGCGCAAGACGTTGCAGGCACATGCCCTTTTCGCGAAGACCCGCCAGGTTTTCCGGTTCGATCGCCAGCCCCTTTTCCAACTGCTCCAGGGCAAATCCGTAGTGGCCTATCCTGCGCAGCGCCTTGCCGGAGCGGATCCAGGCACTGGCACGAAATGCCGATACCGGTGCCTCGTCGGCCAGCACCAGCATGTCGCCGACACGCCCCTTGCGTCGCGCACGGCTGATCTTCTCCTCCCAGGCATCGTAGGCCTCCCAGAACTCGCGGAAATTGCCGACCCGCAGGCTTTGCCAGTCGGGCTCTTTCAGATTGGGAATGAGTTGATAGACCGGGCTCATCTTGCGCCCGTGCCAGGACTCCATGGTGGCAGCGATCATGTCACGCATATGCTCGCAGTCAGACGCGACGGTTTCCGGGTCGGGGCCGCCATCGCGGATCCCGTAGCGCAGCTTGCGGTCGGTATAGACATCGAACGCCTTGCTCGAGTGACCGCCGGACACCAGCACCACACCCCGCGCGCGCAGCGCATGCCGCACACCCAGCTCGTACCACACATTGGGGTTGTCGATGGTGATGTCGACCACCACCAGATCGGCAATCAGAAGCTCCTGAAACATGTCCACCCGGATGTCGCCCGGGCGGGTCTCCTCGTCGGCCCGAAACGCCGTCAGGCCGGCCTGTTCCAGCGCCGGCCGTATCAGCTCGTCATAGACGCGGTTGAAATCGACCAGCTGCCCGTCCGGGCCCGGTTTGGTGCCAAACGGCATGGCCACGAAGGCGTGCGGCTTGATGCTCAATGATTTTTCCTTGCGCCGGACGGCACTGCAGTGGCAGTCACGGCCCTCCCAAGGCCCGGCAAATGCCCGGCACGTTCATTAAGGAACCTGCTTGAGCATAGCATTCATTGGTTTGGGGCCAGCGGGCGCAGCGGCCCATCAGTCGGCGCGTGAGCCGCGCTGCAGTGCGAACAGATCGCGATAGTTGGTCACCAGCACCAGCACGCCGATAACTACCATGGGGATGATCAATTCCGGCTCCCAGGGATTGCCCTGGTGATCGAACAGCACCAGCACCAGCGCGGCCGCCGGCAAGGTCAGCAACCAGACATGGATGCCTGGCCGCAGCCCGATGCGCCAGTAGCGCGTGATCCAGACCGCCAACGCGGCAATCATCAGGCCGCTGAATGCGCCGGCGATCACGTCCTGCGGCCAGTGCACACCCAGCGCGACCCGGCTGACACCCACCATCGCCGCCACCGCGAGCAGCAGCACCCGCCAACGCCATGCATCAACGTGAGCGAACAGCACCCCGGCAAACAGAAATACAGTCAGCGTGTGACCTGAGGGAAAACTGTGACGGCTGAGTGCCGAGCCGATCAGGTGGATCTCGGCAGGTGACAATACTGCGGGCGGACGCAGTTCGTCGAACCAGACCTTCATCCCACGGGCATACAGTCCGCCGATCACCGCGCCGACGATCATTGCCCAGAAGATCTCCGGGCGCCGCCGCACGAACAGCAGACTGACCACCAGCAGCACGCGGCCGTCACCGAACCAGGTCAGCCATTCCCAGGCCTCTTCCGGCAACGCCGCCTGGCTGATGTGGTGCAGAAAATGGAAACCGCCGTGATAGCCGCCGCTCGCCAGCGACACGCCAATCCCCAGGGCGACGATCGCGATAGCCACCAACAGCAGCTCGACCACACCCGCGGTGCCGCGTCCGATCAGACGCTCGTTGGCCGTGTGCAGCGCCTGTCTCAGCCTGTGCAGGGAGAATTCCACAACCATGATCAATCGGCCGGTTTTGCGTCGATGGCGATCAGCGTCGCAGGCGGCTGACTGAACACGATGTGTTTGCGGTATGGCGAGGGTTGTGCCAGGAACTCGGCGACATGATCGGAACGGACATAGACCCACTGCCCCGGTACCGCCGGTTCATGTGTGATGACCTGCTGACGGTACACGCTGACGCTGGGCTGGTAGACGCGGTAGAACACGACATCCTTACCCTGTTCACCTGCAAACAAACCTGCCGCCTTCGGGCCGGCCTGCAGCACATCCAATACGGTCGGCACAATGACACCGGCAACCAGCGCGGCTTGGGCGAAGCCGATCAACAGCAGGCGACGCCATAGTGACAACGGCAGGAAAACGAAAAGCACGGCCAACGCCAGGGCGAAAACACACAGCAGCTGCGGCCAACCACTGAACGCCTGAGCGCCCGCCTCGAACAGGCCACGATCGTAGTCACGCGCCGTGTTCCGAGCCAGGTACTCAAAAAGCTGCGGCAGCACACTCAGTGCTCCCAGAAGAATCAGTGGTGGCACAAAACCCAGCCAGGCGTTGTGCAACCGGTCCCGGTACCTCGCCATCAACAGCACCACTCCCGTGATGCCGTACAGCATGTAGTGCGGCAGCTTGGTGCCGGAAAACGAAAACACCAGCAGTACGCTGAAGAACCACAACCAGGCGAAGCGGTCCAGCGGATCGCCGAGTGCCGCGCGCCAATTGCCCAGAGTGTTCAGGAACCAACCGCTGAACGGCATCAGCAGCAGGGGCGCCACCAGCGCGTAGTAGAAGACGCCGCCACTGTGCCCCTCCATAGCGTTGCCATAACGCGCCAGGTTGTGATGAAGATAAAACCCCTCGAAGAAGGCCCAGCCGCTGTCCAGGTAGACGGCGATATGCCACGGCAGAACGATGGCGACGAACAGCAGCAGTCCCATCGGATCGAACACCAGACGCAGCCACTCCCGCCCGCGACCGTCGCCGAGGTACAACAGACCACTGACGAGCACCGGAAACACCACGGCCACCGGGCCCTTGGTCAGAAACCCGAGACCCAGCCAGACGAAGATACGCAGCAGCAGGTACCGCGACGGATGACGAAAATGGTTGTAGATATCGAACAGCGCCAACGCCAGAAACAGGTTGAGCAACGCATCGGCAACAGCGGCCTTGGCGATCAGACCGACAAACAGGGACAGCGCCAACAGCATCGCGGCAACACCGGCCGTGACGCCATCGAGGTGGCGTCGGGTGAAAGCGAACAGCGCCCACACCCATGTCAGGCCGGCCAGTACCGATGGCAGGCGCAACGCGAACTCGTTGAGCCCGAACAGGTGCGCCGACGCCGCCTGCAGCCAATAGATCAGGATAGGTTTGTCGTGACGCGGCTCAGCGTTGAGAAAGATTGACGCATAGTTGCCGGATACCATCATCTCCCGGGTGGCTTCGCTGAACGCGCCCTCGTCAAGGTCATACAGCGGTGGCGACCAGAATCCCCAGATCATCGCGACCACAAGCGCCACGGCGATGGCTGCGCGGCTGGCAAGAAATGCCTCGAGGATTCGGGTCACGCTTTCACCAAGCTGAACATCGTGGAAGAACGGGCGGAATCCACCACCCTGGCTTGCGCTCACCGCGCCGGAAACTGTCGCGGATACACAGCAGTTGGCGCCGTCCCAACAGTTCGCCGATTCTAGTTTGCGGAACTTAAGGAATTGTTAACGACAGCGCTGCCTTCCCGCGACCCGGCACGTTAGGATACCGCCAACACTGCCAACCACCGGCCGCCACATGCGTCCCGCGCAATTCTTTCACTCCATCGCCCTGCTTGCGGCACTGCTGTCCAGTATGGGCACGGCACATGACGCGCCATCGGCGGCACAATCCGGCGGTCGTATCGAGCTGCAGCCGACACGCCTGGCCACAGTGGCCCGACAGGTGCACCAGGCGGATGCCGCGGTACAGTGGGACTTCGCCAACATCGCCCTGGACGTGCTGCTCGAGAGCTATCGACAGGAACTCCACAGCGCCGCGACCGAGCGGGCCAGTACCTCCGGGCGCCGTGCCAAACTGGCGAGCTGGCGGGCCGGCACCCGGGATCTCATATCGCGCCTGGAGTCATCACACGCGCGTCTCGCCGACGGCGCCACACTCGGCATCCAGGTCGATGCACAAGACCAGGTCCTCATCGTGATAGAAGGCCTGCCGATTGCTGTCTCGGCGCTGCGTCCGGACACTGAACAGGTGATCGACGAACAGATTCTCGGCCGATTCTGCGGATACAACGACTGCAGTGTGCTGGCGGGGAACAGCCCCTCTGATCACCAATACCCCCAGGTGACTGCGGGGACCTGGTACTTCGCGCCAAACACCCCTCCGACATTCGAAAGTGGGCAGCTGTTCCGCTGCGAATTTACCGACACCGGCGGTCGGCGGCAAAAATCGGAGGCCTGCAGCCGCGCCGCCAACGAAGCGCTGCAGCTTGCCGCCGGGCTGGAGCAGGCGAAAGAACAAGGATATCGAATCGACTGGGACCTGCTGGCGAACGGCTCGCCGGAAGATCTGGCGAACGGGCGCATCGTCGTCAACCGCGATGGTGCCTATATCGAAATGCCGACAGGTACACTGTGGAAACTGGTCCGTGCTGACTGGCAGCGGCTGGTTGCATGGCTGTCATCAACCACCGACACTCTGCGAACAGTACTGGTGATCCGGGACGCCACCCGCCTGCTGGAGACCACCGGCCGCGAATCCGGCAGGCCCTAGAGAAAACAAAGGCCCGGCAGAAATGCCGGGCCTTTGTTCGATATGGCGCGCCTGGAGAGATTCGAACTCCCGACCGCTCGGTTCGTAGCCGAGTACTCTATCCAGCTGAGCTACAGGCGCAAATACGAGGCGCGAATTTTCGTGGTTTTTTGCGACCCTGTCAATGCACAGGCGAGCCTTGTCGGCTGAGAAAATGCCTGGCACAGCAGGCAGGGCCCTCGGCCCGCCAAAACATGGCTGCAAATGCGTTAATCTGGCAACGCACACAAAAACACGATACCAGGCCACACCCTGCGTGAGGTTGGATAGACATGGCTTGCAGACCGGACAAACCGGCGTGTCGGAGATTCACCGACCTGGTCCGCGACAAAGCGATAGAAATGGCGCTGCTGCTGGCCATCGCCATGACAGCGACCGGAGCCTCGACTGAGGCACCCTTGGAGATATCCGCGCTGCAGCATGCCGAAAGCATCACGATCCTGCCCGTCATCTACCCGGAAGGCCAGACAGATGAGGACCGGCAGGAACGATTCGACAGTCTCTACGGCAAGCTGGACGAATACATCTACAAGGCATTGCTGCGCAAGCTGGCGCTGAAAGGTTACGTTCTCGATCAGCCCCGCGGCTGGACGATGCCGTCCGATTGGAACGTCGAGACCCTCAAAGGGCTTTCACCCGAGCAACTGGCGGGACGTTCGCCCGAACAGGCCGAACATGTTGCGTTCCTGTTCATCGAAAGCATCGAATCGACAAACCACGTGGTACAGACATCGGCGAATGCCGTCGTTTCGGCGCTGATAATCGAGCGCTCATCCGGTCAGGTCGTGTGGCAGCGGCATGTGGAAGAGACTTTCTCGGAACACATCCTGCAGATCTTCAGCCCGTTCGGCATGCTGCTGACACCGGACAAACACGCGGCCATCGAGACAGCCTTCGGCAAACTGTTCGACGACCTGCCGGAGAAAACCTTTTGATGATCGCGCGAAATATCGACCCTGGAGTGACCATGAGAAAGAACCGGCGATACCCCAAGGCGGTTGTGCTTGTCCTGCTCGTTCTCGTATTGGCGGGATGCGGCATCAAGACCGAGGGCCTGATTCCCGATCAACAGACACCGGCAGCGCGGCAGATCAACAAGTCCGTCAAAGTCATGCCCGTAGAAGGTGGCCGCGCCTCATCGTTCGGCCGCGAGGCCTATATCACGAACGAGCAGTTCTTCGAGGCGCTGCGCCGGACAATGATTGACTCGCGGGTATTTGCCAGCGTCGTGGAGTCGGGCGACAAGGCAGACCTGAACCTGTACAGCGAGATCATCACCGTCACGACCGAAGGCGGCATCAGCCCCACCTATGCCATCGTCGTTCAATACTGGCTGGTCGATCCGGCAACGGGCCGGCAAGTTTGGCGCAAGGGCATCAACACCCGACACCATGTCGAGTGGAACGAGGCCTTCGCGGGCGCGACGCGCATCATCAGGGCGGTCGAGGGGGCCACCAAGAAGAACCTGTTGCGGCTGGTCGAGGAGCTGTCGAGCACGCCGCTGACATGAGCTGCAGGGATTGAAAGCAAAAGACCCCTCAAGGGACCTTTTCGCGTTTGGCGGAGAGAGAGGGATTACTCGGGCTGGCGCCCTCGCCCTTCGGGCCGCCGCCACGTTGTGGCGACGTTCTCCGCGGCCTGCGGCCGCTCCGTCGAACCACCATTTTTTGCATCGAGGGTTCGAATAACTGCTTATTGCCACAAATGAAAAAAGGCCCCTAAAGGGACCTTTTCGCGTTTGGCGGAGAGAGAGGGATTACTCGGGCTGGCGCCCTCGCCCTTCGGGCCGCCGCCACGTTGTGGCGACGTGCGCCTTCAGCCACTCGGCCATCTCTCCAAAACTCTTTGCTCGGCGCACCAATGGTCCTGCGGACCATGTTAAATGAAAAAAGGCCCCTCAAGGGACCTTTTCGCGTTTGGCGGAGAGAGAGGGATTCGAACCCTCGATGGAGTTTCCCCCATACACCCTTAGCAGGGGTGCGCCTTCAGCCACTCGGCCATCTCTCCAAAACTCTTTGCTCGGCGCACCAATGGTCCTGCGGACCATGTCGGGGTGCGCGATTATTCGGGACTGCGTCCCTCGCCCCTAAAGGGGCCACCGTCGCGATGCGCCGGTGTTCTACGACAGCCTTTGGCTGTCTTGTCAGCCACTCGGCCATCTCTCCAAAACTCTTTGCTCGGCGCACCAATGGTCCTGCGGACCATGTCTGCGCCCTACCCACATGCGTCATGGGTACAACAATATTCGCGAAAACCGGGGAAGCGTCGTCAGAGCCTGATTCAGGCTTCGGCGTCACTTGATCTACTGCGCGTTTCAGCTCTCAGCAGAGTCGCCGTTTTCCCGTTTGATCCGGTCGTAAATTTCTTCGCGGTGTACCGAAACGTCACGCGGCGCGTTTACGCCAATCCTTACCTGGTTACCCTTCACACCCAACACGGTAACCGTTACTTCGTCACCGATCATCAGGGTTTCTCCAACTCTACGCGTCAGAATCAACATGGAAATACTCCTTTCCAACACATCGGTGAGACCTTCTTGATCCCTGGGTCTCTCCCGTTGTGTCCGTTTGCCAACCCAGCCCCGGTTTTAATTATGGATCAGGGGCGCGGCAATTCTAGCAACATCCTCGCCGCAGCAGAAGGCAAAAACCGTGTTCAGGCCGCGCTTTCTTCAGCCAATTCAAACGCCTCGTGCAGCGCGCGCACGCCCAGCTCGAGGTATTTTTCATCCACCACGACCGAAATCTTTATCTCGGAAGTGGAAATCATCTGGATATTGATGCCTTCCTTCGACAGCGCGGCAAACATCTTGCTGGCGATGCCGGCGTGCGAACGCATGCCCACGCCGACCAATGAGATCTTGACGATCTTGTTGTCCCCGACGACCTCGCGCGCACCCAGCTCGGTCGCTGTCGCGCTGAGGATGCCGAGCGCCTTCTTATAGTCGCTGCGGTTCACGGTGAAGGTGAAATCGGTGGTCCCGTCCTTGGCGATGTTCTGCACGATCATATCGACCTCGACGTTGGCATCACCGATCGGCCCCAGGATCTTGTAGGCAACGCCGGGCTGGTCCGGTGCGCCGCGGATCGTCAGTTTGGCTTCGTCGCGATTGAACGCGATGCCGGCAATTTTCGCTGCTTCCACGCCTTCTTCCTCCAGGGTAATCAGGGTCCCCGCGCCACCGTCTTCGAAGCTGGACAGCACGCGCAACGGCACGTTGTACTTGCCTGCAAACTCGACCGAACGGATCTGCAGCACCTTGGAACCGAGGCTCGCCATCTCAAGCATTTCTTCGAACGTGATGCGGTCGAGCTTGCGGGCCTTGGGTTCAACCCGGGGATCGGTCGTATAGACGCCGTCCACATCGGTAAAGATCTGGCATTCATCGGCCTTCAAGGCCGCGGCCATCGCCACCGCCGTCGTGTCGGAACCACCGCGGCCCAGGGTGGTGATGTCACCCATCTCGTCGACGCCCTGAAAACCGGCCACCACAACCACCCGGCCGGCCTTGATGTCGGCACACACGCGCGCATGGTCGATGTCCATGATGCGCGCCTTGGAATGCGCACTGTCGGTCAGGATGTGGACCTGGGCACCGGTATAGGAACGCGCATCACAGCCGATGTCCTGCAGCGCCATACACAGCAGTGCGATGGTGACCTGTTCGCCAGTCGACACCAGCACGTCCATCTCGCGCGGATTCGGGTTTTCGGTGATGTCGTTCGCCAGCGCGATCAGACGGTTGGTCTCGCCCGACATTGCGGAAACCACCACGACCACGTCGTCCCCGCCGTCGCGATGACGCTTCACCCGCGCGGCCACGTTGCGGATCCGCTCGACCGAGCCGACCGAGGTGCCGCCGAATTTCTGCACGATGAGTGCCATATCGCTACCCGAACCCCACGAGAGAATTGCGCCCCGGCGCGAGCCCGAGCAAAGAAAGCGCGCGATTTAACACCATTTCAGCGCGGACTTAAAGCCTCTCGGCAGCCCAGCGGCGAGCCAGTTCCAGTGCCGCGGGGACGCCGTCCGGATCCGTACCCCCGGCCTGGGCCATATCGGGCCGGCCACCCCCTTTGCCACCCACCAGCTCTGCGGCAACCTTGACCAGGTCGCCGGCGCGACACCTGTCGGTGAGGTCCTTGGTGACGCCTGCGATCAGGTTGACCTTGTCGCCGTTCACGCCGGCCAGCAGGATCACCGCACTGCCGAGCTTGTTCTTCAGCTGATCGAGGGTGTCGCGCAGCGCCTTCGGGTCGACCCCGTCGAGGCGCGCAGCCAGCACCTTCGCGCCATTGACCTCTACAGCCTCGGAGGCCAGGTCGGACCCGGCGGCGGAAGCGAGCCTGGACTTGATCTGATCGAGTTCCTTTTCCAGCTTCCTGTTGCGCTCGATCAGTTTGGCCAGCTTGTCTTCGAGGTCATCCCGGCCCGCATTGATCAGGCCGCCCAGACGGTGCAGGCGATCCTCGTCGGCCTCGACCCATTCGACGGCGCGCGCCCCGGTGACCGCCTCGATGCGACGCACGCCGGAAGCGATACCGGTCTCGACGGTGATCTTGAAAAGCCCGATATCGCCGACTGCCTTGACGTGCGTGCCACCGCAGAGCTCGGTGGAAAAATCACCCATGCGCAGCACGCGCACCTGGTCGTCATACTTCTCACCAAACAGCGCCATCGCGCCAGCGGACTTGGCATCGTCCAGCGCCATGATGCGCGTCTCGACCATGTGGTTGCGGCGGATCTGCGCATTGACCAGGCGCTCGATCTCAACCAACTGATCACGGCTGATCGGTTCGAAATGCGAGAAATCGAATCGCAGGCGTTCTGCCTCGACCAGCGAACCCTTCTGAGAAACGTGATCGCCCAGGATCTGGCGCAGCGCCGCATGCAACAGGTGGGTGGCCGAGTGGTTCAACGCAGTGTCATTGCGCCGCTTGCTGTCGACCTCGGCACTGACGCTGTCACCGATGCGCAACACGCCTGCGCTGACCTCACCGACGTGGGCAAACACCGTGCCGGCCTGCTTGCGGGTGTCGCTGACGATGAACTCGGCACCACCGACCCGCAGGTGGCCTGCATCACCCGCCTGGCCGCCCGACTCGGCGTAGAACGGTGTGCGATCGAGCACCACGATGCCCCGCTGCCCCGCAGCGAGCTCGTCGGCCGACGCGCCGTCGCTGAACAACGCAACGACGGTAGCATTGTCCTGCAGCCGTTCGTAGCCGGTGAAATCTGTCTCGCCGTCGATATCGAACTCCGCTGTCTGCTCGACACCGAACTGGCTTGCCGCGCGGGCGCGCGTGCGCTGCGCATCCATTTCTCGCTCGAAACCTTCGCGGTCGATCTGTAGCGATCTTTCGCGGGCGATATCCGCGGTCAGGTCGGTTGGAAAGCCATAGGTGTCATAGAGCTTGAACACCACGTGTCCCGGAATGACATCACCCTTGAGGTCGCCGATCGCCTCGTCGAGGATGCGCATGCCCTGATCAATCGTCTCGGCAAAGCGCTCCTCTTCGAGCTTGAGTACACGTGCCACCAGGTCTTTGGACTTGTGAAGTTCCGGATACGCCTCGCCCATCTGCTGATCCAGCGCATCGACCAGCTGGTGAAAGAACGGCTGCTCCTGGCCCAGCTGATAACCATGCCGAATCGCGCGTCGGATGATTCGCCGCAGCACATAGCCACGCCCCTCGTTGCCCGGCGTCACGCCATCGACGATCAGAAACGCACAGGAACGGATATGGTCGGCGATGACGCGCAGCGACTTTGCAGCCATGTCCTGGGTGCCGGTAGCCTCCGCGGCCGCCTTGATCAGGCCCTGGAAAAGATCGATCTCGTAGTTCGAATGGACGCCCTGCATCACCGCGGCCAACCGCTCAAGACCCATGCCGGTGTCAACCGAGGGCTTGGGCAGCGGGGTCATCTCACCGCTGGCATCCCGGTTGTACTGCATGAACACGAGGTTCCAGATTTCGATGTAGCGGTCACCGTCCTCTTCCGGCGAGCCCGGTGGCCCGCCCCACACGGCGGGACCGTGATCATAGAAGATCTCGGAACACGGGCCGCAGGGGCCGGTGTCACCCATCGACCAGAAGTTGTCACTCTCGAAAGGCCTGCCACCAGGCTTGTCGCCGATGCGCGTAAACCGCGCCGGATCGACGCCAATGTCCTGCAGCCAGATTCGGGCCGCCTCGTCGTCGTCGAGATATACGGTCACCCACAGCTTTTCAGGCGGCAGACCGAGCACGCCGGTGAGAAAATCCCACGCATACTGGATGGCCTCACGCTTGAAATAGTCACCGAAGCTGAAATTGCCGAGCATCTCGAAGAAGGTATGGTGACGCGCGGTATAGCCGACATTCTCCAGATCGTTGTGCTTTCCGCCGGCGCGCACGCAGCGCTGCGAACTCACCGCGCGGACATAGTTGCGCTTGTCCTTGCCGAGGAACACATCCTTGAACTGCACCATGCCCGCGTTGGTGAACAGCAGGGTCGGATCGTTGCCCGGGACGAGCGGGCTCGATTCGACCACCTCATGGCCTTTGCCGGCAAAAAAATCGAGAAAAGCGGAACGGATATCGGCGCTGGTCTTCATACAGTGCTAGGGGTCGGACGACAAAAGCGGAATGGTATGCAGCTTGACCGAAAAAGTCACCCGCCGACCATTGTTTAAATCACTGTATTTCTGCGCAATTACAGGTGTCGCCGCAGTGCGGCCCGGCGCTTTGAATGCCGTGCCAGGGTAAACCGGGGGATACAACCGATGCGGTCAGCGCGGCGTGGGTCGGCATCCGCGGCACCGGTGACCGATCCGGGCTAGAACCCGCGGACCCGGCCGAGGTAGCGTCGCACCAGGCCGATCGGAAACCCCCGCTGCTCAAGAAACCGCCCGCGCCTGGCCAGATCGCGCAGATCCACAGCAGGTTCGGCACCGAACTTGCGGCTGGCTGCCGTCGCGAGCACCTCGGCCCAATCGATAACGCTGTCATCGAGCCAGCGTGCACCGAATCCGGCCGCTATCCCGCGTTCGGACAGCTCGGCGCGGATGCGCAGCGGCCCATAGCCTTTGCGGCTGCGCTCGCGGACATAACCCTCGGCGAAGCGCTCATCACTCAGGTATTGCCGCCGCTCGAGGTCATCGAGCACCGTTTCGACCAGACCCTGATCGCTGCAACGGACCGCCAGCTTGCGGCGCATCTCCTGCCGGCTGTGCTCGCGCACCGCGAGCAGCCGTACCGCGGCGGCCTCGACGGAGGCCGCCTCGTCGATCTCCGGGGCCCGGCTCAAGCGTCGACGTCCCCCACCCCGACATCAGCGGTGTCATCGGCATCGGCGCTGACCGGAATCAGAGTGGCACGGATCTGGGTCTCGATATTGCGCGCGATATCGGGGTTTTCACGCAGGAAATTGCGCACGTTCTCCTTTCCCTGGCCGATGCGATTACCGCCATGGCTGTACCAGGCACCGGATTTTTCGATCAACCCCTGGGCGACACCCAACTCGATGATCTCGCCCTCACGCGAAATCCCCTCGCCATACAGGATCTCGAACGTGGCCTGACGGAAGGGCGGCGCGACCTTGTTCTTGACCACCTTGACCCGGGTCTCGTTGCCGACCACCTCATCGCCCTTCTTGATCGCACCGATGCGGCGGATGTCCAGGCGCACCGAGGCATAGAACTTCAGTGCATTGCCCCCGGTCGTGGTCTCCGGGCTGCCGAACATGACACCGATCTTCATGCGGATCTGGTTGATGAAGATGACGATGCAGTTCGACCGCTTGATGTTGCCGGTCAGCTTGCGCAGGGCCTGTGACATCAGCCGGGCCTGCAGGCCGACGTGGGAGTCGCCCATGTCGCCTTCGATCTCGGCCTTCGGGGTGAGCGCAGCCACCGAGTCAACCACCACCACATCGACCGCACCCGAGCGCACCAGCATGTCCGTGATCTCCAGGGCCTGCTCACCGGTATCCGGCTGCGAGACCAGCAGCTCATCGGTATCCACGCCCAGCTTCTCGGCGTAGACCGGGTCGAGCGCGTGTTCGGCGTCGACAAACGCACAGGTACCGCCATTCTTCTGCGCTTCGGCGATGACATGCAGGGTCAGGGTCGTCTTGCCCGAGGATTCCGGGCCATAGATCTCGACCACACGCCCCTTTGGCACACCACCGACACCGAGCGCCAGGTCCAGGCTCAGCGACCCGGTGGAGATCACTTCGATATTTCGAACCGCGTTGGCGTCGCCCATGCGCATCACGGACCCCTTGCCAAACTGCTTCTCGATCTGGCTGAGCGCGGCTGCCAGCGCCTTTTTGCGATTCTCGTCCATTTAACCCCCCGGTCGTGGATAGTGCTTGTGGCTGTGGGCTGAGTGTAGTTGGTTCTCTTTTTGTTTTCCAGTCAAAAAATGCTCAGGCGTGCTGTCCGAGTCGCCAGGCCGTCAGTGGACGATACGCCGGCAGCGCGCCAGGGAGTGACTCCACCAGGACGAACCCGTCGACCACCCAGGTGAACGGCTGCAGCGGCAGTGACCGTGGTTCACGCGACACCTTGCGCGCCAGCGTGATGTGCGGACGATACACGCGTTCGTCGAGGGCAAAGCCGAGGGACAGCAGACCCTCACCGAGCTGCCGATGCAGCGCGATGAGTTCGCCGGGCAGCGACGTCGGCCCGGCCCACAGGACCTGCGGGCCGGGCCAGTACCCGATCTCGTCGATGACCATGCTGAACGGCAATCCCCGCAGGGATGCGCCGAGGTCCAGCAGGCCGTCCCGCCGCGAGTCGTCGACCTGGCCGAGGAAATGCAACGTCATGTGCAGGTCGGCACGATGCTGCCAGCGCAGGTTGCCGGCGAGGTTGTGCGCCTGCCAGCCCGCCAGCGCCTGACGTGTCGCTTCATCGGGCCACAACGCAAAGAACAGGCGATGCGCGGTTGCACTCACCGCGCGTGCTCCAGCAGCCCCTGCAGCGCGGCATCGACGGCAGCGCCCCGTACCTGCACGCGATCACCGGAAAACACCCGGCAGTCCGCCACCGCGGCCTCCCGTGTGGCCCAGGCAAACCACACGGTCCCGACCGGTTTTTCCGGCGTGCCGCCGCCGGGCCCGGCGATACCGCTGACAGCCACGCTCAGTTGCACATGACTGCGCAGCAGCGCCCCCGTCGCCATTTCCAGCACTGTCTCTCGGCTGACCGCACCGTGACGTGCGAGTGTCTGTTCCGACACCCCTAGCATCTCCTGCTTGGCCCGGTTGCTGTAGGTGACGTAGCCACACTCGAACCAGGCGCTCGAACCGGCCAGTTCGGTAAGCGCTGCCGCAATCCCTCCACCGGTACACGACTCGGCGCATGCCAGCCACCAGCCTCGGCGACGCAGGTGCGCCGCCAGTTCCGCCACCATCTGTTCCCGCTCCACCTGACCCCCTTCAACACGCCCGATCCGTTAGACTGCGGTCATCTCACAGCACGTCGAACGAAGCATAACTGAACAGGAAATCCGGATGAGCGAACTGCAGATACTGCTCGAACGCAACCCCTCGCCGATGAAGCTCGAGGTCATGGGGGTGTACGACTGGCCGATCTGGCGCAAGGAGGCGTCACGCTTCGCCTGGACCTACCAGCAGCAGGAAACCTGCTACATCCTGCGCGGCAGATTCACCGTCACGCCGGACGGCGGCGAGTCACAGCACTTCCAGCGCGGCGACCTGATCACCTTTCCCCAGGGCATGCAATGCACCTGGGAAATTACCGAAGACGTCGAAAAACACTACGACTTTCAGTAAACGGCTCGCGCCGGCAGGTCAGACTGGCCGGGTATGGTGCAGGCGGTTCATCGCGCCGATCAGGCGTCCGGGGAGGCGCGGTATGGCACTGATCAGCGACACCAGGACAGCAGCGGCGTACGGAATGCTCTGCACCGTCAGCATCAGCGCCCAGACACGCACGTCGAGCAGACCACCGTCGATGCGCTGCTGGACCGCGTAGGCCGCCAGCAGCATCGCTGCCAGGAACAGCAGTTCCTCGCGCGCATCGAGCAGGGCCTGGATCAGCCCGTGTGCCTCTGCGCGCTTGGGTGTGCGGAAGAATCCTATCTTGCGGGTGATGAATCCGGTCAGCATGGCGCGTGCGATCACGTGTGACAACGCCAGGCCGGCCATACCGGCGGCGAGACTCTGGCGAAGGCTGGCCTGCACCCGCAGGCGGTACAGAAAGAACATCTTCGAGATCTTGAAGACGAACAGGGTCAGCGGCAACACCGCAAAGATCACGTGCGGCGGCGCGACATCCAGCGGCATCAGCACCATCGCTGCAGACCACCCGATCGCGGCGAGGTTGAACGCAAGGTTGAAACCGTCGGCCAGCCACGGCAGCCAGCCGGCGATGAAGTGATAACGCTGGCCGCGGGTCAAGGCACTCTTCTCCAGACCGAAAAGTTCGGCCAGATGCTGACGCATGATCAGTACCGCGCCATAGGCCCAGCGGAAGCGCTGCTTCTTGAAATCGAGGAAGGTGTCCGGCATCAGCCCCTTGCCATAGCTGTGCGGGATATAGGTCGCGGCATACCCGCGCTCGAAGATACGCAGCCCGAGCTCGGCATCCTCGGTGATACACCATTCCGCCCAGCCCTCGACCTCGTCGAGCACGCTGCGCCGCACCATCGTCATGGTGCCGTGCTGAATGATCGCGTTGCGCTCGTTACGGGTCACCATGCCGATGCGGAAGAACCCGCGATACTCGGCATTGCACATTGCCTTGAACAGGTTTTCGTCACCGTCACGGTAGTCCTGCGGCGCCTGCACGATGGCCATCTTCGGGTCTTCGAGGAATGGCACCAGTTCACGCAGCCAGTTGGCCTCGACGACGTAGTCGCTGTCGATCACCGCGACCACCTCGGCGGCAGGGTCGGTGTGTCGCAACGCAAAGTTCAGCGCGCCGGCCTTGAAGCCGGACAGCGGGGCGACATGGAAGAAGCAAAAACGCGCACCGAGTTTTTCGCAGTGCGCTTGTACCGGCTGCCATACCGCCTCGTCCCTGGTGTTGTTGTCGATCACCAGGACCTCGAAATCCGGGTAGTCCAGCCCGGCCAGGGCGTCCAGCGTCTGCACCAGCATGTCCGGCGGTTCGTTGTATGCGGGAACATGAATGGAGACCCTGGGCAGGTGGTGCTCGGGCAGTTCCGCCGGCAGCGGGGAACGTCGCCACTGCTTGAGCCATAGCGCCTCGGCCCACTCATGCGCCTCGGCGAGCAACACGACGATCACGCCGAGCGCGGCCAGGAACAGGGCCGCACCGACGACCAGCATCGCCGGCGTCATGTATTGCTGGGTAAAGTCGTACAGCAGCCAGACCACGAAGGTGGTGATCGCATAGGCCACCAGTGCCAGAAAGCCGCGCCCGCTGGACGACAGGCCGCGACTGTCGCGAAACATCAGCGCCAGGATCAGGACCGACAGACCGATACTGATCGCCGCCAGGCTCGACCAGTTGGGCACAGCGACCACTGGCGTGGTGAATTCGAATTTGGGCTCACGCTCGGCATCGTAGATGCCCCAATGACTGCCCACGTCGCCCTCGATCTCACGCTTCCATGGCTGATCGAAGGCCTCCATCACGTAATAGACGAGCTTGTCACGCTCTGCGGCTGCCAGAAAACGGCGCAGGAACTTTGCCTGGTTCGCGCGACTGGCAACCGCACCCTGCCGGGTACGACCATTGCTGGGCCAGCCCACTTCGGAAATGACGATACGCTTGTCGGGATAGGCCTGCTTCAGCGCCTGGTAGCGGTCCAGCACGTAATCGACGGCCTCATCAACCGGAATCCCCTCCCAGTAAGGCAACAGGTGAACAGCGATGAAATCGACATGCCTGACCAGTTCGGGGTGTTTCAGCCAGATATGCCAGGGCTCAGCGGTACTGATCGGTGCCCACACGGACTTACGCACCTTCTCGAGGTGCCCGATCATCTCCTCGACGGTCTGCTCTTCGCGCAGGATCGTCTCGTTGCCGATGATTACCCGCACCACCTGTTTGTGGTTCTCACGGTAGACCTTGATCAGGTGCGCAATCTCTTCGTCGTTGCGCTTGTCCTGCTCGCTGATCCAGGCCCCCAGGGTTACGTTTAGCCCATGCGCCAGCGCCAGGCGGGGTACCTCGCCCATCGTGCCCTCTACCGTGTAGGTGCGCACCGCATGCGCATCCCCGGCCAGCAACGCCAGGTCCTCGTCAATCTGCGCAATGTCCGGGTATTCGCGGCGCACCGGGCTCTGCTCGCCGCGCATCGGCGAAAACGAAAAGCCCTCGATCTTGGCCGGCCACGGCGGCTCGATATCCGGCCGGTTGACCACGGCCCACAACAGCACCGTCAGGGCCCCCATGAGCAGGGTGATCAGCAGACTGGCGCGGTTCATTCGGCGTTCTCAGAAATATTAGCGGGCGCTTATTTAAATTCATAATACCTGCCAAAGTCCAGCTGATTAACTCGCTTGCATGACGCCGGTCACACGGATCGGCGGCCGGCCACGATTGGTGAGCTGGGTTGGCCATCCACGGCGTCGCGGCGGCACCTGATCCGCCGCGTCGGCGCCACCGACGGCGGGTGCTAAGATGGCGCCCCGGGGGGTAATGCGCAATGCCGTCACGGGACGGAAAAGGATGCCACCCCAGCCATTCAACCACCGACCGACCACCGCGGCGACCGCGTCGACGATTCCATGACTGACAGCACCGCCCAGCACACCCCGATGATGCAGCAGTACCTGGGCATCAAGGCCGCACACCCCGACCGACTGGTGTTCTATCGGATGGGTGATTTCTACGAGTTGTTCTTCGACGACGCCCGGCGTGCCGCGAAGCTGCTCGACATTACCCTGACCCAGCGCGGCAGATCGGCCGGTGAACCGATCCCGATGGCCGGCGTGCCCTACCATGCCGCCGAGGGTTACCTGGCGAAACTGGTCAGGCTCGGCGAGTCGGTCGCAATCTGCGAACAGATCGGCGACCCGGCGACCAGCAAGGGTCCGGTCGAGCGCCAGGTGGTGCGCATCGTGACCCCGGGCACGGTCAGCGACGAGGCGCTGATGGACGAGCGCAGCGACAACCTGCTGGCTGCAGTGCTGTGTCATGCCGGGGCCTGCGGCCTGGCCTGGCTGGATCTGACCGGCGGCCGCTTCATGCTGCAGCAGCTCGGCGATGCAACGGCGCTGGCCGCCGAACTCGAACGCCTGCGACCAGCCGAGATCCTGTTGCCCGAAGACCAGACGCCACCAGCGATGGCAGGTCGCGACGGCGGCATCACGCGCCGCCCGGTGTGGCATTTCGAACACGACAGTGCACTGCACCTGCTCAACACACAGTTCGGCACCCACGATCTCAACGGCTTCGGCTGCACCGACATACCGCTGGCCGTCAGCGCTGCCGGGGCATTGCTGCAGTACGTCGGCGACACCCAACGCAGCACGCTGCCGCACGTCACCCGGATCACGGTAGAACACCAGGACGAAGCGATCGTCATCGATGCCGCGACACGACGTAACCTCGAACTGGTCGAAGCGGTGTCAGGCAAGAAGAAGCACAGCCTGGCCGGGCTGCTCGACAGTACCTCAACACCGATGGGCAGCCGCCTGTTGCGACGCTGGATAAGCCGCCCGCTGCGCGACCAGCAGGCGGTGCGTGAACGCCACGCAGCGATCGCCTGCCTGCTCGACAGAGGTCTGGTCGATGTCGTGCAGGAGACCCTGCACGGCATTGGCGACATCGAACGCATCCTTGCCCGGGTCGCGCTGCGCAGCGCCCGCCCACGCGACCTGGCGGTGCTGCGCGACAGCCTGGCGACCCTGCCCGGACTGCGTGCGATCCTGCAGGTTGTCGACGACCCCGGCCTGCAGCAGCTCGCCGCGGAGATCGGCGAACACCCGCAAACGCTCCAGCTGCTGACCCGGGCGATCATTGACAACCCGCCGGTGGTCGCACGCGACGGCGGCATGATCGCCCCCGGCTACGACGCCCAGCTGGACGAACTGCGCGACCTTTCGCAGAACGCCGACCAGTTTCTGGTCGAGCTGGAGAAACGCGAGCGTGCACGCAGCGGGATCGAGACCCTAAAGGTCAGCTACAACCGGGTGCACGGCTATTACATCGAGATCGGGCGCAGCAGGTCCGCGCAGGCACCGGCCGACTATATCCGCCGCCAGACGCTCAAGGGTGCCGAGCGCTTCATCACGCCGGAACTCAAATCGTTCGAGGACAAGGTGTTGTCGGCCCGCGAGCGTGCGCTGTCACGCGAGAAGGCACTCTACGAGGAACTGCTGGAAGCGCTGATCGAACCGCTGGGCATACTGCAGCATACGGCGGACGCGATTGCCCGCCTCGATGTGCTCAGCGGCTTTGCCGAACGTGCCCAGCGTCTCGACCTGTGCCGCCCGACGTTTCGCGACAGCCCCGGCCTGACGGTCAGCGGTGGTCGCCACCCGGTGGTCGAACAGGTCAGCGACGCACCGTTCGTCGCCAACGACCTGCTGATGGATGAACAACGCCAGATCCTGATCATCACCGGCCCCAATATGGGGGGCAAATCGACCTTCATGCGCCAATCCGCGCTGATCGTGTTGATGGCCTATGCCGGCTGTTACGTGCCGGCGAAACTCGCCGAACTCGGCCCGTTCGATCGGATATTCTCGCGCATCGGCGCCTCGGACGACCTCGCCGGCGGGCGTTCCACGTTCATGGTCGAGATGCAGGAGACCGCCAATATCCTGCACAACGCGAGCCCTCGCTCGCTGGTCCTGATGGACGAAATCGGGCGCGGCACCAGCACCTTTGACGGGCTGTCGCTGGCCTGGGCCTGCGCGGTGGAACTGGCGACCAGGATCCGCGCCTTCACCCTGTTCGCGACCCACTATTTCGAACTCACCACGCTGCCGGACGAATATCCCGGCATCGTCAACGTGCACCTGGACGCGGTCGAACACGGCGACGGCATCGTGTTCCTGCATGCGCTGCGCGAAGGACCCGCCAACCAGAGCTACGGCCTGCAGGTCGCCGCGCTGGCCGGCGTGCCGCGCAAGGTGATCGACCTTGCACGACGACGCCTGCGCGAACTCGAACAGGCGGCACAACGCCATGCACAGGCCGAATCGAATCAGCTGTCGCTGTTCGCCCAGGTACGTGAAGAAACACCCGCGGCCGCGCCCGACCGCCTGCGCGAACGGCTCGCCGAACTCGACCCGGACCAGATGACGCCGCGCCAGGCGCTCGACGCCCTTTACCAATTGCGTTCTTTGGACGAGGCTGGAGAGTAGTCAGGGCCAAGCGCTGAGGTAGCATCCATGACCTACGTCGTCACCGAGAACTGTATCAAGTGCAAATACACCGACTGCGTCGAGGTATGTCCGGTCGACTGCTTTCACGAAGGACCGAACTTTCTCGCCATCGACCCCGACGAGTGCATCGACTGCGCCCTGTGTGAACCGGAATGCCCGGCGGGTGCGATCTTCGCCGAAGACGACGTGCCCCAGACACAGCAGCACTTCATCGCACTGAATGCAGAGCTCTGCGCCGGTTGGCCGGTGATCACGCAGCGCAAGCCCGCACCGCCCGACGCCGCCGAGTGGGACGGCAAGCCGGACAAGCTCAAACTTCTGGAACGTTAACGTGAATCGCGCGACGCGTATCCTCATCCCCCTCTTCCGCAGGCGGGAGAGGGTCGGGGTGAGGGAAACGGCTATGGCTGGCAGGCCGATCTGCCTGCATGGATTCGCCGAGACGGCCCGGCGGCGAGATTTCAGCGCAGCAGCGGCCTGGCCAGTATCGCACTGATGTTGTCCTGACCGCCGGCGGCAAGCGCCGCATCGACCAGTGTCTGCACCTGTGACTCGAGGTCACCCTTGGGGTCGCGCAGGATGCGCGCGATCTCACTGTCCGAGACCGCACCGTGCAGGCCATCGCTGCACAACAGGTAGGTATCGCCGACTTCGAGCAAGGCGTCCCCCACATCGACCTCGGTCTGACGCTGCATGCCCAGGCTGCGGGTAAGCACATTGTCACGGATCCCGGCCACGCGGGCCTCGGTGCGATTGAGGAATATCCCCTCGTCGATCATGCGCTGAATCAGCGAATGATCACGCGTCAGGCGCCGGATACGACCGTAGCGTACCCGGTACAGCCGGGAATCGCCGACATGGGCATAGTAGATACGGCTTTCGCGGAACATCGCGAGCACCATGGTGGTGCCCATGCCCTGCAACTCCGGGTGTTCCGTGGACTCGTCGAGCAAGGCGTGGTTCGCCACCTCGACCGCATGCCCCACCCGCAACAGGCTTTCGGTATCGTCCGCGCTCAGCTCGTGCTGCGAAGGCAGCAGGTCGGCGAGCGCCGCCTCGACCGCGAGGCGGCTGGCCACCTCGCCGGCACGATGGCCACCCATGCCGTCAGCAAGGGCCACCACACCAAGATCGGGCTCCACCTGCAGCCAGTCCTGATTGCTGCTGCGCACCAGGCCCTTGTGGGACCTGGTGGCCAGGCTGATCGCGTGTACCGACATCTACCGCTTCAACGACCGTTATGACTGTTCAGTCCAGTGTCCCGGAGATCGGCCTTCAGCCGCCTGAGCGCGCGCTGCGCTGATCGAGCGCCCTGCGCAACTTGTCCGCCGGCACATAGCCGGGCAGGATCTCGCCGTCTTCGAGGATCAACGCCGGGGTGCCCTGGATACGCATCGTCTGGCCCAGCGCATACTGTTCCGCCACCGGGTTGTCGCAGGTCTTCGCCGGGACTTCGCCGCCCGCCTTGGCGCGATTCATCGCCGCCTTGCGATCATCGGCGCACCATACCGATACCGCCTTGTCATAGGACGCGCTGGGGATTCCAGAACGTGGATAGAACAGGTAGCGGATGCGGATACCCTGCGCGTTGTACTGTTCCATCTCCGAATGCAGCTTACGGCAGTAACCGCAGTCGATATCGGTAAACACCGTGATCTGGTACTTCGCATCGTCGGGACCGTAGATCACCATCTGACTCTCGTCGATCTTGTCCAGCGCAGCGACTTTCAGTTCACCCAGGCGCGCCTCGGTGATCTCGGCGCGCGTCTCCAGGTCGATCAGCTTGCCCTGGATCAGGTAGCGTCCGTCCGAGGTGAGGTAGACCAGGCGCGTACCGAAGGTCACCTCATACAGATTGGTGATGGGCGTGCTGCGGATCTCGTCCGGCTGCAGCCCGGGAAGAAGCACGCTTAGCGAGTTGCGGATCTGCTGTTCGGTGGCCTGATCCACCTGCGCCTGGGAAGACGCGGCAAGAAGAAGGACACACAGGGCGAAAACGGCTTTTTTCATGGCTGAACAACTAGTCCCGGAAATTGATGTACTGCAGCGGCAGACCGAAGTCCGCCTTGCGCAGCATGGCGATCACGTTCTGCAGGTCGTCGCGGCTCTTGCCGGTGACCCGTACCTGCTCGCCCTGGATCTGCGCCTGGACCTTGATCTTGGCACCCTTGATGTCCTTGACGATCTTGCGCGCGGTATCGGTGTCTATCCCCTGGCGGATGGTCACCGCCTGGCGCGCGCGGTTGTTGGCGGTTTCCGCCTTGGCGATGTCCAGGCAACCGATATCGACTGATCGTTTGACCAGTTTCAGCTGCAGGATGTCCATCATCTGTTCGAGCTGGAACTCGTTCTGTGCATGCAGTGTGACGACATTGCCTTCGAGGCTGAAATTGGCATCACTGCCCTTGAAATCGAAACGCGTACCGACTTCGCGATTCGCCTGGTCGGCGGCGTTGCGCACTTCCTGCAGATCCACTTCGGATACGACATCGAACGAGGGCATGACTCGACTCCGCGATAAAACCGCCGCAAAGGCTACCACATTGCACCGCCCCTGATTCGCCTCCCGATCGGGAAAAGAACACGCCTCTGCCGCGGCCCTGGTGCCCCCGGCCGGACTCAGCCACGGGGATGGTGTTTCGCATGCAGCGCCTGCAGGCGCTCGCGGGCCACGTGGGTGTAGATCTGCGTGGTCGACAGCGAACTGTGGCCCAGCAGCAGTTGCACCACCCGCAGGTCGGCGCCGTGATTGACCAGATGGGTCGCGAAGGCGTGCCGCAGGGTATGTGGCGACAGTGACTGCCGGATGCCCGCGCGGGCCGCGTGCTTCTTGATCCGGTACCAGAACGCCTGCCGGGTCATAGCCGTCCGCCGGCGGGTCGGGAACAGCGCATCACAGGGCCTGCCGCCGAGCAGTTCGCGGCGTGCACCGTCGATAAATCGGGCGACCCACCCGACCGCCTCGTCACCCAGCGGCACCAGACGCTCCTTGCCACCTTTCCCCACGACCCTCACCAGCCCCTGCGACAGGCTGAGCTGTTCGGGTAGCAGGTTGACCAGCTCGGATACCCTCAGGCCGCTCGCGTACAGCACTTCCAGCATCGCGCGGTCGCGCATCCCCTCCGCGGTGGCCAGGTTCGGCGCCTCCAGCAGTGCCTCGACCTCGGCCTCGCTGAGCGACTTGGGCAGCGGGCGGCCGAGACGTGGGGCCTCGATCTGGGCAGTCGGATCGGAGGCGATCAGCTTTTCACGCAGCGCCCACTGAAAGAACTGGCGCAGTGTCGAAAGTCGTCTCGCGCTGGTGCGAGGTCTCATGCCGGCATCGACCGTGGCCGCGAGATAGCCCAGCAACTGATCGCGGCGCACTCGCGACAGGCTTGATCCATCGGACCGGTACAACCAGCGGGCACAATGCCTCAGGTCCGATTGGTACGAATCGAGAGTGTTTCTGGACAGGCCGCGCTCCATCCACACCGCGTCCGCGAACCGTTCGACGAGCTGGGCATCGCCGTCGGCCAGCGGTGCAGCCGCCGAGCCGGGCGTGTCGTTTGAGGTCTTCTTTCGGATCACGCTGCGGGCGGGGCTCCTGGCACTGGAATTCACCGGATGTGCGTGCAAGGATACCTCGGAGTTTGGCAATCCCGGAGCCAGCGTGCACGATGAACTGACCGTCCTGCTGAGGTCGCTGGAGGCGGAGCTGCGCATCCAGGGGCGATGGGACGATGCACCGCCGTCACCGGAGGCGCTGCGCAGCACGCAACCTTTCGCTTGCGACACCCTGAGTCTCGACCAATGGCTGCAATGGATACTGCTGCCGGGACTGGACGCGCTGCTGGACGAACGCCGCCCGTTGCCAACGACCTGCGCGATCCGACCGATGGCTGAGGAGATCTACCGTCAGCAGGATGATGTACGGACCGAGCGCATCATTGTCATTGTCGACGCGATAGACCGCCTGCTGACCGGCGACACGCGTGCCAGCCACTAGGACAGGCGATCGGTTTTTTCCACATTGCCTGTGGAAAACTTTGTGTAAAACATGAACACAATGGGCCCGAGCCCGCATGCTGGCGTACCGGACATCAGATTGACCAAAAAGTTACCAAATTGTTGTTTTTCTTTTTATAACAAATACTTACAATGCCTTTATCAAGTAGCGCATGGCAAACCGGTGGCAACTGCAGAACGAAATGCCCGTCCGGCGGCACCTGTGCATAAACAGTTTCTAATTTAGTTCGCGGATACAAGAAGATTCCTCAATGTCAACCCGGATGAACCCTTTTTGGCGGCGAAAAAAGCTCGGCGAACTGGATCGCGACGAGTGGGAGTCTTTATGCGATGGCTGTGCCAAGTGCTGCCTCTACCGCCTCGAAGACGAAGACACCCGCGAAATCTATTTCACCAACGTGCATTGCCGGCTGCTGGATACCGAATCCGGGCGCTGCACCGACTACCCGAACCGCTCGGCACGCGTGCCCGACTGCGTGACCATTACACCGAGTGTGCTCGAGGATCCGTATTGGCTGCCCAGGACCTGCGCCTATCGTCTGCTGGCCGAAGGCCGCGACCTGCCCGGCTGGCACCCCTTGGTATCCGGCGACCCGCAGTCGGTGCTGCGCGCCGGCCAGAGGGTGTGCGGGCGAACGATCTGCGAAGACGACGCCGACGCGCTGGAGCAACACCTCGTCGACTGGGTCGAATGACGGACGACCCGCCAAACTGCCGAACATGCTGCTGACCGAATTTCTCGAACAGACCGGCGCGACCGTGGCGGCCTACGACGTCGGGCGTCGGGTCGGCGCCATCGCGCGCACCGACTTCGTCGCGTTCGAACAGGCGGTCCTGCCGTACCCGCTGCCGATGCAGCACAAGGCATGGTTCGCCTTGGTTCAGACCACCGCCGACAATCCCCAGGATCCGCTGATCTGGTTTCTGCGCCTGTCGTTGGACGAACAGGGTCTGCTGGTGCAGGCAGAACGCGACTACCTGCTGCAACGCCTGCTCGAATCGGTGCAGGCATGCAGGCAGGGTGCCGATCCGCAGGCGTTTCTGCAGGACAACCCGTGCGCGTTCACCCCGCGTCAGGACCGCATGGCGCTCCTGCATGCCCTGCTCAGCGCCGATCTCGGCCTGGCGCCTTCGCGCCACTACGCACATGCGCTCGAATATTTCCGCGGTGCACTGGGATGGGATCAGTGGGGTTTCGTCGGCTACCAGGGGATTGCCGATGTGGCCTGTCGACACGTCGACGGACCTTTGCCGGATGCCATCGCCGCACTGCCCGACGAGCCGCTGCTCGCTCTCTGCCACTGCCTCGAGAGCCGTCCAGTGCATGGCCCCCTCGCCGACGCACTCCATGCGCGTCTGCGGCTGGCGCTGCACAGGGGGCAGACCGACATCCGGGTGGTTGCAGCCCTGATTCGCGGCCTGTCCCGCAGCGCCGACCGCACTGCCCTGGTCGCGGTGCTCCGGGAGGTGCTCACACACCCGATTGGCAGCAACATCGAGATCCTTGCCGCCATCGGGGGACGCGCCTGGGAAAGTCTCGGTGAGGACGGTTTGCTGCACAGCTTCCTGCAGCAGCTGGCCAGAAACGACCACGGGCAGGCGGCGTTCGAACACTGCATCCGCGACCTGTTGAGCCTGCCGGCGATGTCGGACAGGTTGCGCGGCGCCCTGCGCTCGCCGGATCAGAGCGATGCCGTGCGCGAGGCCTTCTCACGCATGACCGCCGACCGGGGCCGGGGCGGCCGGCCGGACGCCTGAAACCCGGACAGCGGCGTCACACCAGAAGCCGGGTCAGCAGCGTCATCTCGTCGACGCCTTCAGGCAACCTGGCCCGTACCTCCCAGCCGCCACCGGGCGCCTCTTCCAGTGGATTGCCGTCCTTGTCGAGCATCGTCTCCAGACGGAAGCGGCGGTTGCCTTGCGGCGATACCAGTTCCATCTCATCACCGACCCGGAACTTGTTTTTCACCGACAGGTTCGACAACCCACTCGCCGGATCGACACCCTTCACCTCGGCGACAAATTGCGAACGCGTGCTGTTCGACGAGGCCTGGCGGTAGCTCTGCATCTCCTGGCTCTCGTGACGCTGGAAGAAACCATCGGTGTAGCCCCGGTTCGCCAGGTGTTCGAGTTCCGCCAGCAAGGCCGGATCGAAAGCCCGCCCCCCCACCGCGTCGTCGATCGCGCGCCGGTATACCTGAGTGGTGCGGGCGGTGTAGTAATGCGACTTGGTGCGACCCTCGATCTTCAGGCAGTCGACGCCGATCTCGACCAGCCGGTGCACATGCTCGACCGCACGCAGATCGCGTGAGTTCATGATGTAGGTGCCGTGCTCATCCTCGAAGATCGGCATGAACTCGCCCGGGCGCTCGCGTTCTTCCAGGTAATACACCTCGTCGGCCTTCGGGTGGCGCTGGATCTGCGAGACAGGGACCTCGGCCACCGCATCGAGATCCTCACGCGCGATCTTGTAGTCCCAGCGGCACGAGTTGGTGCAGGTCCCCTGGTTGGCGTCGCGGTGATTGAAATAGCCGGACAACAGGCAGCGCCCCGAGTAGGCGATGCACAATGCACCGTGTACGAACACCTCGATCTGCATGTCCGGGCAGGCCTGGCGGATCTCCGCAACCTCGTCCAGCGACAGCTCACGCGACAGGATCACGCGGGTCAGGCCCACCGACTGCCAGAATTTCACCCCGGCTGCATTCACCGTGTTGGCCTGCACCGAGAGGTGGATCGGCAGGTCCGGCCAGCGCTCGCGCACCAGCATGATCAGGCCAGGGTCGGCCATGATCAGCGCATCCGGATGCATCGCCACCACCGGCGCGATATCGTCGAGAAAGGTCCTGAGCTTGGCACCGTGCGGCATCACGTTGGTGGCGACGAAGAATTGCCGCCCGAGACGGTGTGCCTCAGTGATCCCGGTGCGCAGGTTCTCTTCGAGAAAATCGTTGTTGCGCACGCGCAGGCTGTAGCGCGGCATGCCGGCATACACCGCATCCGCACCGTAGGCGAAGGCGTATCGCATGTTGCGCAGGGTACCTGCGGGGGCGAGTAGTTCAGGCGTCTTCATCGGGGCATCGACGGCACAGTGGTGTCTGCCTGGATTATGGCGCAGATCACTCAGCGGAATACCCGGTGACGGGCGTAGACAATCGCCAGCAGGACGGCCAGCAGCACCAGCCAGGTCAGACCGTAGATCAGCGTCGACTGACGTGCCTTGCTCCGCTCGTACCAGGTGCGCGGCTTGACCCCCTTGGCCATGAACACCAGCCTGGCGGCGACGATCACACACACCACGTTGACCGCGAGCAGCAGACCGGCACCGATGGCGAGTTCCGGCTGACCGGCGCCGAACAGCATGCCCATGGTCGCCGTCGGCGGCAGCAGCGCCACCGCGACCATCACCCCGACCAGGGCCGACGGCAGGCCGGTCGTCAACGACAGCACAGCTGCCGCGCCCGAGGCGAGCGCAAGGACCACGCCATCCAGGCCGACGTCGGTGCGTGCAAGGATCTCGCTGCTGGCGATCAGCATCTGGCCGCGCGCGATATCCACCGGCCACAGCAGCCCGATCGCCAGCGACAGCCCAAAGGCCAGGCCGAGCCCGGTCAGCGCCGCCCGCAGTGCCTTCCAGACCAGGTTGCCGTCACCCAGTGACGAGCCGAAGGCCAGCGCGATGTTCGGCCCGAGCAACGGCGCGATCACCATCGCGCCAACCACCACCGCGACGTTGTCCTCGATCAGCCCGATCGCCGCCACCACGGTCGACAGAAAGGTCAGCAGCAGGAAGTTGCTGTCGATGCGCGCACCCTTTTCGATCTGCGCGTACAACTCCTCGCGTGTTGCCCTGGCTGCGTGGCTGTCATCCTCGGCCTCGCGGGGCAGATGGGTATCGACCGGCAGCACGACAATGCGCACATTTTCCGACCCGGCGAACAGACTCTGCAGCGCATCCATGACCGGCTGGCGCGCATGATCGTTGACCAGCATACGGAACGAACGGCGCCCGTCATCTGCAGCCGCGCCCCACCAGTAATCCGTGATCTCGTTCTGGTCCGCGATACTGGACAGGGTGTCTGTATGACCGGCATCGGCCACGATCTCGATCAGACGCATCGGGGCAACGTCCTCCCAGGGCTTGTTGTTTGTGCGCGGGGATTGTACGCCGGACTGCCGCGTTAACGGTGCAATGGAGGCCGGGCACGTTGGATGGCGTGGATTGGTCCTGAAAGCGCGGCGGCGCGTGTTTTTTG
>JACKMP010000010.1 GCA_024235315.1 Chromatiaceae bacterium | reverse complement strand
CAGTAATGAAAGGCGAACCCGACCTGCACGTCGGCCACGGATGGTTTTTTGTCGACGCCGTGGCTGTCCCGGAAGGTGTTCGCGTCCAAAGCCGCGCGCCATCGGGATGTAGGTCGCGTCGTTGCCCAGACCCGGTCGGGTGATCGATGACCAGATCCCGTGGCAGGTACAGGTAGACCTTGCGCGCTTGATTGACCGACAAAGCGACCGTGGAAGCGGCCATGACGACGAGCGCTGGCTCTCTCCCTGGCACACCAGCTGCCGCAGCATACCCTTACGCTAGATCAATGAGCCGTGACGACTCACATGACGGACTCACATCAATTCGTACGACCACCTCGCACTTGCATCAGCGTGCTCCTATGGTCGACTTTACCGCTCGGACCGATGGCATCTCCGCTAAACGGCCCTTCTCCGCTACCCAACTTGTTACGGTTCGACCATCCGTTATGAGGCCACTTGGTAGTGAGGGTATCCCCTTTCAAGCGCCAGCTGCCGGTGACATCGGGAGCGGAACGAGTGCGCAGCACACCGCCTGCCAGAAAGGTCCATTCGTCGGTGAAGGAACCAGCCTGATACCGCCACGTACCGATAACACGCTCGTCGGCGCTGACTTCCTCTGCATTGCTGACAGAGCCGGCCGGTCGTGATGAGGACGGTGCCGAAGAGGCGCTAATTCCGAGCCCTGGAATATCCATGCACACTGCCGCGCAGGATTTCGAACCTGCGGCATTGCCATCGTTTATTACTACGAGTTTCCAGTCACCGTATTGTTGCCCTACTGGGCACCATCCGTTGACGTTGCCATGTTGAACAGAAGAAAGCGCACAGAACGTATGCCTTCCCATGCTGCATTCCTGGCGTCCTTTCGATACAGCATCGTTTTTGTACCACAGCCACTGAACGCCATTTTCTGCACCCTGCCCACTTTGTTCGCATTCCCGGGAGCCGGATCCGGGTGCGCAGAAAGAGGAAGAAGCCATCGACAGCAACGCAACCAACCCCAAACCCACCATCAGTTTTCTTGACATGTCTTTCCTTCCGTAGTCAAAGCGAAATCCACGTTAAAACGGCGTTGGGCCACGAGAACCGCGAACTTGATGGTTGTCCTTTATACCGCAATTTTTCAGATGTCTTGGAGATAGCCGAATTGCCACCCTTCAATTCCGTCTCATCGCTTCTCTCCAGGGCATCTCGCTCAATTCGGAGGCAGCACTAATGGTCGTCCGATGACTGTCCAATCAATGGGGGGCCAGCCCTAACTGCCGGTAGGCGGAAGAGAAAGAGAACGAAACCTCTCGGCAGGCTTCTGGAACAAAAAACCGCCCCAGAACGCACGAAACCCGCCAAAGCGGGTTTCGTAACTACCTGTTATATCAGGCGAATTTGGTAGGCGCGATTGGACTCGAACCAACGACCCCCACCATGTCAAGGTGGTGCTCTAACCAACTGAGCTACGCGCCTGCAAAAGCAGGTCGCGGAATATACCCGGAGCAGGCGTTCCTTCGCAAGCCTTTACAGAAATCCTCGGCGCTCAGGCCACCAGCCCCCTGCCCTGCAGTTCCTTGAGCTGATCACGGATCTGCGCCGCCTGTTCGAACTCCAGGTCCTTGGCGTGTTGGTACATCTGCTTCTCCAGCTCTTTGACCCGTCGGATCATCTGCGCCGGTGTCATCGCCGCGTATTCCGCGGTCTGTTCAGCCACCTTGGCGAACCGCCTGGCGGTGGACGGTGCCCCCGGGTAGGCGGCCTCCATGATATCGGCGATGTTCTTCTGCACGGTCTGCGGCGTGATGTCGTGTTCGGCGTTGAACGCCAGCTGCTTGTGCCGCCGCCGCTCGGTCTCGTCGATCGCACGACGCATCGATCCTGTGATGCGGTCGCCGTACATGATTGCCTTGCCGCGCACGTTGCGCGCCGCGCGGCCGATGGTCTGGATCAAAGAACCCTCGGAACGCAGGAAGCCTTCCTTGTCGGCATCGAGAATCGCGACCAGTGACACCTCGGGCATGTCCAGGCCCTCGCGCAGCAGGTTGATGCCGACCAGGACATCGAACTCTCCGAGGCGCAGGTCGCGGATGATCTCGACCCGCTCCACGGTATCGATGTCCGAGTGCAGATAGCGCACCCGAACGCCGTGCTCGATCAGGTAATCGGTCAGGTCCTCGGCCATGCGTTTGGTGAGGGTCGTTACCAGCACGCGGTCGCCCAGCGCGGTGCGTTTGCCGATCTCCGACAGCAGATCGTCGACCTGGCTGATCGCCGGGCGGACCTCGATCTCCGGATCGATCAGGCCGGTCGGGCGCACCACCTGCTCGACGATCGCACCCGAGTGCTGGCGTTCGTAGTCGCGCGGCGTGGCGCTGACGTAGATCGTCTGCGGCGCCCTGGCCTCGAATTCCTCGAAGCGCAGCGGCCGGTTGTCCAGTGCAGACGGTAGCCGAAATCCGTATTCGACGAGGGTCTCCTTGCGCGAACGGTCACCCTTGTACATGGCACCCAGCTGCGGGATCGTGACATGCGACTCGTCGACGACCAGCAGCGCATCCTCGGGCAGGTAGTCGAACAGCGTCGGCGGCCCCTCGCCTGGCGCCCGGCCGGAGAGATAGCGGGAATAGTTCTCGATGCCGGAGCAATAGCCCAGCTCGACCATCATCTCCAGATCGAACTGGGTGCGTTGTTGCAGGCGCTGGTACTCGACCAGCTTGTTGGCCTCCTGCAGCTGTGCCAGGCGATCTTTCAGTTCGATCTTGATTGCATCGACCGCGGCCAGGATGGTCTCGCGCGGCGTCACGTAGTGCGTCTTCGGGTACACGGTGTAGCGCGGGACCTTGCGCAGCACCTCGCCGGTCAGCGGGTCGAACAATGCGATCCCCTCGACCTCGTCGTCGAACAGTTCGACCCGGACCGCCTCCTCGTCAGATTCGGCCGGGTAGATGTCGATCAGCTCGCCGCGCACACGGAAGGTGCCGCGCTGCAACTGCACGTCATTGCGCTTGTATTGCAGTTCCGCCAGGCGACGCAGGATGGCGCGCTGATCGATGCGCTCGCCACGCGACAGGTGCAGCATCATGCGCAGGTACTGGCGCGGGTCGCCCAGGCCGTAGATCGATGACACGGTCGCCACCACGATGACATCGCGACGCTCCAGCAGCGCCTTGGTCGCTGACAGCCGCATCTGCTCGATGTGCTCGTTTACCGAGGCGTCCTTCTCGATAAAGGTGTCGGATGCCGGGACATAGGCCTCAGGCTGGTAGTAGTCGTAGTAGGAAACGAAGTACTCGACGGCACTGTCCGGGAAGAAATCGCGGAACTCGCCATACAGCTGGGCAGCCAGCGTCTTGTTGGGGGCCAACACGATGGCCGGCCGCTGCACCCGGTCGATCACATTTGCGATGGTGAAGGTCTTGCCCGAGCCGGTCACGCCGAGCAGGGTCATGCCCGCCTCGCCGTCCCTCAGTCCTTCGACCAGCCGCTCGATCGCTGCCGGCTGGTCTCCGGCCGGCTCGAAACGGCTGTGCAGCGCAAACGTCTTTTTTGCCATAAAGGAGGTGATCGGTCGCGAATCAATCCGGTATCATACCAATCCATCCATCCGCCAAGGGCGCAGACCCAGAGACCTGCAGAAAACCCATGAGCATCAAGCTTTCCAGTCGCGTACAGGCCGTCCGGCCATCTCCCACCCTTGCTATCACCGCACGTGCCGCGGAGATGCGTGCCGCCGGCAAGGACGTGATCGGTCTGGGCGCGGGTGAACCCGATTTCGATACCCCCGAGCACATCAAGGAAGCGGCCCGAAAGGCGATGGCCGAGGGCAAGACCAAATACACGCCGGTCGATGGCACTCCGGGACTGAAGCAGGCGATCATCGCCAAGTTCAAGCGCGACAACGCCCTTGACTATGCGCCGGAGCAGATCCTGGTGTCGTGCGGCGGCAAGCAGAGCTTCTACAACCTGGCCCAGGCAATGCTGGACCCGGGCGACGAGGTCATCATCCCTGCGCCCTACTGGGTGTCGTATCCGGACATGGCGATTCTCGCCGGCGGCGTGCCGGTGCTGGTGCACGCGGGCGCTGATCAGCAGTTCAAGATCACCCCGGCGCAGCTGCGTGGCGCATTGACCGACAAGACCCGCCTGTTCGTCATCAACAGCCCGTCCAACCCGACCGGCATGGCGTACAACGCTGAAGAACTGGCGGCGCTCGGCGAGGTGCTGCGCGACTTCCCGAAGGTGGCGATCGCGACCGACGATATGTACGAGCATATCCGCTGGAACACCGACGAGCCGTTCGTCAACATCGTCAACGCCTGCCCTGACCTGATGAACCGCACACTGGTGCTCAACGGCGTGTCCAAGGCCTATTCGATGACCGGCTGGCGTATCGGCTATGCCGGCGGCCCGGCCGAGATCATCAAGGCGATGAAGAAGATCCAGTCGCAGAGCACCTCCAACCCGACCTCGATCTCGCAGTATGCGGCCGAGGCTGCACTGAACGGTCCGCAGGACTGCATCGGCGAGATGCTGGTGCAGTTCAAGAAGCGCCACGACTACGTGGTCGAACGCCTGAACGGCATGACCGGCATCGAGTGTCTGGCAACAGACGGCACCTTCTATGTATTTCCCTCGGTGAAGGGCCTGATCGATGCGATCGACGGCGTGAATGACGACCTGCAGCTCGCCGAACACCTGATCGAGCATGCCGGCGTGGCGCTGGTACCCGGCACCGCATTCGGTCTGGGCGGTCATGCCCGCATCTCGATAGCGACCAGCATGCAGAACCTCGAAAAGGCTCTCGACCGGATCGAAAAGGTGATTGGTTGACTACCTGCCGGACCGAATGGACCTGACCCTGAACCGGGTGCCCACGGATCGGGCGCCCACTGACAGCAAGGAGGCTGATCGACATGGACGTCGAAAACTCATTGCCGCGCCGCGCGCGTGGCCTCACCCTGGTTGAACTGGTTACCACCCTCGCCGTTGCCGGCGTCTCGCTTGCGGTGGTGCTGCCCGGCTGGTCGGCGTTCGCCGGCCGCTCGCAGATCACAAGTACGGCGAATCAACTGCTGACGCACCTTCGATATGCGCGCAACGAAGCGGTGACACGCCAGAAGAAGGTAAGCCTGTGTCCGAGCGACGACGGCGAGAGCTGTTCCGGCGATCCCCGCGGCTGGCAGCGCGGCTACATTGTATTCATGGACAACGACGGCAACCGCAGACTCGACCCGAACGAGGAACTGCTGCGCGTACAGGCCGCCCAACAACGCGAGCTGCAATTGTTCAGCACCGCAGGACGACCTGCCGTCACGTTTAGCGCCGACGGCAGCGCCTGGGGCAGCAACACCACGTTCAGCGTCTGTCTGGGCGATACCGGTGATGCAAACCGCGCGGTGGTGCTATACGGCAGTGGCCGCGCGCGGGTGGACAAAAAGACCGCGGACAACCGCCCGGTGTCCTGTACCTAGGCGACCGCCCAGCTGCAAAACCCGGCCATTTCCTGGTCATCCGGCGGGTGACAGAGTCTTGACCGAAAGGGGACAGGAAAAGTAAACTTCGCGCTCGCCAATATTCCCCTGTGGCGCAGCGGTAGCGCAGCGGACTGTTAATCCGTTGGTCGCAAGTTCGAATCTTGCCGGGGGAGCCAAACACAAACAATAAGTTAAGCCCGCTTTGTGCGGGCTTTCTTATTTGAAAAGTTCCCAATGGGACACTTTTCGGCAACACGACACGGCACGACCAAGACGGGCGCCGACTTTACTCCTGCCGGCGCGCCCCCATTCCCACCTGCGACCAAAGCTGATTCCGCCGAAACCCCAATTGACGGAAATGCATGTTCCCGGCCAGGAGCGGCCAGCCACCTCAACTACGCGCCGGACACCCAAAGGTTTGCTCCAAGCTGATACCTGCCGGATGATCTACTTCGGCAATTGGGCCGAAGCGGTCGTTCAGCATCTGGTCCGGCTATGGCCGCAGTGGTGCGGTTACCGGACATAGGCTGGGAGATCACCCCGAACGGCAGCTCTTTGATTGCCCATCCGACCGTAGTCGATCCCGAGCGGTCCTTAAGCATCTCCTAATCGACGGCATCGGGATGCTTTACAGCTGGCCCAGCGGGGATGGCTCAAACCGACCCTGAACGGTCCTTAAGGAAGTGCTGATAAAGACCGTCGAACTTCTGGAAACCGGACCCGCTGGAGCGGCCCCTCCCAACATTAATCGGTCGCTACCGGCAGGACACCGGCTCGGCAGAAAAACCAGATCAAACTGAAGCTATTGGACGGATGACCCCGTACCCTATGGGCGCACAGGAGACTCGCAGTCCTATACCAGCAAATACCTCCACGCGGCTAAGAGCTTACCCACTTCAGCCGATGTTGCGCACGACTGTAACGGCTTGACCCTGTGTTTCTCTCTGCGTCTCTGCTGGGACCGTGGAGTTTTTCAACAGTATCGGCCGGTTGCACGCGTTCAGGTGAGCGCCTGAAAGTTGCCATCCGCGACTCGGCGGCACAATCAGACCCCCATCAACTACGAGGGAGCCTGACATGGAGACCGTTCAAACCTACGAGCCCTGGAACAAAGGCAAGCTGGTCGGCCAGAAACCACCGCTCAAGCCAAAGGATATCTGGGCCATTCGACTCCACCTGCTGAACGGGCGCCAGGTCCGCGACCTGGCCATGTTCAACCTAGCAATCGACAGCAAGCTGCGTGGTTGCGATCTGGTGAGCCTGCGGGTGCGCGACGTGATGCACGCCGATCAGATCCTGCCCAGGGCCATGATCGTCCAGCGAAAGACGCAGCGGCCGGTGCAGTTCGAGTTGACCGAGACGATCAGAAGTGTTGGCTTTCTTTACAATAAAATACTGCAGATATTCCGACACCACGCAGTTTTGTTAATCACTCTCGGTACTTAACGATTGCGGTATGAATTTTGCTCACACCGTTACGAGCGGCGACAGGGAAGTTCTCCAGTTGTGGAAATTTCCCCGCCACACGGCGAATCTCAAATTCGTTCTCGGGGGACAAACAATGAAAAGAATATCGATTGCCGGGGCGCTTGCCGCCGGAATCCTCTTCGGCGGAAGCCCGCTGACCCATGCGACTGTTATCCAAGACTCCAGCCTAGTTGACATCCAAGCCAACTCTAACATCTACCGCGACTATAGAGGGCCGAGCAGCACACGTGCGACCGGTGACCGCTTCGTGCTATCAATCAAGGTATCCGATACGACCACGCCAGGATTGCCAAGGGACGACACCCGAGTGTTCGTCGAGCAGTTCGACAACAACGGCGATCCGACCGGGTACCGCTTGGAAGCTACGCCGTTTTTCGGGCCGGCGATTCCGAACGAGTATACGAGATCGCCAAACTGGAACGACAGTTTCCTCGACGGCTCGTGGAACATCATTGCGCTACCGAACGCAAGCACTGCGCCGACCCCGAATCCTGATGCCGAGATCGTCAGTACTGCGGTCAACACGATACCAAGCGCTTTTGCGAGCAACCCGATTCCGTTGGCAACCGACATCACGCTCGATGGCAACGGCTTGTTGTCGTGGAAGATTCCGGAAACGGACGTTGTTTACAACAACTACCGTGTCACCGTGATCCGTGAGTCGGATCGTCGTCAAGTCACCGCGACGCCGGGCACGCCGATCGACTGGGATGGCGGTTCTGAGAAATCGATCAGCTTCAACATTCTGGGGTTATATCCGTTCGTCGAAGGCGAGGCATACGAGTTGCGAATCGAGACTCGCGCAAACGATCCGTCGCGTGATGTCAGTTCCCTGTTCAATCGGTCATCGACGTTCGCCAATTTCACACTCCTTCCGGAGGGGGTCGGGCCGGTCGCTTTGCCGACTGTCGACATGGAAGGCACATTCAACTTCGATTTCGAGGTCTCGGAAGGTGAAGACTACGTCATCGACCCGTTCGTTGCCATCGGCTACGAGTATGTTGTTGGTGCCGGCGATCCATTGTTTGAATCGGTGATGATTCCGCTCGATTTGACTCCCGCCGACGTCGACCATTACCTGTTGCTGGTCGGTGGCGACACCATAATGTTGCAGCCGAATCAGCGCTATGACTTCGCACTTGGCGGCGTCAGCATGTTCACGATCCTAGGTATCGATCCGGCGTTGATGATCGACCCAGCCAACACCACGGCATTTTTGACGACGCTGACCTTTACAGGGAGCGGCCGTTTCACCGGCAGCATGACGCCAATCACACAGTTTGTGCCGGTGGCGTCGCCGTTGTCGCTGGCACTTTCCGCATTGCTGCCCCTGGTTGTGACGACCCGTCGCCGTGGACGGCCCACTGATTCGTAGACAGCATCGTAAAAGATTTTCAAGTCACGTCCCCGGTGACCGCCGGGGACGCTGTAGTTCCGACCGATTTCTCTTAATCAGACTTGTTTCCGTTTAATGGATTCTGCCGCCCCGGACGCGGTGTCGTGAATGTCTCTTCTTGGACGATTCTGTTGAAAAACTCCCCGGTGGCGATGTTCTGAAGCAATAATTGATCAAGCTATCGTCGATGAGGATTGTTTCTGATGATGGGCCAGCTGCCTCCAGGACAGAACGCACTGTTTTATGAGTTTTGCATTGAGAAGCACATCCCACCCGACCATCTTTTGCGCCAGATCGATACCTTTCTCGACCTGAATCATCTGCGCGAGCATCTCAGCGATTTTTACAGCACGACGGGCCGCCCTTCAGTTGATCCGGGGCTGATGGTCCGCATGCTGATCGTTGGGTACTGCTTCGGCATTCGCTCTGAGCGCCGGCTATGCGAAGAAGTGCATCTGAATCTCGCCTATCGCTGGTTCTGCCAGCTTGGGCTGGAAGGTGAAGTCCCGAACCATTCGACTTTCTCCAAGAATCGTCATGGCCGGTTTCGTGACAGCGAAGCCTTCCGTGTTGTGTTTGAAGATGTCGTTGCGCGCTGCATGGCCGAGGGACTGATCCGTGGCGAAGGTTTCGCGATAGACGCCAGCACGATCAAAGCGGATGCCAGTCGTCAGCGCGGCGTGCCCGGTAGCGAAGAGATCGACTGGCATGATCCGGTCTTGGCGACGCGTCCGGTACGTGAGTATCTGTCGGCGTTGGATCGTGAGGCCGCGACCGGTGTTATGCCGAAGTCCGTCTCGTTGACCGACCCGCAGGCCCGTTGGACAGCGGCACCCGGAGGTCCGACCTTCTTTGCTTACTCGACGAATTACCTGATCGATACTGAGTGTGGTGTGATCTTGGATGTGGAGGCCACACCAGCCTATCGCACCGCAGAAGTAGAGATTACGAAGAAACTGCTCGAGCGTGTCGAAGCGCGTCTGGATCTCAAGCCCGAGAAGTTGATCGGCGATACAGCCTATGGTGCTGCACCGATGCTCGCCTGGCTGGTGGGCGAAAAGCAAATCACGCCGCATATACCGGTCTGGGACAAGCGTCAGCGTCAGGATGATACCTTCTCCATCACTGATTTCACGTGGCAGGCAGAAAGTGATGCATACCAATGCCCGGCGGGTAAGTTGCTACGCCACGGGCTGCGCAATTTCACGAAACCACGTACCGGTATCACGAAGGCCAATACGATTATCTACAGGGCGAGTAAAGCTGATTGCACAACCTGTGCATTGAAACAGCAGTGCTGCCCGAATACCTCACACCGCCACATCGCGCGGAGCCTCCACGAGGATGCACGGGATGTGGCCAGGAAGATTGCGGACACGCCTGAATATCGCCAATCGCGCTGTGAACGCAAGAAGGTTGAGATGCTGTTTGCACATCTCAAGCGCATACTGCGTTTTGACCGCCTTCGGCTGCGCGGACTCAGTGGTGCCAATGATGAGTTCCTGCTGGCCGCGACAGCTCAGAACCTCAGAAAACTCGCCAAACTGCGTGGACACGGGCCGCCCGATTGCAGGATAGGTGTGCCTGCATGACGAGAAATCGCCCCGATTACCCTAACCAAGCCATCATCGAACCATGATGATGGCAACCACCAGGGCAATACTCCCTGCTATCGGTAGCCAGCCCTGACTCGATGCTTCTCTATAACGAGTTTTTCAACAGAATCGGACCGGAGCACCCGTTCCCGTCCTTCTTCACGTAAAGATCTCTGACACTCGGCAAGCATCAGGCCGGAAAGTCCGCTCCTGGCCCAGGCCGTGTGAAAACAGCTGCGGCGGCGCAATTGGCCGGCGAAATCCGAAAGTAAAGGCTTGTACGCCGCCACAGCAGTAGTTTTGAGGCTTCTTTGCCACGATGCGGAGCCATGCCACTGCTTTTTTCGGGTTCTGTGGTGTCGTCGTGGGACCCGATGGCAGGGGTGACAAGGGCCCTTCAGCCCTCGATCGCCGCAAGCAGCGGTTTGACTCCAAGGATCGCGATCACCCGTTTCAGGTTGTACGCCAGGACGTGGAGACTCATTTCCGTCCGCACATGGGCAAGCGTCCTGGTCAGAAAATGCGTGTAGCCCATCCAGGCCTTCAGCGTGCCGAAAGGGTGCTCCACCGTCTGCCGGCGCAGACGCATGCTATCGGGTTGACCATCCAATCGATCCTGGACGGCATCCAGTACGTCCTCATGAGCCCAACGATAGAGCCGGCGGTTAGTGCTTGATGTGCATCGGCGCTTGATGGCGCAACGCGGACACGCCGAGCTCCAATAGGCATCGAGCTTCCTACCCTTTTCGACGGTACGCATACGCCATATGAGACGTTTGCGCGCCGGGCAAACGTATTCGTCGTCTTCCGGCAGAAAACGAAAATCTTCGCGCGAGAAAAAGCCTTTTGCTGGATTGTTCGATGTCTTCGGTTTTGGCAGGATCACGACGATGTCCGCGTTATCGCAAGCCAGGATCTCCTCGCTCTTGTAGTAGCCACGATCGGCCAGCGCAACGAGTTCATCTGCGTCCATCGCTAAACGTGCCTGCCTCGCCATCGTGGATAGCTGGCCACGATCGCTGCCCGAGTTGATCACTTCGTGGCTGACGATCAGATGATGCGTCGTATCAACCGCCGTCTGCACGTTGTAGCCGACAATCCCATTGCCGCGTGTCTTCATCGAGCGGGCATCGGGATCGGTCAGCGAAATCTGCTTGTCGGAAGCTGTCTCGACTTGAGCCTCGATTACCTTCAACTGAGCCTGTTCCGCTTTCAGCGCAAGGATCTTCTCGCGTAGTCGTGCTGTTTTGGCCTCGGCCACATCGGGCGCTTGACGATCGGCGCTATCGAGCTGCGCCAAGTAGCGATCGATGCTGGCTTCGACCTGTTCCTGTCGTCGCTTCAGTTTCGCCGGCGTGAAGTTCTTGTCGCGATTGTTCACGGCTTTGAGCTTGCTGCCATCGATCGCCACGATGGTCTGCGTGAACAAGTCGAGCTTGCGACAAAGGCGCACGAAATCGCGGCATACGCCCCGGATCGCCCCGCCGTTGTCTTTGCGAAAATCCGCAATCGTTTTAAAGTCCGGCGTCAGCCGTTCAAGCAACCACATCAGCTCGACGTTTCGCTGCGCTTCGCGTTCGAGACGTCGACTCGAGTGAATGCGATTGAAGTACCCGTAAAGATACAGCTTGAGAAGGGCCGACGGATGATAGCCAGGGCGTCCGGTGGCGCAGGGCGTAACGCCTTCGAAACCCAGGTGACCGAGATTCAGCGACTCGACGTAGACATCAATCACTCGGACGGGATTGTCCTCGTCGACAAAATCATCCAGCCGTTCCGGCATCAGAACCAGCTGAGCCCGGTTCGCCCCCTGAATGAATCGCTTCATCGCTTGATCTCATCCGTCGTACGGAATCGAATATAGCGAATGCGGCGTTTTCACACAGCCCGGGCCGGTTGCAGGCGTTCGGCGTGATACCCGACAGCGGCCGCACGAAGTCCAGCATTGCGAATGCGCGTGGCCACAGCCACCCCATCTGATGTCGGTCCGCTCCGAAATCGCCCGCGCCTCATCGACCTCGATCGCAAGCTATCTCACGACGAGCATAAAGGCTCAGCCTATCTCTACACCGCCTTAGCAATGAACGCGGTTGGTATCCGGCAAGAGCAGGCAAGCGCCCGGCAGTTCTGATCCAGGCCGGGTATACGTCTACAGGGAATCGGTGGGGCACACGGCAAGCATTATCACCTGCCGTGTGCGGAGGAGAGGATTTGTCCTACTTGTAGGCCGGCACTTGCCCTGGCTGCGCTGCCGGTACTTGGCCAGGCTGCTCCGCCATTGGCATACCGGGGTATCCTGCGGCTCCGCCTGGGTAATTGGCCCCACCTTGATAAGGTGCAACGCCGTAACCGTAGCCGCCGGAGTAAGGGGCATTCCCGTATCCGTAACCTCGGGAGTACGGATACGCACCACCGAAGCCGGGATTGCCACCCCAACCGCCGTAGCCCGGGTAGCCACCACCCCAGCCCATCGGACTGCCCCAGCCGCTGTTCCCGCCGCCCCAGCCCATCGGACTGCCCCAGCCGCTGTTCCCACCGCCCCAGTCCCATGGTCCACCCCCGCCCCAGAAAGCACTGGCGCTAGTGACAGCCAATAGGGTCGACGCGGCGACGGTTCCAACCTGCAGCAGGTTTCGTAACTTTTTCATCTCAATTCTCTCCCGATTAATTTTTCCAAGGCGCCGACCAGAGCCGCGAAGTCCACACGACACCCCTTGATCGTCAAAGAGTGAACGCTCCGTCTGCGTTGAGGAATTGGCTGAACCGCGTCATACGCTTTGCCCATACTGGACGTCGGCAGCGACGCCGTCCACCTCGATGTGATGTCCGGGTCACTGGCAGCGTGAGGAATTCATGTCGGTTGAGTCACCTTTCCTCTGTGCACCGTGAGGCACGGTTAGCTCGCCTGCGACAGGCGTCTCTTTTTGGCCGGAGGCTGTCGGCCGTGATGGATTCCGCATAGCCGTCGTTCGCTGAACGTCGATTCGCCTGGAGACTGTTTCCGGCAAAAACGGGGGACCGCGGCTCCTTGCCGAATCCGGAAGAAGAAGGCGCCTTTGAGCGTGGCTTCGCTGTCCGGCCAGGTGGGCAATCCGGTTGCGCACGGGATGACGACCCGACGAGGCCCGGTGCGTCGCGGGCTGAAGCCTTACTTATGAATCTTGTTGTGCTTCTCGCCGATAGGGCAGCCGGCGCATCGCGTGTCTGGTCTGATACCCAATCCAAACCCCAGCGGCTTGGCTGGCTGCACGAGTTGACGCTCCGCTGCCCGAAAGCGATTGGCGCAGGTCATCGGTGTGAGCTTCAGGTTTATGCGCTCGCAATGGAAAGCGCTGGCGACAATGAGTCGTTCCCGAACTTTGTTGACTACATCCATTGCATCATCCTACCAGTGGGCCACCTGCCGACTGACCACACACTGACTCCGGTTCTGTTGCAGCGCTACCACCGGTAGAACTACGGCGCGTTGTGGGTTGAATCCGCGGATCGCCTGTAGCTGCTCCAGACCGCTCCCGGCCTCAACCGGACCCAGCGACGGTTGGACATCTTTGAGATCGCGCGAACGGAATCGGGTTGTCCCGGCCAAAGGCGACGGAAATTAGGGTTTCTCATCGCGGACGCGGAAAACCGTCGATATTTTTTAGATAATGAGCGTACCTGGGGACATCCATCGCTCTTTGACGTTTGTATTGTTATACATAATTTCCTTACGGTACGTTTCTTGCCGTACGAACGCATACTCAAGATCCAAAGTTGAGCTTCTGCCCACACAGCGACAAAGGCCGGGTTGGAAAATAAGGTTAAAGGATTACGCCGATGACGCTCACTACATGAATCGTTGGTTGCCTGCTGCTCGCGTTGACCGCAACCCCTTCCTTTGCTGGATCGATAAACGGAAACTTATATTCGGTGCCATCTGCACTTCGGGAGGTGGACTTCGATGGCACCCAGCACTAACGGCCTACCGTCACCGACCAGTATGCTGTTGTTGATCGGCGGACTGGTTGGCTACCGCCTGGCGACAAGACGATTCGCCGGTTAAACGTGCGCAGCCGTACATAACGACCAACGACCTCGACAGTCGCCCGGCGGACGACTCCCGGTATCCGATTGACCGTACCCCCGTAATCCGAGCCATGCGGGATGTGGGATTTCCTTGTAATTTGACCCCAAGGAGGTCCCAAGATGAAGCGCAAGCGGTACACAGAGGAACAGATCATCTCGATCCTCAAGGAGCACCAGGCCGGTGCGTCAGTGCCTGACCTGGCCCGTCGCCACGGCATCGTCGAGAACACGATCTACCGCTGGAAATCGAAGTACGGCGGCATGGAGATCTCGGAAGCCAAGCGGCTGCGCGATCTCGAGCAGGAGAATGCCCGGCTCAAGCGCCTGCTGGCTGAAGCCGAGCTCGACAAGGCCGCGCTCAAGGAGTTGGTCGAGGGAAAGTGGTGACGGCCGCGCAGCGGCGACGGGCCGTGGAACACCTCAAGGATCGCCGTTTCAGCGAGCGCCGGGCCTGTCGGCTCGTGGGCTTCAGCCGTTCTGCTATCTGGTCGCCGCTGAAAGGTCGCGATGATGCGGGCCTGCGCGAGCGGCTCAAGACGCTGGCCGAGCAATACCCGCGCTATGGTTACCCGACGCTGCATGACATGCTGCGGGCTGCGGGACACGTGATGAATCACAAGCGCACCTACCGCATCTATCGCGAGGAAGGCCTGCAGGTGCGCACCAAGCGCCGCAAGAAGCTGACGCGGCCGCGCGTGCCGATGCTGGTGCCAGACAAGGTCAATCAGCGCTGGTCGATGGATTTCGTCTCGGACCAGTTAGCCAATGGTCGCCGCTTCCGTGTCCTCAATGTCGTCGACGATTACTCGCGAGAGTGTGTGCTGCAAATCGTCGATACATCGATCTCCGGACAACGGGTTGCTCGCGCCCTGGATCAGCTGAACAGGCCGTTACCGAAAACCATCGTCGTCGACAACGGCCCGGAGTTCACGTCAAAGGCCATGTTCTTCTGGGCGAAGCGTGTCACGGTGAAGCTGCATTTCATCCAACCCGGCAAGCCGACACAGAACGCGTTCGTCGAGAGCTTCAACGGCAAGTTCCGAGACTACTGTCTCAATCTGAACTGGTTCGCCAGCCTGGTGGATGCACGCGAAACCATCGACACCTGGCGAAACCATTACAACCACGTCAGGCCACACCGCTCGCTGGGCAAGAAACCGCCTGCCGTGTTCGCCCAGGAAGTCGCCTGATATGCTCAGACTCCCACATCAAACATGGCTCACTTCCAGGGGTACGGTCACGATCAAGCGACCGGTTCCCCATCAATAACCCGCCATACACCCCCCCTTTTTTTGGCAGCCACCCGGTCCTTTTCCGGCCGATGATTGCCGATCGGAAGTCCCGCATCAGTGGGATTCCCGCATCTTGGGAATGTAAACGCTTGTCTGCCGGCCCCGAAACTTCAGCAGGGTCTTTATGCCATTCAACCAAAGTCCCTGACACTCTGAAAGACAGCCTCAACCTCAGGGGGGTGCCATGTAGAGATTTCGATATGCGTCCACGATGGGGAGCCAAACACCAGAAAAGCCGGTCTGCGCTCACTCAGCCGGCTTTTTTGTTTGCCCGCCCGATCACGCGGCGTCTTTGACAGGCATCCCGCCACTGACGCATATTTCCACGGAAGTAATGCACCGGGTGCCGCGATTTGAAGATCGAGTTGGCCGAAGGCTACCGAAACACTACCCTGGGCAGCGAGGGTGCCGAACTGCTCGGTCCCTGTGTGCAATGCGGTCAGTGCACGTTCCGCTGTCCCACCTTCCGACTGCTGGGCGACGAGTGGGACGGTCCGCGCGGCCGCATCTACCTGATCCAGAAGATGCTGGAGGGTCGTGCGCCGGGTGGACCCGACATGTCCCCGGGCTATTCCCTGGAGTCGCTCCAGGGGCGCAGCCTCGCCGGCAACGTCCTGCACCACCTTGACCGCTGCCTGAGCTGCCGCTCCTGCGAGGCGTCCTGCCCTGAAGGCGTCCGCTACGGGCGACTGCTCGACGTCGGCCGTGAGCTGGCAGAACGGCTCGCACCCAGGCCGATCGGCCAGAGGATTGCCCGCCGCACCGTGCGTGCACTGGTACCGCACAGGCGCCGGTTCACTGCACTGCTGCGCACCGGGCAGGCCCTGCGATCTCTGCTGCCCCGAAACCTGCGCGTGCGCATTCCGCGCCGGCGGGTGGCCGGCCCCTGGCCCGGGAATACACACAGCCGCAAGATGCTCATCTGGCAGGGCTGCGTGCAGCCGGGGCTGGCACCGGACATCAACGCGGCCGCCGCACGGGTGCTGGACCGCTTCGGCATCGAGCTGATTCCCTCACCGGATGCCTGCTGTGGGGCCATCAGCCTGCACATGGCCGCCTCTGACGAGGCACTAACACATATGCGGAACGCCATCGATGCACTTTGGCCGCACATCGAGGCCGGCGCCGAGTCCATCGTGTTCACGGCCAGCGGCTGCGGCATGCACTTCCGCGACTACGGCGAGTTGTTGCGGGACGATCAACGCTACGCGGACAAGGCGCAGCGCATATCAGGAATGACGCGCGACATCGCCGAGATCGTCACCGCGGAATGGACCGAAGCGTCCGGTCCGCGGCTGCCGAGCCTGGCACAGCCGCTGCGCGTGGTCTTTCAGTCCTCGTGCAGCCTGCAGCACGGCGAGAGGCTCAACGGGATCGTCGAGCAGTTGCTCAAGCGTGCCGGCTTCAAGCTGTTGCGTGCGGCCTATCCGTTCATGTGCTGCGGGGCAGCGGGTGCCTATTCTCTGTTGCAACGCGAACTGTCCGAGTCGCTGCGCGCCAGCAAGATGGAAACACTGCTCGCCGTTCGACCGCAGGTAATCGCCACGGCCAATATCGGCTGCATCAATCATCTGTCAGAGACGGCCCCGGTGCCGGTGCGGCACTGGATCGAGCTGCTGGACGAGAGCTTTGTCGCCGCGGCGTCCGCTTCAGCGGGATCCGAAGTCAGGCAAACCCCGGCCTGATTCCGCCGCCATCACGCGGGATCGGCGGCGTGGCTCAATCGCTCATCGCCATGTGGTAGCGCCGGATCAGGCTCGCGGTCGACGAATCGACACCGGCGGAACACGCGATCTCGCGGAAATCCGCAAGGATCTGTCCGGCCAGTTGCTTGCCGAGCTCGACTCCCCATTGATCGAACGAATCCACGCCCCACACCACACCCTGCACAAACACCTTGTGCTCGTATAGCGCGATCAGCGAGCCAAGCACCTTCGGCGTGACCTGCTCGACCAGCAGCATGTTGCTCGGGCGGTTGCCCGGGAAGGTGCGGTGCGGGACCAGTCTGTCGATCACCTCGGGGGCGATTCCACCTGCCTGCAGTTCGCTGCGTGCCTCGGCCTCAGTACGCCCGCGCATCAACGCCTGGGCCTGCGCAAGGCAGTTGGCGACCAGTTTATCGTGGTGACCCTCCAGTGGATGTTGACTGCGCAGGGGCAGAATGAAGTCGGTCGGAATCAGCCGGGTACCCTGGTGGATCAGCTGGAAGAAGCTGTGCTGCGCGTCGGTGCCGGGTTGGCCCCAGACCACAGCGCCGGTGGCATAGTCGACAGGGACGCCATCACGGGTGACCCGTTTGCCGTTGCTCTCCATGTCCAGCTGCTGCAGGAAGGTCGGGAAATGCTCGAGGTACTGGTCGTAGGGGATCACCGCCTGGGTGTCGGCCCCGCCGAAATTGTTGTACCAGATGCCGAGCAGCGCCAGGATGATCGGCATATTGCGTTCCGGAGGTGCCTCGACGAAATGCTCGTCCATCGCGTAGGCGCCGGCCAGCAACTCGTCAAAACGATCAGGCCCGATCGCCAGCGCGATCGGAAGGCCGATCGCGGACCACAGCGAATAACGTCCGCCGACCCATTCCCAGAACTCGAACATGTTCTGCGGGTCGATCCCGAACCCGATCACCGCCTCGCGGTTGGTCGACACGGCAACGAAGTGGCGCGCTATCGCCGCCTGGTCCTGTAACGCCGCCAGACACCAGGCCCTGGCCGAATCGGCGTTGGTCGATGTCTCCTGCGTGGTGAAGGTCTTGGAAGCGATCACGAACAGGGTCGTTGCCGGGTCCAGACCGTTGAGTGTCTCGACCAGCTGGGTGCCGTCGACATTGGACACGAAATGCACCCGCAGATCATGGCTCTGGTAGGGCCGCAGTGCATTGCAGACCATCTTCGGCCCGAGACTGGAACCGCCGATGCCGATGCTGACCACGTCGCGGATCGGTCGGCCCGTATGCCCGAGCCAGCGCCCCTGTCGTACCTCGTCGGCAAAGGCACGCATGCGTTTGAGCACAGCGCGCACGCCCGGCATCACGTCGACGCCGTCGACCTGGTAGCTACGGTCGCCGACGTTGCGCAGGGCCATGTGCAGTACCGCTCTGCCCTCGGTATTGTTGACCTTGTCACCGCGCAGCAGACTGTCACCCCAGAACCTCAGGTCGGCGGTACGCACCAGTGCCATCAGGTGCTGCATCGTCTCGTCGGTGATAAGGTTTTTCGAGTAGTCCAGGTGGATTCCGCATTCCTCGAGACTGAAACGCTCGCAACGCCCGGGGTCTTCCTCGAACAGGTCTCGCATCCGCAGACCGGCAGTCCGGTCCCACAATTGTTCCAGTGATTTCCAGGCAGGTGTGTGGCTGATAAGGGGCATAGGACTACGTCGAAAAATGAGTGGATTGCCGGCCGCAATTTATACGGCAAAAACGGCGTGGATTTGTCAAAGTATACCAATGCGAAGAACCATCGGCCCGACTTTGCGCGGTCCCGGAACCGGCCATATGGCCAAGAGAGTGAAGATCAGTGAGCGATCCTTTCGTCAATGCCTGCGTGAAACACGACAAGGCCCTGCGTGGCAGGGTCAAACTCCTCGGCCGCCTGCTGGGCGAGGTGATCAGCAGCCAGTCCGGCACCGATGTGGTGCGTGCGGTGGAACGGCTGCGCAAAGGCTTTCTGCAACTGCGCAAAGATCCCGACCCGGTGCGCCTGGCGCGCCTGAAGAAGTTCATCAGCAAGCTGTCGCCCGACGCCCTGCGCCCGGTCATTCGCGCCTTCAGCATCTATTTCCAGCTGGTCAACACCGCCGAAGAGAGTTTCCAGCACCGCCAGCGGCGGCGCATTGCGGCTGACGGCGGCGTGCTGTGGCGCGGATCGTTCGACGCCTGTATGCGTGACCTGCGCGACATGGGCGTCGATCCCGAGGAATTGCAGGACCTGTTCGAAGAGATCCGCTACATGCCGGTGTTCACTGCACACCCGACCGAATCCAAGCGCCGGTCGATCATGCTGCAGATGCGCCGAATCTTCGAGAGCAACGAGGCGCTGGACGCGCCGCCAAATGCCATCGAGTACAAGGAGACCCATACCCGGAATCTGCGCACACACATCCAGGCACTGTGGAAAACCGACGAGGTCCGCCCCTCGCGTCCCGATGTGCGCCATGAGATACGCATGGGTATGCACCATTTCCGCGAGGCCCTGTTTGACGCGATACCCGTGGTCTATCGACGCCTGGAAGGCGCAATCCGCCGAGCCTACCGCGACCACCCCGATTTTCACGGCATCGACGTACCGGCGATGATCCGCTTCGGCAGCTGGATCGGCGGCGATCGGGACGGCAACCCCAATGTCACGGCCGCAACCACGCGTGAAGCGATACTGACCCAACACCTGACCATCCTGCAGGAGTACTTTCAACGCGTCGAGGACCTGATCGGCATCCTCACCCAGTCGCAGGACTTCTGCACACCCTCCCCCGCATTCACCGCCAGCCTGCGTGTGGACGACGACTACCGCGCGCAGTTCGACCAGGAATGGCCGGCACGTTTTCCCGAAGAGCCCTACCGCCGCAAGCTGTACATCATGGGACTGCGCCTGCAGCAGGCGCAGCTGCGCGGCCAGGCGTGGATGGACGACATTGCTGACGAGAACGCGCCGACCGGTTATCACACCGAGGCCGAGTTCCTCAGTGACCTGGTCATGATCCGCGACTCGTTGATCAGTCACGGTGATGCCGATACCGCCAACGCCGAGTTGCTCGACCTCATCCGTCTCACCCGCACCTTCGGCTTCTACCTCGCGCGCCTGGATATCCGCCAGGAATCGACCGTGCACACCGAGGCGGTCGCTGAGCTGCTGGCCCACCTCGGGATCGAGCAGGACTATGCCGGGCTGGATGAGGCGAATCGTGTGGCACTGATGGGTCGACTGATAGAAGACCCCCCGTTGATCGATGACCGCACCCGGCTGACGGCCATGACCCAGGAAGTCCTGGCGGTGTTTGACGTGGTCGAGCAGATGCAGCGCGCGATCAGTCCCCGGGTGATCGGACGGTATGTGATATCGATGGCGCACCAAGCATCGGACGTGATGCATGTGATGTTCCTCGCGAGCCTTACCGGACTCGCCGGTCGACAGGGTGAATCGTTCATCTGCCGCATCGGTGTGTCACCTTTGTTCGAGACCATTCGCGACCTGTCGCGCATCGAACCGGTCATCTCCGAGCTGCTCGATGATGCGGTCTACCAGCGGCTGCTGCGCAAGCACAACAGCCTGCAGGAGGTGATGCTCGGGTATTCGGACTCTGCCAAGGACGGCGGCATCGTCGCCTCGGCATGGCTGCTGTACCGCGCCCAACAGCGGGTGATCGCGCTGGGCAGGGAACGCGGCGTGCGCATCCGCCTGTTTCACGGCCGCGGTGGCACCATCGGCCGGGGTGGCGGCCCGACGCACGAGGCGATACGTGCACAACCGGCAGGTACCCTGCTGGGGCAGATCAAGTTCACCGAGCAGGGCGAGGTGTTGTCGTACAAGTACAGCAACCGCGAAACCGCAGTCTACGAGCTGTCGATGGGGCTTACCGGGGTCGTCAGTGCCAGTACCGGGCTGATCCGTGAGGTCAAACCAGACAACGAAACATTCCATCATCACATGCAGGCGCTGGCCGAAAAAGGCGAGGCGTGCTACCGCGAGTTGACCGAACAGACCCCGGGGTTTCTCGATTATTTCTACGAGGCCACGCCAGTATCCGAGATCGGGCTGCTGAACATCGGGTCACGGCCCTCGCACCGCGCAAAAGGTGACCGCTCGAAGTCCTCGGTACGCGCGATCGCCTGGGTTTTCGGTTGGGCGCAGGCGCGTCAGACCCTGCCGGCGTGGTACGGCCTTGGCAGCGCCCTGGAGGGATGCTGTGACGACCAGAAAAAACGCCTGAAATCGCTGCGCGAGATGTACCGCGACTGGCCTTTCTTTCGCGCGCTACTCAGCAACACCCAGATGGCGCTGTTCAAGTCCCGCATGGACATCGCACGTGAATACGCTGAACTTTGCAGTGATCCAAAGACCCGCGACACCGTGTTCGACATGATCGAGTCTGAATACCAACGGACCGAAAAATGGATTCGCAAGATCGCACAGATCGACGAATTGCTGGACGAGAATCCGTTGCTCAAGACCTCGCTGACTCGTCGTGACCCCTATCTGGATCCACTGAACCACATTCAGCTGGAGTTGCTGCACCGCTATCGCAGCAAGGACACGCGCGAAGGCGATCGCGAGGCCAGCCTCGACCCGCTGTTGCGCTCCATCAATGCCATCGCTGGCGGAATGCGGAACACCGGTTGACCCAAGGGTGCCGTGGCGCACCGCCTATTGGGGGTGGCGTCTGCTACGGCACCCGCAAGTGCAGCACCAGGGATTGCAGGCGGCAGTCGTTCCCTGCCGGACACAAGGTACAGTGAGGCACCATGGTCGAAACCGCATCATCCCGGATTCTCCTGTTTGCCGCGTGCGCACTGAATACCGCTGGTGCGACCGCGCAAGACGAAACCGGGCCTGAACTCTCGCAACTGCTGCAGGTACTCGAGCAGCAGACCGAGATCGCCACCAAAACCGGGCTCAACAAGGACTATGTGCCCGACCATGTGACGATCCTCGTCGGCAGCGACCTGCAGCAACGCGGCATCCGCACGGTGGCCCGGGCGCTTCGGCTGGTACCCGGCCTCGACGTGATGCAGGACGAGACCGGTACCGGCCAGGTACTTGGTGGCGGCAAGCTCGGTTTCGACAATGTCGCACGGGCGTGCACCTGTGGCCTGGAGGTGAAAGCCGAACGCCGCTTCAAACGCCACATCGCCGTCGATGGCAACCTCAGTTATGCACAGCCGCACGACGGTACAAGCGACACGGACATCGCCGATTCGACACATTGGCTCGGCAACCTCGGCTTGCACCTCACACCCTGGAATGAACTCGATGTGCATCTGCAATTCACCCATGCGGGGGAACATGCGCGCGCACCCGGTGACACGCGCGACGACATGACAGCGTATACGACGGCCGATCTGGCGATCGAATGGCAGGCCGCCCAGCCACTGATCCTGCACTCGGGATTGCGCAACCTGGCCGACATGCGGCGCCACGACCCCGCACCGGCAGATACCTATGTCGATGACTTCCCGCGCCGCGGACGCACGCTGTGGCTGGGGCTGGCCTACCAGTCGAGCGTTTGACAGCAGCGGCCATATCCATGGATGCAAGAACATGATCCGGCAGCTGATTCACGTGGTCAGCGGCACCGCATGGTGGATGAGCGTCTGCGCGCTGATCGCCGCATCCTTTACCGTGCGGGCGGACGATCTCAACGATGCACGCATTCGTGTCGCCATCAACGTCTTCCCGGCGTTTATTGCCGCAAGATCGGTCGCGCCGCCCCACCCGGAGCACATCGCGCTGGTGTTCGCCGACGATGGGCCGAAGATCGCTGGCATTGCCTATGCTCTGTACGAGCGGCTGCAGAAGAGCCAGCCCAAGGCCCGGCTCTCGTTGACCCGCCTGGATGCACTGCAGGTTTCCCACGCGAGTGATCCGTTCACCGCGGTATTCCTCGCCCAGGCACTCGATGATCGCGAGATGAAGCGATTGCTGACATTCGCGCGCACGCACCATGTCCTGAGTTTTTCACCCCTGGCCGGAGACATCGAGCGCGGTGTCCTCGGCGGCATCGCGGTCAGCGACCGCATTCTTCCAGAGGTCAATCTCCAGTCCCTGATCGACCACGGGATTGATCTCAGGCCCTTTTTCCTCAAGGTCTCGGCCCACTATGAAGCTATACGGCAACAGTAGTCCGCATCGCCACAGCGCCGTGGCAACAGTATTTCTCGTGCTGATGCTCGCCCTGGCGACACTCAGCGCGTTGGACTGGCTGCTGATCCTCGAGCCACGACTGCGCAGCGAGGCGGAAACGACGGCCCGCATCCTGGCGCAGGCCAATGCCGAAAACATTCAGCACCTGATGAGCCATGGCACCAACCCGCCTGACACATCGGCGATCCGCGATGCCCTGAGCAAGATGCTGATCCTCGAGGATACCCAGACGGGTGAGTCCTATTTCTCCGCCGCAACGATGGAGTTCACGCCGCCGTTCGAGCTGGGTTCGTTCAGTATCGGCGACACGGCATGCAGCGACTGCTTCGACAACCGTATTCCGTTGTTCGACCCGGTCGGCGGCAAACTGGTCGGTCTGTTGACGATCAAGGTCAGTCCCGTGTTCTTCCAGGCGATGCGTGACGATACGCGGGTCAGCTTTTTCGTCTGGACGGCCGCCCTTCTGGGCATGATGGGCCTGGGCTGGTGGTCGCTGACGCAACTGCAGTCACGGTCCGCGCAGAGCGAGGCGCGCGCGGCGACGCTGTTCAGCGCTTCACCGATCCCCCTGCTGCTGGTCGACACAGTGGACGGCGCCGTCATCGACTCCAATGCTGCCGCCAGGACACTTTTCGCATCCACCGCCTCGGCGCCCGCCCGGCTGGACGATCTGGTCGGCTCGGAGACGCGCGCGCGCCTGGAGTCGACCCCGGCGGACAGGCCGCTATCGCTGGAGACCACGCTGAGGCTTGGCAATCGCGAACTGCCGGTGACGACCACCGCGACCACATTGCAGCTCGACAGGAAGCGCCTGCTGGTCGTCGCCGTCATCGACAATTCGGCGCACAAGGCCTTCGAGTGCCGAATCGAGGAGGAAAAAGAAAAATCCGAATCCGCCAGTCGGGCCAAGAGTGCCTTTCTTGCCGCGATGAGTCACGAGATCAGGACCCCGCTCAATGGCATCATCGGATTCACTCACGTCCTCGCGCAGAGCACACTCAGCGAGGAACAGCGCGAACATCTCGACCTGATCGATCTCTCGGCGCGCAACCTGCTCGGCGTGATCGAAGAAATCCTCGACTTCTCGCGCATCGAGGCCGGCAAGTTCTCGGTACGCGAAGCGGTCGTCGAACTCCCAGTCCTGCTCGACGACACCGTCCGCCTGTTTCGTGCCAAGGCCGAACAGAAAGGGCTCGAACTGCTGTACCGCGAGGAACCGCAGCTGCCGTTTGCGATCGAGACGGATGGCCTGCGCCTGCGCCAGATGCTGGGGATCCTGCTCGACAACGCCATCAAGTTCACACCGCGCGGCGGTCTCCAGCTGGAGACCGAAACCCGTACCGGATGCCCCGAATCCGTGCTGATCCTGCGCGTCTCTGACACCGGTATCGGCATCCCCAGCAACGCGCTCTCCAAGGTTTTCGAGCCTTTTTACCAGGTCGATCAGTCGAGCCGGCGCGCATTCGGCGGAACCGGGCTGGGCCTGGTCATCGCCCGCAATATCACCGAGTCACTCGGCGGCACGATCGAAGTCGACAGCAGCGAGGGGAAAGGCACCTGCTTTGCCGTCACGCTGCCGCTGCACATCGCACAGCAGAATGGCGCCACGGACAGAGGCAGCAGGCAGCGCCCGCCTCCCAGACGCAATTCCAACATGCGTGCCCTGGTGGTCGATGACGACCCGATCAACGGCAAGTTGCTGGTCTACCTGCTTCAGGCTCGCGATGTTATCGCCGATCGTGTCGAATCCGGTGCCGACGCGCTGTGGCAGGTCGACGAACAATCCTACGACCTGGTGTTTCTCGACGTGCACATGCCGGGACTGTCGGGACTCGACGTGGTCAGGGAACTGCAGCAGCGGCAGGGCTCGGGACCACGCAGCTATCCGCCACTGGTTGCCACCACCGCGGATGTACAAAAAGGCAGCCATGAGCGTCTTTTCGCCGAAGGGATGGACGATTTTCTGGCCAAGCCGGTGGATGTCACGTCACTGGACGAGATCCTGCGCCGCTGGATCCCGACGGAGCCAGCAGAGAAGCCATGACTGCGGTTAACGGGCGACCTCAATATTGTCGATCAGCCTGGCCTTGCCGAGGAAGGCCGCCGCAAGGACCACCAGCCTGTCCTCGCCGGCCGCCGGTTCGAGCAAATCGGCCGCATTCCGAATTGCCACGTAATCAGTGCGCAGACCATTGTCATCCAGCTCCCTCGCCGCCTGCGCCTGCAAGCCGGCGAAGTCCTGGCTGCCCTCACGCAACGCCTGCGCTACACCCGTCAACACGCGGTAGAGCACCGGTGCGATGGCTCGCTCACCGTCGCTGAGGTACCCGTTGCGTGAACTCATCGCCAATCCGCTGCTTTCGCGCATCGTCTCGACGCCGATGATCTTCACTGGCATCGCCAGGTCCTGCACCATGCGCCGGATCACCATCAGCTGCTGGTAGTCCTTGTTGCCGAACAGGGCGATATCCGGCTGCACCATGTTGAACAGCTTGCACACGACCGTTGCCACGCCGACGAAGTGCCCGGGTCGGCAGGCGCCACACAGCACATCAGACAGACCGGGCACCTCCACCCGGGTCTGTTCGGCCTGCGCCTTGGGATACATCACCCGCACCGACGGCGCAAACAGCAGGTCGGTACCTTCGGCCGCAAGCATCGCGGCATCGCGTTCCAGTGTGCGCGGATAATTGTCGAAATCCTCGCCCGCACCAAACTGCAGCGGATTGACGAAGATACTGGCCACCACCCGGTCGGCGACCTTGTGCGCGGCTTCGATCAGCGACAGGTGCCCGGCGTGCAGATTGCCCATCGTCGGCACGAAGGCTACATTGCCTCCTCGCCGCCACGATTCGACCTGGGTGCGCAGACTGTCTACTTCTCCAGTCGTGATCATCAGAACGCGTGCCCTGCCGCCGGGAAGGTGCCGCCCCTGACCGCCTGTACATAGGCTGCAAGTGCCGCCTGTACGCTGTTCTGCCCCGCGAGGAAATTGTGCACGAAACTCGGGGTACCCTCCATCGTGATGCCGAGCATGTCGTACAGCACCAGCACCTGGCCGTCCGTGTCGGCCCCGGCACCGATACCGATTACCGGGATATCGAGCGCACGGGTTATCTCGGCCGCGAGCACGGCAGGTACGCACTCCAGCACCAGCATCTGGGCACCGGCATGCTGCAAGGCCACGGCATCCTTGAGTATCCGCTCGCCCTCGTGTTCACCGCGACCCTGCACCCGATAGGCACCGAGCTGGTGGATCGACTGCGGCATCAGCCCGAGATGGCCGCACACGGGAACCGCACGCGCCGTGAGATGACGCACCGTCTCCACCTGCGGCGCACCGCCTTCGATCTTGACCATGTGCGCACCACCTTCCTTCATCAGGCGGCCCGCGGTATCCAGGGCCTGCTGCGGCGTGCCGTGACTCATGAACGGCATATCGGCGATGACCATCGCCCTGGTGCTGACACGCATCACGTTCGCCGTGTGGTAGACCATGTCGCTAACCGTGACCGGAAGCGTGCTTTCGTGTCCCTGCACCACCATACCGAGCGAATCGCCGACCAGGATCACATCCATACCCGCCGCCTCGATCTGCCGGGTGAAAGAGGCGTCGTAGCTGGTAATGACGGCGATCTTCTCACCGGCGGCCTTCATCCGGTTAAGCGTGCTTATCGTGTTCTTGCTCACCTGTCCTCCTGCGGAATCACCGAGCGTTGCGCATCGGGCGGTTTCGAGTGTATCGCCAGCACGGACGCGTTGAAATAGCACCTGTCAGCGCTGCGCCCGGGAGTCAACCGGTATCGACTTCGTCCACGACTCGCAGTCCCTGCGTGTCGACAGCCGCCAGCAGCGCCGCGAGCGCCCCCCGACCGGGCACCGTCAGCTGCGGCGCGATCTCATGTAGCGGCACCAGCACAAAGGCGCGCCTGTGCATTTGCGGGTGCGGCACCTGCAGGCGCGGGCTGTCGATGTGCCGGTCGGCGTACAACAGCAGGTCGAGGTCGAGCGTGCGCGGCCCCCAGCGGACACCGCGTTCGCGTCGGTGGCGTTTTTCTATCAGGTGCAGGGCATCCAGCAGCTCGAACGGATCCAGTGCCGTCTCCAGCATGGCCGCGGCGTTGACGAAATCCGGTTGATCCTGCGGACCGATCGGTGTCGATCGGTAAAGCCGCGAGTGCCGCAAGAGCTGCGATCCGGGGATCTCTCGCATTTCCAGCAGCGCGTCCCCGACCTGCCTGACCGGATCGTCGAGATTGCTGCCCAGGCCGATATAGACGACGCAGGCGGCGACCGTCATTCCCCTTCGGCGACCGCCGGCTTGCGTCGCCGACGGCGTCCGCCACGGCGCGAGCGACGTCCCGCAGAGCCGGGTTCTGTTGGCGCAGGTGCCTCGACATTACCGTCCTGGAACGCTGTCCACCACGACGCCAGTTCCGGATCCGCCTCGCCCGACTGGGCGCGCAACAGCAGGAAATCGTAAGCCGCCCGGAACCTCGGGTGGGTCAACAGGCGTTGCGGCCGCTTGCCCCGGGTCTGCAGGAAGCGGGACTGCAGGCCCCAGATCTCCTGCATCGGCGTGCTGAAGCGACGCGGCAGTGCAATGCGCTGAACCTGCCGGGCCACCACCTCACCACCGGCACGCTGCACTGCCTGGTAAGGGGCCTCCCCCTCCGCCTGCAACTGCGCCGCACGCAGACGGACCGGCTCCCACAGCAGGACCGCGAACAGGAAGGCCGGTGTCACCGGCTTGTCCTCATGGATCCTGTTGTCGGTGTTTTCCAACCCCTTGAGCACCAGCGTCAACGGGAACTCGTGCTCCAGTCGCGCAAGGCTGGCATCCGTATCCGGGAACAACTCGGCGAACAGGCCATACTGACGCAGTTTCTCGAAACACGCGACCGCAGTACCGCCGAGAAACAACTTCAACACCTCCTCGAACAGGCGTGCCGAAGGGACGTCCGCCAACAGCGATGCCAGCACAGGGATCGGTGACTCGGTTCCGGGTGCCAGGCGAAATCCCAGCTTTGCGGCAAATCGCACGGCGCGCAGCATACGCACTGGGTCCTCGCGATACCTTGTCTCGGGGTCACCGAGCAGGCGCAACAGACCTTCGCCCAGGTCCTCGACCCCGCCCGCATAGTCGATGATCGAGAAATCCGAGATGTTGTAGTACAGCGCGTTGACGGTGAAATCACGCCGCAGTGCATCCTGCTCGATCGTGCCGTAGACGTTGTCTCGCAGCAGCATGCCTTCGTCGGTCTGGTGATTTTCCGATACGTCGGCATCCTGCCCGGCACGGAAAGTCGCGACCTCGATGATCTCGCTGCCGAACTGCACGTGCGCAAGGCGGAAGCGGCGGCCGATCAGCCGGCAGTTGCGAAACGTCTGACGCACCTGCTCCGGGCTGGCGTCGGTGGCGACGTCGAAGTCCTTGGGTTCGCGGCCCAGAAGCAGATCGCGTACCCCACCGCCGACCAGGTGTGCTTCGAACCCGGCTGCCTTGAGGCGATAAAGAACCTTCAGCGCGTTGGGCGAGATGTTGGCCCGTGAAATCTGATGCTGATCGCGGGGTATGACGACTGGGCTGGAAATATGCGGTTACCGAGTAGGTGTGGGAAGTTGTTGGGGCCGATCATACACCGGCGCGCGCCGCCGTTCAGCGCCGCACGCCCCGCCGGGTCAGTAATGCGACGCCTCTGTCAGGTACTCCATCACCTCCGACAGGTTGCCGTCGGCATTGTCCACGGTACACACCAGATTGGCGACACTGCACACCGACATCCTGGCGCCACGTACGATCCAGCCGCCCGGCGGCGTCCAACCGTTGATTCCGGTAAACATCGACAGCTGATCCGCGTTGCCCTGGACGATACGCTTGTAGTCATGCGCAAAGTGCGCCAGCGCCGCCAGTTCAGCCTCCGGCAATACCCCGTAGCCCTCGACGAAGGCGCCGTCGTCGCGAAACCGGGAGACCGCCATCACCCCGTCAATGGCGAGAAGTTGCTTGATCACCCGGCACCTCCCTGTTGTGCCAGGGCCTGGTAGGCGGCTTCATAGTCGGCGTCCTTGTTGCTGACGACCACACCGAGATTGCCGTCGGTGATCGCCGACCAGTCCATACCGATCATCGTGAAGCCGTTGATTGGATAAAACCCCTTGTTGTCGGAGTTCGCCTCCCAACCCCGGGCCTGCATCGTCGCGATCGCATTGTTCGCCACGCACATGTGTGCCAGCAGGTCGAGCGCCGTCTCGTCCAGCGGTGAGCCGTCGGCAAGTACATGTTGCTGCAGCTCACCGCGGTCGTTCATCAGAAAGGCCGCCTGCGCACCTTTGAGTACCATGAGTTTGTTCAGATCCGTCATCACTGTTGTCCTGACTTTGAAGAGAGCATTGTGGCGCCTGACGAGGTCAGACGAGGTCGTGAGAGGCGCCCGCCAGGCGCTTGCGCATCAACGCCACCACCGCGTTGAGCGAGGACTTGTCGTTGTCGATGAAGCAAAAGACATTGGCGATATTGCACACGGTCATCGCCGGGCCGCGCACGATCCAGCCCTGAGGCGGACTGCTGCCACAGCCCGGACAGTACTGCTCCAGCATGCCGACCTGCATGTGTTCGCTCATCGTCGTCGCGCGACACATGATCGCCGCCATGCGCGCCATTTCATCGCTGATCTGCCCTTTGAATGTGAAACGGTCGCCGCGGTAGGAATATTCCCCCGCGGCCACGACCCCTGGCATATTGGCCAGTTCGGCTGCCACAGACATCGCTTGCTCCCCTGATTCAGTGTGTATCTGATTTTTGTCGTTGGCCGGGTTCGGCAGGGCCGAGATTAGCACCTGGACACGATCTGCCAAACCCCCACGGACAATTGACGCGGATCGCCGCCGCTTATTCGAACCGACGATTTGAGGTGCCCCTGCGTCACGCGGCAGGCGGGCCGGTTTTCGGCCACCGGTAATTGCCGCGGCGGTTCCTGGCGCCCCCCAACCCGTTATAATCGACGCCTTTTCGCAGCACCGGCCGGACTCCCACGATGGAAAAAACCTACGACCCCCACGCAATCGAGCAGCACTGGTACCGGATCTGGGAGAACAGAGGCTGGTTCGAGCCGACGGCCGGCAGGGTTGGAGACGAAACAGCGGACGGCAGACCCTACTGCATCATGATCCCGCCGCCCAATGTCACCGGCAGCCTGCACATGGGCCACGGTTTCAACAACACCGTGATGGACACGCTGATCCGCTTCAACCGAATGCGCAGCCGCCCCACCCTGTGGCAACCGGGCACCGATCACGCCGGCATCGCGACCCAGATGGTGGTGGAACGTCAGCTCGAGGCCGCCGGCTTGACACGCCACGATCTCGGCCGCGACAAATTCATCGAGCGCATCTGGGAATGGAAGGCCGAGTCTGGCGGCAATATCACCCGCCAGCTGCGCCGCCTCGGCTCGTCGCTGGACTGGGCCCACGAGCGTTTCACGATGGACGAAGGACTGTCCGAGGCCGTACAGGAGGTCTTCATCCGGCTGTATGAGGAAGGCCTGATCTACCGCGGCAAACGCCTGGTCAACTGGGACCCCAAGCTGCACACGGCGGTCTCCGACCTCGAGGTGATCTCAGAGGAAGAGAGCGGACACATGTGGCACATGCGCTACCCGCTGTCGAACGGCCAGGGCCATCTGGTCGTCTCCACCACACGTCCGGAGACCATGCTCGGCGACTGCGCGGTCGCAGTGAACCCGGAAGATGCACGTTACAAACACCTGATCGGCGAACTGGTGGAGCTGCCGCTGACCGGACGCCGGATACCCATCGTCGCCGACGAACACGCGGACCCCGAGTTCGGTACCGGCTGCGTGAAGATCACCCCGGCGCATGACTTCAACGACTATGCGGTGTGGCAGCGTCATCGTGATGAGACACCGATCAGCAGGCAGGCACACGGCGGCCTGATCAACATCTTCACCATCGACGCGGCGATCCGCGCCAACGAGGCGGACGAAGACGACCTGATCCCGAGTGCCTATATCGGTATGGACCGCTACGACGCGCGCCGCCAGATCGTCGCTGACCTCGAGGCGAAGGGCCTGCTGGAGAAGATCGTCGACCACAAACTGATGGTGCCGCGAGGCGACCGCTCGGGTGCGGTCATCGAGCCCTTCCTGACAGACCAGTGGTACGTCAAGGTCGGCCCATTGGCCAAACCGGCGATCGAGGCGGTCGAGAGCGGGCGTATCCGTTTCGTGCCGGACAACTGGAAGAACACCTATTACGAGTGGATGCGCAACATCCAGGACTGGTGCATCAGTCGCCAGATCTGGTGGGGACATCGCATCCCGGCCTGGTATGACGACCAGGGCAACATCTACGTCGGTCGCTCCGAGCAGGAGGTCCGCACAAAACACGACCTGGCCGCGGACTATGTCCTGCAACAGGACGAGGACGTGCTCGACACCTGGTTCAGCTCGGCGCTGTGGCCGTTCTCCACCCTCGGCTGGCCCCAGCAGACCGATCGCCTGCAGCGGTTCTATCCGACCAGCGTGCTGGTCACCGGGTTCGACATCATTTTCTTCTGGGTCGCCCGCATGATCATGATGGGCCTGAAGTTCATGGACGATGTCCCGTTTCACGAAATCTACGTCCATGGCCTGGTGCGCGACGCCGAGGGTCAGAAGATGTCGAAATCCAAGGGCAACGTGCTCGACCCGATCGACGTGATCGACGGCATCGGGCTCGAGGACCTGGTGGCCAAGCGCACCAGCGGCATGATGCAGCCCCAGCTGGCGCAGCGCATCGAGAGGCTGACCCGCAAGAACTTTCCCGACGGCATCCCGGCTTTCGGGACCGATGCGCTTCGCTTCACCTTCGCCGCACTCGCCGCCACCGGCCGCGACATCAAGCTCGACGGCGGCCGCATCGAGGGCTACCGCAACTTCTGCAACAAGCTGTGGAATGCCTCGCGCTTCGTGTTGATGAACACAGAGGGTCAGGACTGCGCAGTCGACGGTGGTGCACTGGAGCGCTCGCTGGCCGATCGCTGGATCCTGTCACGCCTGCAGAAGACCAAGCAGGCAGTGACCGACGCGATCGAGGCCTACCGCTTCGACCAGGCTGCACAGGCGATCTACGAATTCACCTGGAACGAGTACTGCGACTGGTACCTCGAACTGACCAAGCCGGTGCTGAACAACCCCGATGCATCGGAGGCCGCCAGGCGCGGCACCCGGCGCACCCTGGTACGGGTGCTCGAATCGCTGTTGAGGCTGATCCACCCGATCATGCCGTTCATCACCGAGGAGATCTGGCAGCGCGTGGCACCGCTGACCGGCAAACTCGAAGCAAGCGATACCGGTGCTGGCGGCGACGATGCCGAGCGGCCAGTCACAACCAGCATCATGCTCCAGCCCTACCCGATATATCGTGCCTCACTGGTCAATGACGAGGCCGAGGCGGAGATGCAGTGGGTGATGCAGTTCATTCTCGGCGTGCGCAAGATCAAAGGCGAGATGAACATCGCGCCGGGCAAGCCAGTACCGATACTGCTCGCCGACAGCAGCGAACAGGACCGCCGAAATGCGGTCGAACACCGTGCCTTCCTCGACTTTCTCGCGCGGATCGAATCGATCACCGTCCTCGAGCCCGGCGACGCCGGCCCGGAATCGGCAACCGCGCTGATCGGCAAGATGAAAATCCTGATCCCGCTGTCCGGCCTGATCGACAAGGATGCGGAGCTCGCGCGCCTGGAGAAGGAGATCGGGCGCCTGCGCCAGGACGTCGAGCGGACGGAAAAGAAACTGCAGAACCCGGCGTTTGTCGACAAGGCGCCGGATGCCGTGGTCCAGAAGGAGCGCGACAAGATGGCACAGTCGCTGGCCGCATTGCAGGACCTTGCGGCGCAGGCCGAAAAAATCAGGGCACTGTGATGTGTATGGCACTGCCACGCGGTGGCCCTTCCGAACCACCGGGTGGGGCGTTGCGGCAACTGGGCCGGTTGTTCGCCTTCGCGGCGCTTTTTGCCTGGCTGCTGGGCGCCGGCGTGTGGCAGCTGATCGTCGAGCGCATCACATCCCGCTGCACACCAGCGCAGGAATGCAGCAGGACGTACCGCTAACGCATGACCACGACGCGCACCGCATCCAGGCGCACTTTGGCGGCCCTGATGTGCTGCGCCAGCAGCTGGCGACGCTGTGCCAGCAGATCGATTTCGACCTGACTGACGTTCGGATTCACCCGCGACAGTGCCGTGAGTCGTTGCTGCTCGGCATCCATCTCCGACTCCATGTCTCGCAGGGCCCGCCGTACCAATGCGGCATTGTCACGGGCGACCGATTGCTCGGCCAGCTGCAACAGCAGCTTGATGCGGTCGCGCTGTGTCTTGATCACCGTATCCGCCAGTTTGCGATTCTGCGCCAGACACAGCCCCTGCAGTTGTTCGTGTGACAACACCCTGGATTTGTCCTCCCCCTGCGCATCGAGCAGCAGACGCAGGCAGGTGGGCGGCAGATAGCGCTGGACCTCCAGCCCGGGCGGTGCGACACACTCAGCGATGAACAGGATTTCCAGCAGCGCCGATCCGGTCCGGTAGTCTGGATGACTTGCGACTGTTACCGCCGCCGACCCCAGCTCGCCGCTGGTCAGCATCTCCATGCAGCCACGCGTCATCGGGTGCTCCCAGGTCAGGAACTGACGGTCCTCATGCGCCAGTGCATCACTGCGGTCGAAAGTCACCGTCACCGCCTCGCCCGCCAGGCCTGGAAAATGCTCGTGCAGCATGTGTGTACCGGGATGCACGATGAGTGAATGCCCCGGCCCAGCCTCATGCTCCACGCCAAATGCATCCCAGTAAGCGGTCATGAACTCGGCCAATGGCGTGACGCCGTCCGATGCCTGCAACGACTGCAACAGCCCGGCGGCCCGTCGGGGCTGAAACGAGTGCAGTTCCAGCAGCCGGTCCCTGCCGGCCTCCAGATCGGTATTGATCGTCGCCGTCAGCGCCGCTGCCTCGGCGACCAGTCGGTCCACCTGACCCGGATCGGCCATCGCATTGTCGAGCTGCCCGCCGAGGCGATCGAACACCACGCTGGCCGCCGGGCATACGGTCTCGAAACTGGCGAGACCATCGCGATACCAGCGCAGCAGTACCTCAGCCGCGGTCCCCTCCAGATAGGGGACATGCAGCTCGATGGTCGCACGTTGCCCAATTCGGTCGAGGCGGCCGATACGCTGTTCCAGCAGGTCGGGTTCGAGCGGCAGATCGAACAGCACCAGGTGATGGGCAAACTGGAAATTGCGTCCTTCACTGCCTATCTCCGAGCAGATCAGCACCTGCGCACCCTCTTCGGAATCAGCAAAGAAAGCCGCGGCGCGGTCGCGTGCAACGATCTCCATGTGCTCGTGAAACAGCGCCGCATGCACCGCGTGGCGATCGAGCAGGTGGTCGCGCAGCGCGATCGCAGTGGCCGCATGGGCGCAGATCACCAGCACCTTGTCGGGCACCAGTTCACCCAGCAGCGTCCTGAGCCAGGGGACACGTGGATCCACATCCGTCCAGCCCTGACCGAAGGAGCGTTCCGGCTGCAGCTGCGCGGCGAACGGGGCATAGGCCGGGGGGCTGGCCAATGCATGAGCATGCAGCCGCCGCGCCGGGAACCCTTTGATGGCATGCCGCGTATTGCGGAACAATACGCGTCCTGTGCCGTGCCGATCGATCAATCGGGCAATGATCTGCTCGCTGCCCAGCCCGGCTTCATCGCCGAGCAGATCCGTCAGCAGCGCACTTTCGTCAGGCTGCAGCACCTGTCCATCGAGCAGGTGCGCCGCCACGCTGGCAACCGGGGCATAGGCCTCCTCCTCGGCAAGGAACGCGCGGTAGTCATGGTAGCGGGATGGATCGAGCAGGCGCAGGCGCCCGAAGTGCCCGGCACGCCCGAGCTGCTCGGGCGTCGCGGTCAGCAGCAGCACCCCCGGCGTTCGTGCAGCCAGGGCCTCGACCAGCTGGTAGGCGAGACTGCTGTCGTCCTCGGACCATGTCAGATGGTGCGCCTCGTCGACGATCAGAAGGTCCCATTCGCCGTCGAGCGCTGCCTGCGCGACTTCGGGCGAGCCGGTCAGCAGCGACAGGCTGCACAACACGCGTTGTTCACTGTGGAACGCATTGTCACTGTCACTCTGCTCGAAGCGCTCCTGGTCGAACACCGCAAACGGCAGGTTGAAGCGGCGCAGCATCTCGACCAGCCACTGATGCACCAGGGCATCGGGCAGCACCACCAGCACCCGACGCACACGCTCGGTCAGGATCATGCGGTGCAGGATCAGGCCGGCCTCGATGGTCTTGCCCAGACCGACCTCGTCGGCCAACAAAACACGCGGCAGGGCGCGCGATGCAACCTCGGCAGCGATATACAGCTGGTGGGGTATCAATTCGATACGCGGACCCTGCATACCAAACGCCGGCCGCCGCCACATGGCCGCCGACTGCAGCCATGATTGGTAACGCAGGGTGAACCAGACATCTGCATCGATGCGCCTTGCCAGCAGTTTGTCCTGGGGGCGATTGAGTTGCAGGCGATCATCCAGCAGCTGTTCCGGCAACAGTGACATGACCCCTGCGTCGTCGACACAGTGATACGCCAGCAGCGGCCCCCGTTCGTCGACCCTGACGACGGTGAGTTCCCTGCCCTGCGGGTCGCGCACCTTGTCGTCGGGCCCCAGGCGCACACGACTCAGGGGCGCATTGCGTGCGGCATAGGTCCGTTGCTGTCCGCTGGCGGCGAAGCGCACCAGGACATGGCGTTGGTCCACCTCCTCGACCAGGCCCAGACCCAGGTCCGGCTCGGCCTCGCTCAGCCAGCGCTGTCCCGCAACGAAAGTATCCACCACCACACTCACCCGACTGCAAAATGGGCGGGCATTGTAGCGGCTATCCGAAGATGCAGAGGCGCAGCGACCGAAAACGGCGACATCCAGTGTGGCGTCGCACGCGGCACACGGCCATAATCCCGCCCCTTTGGCCATCAAGGAACACCTGGTATGTGGTTTCGCAATCTGCAGCTGTACCGTCTGATTGAAACGTTCGAACACACCTCCGAATCACTGCATACCGCACTCGAAGAAAAGCGCTTCAAGCCCTGTGCCGGGCTGGATACACACAGCATGGGCTGGGCCGCGCCGGCCGGCCGCGAATCCACCCAACTGGTACACGCGGACAACGGACGGATGATGGTCTGTCTGCGTCGCGAGGACCGCATACTGCCTGCCGCGGTGGTGCGCGAGCAGGTCGAGGAAAAGGCCGAGGCGATCGGCCTCGCCGAATCGCGCCCGGTCGGCCGCAAGGAAAAGCAACGCATCAAGGACGAGGTCATCACGGACCTGCTGCCACGTGCGTTTACCCGCAGCAGCCATCAATACGCCTATATCGACCCACAGGCCGGCTGGGTGGTGGTGGACAGCGGCACCGCGAAGAAGGCCGAGGAACTGCTGGGCATGCTACGGGAAACGCTCGGCAGCCTGAGGGTCAGGCCGCTGGCCGTCGACCGCGCACCGGCTGCCGTGCTGACGCACTGGCTGGAGACCGCACCGGCAGAGGGATTCGAACTTGGTGACGAGTGTGAACTCAAGGAGCCGGTCGACAAGGGCGGCGTGATGCGCGGCAAACGCATCGACCTCGGCAGCGCCGAGGTGAAGTCGCACCTCGACGCCGGCATGCAGGTCGGCAAGCTGGCCGTAGAGTGGCAGGAGCGCATCGGCTGCATCCTGTGCGACGATCTGGGCATCCGGCGCCTGCGCTTTCTGGACCTGATCATGCAGGAGGCCGCCGAGGTCGACGCCGATGACGCCCTGGCGCGTTTCGATGCCGACTTCGCATTGATGGGCATGGAGCTGGCGCGTTTCATCCCCGCGGTCATCGAGGCCTATGGCGGACTCGAACAGGAGTAAACCGCTGCCGTCCGTCGGTCAGGCGTGATCGCTGCCCCGGGCGCTTGCCAGGCGGTCGATCACATACCCAGCCGCCGCCATGCCGAAGCTGGCGGTTACCGGCATACAGGCGCCGTATCCGCCACAGTTCAGTGAGCCCGACGCCACCGGATCGCAGCTGTCGGGCGGTGCCAGCTGCGGCTCGTCGGACCACACGCTGGGGACCTGGAAACGGCGCTTGGGGTTGACCGGAAAGCCATAGTCCTGACGCAACAACTTGCGCGTACGCGCCAGCAGCGGATCCTGCTCCGTGCGGCGCAGGTCGCTGATCCGCACGCGCGTCGGGTCGCGTTGCCCGCCGGCGCCGCCGACCGTGATGATCGCCTGCCTGCGGCGCCGGCAGAACGCGATCATCGCCGCCTTGACCCGGAAGCTGTCGATGCAGTCGATCACCCAGGCATGCTCGGCGTCGATCAGTGCCGCGATATTGTCCACGCTGACGAATTCTTCGAGAGTGTCGACCCGGCACGTCGGGTTGATCAGCGCAACCCGCTCACGCAACGCAATGACCTTCGCCCGACCCAGTTCGGGTTCGATTGCCGGCAGCTGGCGATTGATGTTCGACTCGGCGACATGATCCATATCGACCAGCGTCATCGCACCAACCGCACTGCGCGCAAGTGCCTCCACGACCCACGAGCCAACACCGCCGACACCCACCACGCATACGCGGGACGCCGCCAGCCGCGCCAGCCCCTGCTCGCCGTAGAGGCGTGCAATACCACCGAACCGCCTCTCAAAATCCAATTGCTGATCACCCCGCAGACCAACTACCCGGATGGTGGCTCCAACCGGGCCTTGCATCGCGCTATATTAACGGTTTGACAGCCGTCCCGGGGTTGTCGCTGACGAAGCGTTTCGCGCACCGCGAACCGGCCTCCCCGCGGACACGAGCACCCAAGCCAAAGCACCAGATGCCTGCTTCCGACCTGAAGGAAATCGACGACCTGCGGACATTGTTCCTCAACGATGTGCCTCTGCTGGATGTGCGCGCGCCGGTCGAATTTGCCGAAGGTGCCTTTCCCACCGCGCACAATCTGCCTCTGATCGATGACGCCGAACGTCACCGAATCGGCATCACCTATAAAGAGGACGGACAGGACAGCGCCATAGCGCTGGGCGAGCGCCTGGTCAGCGGCGAGTTGCGCCAGCAACGCATCACGCAATGGCAGCAGTTTCTCGCGCACCACCCGGACGCGGTGTTGTACTGCTTCCGCGGTGGCATGCGCTCACAGATCAGCCAGCGTTGGCTGCTGGATGTGGCCGGCCTTGCCTGTCCCAGGGTGCGCGGCGGCTACAAGGCGATGCGGCGCTTCCTGATCGATCAGCTCGCAGTGAACGGCGAGGCGTGTCGGCCTGTGGTGATCGGCGGGCGCACCGGCGTGGGCAAGACCCGCCTGCTTGCCCACTGCCGTTCGCGGATTGATCTCGAGGCACTGGCCAACCACCGCGGTTCAGCGTTCGGCAATCATCCACAACCACAGCCATCGCAGATCGATTTCGAGAACGCGTTGTCGATTGCGCTGCTGAAACAGGTGGCGGCCGGCAATCGACCTTTCCTGGTCGAGGACGAGAGCCGAAATATCGGGGGCCGTCATATCCCCGGCGCCTTCTACGAGCACCTTCAACACGCGCCCCTGATCCTGCTCGAAGCCAGTGACGAGGAGCGAATCGCGATCACCCTGCAGGAATACGTGCACGATGCGCTGGCCGAGTTTACGGCGCTGTATGGCGCAGACGAGGGATTTTCCGCATGGTCCACCTATCTGCGGGACAGCATGCAGCGGATCCGGCGTCGGCTCGGGGGTGACCGACACGCCCTGGTCAGCCGGATGCTTGATGATGCGATCACGCTCCATGCCGCGAGTGGCGACACGTCGCGACACGCGGATTGGATCGCGTTCCTGCTGCACGAGTATTACGACGGCATGTATGAATATCAACTCGCGGGCAAGGCCGAACGTCTCGTGTTCAGAGGTGACCGCAACGCCGTTCTCGACTACCTCGGTTCAAACCATGACATCGTCGCCTGAGGACCCGCCCCTGTTTCACTCACGCGGCCGGTATCCGGGAGCGGTAATACGCAACAGGCATCCGGCCCTCCTCGCACTACGGCTTACGGCTCTGCTGATCCTGCTCTGCGCGGCAGCGGCACCGGTTCTCGCGTTGGACTCGCAGGCCATATTCGAGCGCAACGAGCAGGCGGTTTACCAGATCCATGTGGTCAATCGCGACACCGGCAAAAAGAGCAGCATCGGCTCCGGTTTCATTTTCGATCGGCCGCAGCACCTTGCGACCAACTACCACGTCGTAAGTCAATTCATCGAAAAACCGGATCGCTATGAACTGCGATTCGTCGCGTCAGATGGCACTGAAGGCCCATTGCGCCTGGTCGCCGTGGACGCGGTGCATGACCTGGCCCTGGTAGAGGCCGATGCCCCCTTTGGTGACCCGCTGCAGGTCAGCGAACCACCACCAAAAGGTGCAGCCCTTTACGCAATGGGCAATCCGCTCGATCTCGGGCTGACCATCGCCGCCGGCACCAACGGCGGCGTCCTGAGCCAGACGGATGACAGCCGCATCCTGTTCTCCGGCAGCCTGAATGCGGGGATGAGTGGAGGCCCCACGTTCGACGAACGCGGGACCGTGGTCGGAATCAACGTGTCGACAGCACGCAATGACATCAGCTTCATCGTGCCGACCCGTTACCTGCAGTCACTGAGTGTGGCAAACGTGGTACCGGCAGAAGACTTCCGCCGGGTGATCACACAGCAGATCCGTGAGTACCAGATCCGATACCTGCAAGGCATGATCGATGGCGCCTGGCCGTCGACCGACCTGCGTCGGATGCGCGTGCCCGGCGCCATTTCACCCACGGTCCGCTGCTGGGACGCGAGTCCGAAGCCGAAAGACGAACACCTTTACCGACGTTTCAGCATCAGCTGCAAGAACGAAAACGATATCTACCTCAGCGACACGCTCGAAGTCGGAAAGATACTTTACGAGTACCTGTGGATCGAATCCGACCACCTCGAACCGCTGCGCTTCTATCGCCTGTACCAGGCACTCAACAACAGCCAGTTCAGCAGTAAGGCAGACAAAGACGACGTGGAACGATTCCGCTGCGATACGCAATTCGTCGACCTGAGTGGACAGACATTCAAGACCACGGTCTGTGCGCGTGGCTACAAGAACTACCCCGGTCTGAGTGACCTGTTATTCAGTGCAGCGATGGTTGGACACGACCGTCAGGGGTTTATTTTCAACCTCGATCTGTCGGGCACGGATTTCAGCGCTGCGAGTCGCCTGATCGTACGCATGCTCGAGGGTCTGCAATGGCTTCCCTGATCGTAGAGATTCAAAGTCGGCACGGTGCCCAGTATCACAGGATAGACACGCCATCGCTCCGACTCGGCAGGGCACTCGACAACGACATCATTCTTGCGGATCCATCGGTTTCGCCTTATCACTGCATCGTGCACCGCAACGACAACGGCAGTTACACGCTAAAGTCACTGGCCGACGAAAATGGTATCCGCATAGGCGGCAGACGCATCGAGGATCCAGTCACAGTCGACCACCTGCCATTGGTGTTCGATGCCGGTCGCACGCGGATCCGCATTCTCGATCCGGCACACATTGTGGCACCGACACGCATGATCAGCTGCCACGGCGGCAGCGTCTGCATGTTCGGACACTGGGGATGGGCATTGCTGCTGTTTGCCTTGCTGACGCTGATCAGTGCCTTCGACAACTATCTATCGACGCCGCTGACATTGACCTGGGAGTCGTTCTGGCGCGATCAGGCCATCATCATGATGGTCGCACTCGGCCTTGTGGTCTCGCTCCTGATAATCAACAGAATCACATCACACCGCTGGGATCTTCCCTCATCGCTGAGCTTCGTCAGCCTGTTGCTGACAACCGCGCTCGTTCTCGATCTGATGATCCCGTACGCAGACTATTTCTTTACCTCGCCGCTACCCGGCTTCATCGTCGGATTGGCCTGGAGCCTAATACTCCTTCCATGGGCCATGGCCTGGTTCCTGGTACGACTTCATCATGGCAACACCGCGGCCAGTATCGTATTTGTCGTGGTCCTGCTGCTCCCTGCCGCCTATTACCAGCTCAAGGAGATCGTCAGTCACTATGATTTATTGAATACCTTCAGCAAGCGATCATTCTACAGTGACACCCTATCACCTTGGGACCGACGACTGCAGAGCACCCTGTCGATAGACGAGTTTTCAGCCATGAGCATGCCGACAGTCTCTCCGGATACTGCCGATAGATGAAATAGTATCCGCAACGCAATATGTTCCATGACCACGCTCATTGCAAAATAAATCGGTGGTCGTTATATTTTGCGACGCTAGGCACTTTTACTATATACCTCTGTCAAAAGAGGCACTCACGTTTCCATTTGGAGTTGGCTTGATGGCAAAGAAGAACCTGTCGGAACTGACCTCCGACGAACTGTACGAGCTCGCACGCGCACGCGAGGAACAGGAAGCGGCGGAGGCCAAAGAGGCCACCCGCGCACGCATCGACGCCCTGCGGGCCACCAGACGCGAACTGCTGGCGCGCCATCGCAGGGAGCTCGCTGAAATCGATGCCGAGATCCGCAGCCTCGGTGGCCGTGGCGGCCGTGCAAAACGACGTGGGTCGGCGGGCGGCAATGTCACCGACCATGTGCTGGAGATCGTGACCAAGGCCAAGAAGATATCGACCAGGGAAATCAAGGATGAGCTGGAAGGTCGCGGCGTCGTTGCCAACAACCTGGCGCAAACGCTCGCCTACCTGAAAAGGCAGGGCAAAGTCGCGTCGCCCGCAAGGTCCATCTACACACCCGCCTGAATCCGTCCAAGTCCCATGGGGCCGCGCCTCATCGCGGGGACATCACATGAACCTGCCACATAGCGCGCGCGTCCTCGTCGCCCTGGCGGTGCTGGTCCTCAGCCTGGCGGCATTGCTGCTGGTGCTGACGATCAGCGAGGCCACGCTGAATATCCAGGCGCGCCTGGCCGAGGCGCCCGCATGGCTGCGCTATGGCTGGTGGGGCCTGCTCGGCGTCGCCGGACTGCTGGTCGGTTGGTTGCTGTGGCGGCTCCTGCGCCCGCGTGCTGCGGCGCAGCACGCGCGCCACGACCAGCCCCCGATCACCGCCGAGCAGGTGACAGCGGCCATCAACAAGGCGGAGGCGCTGGGCGCCGACACGACCGCGGTGCACCGCGAGCTGGCCGAGCGGCAGCGACGGCGTGAACACGCAGAGATCCATGTGGCGCTGTTTGGCGAGATATCCAGCGGCAAATCGGCATTGGCACAGGCACTGCTGCCGCAGGCCGAGATCACGAGTGACGTGCGCGGCGGGACCACGCGAGAGCTGACCCGCTACACCTGGCAGAGTCCCGGCGGTGACAGCCTGCTGCTGACAGACATGCCGGGAACCGCCGAGGCGGATGGCACGCTGGACCGGCTTGCCGCCGACGAGGCACGACGTGCCCATATCGTGGTCTATGTCACCGATGGCGACCTCAATCGCTCTGAGCACCAGGCACTGACGGAGCTGCTGAAGCTGCAAAAGCCGTTGATCCTGGTACTGAACAAGACAGACCGCTACAACGCCGTCGAGACCGCGGCGCTGTCGGCAAGACTCGCCGGGCTTCTCGATGCTCATCCGAATACGGCGTTCGTACAGGCCTCGGCGGCCACCACACGCCAGGTCTTGCGCCACATGCCCGACGGCAGCGAACAGCTGGAGAGCCGCGCCGTGGCACCGCAGGTGCAAGCGGTCAGCAGCGCCCTGCAACGTATGATCGATGGCAACCAGCAGATCCTGGACCGGCTGAGCGACAGTGCAACCTTTGTCCTCGCTTCGGAGAAACTCGATGAGGCAATTGCCGCAACACGTCAGACCCGGGCCGATGAACTGATCGACAGCTATGCCGTCAAAGCCGTGATCGGGGCATTGGCGGCAATCACGCCGGGGTCGGACCTGCTGATTCAGGGCTATCTCGGCACCCAGCTGGTGCGCGAGCTCGCGGCAATCTACGACACCAAGGTCGGCAGGGTAGACACCGAGCTGCTGTTGACCCTGGTGCAAAAGCACGCCGGGCGTGCCCACACTCTGCTCCTGGCGGTGGCCGGCAATGCGCTCAAGGCCTTCCCCGGTGTCGGTACGCTGGCAGGCGGTGCACTGCACGCAGTGGCCTACGGCATCATATTCCGTACGCTCGGCCGCGCGCTGAACGTCACGCTGGCGACACGTGGCGAGCTGCACCCGCGGCAGGCGGCCAAATTGTTCGAGGAGAAACTCGGTGAAGATCTGGACACGTCTGCGCGCGGCCTTGCCCGCGTGGTTGTCAGGCAAATCGGCAGCGACCGGCACAGCGACTGAATCGGCTGGTGACACCCATCTCTCGCTGGCGCGCGAGAGCCTGCGCGAACTGCTCAGCGATGAGCGCGTGCCGCAGGAGGTACGCGCGCTGCTGGCCGAGGACTACCAGCAGGTCCAGGCGATGCTGGACAAACTCGAACACGGGCATATCCACATTGCGGTTTTCGGCCGCGTCAGTGTCGGCAAATCGGCGCTGGTCAACGCCCTGTTGGGTGAACAGCGCTTCAGCACCAGCCCGCTTCACGGCGAGACCCGGACCGTCCAGAGTGGCCAGTGGCGCGAGTTTCACGATGGCAACGTCTACCTGATCGATACCCCCGGGATCAACGAGGTGGACGGCGAGGCACGCGAGCAACTGGCCAGGGAGGTTGCCGGGCGTGCCGACCTGATCCTGTTCGTGGTCGACAGCGACCTCACCCGGGCCGAACTCTCGGCGCTGCGCGCGCTGGCCACACAGGGCCGTCCGTTGCTGCTGGTGTTGAACAAGATCGATCGTTACAGCACCACCGAGCGTGAACAACTGCGCAACGCCCTGCAGACACACCTCGCCACATCGCTGGGTGCCGACAGGATCGTGTTTACCGCCGCCCAGCCGGCGCCGCAGTGGGTGATCCGGGTCGACGAAAAAGGCAACGAGATCGAGCAGCAGCGCCAGGGTCTGCCGGATGTGGACCAACTGAAGGCCCGTCTTTGGCAGGTCCTGGAGCAGGAGGGAAAGACGCTGGCGGCACTGAACGCTTCCATGTTCGCCGGCAACCTCAGCGACCAGGTCGCGGCACGCGTGCTCAGCGCGCGACGTAGCCTGGGCGATCGCGTGATCCGCACATGGTGTGTGGCCAAGGGTGTCGCCGTAGCACTCAACCCGGTGCCGGTCGCCGACCTGGTGGCCGCCGCCGTGGTCGATGTGAGCATGGTGGTGCACCTGTCGCGTGCGTACGGCCTTCCACTGAGCCGCAACGAGGCCGGAAGCCTGGTCAAGACCATCGGTGCTCAGATGTTGCTGCTGATGGGTACCGTCTGGGCGGTCCATCTGGCTGCCTCGGCACTGAAGCTCGGCACCGCCGGCCTTTCGGCAATGGTAACCGGCGGTGCGCAGGGTGCGGTCGCCTACTACAGCACCTACGTCGTCGGACGTGCTGCCGAGCGCTATCTGGCGAACGGCAAATCCTGGGGCGACGCCGGTCCGAAACTGACAGTGCGTGAAATACTGGACAGTCTCGACCGCGATTCCATCATCGACCAGGCGAAGGCCGATATCCGTACGCGGCTGAACGCCGGCTGATCGTCGGGCCCGCCATACTCAGCCTTTGACGGCGACGCTCATCACGAGCTGCACCACACCCCACACCGCAAGGATGAAAACCAGGGTCAGCAGAATGCCGACGAAAATGAAATCGCGCGCCCGTCCGCGTTTGAAATCACGCTCCCGGGTCGCGTTTTTCTGCACCCCGAAGAACGACGACACGACGCTGCCGAGCACCTGCAGAAACGACAGTTTTTGGTTTTCGTCCGACACATCCACTCCAACGAATTTCGTCAACATCATACAGGCCGGCCAGTCTGCCAGAAATGCAGCGGGGCGTCCGCCGGCCACAGGGTATTTAAAGGCGCGTACCGAACCGCCGCTAGATGTCTGCATACCTTTGTCGCAGAGAACGCCAATGGCGGATATCAGCCTGCCCGAACTCGCAGTCCTGGTCGTAGAGCCCTCGCCGACGCAGCGGCGGATCATCTGCCGTGCGCTGCAGGAAAACGGAATTCACGCTACCATCGAATGCGGCAGCGGTGCGGACGCGCTGGTGCGACTGGCGGCACAATCGCCCGACCTGGTGATCAGCTCACTCTACCTGCCCGACATGACAGGCACGGACCTGGTACACCGGATTCGCGAATCAGCGGATTTCTCCGACACACCTTTCATGTTGATCTCAAGCGAGACGCGCTTTCGCTATCTCGACCCGATCCGCCAGGCAGGCGTGGTCGGCATACTGCCGAAACCGTTTTCGGCCGCCGAGCTGCGCACCGCGCTCGCAACAACCATCGACATGCTCGACGACAGCGTACACGAAATTGCCGACCTGGACGCCGATGCGCTGCAGGTCCTGGTGGTGGATGACAGCGCTTTGTCGCGTAAGCACATCACACGGGTCCTGCATTCTCTCGGCATCCGGCGCATCGATCATGCGGAAGACGGCCTGCGCGGGTTGGAGATGATTGAACAGAACTACTACGATTTCATCGTCACCGACTACAACATGCCGCGCATGGACGGCAAAGAGCTGATCGACCACATCCGCACCGAGTCGACCCAGTCCTCGCTGCCCGTGCTGATGGTCACCAGCGAATCCAACCAGAACCGGCTGGCCGCGGTGCAGCAGAGCGGTGTGTCGGCGATCTGTGACAAACCGTTCGAACCTGCGATGGTGCGTCAGCTGGTGCGCAACATCCTCGACGCCTGAGTGCTTACATCCTGCGTTTGGTGAAACGCGTCGCCCTGGCAGCGGCCGGGTCATCGGGCCAGAAGTGTTTCGGATAGCGACCACGCATCTCTTTTTTCACCTCGGCATAGGCCCCCGCCCAGAACGCCGCCAGATCCGATGTGACCTGCAACGGCCGCCCGGCCGGTGACAACAGGTGCAGCAACACCCGGACCCTGCCCCCGGCCAGCACGGGACCGTCACTGCAACCAAGCATCTCCTGCAACGGCAGCGCCAGCAGCGGCAGGGCGTCTTCGCGGTACTCGATACGTCTTCGCGTACCCGCCGCGGTGTCGAAGTGTGTCGGCAGCAGTTGATCCAGGCGCTGTGCGCGTTCCCAGCCGAGCACCCCGAGGAGCACCTCGTCGAGACGCAGCGCACGCAGCTGACGCGCGCCTTCGCCGCGCTTCATCCACGGCAGCAACCACGTCTCGAGGTTGGCCAGGATGCCCTGCTCGGTGAAATCGGGCCACCCTCCCGCCTTGTCGACCTGCGCCAGCAGCTGCACGCGGGCCCTCAGGTCGATTGAATCGGAGAAGAACGCCGCCAGCCCCTGTTCACGGATCTGCGCGAACAGCAACGCCGCAACCGGGTCGTCGGGATGCAACGCCACCGCCGTGTCGCTCAACACCAGGGCGTCCAGCCGGCGTACGGATCGCGCAACCACGTCACCCTGGCGCTCATCCCAGCGCACCTCGCGGCCCGCAATGATCTGTGCACCGAACAGCGACTCGAACTGTGCAAGATCCAAGGCTGCGGCCAGCCAGACGACACCCTCACGCATTCCCGCGTCAACCGCCGCAATCGCAAGGAACGGACTGCCACGCAGCGGGTCGGTCTCATCGAGCAGCGCAGCACGACCGTTGCGCATCAGGTAGCGGCGACCGTCAGTCGAGGCAGCCATCGCCACCCGGTCCGGGTACGCCAACGCCAGGCACCTCGCCGCATCCAGAACCGGCCCGTTTTCGTCGGGAGCCGCTGGACACAGCTGGCGGAACTGCCGTGCCGCCTGCTCGATTCGGCGCAGCGCCGTCGCATCGAAGCCGGAGGGCAACTGTGCATGTCCACCCAGCGCGGCCAGGGCATCGATGCGAAGGGTGATATCGGCACTGCGCTGTTGCATCGGCGTGCGACCGAGGGGGTCACGCTCGGACAGCAGCGCGACCACCTCAGCGGCCACTGCCTGGTCTTGCCTGCCGACCGCCGACACCAACACATGTGCCAGGCGCGGGTGTGCTGGAAACCGCGCCATGCCACGCCCGGTCTTGGTAATGCGTGCCTCCGCATCGAGCGCGCCGAGCTGGCGCAGCAGGCCGACCGCCTGCTGCCAGTGGGCCGGCGGCGGCAGGTCCAGCCACCGCAGTTGCCCGGGATCGGTGACACCCCAGTTGGCCAACTCCAGGACCAGGCCGGCGAGATCCGCCTCGGTGATCTCCGGCGGCGTCCATTCGGCCAGACGCGCATGGCGCGCCGGGGTCCACACGCGCAGGCATTGACCTGGTCCCAGCCGGCCGGCACGCCCGGCGCGCTGCTGAGCCGAAGCCCTGCTGATCCATTGCGTCTGCAGACGTGTAAGCCCGGTATTGGGATCGAACACCGGTCGGCGTGCCAGCCCGCTGTCCACCACCGCCTGCACCCCCTCGATGGTCAGGCTCGTCTCGGCAATGTCGGTCGCCAGGATCACCCGGCGCCGCACACCGCCTCCCCCCCTGAGTACCATGTCCTGCGCAGCAGCCGGCATATCGCCGAACAGCGTGAGAACATCCAGCCCCGCACCCGATTGCGTCTCGACTGCCTGGCGCATGCGCTCGATCTCGCGCCGCCCCGGCAGGAACACAAGGACATCACCATTGCTGCATTCGAGCGCCTGGCCCAATGCGCGCAGGCAGGCCGGTGTCGGGTCACGTGGATCGGCGTCCTGCGGCATGTGGATCACGTCAACAGGGTGTTGCCGGCCCAGGGCAGTGACCACCGGCGCCTGCAGCAGGTCTGCGAGCGGCTGTGCATCCAGTGTTGCCGACATCACCAGCAGGCGCAGGTCTTCACGCAGTCCGGCGGCAACGTCCAGGCCAAGTGCCAGCGACAAATCACCGACAAGACTGCGTTCATGAAATTCATCGAAGATCAGCAGGCCGACGCCGCCCAGTTCCGGGTCATTCTGCAGACGGCGCAACAGCAGACCCTCGGTCAGGACCTCGATCCGGGTGGATTCCGAGATCTTTCGCTCGAAGCGCACCTGGTAGCCGACCGTGCCGCCGACCTCTTCGCCGAGCAGCTGCGCCATGCGCCGTGCCGCCATGCGTGCAGCGGGCCGCCTGGGCTCGAGCATCAGAATGCTGCGCCCGGTCAGCCACTGCTCGTCCAGCAGCAACAGCGGGATCAGCGTCGTCTTGCCGGAACCAGGCTCAGCGGTCAGTACCGCATGCCCACGCAACAGCGCTGACCGCAGCGCCGCGACTGCCGTGCGTACCGGCAGTTCAGGCAGTCCGTTGCGGGTGGATTTTTGTCGCGGCAATGACTATCTTCCGGGGTTCGCGAACGCGGCCAGCCGCACCCGTACAGAGACTCAAGGTGAACCACAACTATAGCCTCAGCCGGCCGCTGGCGGTAAGGCGGACTCATTGATGCAGGCGTCTGCATCGACGCAACGCAGGGTCGCTGTCGTGGTTGCCGGCTGCCTGCTGTTCACCGGCTTGGCCGGGGTGTTTTTCCTGCTGCGGCACGAGCCGCTGTCGGTCCTGCAGCACGTACAGAAAAACGGCGTGCTGGTGGTCGCCACCCGGCAGAGTCCTGCCGCTTACTACCAGGGTGCCGACGGGCCGGACGGCTTCGAATACGCACTCGTACGAGAATTCGCCCGGCACCTGGGAGTCGAGGTGCGGCCGCTGTTCCCACGCACGGTCGAGGCCCTGCTGCAGGCCACCGAACGCGGCGTGGTGCACATGGCCGCGGCCGGACTCGCCATCACACCCGCTCGCGAGCTCAGGGTGCGCTTTTCCACACCGTATGAATTCGTCACCGAGCAGGTCATCTACCGCCGCGGCAGCGCGCGTCCGCGATCCTTCGACGACATTGCCGCCGGCGACCTCCACGTCGTCGCCGGCTCCAGTCATGACGAGCACCTGGCCGAATTGCGCGCCACGCAGCGTCCGGGTCTGACCTGGCAGACACATGACGACATCAGTACCGAACGCCTGCTGAGCGAGGTTGACCTGGGCAACTTTCGCCTGACACTGGCCGACTCGCATACCGCCACGCTGAGTCGGCGGGTCTTCCAGCATACTGCGGTGGCGTTCGACCTCACCGAGTCGCAGCCATTGGGCTGGGCGTTCAGCCGCAACGGCGACGACAGTCTGCTCGATGCCGCCAACGCGTTCCTGGATCTGGTCCATCAGGACGGCCGCCTGGAACGCCTGCGCGCACGCTATTTCGGCCATTCCGACCGCCTCAACTTCGTCGACACACGCGAGTTCTGGCGCCACGTTCGCGACCGCCTGCCGCAATTCCGCGCCTATTTCGAACAGGCGGCCCAGCAGACAGGCATCGATTGGCGCCTGCTCGCGGCGATCGGCTACCAGGAATCGCACTGGCGGGCCGACGCGGTTTCGCCGACCGGCGTTCGCGGCGTCATGATGTTGACCCAATCGACGGCGCAGCAGATGGGCATCACCGACCGCAGCGACCCGCAGCAGAGCATCACCGGTGGCGCGCGCTATCTGCGCGTGGTGGAGAAGAAGATCCCGGAACGCATCCAGGAGCCGAACCGACTGTGGCTGACCCTCGCCGGCTACAACATCGGCTTCGGCCATCTGGAAGACGCACGGATCCTCACCGAGCGCGACGGCGCCAGCCCCGACCTCTGGTTCGAGGTCAAGCAGCGCCTGCCGCTGCTGGCAGACAAGGCCTACTACAAGACACTCAAGCACGGCTTTGCACGTGGACAGGAGCCAGTCGACTACGTCGACAGAATCCGCAACTACTATGACCTGCTGGTCTGGTTCACCACCACCAACGACCGCAAGACACTGCAGCGCCTGATGACCGCGGATGCGGACTAGTACACCGGGTCTGCCGGCGATTTTGGGTCTTGCCTCCGCCGGCTATTGCACCGACCTGCTGAAAGGGCGATAAGCTGTAGCTCAACCGTTTAGCTTGCATGAGTGCCCGACCATGTCCGACCAAGCCACCCTGATCCTCGACGGGGTAAACCATGAACTGCCGATCATCACCGGGGTGGAGGGTGAACGTGCGATCGATATCCGCGACCTGCGCGAACGCACCGGCCATATCACGCTCGACCCGGGATACGGTAATACCGGCAGCTGCCTGAGTGACATCACCTTCATCGACGGTGAAAACGGCATTCTGCGCTATCGTGGCATCCCGATCGAGCAGTTCGCGACCTCGCCAAACTTTGTCGAGGTCGCCTGGCTGCTGATCTTCGGGCAGCTGCCGACCGCCGCCCAGTACACCAGCTTTGCCGATGACCTCACCCGTTTCGCCAATCTGGACGAAGGGATGAAGCATCATTTCGAGGGCTTTCCGCGCACCGCGCCACCGATGGCGATCCTGTCGGCGATGATCAATGCGCTGTCGTGCTTTCACCCTGACCTGCACGAACTCGATGACGAAGACCAGTTCCGCATGGCGGCGGCACGGCTGATCAGCAAGATCCGCACGATTGCCGCGTACGCCTATCGCCACTCGGTTGGCAAACCGTACAACTACCCCGACCCACGCCTGCGTTATGTGCCGAACTTCCTGCACATGATGTTCTCGCAACCATTCGACCAGTATGTCTGCGACGAAACAGTCCGTGACGCCCTCAATCTTGTTCTGATCCTGCACGCCGACCATGAGCAGAACTGCTCTACCTCGACGGTTCGCATGGTCGGCTCCAGTCGGGCCAATCTGTTCGCCTCATGCGCCGCCGGCGTATGCGCCCTGTGGGGGCCGCTGCACGGAGGGGCAAATGTCGCGGTGCTCGAAATGCTCGAACAGATCCATAAAGGCAACATCACGCCCGACGAGTACGTGAGCATGGCAAAGAGCAAGGGCAGCAAGGTACGCCTGATGGGCTTCGGTCATCGCGTGTACAAGAACTTCGACCCACGCGCCCAGATGCTGCGCACCGTCACCGAGCGGCTGCTCGAACGCCTGGGAAAACCGGACCCACTGCTCGACATCGCACGCCGCCTCGAAGAGATCGCGTTGCGCGACCCGTATTTCGTCGACCGCAAGCTGTACCCGAACGTGGACTTCTATAGCGGCATCATCATGCGCGCGATCGGCATCCCGGCGGATATGTTCACTGTGCTGTTTGCAATCGGCCGCCTGCCCGGTTGGATCGCGCACTGGTGGGAGCAGAGCCAGGAGCAAGGCGGCAAGATCGCAAGACCGCGCCAGATCTATACGGGCAACCTGCAGACAGACTACGTCCCTCTGGCGGACAGGGGCTGAACAAAGCCTGGGTGACGCCGGGCGCACGGCCCGGCGGTTTCGTCCACTACTTCTGGAACGCCTCGGCCTCCATCGACAGGAAAACCTGGTAGGCATTGCGCCGGTTAGCCGCTTCGAATGCCGGCAACTGCTCGAAGCGACTCCAGTCGGCCGCATCATAGGCACTGGCGAAATCCTGCAACTCGTCGACCGCGGCACCCATCACCTCGCGCAGATAGGCCAGGTATTCCCTGGTCCCGGCGACCGCCTCGACCGGATTGCGCGCCGCCGGCCCGTGGCCGGGAACCAGCGCGACCAGATCACCGGTTTCAAGCGCCTGCAGGGTCTCCAGCCAGCGTTTGGTATCTGCATCACCGACAAAAGGCACGCGCCCTTCGAATATGATATCGCCGGAAAACAGCACCCGGTCCTGCACGACGTACAGCGTCATGTCACCATCAGAGTGCGCACTGCCCAGGTAGTTGAGCTGAAAATCCATACCGCCCAGGGAAAAGCGGTATTCCTTTTCGATCACCCGGTCGGGCCGCACCAACCGCGTGTCGTCGTTGACCCAGGGGTCGAGTGAGAACCGCCGTTCGTTGAGACGTTCGGCTGCCGCGTTGGAAGCGAGGTATTCATAGGCGCCGCGCGGCGCGATGATCTCGGCGCCTTCATCCTGGAACACCTGCAGGCCGTACACGTGGTCGGCGTGGTAGTGACTGACAATCACTTTGACTACCGGCTGGTCGGTCAACTCACGGATACGCTGACGCAGGGCCCACGCCAGCGACGGCGAACCCAGGCTGTCGAACACGACCACGCCGGCATCGGTGATCACGAAGCCGGCATTCGAGATGAATCCCTGGTTCTCGGTCGCCGTGCCAGCGGCGCCCAGCGCGTAGTAGGTATGATCGGAAACCCTGGTCACCGCGACGTCGACCGTGACCGGTGGGTAGTCGGGCGCAGCCAACAGACCGGATGACAGCAGCAGCGCGACGAGCGAAAACGCAATCTTCAATGAAGGTGCCTCCAGGCAAAGAAACATTCAGCGGCGCTGGCGGAAGAAGTCCTTCAACATTGTGGAACTCTCTTCTGCCAGCACACCGCCCTCACAGCAGGTGTAGTGATTGAACCGTTCATCGGACGGAAGCAGATCGAACCTGCTGCCCGCAGCGCCGGCACGCGGGTCGGTCGCCGCGTAGACCACCCGCTGCACGCGCGCATGCACAATTGCACCTGCGCACATCGGACAAGGTTCCAGCGTCACGTACAAGGTGGTCCCAGGCAGTCGATAGTTGCCGATTGCCATGGACGCCGCACGCAACGCCACGATCTCGGCATGTGCGGTCGGGTCGTTGCTGCCGATCGGACGGTTCCAGCCCTCGCCGATGATCGCACCATCGGCGACGACGAGCGCACCCACCGGTACCTCGCCATGCACCTGCGCCTCGTGCGCCAGCGCCAGCGCACGACGCATGAAGTCTTCATCCATTGAAGACGTCGTCACCGGGTGGTTATTCCCACTCGATGGTCGCCGGCGGCTTGCTCGAGATGTCGTAGGCGACACGGGAAACGCCGGCCACCTCGTTGATGATGCGGCTGGACACCCTTTCCAGGAACTCGTACGGCAGGTGTGAAAAACTCGCAGTCATGAAATCGATCGTCTTTACCGCACGCAGGGTGACGACATATTCGTAGCGACGTGCATCACCGACCACGCCGACCGACTTGACCGGAAGGAACACGGCGAATGCCTGGCTGACCTCGTCGTACAGATTGGCCCGGCGCAGTTCTTCAATATAGATCGCGTCTGCAAGGCGCAGGATGTCGGCGTACTCTTTCTTCACTTCACCGAGGATGCGCACACCCAGCCCCGGTCCGGGGAATGGATGGCGATAGATCATCTCGTAGGGAAGACCGAGTTCCATGCCGACACGGCGTACCTCATCCTTGAACAACTCACGCAGCGGCTCGACCAGTTGCAGCTTCATGTAGTCCGGCAGGCCGCCGACATTGTGATGCGACTTGATCACATGCGCCTTTCCCGAGGCAGCGCCCGCCGACTCGATCACATCCGGATAGATGGTTCCCTGCGCCAGGAACGCGACGTCCTCCAGACTGGCCGCCTCCTCTTCGAAAATGTCGATGAACAGGTTGCCGATGATCTTACGCTTCTGTTCCGGATCGGAGACTCCCTTTAGGCCCTTGAGGAAG
>JACKMP010000009.1 GCA_024235315.1 Chromatiaceae bacterium | reverse complement strand
AAGATCCGCGCCGCCGCGCGCATCAAAACCAACCCGCGAAGCACGTCCCTCATACATCCGCATACTGCACATTCAACCCGATCCAGCGATGGATCAGCGGCGCTACAGACTCGGAGTGATGCGCCAGCAACCGGTCGGCCAGCGCCTGCACCCCGGGCACCATGTCCTGGTCGCGCAGCAGGTCGGCGATCCGAAACTGCATCTCGCCGGTCTGACGCGTACCCAGCACCTCGCCGGGACCGCGGATCTCGAGATCGCGGCGTGCGATCTCGAACCCGTCGTTGGTCTGCCGCATCACCGCGAGACGTTCCTGCGCGACACCACCCAGCGGCGGGTGATACATCAGCACACAATGACTCTGCTGCGCACCGCGTCCGACCCGGCCGCGCAGCTGGTGCAACTGCGATAGACCCAGGCGTTCGGCGTTCTCGATCACCATCAGGCTGGCGTTCGGCACATCCACGCCGACCTCGATCACCGTGGTCGCCACCAGCAGGTCGATCTCACCGGCCTTGAATGCAGCCATCACCGCCTCTTTCTCGGGCCCCTTCAACCTCCCGTGCACCAGGCCGATCCGCAGACCCTCGAGCGCCTCGGTCAGTGCCGCAGCGGTGACCTCGGCGGCCTCGCACTGCAGCGCCTCGGACTCCTCGATCAGGGTGCAGACCCAGTACGCCTGACGGCCCTCGGTACAGGCACGGGCGACCCGCTCGACCACCTGCTCGCGTCGACTGTCGGTGATGACCACCGTGGTCACAGGGGTGCGACCCGGCGGCAGCTCGTCGATCACAGACAGATCGAGATCGGCATACGCGGTCATCGCCAGGGTGCGTGGGATCGGCGTCGCGGTCATCACCAGTTGGTGGGGCACCTGACCGGCCGCACCTTTTTCACGCAGCGCGAGTCGCTGATGCACACCGAAGCGGTGCTGTTCGTCGACGATCACCAGCCCGAGACGGTCGAAAAGCACGTCGTCCTGAAACAGCGCATGGGTACCGATGACGACCTTCATCTCACCGTTGCCCAATGCCCCCAGGGTGGCGGCACGACGACGCCCCTTGTGCCGTCCGCTCATCCAGCCGATGGCGACGCCCAGTGGTTCGAGCCAGGCGGCGAAGTTGCGCAGGTGCTGTTCCGCCAACAGCTCGGTGGGCGCCATCAGCGCCACCTGGCAGCCTGCCTCCACGCAGCAAAGGGCCGCCATGGCCGCGACCACGGTCTTTCCGGAGCCGACGTCACCCTGCACCAGGCGCAGCGCCGGATGCGGTTGCGCCAGGTCTTCACGTATCTGCGCCAGCACCCGCCGCTGGGCACCGGTCAGCCGAAACGGCAGGCTGTCCAGAAGGCGCTGCTGGAGTTCACCGTCACCATCAAGCACAGGCGCAGCGCGCCGGCGCTGTCGCTGGCGCAACACACGCAGGCTGAGCTGATGGGCGAGCAACTCCTCCAGCGCCAGCCGGCGCTGCGCCGGGTGGCCATTGTCAGACAACAGGCGCTGTGACTGGTCGGGGGGCGGACGATGCAGCAGGCGCACCGCGTCCGCCAGTGCCGGCATCGCATATTCCCTCAACACTTCGCCCGGCAACAGCTCCTGCAGTCCGCCCCCTCCAAGCAGGTCGAGCGCACGCCCGGTGAGATCGCGCCAAGTCAACTGGTGCATCCCCTCGGTGGTCGGGTAGATCGGCGTCAGCGCCTGCTCGACACCGGCCGGTTCACCCTCGTCGACCCGCTGCACCTCGGGATGCACCAGCTCGTAGCTGTTGGGCCCATTGCGCACCTCGCCAAAACAGCGCAGCCGGCTGCCGCGCAGCATGTTGGCCTTCTGCGCAGCACTGAAATGGAAGAACCGCAGCGTGATGCTGCCGGTGCCGTCGGCCAGCCGCACCAGCAGCGAGCGGCGGCGGCCGAACCGGATGTCGGCCAGCTCCACCTCGCCCTGGATCACCGCTTGATCGCCAGCGCGAAGACTGCCGATCGGAACGATACGGGTACGGTCCTGGTAGCGGATTGGCAGATGAAACAGCAGGTCCTGGACACTGTGGATACCGAGCTTGTGCAGGCGCTCGGCACTCTTCGGGCCGACGCCCTTCAGCGCGGTGACGGGGGTGTCAGCGAGACTCGTGGACGGGGTGGACACCGCGGCAGCATACGTAAGGTCGGACAGTGCAACAAGCACGGAGACCGACCATCCGATCAATGCACTTCGCCGCCCAGATCCTTCACGAATCGCCGAAACTCGACGTTGTCGCGCAGCAGCTCGCGTCCAGCCGCAATCAGCTGATCGACCTGCTCGCCACTCAGCGCGAGGCTGGTCGGGATGCGGTTGAAATACACCTGCCGCTCGGGCTCGGCGATCGCCTCGAAGTCGACCTGTACGAAATACGACGCGACCGGCGCAGCCGGCGTGGACAGTTCCTGCGCCCAGCGCTGGATGCTGGCCTGCAGCAGCTCCACCGTGGACGCGTTGTAGCGATGCAGCTGGATATCGGTGACGGCGTTGGCCGTCTGCTCCAAGGTCGGGGCGCGGGCACTCGCCTCCATGTCGGAGCCGACCCTGGTCGACGCATTGACCGAGACGATCGCGAGCCGCGACGCCGGCTTGGCACCGACGCTGCGCAGCAGGCGCCGCGGCCCGCCGGCCACCTCGATGATGTCGTAGATCGCACGCAGACCGAGGTTGTCGGTGATCCCGCCATCGACCAGGTGAATGAAGCGGCGGTTTTCTTTGTCCGCATAGCTCTGCAGCCCATCCAGCACCTGTGCCAGCTGTGGAGACCCGGTCAGGTGCTGCTGTGCATCCTGCACCCAGCCGCGCCCTGCCCTTTCACAGCCGGCGTGGTTCTCCAGCGCAACCGGCGTAAACAGCATCGGCACGGCCGACGAGGCGGTAACGGCACGCGCCACCGGGAAGCTCGCCAGATCGGAGCACAACAGGTCGAAGTATTCCTGAAGAAAGGAGAACCGCACACCACCACCCAGATCCGAGGCATTGATCACGATCAGCGGCCCGGCGCCCTGCTGCAGGTCGGCAAAGGTGGCGCCCTTGAAGACGCTGTCCTCGTAGAAATCGACGGCCATCTCGGTGCGACCACGGCTGGAGAACCACCACGCCGGGCTGAACAGGCCGTGCACGAGTTCGCTGGCGACATCGCGGCGCAGGAACGCCTCCTCGAAATCACTGAACAGCGCCTCGCCGTTCAGCCCGAAATACGCCGCCGTGAAACTGCCCCCGGAGACCGAGCTGATCAGGTCCACCTCATCGAGGAGACGACGCGGGCGGCCGTCGATCACAACGCGGGTGTCCCTCAGTTCCTCCAGCACGCCGTAGGCCAGTGCCGCCGCGCGGGTGCCGCCGCCGGAAAACGCCAGCACCAGCGTCAGCTCGCCAGAACGCGACGCACTGACCGCATGATCGATCGAGTACGCCGGTGTCGCTGGGTGCAAGGCGCGTGGCTTGTTGATAATTGAGCTGTAGCTGGTACAACCGGAGAGCAGCGCCGACAGCGCCAGCATCGCCGTCAGGACCCGCATCCTGTGCAGGGCTCCGCGGCACATCACGTGAGACTCATCGAAGACACCGGATGGAAAAATGACCTATCAGAAAACCATACGCCAACGCACCGGGGGGCGCGGCACCTATGACATTACAGACGAGATACAGAAAAGCGTCCGCGACTCCGGTGTACAGACCGGCCTTTGTCATCTGTTCCTGCAACACACCAGCGCCTCGCTGATCATCTGCGAGAACGCCGATCCGAGTGTACGCGGCGATCTCGAGCGCTTCCTGGCCAGGCTGATACCGGACGGTGACCCGCTATACCATCACACCAGCGAAGGCGCTGACGACATGCCGGCGCATGTGCGATCGATCCTGACCACGGTGGAGACGACCCTGCCGGTGAGCCAGGGCCGTTGTGCCCTCGGCACCTGGCAGGGGGTATACCTCTATGAACACCGCAGCCGTCCGCACGAGCGTCGACTGATCGTGACAGTGCGCGACTGACCCATTCCCTGCGGCCGGCCGCGAACGCCGGCGATCACTTCTTCAGTGCGTCGAGTGCCTTGGTGAGGCCGTTGAGCGAAAGCGGCAGGCCAACAACCTGCTTGTTCGGTGCAGCCACGCGCACCACTGCCTGCTCGCCCTTCTTCATCGCCGCAATCATGTCCGGGTTCAGTGGCGTGGCGACGGTCGTGCAACCCTCAGCAGCGCACAGGAAGAATGTCAGCTTGATCGGCTCGACGCCGTCCATCATCAGCGCCGCGCCCGGCGGCAGCAGCGAACCCAGCGGCACGGTCACGACGATCAGTGGGTCACCCTGGCCCGGGCGATAGGCGATGCGCGCGCCGAGCACCAGCTGACCGCTGTCCTTCTTGGTGACGTTCTGGAACACGTAACACAGTTCCTCGTCGCCCTCCGGCGCCTTTTCACACTTGTACCCCCAGTCGCCATAGGTCGGAATCTTCGCGTCCTCGGCGATGACGCCGTTGGCAGCGAATACGCCGACCAGAGTCAGGAGGAAAGTGGGGAGAATTTTTCGCATCGTGCAATCCATGTTCAGAGAAGTGATTGTGCAGTCTACCGGTAAACCGCGCCCGCAAGAAAGACAGCGCCAGTTGGTGACCGGTTCCCGTGGCTCCACCGATGCGGTGTTTCCGGGTCGTGTGAAGACGCCGGCCAAGGCCGCCGAACGCGGCCACATACATAGCCTGTCACTATCATGCGTGTAGTTACAAACAATTTTACCAATCGTCTTGCATTGCAGATACTGCACCCACTGACAGCAACTTTCGACCAGGAGTCAACAACATGAAACTGCACAACAGCGAAGGCCAGAGCGTCCCCAATGTCGTTTTCCGTACCCGTCGCGACCACGAATGGGTCGACGTGACCAGCGACCAGGTCTTCAAGGGCAAGACCGTCGTGGTGTTCGCGCTGCCCGGCGCCTTCACCCCGACCTGCTCTTCCACCCATGTGCCGCGTTACAACCAGCTCGCCCCGGAACTGAAGCGTCACGGCGTCGACGAGATCATCTGCGTATCGGTCAACGACGCGTTCGTGATGAACGAATGGCGTGCCGAGCAGAAGGCCTCGAACATCACCTTCCTGCCCGACGGCAACGGCGATTTCAGCCGCGGCATGGGCATGCTGGTGCCCAAGCAGGACCTCGGCTTCGGCGAGCGCTCCTGGCGCTACTCGATGCTGGTCAAAGACGGTCTGATCGAGAAGATGTTCATCGAGCCGGACGTACCGGGCGACCCGTTCGAGGTGTCCGATGCCGACACCATGCTGGCCTACATCGCCCCGAACGCCAGCAAACCGCTCGACGTGACCGTGTTCACCCGCGAGGGCTGCCCGTTCTGCGTGCGCGCCAAGGGCCTGCTGCATGACGCCGGCATCCAGTTCGACGAACTCGTGCTCAACCGTGACTACAGCGAAGTGACGCTGCGCGCGGTGGCCGGGGCCTCGATGGTGCCACAGGTGTTCATCAACGGTGAGCACATCGGCGGATCGGACAGGCTCGAGGAATTCCTCGGCGAGCGTGAGAAGGCCGCGGCCTGAGGGCCGGTTGGATCACCTCACCCTGACCCTCTCCTGCGAGGAGAGGGAATAGCTCCCTCTCCCCCGGCCGGGGGAGAGGGCCGGGGTGAGGGGACGAGCAATCAGATTCGGGAGCAAGACCATGAACACACATTTCGACCTGATCGCCATCGGTGGCGGCAGTGGCGGCCTGGCCGTGGCCGAGAAGGCGGCACAGTATGGCAGGCGCGTCGCGGTGATCGAGCCAGCAAAGATGGGCGGAACCTGCGTAAACACCGGCTGTGTGCCGAAGAAGGTGATGTGGTATGCGGCCAACCTGGCGCATGCCGTCGATGCCGCGAGCGACTTCGGAATCCCGGCGCAGCGCGGGGTCACCGACTGGCAGAAGCTGGTCAGCGGCCGCAACGACTACATCACCAACATCAACCGGTATTGGGACGGTTACGTGGCCGACAGCGGCATCACCCGGATCGACGGCAGCGCACGTTTCGTGGATGCGCGCACGGTCGAGGTCGACGGTCAGCACTACAGCGCCGGGCACATCGTGATCGCCACTGGCGGTCACCCGATCGTGCCGCGCGTGCCGGGCGCCGACCTGGGCATTACCTCGGATGGCTTTTTCGCACTGGCCGAACAGCCGCGCAGGGTCGCAATCATCGGCGCCGGCTACATCGGCGTCGAACTGGCCGGGGTGCTGCGCGCCCTCGGCTCCGAGGTCAGCCTGGTGGCCCTCGAGGCGCGTGTGCTGGAGGCCTTCGACGGCATGATCAGCGATGTGCTGATGGACGAGATGCACAAACAGGGTATCGCGCTGCATATGGGCTTCCAGGTGGCCGGCCTGGCAAAAACCGGCGCCGGTATCGCTGTGGATGCCAACAACGGCGAGCGCCTGGATGGCTTCGACAGCGTGATCTGGGCGGTCGGTCGCGCACCGAACACCCGCGGGCTGGCACTGGAAAGGGCCGGCGTCGAGGTCCGCGCAAACGGTATCGTGCCGACCGACGGGTACCAGAACACCAACGTGCCCGGCATCTACGCCATCGGCGACATCACAGGGCGTGCCGCACTGACACCGGTCGCAATCGCCGCTGGTCGACGCCTGGCCGCACGTTTGTTTGGAGGACAGGCGGACAGCAGGGTCGACTACCGCAACATCCCCAGCGCGGTGTTTTCCCACCCGCCGGTCGCCACGGTCGGCCTGACCGAACGCCAGGCGCGCGAGCGGCAGCACAAGGTCACGGTATACCAGACCGACTTCACGCCGATGCGCCATGCGCTGTCAGCACATGGCGTCACCACCGCGATGAAACTGGTCTGCAGCGGCGACGACGAACGTATCGTCGGTATTCACCTGATCGGCGACAACGTCGAGGAGATGATGCAGGGCTTCGCCGTTGCGGTGCAGATGGGGGCAACCAAGGCGGACTTCGACAACACCATCGCGATCCACCCGATCAGCGCCGAGGAACTGGTGACGATGAAAACCCCGCAACCGGCACCGCCATCCCACCACTGCGTCGACACCGGGGTCGAATGGAAAGAGGCGGTCTGAGCACAACGGCGGCAGGTTGACGCCGGACTGTCGCGTCATCGGCCAGGGACGGCGCGCCGGCGTTCAATTCGGTACTGGTGGATATCCATATACCTGGCCCCAGCGGCGACGAAGCAGCGCGCCGGATCCGCTCGCTACGCCCCGATTGGCCGGGGCGAGCTGACCGCGATCATCCTGCGCCGCCTGGCGCAGTGAATCGGCCCGCGGCCCCCGGTCGGTCGCAGAGTCCACGACGCGGGACTATTTGTAGTCGTCACGCTCGAGCCCGTATTTTTTCATCTTGTCGTACAGTGTCTTGCGCGGCAGGCCGAGTGCCGCCATCGTGTTCTTGATGCTGCCGTTGCTGGCCTTGAGCTGCTGCTCGATCAGCGCACGCTCGAAGCAGTCGACCTGTTCGGGCAACGTCATCGCCGGGCGGTCGGTATTGCCGTCCACCATGCGCTCGATATCGTAGCCACAGGACTCGCCGAGCAACACGTAGCGCTCGGCCGCATTGCGCAGCTCACGGACATTGCCCGGCCAGTCGGCCATCATCAGGCGACGCAGCTGGTCCGGCCGCGGCGGCGGCGGCTCGCGCTGATAACGCGCGCCAGCCACCAGCACAAAATGCTGGAACAGCAACGCGATGTCCTCGCGGCGCTCACGCAGGGGTGGGATGTCGATCATCACCACGCTCAGGCGGTAGTAGAGGTCTTCGCGGAACTCGCCGCGACTGGCGGCCTCGCGCAGGTCGACCTTGGTCGCGGCGACCACGCACAGGTCGAGCGGTATCAGCTCGTTCGAGCCCAGGCGCTCGATCACCCGCTCCTGCAGCACGCGCAGCAGATGCACCTGCACCTGTGCCGGCATGCTCTCGATCTCGTCGAGAAACAGGGTGCCGCCATTGGCGTGTTCGAACTTGCCGATGCGACGCGATCGCGCATCGGTGAACGCACCCGCCTCGTGACCGAACAGCTCGCTCTCGATCAGGGTGTCGGGCACTGCGCCGCAGTTCACGGCGACAAAATTGTGCTCACGCCGGCGGCTGTTCTCGTGCAGCGCACGCGCCACCAGCTCCTTGCCGGTACCTGTCTCGCCGTTGACCAGCACGTCGGCGCCGGAATCGGCGATCTGGCCGATCGTCAGGCGCAGGCGCTGCATCGCCGGCGTGTCGCCGATGATCCGGGGCCCGGGCTTGCTCTGTACCGCGAGTTCGTTCTTCAGGCGCCGGTTTTCCATCGTCAGTGCGCGCTTGTCGAGTGCGCGGCCCACGGTGTCGACCAGGTCCTCGACCGCAAACGGCTTCTCGATGAAGTCGTAGGCACCGGCACGCATCGCCTCGACCGCCATACTGACGTCGCCGTGCCCGGTGATCAGGATGACAGGCAGGTCGGGGTCGATCTCGCGCGCACGCTGCAGGAACTGCATACCGCTGAGCCCCGGCATTCGGATGTCGCTGATCACCGCACCCGGCCAGTCGGTGCCCAGCACCTCGAGCGCCTTTTCGGCACGCTCGAAGGCGTGCACCCGGTAACCCGCCAGTTCCAGTGCCTGTGATGCCGCGACGCGGATATGCTCCTCGTCGTCGATCAGCATGACAGGCGGCAAGACAGTGTTGTTCATGGCGCGAGCTTACTGCGCCCGCGGCGGTGAAGCATCCCCACGCACCATTGACATGGGACAAATCGTCTCGATGAGCCCACCGTTGACGGGCATGTCCCACTGGTTTAGTTCTTACAGGCACGCCAGAATGCGTCAACCCACCCTACAGGAGATAAGACATGGCCCAGTTGTTTTCCGACGAATGGATGAACCAGCTCAAGGACGCGTGGAATGCCGAACCCGAGGTACGCGACCGGCTCGCCGAGATCGGCTTCAACTCCGTGATCACCTGCGGGTTCAAGGACGAAGACCAGCCGCGTGGCGTGTTCGTGGTGGAAAACGGTGAATGCGTACGCGCCGGCGACTATGCGAACGAAGACCCGGACTGGGACATGCGCGCATCGCGTGACGACTGGATGAAATGGGTCGAAAAAGGCCTCGGCATGGCCGGTATGGGCACTGCCTTCGCCATGGGCAAGCTCAAATTCAAGAAGGGCGACTTCAAGGCCATGATCAAAGACCCGCGCATGGCGGGGCCGTTCGTGAAGAGCTTCGGCCTGATGCAGAAGATCGGCGCCCAGTAAGGCGCCGCGTCCGATCCGGTCTCACCCGCCGGCCGCCGCGCTCTCGGGCCAGGCGGCCAGCGTCAGGTTGAACACAGCACCGCCTGAGCTCGCATTGCCCGCGGTCAGCGAGCCCCCGAGTCGCTGCGCGATCGTATAGGAGATCGACAGACCGAGCCCCAGGCCGTTCTCGGTGGTGGTAAAGAATGGATCGAACACCTTTTCGAGGTTCTGCTGCGGGATGCCGGGACCGGAGTCGTGCACCTGGAGCACGACGACAGGTCCGCGTGACCGCGCGCTGACCTCGATACGCCGGTGCGGCTGATTCACCAATACGTCGCAGGCGTTACCGATCAGATTCACCAATACCTGCTCCAGCTGCACCATGTCCGCCAGCAGGAACAGGTCCTGCGGCGGCAGGTCGGTCACCAGTTCAGCATCTGCCTGCTCGATGCGGCTGCGCAGGATGCGCAAGGCACCGTCCAGACAGGCACGCAACGAGACCCGCATGCGCTGTCCGCTGGACTTGCGTGAAAAGACCTTGAGCTGACCGCTGATCTGCGCCATGCGCCCGGTCAATTCACTGATCTGCTGCAGATTCCATGCGGCCTGCTCGAGATTTTCGCGCGCCAGGTAGGTGCGGGCGTTGTCTGCATAGGTGCGCATCGCCGCGAGCGGCTGGTTCAGTTCGTGGTTGATGCCTGCCGACATCTGGCCAAGGGCCGCCAGCTTGGCCGCCTGGATCAATTCATCGCGGGTCTGTTCGTGCCGCTCGATTTCCTGGCGCAGCAGACGGTTGGCCTCCGTGAGGTCGAGGGTGCGCCGACTGACCCGTCCTTCGAGTTCGTCCAGCGCCTCCTGCATCGCCTGGCGCTTTTCGAGTTCGCGCTCGTGCCGGCGCCGGCTGCGTTGTGCAAACAGCCAGCCGGCGATCGCCAGCAGCAGCATCAGGCTCATCGCAAACAGGCGCGACTGCCATATCTGCGGATTCACCACCTTTTGCGACATCAGCAGCTGCACCCGCCAGCCGGCCTCCGGCATGTCGGTCGCCAGGCTGATGTAACCGGCATCATCCGATCCCGCACCCAGGAGGATTTGCGCACCCGAAGCCAGCGCCTTTCCCTGCAGGCCGAACACCGCAGTCAGCTCGGCATCCGGATAACGCCGCGAAGCACGGATACGCTCGACCACCTCGGCGCGCAGCGGTTGCAGGGCCCGGTAACGCCATTGCGGCCGGGTCGAGATGAAGATCACGCCGTCCGGGTCGGTTACCACCAGCTCCGAATCCTGGCTTCGCCACGCGTTTTCCAGCGTATCGATTTCGATCTTCACGACGACCACGCCAAGCGGCGACGAATCACCGCCGACCGGATAGGAAAAGTAATAGCCCCGCCGCCCGGAGGTCGTACCGAGTGCGTAGTAGCGGCCTGCCCTGCCCTGCATCGCCTCGATGAAATACGGCCGGAATCCGAAATTGCGGCCGACGAAGGTCAGCGCCTGCTGCCAGTTGCTGGCGGCCAGCGTCACCCCATGGGCATCCATCAGATAGACATCGAGGGAACCGGCTATCGCGTTGACGTGTTCCAGGAAGCGGTTCGCCTGGTCCTGCAGGGCGGCGTCCTGCGGCGATTCCAGCAACGCATGCAGCCGATCGTCGTCAGCCAGCAACGCCGGCAAAAAGTCATATTCGTCCAGCTGGCCGGCGAGGTGCGAGACGTAAAGGTCCAGCTGTTGGCGGCCATCCACCTCAAGCTGTGCCAACAGCGAATCGCGCTGGACAGTGCCAACATACCAGGACAGAGCCAATATCAGCCCGGCCAACAGCCACCAGCCGAGCCCGGATGGCAGCCGCCACACCGGCCGATCAGCGTTCGAGTTCGAGGACACCATCCATCTCGACACTGGCATTGCGCGGCAGCGACGCCACACCCAGGGCTGCCCTCGCCGGATAGGGCTGGTCGAAGTATTCCGCCATGATCTGGTTCACCAGCGCGAAATTGGCGAGGTCGACGAGAAACACATTCAGCTTCACCATATCGCCGAGGCTGCCGCCGGCCGCACGCGCCACCGCCTGCAGGTTGTCGAACACACGGCGGATCTCCGCCTCTGTGTCACCCTCGATCATGCTCATGGTCTGCGGGTCCAGTGCAATCTGTCCTGACAGGTACACGGTCGTGCCGACTTTGACCGCCTGCGAATAGGTTCCGATCGCCTGCGGCGCCTGGTCTGTTCTGATGATTTCCCGACTCATCGCAAGAAAACTCCTGATAGGGTTGATTGATGCGTGGATGCGGCGAACGTTAACTGCAGCACAGCGAAATCGCCACGACAGTCTAAGCTCAGCAACATGAATCCACTGTATCGAATGCCTTCGGTGCTGCCCAGCCTGACACTGGCCCTTTCTGCCGCCTTGTTGCTGGCGGGCTGTGACAGCCCACCGGCACCGCCGCGCACCACGGAGCCGGTCTCCAACGTCTACCTCGAAGCGCTGCAACAGGCCGAGGCTGCCAAACACGATGTCGAGCAACGAAACCTCGAACAGCAGCGCATCGATGAACTGCTGGGCAGGGGGCAGGCTCAGGCGCCGGCACGCTGACGGCGCAGTGCCGGCAGCAGCATCAGGCCGGCCAGAACCACCACAGCAGCATTGCCCCAAAGCACGAACGGCGTGGTCCCGCGCAATGGCACCACGTCGTCGCTGAGGATCGCCCGCTCGAACTGGGGCGACAGGCCACGCAGCCGGCCTTGTGCATCGATGATCGCCGATACGCCGGTGTTGGTGGCGCGCAGCAGGTAGCGGCCGGTCTCCAGCGCGCGCATTCGTGCGATCTCCAGGTGCTGGTGCGGTGCGAGCGAATCGCCGAACCAGGCATCGTTGCTGGCATTGACCAGCAGGGTCGCCTCCGGCAGCGCACGTGCGACCTCTGCGCCGTATGCATCCTCGTAACAGATGTCGACCCCGACCGGCTGTCCGGCCAGCGTCAGCAGCGGCCTGCCGTCACCGCCGGGCGAGAAATCGGACATCGGGATCTGCAGAAAATCCAGCAGCGGCCGCGTCCAGGCATCGAACGGCAGGTATTCACCAAACGGCACCAGGTGGCGTTTGTAATAGTGGTCGCGGCCACTGGCGCCCAGGCTCAGCATCGCGTTGTAGTAGTCACCGGATTCGCTGCCGTCGACGATACCCAACAGCACGTCCCGGCCCTGCTCCCGCAGCAGCGCATCCAGGGGTGCCAGCAGGCTGGTTTCGACCTCGGCCGCAAACGCGGGGACTGCGGTCTCGGGCCAGATAACGAGCCGGCTGTCGGGCACCGAGGCGGTCATATCCAGATACAGCTGAAGTGATGGACCGCGCATCGAGCGCCGCCATTTCTGGTCCTGTGGGATATTCCCCTGCAGCAGGCTGACCCGGATTGGCGCTGCCGCGGGCCGCGTCCACTCGACCTGCTGCAGGCCGGCCCCGGCGGCCCAGATCGCCAGCAAGATCGCCACCGGCAGCGGCCGCGGTGACTGGCTGAGGATACCGGCCGAGACCGCCACCAACAGGCCGATACCATAGACCCCGAGCACCGGGCCGTAGCCGGCCAGCGGCAGGTCGATCTGGCTGTAGCCGAACGAAAGCCAGGGAAAGCCGCTGAACAACCAGCCGCGCAGCCACTCGACCAGGACCCACGACGCCGGCAGGACCAGGAACGGCCACATCGTGCCTGCGCGTGGACGCAGGCGCTCCCCCAACCAGCCGGCCAGCGCGAAGAATACCGCCATCGCCAGCACGAACAGCACCGTGATCGCCAGTGCCAGCGCCAGCGGCACGCCGCCGAACTGGGCGATGCTGATGCGGATCCAGAACACCCCGAAACCCATCAGGCCGAGGCCGAAGGCGTATCCTGTCCAGGTGTTGAGGCCGCGGCGTGCCGGATGGCGCCACAGGTGGAACAGCAGCGCCAGCCCCGGCAGCGCGAGCAGCCCGAACCCGAAAGGGGCAAAAGCAAGAACGCAGAGGGCGCCGGCGACAAAGGCCAGCAGCAGCTGTGCCGCGGCCGGCCAGTGTGCCGGTCCCTGTATCAAGTTCACACCGGCGAACTGGGAGGTACGGCCTGCTCGGTAGGTGACGAGGCGGGGTCCGCGACCTGTTCGACCTGCAGCAGCCGCACCTTGCGGCTGTCGGCACGCACCACGGTGAATCGAAAGCCGTCGACGACCACCGACTCGCCACGCCCCGGCAGGTGCCCGAGGGCGCTGACCATCAGGCCACCGATGGTGTCGAAATCACTGTCGTCGAACGCCACGTCGAAGTATTCATTGAATTCCTCGATCGTCGTGTGGGCCTTGATGGTGTAGTTGTTGGGGCCGCGTTTGAGGATGAACGCCCCCTCGTCGAAGTCGTACTCATCCTCGATCTCGCCGACGATCTGCTCCAGCACGTCCTCGATCGTCACCAGGCCGGCCGCGTTGCCGTACTCGTCGATGACAATGGCCATATGGTTGCGGCTGGCGCGGAACTCACGCAGCAGTACGTTCAGGCGCTTGCTTTCGGGGACGAAGACCGCGGAGCGGACGATGTCCCGCATCTTGAAGCGCGGCGCATTGTCGCCACAGTACTGCAGCAGGTCCTTGGCCAGCATGATACCGACCACTTCGGCGCGGTCATCGTCGATCACCGGGAAACGCGAATGCGCGGACTCCGTCACCACCGGCAGCACCTGGCCGAGTTCGTGGTCCCGGCCAACGACCACCATCTGCGCACGCGGGATCATGATGTCGCGCACCTGCAGGTCCGAGACCTGCAACACGCCCTCCATCATCGCCAGCGCCTCGGTGTCGAAAATTGCGCGGTCCTTGGCCTGCTTGAGCAAGGCGATCAGGTCCTTGCGGTCTCTGGGTTCACCCACCACGGGGAACAGGCGTTCCAGCCAGCGCGCGGCGAGTGAACCACTGCTAGATCGGTCTTCGCTCATGTCTCTTCATCGTCAGCATAGGGGGCAGGGAAATCCAGCCCGGTCAGGATGTCGGTCTCCAGTGTCTCCATCACAGCGGCCTGCCCTTCGGTTTCGTGATCATAACCCTGCAGGTGCAGCATGCCATGGACTACCATGTGCGCCCAATGCGCGGGTACCGCCTTGCCCTGCTCATGCGCCTCGCGCGCCACCACCGGGGCACAGATCACCAGGTCGCCGATGTGCTGCAGCTCGATCTGCGGGATCGGCTCGAATGGGAACGACAGCACGTTGGTTGGCTTGTCGATGCCACGGTAGTCGCGGTTGAGCTGCCGACTTTCGGCTTCGTCGGTCACCCGCAACACCACCCCGGCATCCTTGCCGGGGGCCGCCCAGGCGGCCCTGGCCCACGCGACCAGCTGTGCCTGCGGCGGGATATCGTCGGTGGCGGTCTGCAGCTGCACCTCAACGTCCAGCACGCTTGTCACCCCCCGATTCATGATCGAACCGCTCGTAGGCCTGCACCACCTTCTGCACCAGCGAATGCCGCACCACGTCGCGGGCGTTGAAGAACGTGAAGCTGATACCGTCGACCTCGCGCAGGATCTCGGTGGCCTCGCGCAGGCCGGATTTCTGGCCGCGCGGCAGATCGATCTGGGTGATGTCGCCGGTGATCACCGCAGTCGAACCGAAGCCGAGGCGCGTCAGGAACATCTTCATCTGCTCGGTGGTGGTGTTCTGCGCCTCGTCGAGGATGATGAAGGCCTCGTTGAGCGTCCGCCCACGCATATACGCCAGCGGTGCGACCTCGATCACGTTGCGCTCGATCAGCTTGTGCACGCGTTCGAACCCCAGCATCTCGTACAGCGCGTCGTACAGCGGGCGCAGGTAGGGGTCGATCTTCTGCGCGAGGTCGCCGGGCAGAAAGCCCAGGCGTTCACCCGCCTCGACCGCTGGACGAACCAGCAGGATACGGCGGATCTGATCGCGCTCCAGGGCATCGACCGCGCACGCGACCGCCAGGTAGGTCTTGCCGGTGCCGGCCGGGCCGACGCCGAAATTGATGTCGTGGGTCAGAACCTTGTGCACGTACTGCGCCTGATTCGGCCCGCGAGGGCGCACCAACCCGCGGCGCGTCTTGATCACCGACTCGGGCACCTCGGGGGCATCCTCGAGCAGGGCATCGATGCCCGACTCCTGCAGGAACAGGTGCACGCTAGCCGGCGTCAGGGCCTCCTGCGCGCTGGCCCGGTACAGGCCCTGCAGGACCTCGCGCCCGGCGGTGATCGCAGCCGCCTCGCCAAGCAGACGAAAGCTGTTGCCGCGATTGTTGATCTCGATGCCGAGACGCCGCTCCACCTGGCGCAGGTGCTCGTCGAGCTGGCCACAGACATTGCGCAGACGCTCGTTGTCCGCCGGCTCGAGCACCAGGTCGAGCGATTCGGGATGGTCAGACACGGTCTGCTCCGGGGGATGGAAGTCGTGAACGACGCGGCGACGCCAGGCGCCGAACCGATAAGGGGATGCTCATCAGGCGACTGCGACCCCGGACTGCGTCTCTGCGATCCGCTCACCACGCAGCGAATTGGGATACGCGGCGGTGATGCGCAGGTCGACGAACTGACCGATCAGGTCGGGCGGCCCCTCGAAGTTGACGACGCGGTTGTTCTCTGTGCGCCCGGCCAGTTCATTGGCATCCTTGCGCGAGGGGCGGTCAACCAGCACCCGCTGCACGCTGCCAACCATGGACCGGCTGATGCGCTGGGCATTGTCGTTGATCACGTGTTGCAGTTGCGCCAGACGCGCCTGCTTGAGTGCGTGCGGGACATCGTCAGGCAGGTCGGCGGCCGGCGTGCCCGGGCGCCGGCTGTAGATAAAGCTGAACGAGTGGTCGAAGCCGATCTCGTCAATCAACGCCATCGTGTGCCCGAAGTCCTGTTCGGTCTCGCCCGGAAAGCCGATGATGAAATCCGACGACAGGCTGATGTCTGGACGGATGGCACGCAGCTTTCTGATTTTCTGCTTGTAGTCGTAGGCACTGTGGCCGCGCTTCATCGCCATCAGGATGCGGTCCGAACCCGACTGCACCGGCAGATGCAGGTGGCTGACCAGCTCCGGCACCTCGGCATAGACCTCGATCAGCGCGTCGGAAAACTCGACCGGGTGCGAGGTGGTGTAGCGGATGCGGTCGATACCGTCGACGGCCGCGACATAGCGAATCAGTAGCGCCAGGTCGGCGATCTCACCGTCGTGCATGCGTCCACGGTAGGCATTGACATTCTGCCCCAGCAGGTTGACCTCGCGCACCCCCTGGGCGGCGAGCTGCGCGATCTCCGCCAGCACATCGTCGAATGGACGGCTGATCTCCTCGCCGCGCGTGTAGGGCACGACGCAGAAGGTGCAGTACTTGGAGCAGCCCTCCATGATCGACACGAATGCGCCCGGGCCCTCGGCACGCGGCTCGGGCAGACGGTCGAACTTCTCGATCTCCGGAAAGCTGATATCCACGGTGGGCAGGTGGTCTTTACGCGCACGGGTCAACATATCGGGCAGGCGATGCAGGGTCTGCGGGCCGAACACCAGGTCGACGAAAGGCGCACGCTCGCGGATTGCGTCGCCCTCCTGGCTGGCCACGCAGCCGCCGACGCCGATCACCAGGTCGGGACGCCGCTGTTTCCACTCCTTCCACACGCCGAGCTGCGAAAAGACCTTCTCCTGGGCCTTCTCGCGGATCGAGCAGGTGTTGAGCAGCAGCACGTCGGCCTGTTCGGGATCATCGGTCAGCACCAGCCCATGCGATTCCCGAAGTACGTCCTGCATCTTCTGCGAGTCGTACTCGTTCATCTGACAACCGAAGGTGCGAATGTAAAGCCTACCCGCCATACCGCTCAATACCTGCAAAGGGGCGGCGATTTTACGCTTGAAATCAGGGAATTGCACCCATGCGCCGGGGCGCGGGCAGAGACCGGCAGGCCACCGCGGCCCACCGGCTGCTGGAATCGTTCAAAGACCGACCAGTTCGGCACCGACACCGTGCTGGCGTACCACACTCAGCAGTTCGGTCGCCTGCACCCCTTCCGGGTCGTAGTCAACCAGCATCAGATGTCTTGCACGGTCGTTCACACAGGCGCTGTAGACTCCCGGCATGCAGCTGATGTCGCGTGACAGCTCGTGGATATCGTCATCCTGCAGTTCCTCGTCGATGTGGATCACCACGTCGCAGCATTGTGTATTCATACGGATCCGCCCCCTTGCCTCACCACTGCCGTCGACCTTGGCGGCCTCTTTATAACTAGTCCAGCCCCCACGCACGGCAATCGGGGAAAACCCTCGTCACTGCACCGGCAGATCGATACCGAGTTCCTGTGCCAGGGCAACGATCTGACCGAGTGCCTCGTCAAAGCCATAGTTGCCGATGCACCGCTGCAGTTGCGCCACGCGCGATTCGCAGGCGGCCCCGGGCAGTATCGCGGTGAGCTCGCCGAGGGTGGCCGCCGCCTCCACGTCATAGTCCTGCGACTGCACATACAGCTGGCGCAGCAGGGGCTCAATCCGGTGCAGGTCTGTCACGCGGTTGTCATGCGGCCGCTCACTGTGTACCGGATTACCGGCGGCTTCACTGTCCGGCATCTGCACCTCACCGCCCTCAGCAAAGGTGATCGTGAAGCAGAAGGTGCTGCCGCTGCCCATCTGGCTGTCCACCCACATCCGCCCACCCATCAGGTCGACCAGTTTGTAGGCGACCGCCAGACCCATACCGGTGCCCCCATGACGCCGTGTCCGCGAGGCGTCCCCCTGGCTGAACGGCAGGAACACGGAATCCCACTTCGACCGTTCGATCCCCGGGCCTGTATCCGTCACGCTGAACAATACCCGGACCTGGTCCCCTTCCCTGCTGTCCAGCGTGGCCCGCACGCCGACCTCGCCGCGCTCGGTGAACTTGATCGCATTGCTGACCAGCGCCTGCAGGACCTGACTGAGCTTCACCGCATCGCCGATCAGCACGTCGGGCAGGTCGTCTGCCTGATCGATGGTGAATGTCAGGCCCTTTGCTGCAGCCCCGGCGACACCAGCCCGATGCAGCCGGTCGAGTTCGAGATGCAGCGAAAAAGCCTTGGGCTCGACGGTGAGCGTACCGCTCTGCGCGCGCGAGAAATCCAGAATGCCGTTGATGATCTCCAGCAGCGATTCGGCCGCACGCTGAACCTTGACCATGGCGGCTTGCTGATGGCCTTCGAGCCTGCTCTGCAGCACGCTGTGGGTCATGCCGATGATGATGTTCATCGGAGTCCGGAACTCGTGGCTGATGTTCGCGAGGAAATCCGATTTCGCCTGGCTCGCCGCCTCCACCTCCTGTTTTGCCAGCGCCAGGGATCGCTCCTTTTGTTCGGCTGCCAGACGCAGACGGATGTTTTGCTGGGTGTTGTGATGGATATTGCGGGTGCTGATCAGGAAGAAGCCGAACGACAGGATCAGCATCAGGGCGATTATGGTGGAGGTTTCGTGCCCCTGGAGCAGGAACAGCACCGTGACCGGGAGCATCGCCGGGACCAGGAACAGGTACGCGGCCCGGCGCATCACCGAGAGCGACGTGGTGGCCCCGGAACACATGCCGAGAATGACCAGCACGACGATAACCTGGTGTTCGAAGTTGTCCGCAGGAAACATCAGGAAACCGCCCGCACCCCAGGCCATGCCCGCCAGCGCGGCACCGAGGGTGAACAGATTGCCCCACAAGCGCGCCTCGTCCGGCTGCGGCCGGATGCGCCGATACATCAACGCCAGCAGCACCCTCAGCAGGGTCACCGCGGTCAGCAGCGTCGCCCAGATGATGACCAGGTCGTGCGCAACGGCGCCCCACTGGGCGGCCACGAACAACACTGCCGCCACCGCCGTGGCGGCCAGGGACAGCATGAACGGCTGAAACAGCAGTGCCACCTGCTCGGCAGCGACGATCTGCTCGGTTGTTGGTTGTTGGCGTGGGTTCAACGTCGGACCGCGGCCTTGTCTGGATCCTGGCAGGGTACCGGGCTGACTTTCCAGTCCCGGCTCGTGTATCCCCGGTTAGCGGCAGACACCCGCAGAATCTGCAACCGGCCTCCCGAGACAGGCTGTCGCCGACGCCGATAAGAGACGTTCAGCGCTGTCCGACCCGCCTGTGCAGCGCCAATGTCAGCGGGGTGCGCGACTTGGCGACCTTGTGCACGAAGTTGAAGCGCGCGACGTGGTAGCTGGGGTCGAAGCCGTAGAAGTTCAGCCGCATCCGTTCCAGCTCGCGTTCGCGGTAGCCGGCCAGTGGCTGTTGCGCCTCTTCGGCGGCGCGACGCTGACGTTTCGCCTGCAACCGGTCGGCATAGGCGGGGACATGAGCCAGTTCGGCAGCACGCCGGCGGGTGATATCGACGAACTCGACCGGCGATCCGCCAAAGGCGAGATTGACCAGGCCGAGTGCCTGCGCCTCTTCGACCCCCATCGGCAGGCGCGCCCCGGTGATGCGCTGCGCGTTGTCGGCCCCGGCATAACGGGGCAGCAGGTAGGTCCAGTACTCCGATCCGTACAGGTTACCCATGTCCTTGTAGTGCGGATTCAGGATCACCCCGTCGCGTGCCCACACCTCGTCGGCGGCACGTGCCAGGAACACGCCACCGGCCCCGGCATTCCCCTGCAGGGCCGCCACCGTCAGGTGCGAGTCGGTTTCGATGATCTCACGTGCCAGGTCGTCGATCGCGTTGATGTTGCGCCACGATTCATCGGCCGGACTGTCCGCCGCCTCGATACGGTTCAGGTGCATGCCGTTCGACCAGTAGTCCGGCCCGCCCATCAGTACGAGCACACGCGTGTCGCGTGCGCAGGCGGCGCGGTAGGCCGCGAGCAGGCGTTCGCACTGCGCCGTACCCATCGCACCGTTGTAGAAAGCGAAGTGCAGGTAGCCGACGTCGTCCGCCTCTTCGTACCAGATGTCGCGATAGCCGCCGGCCGCGCCCGGCTCGACCTCGGGAAGCGCATCGACGTCCGCACCCAGCAGTTGCGTCGCCGGCAGCTTGAACACGTGTTCGGCCTGTTTGTCGCGCAGGTGACCGATCCATACCGCACCGTCGACGGTGGCACGGCATATCGCCTCGCCAGAGCGTGCGATCAGCTCACCCGGCTCGCCCCGCAACTCGCCTTCCGGATGGGCGTCGTACAGGAAAAGCTCACGGCCGCACAACCGGTCACGCACGCCGGGGAAGCCGTCAGCACTGCGGATCTTGCGCAGCACCGTCGCGCTGTCGTCGCGCCGCCAGTCGATCGCCCGGTCGGCCTGCTGCATCAGCGGGCGCAGGCGCCCACGGATTGACGGATCGGCACTGCTGTCCGAATACACCGGCGAGTATCCGCCATCTGAAAAGCGTGCGACCGCCTCGAGGACCGCCTCGACCGCCGCGGCGGTCACCTCGTTGCGGTACAGGCTGGCCTTGGTGGCATCGCGCAACGGGAACTCACGCCACGCCCACACGGGCCCGGCGTCCATCCCGGCCTCTGCCTGCAGTACCGTGACGCCCCATTGGGTCTCGCCATCGAGGACTGCCCAGTCGAGTGCCGACGGCCCGCGGTCGCCGCGAATGCCCGGGTGCACGATCAGGCAGGTATGGTGACGCCAGATCGCCTCCGGTATCGCCCGCTTGAGAAACGGCGCGATGATCAGATCGGGCCGATACAGGGACACTGCCCCGGCGGTGACCTCGTCGTTGATATCGAACTCGACCGAGACCTCATGATCGCGTTGCCGCAACTCGACGAACAGGCGCTGGGTCAGGCTGTTGAAGGCGTGACTGAGCAGCAGCAGGCGCACGTTCAGCAGATTCTCGGCAGCTGCTCGCCGGTCAGCCAGTCGACCACACGGCTGCCACCAAAGCCGGTCTGCATGCGCACGAAGCCGTGCGCATCCTCGATCACCTCGCCGATGATCGCCGCCTCTGCGCCCAGCGGGTCGGCCTGCATCACGGTGAGCAGCCGCTGCGCGTCTTCGGGGGCGCAGATGCAGATCAGCTTGCCCTCGTTGGCGATGTAGAGCGGATCGAGACCGAGCAGTTCGCAGGCCGCTGACACCGCCGGGCGGACCGGTATGGCGTCTTCGGTCAGCTGCATACCGACCCCCGACTGCAGTGCCAGCTCGTTGAGCGTGGTCGCCAGGCCGCCACGGGTCGGGTCACGCAGGCAGTGGATGTCCGGCACCGCCGCGACCATCGCCGCGACCAGCTGGTGCAACGCCGCCGAGTCGGATTCGATCGTGGTCTCGAAGGTCAGGTTCTCACGGCTCGACATGATCGCCACGCCGTGGTCACCGATGCTGCCGCTGACCAGGATCGCATCGCCGGGCCGCGCCCGGTCACCGGAGATGTTCACGCCCTCCGGTACGATGCCGACCCCGGTGGTAGTGATGAACACGCCATCGCCCTTGCCGCGTTCGACCACCTTGGTATCACCCGTGACCACCGGCACGCCGGCGCTTTTCGCCGCGGCACCCATACTGATGACGATGCGCTCCAGGTCGACGAGCGGGAAGCCCTCTTCGAGGATGAAACCAGCCGACAGGTACAAGGGACGGGCGCCGGCCATCGCCACGTCGTTGAGCGTGCCGTGCACCGCCAGCGAGCCGATGTCGCCGCCGGGAAAGAACAGCGGCGAGATCACGTGTCCGTCGGTGCTCATCACCAGGCGGCCGGCCGGCACATCGAACGCGGCCTGGTCGTTGGCCTGGCGCAGCAGCTCGTTGTCGAAGTGGGTCACGAACAGCTCGTCGATCAGCTGCGCCATCGCACGCCCGCCGCTGCCATGGGTCATGTCGATGGTGCCGCTGCGGATATTCAGGCGTTGTGGAAAACGTTTTGCCTTGGCGCTCATGCATTGGCCTCGCGTGCCGTCGTCGCCGCCTCGCGGAACCGTCCATAGGTCCAGTACGCGGCGCAGGCGCCCTCGGACGACACCATGCACGAGCCCATCGGGTTCTCCGGCGTGCACACGGTACCGAACAGCCTGCAGTCGGTCGGTTTCTTGACCCCGCGCAGGATGCTCGGGCACTCGCAGCCCTTCACATCAGATGCCTGGATCGCCGGCACCTCGAAGCGCTTCTCGGTATCGAACCCGGCATACGCCGACTTGATCCGCAGCGCGCTGTACGGCACCAGCCCGAGGCCACGCCATTCGAAACTGCGGCGCAGCTCGAACACCTCGGCGACCAGCGCCTTGGCCTTGCGGTTGCCGTCGCGCGAGACCACGCGGGTGTACTCGTTCTCGACCTCATGCCGCCCCTCGTTGAGCTGGCGGATCAGCATCAGCGCCGACTGCATGACATCCAGCGGCTCGAAACCGGCGATCACCACCGGGCGCTGGAACTCCTCGGCAAAGAACTCGTAGGGCTGACTGCCGATCACCGAGCTGACATGCGACGGGCCGAAGAAACCGTCGATCAGCACCGAGCCGATCTCGCGTACCTCTGGGGATTCGAGGATGTTCTGGATCGCAGCCGGGGTCAGCACGTGGTTGCAGAACGCGCTGAAGTTCTTCAGCCCCTCCGCCTGCGCCTGGCGGATCGCGACCGCCGTGGGTGGGGTCGTGGTCTCGAAACCGATGGCGAAGAACACCACCTCGCGGCCTGGGTTGTCGCGCGCGATCTTCAGCGCGTCCTGGGTCGAGTAGACCATGCGCACGTCGGCACCCTCGGCCTTCACCTTCAGCAGGCTCTTGCGCCCGCTGCCGGGCACGCGCAGCAGGTCACCGTAGGTGCACAGGATGACATCATGCTGTTGCGCGAGTTGAATGGCGTTGTCGATGCGCCCGACCGGCAGCACGCATACCGGGCAGCCCGGGCCGTGCACGAAGCGCACGTTGTCGGGCATCAGATCCTGCACGCCATAGCGGAAGATCGCATGCGTATGGCCGCCGCAGAACTCCATCAGGTTGTACTGGCGCCCCCGGTCGACCTCGTTGTGGATCGCACGCGACAGCTTTTGGGCCAGATCATGGCGGCGGAATTCATCGACGTACTTCACGTCGCTGCTCCACCGGCTGTCTCGCCGACGAACTCCTCGATCAATTCCGCCTCGCCGAACAGTGCCAGGGTGCGCTCGGCCTCCTCGGGACTGATCTTGTTCAGCGCGTAGCCGACGTGGATGAGTACGAAGTCACCGATGTCCACATCATCGACCAGCGCCAGCGAGACCCGCTTGCGCACCGGGCCGAGCGCGACCGTGCCGGCATCGTTGGCCTCGTCGATCTCGACCAGCTGTGCGGGGATCGCCAGGCACATCTCAGCTGCCGATCGCCGCCAGGGTGCGCGTTGCGCGGATCCACTGGTACCAGGCATCCATGCCCTCTCCCGAGGTCGCCGACACCTTGAGCACCTTGATGTTTCGGTTGACGCGGCGGGCATACTCGATGCACCTGTCGACGTCGAACTGCAGGTAAGGCAGCAGGTCGACCTTGTTGAGCAGCATCAGGTCGGCGGCATGGAACATGTCCGGGTACTTGATCGGCTTGTCCTCGCCCTCGGTGACCGACAGGATCACCACCTTGTGCGCCTCGCCGAGATCGAACGCCGCCGGACACACCAGGTTGCCGACGTTCTCGATGAACAGCACGCTGTCGTCTTCGGGCTTCAGGCCATCCAGCGCGTGGCCGATCATGTGCCCATCGAGGTGGCATCCCTTGCCTGTGTTCACCTGCAGCGCCCTGACCCCGGTCGCGCGGATGCGCTCGGCATCGTTCGACGTCTGCTGGTCACCCTCGATGACCGCCAGTTTCAGCTCGTCCTTCAGGTCGTCGATGGTGCGTGTCAGCAGCGAGGTCTTGCCCGAGCCCGGGCTGGACACCAGGTTCAGCGTGAGTACGCCGTGTTCGGCAAACCAGCGCCGGTTGGCGTCGGCGTACTGGTTGTTCTTGGCCAGGATATCGGTCTCGATCTGCACCATGCGCGACTGGCTGAGGCCCGGCGCATGCGCGCGTGCCGCCCCCTGGCCGTAGTCGTGCGTGTGCCCGTGGTCATGTGCATGATGGTGGTCACCGTGGTCATGCCCATGGTGGTGGTGATCGTCGTGCCCGTGCGCATGGTCGTGCCCGTGCGCCGGTTCCCTGTCCGCGTCCTGCCCCTCGATCCGGGTCTCACCCTCGCCGCAACCACACACCGTACACATCGTTCGGCCCCCGCCAGTCTGCCGGGGCAGGCCAGACCGGCCCCGGTGGAAAAACCTCAGCTGCCGCCCAGCACCCCCCGCAGGAGGTCGCGGCGTGACACCATTGTATCCTCGACCCGCACCTCGATGTCGGCCAGGCGGCGTGCCGGCCTGGCCCCGGTCTCGACCAGGCGGCCCTCGTCGAGCGCCTGCATATCGATCTCGGGCGTGTCCTCGCCACGCATGATACGACCAAGCAGTTCCTCGTCGACAGGTTCGCTGCTGTCAGCGACCGCCGGCGTCATCAAATCACGCAGAAAGGCCTCCGCGGCCGCCAGCGCATGCGCCTGGCTGACGAATTCGCGCATCGGTGAATACAGCGAATGTGTCTGGCAGCGCCCGATGCCTTCGATCTCGTTGACCATGAACTTGTACTGGCCGGAAGGAAATTCGTGTGGTTGCTTGTGACCGAGCTCCATGCCGTCCCAGTCGTCACCCTGTCCCGGCAGCAGCACCAGGTTCATCAGCCATGGCGTGATCAGGACGCCGAGTACGCGGCCGCCGTGGACCTGGAAGCCCAGCGTCTCCACGGTCAGCGCGTTGTTGAGCAGCGGCAGTCCTGCCATCTGCTCATGGTGGATGCGCGAAAAGGTCGCCGCGATGTGTTCGGCCGCCAGCCGTGGATCGTTCATCAGTCCGCCTCCGCCGCCGACCCGAGGCCGGGGAAATAGTGATCGATGTCGATCGATTCGGCGCCGTTCATGATCTCGCCCAGACCGTCGAGCGCCTTGTTGATGTGATGTGCGTCCTGCTCGCTGATCACCTCGCGCGCCCAGCCGAGGAAATTCAGCACCCAGGTACCGGCCGGCTGCTCACCGACCAGCAGCATGGTCACCTGCTCATCACCGTTTCGTCCGCGGCACAGCGCTGTCAGCTCGCCGCCGTCGACCACCTGCACCGGCACACCTATGCACACGCCGCCTGCTCCAGCGCGGCTTCGCGGTGCCAGTGTCCGATTCTGCGTTCACGGCGCGGCTCGAGGGTCACACCGAGCCCGGCCAGTTCGGCCTGCAGCATCCCGACCATGCCTTCGAGCCCGGCCTGGGCCTCGTCGGTCAGACCCAGCCTGTTTTCGAGTGAATGCGGCACCATGCCGATGATCGCGATATGCCGCGGCTGTTCGCCCTTCAGCGCCAGCAGCGCGAGCAGGTCGGACAGGCCCAGCTGGTGGTTGGAGAGCTTGGTCTGGAAGAAGGCACGGATCTCATCGTTGGCAATGCGCATCAGCGAGCCCGGCGCCACCTTGGCGTTGACCGCGTCGGCGACGATCAGGCAGTCGCACTGGCGCATCGGCTCGAACAGCTCCATGCCGGTGGTACCGCCATCCATCACGCGCACGCCGTCCGGGATATGGAAGCGGTCCTCCAGCTCCTCGATCGCGCGCACGCCGATGCCCTCGTCCTGCATCAGCACATTGCCCATGCCGATCACCAGGATGTCACCCCTGTTGGTCTGTTTCATGTACCTCTCCTCAGAGTGCCTTGACCTTGACGATCTCCGTCTGCTCGTTGTCGAACATGTGGATTGCGCAGGCGATACAGGGATCGAAAGAGTGCACCGTGCGCAACACCTCGAGCGGCTGCTCGGGGTCGGCCACCGGGTTATCGAGCAGCGACGACTCGTAGGGCCCCGGCTGGCCGTCGGCGTCGCGCGGACCAGCGTTCCAGGTGCTCGGCACCACCGCCTGGTAGTTCTTGATCTTGGCATCCTCGATCACCACCCAGTGCGACAGGGTTCCACGCGGCGCGGCATGGAAACCGACGCCCTTGATCTCGCCCTTGGGGAATACCGGCGCATTGAAGGTGTCCAGGTCGCCGGTACCGATGTTGTCGACCAGTTTCTGCCACTGGTCCTTCAGCGTATCGATCATCACCGCGCAGCGCACCGCGCGCGCGGCGTGCCGGCCGATGGTCGATTCCAATGCCGACAGCGGCACCTCCGACAGACCGGATACGGCCTTGATCGTGCCAATCGCCTCGTTCAGATATCGGGTGTAACGCTCGTTGCCGACCGCCACACCGACCAGCACGTCTGCCAATGGACCGACCTCGGCACGCTGGCCGTAGAAGGTCGGTGCCTTGACCCAGGAATACTTGCCCTCGTCCTGGAAGTCGGTGTACTCCGGCTCGGTCTCCCCCTCCCAGGGGTGGAGCGCGTCGCCGCCCGTGTACCAGGCGTGCTTGGAGCTCTCGGCAACACCGTCGCGGAAGTAGGCATCGTTGAACGTGGTGATCGGTTTGAGAGACTTCAGGTCGCCGTTGGCGATGTACCCGCCGGGCAGATCGAACACCGTGCCTTTCGTATCCTGCGGGCAGTCCGGCACGGTCAGGTAGTTGTTGACGCCGCCACCGATGGTGGTCCAGTCGAGGTAGAAGGCGCCGATTGCCGGTACATCGACGAGGTAGGTCGACTTGATGAAATGCTCCAGCTTGTCGATGAAGGTCCTGATCAGCATCAGGCGCTCGATGTTCAGCACCGAAGGTGCATCGTGGCTGATCGAGTTGCTCACCCCGCCGACCGCGACGTTCTGGATGTGCGGGCTCTTTCCGCCGAGGATGGCGACGATCTTGTTGGCATAGTTCTGCACATCGAGTGCGTTCATGTAGTGCGCGACACCGAGCAGGTTGACCTCTGGCGACAGCTTCATCGCCGGATGGCCCCAGAAGCCGCTGGCGAACGGTCCGAGCTGACCGCTCCCGACAAAGGTCTTCAGTCGCTGCTGCACCGCCTTCATCTCGTGCGGGCCGTTGAGCGGCCAGTCCGACAGCGACTCGGCCAGCTTCGAGGTGGCCACCGGGTCGGCGTCGAGCGCCGAGACCACGTCCACCCAGTCGACCGCCGACAGGTGGTAGAAGTGCACGATGTGGTCCTGGATCGCGTGTGCGGTCTGGATGATGTTGCGGATCAGCTGCGCATTGACCGGGATCTCCAGCTGCAGTGCATTCTCGACCGCGCGCACCGATGCAATCGCGTGCACCGTGGTGCACACGCCGCAGAAGCGCTGGGTATAGGTCCAGGCCTCGCGTGGATCACGGCCGACCAGGATCTTCTCGATACCGCGCCACATCTGCCCGGACGACCAGGCCTTGGTGACCTTGCCGTCATCGACCTCGACATCGATGCGCAGATGACCTTCGATGCGGGTGATTGGATCAACGGTGATACGTGTGGTCACAGGGAATTTCCTCCAGGCGATATTCGTTGGGCTTGGGCGTCAGGCATTGGGTGCGGCTGCGTGGTCTTCACGCGGCATGACCGGGAAGGTCTTGACCACGAACAGGAACACCATGATCTCGATCGCCACGAGGCCGACCGTCACCATGATCTCCGGAAGCGCCGGGAAGTAGCTGTAGCCCGGGCCCGGGTCGAGGGTGATCAGGAAGGCGTTGAAACGGTAGAGCGTGCCGGCCAGCAACATGCTGACCGCGGCGAACAGCAGCGAGCGCGCATTCCCGCGCCCACGTGGCGACATCAGCACCACCAGTGGGTAGACGAACAGTGCGGTCTCAATCAGGAACATCAGGCTGGCCAGGTCGCCAGCAAACACGAGGCCTAGCTTGCCGCGCACCAGGATCTCGCCAAAACGGATCACCAGGTACGTCGCGATCAGGCCGACGATGATCCTGCCCAGGCCCGACAGAAGATGTGTCTCCGGCTTGCGGCGGAAACCGACCGACGACAGCGAACCCTCGAACACCACGATCGAGAAACCCATCGTGAACGCGGTCAGCACCGCCAGCAGCGGCTGCAGGTGCAGCGTCTGCCACAGCGGGTGCACCTTCCAGCCCATCGCAATCAGCATGGTACCGAGCGATGACTGGTGCATCGTCGGCAACAGCACGCCCAACGCAATCACCACGAACAGCACCTTGTTGAGCTTCTTCAGCAGTGCCTCGGCCTTGAACTTCTCCAGCACGGTGGGCAGGAACTCGATCATCAGCACGACGATGTAGGCACTGACGCACAGGCCGACCTCGAGCATCACCGAGTTGAAGTTCATCTGCCATGGCAGGAACAGGTTGTAGAACTGCCACCAGCGCCCCATGTCGATGATCGCGCCGACACCGCCGAGGCCGTAACCGAGCAGGCTGGCCAGCAGTGCCGGGCGGATCAACGGGTGATACTTGCCCTTGTTGAATACATAGACGGTGACCGCCAGCGCGTAGCCGCCGCAGGCCAGCGCGGTGCCGACCACGATGTCGTAGACCACCCAGATGCCCCACGGGAATCCGCCGTTGAGGTTCGTGACCGCGCCCATGCCGTTGATGAAGCGCTCGGCGAGGAAATACAGGCCGATCAGCGCGATCACCCCGAGAAACACGAACGGCAGCGTGACGACGCGGCGCCCGAGTGGTTGATAGTGGCTCATACGTCGTCTCCCTCGTCGTCCGTATTACGCTTGACCAGCCAGGTCAGTCCACCGAGCACCACCGCCGGCAGCGCCATGTAGCTGTAGAGCGTGTGCTGCACGCCCTCGGAGATCGACACGTGCGAGCGCTCCCCGAGTGGCGGCATACCGAGCTTGTCGAACGGGATCGACGAGATATGCATCACGTTGGTACCGCCCGCCTCTTTCTCGCCCCACACGTGATGCTGGTAGTGCGGCACGGCCTTTTCGTGGTGACTTGACGGCTGGCGCACATCCCCACGTGGGTAGTTGTAGATCTCGCCCGGCCGCAGCTGCATGCGGCGCTTGGCCTCTTCGAGCAGCGCCGTGCGCGAGCCGAACAGCGTGGCACCGGTCGGGCAGGCCTCGGCGCAGCCGGTCATGCCACCCTTGTCGATGCGCTCGACACCCTTCTGGTTGCACATCTGGCACTTGTGCAGCATGCCCCAGGGGTTGTCGTAGTCGAACTGCGGCACGTTGTAGGGACAGCCGGTCATGCAGGTGCGGCAACCGATGCAGGCATCCTTGTCGTAGGTGACGATGCCGGTCAGTGGATGCCTGACCAGGGCCGTGACCGGGCACACCGATACGCAGCCCGGGTCGACGCAGTGCATGCAACTGCGCTTCTCGAACGCGAAGCCGTCGGTCTCGCTGTCCTTGGCCACCGGCTTACCATTGGTGTAGACCTTGATCACGTTATAGGTCTCGTGGGACAGATCCCTGGCCGAGTCATACTGCACATCGTCGCCGAGCAGCGTCGGTGGCAGGCCGTTGACTGCTTTGCACGCTGATACGCAGGCCTTGCAGCCAACGCACAAGGTCGAGTCGAACAGCATGCCGATCGCCTCGGGGGCCGGCGTGAGATTGGGTCGAGCGCTGGCGCCACTGCTGGTCAGTGCAGCCGCAGCACTGCCGAGCGATGCGCGGAGGAAATCCCTGCGATTCATCGTGCCTCCCCCGGTTATTCCTGGTCCGCGTCGCGGTTGCCGAGCTTCCTGCCCGCCACCGCACTGGCGCCAAGCGCCGCACCCACTGCCACACCGGCGACCGCCGCGGTGGCGACCGTGGCGCTGCTGGTACCCTCGCGCGCGTCGATGGTCGGGAATGTATTCGGCGGGGTATGCGTCTTCACGTCCGACAGACTGAACAGTGCCTTGTGGAAACCGGTCCCCTGTTCGGAACAGCCGAAACAGGGATGGCCGACACCAATCGGCCAGACGCCGCCGCCGACGTTGTTGAATTCGAGACTCGGGCAGTTGTTGTAGGTCTCCGGCCCCTTGCAACCGAGCTTGTACAGGCAATAGCCCTTGCGGTGTCCCTCGTCGCCGAACTCGGTGGCAAAGCGCCCGGCGTCGAAATGCGGACGGCGATAACAGTTTTCGTGGATCAGGCGACCATAGGCCCACTTCGGCCGACCCTTCTCATCGATCGGCGGCAGCTTGCCGTAGGTGACAAAGAACAGCACGGTACCGATGAAGTTGGCCGGGTTGGGCGGACAACCGGGGATCGTGACCACGGTCTTGTCGGTCAGGAACTGCGGCGCACCGACCGCACCCGTCGGGTTGGGCGAGGCCGACTGCACCCCGCCCCAGCTGGCGCAGGAGCCGTAGGCGACGATAGCCGCCGCGTGCTCGGCCGCCTCGCGGGTCGCATCCGTCATGGTCTGGCCGCCGATCTTGCAGAAGATGCCGTTCTGCGCCAGCGGGATCGCACCTTCGACCACCAGCAGGTACTTGCCCTTGTGTTCCTGCATGGCGTGGCGCTTGATCTCCTCGACGCGGTGCCCGGCGCCGGCATCCAGCGTCTGGTGATAGTCGAGCGAGATCAGGTCGAGGATCAGGTGTTCCAGGCTCGGCTGCTCAGAACGCAGCAGGGCCTCGGTCGGGCCGGTGCACTCCTGGCCGTGCAGCCAGATCACCGGGGGACGCTTCTTGCGGTCGGCCACTGCCTCGGCCATCGCGTAGGCCGCGTTGTTGCCGAGGCCGAGCGAAGCCGCGACCCCGGTACAGAATTTCAGGAAGGTACGGCGGGACACGCCCAACCGCGTCTCGATCGCCGAAAAGTCGAATTCGTTGTCCGCCATCTGTGACTCCCCCGGTCGCTGTCGGCCGGCACCCCGTGCGCGTGCCGAATGGGAGAAAGAATTCAATAACCGCGCCAGAATGCGAATCTTCCTGATAAACAACGAGTTGGGCTATTCACCCAGCGCCATCACCCGTCCAATCCGCAAACCGGCTAACCAATTCCGACACCATTGTGCAAACCACTTGACCACCGCGCATGAACGATGCCCAAACCGGTCGGCCGCAAGGGGGAATGGTGTGGCCCGGCTGCCAACCTCGGGGTTGCGAAGAACCTGACTTGCATCTTTATTTCAGGGATGAAAATGGGCTCGTGGCCGGTCGCGCGCCCGCCACCGGGGGAAGTGTCGGAATGAATGAAGCCGTGATCGGTGCAGAGCACCAGTTCCATGACCGGGACTACGCGCTGGCGTGGGGCGAGCGATTCAGCCCGACGGCGCAGCGCCTTGAACTGTTCGAGCTGGTGCTTGGCGAGCTGCGCCGCACCGTTCCGGCAGATGGGCGTGTCGTCGAGCTTGGTATCGGTCCCGGGTACCTGGCGCAGCATGTCCTGCAGGCCATGCCGACCATCAGCTACTGCGGCATCGATTTTTCCACTCCCATGCTGGAGATCGCGCGCACACGGCTGCACCGGCATGCGTCGCGCATCACCTACCTGCAGGCCGACCTCGTCAGGGACGACTGGCAGGACATCGTCGATGGACCGGTCGATGCAGTGATCTCGACCTGGTCACTCCACGACCTGGGCAGCCAGCAAAATGTGCAGACCGTGTACGCCAAATCGGCCAGTGCGCTGCGCGGCCGCGGCATCCTGCTGAACGGTGATTTCATCCGCCCGGACGGCGCGACGCAGGTGTTCGAAGCCGGCCGTTTCGAGGTGGACCGGCACCTTGAACTGATGAGGCAGACAGGATTCAAACACGCGAAATGCCTGGCGCTGCTGGAACATGACATCGAATCGCCGACCTCCGCCAAGAACTACGCCTGCCTGAAGGCCCTGCGACGCATGAATCCGTGAGCACCCCGGCACCCCGTAGCAGGCCAGCCGCTGGCCGATGGGCCGGCGCCTGCGGGCCTACGGCTCGCCGCGCTGGTCCAGGCCGTAACGATCCAGCTTGTTGCGCAGCCCGACGCGCGACAACCCCAGCTCTTCGGCTGCGCGGCTCTTGTTCCAGCGGTGCCGGATCAGCGTCTCGCGCAGCACCCGCGCCTCGAGCGCCTCTACCCGTTTCTTCAACGTCCCGTCGAGACCGGCGAGCAGGTCCGTCGCAGCCTCTTCGGCGGGCGGCGCAGCGCGCAACACCCGAGGGGCGAGCAATGCCGCATCGAGCACAGGCGTATCGCTCATCACCAGCATCCGCTGGATCTCGTTGCGCAGCTCGCGCACATTGCCCGGCCAGTGGTAGTCACACAGGCAGCGCATCGCCTCCTCGCTGAAACCATCGCAGCGCTTGCCGAACGCGCGTACCGCCTCATCGAGCAGGCACTGACCGATCACCGGGATATCGCCAGGTCGCGCACGCAGCGGCGGCAGGTGCAGGCGCACACCGGCCAGACGGTAGTAGAGGTCTTCGCGAAAACGCCCGGCGCGGATCTCCTGTTCAAGATCGCGATTGGTCGCGGCGACCACGCGCACGTCGACGGTACGGCGCTTGGCGCTGCCTACCGGGCGCACCTCGCCTTCCTGCAGCACGCGCAGCAGCTTCATCTGGAAGGTCGGTGACACGTCGCCGATCTCGTCCAGAAAGATCGTGCCGCCGTCGGCCTGCTCGAACAGCCCGATGTGGTCGCTGACCGCACTGGTGAAAGCGCCGCGCCTGTGACCGAACAACTCACTCTCGAGCAGCTGGTCTGGCATGGCCGCGCAGTTCTCCGCGACGAACGGCTTTGCGGCACGATCACTGTTGTAGTGAATGGCACGTGCGAACAGCTCCTTGCCGGTACCGGACTCACCGTCGATCAGCACACTTATGTCGTAGGGCGCGATCTGTGCGACCTGTTCACACACCGCATTGATCGGGCTGTCCGGCGAACGCACGATGCCGTCCAGGCGATAGCTGCGCTTGAGCACGCTGCGCTGGTGGTCGAGGCGCTTCTCCAGGGTCGGTGTGGCGACCCGCATCTCCAGGGTCATCAGCGCATTTTCGCGCTGCAGACGGTACAACTCACAGGCATTGCGCACGATCAGCAGCAGGCTGTCCGGGTGCCAGGGTTTGCTGACAAACTGATAGATACCGGCGCCGTTTACACCCTCGATGATGTCATCCGGGTCGGTATAGCCGGAGATGATCATCCGTACCACGTCGGGCCACTGCTCACGCACCCGGGTCAGAAAGGCCACGCCGGTCTGCTCCGGCATGCGCTGGTCGGCCAGCACCGCATGGATACGCTCGGTCTCGAGTATGCCTGTCGCCTCCGCCGCGCTGCCGGCGGTGAACACCTCGAATTCCTCATCGAGTGTGCGCCTGAGTGTCTGCAACGACAGCGGCTCATCGTCGACGATCAGGACGCCGGGGCGTGCGGCCCGGGCCACTTACTCGACCTCCAGGTCTTTGATCTGCATCTGGTCGCCGCTGACCACCTGCAACTGGTAGCTGCCACACTGCGGGCAGGCATCGAAGCGCTGCCGCACCTCGACCTCGCAGCCGCAGGGCAGGCACCACGCGGTACCCGGCAGCTCGATGATCTCCAGCTCGGCACCGTCGGCGAGCGAGTCGCGGGTGACGGCGTCGAAGCCGAAGCGCATCGCCTCGATCTCGACCCCGGACAGGCGACCGATCTCCAGGCGCACGCGGATCACCCGCTCGAACCCCTGACGCTGCGCCTCGTCCTCGATGATCTGCATGATCGATTCACACAACGACATCTCATGCATCGTTCGTCACCTCGACACTTGCCTCGACACAGGGATCGATCGCATCGACCAGCAGGCGTGCCAGTTGCGGCAGCCGGTCGTCGACCGGCAGGCTCAGCAGGCCCTGGGCCAATGCGCCGCGGGGATGAAAGTTCCACTCGGTCGGTGCCAGGATGCGGTAGTCGGCGATCTTGCCGTCGACGATCCGCAGCCAGTGCACCAGGCGTCCCCGCGCGGCCTCGACCTGGGCGATGCCGCTGCCGTCGGCCCGCGACAGGTCAGCCCCGGCGCCGGCCGGTGCGACCTGTTCGACCAGCCGGCCGATCTGTCCGACCACGTCGACCAGCTCGAACAGGCGCGCCAGCAGACGCGGCAACAGGGCGTTGCCGTAGACCTGTTGCGATGCCGCGACCGCAGGGGTGTCACACTGGCGCTGCAGTGCACCGGTCTCACACGGCGCGCCTGACCACAGTGGCGCGGCAACGAAGGCATCCGCCGCATCGCCCGCCAGCAGCGCCGCCAGCACAGAGTCCTCGATCGCCGGCATCGCCACGACCGGGCTGCCGCCGAGGCCGGCGTATCCGCGCTCGATCACGCTGCCGAGCATGCGTGGCGCGACGGCCGCGCCGCTTTCCACCCACTGCATCAGGGCCTCGTTATCCGGTGTCGCCGGCCAGCGGGCCGACCAGCTGTCCGGCGGCTCCCCGAGGGCGCCGGCCAGCAGTCCCTGCAGCTCGTGCAGCAGCCCTGTCAGCGCGCCACGATCGGGCGAAAGAGCACCGCCGCCGGGACGAAACGCATCGCCGGCCGGATACAACGCCCGGCCCCATGCGGCACGCATCCGCCCGAGGGCGCCCAGACCGGCGACGCCAGGCGGCGTCTCCAGCCACGCGGACCAGCCCAGCAGGATGCGGAACAGGTGTTCGCGCGCGGTCTCGGCGAGCAACAGCAGCTCACGTGCCTGCAGGTGTCGTGGGTCGGGCTGGATTTCGGAGGCGTTCTCGCACGCGGCGGTGGCCGCGCAGGCCTGGGCGGTGGCACACACGCTGAAGATCATCGGCAGGGTGGCCAATGCGTGTTCGACCGGACGGCCGCGAAACAGGCGCTGCGCCACGTCGAGATGACGGCTGGAGGAAACAGAGGCGGCATCGACGCGACCGGCGCGCGTGACCAGGTGTACGGTGATGGCCCCTGCCGGGTTGGCGGCCCCGGCGCTCAAGCCCCGTCCCCCCACGCCATCGGTAAATCCGCTACCGCCGGGCGGCGAATCAGCTGCCGCGGGCCCTGCGCGCCAGCCAGTAGACGACTGCCGCCAGGCCGACACTCGCCAACAGGTGCTCCACGCCCAGGTGCGGGTGCACATGGGCGACCAGGTGCGTGCCCTGGTGTGCGGACGCCACACCGCTGAGCAGGCCCAGGAGTGGCACAACAATCAGGACAAAAGGCGGTCGGATGGCTTTCATGGCGGTAAATCCCGGGACTGGGCCCATCAGCGGGCAGGTGATCGATAAAGGTGCTTTTCAGCTCCCCGGGAATCAGCAATGTCTGTGCCATCGGGATGAAAACCTTTCTAAACCGCCAGTTAGCGAAAAAAGTCGACCATCCCAGGTGCGCCGACTGCAATCATCGCTTGCAGTCTTCCGTGTAATTGGAAAGTTAGTTTGCGTTTCGCTGCCACCCAACGCAAGCCGCGGATGAACAGTGTCTCAATGGACGGTACATACCATACAGGGATCGAACGAGCGCACGATGTGCTGCGCCGCCAACGGCGAGGTCTCGCCGTCGCGAAGCGGCGCACCGACCAGCGCCTGCTCCAGCGCGCCGGGCACACCCGCGGCATCGCGTGGCGAGAAGTTCCAGGTGGTCGGCGCAACGATCTGGTAGTTGGCGATGCGGCCATCGCGGACGGACAGCCAGTGACCCAGGCTGCCGCGCGCCGCCTCCACCAGACCCACACCGTCGGCGTTGTCGGGCAGCGGTGCCGTGTGACAGAAAGGCTCACCCGGGACCAATGCGCGCACCCAGTCCTCCATCGCAATCACCACGCGGGCGACCTCGAGCAGGCGCGCGACCACGCGGTTGCGCACATTACCGCCGCTGGCGGCGACCAGGTCGCGAACCAGCGGATGCCCGTCGACCACCTGGCGCGCCAGCGCCCCCACCTCGACCACGGCACCGTCGAGCCGCGGCGCCTTGCACCAGCTGTAGGCGCCCGCCTTGTCCGGCTCGGGCAGCGTGACGCCACGGCTCGGGTGGTGCGCGGCGTCGCCCTGCATCCAGCTGTGCGACAGGTCTTCACCGATCAGCGCCGTGTCGAGCGACTGCAGACCGTGATGCCACAGGCCGGGGGCAAACAGGTGCTCGCCATCGATCAGGTGGCTGCCGTAGCTCATGAAGCGGTCGCCGGCACGGCCGAGCCCATCCAGGCCAAGCGCATCGGCGATCGCCAGGAAGCGCCGCAGGTCGCTGCTGTGCGGCGGCGCCGCGTCCGCCCAGCCCGACAGTGCCGCGGCACTGTCCAGGGCCACGATCGCCTCCAGGCGATCACCGAAGGTCACCTGTTCGAGAAAGCGCCGGAACCCGGCGATCTGCAACAGCAGCCGCAGGCACTCCTGCGCCAGGATTGGGCGTGTGCTGCCGCCAGGCTGCAGTCCAAGGGTGTGCGGCCACTTGCCGGCCAGCAGTCCCATCAGGTGCAGCCATTGCGCGCGGGCGCCGATCGCCTCGCGCGCAGCATCGCCGACGGTGGCGGTGAAGCGCTGCGCCAGGCTGGCGTACCAGGGTTCACTGGCGTACACAGCACGTGCAAAGTCAGGCATGAAGAACAGGTAGAAGTGGGTGAAGTGATCGGCGACGTTCTCGGCCGCCAGCACCAGGTTGGTCGCCAGGTCGCCATTGCGCGGCATCGCCAGTCGCTGGGCGTCGGCCAGCGCATAGGCCGCCGCCATCGACTGCGAGACCGAGCATATGCCACAGATACGCGGCGCGATCACCAGCGCATCGCGCGGGTCCTTGCCGGCCAGGATCTGCTCGAAGCCGCGGTACAGCGGCGCATTCACATAGGCCGCAGCGACCCGGCCGTCGTCGATGTCCAGCGTCACCTCCAGGTCACCCTCGACGCGGTTGAACGGGCCGACAACGATGCGTCGTCTGGCGTCGCTCATCGGTACCTGGTGCTCTTGACCTTGGGCGCGATCCGCGCGTGATCCGATACCGCATTGGTCTTCAGCCGCTCCGGCGTGGCCGCCTTGGACAGTGACGACAGCGCGACGAACCACGCCTTGGGCATATCGGTCGGCAACCCGACCGGGATGCCGGCAATCGACGGCGTGACGGTGAACGGATGTCCCGGTTCCTCGAACTCCGGTGCGGTGCAGTTGATACAGGCGTAGCCACCACGGATGCACGAACCCTCGCCGTTCCACAGCCGCGTGTTGCAGTCGGCATGTGCCTGGGTGCCGAGGCAGCCCATGTGCTCCATCAGGCAGCCGAGCTGCGACGGTGCCCGTGCGCTGGCCTTGTACTCGTAGTACTCGTTGCGCGGACAACCATGATGCACCAACTGATCGGCGAAACTGCGCGGGCGCTGCAGGGCATCCAGATCGTCGACGTCGAATCCGGACCGGGCCAGCGCCAGCAGGGTCTCGAGCACCCAGTTGGGATGCGTCGGGCAACCGGCCACGTTGATCACCGGCAGCCCGGCGCCGGAGCGATAGGCGTCACCCAGCAGGCCACCGGGGTGGCTGCCGTCGTATTGCAGGCCACAGGCATCGGCCGGGTTCGAGCCACTGGCAGTGATGCCGCCAAATGCCGCACAACTTCCCACCGCCATGGTGTAGCGGCTGTGTCGCGCCAGGTCACTCACCCAGTCGATCATCGGTCGTGCGCTGCCGGCCAGCATGTGAAAACGCCCGCTGCCGAAAGGCCCGCGCAGCATCGAGCCCTCGACACACAGCACGTCGACAGGCACCTCGCCGTCGACCACCCGCTGCAGCAGACCGGTCACTTCATCACCGCTCGCCTCGCTCAGCGCCGGGTGCCACAGCAGGCGGATGCCGCCGAGTTCGAGGGTACTGATCAGGTCGGGCGACTCGGCGCACAACAGCGACATCGTGCAGCCACCGCAGCCACCGGACTGCAGCCACAGCACATCGAGCGTGTGATTCATGCGGCACCCTCCAGCGGCAGCAGCAGGGTGAACAATGCGCCACCCTGTACATGGTTGGCGGCCGTAAGCCTGCCGCCGTGCTCATTGACAATACCGTAGCTGATCGACAGCCCCAGCCCGGTACCCTGGCCCAGCGGCTTGGTGGTGAAGAATGGATCGAATACGCGCACCAGATCATCCTGCGCGATCCCGGCGCCGTTGTCGTGCACGCGTACCCTGGCCTGGCCGTCGACGACGTCGACCCGCACCTCGATACGCGGCCTTTCGATGTCCCGCAGCGCGTCGATCGCATTCTGCACCAGGTTCATGAGCACCTGCTGCAACTGGCCCGGATGGCCGTCGATCTGCACCACGGCTGGTGCCTGGACATCGACACGAAGGTCCTGCCGCGCGCCCTTGGTGACCCAGTGCACCGCTGTCGCGACCACGTGCACCAGGTCGAAACGCGAGCGCTCACCGCTCTGTCCGGAGGAGAAGCGGCGCAGGTCCTGGACCAGGTCACGCACACGTTCTGCGCCCTGCAGGGTGCCATCGAGCAGCGGCGCGATATCGGCGAGGATCTTCGGGACATGCAGCTCGTCCCGCAGCTGCCGCAGCTCATCGGGCAGACCGGCCGCATCCACCGCAGCGAGATAACGCGCCAACCGTTCGCGATAGCGCGCCAGCGCGTGGACGTTTCCGTAGACGAAACTGATCGGGTTGTTGAGTTCATGCGCCACGCCGGCCACCAGGCGACCCAGCGAGGCCATCTTTTCCGCATTGACCAGCTGCTGCTGCGCCTGCTGCAGTTCACTGTGGGCAAGGTGCAGCGCCTCGTAGGCACGCCGCAGCTCGCCCACGGGGCGGCCGATCAACACCATGCCGACCCGCCGACCGCGGGTGTCGTAGCGGCAGGTGCAGTTCATCGCCAGCGGTATCTTTTCACCTCGTCCACACAGGGTGACCTCACAGTCACCGACGGCGCCGGCACGGATCTTCTCGACCAGTTGCCCGGCAAGGGGCTGACAGTCACTGGTTAGCAGGTCCTGAAACAGGCGCCCCTTCAAGGTCGCCTCGCTCTCGCCCGTCAGCGTTTCCATCGCCTTGTTGACCTGCTGGATGCGCCCCTTGGCATCACAAACGATCAGCACATCGGTCATCGAGGCAAGGACGCTGGCGATGAACTGCTGAGCAGCCTCAAGCGAGCTGTTCTTTTCCTCCAGGTCGACCTGATAGCGCACCAGGTCGGCGTAGGTCTCGTCCATCTTGCGGATGACCTCGATCCACGCCGCGTCCTGTGACGCACGTGCCTCGACCACCGGATCAGACGCCAGCTCGCGCGACCGGCCGCCGGGCGGGTGAAGGGGCAATACCTTGTCTTCGGTCATGGCAGGGCCACCCGATGTACCTTGTACCGGTACAACTATACATGCACTCGAACGAGGCACGCGGCAGTACGCCAGCGGCCCGCGACAAATATCTTGCCTATACTCACGACTCGAACCCAATACTCACAACCCGGGTACCCCCAACGGATCGGCAGAGGCGGCAGTCTGGTGTCGGTTTCGATCACCGACGACCGGGTACGCAAGGCACAGGATCCCGATCGTGATCGAACCCCTCGCAGTTTTTCTCCGACATTCCCGCCCCGTCGGCATCGGCCTGCTGACCGGCGCCCTGCTGGCAGCCGGCGGCTGTAACCTGCTTCCCACGACCAGGCAGGGACCGCCCCCCACCCCGGCCCCGTCACCCACGGTTGCCGAAGGCCCGCCGGCAGACGCCGTTACCGGACAACTGCCGGCGCTGCTGTTCGCCCCTCATGGCACGACCACCGGGTTTCGCTTCACGCCGGCACCACAGCGCGAGGTGGCGATCGAGACCGACCGCAAGGTGGTCGGCGACCTTACCTTCGACCGGGACACCGGCGTCCTGCGTTACACGCCTGCGGCCGCCGACGTCGAAGAATTCACGCTGACACTGCGAGCACAGGGGCCGCAGGGGCCGGCCACGCTGGGCACGCTCGACGTGGTGCCGGTTGCCGCGATCCCGGCCGAGACCCGTTTCATCGACAACGACCGGCCGGTGCCGAAGCTGCCTATCTACAACGACATCCGTATCTCGGCGGGCAAAGACCAGCGATGGTTCAACGGGGTGGAGCGGACCACCCGCGCCGTCACGGCCTCCGGATTCGAAGTGCGATTCGATCCCGCGGACAAGCATGCAGAGCTGAACCGCTTTTCCGGTGCCGCCGATATCCACCGGCTCGACATCGAGGCCGACAGCGTGATCATCCGCGGCACGCTGCATCTGCCGCAGACCGAGGTGCATATCTCCGCGCGGCGCCTGGTGTTCGAAGACGCCGATCCCGACAACCCCGCCCGCATCGATACCTCGCCGCTGGCGTGGCCACAGGCCGCCGGCGACGGCAATGCGCGCAACACGCCGTCACCGGGCCTGGATGGCCTGAAAGCCGGTGACATCCACCTGCTGCTCGATCAACTGGTCGCGGACGGCGGTATCAGACTGGTCATGAACGGCGGCAGGGGCCAGGACCCGGAACGCGGGCGCAAGGGAGACGACGGGAAGAGCGTGGCGTCGCGCACACACAAGATCAACAACCAGCGTTACGCCAATGTCGTGTATGTACAGACCCACCATGTGCAGAGTTCCGCCACGGTACCCATCAGGGAGCCGGAACTGCGTCCCAGCGAGGACTTCAGCAGCAGCAACTACCAGCCGACCAATGGCGCGAACGGTGTGCCCGCGGGTCGACCGGGCGACGGCGGCAACGGCGGCGAGCTGATAAGCAACAAGCCCGAGTGGCGGCTTTACGCGCAGCAGGCCGGCGGCGCACCCGGCCAGGCATTCGGGCCCTACGACGGCGGCGCCGCCGGGAGGCCCACCACCTGGCGCAAGATCCGTGAGAAGGTCGTGACGACCTACAGCAGCGGCTCGCAACCCCTGACCACCACCTGGTTCGTCGAGGAGAAAAGCGGAAATACCCGGTCTGGTGCAGGTTCGGGACAGGTCCTGCAGGGCGAAGCCGGCACCCCGGGGCAGGCAAGGAAGAGCGCGGGCGGCAGCAAGACCTGGTTGACCACCAGCCTGCTGCGCCTGGTGGTCGAGCGCCTGCGCGATGTCTACCTCGCCGGCCGCTTCGACCAGGCCCTGGCCCTGGTGCGCGAATTCGGCCCGCTGAGCGAGGATCTGGCCGCCGGAAACACCGAGGCAGGGCATGAGCTGATTGCGCTGCGCCGCGAGTTGAACACCTTGTCACACCGACTGGCCGCCGGACTGGACTATTTCGGCAATCCGCCGGGATGGGTGCCCAACCTCTCCGTCGAGGTGAACTACAGCGCCTTTCAGCAGGAGATCGACAGCGCCATCAGGATGTACTACCTGAGCTACTGGCTGAACCGGCATTGGCGCGCGATCGGGCAGAAGACCGAGGCGCTCGACCGGCTGATCACGCTGCAGCAGGATCAGATCGAGTCGCACCGGCGAGGCTACGCCAACGCCAGTGCGCTCCTGCCGGTGCTGGAGGCAGAACAACAACGAATCGATACCGAGGCTGAGTTCTTCCTCGACAGGCTGCGGGCCCATGAACAGGTGCTGGCGCAGGATGCCACCGACAATGTGCGACGGCGCGCAATCCTGCGCACGATCAACCTGCTCGGCGAGATCGTGGTGTCGCACAAGAAACCGACGGCCTATGCGATCTTTGCGTCGGCGTCGTCACAGGACGTGGAGACCATCTTCGACCCGGACTCGCCACTGAGCCGCGGTGATACCGTGCTGGATGCCTACCGACGCGTCACCAGCGATGCAGAGATCATTGCGATCCGCAGGCAACTGGGCGCGCTCGATCCATCCGCGGCAACCGATCCCGATGCCTATACGGAAGAACTCCTGGCACTGGGCGACAGGCTCAGCGGGGCCACGCAGACGGCGCGTGACGCGTTCCTGCAAAACGCCATCGGCGACGACGAGGTGCACGCCGAGCTGCAGCGTCTGAAGGCGCAGGACGCAACCTTCGGCGACCTGATCGAGGACCTCACCCGCTTCCTCGCGCAGAAGCAGCTGTTCGCGGAAAAAACCGCACAGGCGATCCAGGCACTGGAGACCACGACCGACGAGATCAACGCCGGCTGGCTGGCAGTCGACACCCTGACCCGCGCACGCGATGACTGGGGCCCCACCCCACCGGTGGCGGTACTGCACGCGATCCGCACCATCCGCGAAAAGGCTCGCGAACGCCTGGTGCTCTACCAGTACTACCTGGCCAAGGCGTACGAGTACCGCATCCTCGAGCCCTATCCGGGCGACTTCCGCAAGAACCGCCTGTTCGAAAAGCTGGCCAGCGATTTCGAGGCCGCGCCGATCGACAGGCAGGATGACGACCCGCCGGCGCTGAGCGTCGACGGCGAGGACTTCAACACCCTGCGGACCATCTATCTCGACGAGCTGAGGTCCGTGGTGAGTGCAATCATCACCGGCCTCAATGAAGACCGGCCCGAACCGCTGGAACTGGTGCAGACCCTGCGCCTGAACGAGGACGAGCTGGCGCAGCTGAACGACAGCAACGAGGTGGCGATCAATCTGGCCGCGCGCGGCCTGATTTCCGACAACGACGTGAACACCCGCATCGTCGACATCGAGGTGCTGGCGGCACAGTCGGCGTTCGTGGCCGATACAGTGGTCGAGGGCCAGGCACCGGTTTCGAACCTGCAGATCACCGCCTCCCCTGCCGGGGAATCGATCCTGCGCTGGGGCGATACCGAGTATGCCTTCGACTACCGCCGCCGCCGTGGTGTGGCGCCCGTCCGCTGGGGCTACACCTGGGATGCGATTACCGGGTCGGGCCGCCAGATCCAGCGCAGCGACGATTCACTGTCCCTGCTGACCCGCCTGCTCGACGACGGCGGCTCGGCGCCGGTCAATCAGGCACGGATGCGCTTTCTGCCCGGAGCACGCGGCGACATCGTGCTGCGCAAAGAGGTGCGCCCGGCAATCGAGGGCGAACGTATCCGGATTCAGGCACTCGCCCTGGCAGTGAGGCTGCAGCTGTACAAGACCTACCAGAGCAGGACGCTGTCGCTGCACGCGGGGCATGGCGTCACCGTTGCGGTGAGTCAGTCAGATCTGAACGGACGCGGCAATGGCCGGGGACACTTCCACCGCTTTTACTCGCCGGGCCAGCTGGTCACGGTCACGGTCCCGCCGCAGGTCGGCGAGTACAGGTTCACGGGTTGGCTCGATGCGGCGGGCAGGCAGGTCGGCAGTGAGCCGAGCCTGACAATCAGGGTCGACCAGCATCTCTCACGTCGGGCTCAGTACGCGGCCGACGATCTGCTGTGAGCGCGGCGATGAAGCGCGTGGTTCACCAGGTCTGCCTGGTGCTGTTGACCCTGGCATCGACCGCCGGCGGCAGCGTCCCGGCCGGGCCGGCTGAAAGCATCGAGCTGACATCTGGCTTCGAACTGCAGGTGCGGAGGTTTCCGGCCGGGGGCCGCGACCTGTTGATCTGGGTGCCCTCGGAGTACGGCATCCGCGAGGGCAATACTCCGTTTGCACGAACGATCCAGCAGGCGGGCATCGACTACTGGCTGGTCGACCTGCACGAATCCTATATGGCCACAACCGGACGCGATGCCTATGCAGCGTTCGAGCCGGCACATGTGAAAGAACTCATCGACCATGCCGTCCAGCAGGGCTGGCAGCGGATATTTCTCGGCGGAGAAAGCCGCGGTGCCGCGCTCGCGATGCAGGCCGCGCGCCTGTGGCAGATCGAGAACCCCGGCAAGCCCGCGCTCATCGGGATGCTGTTCTACCACCCGAATCTCATCGAGGGGTACACGGGGATAGGCGAGGAAGCGAGGTTTCGCAGGATTGCCCGGGAGACCAATCTGCCCGTTTACATATTCCAGCCGCAGTTCAATACCAAGTACCTGCACAGCCAGGCGCTGGCCGAGCAGCTGCAGACGGGTGGATCGGCGGTCTACCTGCATTACCTGCAGGGTGTCAGGGGTGGTTTCCACGTGCGTGATGCCGATCGACTGAATGCGCGCGAAACCGAAGAGCGCGGGTTGCTCGGCGAACGGATCGGCCACGCGATGCGTCTGCTGGAGCTGTCGCCGCCACCCCTGCGCGCGGCCGAACCCGCAGACGACACGGCACTGCCTGGCGACACCGGCGAACCGGGGACCGGCCTGGTGGCAGTCAATCATCTGCAATCGGCCCCGTTGCGACTGCGCGACGACAGTGACCGGATGGTCGATCTCCAGGATCTCGGCGGCGAGGTTGTCCTGGTCAATTTCTGGGCCAGCTGGTGCGGTCCCTGTGTCAAGGAGATAGGCTCGCTGATCCGCCTGGTCGACCACTTCGACGGCCGGCCGTTTCGCGTGCTGACAGTAAACATCAGTGAAGACAGGACGCAGGTCGCCGACTTTTTCGACACCCGGGAGATCGCGCCGAATTTCCAGGTCCTCTACGACCTCGACGGCAGTGCCGCGAGGCGCTGGCGGGTGTACGCAGTACCGTCGACCTACCTGCTCGACGCGCAAGGCAGGGTCCGCTACGGCTATCGGGGCGCGCTGAAGTGGGACCGGTCCGACGTGATCGAGACGGTCGACGGCCTGCTCGACGAGATCCGGACACCGGGCCCGGGGGGCACCTCACTCCAATGATTTTGTCAGTGAAAGTATCGGCATCCGTACACAAGGGCCAGCCATAGCCAACCACTATCCTCACGATCGTAACAATTCATTTCATTAATGAACCTGGGTCCCCTAAGTTGAGTACTGGGATGACAGCCACCAACCGGCCGGCGGTCGCCAACGTACACAAAAGAGGAACCCGCCATGAGTGACAAACCGACCAAACTGACCACAACCAACGGCTGCCCTGTCGCCGACAACCAGAACGTGATGACCGCCGGACCACGCGGCCCGATGCTGTTGCAGGATTTCTGGTTTCTGGAAAAGCTGGCCCACTTCGACCGCGAGGTGATCCCCGAGCGGCGTATGCACGCCAAGGGGTCGGGCGCCTACGGCACCTTCACCGTCACGCACGATATCTCGCAATACACCAAGGCGAAGCTGTTCTCCGAAGTGGGCAAGCAGACCGAGGTCTTCGCGCGCTTTTCCACTGTCGCCGGCGAGCGCGGCGCAGCGGATGCCGAACGCGATATCCGTGGTTTCGCGGTCAAGTTCTACACCGAGGAAGGCAACTGGGACATGGTGGGCAACAACACGCCGGTGTTCTTCCTGCGTGATCCGCTCAAGTTCCCCGACCTCAACCATGCGGTCAAACGCGACCCGCGTACCAACATGCGCAGCGCGCAGACCAACTGGGACTTCTGGACGCTGCTGCCCGAGGCGCTGCACCAGATCACGGTGGTGATGAGCGACCGCGGCATCCCGCGCAGCTATCGCCACATGCACGGCTTCGGCAGCCACACCTTCAGCTTCATCAACGCCGACAACCAGCGCTTCTGGGTCAAATTCCATTTCAAGAGCCGGCAGGGTATCGAAAACCTGAGCAATGAAGAGGCGGCCGCGATCATCGCCCAGGATCGCGAGAGCCATCAGCGCGACCTGTACGAAGCCATCGAGCGTGGCGACTACCCGCGCTGGGACTTCAAGGTACAGATCATGCCGGAGCAGGATGCCGCCGCTTACCGCTTCCACCCGTTCGACCTGTCCAAAGTCTGGCCGCATGCCGACTACCCGCTGATCGATGTCGGCGTACTGGAACTCAACCGCAACCCCGAGAACTACCACGCCGAGGTCGAGCAGGCGGCGTTCAACCCGGCCAGCATCGTCCCGGGCATCGGCTTCTCACCGGACAAGATGCTGCAGGGTCGCCTGTTCTCCTACGGCGACACCCAACGCTATCGCCTCGGCGTGAACCATGCGCAGATCCCGGTGAACAAGCCGCGCTGTCCGGTGCACAGCTTCCATCGCGACGGCCAGATGCGGGTCGACGGCAACTACGGCAGCCACAAGGCCTACGAGCCCAACAGCCTGGGACTGTGGCAGGAAGACCCGCAGGTCAAGGAACCGCCGCTGGCACTCGATGGCGCTGCCGACAACTGGAACTACCGTGAAGACGATGACGACTACTACAGCCAGCCGGGCATGCTGTTCCGCATCATGACCCCGGACCAGCAGCAGGTCCTGTTCGCGAACACCGCGGCCGAGATGGCAGGCGTCGACGACACCGTCAGGAAACGCCATATACGCAACTGCCTGAAGGCGGACCCGGCCTACGGCGAAGGTGTGGCCAAAGCCCTGGGTATCGCGCTACAGGACGTCGACGGGTAGCCCGGGACCGGCCGTTTCCGGACGGCCGGCCACGAGCCATCCGGCGGCTCGGGGCCGGCCGCACGACCCATCCTGCTGGCACCTCACCGCGCCATCGGGGTCCGGGGAAAGACCGCGGAGATTTCACTGAACGCGGCATCCCGGATCCATCTGCGTTTTGTCAATGCCGGACCTCGCTGCCGGGGGTATTTTGTCGTTAAAGGGTTATGCGCCCATTTGACCCGATGGGCAGCCGCATACTTGATCGACCGCTGCCCATGTCATCTGACGCCTGAATATGTGAGGCAGCAAAATGAATACCAGAGAAAATCTCAAAGAGGCCTTTGCCGGCGAGAGCCAGGCCAACCGGACCTATCTTGCGTTCGGCGAACGCGCGCAGCGCGACGGTTTTGCGCAGGTCGCCAAACTGTTCCGGGCGGTCGCGGCCGCCGAGACCATCCATGCCCACGCCCATCTGAGGGCGATGGACGGGGTCAAGGCCACAGCGGAAAACCTCGTGGAGGCCGCCGCCGGCGAGAAGTACGAGTTCGAGCAGATGTACCCACCCATGGTGGCCACCGCCGAGGCCGAAGGCGACCGCCGTGCCACGATGTCGATGCGCTACGCGATGGAGGTGGAGAAGGTCCACCATGCGCTGTTCAACAGTGCCCTGGAGGCCGTCAAATCAGGCAGTGATCTGGCCGACGCACCGATCCGTGTATGCCCGGTCTGCGGCCACACGGTGATCGGTGATGCGCCGGACGAATGCCCGGTATGCAAGGCCAAGGGCTCGAAGTTCCAGGAGATCTCCTAGCGTACTGCACCGTATAGACGATACGGCCTATTGGGCACCCTCTCCCCTCGGGAGAGGGATGGGGTGAGGTGAAGATCATGACGGACAGTATTCAGGGCTACATCTGCAACGTCTGTGGCTGGGTCTACGATCCCGAGCAGGGTGATCCGGATGGCGGCATAGCGCCGGGCACGGCCTGGGCGGATATCCCGGATGACTGGGTCTGCCCCGTGTGCGGTGCAGGCAAAGAAGACTTCGCGCCAGTTGAAGAGGCACCACAGGCCACGGCGCCTGCCAACCCGGAAGTGACCCAGCATGACCCGCACTCCCTGGTGATCGTCGGCAGTGGCCTTGCCGGCTACTCGCTGGCCAGGGAGTTGCGCAGGCGGGACGCGGACATGCCGATTACTGTGGTAACGGCGGACGGTGGCGAGGTCTACACCAAGCCGATGTTGTCCAACGCCCTGGCGCGCCATCACCAGCCGGATGACATGGTGCAGAAGGACGCCGCCGCCATGGCCGCGGACCTCGGTATCGAGATCCGGCCGCGTACCCGGGTCCTGGCGGTCGACCGGGCGGCACGCACCCTGACGCTCGACGGCGGGCACGGTACACAGACCCTGCCCTACGATCGCCTGGTGTTGGCGGTGGGTGCAGACGCCCGTGTGTTCCCCACCACCGGTGCCGACGCGGTGGACATCTTCACCGTCAATGACCTCGACGACTACCGCCGCTGGCGCGAACGCATCGGAAACGAAGGCCGGGTCCTGTTGATCGGCGCCGGGCTGATCGGCTGCGAGTTCGCCAACGACCTGGCGGTGGCCGGTTTCGGCGTCGACATCGTCGATCCCGCGCCCTGGCCGTTGGCAAGGTTGTTGCCGGCAGAGATCGGCAGCATGCTGATGGATGCCCTGAGGCAGGCAGGCTGCCGGCTGCACATGGGACGCACGGTGGCCGCCTATGAGGCAGCGGAAACCGGCAACCTGGCGACACTCGACGACGGTTCGCAGGTCATGTTCGACCACGCGCTGTCTGCGGTCGGCCTCACCGCGCGTACCGCGCTGGCACGCGAGGCCGGGCTGGAGGTCGACAATGGCATCACCGTCGATCGTCTGTTGCGCACCAGCGACCCGCGTATCTTCGCCGTGGGCGACTGCGCCCGGACCGAAGCCGGCCCTCTGCCTTTCATCGCACCACTGCTGGCGCAGACCCGGGCGCTGGCCGCCACCCTGACCGGCACCGAGACGCCGCTGCTGCTGCCTGCCCTGCCCGTCGTGGTCAAGACGCCAGCGCTTCCGCTGGTGGTGTGCCCACCGCCGCCCGGCACCGATGGGGCCTGGGAACTGGACCTGGGAGACGGCGAGGCGTCCGCGATCTTCCGGACCCCGGCCGGTGTTGAAGTGGGCTTCGCGCTGGCCGGTGCCAGCACGCGCCTGCAACAGCAGATGGCAAAGCGCATGCCCGACCTGTTGCCCGCCCAGGCACCTGCACCCATTTAAGCTGAAACAACGCACAGCGTCGCCGTTCCCCCCTCTCCCACATGCGGGCGAGCAACCGCGTATCTCCTTCTCCCTCCGGGAGAAGGTCGGGATGAGGGAATCTTCCTGAATTCATGGTGTTGACCATTCAATTCCCCTCACCCCAGCCCTCTCCCAGTGGGGAGAGGGGGTTTTTGCAACACCCACCAAGGGGGACAGGTCGAAAAGGCTAGACTGATTCTGCTGGGCCCCCTCTCCCGCGTACGGGAGAGGGACGGGGTGAGGGAAACGACCATGGCGAATAACCGTTTCATGGTTCGGGGAGCCGAATCACCAAAGTAACCTGGACACAGCTGGTCGGCGGCCCTGTTCAGCGCCGCAGCGTCAGCAGGTGATTGTCCCAGCGGCAGCCGGGGAACGAGGTCCGAGCCGTCGCTGCGAGGTCTTCGTCGACCCGTGTCACGGTACCCCCGCCGTCACTGACCACGAATCCCTGCCCGCCGCCAGCCGTTCGGCCGATGCCGCATGCGTCGGCCTGCTCGTGCAGACCAAGGTAGTCACCCCCGGTGCTCCAGAAGGTGACCAGCCCGCCACGCGGCGATGACACGGCGAAACGCAGCCCGTCTGCATCGAATGCCACACTGCCGCAGTAGTTCCTCAGTCGCCGCTGCACCCCGTCCGGCGCACTCAACAGCCGCAGCGGCTGCTCCGCTTGTTGTATGGCGATCAGCGGCGGCAAAAGTCGGGAGTCACCTTCGAACTGCATCCCCACCGCGACCCGGTCGTCGGGTGACACATCGATATGGCGGATACTCAGCTGGTGCCATCGCCCCTCGGGTTCGTGCCGGTGCAGCAACCGGCCGCTGGCAACATCGACGTAGGCGAGATTGGGACGCATGCTCGCCAGGTTCGACTTGACGCGCGGCAGATCGGGGTGGGTACGGATCCCGCCGTTGGCGATCACCAGCGTGCGGCCATCGGCCAGCAACCTGATCTCGTGGGGGCCGACACCGTGGCTGGGCAGCTCACCGAGACGCCGGTAACTGTCGCTCGCGTCGTATACCCCGATCACGCCGTCGCCCGAGGCATAGTCGTTCTCGCTGCACAGCAGTCGCGCGCCGTCGGCTGTGAACTGTCCGTGTCCGTAGAAGTGCCGGCCGGGCGCTGCGGCGATCCTGTGCGAGACCTGCCCGCCGGCGAGGTCGACGATCCATGCGAAGGTGCCGGGGCGACGTGCGAACACCGCGGCACGAAGCTGCATCGGGTCGACGGCGAGCCCATGCCCTCGCCCCGGCAACGCGACATCCAGCAGCCGACCGCCGTCGACGTCGACCATGCTGAGGAAATGGCCGCCGCTGTCGTCGCTGCGACAGCTGAGCAGGCGCTGCCGTCCGGCGCCGGTGCCCGCCACCACCATTGCCGGGCCGAGCAGCAGGCCGCCCAGGCCCAGTCGGATGAATGTCCTTCTGTCAATCGCCATCGAGACTGTTGAACCCGAGTGAGAGCCCCAATGCCGCGGCCAGATCGCGCGCGAGCAGTTGTTTGAGCGCCGAGAGCTCCGCCTGCAGCTGTTCGACCAGCGCGCGCTGCCCGCGATCGGCCACCGCGTCAGCGAGCGGCATCTGCAGTTTCTCAAGCGTCGATCCGGCCTGTGCGAAGGCCGCTTCGATCTGCGGATGCGGCGACGCGTCCGCCAGTTCGGGGGCGAACGCCTGCCGGTACAACGCATGACAGGCGCCCAGATTGGCCGCTATGGCCGGCAACCCGGTCTGACTGCGCCATCCTTCGGCGCGTTTGCCGCGCGCCCTCTCCAGGCTCTTGTCGAGCGGACGTGCGAGCTTCTGGGTGATGATCAATTCCAGCTCGGTATACAGGCTGTTGAGCAGCCGGCCCGCCAGTTCCGCCCTGCTCGCAAACAGCGGGTTGCCCGGCGCCGGGTCGGCGAAGTAACGGATATAAGGGGTGTCGCCGGTGGACCAGTCGCTGACGATTCCCTCGGCCATATCGCGCAGATTGGCGGCTATTGCGACGACCAGGCGGCAAGCCGCGGCGTCGGGGGTCGTCCCGGCAAACAACAGGCGCTCCATCGCACTGAAGCCCTGCACGGCAACGCTCTTCTGGCTGATGTCAAAATCGGCCTGCTGCAGTGCCGGATCGTCAAGCAACTGGCCGAGGTGCCTGCCAACCGCGCCGCGCTCATCCGGCCACAACTCGAACCGGTATTCGCGCGAGAGATACTGCACCGGCCCGAAGCGCAGGTGCTGCGCACCCTGCCAGGCGAGGAAGGCGCCTCGGTAGCCGGCCTGAAGGTGCGCCAGTGCCGAACCCGAAGGCCCGGCGCAGTAGGCACGCGCGGCAGCGTCCAGTTCTGCCGTGCGTTCGGCCAGGTTGCGATACGTCGGCAAGACGTGCCGATCGGCGACCGCCTGGAAGTCGTAGGCCCGGGCCGTCGCATGAGACAGCAGCAGGGCAAGCATCAGGATGATTCTGTTCGGCATCAAAGGCTCTCGATGAATGTCAGTAGCTGGTTTCGCGCACCAGGATCCAGGGCAACCACCGCATCGCGCTGCGCCCGGGCCTCGCCGCCGTGCCAGAGGATCGCCTCGAGCAGGCTGCGGGCGCGGCCGTCGTGCAGGTAATTGCCGTGCCCACTCAGCGGCGGCGTCAGCCCGATCCCCCACAGCGGCGCGGTGCGCCACTCGCGCCCATTGGCCTCACCCTCCGGCCGGTTGTCCGCCAGCCCCTCGCCCAGGTCGTGCAGCAACAGGTCGGTGTAAGGGGCGATGTCCCGGTCATGATTCGCCGCGTCCCCTGTCCGGCTGCCGGTACGGAAGTAAGGGGTGTGGCAGGACTGGCAGCCGATCCGCCCGAAGATGCGCTCACCCGCCAGGACGTCGGGGTGATCGGCGTTGCGTCGCGCCGGCACCGCCAGGTGACTGACGTAGAAGCTCACCAGATCGGTAAGCTGACGATGCGCCTCCAGGCCATCGAATTGCACGCTGTTGCCGTTCGGCGCGGATCGGCAGTCCGCCTGGTGTTCTGTGCAGTCGCCTGCGGCATCCGGATACAGTGGCACCGACAGGCCCAGGTCGATCGAGAACGCCGCCTGCGATTGTTCGTCGATGCTCGGCAGGCCGGCCTTGTGGCCGAAGCGGCCCAACGCAACCGCTCCCGCTGCCCGACTCCAGACGCGGTTGGCGCGGCCCGAGATACCGTCACCGTCGCTGTCATCCGGATCCTCCCGGGCGATGATGTCTTTTTCGTCGATCGCCTCGAGCAGGCCCAGGCCGATGAGCTGTGGTGCCAGACGCGGCGACAGGCGGGCCTGCGGGTGCAGCGGCCCATAGCCGAGATCATCGACACTGTACGTCGGCTTCCGCAGGTCAACACGACTGCCGTCCGCCAGTGACAGCGGGATCTCTGTAAAGCGCCGTGCAAGCCGGGACTCGGCGGCGTGCCCGGGCACCGCGAAGGCCTGCAGTTGCAGCCCGTAGGTCGGGTCCGGAACATTGTTGACGCGGTGCTCGGCCAGCTGCCGCTGCTGGTCCTCGTCCTGTGGTGGAATATCGATGCGCATCACCAGCGACACGGCATCATCGTCCGCGCCTTCAGTCAGGCGCCCACGACCGCCGTCCACATGGCAATTCATGCAGCCGCGCGCGTTGTACAAAGGCCCCAGGCCGTCGGCGGCCTGTGTCGAGGCCGGGCCCGTCACCCAAAGGCGGCGAAACAGGCCGCGCCCGACCATGAAATCGAGCTGCTGTTCATTCGTCAGACCGGCCACCGGTTCCGCGAACACCATCCGGGGCCGATCCCCGACAGGCGTGAACTCGCCGGCCACCCCCGGCATATGTGCCAGACAGGTGATTGGCGTCAACGCCAACAGCCATCCCCTCCCCGGATACGTCATTCAGTGAACCGTCATCGCCCGCCTGCCCGGCGGCTCATGTCGATCTGACGCTTTCGCGCGCGAGTTTGCGTACAGCGGCATAGCGTCTGCCACGTCGGCTGAAGTGACTCGATCCAAACAGCGCGGCCAGGCGGCGCCTCCAGGACAGGGGGATAGACGTCTTCATGGTCTTATCAGGCGGACGCAACGGCGAAGTCCCCCTGCCATTGCGTTTCCAGGGCATCACGCAACACCCGGCTGGCGCAATCGCGGCAGCGCCCACAGCAGGTGGCGACTTTCAGGGACGCCTGCAACGATTCCATCGATGTCACCCCCGCCTCGGCGGCACGGCGAATCTGCCCATCGGTCACCTGGTTGCAGACACAGACATACATGGCTGGTTGTCCCCTTTACATTGCTGAACAAACAGTAGTACAAGTACGAATGATTCGCAATACTTTTCTTGGGCCGGGATTGACCGTGGGATTTCCCGAAACATCGGGCCGCTTCGTTGCCTGACTGACTGGCAACCGCTATCGTCAGCCATCCAGCCAGCCATTCCCCTCCGCTTCCTGGAGGAGATAGCCAGTCACACAGCCACTTCTGACGATGGAGGCCTCCTGTGAAAGGTGATCCCAAGATTCTGCAGTCGCTCAACGGCTGCCTGAAAGACCAGCTGACAGCAATCAATCAGCTCTTCCTGCACGCACGTATGGCCCGGAACTGGGGCCTGGGCGGATTCAACGACTATGAGTACGGACGATCGATCAAGGCGATGAAAATGGCCGATTCGCTGATCGAGCGGGTGTTGTTCCTCGACGGCCTGCCCAACCTGCAGGACCTGGGCAAGCTGCTGATCGGCGAGAACGTCCCCGAGATGCTCGGGGGCGACCTGCAGATGCTGACCGACATGCGCGCCCGGCTTCAGGACACGATCAGGCAATGCGAAGAGGCCCGTGATTTCGTCAGCCGCGACGAACTCAGCGAGATCCTCGAGGCGACCGAGGAGCACATCGACTGGGTCGAGTCCCAGCAATGGCTGATCACGAATGCCGGCCTCGAGAACTACCTGCAGTCGCAGATGGAGGGCTGATCATGAAAGGCAGCAAGAAGGTTATCGGGCAGCTGCAGGGGCTGCTGAACGGCGAACTGGCCGCACGTGACCAATACTTCATTCATTCACGCATGTACAGGGACTGGGGCCTTCAGAAGCTGTATGAACGACTCGATCACGAGATGCAGGAGGAGACCGAACACGCCGATGCGCTGATCGAGCGCATGCTGTTCCTCGAGGCCAGGCCCGACCTGTCGAAGCCCGACAGGCTGCGTGTCGGCTCCGATGTCCCGGAGATGCTCAGAAACGACCTCGAGGTCGAGTACGAAGTCACCGAGGCACTCAAGAAGGCGATCAAGGTGTGCGAATCGGAACAGGATTACGACACCCGCATGATGCTCACGAGGCTGCTGGACGACACCGAGATGGATCACGCCTACTGGCTGGAAAAGCAGCTGGGGCTGATCAAGAAGGTCGGACTGAAAAACTATCTGCAGTCACAGATGCACGCCGGCAGCCCCGGCTGAGCCGCCACGGTCTGCCCCGCCCCTGGAGACCGCGTCATTGGACGCGGTTTTCATTTTTTCACCCATCCGGGCTTGACTGATTAATGCGAATGACTATCATTTGCTAACAGCAAGCCAGCCTGCATCGCGTGATGCGGCATCAGCCAGCCGTAACCCAACAACGGACATCACGGTGGCATTGATGACGAATATCGCGACCTCCCCGAGAGCTGACGCGCTGGATGCGCTCGAAGACCTGGACCCGGAAGCGCTGGAGCGCGGGATCCGCTGCCTGCTGGACACCTACCAGGAAACCCGCTCCGCACTGATCGCCTGGTTCCTGGTGCACTATGCGCAGACCCTTTGCCGTCACCCCGACTACGAGGGCAGCGACGAGGAGCGCTGTGCCTGGCGCCGCGTGTCAGCCCAATGGCGCTGGCTGGCGCAGGTACCGGCGACCGGACTCCGCCGCACCGCGGAGGACCTGGCATGAGCAGCGCACAGCAGACACCTCCACGGCTGCGGCTCATCAGCACCCACGAAGGCCTGCAGGGGCCTGCCGATCGCGCCGCCGCGACCGCGTTGCACCCGGACTGGTCGCGGATCCTGCGCGACATCACCTGCTGCGGCGTGGTGCGTCTGCAGGTCGGCAACGACTGCGCCCGCCTCAGTTCGATGGCGGAACCCTGGTCCGCTGCGGTGCATGGCCGGGCGGCCTGGCTCGACGGCCCGGGCCTGGCGATCGCCGGTCTGACCGATCGCTGGGCGCTGGCGGGCATCTCGCAGGGGCCGTGCTCCGAGCGCTACACCAACCTGGATATCTGTGACCCGCTCGGTCAACGGGTACTGCGTATCTCGTTGAACGAGGACAGCAACTGGACGCACTTCAGCGCGGGCCTGGTCCGGCAATGGGCGGCGCGTCGCACGGCCCCGGACTCGCCAGCCCGGGACGGGCTGCAGCGCGACCTGGATCAGCTGCAGCGACACACGAACTTTGGCCCTGTCGGGGCACTGCACGCGTGCTGGTATGACGCGGCGCGCGACCACCGCAACGGCGACCCGGTCGATCCCTCGCTGCTTGCCCCACTGCTCGAGACATTGAGCGACCAGGCCTGTCCGCTCAGCGTGATCATCGGCAACCGTGGCCTGATCCAGCAATACGGAATCCCGTACTTCGAACTGCACCAGCGGTCGTCTTTGCTGCGCCTGCGTGGCGGCGTGTCCGAACTGGAACTCGACCTCCAGGGAATCACCGAGGCGCGCGTCACCCGGGGCACGCGGCCGTTCGTCGTGCCGTGGATCCGGCTTTACGACGCGCACGGTCGCTGCGTTGCAGGGCTGGGCCTGGCGGCAGACGCGGACCACGCGGACCGGGAACTCTGGCAGGTCATGCTGCGCGCACTGCTGGATTGAAAGATCGATGTCCGGCAGACCGGGCACCATTGAACAGGCTTCAGTCCGTGAGCAGGTGCTCATACCGGGCGTCGGTGAGCGTCTTCATGAACGCGACCAGTGCGTCGATGCGCCGGTCGTCCAGCGCGGGGCCGGTCTCCAGTTCTTTCACCGCAAGGTTGTCGGGCACCTCGGGCGCGCGCCATTGCTCACCGGTCTCGGGATTGACCTGACGCTTCGCGCTCTTGCTGTTGTACTTGTTGTAGAACAGCACGACGGTCCGCAGATCCTTGAACACGCCGTTGTGCATGTAGGGACCGGTGACGGCGACGTTGCGCAGCGTCGGCACCTTGAACCTGCCCGCCTGCGCGGGGTCATCGATCGCCGGGTTGTCCAGCAGGCCGCGATCGACATGGTCTGCCGCCATGCCGTTGACTGCCCGCACGGCGCCATTGGGGGGCACCCCGATGTTGTGGTACTGGTAGTTGCTGAAGGTCTCACCGGTGCGGTTGGGCGTGGGTTTGAGCTGGTGACAGATGTTGCAGTTGCTGAACTGCTGTGAAAAGAACAGCGTCATGCCGAGGTCTTCCAGTACGGTCATCTGGTACTCGCCACGCAGATAGCGGTCGTACCTGGAATCGAAGGGCGCGAAGAAATCCGTCTTCTCGAAGGCGGCGATGCTCTCGGTCATCGCGCGGTAGGCATCATCCGGCCGGTCGAAGATATCGCCCCCATAAAACGATCTGAATGCTGTCACGTAGGCGGCGTTCTCCTTCAGCCGGCCGACCACGCCGGCCTTGTCCGGCATACCCATCTCGATCGGGTTGAGCGGCGGACCACCGGCCTGACCGGCGAGGTCCTTTTCGCGCCCGTCGAGAAACTGGCCGCCGACATACTGTCCCGTATCGTCGCGGTGGAAGTCCGGGCTGAACGCCGCATAAGACGCGGTCGGTGCATTGCGATCGCCCAGCGAATGTCCATCGTCACCGAGGGAGACCGCCTTGCCACTGGCGTTGCCGCGCGGATCGGTAAAACCGAAGTCAGGTGAGTGGCAGGTGGCGCAGGACTGACTGCGGTTCTTCGAGAGATTGACGTCGAAGTAAAGTGCGCGACCGAGCGCCTCGATGGAGCCGATCGCTTCAGCGGCAATCCCTGCAGCTGGCAAGGCGAGGAGGATGACGGCCAGTTGTCGTTCAAGTGGTTTCATGTCGCCAATCCGTGAAGGGGTTGTGTGGCCCGCCCCCGCTGGCGCGCGGAGACGGGCCGGCGATGGACTCAGTTCACCTTTTCCGGCGCGTCGAGACTGTCCGAACCCTCAAAGGCGATCGATCCCAGCCCCATTGCATTGACGGCCTTTTCAATCGCGCGGGTCTGCGCCACCAGGGCATCCACGGCGGCCTTGACCTTGGCATTGCCGCTGGTATTGCCTTCACCGATCATCTGGTCGTAGGCCTCGCCTCCCTGTGCGGTGTCGACCAGCACCTGCATGGCCGCCATCGTCGCGTCCAGATGATCACGCAGCGCCCTGTCCGCCGCCGCATCCCTGGCCGCGACCAGATCCGAAAGGCTCGGACCGCTCAGCACGCTGCCGTCGATCCGTGTATAAGCGCCGGTGTAGACATTGCGGATACCCAGTGCATCGTCGTAGTGCGACCAGTGGGTGTTGTCACTGAAGCAGTCGTGTTCCTCTTCAGGGTCGTGCAGCATCAGGCCGAGCTTCATGCGTTCGCCGGCCAGCTCGCCATACGACAGGCTGCCCATCCCGGTGAAGATGGTGGCCAGGTTCTTCTGCAGATCACCGGTGGTGACAGCGAGCCGCGCCGCGCCGCCGTCCGTCCACTGATCGACCATCCATTGCAACTCGTCAACCAGCAGACCGGTCACGGCCCTCAGATAGTCCGCGCGTCGATCGCAGTTTCCCCAGGAGCAGCTGGCGGGGTCGTAGTCGCTGGCCGGACGCGCACCGGCTCCGGGTCCGGTGCCGTTGAGGTCCTGACCCCAGAGCAGGAACTCGATCGCGTGGTAACCGGTGGCGACGTTGGTCTCCACCTCGTCGATCTCGTGCAGGGTCTCCGACAGCAGTGCCTTGTCTATCCGCGAGGCATCGACTGTCCTGCCGCCGACGGTCAGCGTCCTGTTGGCGATCACATTGGCGGTGTACAGCGGATTCTCGTCGGACTCGCCGCCGTAGCTCGCGGCCGTGTAGTCGATCAGGCCCTCGTCGAGCGGCCAGGCGTTCACCTTGCCTTCCCAGTCGTCCACGATCGGGTTGCCGAAGCGGTAGGCCTCGGTCTGCTGATAGGGATGACGCGCGGCCACCCAGGCCGTCCTGGCCGCGGCCAGGTTCTGTTCGGTCGGCCGGGCGAGGAAGGCATCGACCTGTTGCTGCAGCGCCTGAGCACCGGTCAAGGCATCGCTGTACATCGCGTGCGCCAGGTCCGCGTAGTGGTCAAGCACCGCCACGGCCATGGCCGCGTGCAGCGGCATGTTCAACGCCAGGCCGGCAACCAGCATGAGTATCCTGTTCATTGTGTTCTGCCTCCGGAAAATCAGAATTCGACCGCAAGCTGCGCGGTGACGGTGTCACCGCCGCTGGCGCCGGTGCCGCCGTCCGCAGCGCTGTAGTCGTCGTCATGCGCCCACTCGAAGGACAACGCGGTGTTTTCCATGACGTCGACCGAGAGGGCAACGGCGACCCGCTTCTCCGGCAGTCCCAGCGCCACGGCCTCGTCTGTCTCCTGGTAGGCGACCGCCACGGTTGCGTCTCTGCCGACCAGCGTGAAGCTGTACCCGGCCTCGATGTTGAATGCCGAAGGCTGCGCACCCGCTGCATTGAAGGCCAGTTCGTTGGCCTGGAAGCTGTCGACGGCCGTGGTGTACTCGGCGATGAACGTGAATGGCCCGGTGGTGACTTTCGCGTCCAGCGTGACCCCGGCCACATGGTCGTCGTAGTCGACCACGGCGATGTTGATGTTGTCCTGGATCGTGTCCTGCAGGCCGTCGGCGTCGCCGATGTCGCTGATATAGCCGAGGTTCACCGCGAATCCATGGTTCTCGCCTTCGTGGCTGAAGCCGGCGAAGGCACCAAAGGCATCGATCTGATCTTCACCGCGTCGTGCAAGGTCTCCGTTGAACACATACAGCCCGCCGACGAAGCCGCCGGACTCGATGCCGCCGACGATGGCGGTCTCGCGCGTCTCACCAATCTCCAGCGTCAACGGGTCCGAGACCAGGTTGGTCTCGTAGGTACCGAACGGCACATACTGCTGACCGGCGGACACGAACCAGGGACCGTCGGGATCGGCGATCGTGATCGTGGCGACATCGACCTCCAGATCGGTGTCGTCCTCTTCGTACAGCAGGGTTATCTCGCCGGCCACCCAGTCGTTGATCTGGGCGGCGATGCCGAGCTCCGCGGTGGCCAACGAGATATCGCTGGAACTGCCACCACTGTCGGGGTCGTTGTAGCCGGCCTCCACCTCCAGGACGCCGCTGATCTCGACGCGCTGGAACCAGCCGCCGCCACCTTCGCGTTGCTCCCTGATCTGCGGGTTCGAGACCAGCGCCTCGATCTGGCGGTCCTTCTCGCGGATCACCTCGTTCTGCGCATGGACGTGTTGCTCCAACTGCTTCAGGCGGGCCTTTATCGCGGCCAGTTCGTCGTCGATCGTGCCGGCAGATGCACCACCAGAGCAGGTGAACACGGCCGCCATCGCGGCCGCGAGTGTATGTTTCTTCATCGAATAGACTCCCAAGATGTTTTTCTTTGATGAGGGCAGGCTGGCGACGGCTGGCTGGCCCGGCTTCTATTTGGTCAGGATCAACCTGCCCAGACGCGTTATCTGCAGGCGATAAATCTCGCCCTGGTGTTCGATGTCGACGCGATTACCGCTCCCGAACAACTCACGACTGGTCAACAGCCGGGGCCGCGCGGCCCCGGCGGGGGCAGTCGGTTTGTCCTTGTCGTTGGGGTTATGCACGATTTCCCGTCACTCCGCAGATCGATGCATTTCTTTGCGAATACTAATGCGACCGATTCGTGTTTGCAAGCGTTGTCGATTGATTTCCCGTGACCGGGAATCTGATGCATGATCAGACCCGTGCGATGAGGAACCTGTGGTCGGTGAGCCGGCCTTATCCGTTGATCATGACGAAACACCGCCTCTCACTGGCCCTTTTTCTGGCGTTTGCGCTGTTCAGCAGCCAGTGCCTGTTGGCCGCACACGGTCATCACGACGACTGGCTGCATCCCGACCCCGACTGCCAGCTGTGTCAGCACACGGTCCAGTTCAGTGCCTTCGCCGCTACCGCGCCGGCGCTGCAACCCGTCTTCCTGCTGCTTGAGAGCACGGTCGAAAGCCCCCCCTCTCGCGTCCATGCCAATCGGGCACGTCTCTACGAATCACGCGCACCACCCGTCCCCTGCTGAAACCCGGGTGTCGAGCACGGCGCGGGCCGTCCTGCCAGGGCGGTTCGGTCGCTCGTCACCGTTGTTCATCTGACGCAGACGTTCAGGAAGCAATCGGTACGCCGCATTGCGACCCGGCAGAGCCGGACGCGTTGTGACACCGCGTGCACACGATGGAGATCACGATAATGTTCAAGAGACTGTCTATTTGCCTTTTGCTGCCCTTGCTACTGGGCGGCACCCTGCATGCCGGGGAACACCGCCAGGCTGGCACACACGAGCATGGGGTGGCGCGACTCGATCTGGCCCAGGAGGGCGCGCAGATCGATCTGCACCTGGAAAGCCCGGCGATGAACCTGCTGGGCTACGAGCACATGCCGTCCAGCGACGCGGACCGGCAGGTCCTGGAACAGACGCTGGCGCAGCTGCGCGCGGCTGATCAGCTCTTTCGATTCGATGCGCAGGCGCAATGCCGCCTGATCGGTGCGGCTATCAGCACCCCGCTGGCGGGCGAGTCCGGCACCGATGCCATGCCACACGATACCCGTGAAGAGCCGGGGCACGACGGCGATCATGCGGGAGACCACGAAGGTCATGCGGACATCGATGCAGACTACCGATTCGAATGCGCACGCCCGGACGAGCTCAGGCGGTTGAGTCTGGACCTCTTCCGGCGCTTTCCTGCCTTGCAGCGGCTGCTTGTCCAGTTCGTGACCGACCAACGGCAGGGAGGCGCCGAACTGACCGCCACCAACGCCGAACTGGCGCTGTGAGACATCGCATGGAGGGAGCCGTGCCCAAGCATGCACCTGGCCAGTCACCGGACAATGTGATCCGCATCCGCGACCTGACGTTTCGCTGGAAACTGGGGATGCCACAGGTGCTTGATCTGCCGTCGCTGGTGATCGATCGGGGCGAACGGATCTTTATCGAGGGCGCCAGCGGCAGCGGCAAGAGCACCCTGCTCAGCCTGCTGGCGGGGGTCATCCTGCCCGAGCGCGGTGAAATCCAGGTGCTGGGTGAGCGCCTGGACAGGCTGGGCAGCGTGCAGCGCGACCACTTTCGGGCGCATCACATCGGTTTCGTCTTCCAGATGTTCAACCTCATACCCTACCTCTCGGTGGTGGAAAACGTGCTGCTGCCATGCCGGTTCTCCGATCAGCGGCGCCTGCGCGCGTTACGCGACGCCGACAGCCTGGAAGCCGAGGCGCTGCGGCTGCTGCGTCAGCTGGACATGACGGACGCGACGCTGCTGCGCCGCCCGGTGACCTCGCTGAGCGTGGGTCAGCAACAGCGGGTGGCGGCGGCTCGCGCGCTGATCGGCGCACCGGCGCTGCTGATCGCCGACGAGCCGACCTCGTCGCTGGATTCAGATCGGCGCGAGTCCTTCATCCGCCTGCTGTTCGACGAATGTGCCCGGGCCGGCTCGACCCTGGTGTTCGTCAGCCATGACGCCAGCCTTGAACCGCTGTTCAACCGCACGCTGCGCCTGTCGGAAATCAATCGTTCGGCGGCTGCCCGCCGCGCGGAGGGCTGAAGATGCAACTCCTGATACTGGCCTGGAAGAGTCTGCTCAACCGTCGGGCGACCGCGCTGCTGACGCTGCTGTCGATCTCATTCAGCGTGCTGCTGCTGGTCGGCGTGGAACGGCTGCGCACCGAGGCGCGCGAGAGTTTTGCCAACACCATCTCGGGCACTGACCTGATTCTGGGTGCGCGCAGCGGTACGGTACAGCTGTTGCTCTATTCGGTGTTTCATATCGGCGATGCCACCAACAACATCAGCTGGAAGAGCTATCAGGACATCGCCGCCATGCCCAGGGTGGACTGGATCATTCCCATCGCGCTGGGCGACTCACATCGCGGCTTCCGCGTCATCGGCACCGACCAGAGCTACTTCACCCACTACCGCCATGGTCGGAACCAGTCGCTGACATTCGCCCGGGGCGGGCCCTTCCAGGATCTGTACGACGTGGTGGTGGGCGCCGAGGTCGCCAAATCGCTGGGCTATCACCTGGGCGATGCGGTCGTGGTGGCGCATGGCGCCTCGGATGTCAGCTTCGCCCGCCACGCGGACAAACCGTTTCGCGTGGTGGGCATACTCGAGCGCAGCGGCACACCGCTGGACCGCGCCCTGTATGTCAGCCTGCAGGCGATCGAGGCCATACACGTCGACTGGCGCAACGGCGGCCCACCGCCACCGGGACAATCCATCCCTGCCGGGCAGGCGCGCGAGATGGACCTGACGCCACGCGCCATCACCGCGGCGCTGATCGGCCTGAAGGCACGCATCGCCACCTTCCAGGTGCAACGCCGTATCAACGAATACCCCGAGGAACCCCTCACCGCGATCTTGCCGGGCGTGGCCCTGAGCCAGCTGTGGGGCCTGGTGGGCGTGGCGGAGAACGCCCTGTTGCTGGTCTCCGTGTGCGTCGTGATCGTGGGGCTGATCGGCATGCTCACGGCCCTGTTGTCCAGCCTCAATGAACGGCGGCGCGAGATGGCCATACTGCGCTCGGTCGGTGCCAGGCCGGCGCATGTGTTCGCACTCATCATGGGCGAGGCCTTCGCCCTGACCACCACCGGCGCGCTGACCGGCGTCGCGCTGCTGTATGCAGTGCTGTTCTCGACCCGGCAGCTGATTGAATACCGCTTCGGCATCCATCTGGCCCAGACCGGCCTGTCGGCGCACGAGTTGATGCTGCTCGGCCTGGTGCTTCTCGCCGGTCTGCTGGTCGGCATACTGCCAAGCTACCGCGCCTATCGACTGTCGCTGGCCGATGGTCTGTCCATCCGTGTCTGAAAGGAGTGACTCAAGCATGTACACGTCCACCCTTCGCATTCTCCTGTGTCTTTGTCTCATGCTGCTGAGCGGCTGCGATGCCGGTCCGTCGGGCGGTGAGTCCGGCGCGCCGCCGGCATCGGCGACGCCCGGCAACGGCGCAGGCGACCCGGTTGTCGCAGAGCCGCCCGGTCAGCCGGTCGCGGTACCCGCAGAAGCAGCGTCGGCCGACACGGTAAGGGAACTCGACTGGGATGCCCTGATTCCCGCCGACTGGAACCCACAGGCGCTGATGGACCAATATGACGCCGACGAGCTGTCCGATACCGATCCCAAGGCCCAGGAGCTGATGAAGGAGATCAAACGCCTGTGGGACGAGGCACCGGTCGTCAAATCACTGGATGGCCAGCGCGTCAAGCTGCCGGGCTTCGTGGTGCCGCTGGAGATGAATGCCAAATCCATCAACGAGTTTCTGCTCGTCCCCTACTACGGTGCCTGCATCCATGTCCCGCCGCCACCGACCAACCAGACGGTGCATGTGATCGCACCTTCCGGCCACCCCTTCGAGGGCGAGTTGTTCGACACCGTGTGGGTGACCGGCGAACTGACGGTCGAGAAGTACAGCAACGACATGGGTGATGCCGGCTATCGCATTCAGGCAGGCAGCATCGAGCCCTATGAATGACACAGGCGGCGATTCACTGACACAACAGACCGGATTCGAAGCCTTCGTTCCCTGTGGACGTTTCGTGCCGGCCGCCGGCGCCCGGGCGCACCGCTCACAGCGTCTTCAGGTACTCGACCAGTGACCAGCGCTGGTCGTCGGACAGCTGCGATGCGAAATCATGGCCCTGCGCCGAGTTGGCGCGTGCTGACGTGTCGTGCAGGGTGCCGGCGTGCACGGCCTCGCTGCCGCTGGTCAGGTAACCGACCTTGACCGGATCGTAGACGTCGTAGCCACGGTGGAAGCGCTCCGGCCGTTGCGCCGGTGGCAGCAGCAGGTCGTACAGGGTCGGCACTGATCCGTTGTGCAGATAGGGGGCACGCAGCCAGATCCCGTCGAGGTACTGCGCGACATACCCGGTCAAGGGTTCCTCCACCAGGCCCTTGCGTTCGATACCCATGTCGTCGACCACCTGGTTGGCCTCGGCCGCCGCCTTCGCGTTCCAGGTATCCATGCGTTCGCGGTCCGTGCCGATCTCGGCCAGCGGCACGACGGTGCCGGTGCGCTCGCTGGCGTGACAGCCCGCGCAGTGCGCGGCGAAAACCTGTTTACCCTGCCCGGCCTTTGCCTGGTCGATTGCAAACGGATAGGTCGGCGCCGGTTTGGTTGTCAGGTAATGGTGCAACCAGTCGATGTGCGCGAGAAAGTCCTCCCGGTCTTTCGGTTCGGCGCCCATCAGTCCGAGCGCAGAGTCGATGATCACCGAGTAGGCGTTGTGGCTGTCGCCGGCGAAGTTCATGCGGTTGCCGCGTTCCTCGCTGTACTTCTGCAGGTTCCACACTGACGGCATGTCGGTCGGTCCGAAACTGTCGTCCATCGGCCAGCGGATCATGAAGTACTTGGTGAGGTTCATCGCATCGTCACGCCCACGGCCCCATTCCGGGAAATCGTGACGGTAGATCCACTGGAACTGTGCCTCACGCTCGATCAGGCGCTTGCGGGTGATCGGGATGATCAGGTAGCGATACGCCAGCCGGTCGATCCAGTCCAGGTCAGCGGCAAGGTTGATCTCCGGCATCATGGTGTCCGCGTTGAACCGCGGGTCCTTGGCGCAGTCGACCAGGAAGCGGAAGAACGCCTCCAGGTCGAGCGTGTGGTTCGGGCCGGTCGGCACCAGGACTGGGTTTGCATGGTGTTCCGTGCGGTAGCTGGCGGTGTGGCAAACCGCACAGTTGTTGGCGACACGGTCGAAACCGATGCGCCGCTTGGTGAAGCCGATCGGAAGTTCCCTGCCCTGCTCCCAGGTCACACCGAACGCGGCATAGCCGCCCGGGCCGGGCAGCTTGTCGGGAAACACGCGCGGCAACACGTAGAAGATCCAGTAGGGGATGCCGGCATCCTGTTCAGCGCCAATGGATCCGTATTTGAAGCGCTCATCCGGATCATCGAAGGCCTGCGCCGGATAGGCGCGCAGGAAGCGGTCCCAGCCGATATACCCGAGCAAGACCACGACGATCAGCGACAGCATACCGACCACCTTCAGCCAGCGCGGCAGACGACTCAGAAATTGCATGGCGGTCTCCCTGTCAGAAGGTCTTGAGGTACTCGATCAATGCCCATTTGTCGGCGTCGCTCAGCTCGGTGCCGTATCGCGCGCCTTCGTGACCCATGTTGCCGTTGCCGGGTACCGCGGTGTCGTAGAGGAAGAAGCTGCGCCCGCCCTCTTCGGCGAGGTCGGACACAAAGCCGAGCGCAACCTGGTCGTAGCGGTCGTTGCCGCGCCAGAAGGTCTGCGGTCGCGCCGAGCGCGGTTGCAGCAGGTCCCACATCGTCGGCACCGAACCGTTGTGCAGATAAGGCGCGCGCAGCCACAGGCCGTCCATCGGTGCATTGGCGTAGCCATGGGTCTTCCTGAAACTCTTGAAGCGGTACTCGCTGCCGGCGTACGGCGTCCCCAGGTTCACGGCCAACTGCGGGGTGAACGAATGCAGGCGATACGGGTCTGTGCCGATCTGCCCCAGCGGGACCACCTGGCCGACATGGCTGCCACTGAAATCCCTGCCGCTGGCGCCGTGGCAGTCGGCACAGTACTCGCCATAGATCACCTTGCCGCGCCCGGCCATCGCCTGATCGATCGGGAAGAATTCGCTGAACGCGGGCGGGGTCGCGGTCGCATTCCAGGCCTGAATACGTGCGATCGACGAATGGTCGATCAGGCGTGGCGTTGCGCCGGTGCCGAACGAGGCATTGAGGTTGCGCTCCTCAACGCGGTCATTGTTGCCGTCCCAGTGCAACTGCATGCCCTGCTTCTTCGCCTGGTTCCAGATGGTCGGGAAATCCGCTGCGCCGAGCAGCTCGTCGCTGCGCAGGTCCTCGATCGGGAAGTTGAACAGCGCCTTGGCCGAGTTGAACGTGTCGACACGCCCCGGCCCCCAGTCCGGCTGAAAGTGGATGAAACGCATGCGCCCCAGCAGGCCGGTGACTCCGTCACGCATCAGGTGCACCGCCAGCGGGTAGACGACGAGCCTGTCGAGCAGGTCGAGGTCGGCGCCGGCCGCCTGGATGCGCGGGATGATCTGATTCGGCGTAAAGCGCCGGTCGGCCACACAGCGGCCCATGAACTTCTGGAACGCCATCAGGTCGAGCGTGTTCGCACCCATACCGACGACCAGTGTCGGCTCGGCATCTGCACTCGCCCGCACCGTCGAGGAATGACACACGGCGCAATTCAGAAACACCCGATCCATGCCCATGTGGCGGCGCTTCGACATGCCGACCGGGAGGTCCCTGCCTGGCTCGTAGATCATCCCGACCGACGCAAAGCCGTCACCGGGCAGATAGTCTGCACAGACCTCCGGCAACACGCGCCAGATCCAGTACGGGAAGCCGAGATTGCGCTCGCCGCCGGTCGAGCCGTACTTGAAGTGTTCGACCGGGTCGTCATAGACCACGGGTTCGTCACGCAGGAAACGCTGCGTCAATATCAGTGCGATCAACACGACCAGGATAAGCGCGGTCCACATCAGGATGCGGCACCAATTGCGTCTGCTTGCAGATGTGTTGTTGTTTTCCATGGTGCTGTCCTCAACCGGCCGGCAGGCAGCGGCGCAAGGTGTAATAAGGGCGAGCCAGTGTCTGCTCACGTGACGGCAACGACGATCCGGCGGCAGTGGCGACGCCGCTCAGCGCCTGACGGAGTTCCTTCAGCAGCCCGTTCGTCCATTGCGCCAAGTGGGTGCCTTCCAGGCTGCCGGCATGCTGCGGCGGCATCGGTGATTTCGGTCGCTGTGATGACGGCAGGTCCCACATCCCCAGCCGGTACTGGATACGTTCCGCACAATGCGCCACGGTGCGCCGCACCTGATCGGTGTTACCCGCGAGAAAGTTGGGCGGGAATGGCTCGTCGGAGCGGTGACAGGCACCGCAGACCTTGAAGAACGGCGCCAGCACTGTGTCGTCCGGTGGCACCGTCACCTGCGCCACCCTCGGTGGCGGCATCCTGTCGTTCGATATGCAACACCCATCCGCGGCAGTGATGCCGAGGGCGTCGAACAATGCCGGCATCAACGCAGCGCGCCGAAACGGGTGCTGTCCAAACAATGCACCGTCCTGTCCGGCGACCTGATCGACAGTGTCCGACAGCACTGCGGACTCATGCCGCCGATGCACCTCGACGGCCACCCTGCCGTCGCCGGCGGAAGACCTGTGCAACGTCAGCCCGGCCAGTGTGTCGGCATTGGCGAAGCGCGGCCGCAGCGGCGACGCCGGATACCGCAGGGTAATGTGCAATACACCTGTGTCGTCCGCGCTGCCACCCACCGACAGTGCACCGAATTCTGTATCCGCTATCCGTACGCTGCGCACGCGGCCGCTCAGCGTATTGCCGGTGGCATCGCGCCGGATCAGCCCCCGCAGCACGATATCGCCGCCCTGGCACAGCAGCTTGATGCGTTCGTACCCGTCCGCCGGCGTCCTGTCGGCGTTGCATTCGACGCGCATCGACGATTCGGCCACCGGCAACTGCGCCAGTCGCCGGTCGATCCGCTCCAGGTCGGCAGCGGCGATAAACTGTGTCAGGCCTTCGACGGCCCGCTCGACGAGATCTTCGTCCCCGGGGATCCACACGGCGGCGGCAGGGCGCGGCATCAGGGGTTCCGATCGACCGTCCACATCGGCCCGCTGCCGCAACCCGTCCGCATCGTCGCCGCCAACCGGCGTCGCCACCCCGGCCAGGGGTTTGCGGTTAGCGATATCGGCATCCGGGATCAGCAGTCCGTCGGGCCAGGCCTGGAGCGACCTTCTCGACATGACCGCTCGCAAGGTGCCGTGGTAGCTGTCCGATACACGGTCGAAGCCGCGCCCACCGTTGAGTGCGGACTGCAGGGTGCGATCAAAAAGTGCGCGACGGCAGTCATCGGCACCCTCACCGAAACCGCAGGCTTCCAGCCACAGCTTCTGCGTCAATGCGAATGCATTGGCGCGATCGGTCGCATTGTCGATCGCGTAGGCGATGTCGACACCGGTCACAACGGGAATGCCGTGAAAATCGTTGCCGAGCTGCTTGAGCCTGTCGGCGACATCGCGGCTGACATTGGTCTCGTCCCACAACGGCCGGGCAAAGATCGGGGCACCATTCTGGTGGCATGCCATGCAAACCACGCGGCGGGCGTACGAGACCTGTGGCTGTCCGCCGGCACGATAGTCGCGCACCACCTGAAACTCGAAGCGTGCCGCCTGCTCGTTATAGCTGATGACCTCCAGGACATCGGCTGCCTCGAGATAACCGATGAACAAGCGGTCACGCAGCAGCAGGCCCGCGCCGGAAGACGGTTCTGCATCCACGGCGAGGACGATGCGCGGCGAACGGAAGAAATCCGGGGCTGCGGCCTCGCGCTGCAGTGAGCGCCCCAGCGGGATCAGCACTTGCTTGACCGGCTGACCCAGGTAGGCGGTGCCGGCATCCAGATGCGTACTGATCGCCACGACCAGTTGCTCGAATGGATAGGGAATCGACTGCTGCCCATTTGAGGTCGTCAGGTGATCGAACAGCGAACGCCCCTGAGGCGGCAGGTCAGAGCCGGGGCTGCCCGGATCCACCACCCAGACCGGGTCTGCCGCAGCGACAGTACTGAGCATACAGGTCCCGACAAGAACAAGATGCAGCATCCGTCTAACCAAGGTGTCACGCCCCTTGTCCTCAACGCCCGAGTGCTGCCAGCCGGCCAGGCCTCTGGCTGCCCGGCCAACAGTCCTCGGCGATCATGCCTGTCTGCCTGAACGACGTACTGCCCGAATCGGCGACAGTCTCGCTGTACAGGGTGAAGTTGAGCAGGAACACGTGCCCCATGTACGCACGTCCCAGGTAGAACCCCGGCCGGACCATGCGGATCTCGTCGCGGATCCTCAGACCCCGACGCCCGGCCAGAAAGTCGGGGCGTTCACGGTAGCCATCGATCTCGTCGTTGTACGCGTAGTCGATGATGATCGACTCGCGGCGTGAGTCGAGCAGGCTCTGGCCGCAATACAGCTTGGCCGGGAACAGCAACCAGGCGTCGTCCTGGATCAGCCCGAAGATCTTGCGTCCTGGGATGTCCGTCTTTGGCAGCGCATCGGGGTCGTCGACCACCAGCTTGAGCAGCTTGCGGTCCTGGATCATGTTGCGCAGCAGGCGTTCGTCGCGATAGAACACCTTGCCCTTCCACAGCATCTGGCCGATGGTCTCGAGCTTGTCGAGCTTGACCCGCACCGCCAGTCCCTTGACGCCACCCATGACCTCGGACAGCCGTTTGACGCCGCCGCCGTCGGCAAAGAAGAAGGTCCCGTTATAGGCGCCATCCGGAACCGGACCGGCCGTCAGCCGCGCATAGATCTGGTCGACCTGTTCCTGGCTGAGTCGGGCCACGTTGTCCGGCGTGAGTTTCATCAGGTCCGCCGCTGACAGCGGGGCCTCGTGCTCGACACGCGCGAAATCCGGCTTGCCCTGATAGTCGTCGCCGTGCGCGAGGAAGGGCACGTCCGGGGGCGCGACCTCGCCGCAGGCGGCGAGCAGCAGTGCGATCAATGCAACGGGGAGGTTCCTGGTCACGGACATGGGCTTCTCCTTGTTCCTTTACAACGTGGCAAGGAACGCAGTCAGCGCCCGCTTGTCATCCGCCGACAGGCCTTCACCAAACCGGTGCCCGGCGTTCTCGACCGTGCTGGTGCAGGTGCTGTACAACCGGCTGAGCAGCGGCAGCCTGTCACCGGCGATACCGATCACCTGTTCAGGGTTCTTGAGAATTGCCTTGGTCAACGCGCTGATCTCGGCGGATGCCGCCCTGGCATCACCGGCGCCAACGCGCGCAAGCATGCGTTCTTCGAGCTTGTCGCTGTCGAGCACGGACAACACCATGTCGCGCAACAGTTCCTTGTGCTGGAAGCTGCCATACAGTCCGGCCGGCGTGCCGGCAGGCACTTCGATCTCGATCCCGATCAGCTTTTCGCTCTCGCCGTCCCAAAGCTTGGGTCCGATGGCCCGACGTATGGGCTGGTCGATCAATGTCGTCTTGGCAATCCGCCTGTCCGGGTTGAGCAGCTCATCCACCGAGGCGAGGAACAAGCGGTAGCGCCCCTCGACCGACGGGTCGTACGCGAAGCATTCCGGCGGGTTGGCTAAGCGCTTGCCATCGGCATCGACATACGGCGAGCGGTAGAACTCGTCGTTCGGATCACTCGGCCGGCCGCACAGCTCAGGCCCGATGGCATTGTTATGCAGGAACGGCGCGTGTGCCCAGAGGTCGACCAGCGAGACGTTGCGGTAGTAACCGCGACCACCGCCGGTCTGGTCGGCGAGGTTGGCGTCCGGTTCGCGCGAACGGTAGGTCTCGGACGCGAACTCCTCCCAGACATGCCCCTTCATATGATTGGAGTGCAATGAACGGCAACCATAGGTGCCGACCTCGGAGGCCGGCGTCGAGCGGTCGTTCCCCATCCAGTCCTCGCGCACACCCGCGGTCTTCGATGCCTTGTGGAAATCGCGTGCTTCCGGCGCCCCGTCCTGACTCGAGTGGCAGCGTGCACAGTTCTGCGCAAACACCAGGCGGCCGCGGTCCACGGCACCTTCACCATACTCGGCATCCAGCGCGGCGATCCATTCGTCGAGGTCGGCATGTCCCTTGGCCTTCCAGATCGGTGATGAATAGGCCTTCTTCGACAGCAGGAAGCTGATGACATCGTGCGCGCGGTCCTCGATCGCACGGAAGTTGGGGCAGTCGCGCCGGCACTGTCCGATGTCAAACGGCGTCTGCCCGAAATTGCGCTGCTGCGGATCCAGCTGATACAGGTCGGTCAGGTGATTCAGCCAGCATTGCTCGGAGCAGGATCCGATATTGATGTACACCCGCTGCACGGCGAGCAGGTCGCCGACCGAATCCTCCCCGCCCTTGAGGATGTGGAACACCGATTCGCGCTCGAGGCCCTTCTTCCAGCACTTGCCGGCCTTGCCCGGTTCGCACCAGCACTCGCGCTCATTGGCACCCTCCGGACAGCTGTCCGTGGGACGCCAGCGGTCGATAAGCTCATCGGCAAAACGCGGGCGCTGCAGCACATTGACCAGCGCATTGATCGTGCCCGGGTTGTTGACCTGGTCCGTGGGCACGGCCGAGGTATCGACCACACCGGGTCGGGTGTGTGAAAACACCTGCCACTGCAGGCTGTCTTCGCTCATGCCCGACACCATGATCTCGGACAGGCGCGAGTACTGGTTGCCGATAGCACCGATCAGGTTTTCCCATTTCGGGTTGGCCGGGTCTTCGGGGGGATTGGTCGGATCAAAGGCGATGTGACAGCCGCCGCAGGCCATGCCCACCAGGAACGGGGGTTCAACCGAACCGTCACCGAGCTTCCTCGCCTGGTAGTCGGACAGTTCGGCATCATCGGCCATCCTGCGTGCAAAGCCGTCCCAGGTGCCCAGCGTGCCGCCGTTGACCTTGCGCCAGGCGTCGGCGTTGAAACGTGGATTGGGAAACTTGCGCAGACCCATGGCACCGGTGGAGGTCCCGAAGGCAAGATGGCAGGGATCCTCGCGCATACCGACACCCTGGTGCGGATGATCTCCCGGCATCGGCGGATCGACGAAGTCGCAGGCAGGGTCACGGTAGCCTTCGCGGCCGACGAACTTCAGCAGTTCATCGTCTCCGTAACACCAGTCGAAACCAAAGGTCTCGTCGAGGCTCGTGGCCGGACAACCGGCAGAGCCCGGTGTACAGCAACCGGGGTTGTTGACCAGCCCCCAGGTCCTGAAGCGCTGATCGCGCTTGTCGCTGCGCAGCACCCGCCACCAGTCGATCAGGACGCCCATGCGTTGCTGAAAAACGTAGGTGTGGAACCGATCGTTGCCGGCAGTCGCCTTGTACCAGATCTCGCGTCCGGCGCGTTCCTGTGGCGTCAGTCCGGCAGCGCCGGCATGGAAACCCGCGTCATCGTAGGCGACTGGCATCCGGTCGGCGGCGGCATGACCAAGCAACAGGGGCAGCAGAACTGCTGCAAAGACACTGGGGACACTGCGGGCGATCATTTCGACCCTCCTCTTTGGCGGTCAGACGCTGTCTGGCAGCCGTCCTCCGGGAGTCTGCGTTCCCTTCATGATCAACAAAAAAACAACGCATGTTCCCTGCGAACCAGCGTCTACGCGCGGTTCGCATGGCCGGCACAGTTGCGTTGTCTCGTTGACGTAGTTCTAGTTGCCGGATTGGGAAACATCAAGCCGGGAGGAATGCAAAGCATCGATGGCGCAATGTGAGATATCCACAACACCCTTGCATGATGCTGCACAGGTCTTGCGGAACATTCGGCGAGTTTTCAGCGCAATAGTATCGCTCCATTGCCACGCCCCGCATTGTCGCGACGCGTGCGGGCCATGCCGGAGACATACACTGCCCGGAGACTTACCTCGAAGCGACGGGGACGACCCGGCCCGGGACGCCGTACCGAAGGTCCGCGCTCACTGTATCGCCCCGCCCCACCTGCCGCAGCTCGGCCATGAGTTGTCCAAGTGTCTGCGCCAGAAGCGGCTCCTCAGGCAGATCACCCTGCAACCTGAAGCCGATAAGACCGCTGTGCGGTGCCGACCCGACGAGCCGTCGCCAGCCGCTGGTCAGACGGTAGGCCAGCGCCGAATCGGTAACCGTGTCGCCGACGTAGTAGACGTACAGTGCATGGCGAGCCTCATCCGAACCCTTGCGTCGCCATGTCTTGTGGACAAAGCGAAAACACATCTGCGGTATGCATTCGCGATAGCGGTCGGTGGAGGCGTGTCGCCAATCGCCCCCAGTGCCGGGATCGAGGAGGGATTCGTCCACACGGCCGCGATCACCTTCGGCGTCCACCAGGACGACGTCCATGTTGTGGTCGCGAGGCATCACCAGCATTCGTTTCAGCTGTACCTGCGGTTCAGCCGGCCATTCGCTACCGGGATGGAGACGTGCCAGTTCCTGCAGCAGATCGCCGGTGTCGCTGTTGGCGCGGGCAGCCAGGTTCTGCACCGGAACAATCGCCAGCAATACCATCAGGCCGGCCAGCGCTGGCGCAAACCGGGTAATGCGCCAGCGAACGGCGGACGGGGGCTGCGGCACCGGCGCCGGTACCGACCGTTGATCCCTCGGTGCCAGCTTCAAGGTCAGGAAGAAAAGCAACCCGATGCCGGTAAACAGCGCCAGCCATTGCAGGTCCTGGTGCGCCGCCATATCCATCTGCGAACCCTGCAAATGATCGATGCCGACGATCAGCCACACGCGCAGTGCATTGGTTAAGACACCGATGACCGCCCCCATCGCGGCCATCAGCAAGACCCTGCCGAACGAGCGGAACATCAGAACGCCGAGGCTGTACGCCAGGAATCCGCCGAGAGTGACGAAGGTCAATCCCGAACAGGCGTCGACCACCACGTAGCGTTGCTCGCCGATATACACCATGAAACCATCGATACGGTGCGGCAGGTCGAGTGCCACGGCGAACCATTCGATCCACTTCACCGTCAGGTCCCTCAGCAACGGCTGCAGCATGTCTCCGCTGGGAACCAGCATGAACAGCATGGCCATCACAGGCAGGAGCCGACGGTAGGTGGTCCATCCCAGCGCGCTGAGCGCGATACCCTGCAGCACGAGCACCAGCGCGAGATGTTGACCGACGCGGATGTCCACGACATAGGCCACGCACCAGCAGACCACCGCAACCACGCTCACCAGCAGACCCAATCCGTCAGGCCGCGGCGTCATGGCCAGAATCCAGTCCCGGTGATACCAGCCGACCGTATAGACGAACATGGGTATCACCAGCCAGGCGTACTGATAGGCTTCGGAATTGGCCCATATCCCGGCAAGGCCGAGCATGGTGGGCCAGAGCGCAAGCACAGCGAGCGTCAGGCCAATGAACGACTGGCGCAGGGCCTGCTTCCAGGCATCGCTGAGGCGGACGACGGGCGCGACCTGTGGCCCGGTATCGTCACGTGCCGGGTAAACCATTCCACGACGATACTCGAACGGTTGCAGCAGCACCGGTGCGAGCGCCGTATCCGCCGGTCGGTGAAAATACTCCAGGCCGAAGTGGGGAATACGTACATCGGCGGGATCCGTATAGGTTCCGAAAAGCCTGTCCCACAACGTCAGCACCGCACCGTAGTTGCTGTCGGTCTGTGATTGAAGATCCGAGTGATGTATGGCGTGCACCGCAGGGGTGACGAGCCAGCGCCGCAACGGCCGATCGATAGTTTCCGGCAACACGATGTTGGCGTGAGTGAATAACGCGGACAGCGTGGCTAATGCGACGTAGACAGCCAACGCCTGTGCCGAAAACCCGAGCGCGAACACCAGCAGCAAGGTGGTGCAAACAGCGGCGATGGCCTCCAGCGGATGGTGCCTTTGGGCGGTGGTGATATCCAGGGCCGTATCACTGTGATGAACCAGATGGACCCGCCACAGCAAGGGGACTTCGTGATAGATGCGATGTTCCCAGTAGCGCCAGCCATCGAGCAGCAGAAACACCAGCAGCACTTCCAGCAGCGGTGGCAGTTGCCACTGCGCAATCCATCCGTTACGGATGCCGGCGGCGGCCTGTTCCGCGCTGAAGGGAAAAATGGCCGCGACCAGAATACCACCGAGCAGCATCAGACCGATGTTGGTCAGCCAGCGGTGTTCGACCCGGATGGCGGCCCGGCGCCACGGCGACGCCCACTCCAGCAGAAGCAGCGCGCAGACGACAACTGCCGCGGCGGCGATGCTCAGGCTATTGGATTCCATAGCAGTGTCAGCGGTGTGCGCCGCCGGATGGCCGGCGCCCGTGCACTACTTCTTCTTGCGTTTGACCAGCTGGATGCCGGCGATCAGGCTCAGGGCCGCAATCGCCGCGACACCACCGATCCCGAACGGCAGGGCGTTCCCCACGGCCGTGCCCACAACACCGCCCAAGTCGACCCCCATCCGGGAGCCGAGGGGCTGACTCGCCATGGCCGGTGCAGCCACGCACAGAAGTGCCGTTGACACAGACAGATATTTCATAGTCATTCGCGCTTCTCCCGCGTGTGTATGCCGATGCCCGAGTCGCCGGGAAATGTGTTCGAACAAGCAGTAAAGCAACATCGGGGCCGACACAAAAAACACCATGAAAAACCGCAGGTTGCGACGAGTGAATAAAGCCGGCGAAGCATGTCATGTAAAGAAAGTCGACATCGGCAACCGGGCGAGCTCGCGAAAGATGGCGGCCATGGATGCAACCGCTCAGACGAAAATGGCACGATGACCGGGGCAGGTACGGCACCACAACAGGATTCAACAAACAGACATGGCACTGAGCTCGACGATCTTTCGATGTACGCTGCAGGTATCCGACCTGGACCGCGGCCACTACCAGACCCACAACCTGACGCTCGCCCGTCATCCCTCCGAGACGGACGAGCGCATGATGGTTCGCCTGCTGGCCTTCGCGCTCAACGCCGACGAGCATCTGCGATTTACCCGCGGGCTAAGCCAGGATGACGAACCCGATCTGTGGCAGCACTCGCTCAACGGCGAAATCACGCTCTGGGTGGAAACGGGGCAACCCGACGAAAAGCGGATCAGGAAGGGTTGCGCCAGATCGGAGAGGGTCATTGTCTATTGCTTCCAGCATCGTTCGGCCAGCGTGTGGTGGAAGCAGATCTCGGCAAAACTGGAACGTTTCAGTCACCTGTCCGTATTCAAGCTGCCTGAAGAGGTCAGCGAGCAGCTTGCATCGCTGGCACAACGCAATATGGATCTGCAGTGCACCATCCAGGAGGGGGAGATCTGGTTGTCGAACGAAGACACCAGTATTCAGTTCACACTCGAAAAATGGCGCTAGTCTTATCTGGGCCGAGGGCCCGGACGAGCGGACTGAAGTCGCGATCCGGCAAGCATGACAATCACCCTCAGACAACAATCCGCCTTGGCGCTGGGCGGTCGCCCCGACCCCGCGCCAGGGCACAACCCGAAGTCGGGAGGAATGAAGCAGATGAGATCGAACACAGTTGCGGCATTGCTGGGAATCGTCGCCGTCGCATCGCCAATGTCGACGATGGCGGAGGACAGGCCCATGGGATTCTTCGTGACCAGCGAAGGCATGGGCAATGGCGGCGACCTGGGAGGACTCGAGGGCGCCGACGCGCACTGCCAGAAACTGGCTGCCGCAGCCGGTGCCGGCGGTCGCACCTGGCGGGCCTATCTGAGCACCGAAGCTGACGGTACGCGCGGCATATCGGCCAGAGACCGTATCGGCAACGGCCCCTGGTACAACGCGCGCGGCATCCTGATCGCGGCCAACCTTTCGGACCTGCACCTGTACAACACCTCCATTACGCTGGAGACGGCTCTGGATGAGTCCGGCAACCGGATCAAGGGCCGCGGCGAAAAGCCCAACGAGCACGACATCCTCACCGGCACCCAGGACGATGGCACCGCCTACTTCCCCGACGAGCAGGACCATACCTGCAACAACTGGACGAGCAGTGACAAAGGCAGTGCCCAGGTAGGTCACCACGACCGTCACGGTGGCGGCAATGTTTCGTGGACCTCTGCGCACCCCAGTCGCGGGTGCAGCCAGGATGCCCTGAAGAGCACGGGTGGCGCCGGCAAGTTCTATTGCTTTGCTGCCGACTGATCGGGCCTGAAGAGGCGTTGATGATGCTGTTTGGTCTGCTGGATCGCCGCCCGCTGCTGGACGAGGACCATGCCGGCTGGATGTTCGATGTCTACGCCTGGGCGCTGCGCAACTTCGACCCTCTCATGTTCCGGAACGAGACCGTGTTGGTCACACCGACCAACCATCACTTTCCGGGCAGAGCAGACAGCCCCGACGAGATGGCAAGACTGATCTTTGATCGAGTGGTCGCCTATGCGGGCATGGCGCATTGGCCATTCAAACTGCTGCCACCGGACAGTTGCGTGCTCGAGCCGGACGCCGCGGTGCACGTGATCGCCGGCACACGAGGGTCGCGGGCCGTGGCGACCGAAAAGCCATCCGCCAGCCTGACGATCAGCTACGACCCCAGCCATCTGAACAACCCCGAGGCAATGATTGCGGTATTCGCCCATACCCTGGCCCATTACCTCGGCACCTCGGCCAGGGAGCCACCGCCGGGAGGCGCAGAAGACTGGCCACAGGTCACCGAGCTGCTGGCGGTATTCCTTGGATTCGGCCTGATGTTCGCCAATACGGCCCTGATCCTGCCCCGCGGCGGATGTTGCGGCGGTGCGTTGGTGCAACGCCAAGCCTATGTGTCACAGCACGATATCACCTACGCCCTGGCGATATTCTCGGCACTCAAGGGCTTACCGGGAAGAGACGTACTGGCGCACCTGAAGAAGTCGCTGCGCGGGCACTTCAACCAGGCATCGCGTGAAGTCAAAGGCAGATATTCGCCGCGCCTGCAGGAGATTGCGCGGTACTGCGGCAACTGAAACGGCTGTCGAAATACCTGATCGCACTAAACTAAGAGTTATTCGGTTACTGAAGCGCGGCTTGATGGCGGCGCCTGAAACCCAAAGACCGCACGCAGCCGCATGTACACGCCAATGACAACCGAAGGAGAGCAACAAGATGCAGGTCAAAACGATACTTGACACCAAAGGCCATGAGTTCTGGTCCGTAGGCCCGCAAACCAGCGTCTACGATGCCGTTCGGCTGATGGCAGAAAAAGAAGTGGGTTCCGTGCTGGTACTCGAAAACGGCAAGGTCCAGGGCATCGTCACGGAACGCGACTACGCGCGCAAAGTGGTGCTGGAGGGCAAGACCTCGCCCGACACACCGGTCGCCGAGATCATGACCACCCAGGTGCTGTGTACCCGTCCTGAACAGACGATCGAGGAAGCCATGGCGTTGATGACCGACAAGCGGGTGCGGCACCTGCCGGTCCTGGCCGATGGGCAGATAACAGGTGTGGTTTCGATCGGCGACCTGGTAAAGGCCGTCATCTCCGAGCAGCAGTTCCTGATCCAGCAGCTGGAGAGCTACATCACGAGCTGACGCGGCTTCGGATCGGTGTCCCCGGCACCCGCTTCGTTGGCAACGCTGAACACTAGTGCGCGGCGACTGGCCCAGCCTGCTGGCCCCGCACCAGCCGCCCGGGCAGACAATCAGTTGCGAAGCCGTCGCGGCGGGTGATCTGACCACTGACAATCGTCGCGGAATAGCCGTCAGCTCGCTGTACCAGCCGTCGACCACCGGTTGGCAGATCGTGCACGACTTCAGGCGCATTCAAATGAAGATGATCGAGGTCGATCACATTGACATCGGCCTTGTAGCCAGGGGCGATTACGCCACGGTCAAGCAGTCCCACAGCACGTGCCGTATCCCGGCAAAGCATTCGCACGCTCTCGGCCAAACTCAGCCGCTCGCCACGGGTGCGGTCGCGCACCCAGTAGGCCAGCATAAAAGTCGGAAAGCTGCCGTCGCAGATGGTGCCGCAATGCGCGCCGCCATCACCCAGTCCGAGCACCGCTGCAGGATGGCGCATCATCGCACGCGAGGTCTCCAGCGAGCCGTGTTCGTAGTTGCACAGCGTCACATAGAGCATGTTCCTGCCACCGTGCTGGAGCATCAGGTCGTAGGCGAGCTCCTCGGGTGTCACGCCGGCGCGTTGTGCCCGCGCGAAAATGCTTTGTTCGAACGGCTGTTCGTAGTCCGGCGGGTCGCCGAGCAGGAACATATGGTCGAACTCACGGGCCAGGCGGCCGAGAACGATTGTCGGATCTGGATCGATCGCCTCCGCCAGGATACGGGCGCGCATTTCCGGTTGATTCAGCGCCCTGATCTTTTCCGCGAAGGGAAGGTCCGCCAGTTCCTGGTAGCTGGGGGTGGTGTAAAAGGGGTTCAGGGTCAGTTCATGCCCAAGCATGACGCCGATCGCCCGACTCAGCACTTGCGCGCGGATCGGCGCCTCTGCAGTGCCCGCCCCGGCAGCCCAGTCAAGAACGTCGTGCCAACGCAAAGTCATCGGGCCATAGCCGCCTTCCAGCAGGGAGACCGACAGGGGCCTGCCTGATCGCTCAACGAGACGTCTCAACAGACCGAAGGTTTCCTCGATCGGCTCGAAGTCCGTGATCAGCTGAATCACACCACGATTGGTTTCCGCCAGGACGCCGGCCAACGCCAACAGTTCGGCCTCCGCCGCTTCGAAGCTGGGGGTCGATCTGCCGTCGCTGGAACGGTGGAAGAAGGTGCGCGACGTGGTAATGCCCAATGCACCCGCCAGCATGGCTTCGCGGGCCAATTCGGCCATCGCGTGCAGGTCTGCCTGCGTCGCCGCTTCTCGGTCGACACCCCGCTGCCCCATCACGTAGACGCGCAGCGCTGCGTGCGGTAACTGGCTGCAGACGTCCATATCGAACTGGCGTTCGGCCAGGAAATCCAGATACTGCGGATACGTCTCCCAGGTCCAGGGCAGGCCGTCCACAAGCACCGGATGCGGGATGTCCTCGACTCCCTCCATCAACTGGACCAGCAACTCATGCTGATCCGGGTGGCAGGGCGCAAATCCGACACCACAATTGCCCATCACGACCGTCGTAACCCCATGCGCCGATGAGGGCACCAGCCGGTTCTCCCAGGTCGCCTGGCCGTCATAGTGCGTATGAATGTCGACGAAACCCGGTGTCACCACGTGATCCCGGGCGTCTATCTCTTCCCGGCCTCTCGCCCGAACCCTCCCGACCTGAACAATCCGCCCGGCATCAATCGCCACATCAGCAAGGACCGGGGCGCCGCCATTGCCGTCTACGACCTGGCCGCCCCGAACCACGAGATCAAATGCACTTGTCATGGTGCAATCCTCCCCAGAACCGACACGGAAACTCCGCCCCGGCTGACCCGGACACCACCACGGTTGTTGTCATGCGAGCAGCACCGGCTGATCTTCGGGCAGTCGTGGATAGGCTGCAGTAAATAGTAGATCGCCGGTGGTGAATGCAAAGGGCGGTACGGCGCCGGATTACCCATCTGTTCATGTTCATTGATACGCAATGTGATAAATCTGATTGATGGGTAATCATCACTAATCTGCATGGCAATACCGGGGGAAGTGGCCAAAGCTGAACTCGGCAATCCTTCGCCGTCTTCAGGTTCAACTTCGAGACATTTCCGGTGACATCGGTGTGCTTAGCTCGCGTATACGACCGTAGATGCCGGAGCGCGCGGTGGAACTGATCGGACAGGTCGACCGCGAAGGAATTGCGCACACGGAATGACAGCGTCGCAACACCGACCTGTTCATCCAGTCAGTGAGCTTCCTCGCTCGCAAGGCCGACGCGGCGCCGATTAAACGACCGGGCTTTCCGTTCTGAACGATGGCCGGCCGCAATTCTGATGCTGTGCCGCCAGCTGGTACTTCCCGGGATCGGACATGCCGCTTACCATCAGGCGCACAGCCTGTATCGGATCGGACGGCCTATACCGCTTCGCCCGGCACCCGGCAGGAACCGACCACTTGGATGGCTGGGCAAGCTGTTCAATGCCCGGCGGGAGAATCGAAATATGAACTGCAGGCGATATGCCTACCTGATTGCCGCGCTGCTGGTGCTGCCCGCGCTCGTTCTGGCCGATCCTCCGGAGGCCTATCCCTTCGTGTCGTTCGACGAGGCGATGGCGCAGTCCAAACGCGATGGCAAACTGCTGTTCGTTTACTTCGGCCGCTACGGCTGCGGCTACTGTGAAAAGACCAACCGGGAGGCCTTCGTCAATCCGGAGGTCAAAGAACGTTATACAAGCCATTACGTGCTCGCCTACGTTGACGCCGAAAGCGGCCGGCGCCTGCGTCTGCCGAGCGGCGAACGCGTACCCGAGCGCGAACTGGGGACGCGCTACGATGCCCTGGTGACACCGGTCTTCACCTTCATGACCCCCGAGGGCAAGCCGGTCCTCCGCCTCGTGGGCGTGCAGCGCATCGAGGATCTGATCAATGCCGATGACCGGATCCAGGCGGCGCTCGCAAAGGTAAGACAGCCATGAAGCCGGCAGTGATCGCAGTCCTGTTCTGCTGTCTGCCACCATTGGCGGCAATTGCTGCACCCTGGTCGTTCGACGCCCCCCTGGCCGTGACAACACCGCCGCCACAGACGACGGTCTTCCACCACCTCGATTCCTCGGGCCGACGCAACATCGCGGCAGCCGATGGAACGGTAGCCATCGCCTGGGAGGATGACGGCGACGGCACACCCCGGATCTACCTCGCCCATAAAGCCTACGAGGAAGCACGGTTCGCGACGGCGTTGCAGGTGAGCGGTGCGAACGAGGCCTTTGAGCCGAGCATCCTTGCGCTGGGTGGGAAACGCTTTGCGGTTGCATGGGAGGAGGACGGGCAGGTCTGGGCGCGGCTGGTACAGATCGGGGATGCCCCGGTTCCGGGTCCCCTGCTGAAGATCAGCCCGGCGAGCGGCGCCCAGGCGAGCCTGGCCAATGACGGAGACGGGATACTGGTCGTCTGGTCGGAGCGCGAGGGGCGCTTTGGCCGCATTCGCGCGCTGCGCCTGGGGACCGATGGATTGAACCTGACCCCCGGAAAGGGTTGCCCGGTCGACACTGTGCCGCCCATAGACGAACAACTGTACCCGAGCGGTGCCGTCCTTCAGGGTCGGCTGGTTGTCGCCTGGGAGGACCGCCGGCCGAGGCATACCATCATCATGGCTGCCATCGAAACCAAGCCGGCCTCCTGCCGTTTCAGCGCTCCTGTGCGCATCAGCGCGAAACCACCGGGAAGGAATCTGCCTTACGGTGCAGGACACGGGGTCTCACGGGTCGCACTCGACCGTGTCGGCAATGAACGCCTTTTTGCCGCCTGGGCCGACAAGCGCGACTTCCGCCACGGCTACGATATCTGGGGCTCGTACTACCAGATCGGCGAGGCGGGATTCGAACAAAACGAAATAGTGCAGGACGACTTCGGCGGGCTCTCCAAGCAGCACCATGCAGCAGTGGCTGGCCATGACACCGGGACACTGCTGGTAGCCTGGGACGACGAACGCGAAGGCAACGTGGATGTGATGCTGAGCTGGTACGAGGCTGGCGGCTGGAGCGATGACTGGCCTTTGCCCGGCGCCTCCGGTCCGGGGCTGCAGAGCAATCCCTCGGTCACGCTGGACAGCGATGGCAATCTGCATGCGGCCTGGGTTGAACGGGATGATGTGGACGGTCCCACGCGGTTGAAGTATGGCTTCGGCCGGATCAACCGGGAGTAGCCCGCATCGCCCCCGTCACGCTGCCACCGCGCCGGGGCGGCGATGCGGCCCGTGCTCAAAGGGCCCGCGCCCGCACACCGGCACCTGGCGGGCTTACCAAGGCCTGCACCCGACTCCACCGAAAGTCTCGCCGACAGTTGTGAGACACACGGGCGCTCAGGCCTGCCAGTGACAGACTGCTGATCGAGGTCACCAAGCGATTCCGGCGCAATCACGCCGATAGTGGACAGACCTGTCGGGCGGCAACCACGGTTGCAGCCGCCGCGTTTCCAGTAGTTCCGGTTCTTCACCCAATGAGCAGCTCAGCACTGCCACCGCTCGCCCCTTTGGCCCGCGAGGTGATAGCGACAATCCGGGCTGCTTTCAGTTTCGATTCAGGTTGTAACGCTACAAAGGGCCCGTGGATGACCCATTGCCTGCGACAGCAGTCTTAACACGAAACCAGAACATGGGCGGAACATGACGACCGGTACCTTGGCCCTGATCATTCTTGTCGCAATTCTGGCGCAAGTCGGCGTCGCGGCGGCGATCGGAATTCACCGGCGCGGTGGCCAATCGCGCAACCTCGCGGCGGACGAACCGGCACCCGACATGCCGACCAACGGCACTTCTTTCTCTGGTGCGGGTTGGACAGGGTTCCGGGAATTCTCGGTACAGCGCAGGGATTTCGAGGACCAAAGCCGATCCATCTGTTCCTTTTACCTGGTGCCCTGCGACGGCAAGCCGCTGCCTCCCTTCAGGCCGGGCCAGTTTCTAACCTTCAGGCTTGGTGTTGACGAACCCGCCAAAGACAAACCCAAGAATATTGTGCGCTGTTATTCGCTGTCCGATTCCCCGCGGCCTGACTGCTACCGGGTGTCGATCAAACGCGTCTTGGCCCCGCCCGATCACCCGGACGCGCCGCCCGGCGTTTCGTCGGGGTACTTCCACGATCACGTGCAGGTGGGTGATCGCCTGATGATCAGGCCACCCTCGGGACACTTCCACCTCATCGAGGATGAGCCACTGCCCATCGTGTTGATCGGCGGCGGCATCGGCATCACCCCGATGCTGAGCATCCTGAACAGCGTGCTGGAGCGCGGTGTCGAGCGAGAGGTCTGGCTGTACTACGGCGTTCGCAACGGCAGCGAACACATCATGAAGGGACACCTGCAGGCGCTTGCCGAACGGCACGACAATCTTCACCTGCATGTCTGTTACAGCGCCCCGGGCGAAGATGAGGTCGAGGGCGTCGATTACGACCATCACGGTCGGGTCGATCTGCCGTTGCTGCGCAATACACTCAGGCTGGCACGCTACCAGTTCTACGTCTGCGGACCCAAGCCGATGATGGAGAGCCTGGTGCCAGGGCTGGAAGAATGGGGTGTCGATAGTGGTGATATCCATTACGAGTCTTTTGGCCCTGCGACACTGACCAAACACGAAAAACCCACGTCGGCAGCTTCCGATACACAACCTGTCAACATCACCTTCAGCCGATCCGGGAAACGCCTCAGCTGGAATCCCGCGGCGGGTTCGCTTCTGGAGTTTGCCGAGGCCAATGGCATCGATGTGGACTCGGGCTGCCGCGCCGGCAGCTGCGGTTCGTGTCAGACAGTGCTGGCGGCCGGCCAGGTCGAATACGGCCAGCAGCCAGACGCCGACATCGAGCCGGGGCACTGCCTGTTGTGTATTGCCACGCCCAGTGGCGATCTCGTACTGGAGGCCTAGAGGAACCACCATGGACCGATCACTGATCAGTAAAGAAGTCATCCCCTTTCTGTTGATGTTCGGGACGCTGATCCTGGCGACCATCGTCGGCGATGCCTTGTTGCACTATTTCGATCTGGTATGGATCGGGCGTTACCTGGGGATCCCCGGCACCGTGCTGATACTGCTGTCCCTCTTTTATTCGATGCGCAAGCGCAAGATGGTCAGTTTCGGCAAGCCGAAAACCCTGCTCAAGCTGCACGAGACCCTGGCCTGGCTGGGCGCGCTGATGATCCTGGTTCATGCGGGCATCCATGTCTACGCGATCCTGCCCTGGCTCGCCTTGGTTGCGATGCTGGTGAATGTGCTGAGCGGCATGACCGGCAAGTTTCTGCTGGATCGGTCGCGCCGCTTCCTGGCGGAGAAAAAGGCCGCCTATGCCAACCAGGGGCTACCCGAGGACGAGGTCGAAAAGCGGCTGTTCTGGGACGCCACGACCTTCGAGCTGATGAAGAAATGGCGTGCCGTGCACCTGCCGATCACGCTCGCCTTCGCGGTGCTCGGCCTCACCCACATTTTCAGCATCTTCCTATTCTGGCAATGGAAATGAAAACGAACAAAGCCCTGCTCATCGTAGCCGTCAATCTGGTCATTCTGGTGGCGCTGGCCGTTTTCGCACCCCACCTGATGATCGTCCCCGGAAAAGTCACTGATGCCCACGACGAGATTGCCAAGGACTGCTTTGCCTGCCACACGCCATTCCTCGGCAGCAGCCCGGCCAAGTGCATCACCTGTCACAAGGTGGCGGAGATTGGTCTGAAGACGACCAAGGGGCTGCCCATCGCCAAGGAGAAGAAGAACGTTGCCTTTCACCAGAAGCTGATCGAGGACGACTGTGTCGCCTGCCACAGCGACCACAAGGGCGTGCAGGCCTTCCGCCCGATCGGTCAGTTCTCGCACACGCTGCTGCAGCAGGGACTGCAGGAACAATGCGACAGCTGTCATAGCGGGCCAGGGGACGCCCTGCACCTGAAGATCGAGGGCAACTGCGCGCAATGCCATACGCAGCAGGCCTGGCTGCCAGCCACCTTTGAGCACGAGAAGTACTTCCGCTTCGACCGGCACCATGACACCGACTGTGCGACCTGCCACGTCAACAACGATTATGCCAGCTACACGTGTTACGGCTGTCACGAGCACTCCCGATCCAAGATCAGAGCAGAACACGTCGAAGAAGGGATCTACGACTACGAAAACTGCGTGGAATGCCATCGCAGTGGCGATGAGGATGAGGCGGAGCGGATCTGGCGCTCAGGATGGTTCGAGTCGGGAAACTCCAGGCCGCTTGATACCCATCGCTACGAAAGCGAAAAACGCAGGCGCCAAGACGATGACTGAGTCTTGCCATGGGCTCGCGCGCAGCTTCAACCTGCTGTGCGCAATCAAAAAGTGCGGCCTGACCTGCGCACGATGATCGAGCTGTGGATGGGCGACTTCTCCTACCAACCCGCGCTGGCCGACGGCCAGCTGACGATGGTTGGACCCCGCGCACTGACCCGCAACGTGCACCACTGGCTGGCCCCGGCCCGTTTCGCCGACGCCCCGTCCGCCGGGTCGATCACCGTCTGAATCCCTCTTCAGAGATCTGCGAGGTGAGCGGCAACCGCATCTTCGTCCCATTCAATGCCCACACCCGGGACATCGGGCACGTGTAGCCACCCGTCCTTCAGCTCGTATGGCTGCTGCAGGATCGGATCAGCCCAGTTCTGCCACTCCAACCAATGCGCGGTCTCGGTGACCCGCATGACCTGCGCGGCAACCTCGGGGTAGAGATGTGTCGACACAGGAACACCCGCCGCAGCGGCGATCGCCTGCGCCCTCATCCATCCCGTGACACCGCCGATACGCATGAAGTCAGGCATCACGAGATCGCAGGCCTTCCGCTGGAGTGCCAGGTGAAGATCCCGGGCCCCGTAGAAGTTCTCGCCGATCTGTATCGGTGTCTTCAAATCAGCGGTGAGCTGCACATAGCCGTCCAGGTTGTCGTAAACGATCGGCTCCTCGATCCAGGAAAGGCCCAGATCATCGATCATGTGACAGCGCCGGAGAGCGTCTGCAAGAGTCAGCCCCTGATTGAAATCAACCATCAGCTCAACGTCGGTGCCTACCGCCTCACGCACTGCCCTGATCGTCGCGATATCCTCGTCGACACGCTCACGACCAAGTCGGAGCTTCAGCCCAGTGAACCCCCCTTCTTCAAGGAGATCAACAGCCTCTTTCGCAACGGCTTCGGGCTCCTTGAGCCACAGACCATTGCTGTTGTATGACTTCACCGGACCCACGGTACCGCCCAACAGTACGCATAGCGGCACTCCCGCCGCCTTGGCGAGCGCATCCCAGGCCGCCATGTCCAGTCCGGCGACAGCGATCATGGACAGACCCTGATAACCGACGAAGTGGAGCGACTTGCGCGCGGCCTCGTACAGCTCAACCGGAGCAACCGTTCGACCTTTCAGCAAGTCGGAAAGGTCATTCAACGCCGGCACGAGGTAACGCATCGATTTGACGATGTAAGGCTCCAGGTAGCTACGGCCGACGATGCCCTCTTCCGTTTGGAGATCGATGAGGATGAGCGGCCAGTCCTCTATCGTGGCGATGCGCGCAACGATCGGCCGTTTCAATCGGAGAACCACCGGCCGTGCCCTGATATGCCTGATTGTCAGAGATTGGCGCTGCATGGACTCGCTCCCCCGCCGCTCAAGGTTTGCCGGGTGACCCCATGACTGAGCATAGTCAGAAAAACTGACATGTCGGCGCGCGGACCGTTTGCGGGGCGCCCGGCACACCAGATTTTGGATCAGGGATGAGCCCAGGTCTGCTGTTGGAGCCCTGGTTTCTGTTCTCCCGCAGGGACCTGGCACCCTGACCCCGTGGGCATCCCCAACCCACTGCTTCATAATCCGCTGAATTTCTTCGAGAACATCAGGACAAGCCCTTGAGCCACCGACCCAGGAAGGGGCGGCCAGAAGCGGCGCCTGGGGAAGCGCTACCGGCAAGCACCAAACTTTCTCAACAGCATTACACCGCGCCCATGCGGACCAAAAAAAGACAGACCGCATTGACGAGATTTCTGAATTGAACCCAACACGCGCCTCGTCGTTCCGCTGTCATTTTCGTGAGCTGGACAACCTTCTGGCCGAGTGGCATTGGCTGTGGAGCGAGGTCCCATTCAAGCAGCCGCAGCTTTCATGGTATGACCACCATCCGCATTGGCGGATTGTCCTGCGGGACATCGACGACAGCATGCTCGAGGCACTGGCCGCTGATCCGACGCTGCTGAACGTCTTTGCGCGGGAAGAACTCGGTATCCGCTTGCCACAGTATCCCGATTACTCTCCACGCGAAGACGCCCCATACTCGGATTCGTTCGACGCGCCTGACGGGGTGAAGCCCCGCAAATGGGAGCAGGTGGAGCGTTTTGTGGTCGCGCGTGAAAAGCTGTCGGACCAAGCAGACAGGCAACTGGTGGAATGGTGTGCCGGCAAAGGCCATTTGAGTCGAAGGTTGCTCGAGCGCGACTGCCGTCACGAAGTTATCGCGCTGGAAAAAGACCCGGCGCTGATTGGACAAGGCATCCAGATCGCGGCTGACCAGGGACTTGGCATAAGGTTTGAACAACAGGATGTTCTCGCTGCCAGCGTTGCCCGGTTCTGTTCGGGCGATTCAAGTCACATCGCGCTGCATGCCTGTGGCCGCCTGCATGTCAGCATGCTGCGCAACTGCTGTGCTGGCAGGGTGGCGCAAATTGATCTGGTTCCCTGCTGTTATCACCAGACCGATGACAACCCTTATCGTCCCTTGTCGGACCATGTACGGCAAAGCACGCACCTGTGCCTGGATTACGAAGCGCTCAAGCTGGCTGTACAGGAAACGGTCAATGCAGCGCCCAACGCGCGTCGCAACCGCAAGCGGCTGCAACAATGGCGCCTGGGATTCGACAGCCTGTTGCGTACGTACTGCGACTACCGGGACTACCTGCCGGTTCCATCGCTTTCACCGTCTGAAGCGGGAGATGATTTCCGGGACTTCTGCCGACGTGCCGCGATGATCAAAAGGGTCGTGCTGCCGGATCGTGTCGATTATGCGCACATGGAGCGACTTGGGCGCGAACGTCTTGCCCAGGTTTCACGCGAGGACCTGGTACGTCAGCTGTTTCGCAGACCGCTTGAGCTGTGGCTGGCCTATGACCGGTGCCTGTACCTCGAGGAACAGGGCTACGAGGTCTCGTTGCGCGGGTTCTGCCCGCGCCAGGTCACCCCGCGCAACCTCTGGATTCACGCACGGCGATCGATGCCGGAGTAGCTGCCCTGCCGTCCGTGCGGGAAAGAATCACTAAGCACTTCCAGTCGGCGCTCTTCACTGCTTCACACACCGTCTTCTTGCAGCGTGATCGACAGGCTGTGGCGGAACTCATCCAACAGTGCCAGTCGTGCCTGCGGGGAGGAACTGACGTGCAACAGGTAGCCGACGTCCTGGCCGGCGCCCTGCCGCTCACCGATCACATCGCCCGGACCCACCTTGAGGTGGAACTCGCGCATTGCCGGATGCGCCCGCACCCGCTGTTCGCCGCGCACGGCCGTGACCAATCCGCAGCCCGGATGCAGGACCTCGACACAGGCATACCCTGAAGGTGCCTGCGTGAAAGCGAATGGCTCGTTCAGTTCCATCGCGACGAACGCCGCCCAGGGGTCGAAACCGTAGGCATGGCGCATGGCGTTCATGATGTAGCCACCGGGTGGGCGCAGTGCGATCTCGCCGAACAGCAGACCGGCCTCGGTCAGGTAGACCTCGAGGTGAGTGATTCCCCAGTTGATCTTCAGCGCCTTGAGGACGCGGCGATTCAATTCGAGCATCGCCGTCAGCGTCCCCTCATCGAAATCGGCAGGTACGAAATTGACGTGGCGTTTCTCGACGTAGCGGGTGGTGTTGACGAAGCGGATCTCACCGCCGCTCAGGTACGACTCGATACTCGCCTCCGGCGCCGAGACGAAACGTTCAAGGATATTCCGGCCGTCCTTCTGCAGTACCAGGTCCTGCTCACGGTGGACGAAACTCAGGTCCCGGCCGCCGGAAGACTTGCGCCGCTTGCGCACCACCGGTGTACCCAGGCGCGCAAACACCTCCGTTGCCGAACGCGCCGACGACTCCGCCATGAATGCGGTCATCGGGATATCGAACTCAGCCAGGTATTCCTTCATGGCCAGCTTGTCACGGCAACGCAGTGCGGTGGTCGCAGTGGACAACCTGGCACCGAGCAGTCTGCGGGCCAGTGCGGCGGGGTACACGGCGCCTTCAGTGCCCGCGATCACATGGCTGTAATGCGTATCACCGAACGCCTCGGTAATCGTGCGCTTGAGCTTTTCTGTCGTGTTCCAGAGGGGTGCGGTCAGCACCTGTTGTGCATCCGCAATCGCAAAGCTGGCGTGCTCCCGCCATACACTGAAAGCAATGCCGCGCGTGCGCAGGTGATCGATCAACGCGCGGCGTGGACCGATGACCAGCACACGGCGTCCGCCGTTATCCGCGAGTTGCGAGGGTGGTTTGGTGTTATCAAGTGTCACGGCATTTCGGCAAGGTAAGGGTGTATCACAAAAAAACTTGCGCCGATGGTGCTGCTGGCCTCAGGGTGCCTGGCGAATCTTACTGGATCGATGGGGCGCTTTTCTCTCCTTGTGCCAACGCCCCGGCAAAGGGTTAGGCCGGAAGTGTTGGCCGGCATGGATCTCCTGAGGACGCTGCGGAGTTGAAGCGGCGGGAAATAGGGCCGACGACGATATCGCCGACGCATACCGATAGTCGAAAGAACTGTTGACGGTTGCCAAGTAACAATTGGAACCCAAGGCTACATTTCCACACGATCAAATGCGTCCCCAAGCATCTCGCGCTGGCCCCGGTCGGTCATGGGATAGGTCTCCAACCAAACGTCTATACTGAACTCCGGCGCAATCACCCCAATCTCCTCGGCTTCCCATTCCACCGTATCAGCGTCGTCCCGCGCTGCTGCCACCGCCAGCATATAGATATGCGTTTCGAGGTTGGTCGCATTGCGTGCAAGGGATTCACTCAGATTGATCATCGCCTGCTCAGGCTTTTGCGTGAAATAGTAAGCCCGGCCGAGCAGCAAGTAGTACAGGTAGCCGGCATCCTGGTTGAGGCGCATCGCGTCGCGTAGCTGGCCGATACTCAGTTCAGGTCGACCGATGTAAGTGTTTATGCCGCCCATGAGTGCGTACGCGTCCGCGTAGGAATGATCGATCTCGAGCGCCCGCTGCAGATGAAGCAACGCCTTTTCGTGCTGCCGGTACTGTGCCGCGACATAGCCAAGCACCCAATACACCTCCGAGATATTGGGATCTATCTGGGCACCGGTCTGCGCCATCTCTTGCGCCAGCCGCAGCGCCCCCTGGCCATCCTGGGTCCAATGATTTCTGTAGTCGGCTGCAAAGCTCAACGCCAAGCCAGCGTACGCTCGCGCAAAATTCGGATCATGCGCAAGGGCTTCGCGGTACCAGTGACGAGCGGCCATGTTCGCCTCGCGTCCCCGTATCAACAGCTCAGCCTGGCCGCGCAGAAAATCTTCGTAGGCATCCAGGCTTGGCGTGTACCGATCGGCCAGACGCTGCAGGTCCGCCGCCGTCACTTCGAGCGCGAGTTGCCGTACGACGTCGCGGCTGATCGACCGCTGGACCTGGAAAAAATCGTCCAACCTGCGTTCATAGCGTTGTGACCATAACTGCCGAGCGGATTCTGATTCCACTAAGCGCACATGCACACCGATCAACTCACCGACCTGCTGCACGTCGCCATAAACCTGATAGCGCGACGCTGCCGGAGCTATCCCGTCCATCGATGGGCTGATCACGACCAGGTCGGACAGCCCGCCCAGGTCGGTGACCAGGTCGGCACGCATGCCTCGTGCAAAACGCCGCTCGCGCTCACTCCCGGTAACCCCCTCGAATGGCATGACCATCAGCGTCGCGGCAGCAGGAGATGCTGCCTCGTCCGCGGTGTCTGCCTCGACATTGGGCAGCGGTTGATCATCGACAAGCAGATACCCGAGCACCCCCACTGCCAGTATCACCACCAAGGCCACTACGATCCGGGCTGGGTTGCGGCGCTTATCCGAAGTGATGATTGCCGGCCGCTTTGCCGGCGCATGGGCAGCATTGGATCCGGCCTTTACCTCTGCCAGCAGGCAGTAACCGCGTTTCGGGATAGTTTGGATGTAACGAGGGTTGCGCGCGTCATCTCCCAGTGCCTTGCGCAGCTTGATGATCACCTGAGTGAGTGCATCGTCGCTCACCACCACGTTGGCCCACACGGCATCGAGTAGTTCCTGGCGCGTCACGGGCTTGCCGGCTCGCTCAGCCAGCAGCTTCAGTGCCAGCGCGGCCTTGGGTTCCAATTGAACGACTGAGTTGGCATCCCTGACCCGATTCAATTCCGGGTAGAACAACCAGGAGCCAATGTGCATGGCTCCGTCTTGGTCACCACTCACCTCCGGCACAGGTCTTCCTGGCGCGCAGACAAGCGCTGCCCAATACGGACCGGCCCAACATACCCACCTGTTTTTAAAAGCATTTTATTCTCTTCGGAAAAAGTTAGTGGTTCCTGCAGGTTTTTTATCGCACTCGCAACAACGATTACAGCACACGTGGCCGAGGCTTTCCCCGAGCTACCGGTCCACATCTCAATGAGGGGACACCGAAATGCCGAAATTCATGATTGAAAGAGAGATCCAGGGCGTTGGCGACATGAGTCCGGAAGAGCGACAGGGTGGCGCCCGCCAGTCCAATGAGGTCATCGACACGCTGGGCGAGCAGATACAGTGGGTCCACAGCTACCTGACCCAGAACAAGTTTTATTGCGTTTACATCGCCCCGAATGCCGACCTGATTCTGAAACATGCTGAATTGAGTGGCTTTCCCGCGGACCGGGTTGAGCAAATAAATGGTCTGCTCGATCCCTCAACGGCCCAACGGCCCGTCCAGACCCTTACCGGAGCCACTCAATGAGCAAGATTGCCGTAATCCAGAAAGCACCCGTCGTGTTGAACCGCGATGCGAGCATTGCCCGTGCTGTTGAACGGGTCGACCAGGCCGCTGCCGAGGGCGCCAGGCTGGTCGTCTTCACCGAGGCATTCATTCCCGGATACCCGGCATGGATCTGGCGCTTACGCCCAGGGAGCGACTGGGGCACCAACGAGGCACTGCACAAACGCCTGCTCGAGAATGCGGTGGATCTCAAGAGCGCTCAGCTGGACGCGTTGTACCAGGCGGCCCGGAGGCATCAGGTGACGGTGGTATGTGGCATGCACGAGCGCGATCACGACTCCAGTCGCGCGACCCTGTACAACACCGCGGTGATCATCGGCCCCGACGGTACATTACGGAACAGGCACCGCAAGCTCATGCCGACCAACCCGGAACGGATGGTCTGGGGAACGGGAGACGCATCCGGTCTGCGCACTGTCGACACACCAGTCGGTCGCATCGGCACCCTGATCTGCTGGGAAAACTACATGCCATTGAGCCGCTACGCACTGTATGCCCAGGGCATTGATATCTACATCGCGACGACGTACGACAGTGGTGACGACTGGCTCTGCAGCATGCAGCATATTGCCCGTGAAGCTGGCTGCTGGGTGATCAACAGCGGCAACCTGCTGCATGCAACCGACATGCCTGATGACCTGGAGGAGCGCGCCACGCTGTATCCGGACGCTGATGAATGGGTCAACAGCGGCGATTCGGCAGTCATTGCACCCGGCGGACAACTCGTTGCCGGACCACTTCACAACGAAGAAGGCATCGTGTACGCCGACATCGACATCGAACGTGCGTCCACAGCACGCCGGACACTGGACGTGGTCGGCCACTATTCACGTCCGGACATCTTCACGTTGCAGGTCAATACGAGCGCCTATGCCCCCGCTCAATTCTTGCAACACCCGCAGTCAGGCACGGAAGCAACCCGATGACATGCTGGAACAGGCAAGCGCTGCTGAGCATGGTGTTGTGCAGCAGTGCACTGGCACACTCACCGCAACCGCTTCCGGGAGACGAGGACCTTGTCGTCAGGCGAGTTTCCGAGCACGTGTACATCGCACATGGCCCGCAGGAATTCCCCAATCCTCAAACCGCCGGCTTCATGAACAACCCCGGCTTCGTCGTGACGCGTGACGGCGTTGTGGTGGTGGACCCCGGCAGCAGCGTACAGATAGGCCGCAGGCTGCTGCACAGCATTCGCAGTGTAAGCGACAAGCCGATCGTTGCCGTATTCAACACCCATGTGCACGGCGACCACTGGCTGGGCAACCACGCGATACGCGAATCCTATCCGCATGCCCGCATCTACGCCCACCAGCGCATGCTCGAGCACGTCGACGCTGGGGCCGGCGAGGAATGGATCGCCTTGTTCAGCCGGCTGACGCAAGGGGCTACCGACGGGACCAAAGTGAACGGGCCCAATATTGGCTTGAAGGGCGGCGAAGTGATCCCTATCGGTGAGCTCTCCTTCCACATCTACCACACAGGCAAGGCACACAGCGACAATGACATCATGATTGAACTGCCGGCAGAAAGCGCTTTGTTCACCGGCGACATCGTAACCAACAGGCGGATTCAGTCGGCAAGACCGGAGGACAGCGATATCTACGGGCAAATTCGCGCCGTCAAGGTCGCTTTGGGGACGAACAGCCGCTGGTATCTGCCAGGACACGGGCACAGTGGCGGTCGGGAGATCGCCGAGGAACAGCTGCTCTTCCTGCAACAACTGCTTGGCGCAGTGCAGCGCTACTACGAACAGGGTATGAGCGATTACGAAATGGTCAAGCCGGTCAAGAAAGATTTGAGCGCCTACAGTGACTGGTACAACTTCGACGAACTGGGACGGGTTATCGGCCACGTCTACCTGAAAGTGGAAGAAAATGCGTTCCAATAACGTCGGCCGCCGGGAAAACCGAGGCGATCCACTCTCCTCCCCCACATATACCTGACTGCCTGATCCCCGTGGGCATTCCCGACCCACTGCTTCATAATCGTCTGCAATCTTTTGGAAACACCAGCGCCACATGCATCTGGAAGACATCGACAAGTCTCGATACCAACAGCGCTTCAGGATCGTATTCGCCGCGATCGTGGTCGTACTTACCATTGTTTCACTTGGCACATCGACACTGCTGATCGCACTCTTCGGCACGCCTGGCGAATCACATTTCTGGCTGAACGTGGCAGGTGTTGTCGTGGGTGCGGCTTTCGTCGTGCTGACGCTGATCAAGCTGCGACAACATCCGTATCTGCGCGAGGTCGTATACGTCTGGGATCTCAAACAGCGACTGAACCAGATCTATCGCAGGCAACGAAGAATCGAACCATTTGTCGAAGACAACGATCCTGACGCGATCGCGATCATGTTCTTCTTCTATCGTGGCTCCCAGCAGTTGTATGAACTCGATGACAACACCATCACCATGGATGCCATCGCCCTGAATCTTCGGGCATTGGAGCGGCGAATCAAGGATCTTGGGATCACTGTCACGACGGACTCCTATCGCAGAGAGATGCTCGAGCGATTCTGACTCGCCTGCCCGGCCCATGATCGTGGCCGCCTGCTGGAAAGTCGCCTTCTCAACCACCGCGGAAATCGAGATGCCGGGATGGGCGTTTCAACGTTGACTTGTCGCAGTCATATGCCGTTCACCTGTGGGGTGAACGGCATCGCAGCGCGAGCTCTTTGTGACTTGGAACGGCAGTCTCAGGCCGGTGCCTTGGCGCGCGACTTGTATTCGCCGGTGCGCGTGTCGATCTCGATCCAGTCACCCACTTCACAGAAGTCGGCAACTTTGAGTTCGGTGCCGTTACTCAGCTTGGCGACCTTCATGACCTTACCGCTGGTGTCGCCACGTGCCGAACCTTCGGCGTAATCGATCTGGCGCACAATGGTGGTCGGCAGGTCAACGGAGATGACCTTGCCCTGGAAGAATACGGCCTTGCACTCGTCGGTCATGCCGTCGACGATGTAGGGAATGACGCTTTCGACATCCTCAGCGCTGAGTTCGTACTGGTTGTATTCCCCGTCCATGAAGACATACATGTCATCAGCCTTGTACGAGTAGGTGACATCAACCTGGTCGAGATTGACCTGCTCCATCTTGTCGTCAAACTTGTAAACCGTTTCCGTCGTCGAGCCGGTCAACAGGTTCCTCAGTTTCATTTTCATGATGGCGCTGTTGCGCCCGGACTTGGTGTATTCCGCTTTCTGAACCAACCAGGGGCTGCCGTCGATCAGCACCACGTTGTTTACTTTGACATCTTGTGCCGTTTTCATAAAACCAACCAGATTAAAAGGGAGGGGTGATTTCTGCGCGGCGTTTGTACCAGCTTTGTGCAAGACGTGCTAGCGATTCCGCCAAGCCGGGCTGTCTCGCCAATTGGGAACACCACCGTTCGGCATTTCTTTCGAGGTCTGGCCAGTGCTTCTGCCAGACCGCCCAGCTTTCCTGCAGGGCTTTTTGCCGGTTCCAGTCACCCCAAAAGCGCTGCGTGGCGGCGGCGGCTTCCACCCCCATACCGTCCAGGTAGTACCGCAGAAAGGCCGCAAGCTTTTCCAGATGTGCATTTCCCTCCTGGGGATAGATGTGCCAGAGGAAAGGCTTGCCGGCCCACTGTGCTCTCACAAAGGAGTCTTCACCCCTAACCAGATTGAGGTCGCAGGACCAGAGCAGCAGGTCGTAGTCCTCCTGGCGGACAAACGGGATAGCCTGGATGGTAAGTTGGCCGCAAGAATGTATTTCCCCATGGGCCAGCACCTCGACGCCCAGCCAGCGTTGTATATTTTTCGAGATACGCCCTGTTGGAACCAGCAGGTGAAACCGACTTTCATCTCGACACAAGATTTCAAGCCAGGAAGCGATACTTTCGTTTTCGTAAGTAAAAACCGACACAAGGACACTGCCTGGTGACGGGTCTACGCCCAACTTCCGCAGAAAATGCCGCTTGTCCGCTTGGGTGAACTGCTGACGCTTGAGCAACAGGTCCTTTTCGCGGAGCAGTCCCCCGGTTCTTTCCGTGAAGCCTGGAAAGTAGAAGTACTTTTGCGGACCTGTGACCTGCGGAGAGGGCAGGCAGTGGCAGTCTTCAACCCAGGATTCCGCGCTGAGGTACTCGAGGTTTATCCAGAGTGAAGCCGGGTCACGCGCTGCCATGGCGCTGATCAGTGTGTCCGGTAGTCGGCAGCCGAACGTCTCGATCACGACGGCAGCGGGAGCGACCTCCAGCCCGGCTCCCCATCGGATCACCTGTACCCCCGACACCCACTGAATCGGAAGCGAAGGGCTGACCTCGGGACAGAGCAGTTCCAGCACTTGCGGGTCGTCGACAAACAGGCGGACATCAAGCGCGAATTCGTGAGCCAATTGGCGTGCCAGTCGCCAACTGACGCCGACATCACCAAAGTTATCAATTGCAGTGCAGAAGATGTCCCAGGATTTCATGAAATGTGGTCAATCCTGTCTGAGTGCGATGCGAACGGTTTGTTTATCCGGGGGCCCTGCAGAACACGATACAGATTCTGCAGGACTTGGGGCGATGATATGACAAGTCCCTGTGCCCGGTTCTCGCGCGTCAGCCCGCCATTTCGTCAGAACGCATGGAATCGGCGTCATGGATCGTCATTCGAAACGGGACAATTTCAAGCGCCGCGAAAATCGAAGCGACTCACATTCTCCCCCCACGAGCAACCAACACCCTGATCCCCGTGGGCATCCCCCACCCCGCTCATTCACAATCCTCTGAATTCTTTCGAGAACACCAGGACAAGCCGTTGAGCCGACGTCCCAGGAAAAGGTTCGGCCAGGCGTGTTGCCCGGTGTGGTTATTCTGCAGAGTCAGGAAGGTTCAAAAGAGGGCTGTCGACGATTTCGCCGGCAGTTACAAGATCCAGTGTACTGCCGCACGCATTTACTTGGCCATGCGGTGGTACGCCTCATCAAAACGGATTGTCTGCAGCCTGGACGCTCCGCTGCAGGCGGGGCAGCGCCGAGGCTTTGGTGGCGGTTGGCTTGGCGAGTGGCTTTCGCACACGGCGACGCGCTCAGCTTACCCGGAACCGGCTGACCATCGCCTGCAACCCTTCAGCGAGCTCCGCGAGGTTACGGCTGGCTGCCGTAATCTCGCCGGTGGCCTGAGATGTATGTGCCGCTTCGCAGGAAATGCCCTCGATGTTGCGGCTGACGTCCTGTGCGACCACACTCTGCTCTTCCGCTGCGGTGGCGATTTGTGTGGTCATATTGCTGATCGACGCAACCGCAGACACGATACCCGTAAGCGATTCACCGGCACGCGCGACCGTGTCGACGGTTTCTTTACTCGTGGACTGGCTTGACTGCATGGCGGACACCGCTGCGCGTGCACCCTCCTGCAACTTCTGGATCATGTCCTGGATCTCGCGGGTCGAGTTCTGCGTTCTGCTCGCCAGGGTACGTACCTCGTCGGCCACGACTGCAAAGCCTCGGCCCTGTTCGCCCGCACGTGCGGCCTCGATGGCGGCATTCAACGCCAGCAGATTGGTCTGTTCCGCGATATTCCGTATGACATCGAGCACGCTGCCGATCGACTCGCTTTTTTCTTCCAGCCCACCGACGGCGGCACCTGCGGCACTGATCTCACTCGAGAGTGCCTGAATGGCGCCGATGGTTTCGTTGACCACTGCATGCCCGTTTGCTGCCTCGGCATCGGCCGAGCGTGTCGCTTCGGCTGCTACGGCGGCACTGCTGGCGATGTCGGATACCGTGGCCGCCATCTGGGTGACTGCCGTCGCCACCTGCTCGACGTTGCTTTCTTGTTTGGCAATACTGGCAGTGGTATGCAGCGTGCTCACGGACAACTGTTCAGCGGCACTCGCGACCTGCGTGGCGGCATTGTTGACATCGGCGACGGTGGAGCGAACCGTCTCAGCGAATTCGTTGAAATTGCTTGCCAGTTTGGTCAATTCGTCCTTGCCGGAAATCGGCAGGCGTTGTGTCAGGTCGCCGTCGCCGCAGGCGATCCGATGCATGGCGCTGCTGATGCCGCATACCGGTTTTACGATGCTGCGGGCAACGAGCACGTTGGCAGCGGCGAATCCGAGCATCATGACCGCGCCCCACAAGAGAAACTGGCGGGCTGTTTTCCAGAATGCGATATCGACATCATCGACATAGATGCCGGAACCGATGATCCAGCCCCAAGGCGCGAATCCCTTGACGTACGAAACCTTGGGTTCCGGTTTGTCCGAACCGGCCTTCGGCCATTCGTAATCGACCTGTCCCTCGCCTCTTTCCTCGACCGCTTTGACCATCTCTTTGAAGAGCAGTTTGCCATTGGGGTCTTTGAAGGTGCTGAGGTCTTTGCCGTTCAATTCGGACTTGATCGGATGCAGCACCATGCGGGGGTGATTGTCGTTGATCCAGAAATAGTTGCCCTGATAGCGCAATGCCGCGACTGCGGCGATCGCCTGGGACTTGGCCTCGGCTTCATCCAGTGAGCCGTTGGCCGCAGCAGCGTGATAGTGGGCCAACAGGCTGTGCACGGTCTCCACCAACACGCGCGTCTGCTGCCCCCTCTCGTGCAACATCATGGTTTCGATGCGCCACAGGCTGATCACGGCGACTGCCGTCATGCCAAGCAATGCAAGGACCAGAATCAGGTTCAGGCGCAGGGAAATGCGAAATTGTCGAAGAGAGTTCATGGTCAGTATCCTAATCTTGCCCAACGGCGCCCGAGGCGGAAACGAGGATCGCGCAGACGAGCCGACCACCAGGATCTGGCGCAACACCTCGGGTGCCAGCGCAACAAACAGCTCGAACGGGGTTATCGACCTCCACCGCTGGGACTTTAGTAGCCGGGGTAGCGGCGCCTTCGTCACAGCGACCCCGGCCATCATCGGGATGGAAGCATGCCCCGGGGCCCAATGGCTCGCACGCAAACTCCGATCCTTCGGCCACGACGTTCGGTTTCTTCCAGCGCAACTCGTGAAGCCATCCGTCAAGTCGAACAAGAACGATAACAATGATGCCGAGGCAATCGCAGAGGCCGTCAGGCGGCGGCCGACGATGCGATTCGTGCCGGCCTCTGCCTGCTTGAGGATGCTGATGATCTGCCTGTCGGTGCATCGAGACTTTTTCAAATGAAATCCACTTCGCGTACGTTGTGAGAAAATTCCACTTCTGGGGACCGATGCTTTGCGAGGGGATTACCCAAGCCTGTCCAGGCGGCGCTGCAGCGGCAAAAGCCGCTCTCCGTTTCCGTAGAGCGGCTTTTCAGCCATAGCTCGGCTGGTGTGGATCAAACCGCTTTTGACTTGCCTGCATTCGAACGCCTGATGACTGGCAGGAAGCGGCCTGTGTCTGCGCGGTATGCAAGGTATCGCTCGCCGAAGGTTTTGATCAGGTCTCGCTCTTCATAAGCCACGCCAATCAGGATGTAGGCGGACATACCCAGTGCGAACATCAGATGCCCGACCGTCATCTCCGGCGTGAACCAGATACCGAGGAATACACCGGTCATGATGGGATGGCGGATATAGCGGTACAGGGAACTCAGTTGGAACGGCACATGGGTGTAAGGCACGCCACGGAAGTACAACCAGGTTTGCCGCAACCCGAACAGATCGAAATGGTTGATCAAAAACGTCGCGTAGAACACCAGCCCCCATCCAGCCAGGCCGATGCCAAGCAGGCCGAAGTAGACAAACCCTTCTTCCACCATCCACACCGGTGAGTTAAGCGGCTGCCAGAGGCCCATCATCAGAAACAACACCAGCGCGGTGCCCATCAAGAAAGTGCTGCGCTCGGCAGCAGGTGGCAGAATTCGTTCGAGTTTCTCCTTGAAAGAACGGCGCGCCATCACGCTGTGCTGTACTGCAAACAGCGTCATCAGACTAAGGTTTATCAAGGCCGCCAAAACGCCCGATACACCGCCAGCGCCGTCGATATTCGACAACAGCGGGTTTTCCGGGAGGAAATTGAAGGTGAAGGCGATCAGTGCGACCAGCGAGGCCGAACCGATCAAGTAATTGACAATGCCATACAGCAGGACGGTTGATTTGTTCATGAGAATTCCCTGAAGCTGAATTAGGTCGTTTCGTGGTTGGTGCTGATCGATCAGGCCAAGACAAAGCTCACGGTTGTCATCGTTGGCGCGGTCCGCACAGTTGCGGGCTCACCGCCAAATTCCGCACACAAGGCGTCAAACAGTTCATTGCCTGGAAGCTGTCGGTTTTTGGTTGATTCACTCATTTAGGACTCCCCTTATTGGTTCGATTGCCCGTCATCAGGTGACGTTGGTGACAACTCTAGGGGCGAAGCGTCCCACCACCGTCCCGTGCAACGTCCCTCACGAAGAAATTTTCAAGCTATTGATTTAATGGGAACTTTTGTCCCCATAGAAAACGCTTGCCGCCGAATACTTGCCATATAGCGCATCGGACGTGCCTGGCAACCGAGTTCAGAAGCGATGGACAAACGAGCGTGCTGTTGTGTGGCCCGCCCTCCAGCCGAGGCGAATACTGACTGGCTTTGTGTCCTGCTTTCGCCAAATGGTCAGTCCCATACAGGGTCATGCATATTTTCTTGCTTGAATACGGCATGGGCGACACTCACGAAAGTGAAGTGACATCGCCAATAACACCATGGATTGCAATTTTTCTCTGGCGGGACGCCGGACGGGACGATGATGGGACGCGCTATTACCAGACTAATCCCCAACGTCACCTGATGACGGGCAATCGAACCAATAAGGGGAGTCCTAAATGAGCGAATCAACCAAAAACCAACAGCTTCCGGGCAATGAGCTGCTTGAAGCCTTTCGCGCGGGATTCGGCGGCGAGCTAATCACACCGCAGGACGCGGCCTACGACGAAACGCGCAAGGTATATAACGGCATGATCGATCGCCACCCGGCGTTGATTGCCCGTTGCGCAGATGTCACCGACGTCATCGCATCCATACACTTTGCCCGCGAGCACCAGTTGCGGCTGGCCGTCAGGGGTGGCGGACATAACGGCGGCGGCTTGGGTACCTGTGACGATGGACTGGTGCTCGATCTTTCCCTGATGAATCAGGTGGAAGTGGATCCGCAGAACCGCACCGTGCGTGTCGGTGGCGGCTGCACCCAGGGCGAGGTCGACGCAGCAGCGCACGAGCATGGGCTGGCGGTGCCTGCCGGGGTGATCTCGACGACCGGGATCGGCGGACTGACGCTGGGCGGCGGTCATGGGTATCTGGCCTGCAAGCACGGGCTCACGATTGACAACCTGCTTTCCGCGGATGTCGTGCTGGCAGACGGAAACGTGGTCACCGCCAGTGACCAGGAAAACCCGGACCTGTTCTGGGCGATTCGCGGCGGCGGCGGCAACTTCGGGGTGGTGGTCTCTTTTGTGTTCCAGGCACATCCCGTCGATACCATCATGGGTGGGCCGGTGCTTTGGGACCTGGACCAGGCAGCCGACGTGATGCGCTGGTACCGTGAGTTCACCCTCACCACCGGCCCGGATTTGTACGGCTTCTTCGCTTTTTTGACGGTACCACCTGCACCTCCGTTCCCCGAGCATCTCCACAACCGGAAGATGTGCGGCATCGTGTTCTGCTACACCGGTCCCATGGAAGAAGCGGAAACGGCCCTGGCGCCCATCAAGTCGGTGGGTGAACCGGCCTTATACGGCATCCAGGAAATGCCTTTCACCCTGCTGCAAGGTGCCTTCGACGGGCTCTATCCCGCAGGTCTGCAATGGTATTGGCGAGGAGATTTTGTCAGGGAACTGAGCGACGAGGCGATTGAACGTCACCTGGAGTTCGCTCACAAGCTGCCCACGATGCATTCCACAATGCACATGTATCCGGTCAATGGCGCGGTACACAACAAGGGCAAGGGCGATACGGCTTTCAGCTACCGTGATGTCGTATGGTCCACCGTATATGCCGGTGTTGACCCCGACCCGGCCAATGCCGGTGCCATCAAGGAATGGTGCGTCGACTATTGGGAGGCCCTGCACCGCTACTCGGCAGGGGGCGCCTACGTCAACTTCATGATGAACGAAGGCGACGCACGGGTGCAGGCGACCTACCGCAGCAACTACCCACGGTTGCGCGAAGTCAAGGGCAAGTACGATCCGGACAATGTATTCCGTATCAATCAAAACATCACACCTGCCTGATGCGTGTATTGGGTGGCGGGGCCGTGATCCTGCGGTCCCGCTTGCCTACTCACCCGCCGCCGGACAGGAATGCGCGCGCGGCGGTGACATCCCTGTTCTCACCCCCCGCAGCCAGTGAATCACACAAGATGGCCAATTGCGCGCGCGTTGCGATCGTCTGGCTGCGACCGTGCAAGGTCCAGCGTCGCACGCAGCTCCAACGCCCGAGCATGCTGCTGCTGCGCGACCTCGATTGCCCGGAGATAGGACGCCCGCACCGCCTGGCTGTCCGCACCCTGGCGCAGCAGCAGTTCAGCATTCAGACGGTGCAATTCGGCATCCCACCAGTGATCCTGATGTGCCTCGCTCGAGGCAAACGCCTCTTCGAGTTGTTGTTGCGCGCCGTCCAGCTCGTTTCGCAACAGTTGAATCTCGACCACCAGGCTCAGCCAGTAGGGCAACCTGGCACGCGAATCCGTCGCCTTGAAATGTTCGACGCCGCGCAACATGTCGCCCAGGTCCACCGCGTCCTTGTCGCAGACACCGGCAGCCCACTGGTCGAGCAAGGCGCACCAGTATTCGTAATAGGAGAACTGGTGGCGCGCGCTGGCCTGTACCGTGGCTTCACATTGCGCACGCATAGCATCAGCATCACGTTCGAGCTGGTGCAGGACGGCTGAATAACCGGCGGCGATGATCGCGCTGGAGGGTTTGTCGTCATCCGCCGCGATCCGGCGGCTCTCGCTGGCGTATTCCCGGGCGCGGCCCGGGTGTCCCAGCAACCACATCACGTGCGCCAGGACCACCAGGGCATGGACCTCGCAATTTGTGGCAAAGGGTTCGATGCCGTCTTCGCCCGTGATCGGGCGGCGTGCCAGTGCCTGTTCGAGTCGACGGCGCGAGGCGTCCAGCTCACCTTTCAGAAACAACGCCAGCCCGGACATGAAATCCGCCGCCAGCAGGATGGTCTGGCTGTCTGCCGACTGCCCTAGCCGGCGCAGTTGCTCTGCTGTATCCAAGGTATTGGGGATGTCGGCCCGCACAAAGTAGAAGGTACTCAAGCCGAACAGGATGTTACGCAGATGATCAGTGCGCTTGAGCGTCTGGGAAAGCGCACGGGCGCGGCTCAAAGCCTGCCAGATCTCGGACGAGGCCCAACCGTGGGTCAGGCGCAGCAGCACCGACAGCCTGAGTTGCAATTCAAACTCGGTTTCCACGCGCCACGGGTCGCGATCGAATTGATCCAGCAATGCCAGGGCACGGTACAGGTGAGCCGTCGCCTCGCGGTACGCTCCCAGGTTCTCAGCGGCAAGTGCGGCGCGCTGGTAGAAGTCGATGGCCTCGCGATACTCGCCGGCCTGTGAAAGATGCGCGGCTATGGCCGCGTTCACCGCGTCCAGGTCGGCAGCATGTTGTCGCCGGATTGTCTCCGCGATCCTACGGTGCCAGATGCGTCGACGGGCGGCGCCGATCTGCTGGTAGGCAATGTCGCGCAGCAGGTCGTGCGAGAAATCGTAGCGCGCCGCACGTTCGACAAGAATATTACGCGCCACCAGTTCATCCAGGCAGTGCGCGAGCATGTCCTCGTCCTGTCGCGTGATGTTTGCGAACAATTCGAATCCAGAGCTGCGCCCGGCGACGGCCGCCAGACCCACGATTTCCTGCTGCTCGGCGGTGAGTTGCTGTATGCGGGCGGCGATCAATGTCTGGATCTTTTCCGGGATCACCCGGTTGCCTTGGCCAATTGCCGGCAGGAGGTCGGGAAAATCGTCCGTGCCGGCATCACGGGTGGCGTCCGTGCCGAAACCGGAACGGATGCTCTCGATGACAAACAGCGGGTTGCCGGCCGAACGTCGGAACAATTCGGACAGCGTGCCGGGGGCCAGGGACTCATCCGCTACCGACAGCGCCAGTCTGGCGGAATCGTCCTCGGACAGGGGCTCCAGCGCAATGTCCTGCAGAGCGGCGTCGCGCTGCAATTCAGCCAGCAAGGTATTCAATGTCCTGCCGGTCAGGGGTTCACCGGTGCGCATGGTCGCAACCAGCAGGAATGCACCATCACTCCGGTCACGCGCAGCGGCTGTACGCAACTGGAAATGCAGCCAGGACAGGGTGTCGTCATCGCACCACTGGAGGTCATCGAGGACCAGCAAGAGCGGCTTGCGATGGGCCATGATGGCGACGCTCAACGCCTCGAAAAAACGTTGCCGTTGCGAACCACCGGTCAGCGGCGGCAACGGTGCCAGATCGCGGCCGTGCAGCAGCCTGGGCAACAGACGGGACAGCTCCTGCACCCAGACGTCGTCCAGTTCCAGCAGCACGTTGCTGAACTGGACATCGTTGAGCCAATCCCGAATCGGACCAAAGGACATACCGCCTTCCGAAGCGAAGGCACGCGCCGCCACGGTGATGACGCCCTGGTCACGAGCCCAGGCAGCGAAGGCCTCGGCCAAGCGGGATTTTCCAATACCGGGCTCTCCGTTGATTCTTGCCAGCAGAGCGCCACGCACACCGGCCTGTGCCCAGGCATCGATCAGGCTTTGCAGGTTCTGTTCTCGCCCGACCAGCGGAATATTCGATGGGTCGTTAAATGGGGCAGGTGAAACTTCCGCAACTGGCAGTTCCTGGTCAGCGGCAGCCCTGTCGTTGCCAAACTTATCCGATGGATCCCCGCCAGCCGCTGACGTGTATTCAGCCAAGCGGGCACCGCCAGCCGGTCGACGCTTCTTGATCTGGTTATGAAGCGCCTGGGTTTCTTCTGCCGGTCGCACCTCGTATTCCTGTTCGAGCACACGCATGCACTCGCCGTATTGCCGCGACGCGGAGGCCAGGTCACCCGAGTCGGCGTACAACTGCATCAGCAGGCGATGAATCGCTTCGTTAGGCATATCCAACGCCAACCAGCGCCGCGCGTGTCCGATCGCAGCCTCGTGATTGCCTTGTGCGGCGTGCAGCACTGCCAGGGTCTCAAACAACTGTGTCTGACGGTGATGGATGCCCTGCATTTCCAGGAAGCGCCAGTCGTCGAACTCGGCATTGTCGGGCAGGTTGAACCCGGCCATGAACTCCCCCGCACACAGCGCGGCGGCGGCCTCAAGCATAGCCAACCGATCCGCATCCGAAGGCGCCTTGCCGGTGCAAGGCAGTCCACCCGCCTTCTCGATCAGGGATTCAAACTCGAACAGGTCCACCCAAAGTCTGTTTCCCTGGTCGTCGCCTTCCAGCAAGAGGGGATTGAGTTGCACTTGGCGGCGATCGCTGCGGAAACATTCGGACCCGATCTCCACGCGCATTCGCGACAGCAGTCGACGCAGATTGGCCAACGAGGATGCCGTATCTTGGTTGGGCCACAGTAGGGTGGCGAGCACCTCCCGGCTGTAGGCCCGACGGTTCCGGGCCAGATAACACAGGATACCGAGAGTCTTGCGCCGGGTGATGGGCAAGAGCTGACCGTCGCGTTCGACACGCGGCGTGCCTAGCAGAAAGATGCTGAGCTTCATGCGTGCTGACCGGCCACCGACAAATTCCCCGTGAGCAGGATGGATCGTTGAAATCACCGCGCCGCGAAACAGTTGCTGCGCGTCAGCGTGCACCTGTTATAGCCACAACACCCCTGCCTATCAACGGCTGAAATTCCAGAGCCTGTCTTCAAATTGTCCTGTGTGCCTTGGATGGCAGCCCACAGAACGGGCTACCGGGCTCCGCCATTTTTGTTCCTGTGTCGGCTACTCCGTCACCGCCCGCGTCGGCCATCAGGCCGCGTCTCCGGCATCGAGTTGTCGCCGAACCACACCGTTGTTGACGAAACTGCGGGCCAGCTTGCGGAAGTCACCGGTTTCGTGCCGAATCCTCCCGGCAATGATCGCTGGGTGAATATCCACCTCACGCGCCAGTGCGAGTACGTCACGCAAACGCCAGGACAACCGCTTGAGCCACCGCCCCAGGAAAAGGTTAGGCCAGAACTTCCTGCGCGATCAATCCGCGATCGCGCGCATCCTGGACTGCGTTGACCCGCAACCCGGTGAGCATCTGGCCGAGCCATTGCTTCAACGCTGCGCATCCTTGGGCACGCCCAATGTGCACAACGCAGACGCATTGCGTTTCGACTTCCATACGTTGATTAGAGATGGACAACGTCAGCGCCTGGTCGGCAACCTGCCGTACAACATCTCCCCGCCGCCGCTTTTCGGCCCGGCGTACGTGGCAAGAAAATCACCGGCAGTATCCGTCACCGGCTTGGCTTGGGCATTCAGGGGTAGCAGTAGACCCGCTGCCAGACTCAGCAGGGGTCGGTGCGAAGGTTTCAGACAGATTGCGATTTGTTCCAAGGCGCGCAGATTCGTCGAAGTGCTCCCGGATTGGGTTGGCACTGAATTGACGGCCGGCGCATTGCCGACCCTCTCGGAATGAACACGCTGGTTCCGTGCTTATTCCCCAGCTTGGCAACCAGAGCGAGCCAAAGATTTCTGCAACGTTGTTGAAATGCGTGCTATCAGGCCGCGGCCAGCAGACTTGGGTTTATGGCGCCGTTTGGTCCAAGGGCTTTCGCCGTGCGCATTTGCCAGTATCCTTGTTGGAAGAATTAATACAAAGCATCGTCGGTGACGTTTTCGAAGGCCGTATTCGGATACGATCTCCCGGCGAAGCACCACTGCAACTGATTAAGATGATGCCCCGATACTTCAAATCCCTGTGTGGTCTGCTGCTGGCTGTTGCGGGCAGTACCTCGTTCGCCACGGAACCGGTCAAGGTGGTGTTGGAATTCGAACCGGACCCGGCCAACGGTCGTTATCTGTTCGAGATTTGTGCGCGTTGCCACCTTCCGGAGGCCTGGGGCGATAACGAGGGTAATTACCCGCAACTCGCCGGTCAGCACACCAATGTACTGATGAAGCAGTTGCTCGATATCCGCAGCGGTCGGCGTGACAACCCGACAATGTGGCCGTTCGTGCAGGAGCGCACGATCGGCGGCTACCAGAATCTGGTCGACGTCGTGTCGTACGTCGCAACGCTGCCGATGAACCCGCATCATTCCCAGGGGCCTTGGCCGCAGGGTACGGAGGAATACAAGGAAGGTATGCAGCTATACCAAACCAACTGCAGCAGCTGCCATGGTGCAGGCGGTGAGGGTGACAATGCCAGCTACTATCCCCGTTTGCAGGGTCAGCACTTCAGCTATATGAAGCGCCAGGCTATTCGGGTGCGTGATGGATTGCGCGAAGTGGATCCGGCGATGGCTGCCGTTATCAAGGCGCTCAGCGACGAAGAGACGGATAAGGTGCTCAACTACATCTCTTACCTGCCGGTGCCCGCGAAAGACTTGGCCCCCAGTGCTGATTGGCGCAACCCGGATTTCGAGTAAGGTGAATACATGAGCGATGAAAAACACTTCACTCGTCGGCGCTTTCTACAGTTCACCGGACTGGGCCTCACTGCAGGTGCCGCCGGTGCACCGGTCGTTGCGACGGCACAGCTCAAAGATGCCGTCGGCGGCACGCCGCCGGCGATCGCGAAGCTGCTGCGCGAGGCTTTACTGCCGCAGCCGAAAGGCGCGCGCGTGGTGGTGGTCGGCGGTGGCTGGTCGGGACTGACCATCGCCAAGTACCTCAAGCGTTATAACCCAGCATTCGACGTGTTGCTGATCGACAAGCAGCCGGCGTTCGTATCGTTTCCGTTGAGCAACTCGTGGCTGGCCGATCAGATCCACCTGGATTTTCTGAGCCACAGCTTCTTCGATGCGGCCGACAACCACAAATACCATTTCCTGCAGGCTACGGTACTCGGCGTCGATCGCACGTCACGCAAGGTGTACACGGATGTCGGCTATATCGCGTACGAGTACATGGTGTTGGCACCTGGCATCGATTACGACTACGGACGTATCGGTGTCGACGATCCCGAGCAGCAGGAGCTGTTGTTTCAACATTACCCAGGTGGTTTCGTCAGTACCTCTGAGCTGTTGACCATCAAGCATAAGATTCAGAGCTTCAAAGGCGGCACCTTCCTGCTCAATGTGCCCAGTGGCGACTACCGCTGTACCGCGGCACCATATGAGCGGGCATGCATGGTGGCTGCGTTGTTCAAGAAGCGTCGGGTGCGTGCCAAGATTCTACTGCTCGATATGAACACCGGCATCAAAATCAAGAAGGACGGCTTTCACCGCGCCTTCGATGAACTGTACAAAGACTACATCGAGTACCTGCCCAGTTCGGAGATATCAGGTGTCGATCTGGACGGCAAAGCCATTACCACCGAGTTCGATGAGTATCCGTTCGACGACGCCATCATCTATCCGCCGATTCGTGCCTCGCGTCTGATCGAGGAGGCCGGCATCGTGAATCCCAGGAGTCCGCAGATGGCGGCAAACACGGATCCGTTCCGGTATCACGTCGTCGGTGATGAGCACGTGTATGTGACCGGAGATTCACGCGGTCAGCCGTTCTCAAAGGGCGGACACACCGCGCATTCTGAGGGCAAGTACGTGGCCGAGGTGATCGCTGCGCATGCCTTGGGTAAAGAGGTCGCCTGGCGCAGCCCGCAGACGATGTGCTTCTCGTCGGTGGAGATCGATCCCCTGCAGGCGATGAGCATCATCACGTATTACAAGTTCAACAAGCAGACCAATGTCTTTGATTTCGATCGGACACACATGATCGAGGACTGGGACATCCAGGGCGGCCAAGCCAGCCTTGCCTGGGCGGAAGGGATGTTCCGCGATATGTTCTACCGTTGAACCTGTTGGGTGCCGCCGGGCGCGTACACGCGCCGGTCTTCTTCGGCTTATCGGTCTAGTAGCGCACCGCTGGTGTTTCGATCGGCAAACCGTTGGAGCGCGCACTGAGGTAATACTCCAATAGCTTCATCTCCTCGGAATCGGGCGGGAACGGCTCGGCACGCATCAGGTCCATGCACTGGGTTATCCGCAGATTCAGCGAGGCCATCTCGCCGGTGCCCAGGCGATAGGTGGGAAAGCCGTTGGTCTGTCCTTGCGAGATCTTCTGTCCACGCACGTACTGCCCGGCGTAGACCGTGTGACAGACATGGCAAGACATGTCGATCAGTCCGTAACGCGTCTTGTAAAGTTCCTCTCCGTGCGTCAACAGCGCCTGTCTCTCTGCACCTGCGGTATTTACATTGACGGGTACCCCTTGGGCGCGATGACGGACAAAGGTCTCCAATGCGATCAGGTCGGGATGATTGGTCGGCAAGATATCGTCGGCAATGCGCGAACGGCAGGTGTTGACGCGGCTCTGCAAAGAGACGATCTCCCTGCTGTCCGGGTCGTAGATCGGGTAGCCGGCGATCCGTTGCACATCCAGCTTTTCACCGTCCTCGCCGTGACATTCGGCGCAGGTCTTGCCGCCGGGTCTGAACGGGGTGTTGAACAGGGCGGCGCCTTTTTCCATGGCAAGCAGACCGGGGTTGGCGAAGTCGTCGTCCTGCATGGCGCGGGTTTCATCTTTGACGAACGCATAACCCGACAGCTTTTCGGCTATCACCGGCGAGGCGAGCAATACACCGAGTAGTACGGCAGCGAATAATGCTTTGTTATCCATCATGATCACTTCATCGTCATCAAAAAGGCGATCACGTCTTCAACCTGTTGTGCCGCCAGAAAGGTTCGGCCTTCGAGCATCTTTGCCGGGCGGTGGATCTTGCTCGGGTCGCGGTAATAACCCGGCATGATAGACAGCGGGTTAACCGATTTTGCATCGACCACACGCAGGCGGATGTAACCTTCAGGATAGCGTGCGCCGATACCGGCCAGAGAAGGACCGATCGTGCCGTATCCCTCAACATCGGTAAACGGCATGTCGTGGCACGCCACGCAGTTGCCGCGGCTGCCGTCGGTGGCGATAGCGCGCCCGCGTGTTGCATCCCCTTTCAGGCCGCACAACGGCTCGTTGATCATGAAGTCGGTCTGTTGCCACTGGCAGTATGGCTCGATCGGCGGCAGGCCCGATGCGGAAAGATCGGCAGCAGAGGTGGTCCCGGCGGTTATCAAACCAAGCAGCGCGACGAGCATGACTGTCTGAGCTATCCGCATGTGCACCTCATTGACGGACGGGCTATCCCGTCTGTGAACGGCATTACTGATACTACAGCTGTTGATTGTATACCCGCTGGGGGCGGCGGAGATTTGGCGCTATAGCGGCTACTGTCGGGCGGGCGATGGCGGAAGCCCTCGTTTACGCACCGAGAGTGCCTGATGAGGTCGTGTACGCATGTCCCGGCGAACGCCGCTGGAAGAAGATCTTTTTCTCGGATCCGACCTTCCATGAGCCGGACTACATGGCCATCGACCTGCGCAGCAGGTATGCCTTCGAGGCGATCGGCACGGCGAAGTCCATGGTCGTGTCCGTGCCCGGCCAGGGCTCGCAGTACATCGGCGCCTACCAGGATGCTGACGGTGAATGGTTGACCGGTGACAACACCTATCGGATCCACCTGCCCAAGGACGTGGCGGCCAACATGTTCTGGTCGCTGACCGTCTACGACAACGATACCCGCTCGACGATCCGTAACGAACACGGGCGGCCACTGGTCGGCTCGGTACACGGTGCGGTCGCCAACCAGGATGGCTCGTTCGATCTCTATTTCGGTCCCGAGCTGCCCGCCGACGCGCCCGAAGAGAACTGGGTGCAGACCATTCCGGGCCAGGGCTTTGCCGTGATCCTGCGGCTCTACGGGCCCCTCGAACCCTGGTTTGACAAGACGTGGAAGCCGGGCGACCTGGAGCGGCTCGACTGACCGGCTACCTGGACAGGGTAGGTAAGCCGCGACACCCAGAGATCAATCGTCGCGAGAATCGTAGAGACCCTCTCGCTGCTCCCACGCGCATCCCACGCAAACCCTACCGACTGATCCCCGTGGGTATCCCCACCCCGCTCATTCACAATCGTCTGAATACTT
>JACKMP010000008.1 GCA_024235315.1 Chromatiaceae bacterium | reverse complement strand
AAGGTCCGGGTGATCTGCCTTGAGTGCGTGCAGCTTGCGTTGGCGCAGTTGTTTCGAAATCGTCGGCTGCAGGATCGAATAGGTACCGGCAGACCCGCAACACAGGTGGCCTTCGCTGACGGCGCTCAGCTGATAGCCGAGTGTCTGCAGCAGTCTCTCGGTGGCGCCATTGAGCTTCAGGGCATGTTGCAGCGTACACGGGGTGTGGACGGCGACACGTGCCGCGCGCGGCCTGACCCGCAGCCTTTCTGTCGGTTCCTGAAGCACGATCTGCAGCGGGTCACGCAGTAGCGAGACCAGCTTTTTCGCCTTGCCTGCGTAGGCGCTGTCGTCCGCCAGTAGATGAGCGTAGTCCTGTACATGTGCACCACAGCCGCTGGCGGTGACGATCAGGGCTTCGGCCCCGTCCTCGATTTGCGGAAACCAGGCATCGATGTTGCGCCGGGCCATGTGGCGTGCGCGCTCGCCGTCACTCAGGTGTTGTGGCAGGGCGCCGCAGCAGCCGGCGCCCGGCGTGTGAGCCACTGAGATCCCCAGTCGCTCCAGGATGGTCTCCAGTGCGGCGTTGATCTCCGGCGCAAGGCCGGGCTGCACGCAGCCCTCCAGGAGCAGCACGCGGCGCTGGGCGGTGTTGTTGGCGGCGCGCCGACGGACTTTCCTGCCGATCGGAATCTGCTTGCGCAACGCCGGAGGCAGCAGCGGGCGCAGTCCCTGTCCGATGCGCAATAGCGGTGTGAACCGGGCCGGATATGCAAGGACCTCGATCAGGAGCCTGCGCAGTGCGCGTTGTGCAAGCGAGCGCGGTACCTGCCGTTCAACCTGCTCGCGTCCGATATCCAGCAGGCGGTGATAGTCGACGCCTGACGGGCAGGTGGTCTCGCAAGACCGGCAGCTCAGGCAGCGATCGAGGTGTTCGCGCACCGTGGGGCTGGCGGGCTCGCCCTCCAGGACCTGCTTGATCTGATAGATTCGGCCACGCGGGCCGTCGAGTTCGTCGCCAAGCAGCTGGTAGGTCGGACACGTGGCGGTGCAGAAGCCGCAGTGCACACAGGCGCGCAGTATCCGGTCGGCCTCTTGGCCGGCTGCGGTGTCCTTGATGAAGTCGGCCAGTGCTGTCTGCATTTTGTTGGAACGCCGTGCGATGGGTGTTGTCGTCAGTTTAACGTGCTTCGCGCTGGCTTTCGTCGCGCAGTTGCAGCGGAATTTCCCGCCGATCTGCGGCGTTGGTGGTGCGCGATGCAATGGTATAAAGCCATGCGAATCCCCTAATTCGTGCGCCGCCGGCTTCGGCCGGTGCCACACCACAGGAGCAGGCAAGAACATGATCCGGGATGAAGGACTCGACATGGACTTGAGCAGCGGTATCGCCGCGTTCGAGTCGAAACATTTCAGCACCGCCACACGCTTTCTCGCCCCGCTTGCCGAGCAGGGTGACCCGGAGGCGCAGTACCGCATGGCGATCATGGCGCAGAACGGGCTCGGCATGGTCGAGAACCAGGCGCTCGCGTTGCGTTACATGCAGGCCGCGGCCGAGGCGGGCCTGGGCCTCGCGCAGCATGGCCTTGGGTTCATGTACATGCAGGGCGAATGCGTGGAACAGAACGGGCAGCAGGCGCTCGAGTGGTTCACCAGGGCCGCCGAGCAGGGCCTGCAGGGCGCGATGACGACCATCGGCATGATGTACCGCGACGGAACAGTGGTGGAGCGTGACGAGGAGAAGGCCAGGGCATGGTTGCGCAAGGCCGGGTTCGACGAATTCTGAACGGCCGCACGGCGCGCCACAGGGCGCGCCGCGGTGGTCAGTCCTCGGTAGCGGCAGAGACGCCGGTGGCTTCCTCTTCGGGCACCTCGCGGCGCTTTCGTACCGCGGCGGCCAGGGTCTCCAGCAGTGGGACGCTGTCCTCCCAGGCCAGGCAGGCATCGGTGATGCTCTGGCCGTAGGTCAGGTTGCCGTTGTCGTTCAGGTCCTGGCGGCCGCCGACCAGGTGGCTTTCGATCATCACGCCGATGATATTGCGGTTGCCGCGGCGGATCTGCCCGGCGACGTCACCGCCGACCTCGACCTGCTTTTCGTGCTGTTTGCGGCTGTTGGCGTGACTGAAGTCGATCATCAGGTTTGGCCGCAATCCGGCGCGAACCATTACTTCTTCTGCCTCGTGTACGGATTCGGTGTCGTAGTTGGGGCGACGGCCGCCGCGCAGGATCACGTGCGTGTCCAGGTTGCCGCTGGTGTTGAAGATCGCCGAACGACCGGCCTTGGTCAGCGACAGGAACACGTGCGGGCGCTCGGCGGCTCGCATCGCGTCGACGGCGATGCGCATGGTGCCGTCGGTGCCATTCTTGAAGCCGACCGGACAGGACAGGCCCGAGGCCAGTTCGCGGTGACCCTGGCTTTCGGTGGTGCGTGCCCCGATCGCGCCCCAGCTGATCAGGTCGGCGACGTACTGCGGGCTGATCAGGTCGAGGAACTCGGTGCCGGCAGGCAACCCCATATTGTTGATCTGCAGCAGCAGTTCGCGCGCCAGGTTGAGTCCCTTGTTGATACGGAAGCTCTCGTCGAGGTCCGGATCGTTGATCAGGCCTTTCCAGCCGACGGTGGTGCGCGGCTTCTCGAAATACACCCGCATCACGATCAACAGATCGTCTTTCAGGCGTTCGCGCACCGGGAGCAGGCGGCTGGCGTATTCGATCGCCGCCTTGGGGTCGTGCACGGAGCAGGGGCCGATCACCACCAGCAGGCGGTCATCTTCACGGTTGAGGATGCTGTGGATCGCGTCGCGGGTCTGCGACACGGTGTTAACCGCTTCGGGAGTCAGCGGGTGGTGTTCGTGCACCAGCGCTGGTGGTTCCACTTCCTTGATCGTGTGGATTCGGAGGTCGTCTGTTTTTTGCATGTGACGGTTCGGGTTCGTTGGATGGGCGGATTATAACTGCAGCGCCCGCCGGTGCCATTCGCGGTTTGCAAACTTGTCGATAGTGGTGGGCTATGAACGGCTTTTTGCGCGCCTCGCCAGCCAGATCGCCAGTCCCTGCGCGTTCAGCTCGATGTCGCCGGCAAATATTTCGCGTACACGGGCTGGCGGCAGGCCGCTGTGCGCGACACCGGCATCGACCAGCAGCCGATCGACCTCGGATCTCAGCCGTGCGTCGCGTCCTTCCGGCGCGCGCGCCTCTTCCGCCAGGGCGATGGCGACGTGCGCCTGGATGCTCTGGCGCAGCATGTCGAGGTAGTTCTCGGGCCGATCGATTCGGCCGTAGTGGGTGAGGCAGCAGGCGCCGGGAGACAACGCAAACATGTGCTCCAGGCTACTGAACCAGGCCTCCGGGTCGAACGCCACCGGCGTCGTGGTCGCGACCAGCAACGGTCCCCTGCCGCCCTCGCGGAATTCGCGGTAGCCCAGGCCGAAGGTGTCGCCGGTGTACAGGTAGCCACTGGCGTGGTCGAAGATGCAGCCGTGATGGTTGGCGTGGCCGGGGGTATCGATGAACTGCAGCTGGCGCTCGCCGAGTGCGAATGTCTGCAGGTCCGATGCGGCGATGGCGCGTTCCTCGGGCACCGGCAACAGGTCGCCGAAATCACGCGCGAACGCGTCCTCGCCGTACACGGCAGTGGCGCCGGCCTGCAGTTTGCTTGGGTCGAGCATGTGCTGCAGACCCTTGGGATGGACGATCAGGGTGGCGTTCGGGCACAGCTGCATCAGCCGTCCGGTGCCGCCTGCGTGATCGAGGTGGACATGGGTCGGGATCAGGTAGCGCACCTGCTGCGGTGTCGCACCGAGTGACGCAATGGCGTCCATTACCGCCGGTACCGAGTTGTTGGTGCCGGTATCGATGATCGCGAGCTCGCCGTGATCCTCGATCAGGTAGCAGGCGGCGAGCTGCGGACGGTACAGTCCGGTGTCGATCAGGTGGCTTTGGTGGCCGATTGCCTCCGCCATGATGTCGATCCTCTGATTACTTGCGAACAGCCGCCAAGTATAGGGTGCCCGGGCCTACGCCAGCATTGGTTTGCTCTAACCATTGTATTGCAGCGCCTCATCCGCCGGGCGTCGCCGGTCTGCTGAACAGGGGGTCACGTCTGTGCAGCGGGCTGTTCGACCGTGGCCTTCAATGTCTTGAGCCCTTTGTCATAGGCGGCGCCGATCATGCTGTCGAGCATCAGGCCGACATAGCGGCCGAACAGGTCCCAGCCGAAATCGGTCTTGAACTGCCAGCGCAGCCTGGTCGCGGTACCTTCGGGTTCGAGCAGAAAGATCGCCTTGCCATTGCCCTTGTCGCCAAATACCAGGTCGCTCTCGACGCGTTCGTTGGTGATACTCGCGACGATCTCCTGACTGCCCTGGCCGACCTGGTTGTTGCCGCTCTCCCAGGCCATCCGCGAGCCGACGCCCTGTTCCGGGCCATCGAACTGATAACGCGTGTCCGGGTCGATGCTCGACCAGGGCGACCAGGCGTGGAATGCGCGCATGCCGTTGAGATGGGGAAACACCTTGGCAACCGGTGCATCGATCACGATGCTGCGCTCGACTGTCGCTGATGACGGCAACAGCATGCCGATGACAGCCAGCAGGATCAGCAGCGTCAGCAGGGTCCGAAAGGCAAGTCGGGCGAAGGCCATGGCGTGCTCCAACAGATGACAGGACGGGCGCACATGCCAGGGCATGCGCGATGCGGGGCAGTTTACAGGCTCGGTCGCCAGTTGTGCGCGACCAGGTGCGCACCGCGCCGATTGTGAACGAAGCGCGTGATCGCCGCGTTGTCGACCTCGGTGCGGTACCAGTTTATCGGCGGCGACTGGGTCACGTGGCCAAAGGTGCCGCGAATCACGCCGGCATGGCATACGACCAGCAGGTGCTGACCGGCGTAGGCATTGACCAGATGATCGAACACTGTCGCCACGCGCGCCCCGAACAGCGTCAGCGGCTCGGCGCCGGCGGGACGGTTATGCACCGGGTCGCGATAGAAGGCGTCGTATTCTGCCGCCCTTTGCGTGCGCAGCTGTTCCCGCCCCATGCCTTCCCAGGCGCCGAATCCGACCTCGCGCAGGTCGGGTTGGACCTCCAGCGGCAGGCCGCGCTCGGTCGCCAGCCAGCGTGCGAATTCGAGACAACGTCGCATCGGTGAGCTGACGACGCACTGCCAGTCGTCGATTGCCGCAGTGCTGGTGCGCATCTGCTGCCAGCCATTCTCCGACAGCGGGTCATCGACGCCGTTACCGCGGAAGCGGCTGCCGCCGACCGGCTCGCCATGGCGCAGGTAATCGAGCCGGGTGGAATTCATCGGTGACATATCGGTCTGGACCCCGGGTGGTATTTGCTAGAATTGATCGCAGACTATTTTGCGAAAAGAACATGGCAAATGATCCAGAAAAAGTACATGGGAATCGACAAGGATCCGTACGGCGCGATGAATTCCACCGGGAACATCATCCGCGACGCCTGGGTGTTCGGCCTGATCCCGCAGACCGAGACCTGCGAAGGCTGGACCGGTCAGCGGGTTGATGGTCTGTACGACCAGGTGACCCGGGAATGGGAAAAATACGGGCACCGCGTGTCGAACCTCCCCCCCGAACTCATGCAGAAGCACCAGGAGATTTACGACGCTGCGATCGCCCGTGCTCGCGAGTTGGGGTGGGACCCGGAGCTCGGTGACGACGGTTAGTGTCCCGCACCGGCACAGTACGACCAGGCACGGAGGCGACGTATGAGTGACCTGGTCACCGAGACGTTCTTCCGTCCCGATGAGGTCGCCCGCGAGCGGCTCAGCATTCCGGCGCCTCTATACAACCGTTGTCGCCTGATGCTGTCGCGCTGCCACTATGCGCACGTGTTCGTCCCGGTGCGCAGCATGCAGATGCAATCGGTGATCGACGAGGAAGAGGTCATCTTCGTCGACAACCAGGCGTATGCGGTGCGCGATGGCGAGGGTGGCCGTCTTATCATGCTGGCCTGGGTGTTCCGTCATGACCAGGGAAGGGACGACCTGACCGAACCAGCGCCGATCGAGCTCGTCTATTACCATGAGAGCGCACGCGAGCTGCACACCCGGCTGATCGGCCAGTTCAACGGCGCGCTCGACCTGATGGAGCAGCGCTACAGGGAGCACGGCTGCGAGCCTAGGTCGAAAAAGGTGCTGCCTTTTTCTCGGGGTTGACGGTTTGCTCGGCCTGGCCGTGGTGGCTGGGATCTCCGGATCACGGTAATCGCAACGATTCCGACCGGCGGTGCGTCCCGCCGCTGCCGGCCAGAAGCAGTGCCTGCTTTGCCCCCTTTCGACCCCAATCCGACAAAATGCTCGGCGTTGCCGCAAGGCGGGCGATAACACGAACCGGACGGAATCACGGGAAGCGTGGTCGTTGTTGGCCTCGCCAATTCCCATGGAAATTGAATGCCTCAACCGTGGAAAAAAGCATTGCCGCGACGCACGTGAACTAGACTTTATTTCAGCGAGAGGATACGAGGATCGGGTTCTTCCGGGTTCAGTGCATTCTTCCTGATTATGAGGCAATCGCCTCGCCCCCCCCGCAATCGGGTACTTGGCATATTTGCCAGGATACGGGCGCTTGGATCTTGATGATCCGAGCGTCGTTGCTTTTTTGCAGGAGACGACCATGAACATGGTTCCTGTTGTGTTTGGCATTGTACTGGCGTTCGGACTCAGCTCCGTTGCCGTTGCTGCCCAGCGGTATCAACCTCAGGATGACCACAGCGGAGAAATACCGTCCGAAGTTAAATGCAGTCAAGACGTGGCGTTACATTGGGCGGAAATCGACACGGATGGGGACGGTAAGCTGGATCGAGCGGAGATTATTGCTTCGGCGGTCACGGTGACGCCTGTTGGGCATAGGATCGATACCCCGACTGACGCGGGGCCGTTCTAACCACCGCAAGTGGCAACGGAACTGGAACCCCGCTTCGGCGGGGTTTCTTACGACAGCTTGCGGCGGGCCTGAGACAAAGAAGCGGCCTTGAAGGCGGCGCCTCTTGGTGCGCGGCAGGTGGCAATCTACGAGTGCAAACACTTGATCTCACTTTGCATGCCAGCGCCACGATTCCAGAGATCGGCAAACTATCAAGGCATCATCGCGGTGATGTTCTTCATCTCGTCAACGGTATAGGCAAGCATCGTCTGAGACCGGATGTTTCCCAATGCATTGGTCGCCAGCAGCGACGCGATGGCCGCTTGGTCGTTCCCTTCGACGATCACGATCATGTCGAACTGTCCAACCGTGTAGTACACCGCCTTGACCGTTACTCCCTGCTTTGCGGCCATATCCTTGAATGCCTCGAATCGGTGAGGCGATTCCTTGACGTTCCGGATGCCCTGATCGGTGAGATTCAAGAGACTGACGAACATTGTCATGTGGATCCTCCAAATCGTTGTTCTTAGCAGCTTATTCGTTCGTGCCGAGTAGCGCGGGCGCTTCGATGAAAATTCCTGTCCCCGGCGTATCAATGGCCACGGAAAGTATAGTCCCCGAGCGAAAGTTGACCGGTTGAAAGCGGACGCTCCTGTTCTGGCCCATCGTGGATTCAATGAAGGCGCGGATCGTGGCCCAGCAACGCTGACTCCCGGGCGACGACTACATCGCAGGGTTCAGCTACGGCGTCCTCTCGCACTTAAGTATGAACAGTGGTCGGAACCATGATGCGCTCGGGGGAGCGGCCCGCAGACTGTGCTCTGCGAGTCGAACGCAGTGCCATGGATGGCAGGACTGGGGCCCGATCATCGCGCGGAAATTGCGCCCGGGGTGAGACAAGCGGAGGCGAGGCATCGCCTCGCGCAGGCGAACGCTGAACCTGCTGTGCTGCGAGGCCGGGCCGGCTATCCCGTCAGTGCGGCGAACACATTGGGTAGTCGCTCCGGCAACCGCTCCACGTTGTCGACGACCGAGTAGTTGTTCTCACCGAAGATCCGTGCGACGTAGCGGTCGGCGTTCGGATCCAGGGTAAGGCAGTAGGTGTAGATGCCCTTCATCGCCAGGTCATCGACCGCCTTCTTGGTGTCGTGGCGCAGATACTGCGGGTCACGCTCGTCGATGTCAGCAGGCTCACCGTCGGTGATCAGCAGCACCAGGCGCTTTTGCGCGGGCTGCTGGCTCAGGTGCCAGCCGGCGTGACGCAGTGCTGCCCCCATGCGCGTCGACAGGTTGCCCTTCATGCCGGCCAGGCGCGACTTGGCCTCGTCGTCGTACGGCTTTTCAAAATCCTTGAAGCGGTAGTACTGCACGTCGTGCCGTCCGTCCGAGGCGAAGCCGTGGACCGCGAAGTTGTCACCGATCGAATCGATGGCCCACGCGAGCAGGCCAGTCGCCTCGCGTGTCAGGTCGAGGATCGAATCGGCCTCTTCGTAGCCCGGTTCGCCTTCTTCGACGCCCACCTTTTCGTTGGTCGACTCGGACAGGTCCATCAGCACCACGATCGACAGGTCACGGATGTGGCGGGTGATTCGGATGTTGATCCGCGGGTCGGGCATGATGCCGCGGCGGATGTCGATCATCGCGCGCACGGCGGCATTCAGGTCGAGTTCCTCGCCTTCTTCGTAACCGCGGCGGCGTACTATGCCCTGCGGCTGCATGGCGTCGATCAGTCGACGGATGCGCGATGCGATCGGCTTGTGCTTGGTGAGGATCTCGTCCATCACCTCCGGATCGCCCTTGCCCTGGCGGCGCTCGATGACCGTTGCCCAATCGGGCCGCGCCAGTTGCACGTGGTAGTCCCATTCGTCGTAGTGATACGGCTCGGAGACCGGCTCTTTGCCCCACATCTCGTTGAAGCTGACGCCGAAGTCCTCGTAGGGGTAGAACTCAGTCGCGCAGACCCAGATTTCCTGTGCGTCGTCGCCGGCCAGTTCGCAGTCCACCTCGTTGGCCATCTCCATGACCGAGACGTGCTTGCGCACCTGTTGGTCGCTTGCCGGGATGTAGTCAGCACCTTCGGCGATGAACATGTTCTCGTCGAATTCCCAGAAGTAACGGTTGTCATCACGGTAGGGGATCGGCCAGTCGGACAGGATGCGCACACTCGGGATGCGCGAGATCTCGGTCAGCCTGTTGTAGAAATCGATGCCGGCCATCCACGCCATGCGCGGGTCGTAAGGATCCTTTTCCAGTGCGGCGCGGAACCCGGCCGCTACCTCGTTGACGACATCGAGCGGGTCTGTGTGGTCAGGGTCCATGATGGCGCGCGTGGTGCGCATCATCAGGTCCATTGCCTCGTGTACCTCGGTCTTCTCGTCATCCTTGCCCGGTTGCGCGGTGAAGAATGACAGCCACAGCTTGCGCAGGCCGGGAAACTCGGAATAGGCGAGGTATTCGACGCGCGCATCCTCGAACAACTCGATGCAGCGCATCTGCGCCTGCGACAACTGCTCGGCCGAGATCGGGTCACGGGTATAGACCATGTGTGCGGCACAATGCGCCGCCGTTGCGCGGTAGATCTCGATGCCGTTGATGCCGCGAAACGCGTCGAACGCATCAGGCACGTGGATCTGGAAATCCTGGATATAGGGCTTAAGGCCGGTCCGGGTCTCATAGTCTCCGGAGGTCGGGCGCATCAGGAAGGCGCGCGCCCAAAGTGCACGCAGGTAGAAGTTGAGCTTGCGCTGGTTGTCGACAAACAGGGTGCCGCGCCGCTCTTTCTGCAGGACCGAGCGCGATGATTCGGTCTTCAGCCCGAAATAGGCCATCTGGCCGTCGAGATCGCGTTGGTGTGCCTGTGCGCCCCACATGACCCAGCGGCGCAGGCCGCCCAGGGTCAGTTTGGCCAGCAGCTCGTCGAGGTTTTCCAGCATCGGGCGCATGCCGCGTGGCGTCTTGCCGGCCATCTGGTGTAGCAGGCTGAGGAAGCCACGTACCACCTCGGCGTCGCCGAGGCGCTGTGAGACCAGCGGCATACTGGCCAGGATCAGCGAGATCACGCTGCCCGAGGTGTGCGAGGCCAGCTTCATCATCGCCTCGACGATATCCGGGATCACGTCCTCGCCGACCTCTTTGGCGACTCCTGGCATCTCCTGGATATAGGTCAGCACCAGGTCGTGTCCACGCCCCATGGTGCACATCGCGCGCATGCCTTCCAGATAGTTCTGCAGGCCGCGCGGCGACATGATCCTGGCCGCCTCATGGTACGAAGACTCCAGCGCCTCGCGGTGCTGCTGGTGTTCCTGATCGAGACAGGCGACGTATTCCGAGAAATCAACCGACATGGAGAATTGCCTCAGTGCTGGTTAAGACGATCCACCCAGGCCATGCCCATCGCAGAGACGACGAAGGTCATGTGGATGATGACGTACCACATCAGTTTGTCGTTATCGATGTGTGCCAGGTTCATGAACGCCTTGAGCAGGTGTATCGAGGAAATCGCGACGATGGATGCTGCCACCTTCTGTTTCAGTGAGCCGGAGTCGAGCTTGCCGAGCCAGTCGAGCTTCTCGCCGCCCTCCTTGAGGTCGATGCGGGAGACGAAATTCTCGTAGCCGCTGAGCATCACCATCACCAGCAGGCCGCCGACCAGGGCGATATCGACCAGGCTCAGCACGACCAGTACCAGGTCGGCCTCGGTGGTCTGCAGTACCAGTGGCAGGATGTGCACGACCTCCTGGAAGAACTTGATGCCGATCGCCAGCAAGGCCAGGCTGAGGCCGAAATAGATCGGTGCCAACAGCCAGCGGCTGGCATACAGCAGGTTTTCGAAGGTACGTTCCACGAAGCCCCCTTGGCCGATCAGAAGTAGGTGTTGATCGCGGCCTTCAGCGTATCGCGCATGTCCGGGTCGTCCGTCAGCGGGGTGACCAGTGCCATCTGACATGCCGACAGCGGGTCTATGCCCTTGCCAATGAGCTGCGCCGCATACACCAGCAGGCGCGTAGACATGCCCTCGTCCAGACCGTGTCCCTTGAGGTTGCGTGAACGCTGTGCGACCTGCACCAGCTTCTCGGCGATGTCACGCCCGGTGCCGCCTTCGTGGGCGACGATCTCGGTCTCGATCTCGACCGACGGGTAGTCGAAGTCCATGCCGCCGAAACGCTGCTTGGTCGACTGCTTGAGGTCCTTCATCAGCGACTGGTAGCCGGGGTTGTAGGAGATCACGATCTGGAAGTCTTCGTGCGCATGCACCAGTTCGCCTTTCTTCTCCAGCGGCAGCTCGCGACGGTGGTCAGTCAGCGGATGGATCACCACCGTGGTGTCCTGGCGGGCTTCGACCACTTCGTCGAGATAACAGATCGCGCCGATGCGCGCGGCCACCGTCAGTGGGCCGTCCTGCCACTTGGTGCCGTTGATGTCGAGCAGGAAGCGGCCGACGAGGTCAGACGCGGTCATGTCCTCGTTGCAGGCCACCGTGATCAGCGGCTTCTGCAGCTTCCACGCCATGTATTCGACAAAACGCGACTTGCCGCAACCAGTTGGGCCCTTGAGCATCACTGGCATGCGTGCGTCATACGCGGCCTGGTACATGTCCACTTCGTTGTGGACCGGGCGGTAGTAGGGTTCGTTCTGGATCAGGTACTGATCACGGTTGGTATCGCTCATATGCCTCTCCGAGGAATTTTGAGTCATGAGTGTTGAGTTGTGGATTCTGGGTAGCCGGATGCATGACACATCCCCGGCACTCAAAATTCACAACTCACGACTCGACACTGGATACGAAAAGCCCCCGCCCCGCCGGGCGGAGCAGGGGCTCTGCTTATCGACTATCGTCGATGCTGCCGTTATACGGCTTTACCACGGTAGATAACCATGGATGCACCAGCGGACTGGGCATAGTTGTCAAAGCCGAGCAGACGCACGTGGTTTGCCGGGTGTGCCTTGTGACAGGCTTCGCACTCGGCCAGGATGGCGTCGACGTCGGTCTCGCCGAACATCGGCAGCTTCCACATGTACCAGTAGTTCTGGAACGCGTTTTCCGGCTCGCAATGCTCGATGCCCGGGTTCCAGCCCTTGGACACGATGTATTCGATCTGCTTGCGGATCTGTGCGGCGTCCATGGTCGGCAGGTACGAGAAGGTTTCGAACTTGCGGCTTGCCGTGTTGGACAGGCTCGATTTGTAGTCCTGCATATCGCTCATTGATTTAACTCCAAAAATATTCGTTTGCGAATTCGGTCGTCTTGCCCTCACCCCAACCCTCTCCCAGGGGAGAGGGGGAGCAGGAGCCCGTTGTCCCGCTACCCTCTCCCCATCGAGGCGAGGGGGGAGCAGGAGCCCGCTTTCCCGTTACCCTCTCCCCATCGGGGAGAGGGCAGGGTGAGGGGCTTATTTGTGAGAGACGTCCAGCTTGTCGACGGTATCGAATTCGAACTTGATCTCTTTCCAGGTCTCCATCGCAGCCTTGAGTTCCGGGCTGTGCTTGGCGGCGTTGGTGAGGATGTCCTTGCCTTCCTTCTCCAGTTCGCGACCCTGGTTGCGGGCCTCGACGCATGCCTCGACCGCGACGCGGTTGGCAGCGGCGCCGGCTGCGTTGCCCCAGGGGTGACCCAGGGTGCCGCCGCCGAACTGCAGCACGGAGTCGTCGCCGAAGATGCTGACCAGTGCCGGCATGTGCCATACGTGGATACCACCGGAGGCAACCGGAATGACGCCAGGCATCGAGCCCCAGTCCTGATCGAAGAAGATACCGCGCGAACGGTCTTCCTTGATGAAGCTGTCACGCATGATGTCGATCCAGCCGAGGGTCGCATCGCGGTCGCCTTCCAGCTTGCCGACGACGGTGCCCGAGTGCAGGTGGTCGCCACCCGACAGACGCAGGATCTTGGTCAGTACGCGGAAGTGGATACCGTGGTGCGGGTTGCGGTCGAGCACGGCGTGCATGGCGCGGTGGATGTGCAGCAGCATGCCGTTGCGCTGACACCACTGTGCCAGCTGCGTGTTGGCCGACAGGCCGCCGGTCAGGTAGTCGTGCATGATGATCGGTGCGCCGATCTCTTTGGCGTACTCGGCACGACGCATCATCTCGTCGGAGGTCGGCGCGGTGACGTTCAGGTAGTGACCCTTGCGCTCGCCGGTTTCCTGCTCAGCCTTGTGAATGGCTTCCATGACGAAGTCGAAGCGGTGCTTCCAGCGCATGAACGGCTGCGAGTTGACGTTCTCGTCGTCCTTGGTGAAGTCCAGACCACCACGCAGGCCTTCGTAGCAGGCACGGCCGTAGTTCTTGGCCGACAGGCCGAGCTTCGGCTTGATGGTGCAGCCGAGCAGCGGACGACCATACTTGTTCATGATGTCGCGCTCGACCTGGATACCCTGGGGCGGGCCGTTACAGGTCATGACGTAGGCAACCGGGAAGCGGATGTCTTCCAGGCGCAGGGCGCGCAGGGCCTTGAAGCCGAACACGTTACCGACCAGCGAGGTCAGTACGTTGACCACCGAGCCTTCTTCGAACAGGTCGATCGGGTAGGCAACGAAGGCGTAGAAGCAGGTGTCATCGCCAGGTACGTCCTCGATGGCGTAGGCGCGGCCCTTGTAGTAGTCCAGGTCGGTCAGCAGGTCGGTCCACACGGTGGTCCAGGTGCCGGTCGAGGACTCGGCGGCAACGGCGGCGGCGACTTCCTCACGCGGCACGCCCGGCTGCGGGGTGATCTTGAAGCACGCCAGGATGTCGGTTTCCTTCGGCGTGTAATCGGGCATCCAGTATGTTTCGCGGTACTCTTTTACGCCCGCATCGTATTTCTTGGCCATTGCCTATAACCCTCTGTATTCGGTGTTGATCCATGTCCGGTTGGACCGGACCTCGGGCCCCGGACGGCCGAGGTTTATTAGCCGTCCCTGTTTTGGGGTTGGAGGAGTATAAAGGCCCGACCTATAATTGATAGTCAATATTACTGATAGATGAAATAAGATAGGACTTATGCATCTGACGTTGCGACAATTGGAGGTTTTTGCCGCCGTTGCGAGGCATCTGAGCTATACACGCGCCGCCGAGGAGCTGCATCTCAGCCAGCCGGCGGTTTCCATGCAGATCCGCCAGCTGGAGGAGGCGGCGGGGTTGCCGCTGTTCGAGAAACTGGGAAAACAGATCCACCTGACCCAGGCCGGCAGCGAATTTTTCCACTACAGCCAGACGGTGGGCCGTCAGTTGCAGGAGCTCGACGAGGTGATCGAGGCGCTCAAGGGGGTGCACTCCGGCCACCTGCGGATCAGTGTCGCGACCACGGCCAATTATTTTGCGACCCGGCTGCTGGCGGCCTTCTCGCGACGTTACCCGGGCACCACGTTCTCGCTCGACGTCACCAACCGCAAGACCCTGCTTGACCAGCTGGCCAGCAACGAGACCGACCTGGTGATCATGGGTAAGCCCCCCGAGGAACTCGATCTCGACGCGACGCCGTTCATGGAGAACCCGCTGGTGATCATCGCACCGCCAAGCCATCCGCTTGCGGCGCAGAAGAACATCCCGCTGATAAGCCTGCAGGACGAGGTATTCGTCGCGCGCGAGCAACAGTCGGGCACGCGGATCGCAATGGAACGCTTTTTCCAGGAGCGCGGCGTGACCCTGAAGACCAGGATGGAGATGACCTCGAACTCGGCAATCAAGCACGCGGTCGAGGCCGGTCTGGGCCTTGGCATCGTGTCCATCCACACGCTGGAACTGGAACTCGAGGCCGGTCGGCTGGTGATCCTCGACGTCGAGGGCTTCCCGATCCAGCGCTACTGGTACCTGGTGACCTGTACCGGCAAGCGTCTTCCCCCGGTGGCGCAGGCATTCTTCGACTTCCTGATGGGCGAGGATGCCGCGACGCTGATGCAGCCTGGCAATCTGTTATGAGGTGCGGCGGTGTTCTCGCCGGTGTTTGTCTGCTGGTCGCAGGTTCCGGTGGCGCGGTTCCGCCACTGCAAGCGTCCGACGGCCAGTGGCAACTTCAGATCTCCGGTCACAACAGCTACCTGTTTGGTGAGCGCGATCTCGGTGGTGGCCTGCGAATCCCCTGGGAAGTGGTGATCGAATTCACCGTGAGGGATGGCGAGTACCAGGCCGGCAGTGGCCGTGCGCGCTGGGTCGATGGGGTGGAGCCACTGTCTTATCCGGATGCGTGGTTTTCCTGCAGCCAGGTGGAGGGGACCTATCTCGACAGCAACCTGCATCTGCACGACACACCACGGGTCCGTTTCCCGGTATTTCCGGTGAGTGGTGAAGTCAGCGGCGGGCTGGTGCAACTCCAGCCGGGATACGAGCCGCCCGGCAACTACCTGGCGATCACCTTTGCCTGCGAAACCGGCAATCCGCTTGCGGATGCATGGTTTGCACTGGCCGAGCGCGGCAAACAGGTGATGGGCAAACGCCAGGACGCGGAGAAGCAGCGTGATGGCGACAGGCAACGCGCCAGGGTGCGCGAGGTTGCGGCACTGCAGCCTGAGGTGCGAATCGAGATCCCGCTGCAGCCGGGCTGGAGCTTTGCCCAGGGTATGCGCGACGACCTGCACTCGGTCGTCTACCGCTTGCAGCGTGTCGATTAGCGCGAAACCCGCGAAGTGCGGCCGTGTCCATCGTTCCCTATGGGAAAGAGTCAGGAGAGAGGGAAGCGGCTATGGCTGTCATGCCAGGCGCTCGATCAGGTACAGGGCAGGGCCGGGCGAGGAATGGTGCGTGACCCGGCCACGTCGTCCGATCTGCGCCAGCCAGCCGAGCACCGCCTGCACCTCGGTGCCTGCACCCGGGTGTCCCGGATAGACCATCAACGAGATCAGGCCGCCGATCCTCAGTACTGAAAGGGCCTGCTGCAGTGCCGCCAGCGTGGTGTCCGCGTGGGTGATCAGCCGCTTGTCGCCGCCAGGCAGGTAGCCGAGGTTGAACATCACCGCAGACACACTGCCGTGCCAGTCCGGCGGAAGGTTCTCGCCCAGCCGCTCGTGCCCGCAGGAAAGCAGCGTGACGTTTGCGTCGAGACCTGCGGCGATCAGGCGCGCATTCGCCGCGTTCAGTGCGGCCTGTTGGATGTCGAAGCCGATGACCTGGCCATCCGGCGCCAAACGGCTGGCCAGAAACAGGGTGTCGTGGCCGTTGCCGACTGTCGCATCGACCGCGCGGTCGCCGCAGTCCAGCATCCCGCTCAGCGCGTCGTGTGCAATCGCGGTCAACGGCCGCGCCATCAGGAGAACCGCCGGATGTCAGCCTCGGCCGGAAGTGCCGTGCCGTGCTGCAGATGGTCGGCGAGGCGCTGCGCATACCACGGGATGACCAGTGCGCCGCGTGCGCCGAAACCGTTGAACGCCCAAAGGCATGGATGCGCGGGGTGTTGTCCGATCAGCGGGTAACGATCGACGGTGCCAGGCCGGATCCCGGCCTGCTGGCGGACCACGTGCACGTGCGGCAGGCCTGGGTGTAGCGAGTGAAAGGCATCGACCAGTTCGGTGCGGCCGGCCTCGGTGATCCGGTTGTCGATCTGACTGTGCCTGTGGGTGGCGCCGAAGCGTACCTCGCCATTCTCCAGGGGCACCAGCCAATAGGCACCGTTGATGATGTGATGTGGTTGCCAGTCACCGGTTTTCAGATTGAGTATCTCGCCCTTTTCGGGCGCCAATGGCAGGTCATCGAACCATGGGTTCGCGCGCAGCCGCGCGCCATCGCAGAACACCAAACGCTGCGCACGCACGCCGGCGACGCTGACAGTGTTTTTGCCGGGCTCGACCTCTGTCGGTTCCAACACATGCTCTACCAGGTGCTGGTGTTGCCGCAGCCAACCGCGCAACTCGCCCATCAGCAGCGGTAGGTCGACGTAGCCGGTACGGTGCTGGTTGAAACCACCGAATGGGGCCGTGATCGGTTCCGGACAGTGGTCCGCGTCGAATGCCGAACCAAGCAGCTCGCGGCTGGCAGGGTCTTTGAGGCGGCGCTCATGGAAGCGCTGCTGTTCGACGGATCGGAACAGGCGCAGCATCGGCAACGCATGAAAAAAGGTCCGGCCGAAGCTGTGTGTGAGTTCGGTATACCAGTGGTCCGCAGCGCCCAGCCAGGCGCCGACCTCCGGGCGCCGGGTGAAGCGCAGTCCGGCAAGCGGATTGATCAGCCCAGCGGCAACCGCCGACGATGACGTGGCGTGGCCGTCATCGATCACGCACACACGCTGTCCGGCGGCCGCCAGTTTCCATGCCAGGGCGCTGCCGGCAAGCCCCTGGCCAACGATGATGGTGTCGCAGTCATTGGATGCCATGCGGGGATTTTCGCATGGTCGCGGGTTGTTGGCGTGGATCGTGGTTGTGGGTGTTGGGTGTTGGCGCTGTCGCGCGGGATGGGATTTGAAAGCGCTGGGCTCAGCGCGCCAGCGTTACTCTTCTTTGCTTGCCCAAAGAAGAGTAACCAGAAGAAAAGGCACCCCAAGGCTTGGTCAGGGAGCACACCCCAGCCCCGTTGACGCCGCCGAGCATCGCAGGACCGGACCGGGAGAAGCGAGGACTGTCTGAGCGATCGGAGATCGCGAGTTCCGCAGCGCCGGTCTGGGCCGAGAAGCGCAGGGAACCCCTCGCCACCGGCGAGGGGCAAGTCTTCGGGTGCCCTTTTCTTTGGTTCGTTTCTTTTGGGCAAGCAAAAGAAATGAACGCGGGTGCGCTGCGCCCAGCGCTATCAAAATCGGGTCCGCGTCACCGCGCGAATCAAACCCCATCCAAGCCGAAAAAAACCCGTCTCAAGCCACCAGCAAGAAGCTCACCGATGCCACTGAACCGCCGATCAGCGCTCCGACGACCACGTCGCTTGGATAGTGCAGGCCCAGCACGATACGCGATGACGCGACGAGAAAGACGAAGGGGGTGATCAGCACGCCGAACGCGGGAAAGTGCCCGAGCAGGACCGCGGTGAAGCCGACCGCGTGCATCGTGTGTCCGGAAGGGAAGCTGTACATATCGAGCATCGGCGCATGGCGGCCGACATCGGTGAACTGGTCGCAGGGACGCAGCCGCCCGGTCAGCTTTTTGAGCAGCTTGTAGATCAGCAACGATGCCATCCCAACTGCCAGCATCTGGGCGGCGGCGGTGATGCCGGCATGGCCAAAGAGAGCGGGCAGCATCAATATGATCAGGTACCAGAACACGCCGTCACCGAGACGGCTCACGATGCCGAAGAAGCGTTGCGTCTCAAGCGTCTCGCCATGCCGGCTGAGGGCGCGGCAGATCGGCGCCTCAAGGTCATTCAGTTGATTCAACAGTGCCTTCAAAGTCATCGCCAGGTCGCTCCTCGATCAATGCGAGAAACAGTTGTTCCAACCTGACGATGAGTCTGGGCCAGTCCTGTTGCAGAGCGGTTTCGCGCGCGTGACGCTTAAGTTTCCGCTGCAACCCGGGCTCGGTGGCGCAGCGTACCGCCTGGTCGGTGAAAGCGGTCGGCAGGCCTGGCGTAGCGAGCATGCCGTTGTGCCCGTGCAGGATCAATTCATGGGCAGCGGCGAGGTCGAATGCGACCACCGCCAGGCCGCTCGCCATGGCCTCGAGGGTGACGTTACCGAAGGTCTCGGTCTCGCTGGGGAACAGGAACAGGTCACCGCTGGCGTAGTGGCCGGCCAGTTCCTCGCCTTCCTTCGCACCAGTGAAGACTGCATCCGGGTGGGCCTCGCGCAGCGACTGTTCCGCGGGACCGCTGCCCACGAGGATGAAGCGTGCGTCCGGGCGCGCGGACTTGATCGCGTTGAACGCTCGAAACGCGGTATCCAGGTTCTTCTCGGGGGCGAGACGACCGACATACATCACCGCGATGTCATCGGGCCTGAGTCCCCATGCGGTGCGCAGTGCATCGTCCCTGCGTTGCGGTGAGAACAGCTCGGTGTGCACGCCGCGTGGCCAGGCATGCAGCCTTGCGAACCCGGCCTCTGCCAGTTCGACGGCCAGTACCCTGGTCGGCACCAGTGTGCCTGCGGCACGGTTGTGGAAGCGTCGCAGATAACGCAGCAGCAAGGGGCCTAGGACACCTGCGCCGTAGTGCGCGCTGTACTGGTGGAAATTGGTGTGCATCCCGGTCAGCGCCGGTACCGCGCACCTCTCGCAGGCACGCAGCGCGGAGTGGCCCAGCGGTCCTTCGGTGGCGATGTAGGCCGTGTCGATCTGTCGCTGCTCGATCAGGTCGCTTATCAGCCGGCGTGCGGGCAGACCGATCTGCAGGCCTGGGTAACCCGGGAGGGGAAGGCCGCGCACCTGGCGGATCTGCACCGCCGCCTGACCGAAAGCGTTCCCCCCGCTGCGCCGCGCGGAATGCGCCGGACATACCAGGGTGATCGCATGGCCCAGCCTCGCCAGGCCTTCCGCCATCTGCGCCAGCGTGCGTGCTACGCCATTGATCTCGGGCGGGTAGGTCTCGGTGACGAGCAGAATATTCATGTGAACTGTCGCGGTCGGATTGTTGTCAACCGCCGCCGGCGCCGGTTCATCCCGCGGCCCTGATCGGCCTGTGCTGGGTCAGGGGTATCTGCTCCGGACTTTTGAGCGCATGGACGATCGCATTGCGCGCCAGTTCGGCGACTTCCTTGCGCGAGTGACCCTGCAACACGATCGGTTGGGTGAACACCACGTGTACCTCGGTCCGTTCACGCTGCAACAGGCCGCGCAGGTTCTGTGCCAGCGACTGGCTGCCGGTGTAGGGTGCGACCGGGTCGAAGCCACCACCGATGTGGTAGCGCAGCGCGACCGGGACCACGTCCGTCCCGGTATCCACCGCGGCAGCGAACAGGCGTGAGAAGAACGGCCGGACCTCGCGTCCGTCGGTGGTCGTGCCTTCGGGAAACAGCGTCAGCAGGCCCTGCTCACGCAGGCGTTGTGCGATCTGGGCGCTGACGGCGCCGGCCTGACCATCGCCGCGGCGGATGAACAGGGTCCCGGCGCGCGCGGCCAGCCAGCCGATCAGCGGCCAGCGACGGACCTCGTCCTTGGACAGAAAGTCGGTGTGCGTGAGACCGCCGAGGATGATGATATCGAGCCAGGACACATGGTTGCTGACCAGCAAGGCCGGTGGCCGCGGTCGGTAGCCGGAGACCGTGACCCTGACGCCGAGGATGTCGGTCAGGCGGTTGTGCCACCAGGAGGTGACAACGGGATGGGTACGGAGGATGCCGCCCGGGTGTCTGTGCAGAATGAAAGGTGTGAGCAGCAGGCCGAATAGCACGTGCCCCGTCAGCCTCAGGCTGCGCCATACGATCCTGATCGCCCCCATGGTTCAGCCCTTCATGACTCGGTCGAGGAAGTGTCGGCTATAGGAGGAATCGATCTCTTTCACGTTGACTAGCACCAGTATGTCCGCACAGTTGAAAGCCGGATCGTAGCAGGGCTCGCCACAGGCGCGGGCACCGAGGCGGAAGTAGGCCTTGAGCAGCGGTGGCAGTGGTGCCGCGACCGTGTGTTCAGCGCCTGCCGGCAGCGCGGGCAGGGGGCTGTGCGGCACCACGCGACAGTCCGGATCGGTCAACGCATATTGACGCACGCGGTTCATGATCGCCTGGGCAACGACGCCGCCGTCGTCCATCTCGATGCTGGCGCAACCGAACAGCCAGTCGACCTGGTGGCTCTTCACGAATTCGGCCATGCCGGACCACAGCACGGCGATGGCCGCACCCTGGCGAAAGGCCGGATCAATACAGGTGCGGCCGACCTCGAGACGACGTCCCGGCAGGTCGAGGATTGGTTCAAGGTCAAACTCGCTGGCGGAATAGAAGCCCCCGGCCTTGCGCGCCTGCCCGTCGAGCAGCAGGCGGGTCGAACCCACGATCCGGCCGCTGCCACTCTCGCGCACCAGCAGGTGCTGGCAATAGGGGTCATAGCCGTCTTCGTCGTGACCGTGTTCGGCGCCTTTGACCGTGGCACCGAGTTCTTCGGCGAATACCTGATAGCGCAGCGCCTGGGAGGCACGGATATCGTCGATTGTGGTCGCCAGTTCGACGTACAGGCGGTTTCTGGCGCGGCGGGCTGCGAGCTGGGGTATGGCGCTCATAGTCGGATCCGTGTGGTGGTAGCGGGTGCGACAAGCGTAGGAAGGCCGCATGACACTGCCTTGTCATGCGGATGACGAATAGTTTGCAGTGGCGGATTCACACCGTGTCGGGCGCCGGGTGCGGGTCTGTGGCGGTGACTTCCGGGGGATCAATAGTGAAAATATCAAGACAAAGGCGCACGATTTTCCCCTGGATCGACGGTACATCCGGACGGATATGGCGCGGCGTGCGCTAGAATACCCGTTGGTTTTCGCCCTGGTCCCCGTAATGCCCTACACCCCACCCGGTGCGCCCTATCTGCTGCTCGACGAGATCGAATCGCCGGGCGGCCTGCGTGCGCTGGCGGCGGCAGAACTGCCGGCCCTGGCGTCGGAGGTCCGGCGTTTCCTGGTCAATACCGTTTCACAGACCGGCGGGCACCTGGCGGCAGGGCTCGGTGTGGTGGAACTGACCGTAGCCCTGCACTACGTATTCAACACCCCGGAAGATCGCCTCGTGTGGGATGTCGGTCACCAGGCATATCCGCACAAGATTCTCACCGGGCGCCGCGAGCGCATGTCGACACTGCGCCAGAAAGACGGGTTGTCCGGTTTCCTCAAGCGCGACGAATCAGCCTACGACGCGTTCGGTGCCGGCCATTCCAGCACCTCGATCAGTGCGGCGCTGGGCATGGCGGTGGCAGCGAAAGCGGCGGGTGAGCAGCGCGAGCATATTGCGGTGATCGGCGACGGGGCCCTGTCGGCCGGTATGGCCTTCGAGGCGCTCAATCATGCCGGGGCGCTCGATCTCGACCTGCTGGTGGTGCTGAACGACAACGACATGTCGATCTCTCAGCCGGTGGGGGCGATCAGCAACTACCTGGCTCGGGTGCTGTCGAGCCGTTTCTACAACCGCGTGCGCGAGGGTGGCAAGCACGTGTTGAGCGGTCTGCCTGGCATGAAGGACCTGGTGCATCGCTGGGAAGAACACATGAAGGGCATGGTGATGCCCGGTACGCTGTTCGAGGAACTCGGCTTCAATTACATAGGCCCGATCGACGGTCACGACCTGCCTCTGCTGGTCAGCACCTTGCGTAACATGAAGCTGATGCGTGGCCCGCGATTCCTGCACGTGGTGACGCGCAAGGGTCGGGGGTATGCCCCGGCCGAGGGTGATCCCTGTGTCTATCACGGGGTGACGCCGTTCAATCCATCCACCGGCCAGATGGCGGCCAAGGGGGGTGGCAAGAGCTTTACCCAGGTCTTTTCCGACTGGGTGTGCGATGCCGGTGAACGTGATCCGCGGCTGATGGCGGTGACGCCGGCGATGTGTGAAGGCTCGGGCCTGGTCGCGTTTGCCGCCCGTTTTCCCCGACGGTATTTCGATGTCGGCATTGCCGAGCAACACGCGGTGACATTTGCGGCAGGCATGGCGTGCGACGGGCTCAAGCCGGTCGTCGCGATCTACTCGACCTTCCTGCAGCGTGCCTATGACCAGTTGCTGCACGACGTTGCGCTGCAGAACCTCGATGTGACCTTTGCCGTCGATCGTGCCGGTCAGGTCGGCGCTGACGGTGCGACGCATGCCGGCAGCTTCGATCTGAGTTATGCGCGTTGCATCCCCAACATGGCGATACTGGCGCCGGCCGACGAGCGTGAGTGCCGATTGATGCTGCAGACCGCCTTCGAGCATCCCGGGCCGGCACTGGTCCGTTATCCGCGCGGCACCGGCGCCGGTGCCGAGCCGGGCGAAGGTTTGGACATCCTGGCCTGGGCCAAGGGCGACGTGGTCAGGCAGGGCGGTGGTGTGGCGCTGCTGGTGTTCGGCACCCTGCTGCAGGCGGCGCGGCCGGTGGCCGAGGCCCTGGATGCGACCCTGGTCAACATGCGTTTCGTCAAGCCGATGGACGAGGCGCTGGTGCTCGATCTGGCCGCGCGGCACCGTCTGCTGGTGACGCTCGAGGAAAACGTCGTACAGGGCGGTGCCGGGTCGGCGGTGAACGAACTGCTGCACGCGGCCGGCATTGTCGCCAGCGTGCTCAACCTGGGGCTGCCAGACAGGTTCATCGAGCAGGGAACGCAGGCCGAACAGCTGCAGATGGCCGGCCTTTCGCCGACGCAGATCGAACAACGCATCGGCGCCGCGCTGGCCGCGCTGGAACAGGGCACACATGCGGCACGTGCCTGAGCGGCGAAAGCCGTGCACGAGTTGCTCAGCTGAACAGCGTCAACACCCCGGTGTAGCCGTACAGCCGGTTGTGTGAGATCTCGCCGTTGGCGTAGAAGCCGGCCAGCGGCACATCGCCGATCAGTTCCTGTACCAGCCGCATTTCGGCCGAGTCGTCGCCGAACAGGTTGCGGCCGCGTCCCAGGCAGGAATGATACAGGGCACCGCGGGGTTCTCCGGGCAGGCGTTTCATCAGGGCATCGATCGTCTGCGCCAGGTCTTCGCGCGCTGTCTCGGCGTCGCGTCGTGCGAACTGGACCTCCATGCCCGGCTGCGGCATGTCGCCGATGGCAATCAGTCCGCGGTCCGGATCGATGCCGATGAGATTCCGCACCAGGTAGTCGGCCGTATCCGAGCCGGCAATCGGCAGCGCCACGAAGATGTAACCGCCGACACGACTCAGATCACGCGCGAGTACCTCGCCGATATCCTCTTTGAACACGTCCAGCGCCGGACGCCCGTCGATAGTCTCGATGATATTTCGCTGACAGGCAGTGATCCTGTGCCTTTGACCGATCAGGCTGCAACCCTGGCTGAGCCCGGTGCTGATGGCCACTTTGCCACTGAACAGCACGCCCGACAGCCCACCGCCTTCGGCACGATCTGCGACCTGCACCGGCAGGTTCTGCGCCGAGGCGATGCCGCCGACCAGGAAACCACCCTGCAGCTGCTCGCTGAAACTGACCAGCAGTTCCGGCAGCGCCGTGCACGCGGGGTCGCCGTGCACCACCGCGACCGACGCGAGGTTGCGCTCGCGCCAGTCCCGACTGGCTTCGAGCCATTCGAGCGGATCGGTATCGAATCCAGGGATGATGCGGAAATCTTCACCACAAAAGGGTGTGGCCAGGACCGCGAGTGCGGGCACTTCGTAGGTCTCGCGTCCGCTGCTGCACAGCCCCATGCCTGTGCAGCCGACCCAATGCGCGATACCGCTGCCGGTGCGCAGGTAGTCGACGATCCGGTCGGTATCGCCGGCAAGCTCATCGGCCAGGTATAGAAAGGCCAGCTCTCCGTGCGGGGCACCCTGCAGCCCGGCCAGCACCTGGTCACAGTTGCCGCGCCAGTCGGCGCCGCTGCTGTGGATGCTGGTAAAGGTACGCACGGGGAAATCGGGTGGTGGCGGCCGGACCGCCACCACCCGCGGCTCAGAGACCGCGCTCGTCCATCATCTGGTCGATGATCGGGCCAAAGATGACTTCCATTGCGAAGCCCATCTTGCCGCCCGGCACCACGATGCTGTTACGGCGTGACATGAACGAGCCGTTGATCATCGACAGCAGATAAGGGAAGTCGGTGCTGAACTTCTTCGGATTGGCGAAACGGATGACCACGAAGCTCTCGTCCGGCGTCGGGATGTCGCGCGCGATGAACGGGTTCGACGTGTCCACCAGCGAAACACGCTGAAAGTTGATGTCGGTGCGCGAGAACTGCGGGGTGATGTGGTTGATGTAGTCCGGCATGCGACGCATGATGGTTTCCACGATCGCTTCCGGCGAGTAACCGCGCTCTGCACTGTCACGGTGGATCTTCTGGATCCATTCGAGGTTGACGATCGGCACCACGCCAATGCCAAGATCCACATGGGCGGCAACATCGTTCTGTTCCGTCACCGCAAGGCCGTGCAGCCCCTCGTAGAACAGCAGATCAGTACCCTCGGGGATGGGTTCCCAGGGTGTGAATTCGCCCGATTTCTTGTCGGTACCCAGGCGTGCGTTGTGCTCGTTGGCCTCGTCCTGGTTGTGCAGGTAGTAGCGCTTCTCGCCTGCACCGGTCTCGCCGTAGGTCTTGAACAGCTCCTCGAGCTTATCGAAACGGTTTGCCTCCGGACCGAAGTGGCTCAGGCCCTCTTCGGTCATCTTGACCTTCATCTCACCACGCTCGTAGCGATGGAAGCTGTCGCCCTCGACCACTGCGGCGTTGATGCCCTCGCGGATGAAGATGTGCTCGAAAGCGCGTTTGACGGTGGTGGTACCGGCACCGGATGAACCGGTAACCGCAACGACGGGATGTTGTTTGGACATGCTGTCCCCCCTGGATCTTGACGTTCTGTCTTGGTTAGCGATGAGGAACCGTCAGGACAAGGCAGGGACGCGGCTATAGTGGCCGCGTCTGCCCCCTGTATGCCTTATTCAGCAATTCCTAATTTAATGCTGCGCGCGACTATATCACAGCGGCCCCAAATCACCTCCCGGCCGCGAGGTGCGTTGGACGGCAGTTGCGCTGTGTCAATTGTCGCGGCCGGCGCGCTGCCGGATTCGTCGTCAAATAGTTAAAGATCTGAAAAACATGGAGATTCACAATCAGATGTCGGCACGCGGCAGAAATCCGCGTTATCCTTGCGCGCTTTCGCCCAGCTACGTCCGGCAACGGCCGGTCGCGCAACGCTGATCGTCACTGCCGCCGGGCCCGGGCAGGGTGGCGAGGGGGCGTTGCACACTGCGGTCGTGGCGGCCCGGTGGTGGCCCAATCGGGGAAGCATCATGGTGCGGCCCCACGGTTTTATTTTTTGTTTTGGCGGCGTCGATGGAAGATGTGTATCCCTATCCCGTTGCCCGCATCGGTCTGATCGGCGGCGGGCAACTCGGGCGCATGATGGTCAAGGCGGCCAAGCGTCTCGGCTGCACCTGCGTGGTGCTCGATCCCTTGCAGGGCTCGCCCGCGGGCCAGGTGGCCGGACACCAGATCGTTGGCGACTACAGCGACCCGGGCAAGCTCCGGGAACTGGCGGAATCCTGCGACATTGTCACTTTCGAACTCGAAGATATCGACACCGGTACCCTGATCGCACTCGAAGCTGAAGGGCATCGCATCTACCCGCGGCCGGCGCTGCTCGCCACCATTCAGGACAAGTACCGCCAGAAGGTGTTCCTGCGTGACGCCGGGATACCGACCTCCGAGTTCATCGATATGCCAGAACCTGATGCGCGGGCCTGCGCCGCATTCGGTTATCCGCTGGTGCAGAAGGCGCGGCGCGGTGGTTATGACGGACGTGGCGTGGTGGTGATGCCAGATGCCGGCACATTTTCCGGTCATCTGCCGGTGCCAAGCTACATCGAACGTTTCATCGAGGCCGAGAAGGAACTGGCAGTGATGGTCGCGCGCAATGTTGGCGGCGAGTGCAGGGCCTACCCGACGGTGGAGATGCGCTTTCATGAGCGTGACAACGTCCTCGATTTCCTGCTGGCACCGGCCAATGTGCCGGCCGAGACGGCGCGCCGCGCCGAGGCGCTCGCCGTGCGCACCGTCGAGGCCATGCAGGGCGTGGGGGTGTTTGGGATTGAGATGTTTCTCACCGCCGACGGCGAACTCCTGGTCAACGAGGTGGCCCCGCGCACGCACAACTCGGGGCATCACACGATCGAGGCCTGCGTGACCGACCAGTTCGAGCAGCACCTGCGGGCCATTCTCGGCCTGCCGCTGGGTGAAACCCGGCAGCTGTCACCCGCGACGATGGTGAACCTGCTGGGTGAGCCCGGCTACGAGGGCCGGCCGGTGATCGCCGGGCTGGCTGCGGTGCTGGCAATTTCCGGGGTATGTGTGCACGTCTATGGCAAGGCGGTCACCAAGCCGGGGCGCAAGATGGGGCATGTCACGGTCATCGATGAGACGGTCGAGGCGGCGTGTGCGAAGGCCAGCCGGGTCAAGACACTGATCAGGATTTTGGGGGACAAGAAGCTATGACGGACACCTTGGTAGGTATCATCATGGGCAGTGATTCCGATCTGCCCGTCATGCAGGATGCCGCGACGATGCTGCGCGAGTTTGGCGTGGCCTACGAGATGACGATCGTCTCGGCACATCGCACGCCGACGCGCCTGTTCGACTACGCGTCTTCCGCCCGCCAGCGCGGTGTGCGAGTGATCATCGCCGGGGCGGGTGGCGCGGCACATCTGCCCGGTATGGCGGCGGCTATCACCGAGTTGCCGGTGATCGGCGTGCCCGTCAAGAGCTCGGCGCTCAGTGGTCAGGACTCGTTGCTGTCGATCGTACAGATGCCGGCCGGTGTCCCGGTCGCGACTGTGGCGATCAATGGCGCGAAGAACGCCGCCATCCTGGCCGCACAGATTCTCGGGGTCGCTGACCCGGCGATTCTGGACAAGGTCGCTGCCTACAAGAAGGGCCTTGAGGCGATGGTCATGGAGAAGGTCGAGAGGCTGGCCGCCGACGAAGCGGATTGATGAAACGAATGGCCCCGGCGCCATGACCGCCAGGGCCTCGGTCGCGAGTTGCAGGGGCGCGCGGCAGCGCGCATCCCCATGTGGTCAGAACATGCCGGCGTTCAGCCAGAGGTGCGTGGCAATACTCGCTCCGTAGCCCAGCGCGATCACCGGGGCCCATTTCAGATGGCCAAAAAAGGTGTACTTGCCGCGGGCCTGTCCCATCAGCGCGACGCCCGCCGCCGATCCGATCGACAACAGTGAGCCGCCGACGCCAGCGGTCAGCGTGACCAGTAGCCACTGGCCCATCGACATGTCCGGCATCATCGTCAGCACCGCGAACATCACCGGGATGTTGTCGACGATCGCCGAAAGCAGTCCCACGGCGATGTTGGCATTGGTCGCACCCCAATCGACGTACATCAGTTCTGATGCCATCGCCAGATAGCCGATGAAGCCCAGGCCGCCGACACACAGTACGACGCCATAGAAGAAAAGCAGCGTGTCCCACTCTGCGCGTGCCACCTTGTTGAAGATGTCAAAGGCGACCGGATCACCGAACTGCTCCTCGTCGGTCAGCGGCTCGCCGCGCCGATGGGTCTTCTTCAGGAAATAACCGAAGAATTGCAGGTAGGCCAGGCCGGTCAGCATTCCGATGACCGGCGGCATGTGTATGAAGTTGTGAAACGCCACCGCGGTGCCGATGGTCAGCAGAAACAGGAAGATGATGCGCTTGGCGCCGCGACGCATCTTCACCGAATCGCCACTGGCGTGGGGCTTCTCGTTGGGCAGGGTCAGCGACATGATGGCCGCGGGCACCAGCCAATTGACCAGCGAGGGCAGAAACAGGGCGAAGAAAGCCCAGAAGTCGACCATTCCCTGCGGGGTCTGGACCTGTTTCTGCCACACCATCAGGGTCGTGATGTCACCGAACGGGCTGAATGCGCCACCAGCATTGGCGGCCACCACGATGTTGATGCATGCGGTCAGCACGAACTTGGTGTTGTCGCCGCCCACCGCCAACACGACCGCACACATCAGCAGGGCGGTGGTGAGGTTGTCGGCAACCGGCGAGATCAGGAATGCCAGTACGCCGGTGATCCAGAACAGCTGGCGGAAGCCGAATCCTTTCTTCACCAGCCACGAGCGTAGGGCCTCGAACACGTTGCGCTCGTCCATCGCGTTGATGTAGGTCATTGCGACCAGCAGGAACAGCATGAGCTCGGCGTATTCGAGCAGATTGTGGCGCACCGCCTGCTCGGCCGCGTGATCGACGCCGTTCGTATGGTAAACGATTGCGATCAGTGCCCAGATGATGCCCGCTGCCAGGATCACCGGCTTGGATTTGCGCAGGTGGGTGAACTCTTCGGCCATTACCAACAGGTAGGACACCGCAAAGATCGCTATTGCCGTGTAGCCCACCCAGTGTTGCGTCAGATCCAGCGGCTGGCTGCCACCGCCGGCGGCCCAGAGCAGGCCGGGAAACAGGGTGAATGGCAGTACCCAAAGGCTCGCCCGGGTCGTCATAAACAATTCCTTAAGATCAAGTTTCTGAATGGCAACATCGGCCGCATGCACTGATTTTTTATCGAGTTTCCGCCAGGCCCCGGTAATTGCGGAATTAAATTCTTTCAATGATAGCTTGTGACTCGGGCAACCCGACTCCCGGGTTGAGGATGTTGTCCGGGTCGAATTGGCGCTTGATCGCCGCCATCATTTCCAGGCTGACACTGTCGAGTTCACGGCCCACGAAGGCACGTTTGACCCAACCGATACCGTGCTCACCCGACAGCGTGCCGTCCAGCGACAACACCAGATCGAATACCGCATCCAGGCAGGCGTCGGCGGCTGCCATCTGCACCGGGTCGTCGGGGTCGATCAAGAGATTGACGTGGATGTTGCCATTGCCGGCGTGGCCGAAGTTGACGATCTTGATGGCAAATCGTGCGGCCAGTCGTTCGAGGCCGTCGATCAGTGCAGGTATCCGCGACACCGGAACCACCACGTCTTCGTTGATCTTCTTTGGTGCCACGTTGCGCAATGCAGGCGACAGGGCCTTGCGCGTGCGCCACAGGCGCGCGACCTCTTCGTCGGTCTGCGCCATGTCGACCTGGATGCAGCCGGCTCCGCGCGCCGCTGCCGATACCTGGGCGACGCTGGCCTCGATTCCAGCGAGGGGGCCGTCGACCTCGATCATTAGCAGCGCGCGTGCATCGTTCGGCAGACCCAGGTCCGAATAGTCGCGCACCATGTCGATGGCGGTGCTGTCCATGAACTCCAGCGCACAGGGTGTCACCGGCTGCGCCATGATCCGCGACACCGCTGCTGCTGCTGCGTGGATGTCACGATAGACAGCCTGCAGCGTGCGCCTGGTCTCTGCCAGGGGCGTCAGTTTCAACGTCGCTTCGGTGATGATTGCCAGCGTCCCCTCGGAGCCGATCAGCAGGCGCGTCAGATCAAAGCCGACGACACCCTTGGTGGTGCTGACTCCTGTCTTGAGCAGGTCGCCGCGCCCGGTGACCGCGCGCAGCCCCAGGGTATTCTCACGGGGGGTCCCGTATTTGACGGCGCGCGGTCCGGCGGAGTTGTACGCGAGGTTGCCGCCGATCGTGCAGACCGCGGCACTGGTCGGGTCTGGCGGCCAGAAGAAGCCGTGCTGTGCTGCAGCGTCCTGCAGTTCCTGGTTGGTGTAACCGGGCGATACCCGCGCTATCCGGTTGGCCGGGTCGATCGACAACTCGCTGCGCAAACGCTCCATCGATAGCACGATTCCGCCGCGCAGGGGCACTGTGGCACCGGTGGTGCCGGTGCCGCGTCCACGCGCGATCAGCGGGACGCCGTTACCGCGGCACAGGTGCACCAGTTCGGCGATCTGCGCGGCGTCGCGCGCGAAACATACCGCTTGTGGGAGGGCATGCTGGCGGCTGTTGTCGTAGCCGTACACCCAGCAGTCGCTCGCGTCGGTGAGCAGATCCGGTCCAGCAAACACGGCAGCGAGTTCACGCTGCAGCGCAGGTGGCAGCGCCGGTGCCTGTTCGGGTTCAGTGGTCGATATATTCAAACAGCTTCACCACCCGCTTTACGCCACTGACAAAACGTACCTCCTCGGTGACGGCATCGGCCTCGGTCGGGGTCAGCAGCCCCATCAGGTAGACGCTGCCCTGCGAACTGGTGACTGTCACCCGGGTCGGGTCGAATCCATCGATCTTGACGCTGAACAGCGCAACTTTGACTCTTGCCGTCAGGTAGGCGTCGGCAGTGGCCTCGCTCCAGGTGGATTCCGCACCGACGGCCACTTCGTTGAACACCGCGCGCACACGCTGGATACCGGCCACCCGTTGGCGGAATGCCTCAACGACCTCGAAGTTTTCTGCCTGGCCGGTCAGCAGCACCTGCAGATTGAAAACATCGATGCCGACGTTCGCGTGCTTCTTCAGGGCTTCGTCGGCGTCGCGCATGCTGATGGCTTCGAGGAGGATCTTCTGGTCCTCGACCAGGGTGCCGGCGGTACGGCGGTCGTGTGCCACATTCGCGGTAGCCACGGCGCCACCGATGACCACGGCACCGCAGCCGCCAAGCATCAGTGCCAACAACCCTGCAATGATTGCTCTTGTCGCCAGAGTATTTGGTTTCGTCATGTTCTAACCACCCATCAGTTGAAGATCGATCAGGTCGCACAGACAGTGAATCACCAGCCGGTGATTTTCGAGGATTCGCGCGGCATCGGCCGCCGGCGTGCGGATCTCGATATCGTTGGTCCGCAGTTTCAGTGCCACATCTCCACCGTCACGCCCTGTCAGTGCAATCACCCGCATCTGGCGATCGGCTGCGGCGTCTATTGCGGTCACCATGTTCTCGGCAGTGCCATTGATGCTCATCGTCAACAGCACATCGCCCGGATGTCCCAGGGCACTGATCTGCTTGGCGAAAATGGCGCTGAAACCTTCGTCCACGGCGATCGCGGTGAGAATCGCGGCGTCGGAGTTCAAGGCAATCGCCGGCAGGCCGGGGCGCTCACGTTCATAGCGGTGCTGCATCTGTGCGGCGAAGTACTGGGCATCGGCCGCCGAGCTGCCATTGCCGCAGCTCAATACCTTGCCGCCACCGAGAAGGCAGTTGACGATGCATTGTGCGGCCATTGCAATCGGTGCGGCCTGGGTCTCGGCTGCACTGCTGGTCAGGTGCGCGTTGTCGTCAAACAGGGTGTTGATGCGTTCGATCGGATCCACAATGCTGCGTCACTGCCGTGGTCAATTGGCGCAAGTGTCGCACGCCCGCACCTGTCGGTCGATGTCACGCGGTGAATGCATCGCGAATCCATTGTCCCCGCTGTTGTGGGCCGTCGAAGCCGACGACGTCGAAGCGGCACGGTCCCTGCCATCCGCTGGACATCAGGTAGTGTTGGGCTGCGTGGATCACCCTTCGCTGTTTGTTCGCGTCGACGCTGGACAGGGCGCCGCCGAACCTTAGGCTGCCACGCTGGCGCACCTCGATAAACACCAGGTGCTGTGTGTCGCGCATGATCAGATCGATCTCACCGCCGCGGCAGCGGTAATTGCGTGCGACCAGCTGCAGGCCATTGCGTCTCAGCAGAGCCTCGGCGCGCGATTCGGCGTCTCGCCCAATGTCCTGCGTACTGCCCATCAGGAGGGTGGAGCTTGGTTCGAGACCTCCGGTGCGGCGGGTACGGTCGGTTCTTCGGCTGATTGCAGGTCGAGGCGTGGTGCGTATCCGAGAATTCGCGGTTGCTCGTCAAGCAGTACCCAGATGAGCTGGCGGTGGATCTGGTTGGCTTCGTCCATGTAGAGATTGCCGGTACTGCCATCCAGTGACTCGTAGCGACTGCTCTGCAGGCGTCGCAGGTGGGGAACGAGACGCAATGCGTCCATTCCCATTGCGTAGAGCCGTGCGTAGGCGGAGCCGCTCTTCGGCAGGCTCTGTACGATCGTTGCACGTGTGTCCAGGTCACCGGTGCCGTTGGATAGCAGCCAGGGAATATCGGCCAACATGATGCCCCGCATGTCCTCGAGCTGGTTTGCTGAAAGCTGTCCGCTCCATGCGTGCGACGTGGCATAGAGCGGCAGGTCGCCGGCGTGATGGAACTGCAGTTGCGGCCGGATCCCCTGTGCCTGCACCGGACGTGCGGCGATGAATACCGCATCCACGTCGTCGCGCCGGTGCGGCTCGAACTCGACCCGACGGCCCAGCCAGCCCTCGATCTGGCGCCGCCGTGCCTCGCTCTGATCGATGTGCAGCGCCGCGGTGATCGTGTCGGAATAGTCGTGGCTGTTGTCGTCGTAGCGCCCGATTCCGGCCACGCTGCCGCCAAGGGTGCGGGTGCGTTGATCGAAGGCGGATGCCAGTCGCTCACCCCAGCTGTCCTGCGGTGCCAGGATCAACGGTCTGCGGTGACCATCGAGCCAGGCCCGCTCGGCTGCCTGGCGCGCCTCGTCTTCGGGCGACAGCGAATACATGAACAGATTCGCCGGCAGCGTGGTGTCGACCTCGACCTGGTTGAGCGCGAGTACCGGCACCGGGAGATCGCCTGCGCGAACCAGCTGGGCGACCGCCTCCTTCTGCAGAGGACCGATCACCAGCTCCGCACCCTCAGCGACTGCCCGGGAATACAGGGGCCAGATCCCGGCCGGGTCGGTCGCGTCGTAAAAGCGCAGCTCCGGGCGCTTGCCTTCAGGGTGTTGGAAGCGGCTGATCACGATGCCGTCACGGATCGCCGCAGCGACCTCGGCGAACACGCCCGACTGTGGCAGCAGGACCGCAATCACCGAGACGCGCTGCAGCTGGCTTTGCAGGTATTGCTGGTAGTTCGCGAGCAGCTCCGGCAGGGCCGGGTGCTGTGGAAAACGCTGGCGCCACTCGGCCAACAGGGGGGCGAGCTGATCGGGTTCACTGCCATGCTTCTTGACCAGCAGCGCCAATTGCATCCAGCCCCCGGCGACACCTGGCGGTGACGGTTGCAGGTTGCCCAGCACCAGTTCGTTGAGCAGTGCCAGCGTGCGCAGGATGTCGGTCTGGGTCGCCAGGCGTGCATCGCGATCGGTCTGCAGCGCATCCACCACCTGCAGTGCGTTCGCGGTCTCCAGCAGGTTGCCCATCTGCCGGTAGGCCTCGGCGATGTTGTGGTGATAACGGATCCGCAAAGCGGTATCGGATCCCGGTGCGGCTGGTGTCGCCAGCGTTGCCAGTGCGTCGGACGGGCGTCTCTCCTGCAGCTGCATCTCGCTCCGCAGCAGGTCGCGCTGCAGCGCCTGGTCTGCAACCAGGTTCATCGGTGTCAGCAGCTCGAGCGCCTGGCGAACGCCATCCCAGTCGTTTCCCGCACGTGACGCCTCGGCCGCCGCCAGCAGATAGCCGGCGCGCCGGTCCGGGGCGGCGGTGCCTGCAGCAAGCCGCCGGTAGAGCTCGGCGGCCGCCGGGTACTGGCCGGCTGCAAGCAACTGTGTCGCGCGTAGTGCATCCGGATCACCGTCGGGTTGCGATGGGCGCTCCGGCATCTGGCCGCAGCCGTAGGCAAGGAGCAACCAGAGCAGGACGATGAGCAGACGTGGCAGGGTGGTCGCTTGCATGGAACATCGGGTGCGGTCAGGATGGGACGTCGAGTATCAAAGGTGGGGTGAGAGGTGTCAAACCTGGCCGGACGGCTCTACATCGTCGCCACGCCGATCGGCAATCTGGACGATGTGACGCTGCGTGCAATCGAGGTGCTGCGCAGTGTGGATCGCATTCTGGCCGAGGACACGCGCCACAGCCGACGCCTGCTTGACCACCTCGGTATCGCCAGGCCGATGTTGTCCCTGCACGAGCACAACGAGGTCGATGCGACCCAAAGGATCATCGGGCATCTCACGGCCGGTGAATCCCTGGCGCTGGTATCGGATGCCGGCACGCCGTTGATCAGCGATCCCGGTTTTCCGTTGGTGCGGGCCTGCCGTGAACAGGGGATCGCGGTGATCCCGGTGCCGGGCCCCAGTGCGCTGGTCGCGGCACTGAGTGTTGCCGGTCTGCCGACAGACCGGTTTCGTTTCGAGGGCTTTCTGCCCCGCCGGCAGCAGGCGCGCAGGGCGCACCTGGAGGCGCTGCTGCGCGAAACCGCGACGCTGGTCTTTTACGAGGCATCTCACCGTATCCTCGAATCCCTGCATGACCTCGTTGAGGTATTCGGCGGCCGGCGTGTCGCGGTGCTGGCGCGTGAACTCACCAAGCGGCATGAGACGGTCAGGTCGGCTCCGCTGGCCGAGTTGCTGGAATGGGTCGAGGCCGACGACAACCAGCGTAAGGGCGAGTTCGTCGTGTTGCTGGCCGGCGCCGAGGCGGGAGGAGATGCACGGTCGATTGAAGTGGATGACCTGCTGAGTGTCCTGCTGGAAGAGTTGCCGGTGAAACAGGCCGTCGGCCTGGCTGCAAGGATCAGCGGCGGGAAGAAAAACCTGCTGTACCGGCGCGCCCTGGAGATGACGAAAGGCTGAGGCGCTTGCCTGCCGGGTCCGCTTGCCATAGGGTGCACGGCGGAGTCGGCCAGACGATCGCGGTCGCCGCAAGGCGATGGAGGAAAGTCCGGGCTCCGCAGGGCAAGAGGCCAGGTAACGCCTGGGCGGCGCGAGCCGACGGAAAGTGCAACAGAAAGTAAACCGCCGATGGCATCAGGTTCGCCCTGACGCCAGGTAAGGGTGAAATGGTGCGGTAAGAGCGCACCGCGTCTGCGGTAACGTGGATGGCACGGCAAACCCCCTCTGGAGCAAGACCAAATAGGGAGGCACGCCTTCGGGCAGCCTGCGGCCCGCAGGTGTCTCCGGGTAGGTCGCACGAGGCGCCCGGTGACGGGCGTCCCAGATGAATGATCGTCCTCGACAGAACCCGGCTTATCGGCCGACTCCATTTTTCACCCGGGGGTGTCCCGTAGCCTTCGTTTCGGCCCTGCGGTATCGCCGCTTTCCGGCCGCGAACCGATTCTTCGACCCCTGGCGGGAACAATATTCGCGTTTGCGGTCCGTTTTGGATCCCCTTCTTGATATTTCACTTTAAGTCGCGCAGTTAGCCCCCTGTTTTTTGGTCCTTTCTCTGTTTCCGCGATTCCGCGCTAAGTCACTGAGCTTTAAGCATTTTTTTCTTCCAATGAGCTTGACCCTGTGGGGCTTGGGACCTAAGATTGCACCTTAAGTGGGTAATTGTGGGGATTTAGGGGGAGTTACCCACCCTAAGAAGGAGACGGCACAGCCGTGTTTTTGGGGGTCAATACACTCAATCTCGACGCCAAGGGGCGCATAGCGATTCCGGCCAAGCACCGGGAGCCGCTGGTGCAGTGCTGCGCGTCGCGCGTGGTGGTCACGCTGAATCCGTTCGTCACTGACAAGTGCCTGTGGCTGTATCCCGAGAACGAGTGGCAGATCGTGGCCCGCCAGTTGGCCGGGCTGCCCGCGATCGATGCGCGCAGCCAGGCGATGAAGCGCCTGATGCTTGGCCACGCCTCTGAGGTGGAGCTCGATGGTCAGGGGCGCATCCTGATCGCCAACGAACTGCGCGCCTATGCGGGCCTGGAGAAGCGGGTGTCGCTGGTAGGGCAGGTCAACAAACTCGAGATCTGGGACGAGGAGTCCTGGAATGGCAGTCGTGAGCGCTGGCTGGCCGATGTGGCGTCGGATGCCGGTGGCCTGTCCGAACAGCTGGGTGGACTCACGCTGTGACACAGGCGATTGCCGCCCATATCCCGGTCCTGCTCGACCAGGCGATCGAAGCGCTGTGCATCCGTCCGGACGGCACCTATATAGATGGTACCTTCGGCCGCGGCGGCCACAGTGCCCGCATCCTCGAGTCCCTCGGCGAACGGGGTCGCCTGCTGGCGTTCGACAAGGATGCCGAGGCGGTGCGCATCGCACAGTCGCGTTTTGGTGACGACCCGCGCTTCTCGATCACGCACGGCAGCTTTGCCGAGATTCCTGCGGTCGTCGGCGATCGGGGCCTGGAACACCTTATCGACGGTCTGCTGCTGGACCTCGGCGTGTCTTCGCCGCAGCTCGACGATCCGGCACGCGGCTTCAGCTTTCTGAACGACGGTCCACTGGACATGCGCATGGACCAGACGCGTGGCCAGAGTGCTGCGCAATGGCTGGCTGAGGCCGACGAGGAGGATATCGCCACCGTAATCTACGAGTATGGCGAGGAGCGATTTTCGCGACGCATCGCGCGCGCCATCGTCGCGCGCCGTCAGGACACCCCGATCACCGGTACCCGCGACCTCGCCGACCTGGTGGCGCAGACATGTCCGATCAAGGAAAAGCGCAAGCATCCGGCGACACGCACTTTTCAGGCGATCCGCATCTTCATCAACCGCGAGCTGGATGATCTGCAGCGGTGCCTGGAAGGCTCGCTGCAGGTATTGGCGCAGGGCGCGCGTCTGGTCGTGATCAGCTTCCACTCGCTGGAGGACCGTATCGTCAAGCGCTTCATGCGCGATGTCGCACAGGGGCCGAGACTGCCCAAGGGTTTGCCGGTCCGGCATGTCGAGACACGCGGACGCCTGCAACCCGTAGGCAAGGCGATCCGCGCCTCGGCGATCGAGCTTCATGACAATCCGCGTGCGCGCAGCGCAGTGATGCGAGTGGCCGAGGTGAATGCATGAGCCGCGTGCGCCTGGCCTGGCTGTCGTTCCTGATGGTCGCTGTGGTCTGCAGTGGTGTCGCGGTCGTGTATGCGAAGTTTCTGTCACGCTCGCTGTTTGTCGAGCTGCAGCAGGTGCGTGCCGAGCGTGACCAGGTCGACATGGAATGGGGTCGCCTGCAGCTCGAACTGGCCACGCGCGGCGCCCTGGGCCGGATCATGGACATCGCCAGTGAGCGGCTGCAGATGCATGTCCCGGCGGCCGAACAGATCGTGGTGGTGAAGTAGATGGCGGCACGTCGCGACAGGCGTGCCCGCCAGGTGCGGCGCGAGGAGAAGGTGTTGCCGAGCTATGTCGGTCGCCGTTACACGGTGCTGGCACTGTTCCTCGTGGCTGCCGCTTCGCTGGTGTGGCGGGCAGTCGATCAGCAGATCCTGGAGAAAGACTTCCTGCAATCCGAGGGGGCGGATCGTTACCTCGACGAGGTGGAAGTGCCGGCGCACCGCGGTCTCATCACGGACCGGCGCGGTGACGTGTTGGCGCTGAGCACGCCGGTCGACTCGATCGCAGCGAACCCGCGGGTGCTGGGGACAGACATCGAGCAGCTGCTGGTGCTGGCAAAGGCGCTCGAGCTGGACCCCGAAGAGCTGCGCGGCAAGCTGGCGCGATACAGTCAGCGCCACTTCGTGTACCTGAAGCGCCGCCTGCCGCCGGCAGAAGCGGCGCACGTCATGGATGTCGCAAAGGCGAAGGGCATAAACGGGGTACATATCGAGCGCGAGTACAAACGCTATTACCCGGCCGGCGAGGTGTTCGCTCACGTGATGGGCTTCACCGATGTCGATGACACGGGCCAGGAAGGGCTGGAGCTCGCGTTCGACCAGGCGCTGCGTGGCGAGACGGGCGCCAAACTGGTGCTTCGCGACGGACGGCGCCAGGTCGTCGACGACGTGGAGAATATCCGCAGCCCGCGAGCCGGCAATCATCTGGCTCTCAGCATAGACCAGCGTCTGCAGTTCACCGCCTACCGCGAACTCAAGGCGGCGGTTCGGCGTCACCAGGCGATCTCTGGCTCGCTGGTGCTGCTCGACGTTCAGTCGGGCGAGGTGCTGGCGATGGTCAACCAGCCGTCGTTCAACCCGAACGGCGACCGCTCCAATCGTGCCGGCCGCCTGCGCAACCGTGCGTTGACCGATCTGTTCGAGCCGGGCTCGACGCTCAAGCCTTTCACAGTGGCGGCCGCGCTGGACGCGGGCACGATCAAGGCGGATTCGCTCATCGACACCTCACCCGGTTATTTCCGAATCGGCCGTGCCCAGGTGAAGGACTCGCACAATCTCGGCTTGATCGATGTGGCGACGGTGTTGAGCAAATCGAGCAACGTCGGCGCCGGCAAGATCGCGCTCGCGCTGGACAAGCGTGATCTGTGGCGGGTGATGGACAGGCTCGGATTCGGGCGTGCCGCCGGGACCGGGTTCCCCGGCGAGGCGGCGGGACAGCTCAATGATTTTCGCCGTTGGGCACAGATTGATCAGGCGACACTGTCGTTCGGTTACGGTATCTCGGTCAGCACCCTGCAGTTGGCCCAGGCCTATGCCGCGCTGGCCAATGACGGTGTCATGGTTCCGGCGACCCTGCTCAAACGTGATGCCCCAGTGAAAGGCGAACGCGTGTTTTCGGCCCCCACGGCGGTGGCCGTGCGCAGAATGCTGGAGACGGTGACGACCACTGATGGCACGGCGCCGGATGCAGCAGTGCTCGGCTACCGTGTCGCAGGAAAGACCGGAACGGTCAAGAAATTCGGTCCCCAGGGCTACAGTGACGACCGCTATCTCGCGCTGTTTGCCGGCATGGCGCCGGCGCAGCATCCGCGATTCGTCCTCGCTGTGATGCTCAACGAGCCGCAGGCCGGCAAGTTCTATGGCGGTCAGGTGGCTGGCCCCGTGTTTTCCGCGGTGATGGCGGAGGCCCTGCGGCTGCAGAACGTGGCCCCCGATGTGGCGATCGATCCCTCGGTGCGCGTGGCCCAGGGCGGAGCGGCTCGATGATGCCCCAGCGCACCGACAAGAAAAGCCTGCTGCTCGCGGACCTGCTGCCAGGGCTGTCCGGTATCGACTGGGCGCGCCATCAGACGGTCAGTTCACTGGCGCTGGACAGCCGTGAGGTTGACCGCAATGGTCTGTGGCTGGCTCTGCAGGGCACCCGCGGGCATGCCTTGGAGCACTTTGCCGAGGCACGCGACCGGGGTGCGGCGGCGGTGATTGCCGAACCCACGGCACAATGGGACCGTGACCGCATCGCGCGGCTTTCCGCCGACCTTCCGGTGATCGCGCTGCCCGGCTTGCGTCGCCATGCCGGCGAGATCGCCGCACGCTTTTTCGGACAGGCGGCACACGCGATGCGTGTGATCGGTGTCACCGGTACCAATGGCAAGACCAGCGTCGCGCACTTCCTCGCCCAGGCCTTGTCGACACGCGTGTCTACCGCGGTACTTGGCACGGTCGGCAATGGTTTTCCCGGCGATCTGCAGCCCTCGACCCATACCACGCTGGACGCCGTCAATCTGCACGCAATGCTGAGCGGCCTGTTTGCGCACGGCGCACGCGCGGTGGCGATGGAGGTATCGTCGCATGCGCTGCACCAGGATCGGGTTGCCGGTGTGCCGTTTCACACGGCAGTGTTCACCAATCTCACCCGTGACCACCAGGACTATCACGGTGACATGCAGTCCTATGCAGATGCCAAGGCGCGCCTGTTTCGCGGCGCCGGTCTGAGCCTGGCGGTGATCAACGTCGACGACGAGACGGGTGCAAGGCTCGCCGCAGAGGTGCGTCCGCGCACCTATACCGTGGCAGTGGGAAGCGGCAGCCGGCTGACGGCGCTCGGTGACCGTTATCTGCGCCTGCGTGAGGTCGAGACCCGCGCCGATGGTCTGCGTGTGCGCTTCGATTCGAGCTGGGGCACGGGCGAACTGCAGAGTCATCTGCTGGGTCGTTTCAATGCCGAGAACCTGGTGTTGTCGCTGGCGGTACTGCTCGCCTGGGACATGCCGATTGGCAGTGCAATCGCGGCCCTCGAACAGGTACGTCCGGTGGCGGGCCGCATGATGGTATTCCTTGCGCCTCACCAGCCGCGCGTGGTGGTCGACTATGCACACACGCCGGATGCGCTGGAGAAGGTGCTCGGCAGCCTGCGTGAACACGCGAGCGGTCGCCTGGTGTGTGTGTTCGGGTGTGGGGGCGACCGCGATCGCGGCAAGCGTGCGCAGATGGGTGCAGTTGCGCAGCGGCTGGCTGATCGCGTGGTGATTACCGATGACAATCCGCGCTCCGAGGATCCGCAGCAGATCGTCGAGGACATCCTCGGTGGGATGAGCGACCACCAGAACGTGCACATCGAGCATGACCGTGCCAAGGCAATCCGGGTCAGTATCGCGGCGGCGGCGGCGAATGACCTGGTGCTGGTTGCGGGCAAGGGGCACGAAGACTACCAGGAGAGCAGGGGACGGCGTCTGCCGTTCAGTGATATCGCACAGGTCCAGGCAGCGCTCCACGGGGGTGCGGAATGAGTGCCATGCACCTGTCCGAGCTCGCGTCGATGGTCGACGGCCAACTGGTGGGCGGCGATCATTTTTTTGACGGCGTCAGCACCGATACCCGCAGTCTGCAGCAGGGCCAGCTGTTCGTTGCGCTGCGCGGTCCGAACTTCGACGGACACGACTACCTGGCGGCCGCTCAGTCGCGTGGCGCCGCCGGCGCGCTGGTGGAACGCAGGGGTGATACGCCACTGTCGACCGTCGAGGTGGCGGACGGCCTGCTCGCGCTGGGGCGTCTCGGCCAGCAGTGGCGGCAGCGTTGCCCGGCGCGCGTGATTGCGATTACCGGCAGCAACGGCAAGACCACACTGAAGGAAATGATCGCCGCCATCCTGGCGCGGCAGGGTGATGTGTTGGCGACGCGTGGCAATCTGAACAACGCGATCGGCGTGCCGCTGACGCTCTGCCGCTTGCGCAAGGAGCCGTTCGGCGTCATCGAGCTGGGTGCCAATCACCCTGGTGAGATCCACTACCTGAGCGGCCTGGTGAAACCGGATGTCGCGGTGTTGAACAATGCGGGCAGGGCGCACCTGGAAGGCTTCGGCAGTCTCGAGGGTGTGGCGCGGGCCAAGGCCGAGATCATCGATGGACTGGGCCCGGACGGTTTCTTCGTGTTCAACGCCGACGACCGCTTCGCCGGCCTTTGGCGTGAGATCGCACAAGGCCACCGGCAGCGTACCTTCGGTGTTGTGCAGGCAGCGGATGTCAGCAGTCCCGCCGGGGCCTATTCCATCGTCTGGGGTGACGCGGGTTTCCAGGCGCATTTCCCGGTGCGCTGCGAGCAGGGTGAGATCGACGTGCGCCTGCGGCTCACCGGTGAGCACAATCGCATGAACGCACTGGCGGCGATCGCCGGCAGCCTGGCGCTCGGCGCCGGTCTGGAGGATGCCGGACAGGCGTTGGCCGGTCTCGCGCCAGTCGCCGGTCGCCTGTGTCCGTTGCCAGGGGTGAACGGTGCGCGCCTGATCGACGACAGCTACAACGCCAATCCCGATTCCGTAATGGCAGCCCTGCGGGTGCTGGCGGCCGCCCCGGGTCGGCGCACGCTGGTGCTGGGCGATCTCGCCGAACTTGGCACCGACGCGCCGCAGCTGCATCGGCAGCTCGGCGAGCGGGCAGCTGCACTCGGAATCGACCGCCTGTTCACAGTCGGCGAACTCAGTGGTCATGCCGCGCAGGGATTCTCCGGTGAATCCCGGCATTTCTCCGATCGCGAGGCCCTTTCCGAGATGTTGCTGCACGACCTGTCCGCGGAGGACAGTGTCCTGGTCAAGGGTTCGCGTTCAGCACGCATGGACGAAGTGGTGAACCGTCTGCACCGCGCGGAGGTTGCATGCTGATCCAGCTTGCCGATTACCTGTCGCAATTCGATGCCGGGTTCCTGGTGTTCCGTTACATCACGCTGCGCACCATCCTGGCAGTGCTCACCGCACTGATCATCTCATTCATGGTCGGTCCGGCGATGATCCGCCGCCTCAGCCGCTACAAGATTGGCCAGACTGTGCGTAATGACGGGCCGCAGACCCATTTGTCGAAGTCCGGGACGCCGACGATGGGTGGTGCGCTGATCCTGGTCGCCGTCGCGGTGGCCACCCTGTTGTGGGCAGATCTGGGCAACCGTTATGTATGGATCGTTCTGTTGACCACGCTGGCATTCGGTGCCATCGGAATGTGGGACGACTATCGCAAGCTGGTGCTGAAGGATTCTCGCGGCCTCGCTGCACGCTGGAAATACCTGTGGCAGTCGCTGTTCGGTTTTGCCGCCGCGGTGGCCCTGTATTCCGGCGCCACACTGCCGGTCGAGACACAGCTGCTGTTCCCGTTCATGAAGGACCTGGTGCTGGAACTCGGTCCGTTCTTCATCCTGTTTGGCTACCTGGTCATCGTCGGTTCGTCCAATGCGGTCAACCTGACCGATGGTCTGGACGGCCTGGCTATCCTGCCGACGGTGCTGGTGTCCGGCGCGCTGGGTGTATTCGCCTATGCCTCGGGACATGTGCAGATCGCCGGGTACCTGTTGATTCCGCACCTGCCGGGCGTCGGTGAACTGGCCGTGCTGTGCGGCGCCCTGGTGGGTGCGGGTCTTGGCTTCCTCTGGTTCAACGCTTACCCGGCGCAGGTGTTCATGGGCGATGTCGGAGCACTTGCACTGGGTGCGGCGCTTGGCACGCTGGCGGTTGCAGTTCGCCAGGAGATCGCACTGTTCATCATGGGTGGCGTGTTCGTCGTCGAGACGGTCTCGGTGATGCTGCAAGTCGCCTCGTTCAAACTGACCGGGCGGCGCATCTTCCGCATGGCGCCTCTGCATCATCATTTTGAATTGAAAGGCTGGCCGGAGCCGCGCGTCATCGTGCGCTTCTGGATTATCACCGTCATCCTCGTGCTGGTCGGTCTGGCCAGTCTGAAGATCCGCTGAGGCAAGGCGATGACGCAAGCAATGGCACAGGACAAAATGACCGCCAGGACCCTTATCGTGGGTCTGGGTGTAACCGGTCTGTCGTGCGCCCGCTTTCTTGCTGCCCAGGGGGTGCCGGTGGCCGTGGCCGACAGCCGCACCGAGCCACCGGGGCTTGCCGCGCTGAATGCCGAGTACCCTGACATTGCGGTGTTCCTCGGCCCATTCGATGATCAGCTGTTCGACAGTGTCGAGCGTCTGGTGGTGAGTCCGGGCGTCCCGGTTTCGACGCCGCAGATCGCCGCCGCACAGCACCGCGGCGTACCGGTGGTCGGTGATATCGAGTTGTTCGCGCGGGTTGCCACGGCGCCGGTCGTCGCGATCACTGGCTCCAACGGCAAGAGCACAGTGACCACGTTGTTGGGAGAGATGGCCAAGGCGAGTGGGGTCAGGGTCGCCGTCGGTGGCAACCTCGGCACTCCGGCGCTCGATCTGCTCGACCCGGATATCGAACTCTATGTTCTCGAGCTGTCGAGTTTCCAGCTGGAGACCACCGAGTCGCTGCAGGCCGCTGTCGCGACGGTGCTCAATGTCAGCCCCGATCACATGGATCGTTATCCCGACATCGATGCCTATGCGGCTGCCAAGGCACGGGTGATGCGCGGTGCCGGCGTTGGTGTACTAAACGCCGATGACCCGGTGGTGGCTGCAATGCTGGGCGCCGACGATGTCTGGTACTTCACCCTCGGCGAATCGCAGGACGTCAAGATGTTCGGCGTGTGCTCGATCGATGGACAGGATTATCTGTGTCGGGGTGAGCAGCCGCTGCTGGCAGCCGAGGACCTGAAGATCCCCGGCATGCACAACCGTGCCAACGCGCTGGCGGCACTGGCGATGGGCACCGCACTCGGGTTCGATCTGTCGGCCATGCTCGAGGTCCTGCGTGCCTTCCCCGGGTTGCCGCACCGCACCCAGTTCGTCGCCGAGATCAAGGGCGTCTGCTGGTACAACGACAGCAAGGGCACCAATCTCGGCGCATCGATAGCCGCTTTGCATGGACTGCACCGTGGCGATGCCTCGCGCACCGTGCTGATCGCCGGCGGTGACTGCAAGGGCGCCGACTTCTCGGCCTTCACCTCGGTGCTCCAGTCCTGCGCACGCGGCGTGGTGCTGATCGGCCGTGACGCAGAGCGCATCGCCGCGGCGGTGCCTGAGTCGGTGCCGAGCGTTCGCGCAAGGACCATGGACGACGCCGTGGCCCGGGCCGCCGCGATGGCACTGCCGGGTGACCGGGTACTGTTGTCGCCGGCCTGCGCCAGCTTCGACATGTTCACCAACTACGCACAGCGCGGCGAGCGTTTCGTGCAGGCGGTGAGGAGGCTTGCCGCATGACGACAATGGCTCACCGGCGCGGTATGCAGGAAATTCGAATGCCAGGCGTGGACGGCGTGTTGCTGGCAGCTGTCATGGTTCTCGTCGGTCTTGGTATCGTCATGGTGGCGTCGGCGTCGATGCACCTGAGCAGCCACGACGGCGATGCACTGCGTTTCGTGGACCGTCACCTGCTCGCCCTGGCACTGGGCGCGGGTGCCGGCTGGCTTGCCTACCGTATGCCGATGGGTTGGTGGCGCCAATGGAGCACGATCCTGTATTTCCTCGGCCTGGCCCTGTTGCTGCTGGTGTTCGTCCCGGGCCTGGGTCGCGAGGCCAATGGTGCGTTGCGCTGGGTCGCGGCCGGCCCGCTCAGTCTGCAGACCTCCGAGTTCATGAAGGTGTTCGTCGTGCTGTACATGAGCGGCTACCTGGTGCGTCGTCAGTTTGAAGTGGCCAGCTCACTGTGGGGCTTCGTCAAGCCGATCTTCCTGCTGGTCATCGCCTGTTCACTGCTGATGCTGCAACCCGATTTCGGCACCACGGCGGTGTTGCTGATGACGGCTTTCGGCATGCTGTTTCTCGGTGGCGCGCCTTTGTGGCAGTTTGCGGCACTGCTGTCGCTGGCAGTGGGCGCACTGATGACACTGGTGTGGATCTCGCCGTATCGCCTGGAACGTGTCACCACGTTCCTCAATCCCTGGGAGCATGCCCAGGACTCTGGCTATCAGCTGGCGCAGGCGCTGATCGCGTTTGGCCGGGGCGAATGGGTCGGCGTCGGCCTGGGCAATGGCATCCAGAAACAGTTCTACCTGCCCGAGGCGCACACCGACTTCGTGATGGCGGTCATCGGCGAGGAGTTCGGCCTGCTCGGCACCCTGGTCGTGATCGGCATGTTCTGCCTGATCGTTTGGCGCAGCTACGCGATCGGTGCGCGCGCCGAGCTTCGGGGTGACCGCTATGCCGCCTATGTATCGTACGGACTTGGTCTGTGGCTGGGTATGCAGGCCTTCATCAATATCGGTGTGAACGTTGGGCTGCTGCCGACCAAGGGCCTGACGCTGCCGTTTCTCAGTTATGGCAGCAACAGCCTGATCGTGTGTTGCATTGCGGTCGGCCTGTTGCTGCGCGTGCGCTACGAAAACCAGATCGCCGGCGACGACAAGGAGGGGCAGTGGCAGCGCGCATAGTGATCATGGCCGGTGGCACCGGCGGGCATGTGTTCCCTGCGTTGGCGGTGGCCCGCGAACTTGCCGACCGCGGTTGGCAGGTCAACTGGCTGGGTACGCCGGACAGTTTCGAATCGCGCGTGGTTCCGGCACACGGCTTCGAGCTCGATACCATCGCCGCCTTCCGCCTGCGCGGTCAGGGCGCAATCGATCGATTGCTGGCGCCGTTTCGCCTGTTGCGTGCCATGCGGCAGGCATGGCGGGTGCTGCGCCTGCGCCGCCCGCAGGTCGTGTTGGGCATGGGCGGCTTCGTCACCGGCCCTGGTGGCCTGGTGAGTCGACTGATGCGTACACCACTGGTGATCCATGAACAGAATGCCATACCTGGCATGACCAATCGCTGGCTTGCGCACGTGGCCACTCGGGTCCTCGAGGCCTTTCCTGGCAGCTTCCCGTCCAGTGCCGCGGCACAGTTGACCGGAAATCCGGTGCGCTGTGAGATTTCGGGCATGGGCGAGCCGGCGCCGATCGCAGCCGATCGTCCGTTGCACCTGTTGGTGGTGGGCGGTTCGCTGGGCGCACAGGCACTGAACGAAAACCTGCCTGTTGCGATGGCGCAGCTCGATCCGGAGGCGCGGCCCGAGATTCGCCACCAGGCGGGTCGCGGCAAGGCGCAGGCGACGTCGGAGGCCTACAGACAACAGGGTGTCAGTGCCTTGGTCAGCGAGTTCGTCGACGATATGGCGGAGGCCTATGCCTGGGCCGATCTCGTGGTCTGCCGTGCCGGCGCACTGACTGTATCTGAACTGATGGCCGCAGGCCGCGCTGCCATTCTGGTGCCGTTTCTGCACGCGGTGGATGACCACCAGACAGCCAATGCACGTTTTCTGACCGAGGCGGGTGCGGCACGTCTGCTGCCGCAACACGAACTGACGGCGCGCAGTCTTGCGCAGCTGTTGCTGGCCCTGCTGTCTGATCGCGCGTTGCTGCATGCGATGGGGCGGCATGCCTATCGCATGGCGCAGCGCGATGCGACCGGGCGCGTTGCGGATGTCTGCGAGGAGTTGGCGGCATGACCGGGATCACGACCAGGCCACGTCGCTATGCCGCCGAGACGATGGGCCGCATGCGCCGCCTGCACTTCGTCGGAATTGGCGGTGCCGGGATGAATGGCATCGCCCAGGTCATGCTCAATCTCGGCTACGAGATCTCGGGCTCGGATATCAAACAGAATGCTGCCACCCAGCGGCTGGCAGAGCAGGGTGCGAGCATTCATATCGGACATGAGGCAGCGCATGTCAGTGGTGCGGATGCGATCGTCATATCCAGTGCGGTCAAGGACGACAATGCCGAGGTCAGGGCGGCACGCGAGCGGCGCATCCCGGTCGTGCCTCGTGCCGAGATGCTGGCCGAAATCATGCGATTCCGATATGGCATCGCGGTGGCTGGTACGCATGGCAAGACCACGACAACCAGCCTGACCGCCAGCATCCTGATCGAGGGCGGCCTGGATCCGACCTATGTGATCGGTGGCCGTCTCAACTCGCGCGGCAGCTATGCGCATCTGGGTGAAGGTGAGGTCCTGGTCGCCGAAGCCGATGAGAGCGACGCGTCGTTCCTCTATCTGCAACCGATGATCGCCGTGGTGACCAATGTCGACGAAGACCACATGGTCACCTACGGCAACGACTTCATGCGCCTGCGTGCGACCTTCCTCGAATTCCTGCATCACCTGCCGTTCTACGGCCAGGCGGTCATGTGCATCGATGATGACAACGTGCGTGAGCTGCTGCCCGAGGTGACGCGCAAGGTCGTCACATACGGCACGCGCGGCGATGCCGATGTGCGCGCTGCGGACATCCAACAAAACGGGATGACTACACGCTTCCGTGTGCACATCAAGGCGCAGGAGCCCTTCGATGTGACTCTCAACATGCCGGGCCGTCACAATGTGCTCAACGCGCTGGCGGCGATCGCGGTTGCACGTGAGCTGGGTGTCGAGGTCGAGGCCATGCGCGCGGCACTGGCGGCGTTTCAAGGCATCGGGCGGCGTTTTCAGGCCAGGCAGGGATGCCGGATCGGCGACTGCGACATCATGCTGGTCGACGACTATGGGCATCATCCCCGCGAGATCGCGGCAACCCTGGAGGCAGTACGTGCCGGCTGGCCCGATCGCCGCCTGGTGCTGGCCTTCCAGCCGCATCGATACAGCCGCACCCATGACGCCTTCGAAGACTTCGTGGCCGTGCTGTCGAAGGTCGATGTCCTGGTGTTGGCTGAGGTCTATGCGGCTGGTGAAGCGCCGATCGCCGGGGCTGACGGTCGTGCGCTGGTCCGCTCCATCAGGGCGCGCGGTCAGGTCGACCCGGTGTTTCTGGATGTTGTCGAAGATCTGCCCCAGATCCTTGGCGACCTGGTTGCCGATGGGGATATCGTGGTCACCATGGGTGCCGGAAACATCGGGGCAGTGGCGGCGGCTATGGCGGAGGCGATGTGCCCATGAGACGCGAATACACGCCACGTCGCTTGCACATGGGTTGCGGTGAGGGACTGACCGGGCGGCTGCCGGCGCAGGATCGTTCCGGCACGGCGCTGGCGCGGCGCCAGTCGTCGCGGCAGGCGCGGCCGAAGGCCGGCAAGGACGCAAGATGATGGCGGCACCACAACAACCGTTGCTGCGAGGTGAGCTGCGCCTCGGTGAGCCACTCCGTCGCTATAACACCTGGCGCGTCGGCGGGCCGGCGAAGCAGCTGTATCTGCCGGCAGACGCCAGTGATCTCGCGATGTTTCTGCAAACCCTGAAAGCGGATGAGCCGCTGTTGTGGCTGGGTCTGGGCAGCAACCTGCTGATCCGCGACGCCGGTTTCCGGGGTACCGTGATCGCGCTGCAGGGCAGATTGGACGGTCTGCAGATCGACGGCGACAGGGCACATGTCGAGGCCGGCGTGGCATGCGCAAAGGTGGCGCGTGAATGCGCGCGTGCTGGTCTCACCGGTGCCGCTTTCCTGGCCGGTATACCCGGCACCATGGGTGGCGCGCTGGCGATGAACGCCGGCGCCTTCGGTGGTGAGACCTGGCCGATCGTCGAGGGTGTTACGACGATCGACCGTGCCGGGGTCGTGCGCGAGCGCCCGCCTGCGGACTTCGTGGTGGCTTATCGTCACGTGGAACGGCCGGCGGACGAATGGTTCATCGCCTGTACGCTGTGCCTCGGGCGTGGCGATGTGGAACAGGAACAGGCAGCGATCCGCGCGCTGTTGGAAAGGCGTGCGGCCACACAGCCTACCGGGCAGCCGAGCTGTGGTTCGACGTTCCGCAATCCGCCCGGCGACCATGCCGCACGCCTGATCGAGACGAGCGGACTCAAGGGGCATCGCATCGGCGGTGCACAAGTCTCGAGCAAACACGCCAATTTCATCATCAATACCGGTGAGGCCAGTGCTGCGGACATCGAGCAACTGATCAACTATGTCCACGCACAGGTCGAGCGTGTGCACGGTGTGAAGCTGCGTACTGAAGTGCATATGGCAGGAGATGCGGTATGACGCCTGACGCCAGTGTCTTCGGAAAAGTTGCGGTCCTGATGGGGGGCTGGGCGGCCGAACGCGAGGTCTCGCTGGTCAGCGGCCGGGCGGTACTCGAAGGACTGCTTGCACGTGGTGTCGACGCACATGGCATCGATGTCGGCAAGGACGTGCTTTCGGTGCTCGCGGCCGGTGGGTTCGATCGCGTGTTCAATGTCCTGCACGGGCGCGGTGGTGAAGATGGTGTGATCCAGGGTGCACTCGAGATCCTCGGTCTGCCCTACACCGGCAGCGGCGTCATGGGCTCGGCGATTGCGATGGACAAGTACCGCACCAAGCTGCTGATCCATGCCCTGGGTCTGCCGACCCCGGGGTTCACCCTGATCCAGAACGATGAAGATTTTGAAACCGCCTGCGGTCTGGGGTTCCCATTGATGGTCAAGCCGGCACTCGAAGGCTCGAGCATCGGTATGTCGCGCGCGGACGATCGTGATCAGCTGCGCAGTGCCTGGGCCAAGGCGGCCGAATACCAGAGTCACGTCATGGCCGAGTGTTGGGTCACAGGGTCTGAATACACCGCGGCGATCCTGGGGCGCGAAGCACTGCCTCTGATCAGGCTGGAGACCACGCACGCGTTCTACGACTACGACGCCAAATATGTCGCCGACGACACCCGCTATCTGATCCCCTGTGGCCTGGACAGGGCAACGGAGGGTGCATTGCAGGCGCTGGCCATGCGGACATTCGATGCGGTTGGCGCCAGCGGCTGGGGACGGGTCGATATCCTGATGGACGAAGCGCAGCGTCCCTGGGTGATCGAGGTCAACACCGTGCCCGGGATGACCGGCCACAGTCTGGTGCCGATGGCGGCCAAGGCGGTCGGCATCGATTTCAACGAGTTGGTCTGGCGCATCCTCGCGCAGACACTGGAGGCGCGCTGATGGCCAGTGCATCCACGAGGCGCCGGAACACGGATAGCACGCAGCTGCCGCCACGGCGCTGGCTGGCCGCGGTTGTTGGCGCGACTGCGCTGGCCGCCACAACGGCCCTTGGCGTCGTTGCCTATCGCGACCTGTCACAGCCTGGACGCCTGCCATTGCGGGTGATCCAGGTAACAGGTGATTTCCGCGAGCTCAAGCCGGACGAGATCCAGAAGACCGTCGTGGAGGTGATCGATGGCGGCTTCTTCAGTTGCGACATGCAGAAGCTGCGTAACCGTGTGCTGGATATGCCCTGGGTTGCCGACGTCAGCATCCGTCGTGTCTGGCCGGACAAGCTGAACATGGTGGTGACCGAGGAAGTGCCACTGGCACGCTGGGGTGAGGATGCGCTGATCAATATCGGCGGTGGCGTGTTCAGGCCGCCGTCGCTCGACGGACACCTTGGGCTGGTCAGGCTCGACGGCCCGGCGGGAAGCGAACAGCGCGTGGTCGAGTTCCTGCAGACCGCTGCGTCCGCCGCAGATGCGCGCGAACTGCAGATCCGCGAGGTCCGCCTGGACGAACGCCGTCACTGGTGGGTTCGGTTCGACGACGGACTGACACTGTCGCTCGGTCGCGAGAACGTCGGTTATCGGCTGGCTCAGTTCTTCCGGGTCTATCCCAGTCTGGTCGCGCAACCGGCACGACGCCCGGAGCGCATCGATATGCGGTATGCACATGGCTTCGCCGTGCGCTGGCGCGAACCTGCCGCACAGGGAACCGCGGCGCATGAAGTGAAAATGCAGGAAAAAGTCTGATGGTCAAACGCACCGACAAGAACATCATCGTCGGACTCGATATCGGCACCTCGAAAGTGGTCGCCATCGTTGGTGAAGTCAGGCAGGACAACGAGGTCGAAATCATCGGGATCGGCTCGCATCCATCGCGTGGCCTGAAGAAAGGCGTGGTGGTCAACATCGAATCGACCGTGCAGTCGATCCAGCGCGCGGTCGAGGAGGCTGAGCTGATGGCCGGCGTGGAGATCGATGCAGTGTATGCCGGGATCGCCGGCAGTCATATCTCCAGTCTGAACTCGCATGGCATCGTCCCGATCAAGGACGGCGAGGTGTCGCATTCTGACGTCGAACGCGTGATCGACGCAGCACGGGCGGTGGCGATCCCGGCCGACCAGAAGATCCTGCACATCCTGCCGCAGGAATTCATCATCGATAACCAGGAAGGCATCCACGACCCGGTCGGGATGTCGGGTGTCCGTCTCGAGGCGCGGGTCCACATGGTGACCGGTGCGGTCAGCGCCGCGCAGAACATCATCAAGTGTGTGCGCCGCTGTGGTCTCGAGGTCGAGGACCTGATTCTCGAACAGCTGGCCTCGAGTTACTCGGTGCTCGAGGATGACGAAAAGGACCTGGGTGTCTGCCTGGTCGACATCGGCGGCGGCACCACCGACATCGCAGTGTTTACCGGCGGCTCCATTCGCCATACCGCGGTGATCCCGATTGCCGGTGATCAGGTCACCAATGACATTGCCGTCGCGTTGCGCACACCGACGCAACATGCCGAAGAGATCAAGCTCAAGTACGCCTGTGCGCTGACACAGCTCGCCAGTCCCGACGAGACGATCGAGGTGCCGAGCATCGGCGATCGGCCGCCGCGCCGATTGTCTCGCCAGACCCTGGCCGAGGTGGTAGAGCCGCGCTACGAGGAACTGCTCACCCTTATTCAGTCGGAACTGCGCCGCTCGGGTTATGAAGACCTGGTGGCCGGAGGTGTCGTGTTGACCGGCGGCAGCGCCAAGATGGAGGGGCTGATCGACCTGGCAGAAGAGGTTTTTCACATGCCGGTGCGGCTGGGCATCCCCCAGTACGTGACCGGCCTGGTGGATGTCGTACGCAATCCCATTCATGCCACTGGCGTGGGCTTGCTGTTGTTTGGCCATCGGAACCGGGCGGCGCGGCTGCCTGAGAACGTCGGTGGTGGGAGTCTCAAATCGGTTTGGAACCGGATGAAGAGTTGGTTCCAGGGAAACTTTTAATCAAATCGGACTTCGCCCCCGACGAGGGGTGGGTCGGCATCTGGAGGAGAGGAAAATGTTTGAGTTGATGGATGTGGATAGCCAGAACGCAGTAATCAAGGTTATCGGTGTCGGCGGTGGCGGCGGCAATGCCGTGAACCACATGTTGAGGTCGAACATCGAAGGTGTCGAGTTCATCTGCGCGAACACAGATGCCCAGGCGCTGAAGAACACTGAGGTGCGCACGGCACTGCAGCTGGGTTCGAACGTGACCCGTGGGCTGGGCGCAGGTGCGAATCCTGACCGTGGATTCGAGGCCGCGATGGAGGATCGTGACCGCATCTACGAAGCACTGGAAGGTGCCGACATGGTGTTCATCACAGCAGGTATGGGTGGTGGGACCGGCACCGGCGCAGCCCCGGTGGTCGCCGAGGTGGCCAAGGAGCTCGGTATCCTGACCGTGGCCGTCGTGACCAAGCCGTTCAGTTTTGAAGGTGGCAAGCGCCTGCGGATCGCGGAAGAAGGCATCGCCAGGCTGTCGGAGCACGTGGACTCGCTGATCACCATCCCCAACGAGAAGCTGTTGTCGGTGCTGGGCAAGACCACCTCGCTGCTCGATGCCTTCAAGGCGGCCAACGACGTGCTGCTGAACGCGGTGCAGGGTATCGCCGAGCTGATCACCCGGCCGGGTCTGATCAACGTGGACTTCGCCGACGTGCGCACAGTGATGTCGGAGATGGGTGTCGCAATGATGGGTACTGGCCGCGCGAGCGGTGAGAAGCGTGCCCGTGAGGCGGCCGAGTTGGCCATCCGCAGTCCATTGCTGGAGGACATCAACCTGTCCGGTGCACGCGGAATCCTGGTCAATATCACAGCAGGGCTCGATCTGGCGATCGGGGAGTTCGACGAGGTCGGCAACACGGTCAAAGAATTTGCACGCGACGATGCGACGGTCGTCGTCGGAACGGTCATCGATCCGGAAATGGTCGATGAGATGCGGGTGACTGTGGTTGCAACCGGGCTCGGCGAAGAGCTGCCGGCAGTGGTGAAGCAGCCGGAAGTGGAGATCAAGCCGGTGCGGCTGGTCAGCAACGACGCGACCGAAACCGACAATCTCGATTACACTTCGCTCGAAGTGCCAACCAATATTCGGCGCAATCCCAAAACGGCCAACGACTTCGTCAAGGCCGCCGCCAGCAAGAACATGGAGTACCTGGATATTCCTGCGTTCCTGCGTCGCCAGGCGGACTAGGCGCCGTTTACACGGTTTCTCGTAATGGGAGGCATTGACATTTTTGCTTGATCGCAACGTCATTAGCGTTGACAATAAGGGTATTCCCTAAGCATGTATCGGGGGATCACTATCACACTGCGTCGTCGAGATTCCGCGATGTAGTAGGCTTAATAGCTGAAAAATAACGGAATTTTGATTCGGAGAGCCCAGATTCATGATTAAGCAGCGCACCTTGAAAAACGTGATTCGCGCGACGGGAGTTGGCCTGCACACCGGCGCGAAGGTCTATCTGACCCTTCGCCCGGCGGCGCCGGATACCGGAATCGTGTTTCGTCGGGTAGATCTTGAGCCGCCGGTGGATATCCCCGCCAAGGCCGAGAACGTCGGTGATACGCGCCTGTCGACCACGTTGACCAAGGACGGTGCCCGCATCTCGACTGTAGAGCACCTGCTTTCCGCATTTGCCGGGCTCGGTATCGACAATGCCTATGTCGACGTGAGCGCGGCCGAGGTGCCTATCATGGACGGCAGTGCCGGGCCGTTTGTGTTTCTGATCCAGTCGGCGGGCGTCGAAGAGCAGAACGTGGCCAAGCGCTTCATCCGCATCAAACGTCCGGTCGAGGTCCGCGAAGGCGACAAGATCGCACGTTTCGAACCGTTCAACGGATTCAAGGTCAGCTTCGGCATCGACTTCGATCATCCGGCGATGAGCGAGGAGAGCCGCCGCTCGGTGATCGATTTTTCCTCGACATCGTTCGTCAAGGAAGTGAGCCGGGCGCGCACCTTCGGCTTTTTGCGCGACATCGAGATGCTGCGTGAGAACGGTCTGGCGCTGGGTGGCAGCATGGACAACGCGATCGTCGTCGATGACTTCCGGGTCCTCAACGAGGACGGTCTGCGTTACGAGGACGAGTTCGTCAAGCACAAGATCCTGGATGCGATCGGTGATCTGTACCTGCTCGGTCACAGCCTGATTGGCGCATTCAGCGGCTACAAGTCTGGCCATGAGCTGAACAACCGCCTGCTCAAGACGTTGATCACCCAGCCCGAGACCTGGGAGGAAGTCACGTTCGAGGATGCAGAGCGGGCGCCAATCTCGTACATGAAGCCCGCCCACGTTTCATAATGTGGAATGCCTGACGCGTATCCTTGCTCCGGCAGCCGGGAGAGGGTCGAGGCGAGGGTAATTCATTGTATTTAATGGCGTTTTAATGCTTCACTGAGGCGCAGCAGTGCGTCGCGCAAGGGCTCCGGTTTGGTGTCGAGTGCGCTGTCGTGGATAATCGCCGCGGCGACATCGGATTTGCGTGCAGGCCGCCGGGGTGGCCGGGCCGCCGGTCGGGGGATCAGCACCCTGATCTTGACTTCGCTCAATGACGGAAAATCTGAGCGCAATAGACTCAGCACTTGTGGCGCAAGATAGCGCAGGCGGGTAGCCCAGACGGGCGAATCCGTATGCAGCACCAACTGCGGTCCGTGCAATTGGGCGGCAGCACAGTGCGGGGCAAGGTCGTCGGGCAACAGACGCCGGACCTTTGCCAACAGTGCCTTCTGGGCGCTGATCTCGAGTTCAAGCAACTTGAGCGTTGGTTTGTCTTTAAGCAGGTGGCGAACCGACTTGGGGCTGCGGGCCATGACATGGGTCTCGGAGCGAAGAGTCACGGGTTAAAGAGTACACCGTTAGAGGTCGATAGGCTGATAGGGCCGAGCGAGAAACCAATTGAAGATCATATTTCTTTCCGACTTCTGCAAACGTACCGGCAGTATCGATGTATGTATGCCGCGTGCCGCCGCGTTGGCCGGTCTGGCGGTGTTCGCCGTGACTGCGTTGACCCTGTGGGGTGGGTTTCATCTGGGCGAGCAATACGGCAGGCGCAGTAGCGTCGAGACCGCGAATGCTGAGGTCCATAAGATGCTCGACGCGGAACGCCGCGTGATCGAAGACGCGAAAGCCGAGCAGCGCGCCCACCTCGATGCACTGGCGCTGAAGATCGCCCAGTTGCAGGCACACGTGATGCGCCTCGACGCACTGGGTGACCGCCTGGTGGATGTCGGCAAACTGGATCGCGGCGAGTTCGATTTCGCTTCTGCGCCGCCGCAGGGTGGTGCCGAAGACAGCGTGCCGGGCGACAGCCTGGGCGTGAATGATCTGAGCAACGAGATGGCGCGCATTTCGGGCCTGCTGGCCGACCGCGAGGAAAAGCTCAGTGCTCTCGAATATGTGCTGATGAATCGCAAGGTGCTTGCCGATGTGATGCCATCGGGACGCCCGGTGAAACAGGGGTGGATGTCATCGGGTTACGGCAAGCGCACTGACCCGTTCAATGGTAAGAAGTCGTATCACCGCGGGGTGGATTTCGCTGGCAAGCGTGGTTCCGACGTGGTCGCCGTCGCATCCGGTGTCGTGGTGCGTGCGGAGAAGGCCTCCGGCTACGGCAACCTGGTCGAAATCCGCCACGTCGATGGTTACACCACACTGTATGGGCACAACAAGGAAAACCTGGTGCGCGCCGGTGATGTGGTCAGCAAGGGCCAGACAATCGCGCTGCTCGGAAGCACCGGGCGCTCGAGCGGTCCGCATGTGCATTTCGAGGTACACCGCGACGGCAAGATAGTCGACCCCCAACGCTATGTCCGCTCCAAGTGAGCCGAGCGCTCTGATCGTCTGATGACCCGCGCCAGCGGGTTTTTTCTTTTGTTGGCGGCCGGGTGAACTGCCGATTGGGTTATCATTCCGGCCTTCGTTTTTGCTCGTCCTGGAAGGTCGTAAGTCCATGCTGAACAAGCTCGTCAGAAAGATCTTCGGCAGCCGCAATGATCGGCTGGTGAAGCGTATGCTCAAGTCCGTCGAGCAGATCAATGTGCTGGAGCCCGGGCTACAGGCACTCAGCGACGAGGCCCTTGCCGCCAAGACCGGCGAGTTCCGCGAGCGCCTGGCCAGGGGCGAGACGACCGATGCCCTGTTGCCGGAAGTATTCGCTGTGGTCCGCGAGGCCAGTCGGCGGGTGTTGGGCATGCGGCATTTCGATGTGCAGATGATAGGCGGCATGGTGCTCAATCAGGGCAAGATCGCCGAGATGCGTACCGGTGAGGGCAAGACCCTGGTCGCGACCCTGGCGGTGTATCTCAATGCGCTGGTGGGCAAGGGTGTGCACGTGGTCACGGTCAACGACTACCTGGCGCGCCGCGATGCCGGGTGGATGGGGCGTCTGTACCGTTTCCTCGGTATGAGCACCGGGGTGATCAACTCCTCGGGTGGCATGGGTCCTGACAGCTCGTCTTACGTCCTCGATGCGGAATACCAGGGTGATACCGGCGGGTTCCCACACCTGCGGCCGGTCTCTCGGGCCGAGGCCTATGCCTGCGACATCACCTATGGCACCAACAACGAATTCGGCTTCGATTACCTGCGTGACAACATGGCGTTTTCCGCCGCGCAGCGTGTGCAACGCCGGTATTTTGCCGTGGTCGACGAGGTCGACTCGATCCTGATCGACGAGGCGCGTACGCCGCTGATCATTTCCGGTCCTGCCGAGGACAGTTCCGATCTGTATCGCCGGGTCAATGACATCCCTGGTCAGCTGGTGCGCCAGGACCCGATCACCAACGATGAGGGGAAGCCCGATTTCGGCCCTGGCGACTATTCGGTCGACGAAAAGGCCCGCCAGGTGTTCCTGAGCGACCAGGGACACGAGAAGGTCGAGCAGATGCTGTCCGACGCCGGACTGCTGGCCGAAGGGCAGAGCCTGTATGACCCGTCGAACATCATGCTGATGCATCACGTCATGGCCGCGTTGCGGGCACATGCGCTGTTCCAGCGCAACGTCGAGTATATCGTCCGTGACGGTCAGATCATCATCGTCGACGAGTTCACGGGGCGCACGATGCCGGGGCGCCGCTGGTCGGACGGTCTACACCAGGCGGTCGAGGCCAAGGAAGGGGTGCACATCCAGCAAGAGAACCAGACGCTGGCGTCGATCACCTTCCAGAACTTCTTCCGCCTCTACGACAAGTTGTCCGGCATGACCGGTACCGCAGATACCGAGGCGTTCGAGTTCCAGCAGATCTACGGCCTGGAGGTCGTGGTCATCCCGACCAACCAGCCGATGCTGCGCGACGACCAGACCGATCTCGTGTACCTGACGCAGCGAGAGAAGTATGAGGCGATCGTCGAAGACGTACGCGACTGCGTGAAGCGTGGCCAGCCGGTGCTGGTCGGCACAGCGTCGATCGAGGTCTCGGAGATGGTGTCCAATATGCTGAATGCCGCCGGCATCGAACACCAGGTGCTCAACGCCAAGCACCATGAACGCGAGGCGCAGACGGTGGCCGAGGCCGGCCGGCCTGCGGCGGTCACGATCGCTACCAACATGGCCGGTCGTGGTACCGATATCGTGCTCGGCGGCAATCTCGATGTCGAACTCGGCCAGCTCGGTGAGGAAGCGACCGAGGAGGCCATCGCCGAATATCGCACCGGTTGGCAGAAGCGGCACGAGCAGGTGCTGGCAGCCGGTGGTCTGCGGGTGATCGGTACCGAGCGTCATGAGTCGCGGCGTATCGACAACCAGTTGCGTGGCCGCTCCGGCCGCCAGGGCGACCCCGGTTCATCACGCTTCTACCTTTCGCTGGAAGACAGCCTGATGCGTATCTTCGCCTCGGAGCGGGTGTCCGGCCTGATGCAGAAGCTGGGCATGAAGGAAGGCGAGGCGATCGAGCACCCCTGGGTCAACAAGGCGATCGAGAACGCGCAGCGCAAGGTCGAGGGACGCAACTTCGACATCCGCAAGCAGCTGCTCGAATACGACGACGTCGCCAACGACCAGCGCAAGGTTGTCTACCAGCAGCGTGATGAGTTGATGGAGACGGAGAACATTGCCGAGACCATCGCCAACCTGCGCTATGACGTCGTCAATGCGGTGATCAGCACCTATATTCCGCAAGGCAGCCTTGAGGAGCAGTGGGATACTGCGGGGCTCGCCGAGGCCCTGATGGAGAATTTCGGGCTCGATGCGCCGGTGCAGCAATGGCTTGACCAGGACGACAGCCTGCACGAGGAGACGCTGCGCCAGCGCATCCTCGACGAGCTCACGGCAATCTACGACGACAAGGAACGGCAGGCAGGATCGGAGCAGATGCGCCGCATCGAGAAAGAGGTGATGCTGTTCACCCTCGACTCGCACTGGAAGGAACATCTCGCCGCGATGGATTACCTGCGTCAGGGCATACACCTGCGTGGCTACGCGCAAAAGAACCCCAAGCAGGAGTACAAGCGCGAGGCATTCGAGATGTTCTCGGCCATGCTGGACGCGATCAAGATGGAGGTGGTGCAGATTCTCTGCCGACTGCAGCTGCAGGCGCCTCCGGGCATCCCCGAGAACCTGCCGGATCCCGGCGCATTCGAGTTCAGGCACGAGGCCTTTGATGGTTTCGGTGAGGGTGCAGCCCCGGACGCTGATCAGGCTGCGTTGCCCGAGGAAAAGAAACCCTTTGTGCGACCCGACCGCAAAGTCGGCCGAAATGATCCCTGTCCCTGCGGCTCGGGAAAGAAGTACAAGCATTGCCACGGAAAACTGAATTAGAGATGGCCTGCAACGGTCAGGCGATCGGACGGAGGGGCTTCCATGCATGAGGTTCGGGGAATTCGCCTGGCAGTGGCCGCTGCAGGTATCCGCTACAAGAATCGCGATGACCTGCTGCTGATCGAACTGGGAGAGGGGGGCGCCTGTGCGGCGGTATTCACCCGCAATGCCTTCTGTGCGGCGCCGGTGACGGTCGCGCGCGAGCACCTGGCGAAGGGGCCGATCCGTTACCTGCTGATCAACTCGGGCAATGCCAATGCCGGCACCGGTGTGCCGGGTCTGCGCGCGGCGCGCGAGACCTGTCGTCTGCTCGCCGGCATGGCCGGCTGCGCGATGAGCCAGGTGATGCCGTTCTCCACCGGCGTGATCGGCCAGGATCTGCCGGTCGATCCGTTCGCCCGGGCTGTCCCGGCGCTGTTGTCAGGGCTGCGCGAAGACAACTGGGCACTCGCCGCTGCTGCGATCATGACCACCGATACCGTGCCCAAGCTGTCGTCGCGGACGGTCGCCCTGTCGGGAGGCGAGGTCACCGTCACCGGCATCACCAAGGGCTCTGGGATGATCTGTCCCGACATGGCGACGATGCTGGCCTATGTCGCGACCGATGCACGGGTGTCGCAACCGGAGTTGCAGGCGATGTTGGGTGCTGCCGTGGATCGCTCGTTCAACAGCATCACCGTCGATGGCGACACCTCGACCAACGACGCCTGCGTGCTGCTTGCCAGCGGTGCCTCCGGTATAGCGGTGGAGTCACTCGATTCGCCGGACGGAAAGCTGCTGTCAGAAGCGGTGCAGGCCGTGTGCGCTGAACTGGCAGAGATGATCGTGCGCGACGGCGAGGGCGCGACCAAGCTGGTGCGTGTGCATGTGCAGTCCGCCATCGACGCGGCGGAAGCACGCCTCGTCGCCTATACGGTGGCACATTCGCCACTGGTCAAGACCGCGCTGTTTGCCTCCGATCCCAACTGGGGGCGTATCCTGGCCGCGGTCGGCAGGGCAGGTGTCTCCGGGCTTGACGTCGACAGTATCCGCATCTGGCTCGGGGAAGCGTGTATTGTCAGTGGTGGCGGGCGCGACCCCGGCTATACCGAGGAGGCAGGCAAGGCGGTGATGAAACAGAGCGATATCGAAATCCGCATTGACCTCGCCAGGGGTGATGCGGAGGTCGAGGTGCTGACCTGCGATCTCTCGTACGACTACGTGAAGATCAACGCCGAGTACCGCAGCTGAACGGGACAGTGGCATGAGCCCGGTCATCCATGTCGCCGCTGCCGCCCTGATCGACGATGCCGGCCGGGTGTTGCTGGCCAGGCGGCATGACGACACCCACCAGGGGGGGCTTTGGGAATTTCCGGGTGGCAAACTGGAGCCGGGCGAGACCGTTGCCGCAGGACTCGCCCGGGAGTTGCACGAGGAACTGGGCATCGAGGTCGTCGCGCACCGGCCGCTGATCCGCATCACCCATCACTATGCCGATCGCAGCGTGCTGCTGGATGTCCACCGGGTCGATTCCTGGGAAGGTCAGCCTGTCGGGCGTGAAGGTCAGCCGCTGGCCTGGGTGGGGCGCCATGAACTGGCCGACTACCCGATGCCCGCTGCAGATGTTCCGATCGTCATGGCGCTGCGGCTGCCCCCGCTCTATCTGATCACACCGCCGCAGGTCGGTGAGCGCGGGCGCTTTCTGCAGGCGCTCGAGGCCAGCCTGAGCAGCGGTATCCGGCTGGTGCAACTTCGCCTGTTCGATCTTTCCGAGGAAGAGCTGGTGCGTATCGGGCGCGAGGCCTGTGCCCTTTGCCACACGCACCAGGCTCGGGTGCTGTTCAACGGTAACGCCGAGACAGCGCGTGCGATCGGTGCTGATGGGCTGCACCTTAACAGCCGCGAGTTGCACGCCTACCAGACACGCCCGCTGAGTGCCTCGCATCTGCTCGCTGCGTCCTGTCACAGCGCAGCGGATCTCGCGCAGGCAGGGAAGGTGGGTGCCGACTTTGCGTTGTTGTCGCCGGTGCTGCCGACGCGCAGTCATCCGGATGCCGAGCCGCTCGGCTGGGACGGGTTCGCCGCCCTTTCGGACGCCGCCAGCATGCCGGTATACGCACTGGGTGGGATGCGTCCGGCGCTGCTCGATACCGCCTGGCGGCACGGTGCACAGGGTGTCGCCGGTATTCGCGGGTTGTGGGGCGATGACGCGGCAGGCTAGTTACTGGATCTTCTTCGTTATCGTAGCGGTCGGGCTCGCGTTGAGCTGGGGCCAGATCGGGCGCAAGACCCACCGAGTGTTCGAGGCCGAACCCTTTGTCTTTCTCAAGACTGAATCTTCATGCCGGCCGCGGGCGATGCCCTGTGCCGCGATGGCCGGCGACCGCGCCGTGCTGCTCGGACCTGTTCCGGGCGGTCTCGTCGTGCGCCAGACTGGCCTGGAAACGGCTGGCATCACGCGAATCGAGCTGATCGCCCTGTCGACCGATGGCAGTGAGCTCGGTTCCTACCTTGCGGCCTTGCGCGGCGACACCTGGCTGGTGCCGGACGTCCCGTCACAGACCACGGTGTTACGTGTACGCGTGGTCGGCAACCGCGACACCTCGGTGGCGGATTTCCCCTTGTAGGAGGCCAGTCTCTTGCCGATTGATCGGCGGCGGGATCGCCGAGAGGGCTCGGCGCCTACGATTCGTCGCCGGATTCGGGCGGCATGACCGGCTCGCCGGGGATGCGCTTTTCCTCGGCCAGCCATTCCCCCAGGTCGATCAGCTTGCATCGCTCGCAGCAGAAGGGACGCCACTTCTGTGCCGGCGTCCATTCGATCGTCTTCCCGCAGGTTGGGCAGGTTACCTCGAGCACGCGGTCCCTCACATCAGGCAGGTGCTGAGTGAGAATGGCACGTCGCGGTCCACCTGTTGGGGATGCTGCCAGTCGCCGCACTCCATGAAGCGGATGGTGAAACGGTGCTTGCCGCCGCTGATCTCGGCAAAGACACCGCCGGTAGAGGGGATGCCGACCCTCACCAGCTGAGCGGCGATGTTGCTCGGCAGGGACTTCTGGTAGAAGCCGTTGGGTGCGTGCTCCTGGGTTGGCACCGCGCTGTTGCGGATGAGGGTCAGCAGCAGGTCGACCGCATCCTGCACTGCGCCGACTTCGTGGCGCCAGTCGTCAAGCTGCATCGAACGCTCCGGCTGCGGCATCTGCAGCCAGTAGTGGTACTGCGGGAGGTCGAAATCGAATGCACCGCCGGCGATGCTGCTGCGCTGCACGATACTGTTCAGGAACTCGTTGCCACGCAAAGCCTGGCCGAGTTGGCCGCTGATGTCACGCACCCCCTGGCAGGACTGCTGCAGGTTTTGCAGGATGTGTGCGAGGCGGTCGGTATCGACACCCGGGCTGTCGGCCATGCGGGAAAGCGACTGCCGGTAGCGTTCGAGTTCCTTCAGCAGCTCCGATTTGATGTCCGCACGCGACAGTACATTGGCGATATCGAGCAGCGCCGACATCGCGGCTCGCGCATGCCATTCCGCGCTGTGCGGCGAATGGAACTCGAGCTGCTCAAACAGGCGCGACAGCCGCAGCCAGGTCCGGCACTTCTCGTTCAACGGGTGCTCGAAGATCGTGGTGTCTGGCAAAGGGGTTTCCTTGGATCTGGATACAGGCTTGCGTGAATGCAGACCGATATTGTCGGACAGCCGACCAGTCGGGTAAAGCGTTGTGCCTCTATTGTCGGGCCAGATCGAGGTATTTGCGATGCAGTTCTGCAATTGCTTCGTGCAGTTCGGCGGGGCTGCCGTCGTTGTGCACGACGTCGTCGGCGTTGGCCAGACGCGTGGCCCGGTCAGTCTGCGCCTGCAGGATGCGTGTGATCTGCGTCGTGTCCAGGCCGTCCCGTGCGGCCACCCGGGCGCGCTGTACATCTTCCGCGACGTCGACCAGGAGCACGCGGTCGACCAGGGCCTGCTGGCCGGTCTCGAACAGCAGCGGGATCACGAATACGACGTAGGGTGCCGACGATCGTGCGGCACGTTCGAGCATCGCTGCGCGGATCTTCGGGTGCAGGATATCTTCGAGCTGCCGACGCGCCTGCGGGTCAGCGAAAATCCGCTCGCGCAGGCGAACGCGGTCGAGGTGCCCGGTGCCGTCGAGCACCGATGGCCCGAATCCGGCGACGATCTCGGCGAGTGCCGGCTGTCCCGGTTCGACCAGTGCGCGGCTCAGCAGGTCGGTATCTATGACGTCTGCGCCCAGGCGTGCGAACTCGTCGCTGGCGGTGGTCTTGCCGCTGCCTATGCCACCGGTCAGTCCGATCGTCAGCAAGTTCAGGCCAGGCCCGCCAGCTGCAGGTAGCCGCGGTTGATCTGCTCCCCCCACAGCAGGGCGACGAAACCGGCGGCCGCCAGGTAGGGGCCGAACGGGATAGGGATCTGGCGGTCGCGCCCACGCAGCACGATCAGGCCGATGCCAACGATGGCCCCGATCAGCGACGACAGCAGGATCACCAGTGGCAGCATCTGCCAGCCGAGAAAGGCGCCGAATACCGCCAGCAGCTTGAAGTCGCCATAGCCCATGCCCTCGCGACCGGTTATCAGGCGAAACACCTGGAACACCAGCCACAGGCTCAGGTAACCGGCGGCGGCACCGATTACCGCCGAGCTCAGATCGGTGAACAGGCCGTCGATGTTGACCAGCAGGCCCAGCCACAGCAGCGGCAGAGTCAGCTGATCGGGCAGCAGCTGCTCATCGAGGTCGATCACCGTGAGTGCGACCAGGCCCCACAGAAGGACCAGCGCCGCCAACGCGGCAGGTGTTGCGCCGAAATGCATTACCACGCCGAGGCTGAGCAGGCCGGTTACCGCCTCCACCAGGGGATAACGCATGCTGATAGGCGTCAGGCAGTTGCTGCAGCGCCCGCGCAGCAGCAGGTAGCTCACCACCGGTATGTTCTCCCAGGCACGGATCGCATGGCCGCAGTGAGGGCAGGTCGAGGCCGGGGTGATCAGGTAGTCGAGTCCGAACCAGCGGTTGGGCAGCGGTTCCGCTTGCTCGTTGCGCAGATCGGCGCAGGCCTCGGCAAGTTCAGCCTGCATGCGCCGAGGCAGGCGCAGGATCACCACATTGAGAAAGCTGCCGACGACCAGCCCCAGCAGCAGCGCGCCGAAAGGCGCCACCTCGGCCAGGGCATTGAACTCAGGCATGGCTTTACTTGCCGGAGACGACCGAGCCCAGCTGGAAGATCGGCAGGTACAACGCGATGACCAGGCCGCCGATGACGGTGCCGAGGACGACCATGATCAGCGGTTCGAGCAGGCTGCTCAGCGCGTCCACCGCGTTGTCGACCTCCTCTTCATAGAAATCGGCGACCTTGGCCAGCATGTCGTCCAGCGCACCCGATTCCTCACCGATGGTGACCATCTGGATCACCATGTGCGGAAACAGACCCTGCTGGCGCATCGCCAGCTGCAGCGACTGCCCGGTCGCGACATCGTCACGCATTACCAGCACCGCCTTCCCGTACACCGCACTGCCGGTCGCACCGGCGACCGACTGCAGTGCCTCGACCAGTGGTACGCCAGCGGCGAACATGGTTGCCGTGGTGCGGCAGAAACGCGCCAGCGCCGCCTTGTGCATGATCGAGCCGATCACCGGCACCTTCAGCAACAGGCGGTCCATCGTCTCGCGAAACTTGGGTGAGCGCTTCCAGACATTGGAGGCGAAGACCACCGCGCCCACGACGGCGCCCAGGATCGCCCACCACCATCCGGCGACGAAGTCCGATAAGGTGATCACCATCCGGGTAAATGCAGGCAGGTCGGCACCGAAGCTGCTGAACAGGTCTTTGAACTGCGGGATGACGAAGATCATGATGATCGACGTTATCAGGATCGCGACCACGATCACCGCGGTCGGGTAGAACAGCGCCTTCTTGATCTTCGCCTTCAGCGATTCGGTCTTTTCCTTGTAGGTCGCGATCTTGTCGAGCAGGGTTTCGAGTACGCCCGCCTGCTCGCCGGCCTCGACCAGGTTGCAGAACAGGTCGTCGAAATACAGCGGGTGCTTGCGCAGCGAGGCGGTCAGCGAGGTACCGCCCTCGACATCGGCCTTGATCGCCAGGATCATCTCCGCCATCGACGGGTTGTTATGGCCGCGGCCCACGATATCGAATGCCTGCACCATGGGTACGCCGGCCGACATCATCGTGGCCAGCTGACGCGAGAAGATCGCGATGTCCTTGGTGGTGATCTTCTTCTTGCGGTTGGTGAATATCGAGCTGCTCTTCTTGCGCACCTTCAGCGGCATGATGCCCTGGCGCCGCAGGTCGGCGCGTACCAGCGCGATGGTCCCGGCGCGCGATTCGCCCTTGACACGGTTGCCCTTGCGATCCGTGCCTTCCCAGGCGAAGACCAGGGCCTGTTCGGGTTTGCGCGCCGGCGCTGCTGCTTTCGTGGCCATTATGTCGTCCGTTTAGTCCTTGGTGACTCGGTTGATCTCTTCGAGGCTGGTCACGCCCAGCCTGACTTTGGCAAGTCCGGAGGCGCGCAGATCCTGCAGGCCTTCTGATTTCGCCAGGTCGCGGATCTGGATCGCATTCCCGTTCTCCATGATCAGCCTGCCGATCGCCTCGGTGACCGGCATCACTTCGAAGATACCGACGCGTCCCTTGTAGCCCTTGGTGCACTTGTCGCAGCCGACCGGTCCGTACACGGTGATGCCGGCGCGGATCTCGTCCTCGGTGAAGCCTTCCTCGATCAGTGCGTCATGCGGCACGTCCTCGACGGTCTTGCAGTGTTCGCACAGGCGACGCGCGAGGCGCTGCGCAAGAATCAGGTTGACTGACGAGGCGATGTTGAACGGCGGGATGCCCATATTCGCGAGGCGGGTCAGCGTCTGCGGCGCGTCGTTGGTGTGCAGCGTCGACAACACCAGGTGACCCGTTTGTGCCGCCTTGACCGAGATCTCGGCGGTCTCCAGGTCGCGGATCTCGCCGACCATCACGATGTCCGGGTCCTGGCGCAGGAAGGCGCGCAGTGCTTCGGCGAACGTCAGCCCGGTCTTCGGGTTGACGTTGACCTGGTTGATGCCGGCGACCTGGATCTCGACCGGGTCCTCCGCGGTCGAGATATTGACCTCGGGATTGTTGAGCATGTTCAGCGCGGTATACAGCGTGACCGTCTTACCGCTGCCGGTCGGGCCAGTGACCAGGATCATGCCATAGGGCTTGCTGATCGCAGAGACGAAGTGCTTCTTCTGCTGCTCATCGAAGCCGAGGGATTCGACGCCGAGCGTGGCAGCCGAGGAATCGAGGATACGCAACACCACCTTTTCGCCATACAGTGTCGGGCAGGTGTTGACACGAAAATCGATCGAACGGTTGCGTGACAGGACCATTTTGATACGACCGTCCTGTGGCACGCGGCGCTCAGCTACGTTCATGCGCGCCATGACCTTCATGCGTGCCGCCAGGCGTGCCGCGATATTGATCGGCGGGTTGGCCTTCTCGTGCAGCATGCCGTCCTGGCGGAAGCGAACGCGGTAGGTCTTTTCGTACGGCTCGAAGTGGATGTCCGAGGTGCCGGAGTTGATTGCGTCCAGCAGAATCTTGTTGACGTAACGCACCACAGGCGCATCGTCGACGTCGAGGTTGGACTCCTTCTCGCCGATGTCATCATCGGCCATACCGATGTCGAGGTTCTCCAGGTCCTCGTCGAGCAGGTCGGACATAGCGGTGTCCTGTGCCTGCAGCGCCACGTCCATCGCGGCGGACAGTTTGTCTTCCTCGACCAGTACCGCATCCGTGGTCAGTCCGGTGTGGAACTTGATCTCGTCCAGTCCCTGGTGATTGGTCGGATCGGAGACGGCGAGGAACAGGCGGTTGCCGCGTTTGATCAGCGGCATCGCATGGTGCTTGCGCACCAGTTTTTCCTCGACCAGGCTGGTCGGCATGTTGGAGGGGTCGATCGCGTCGAGGTCGAACAGTGGTACGCCGTACTCGAGCGATGCGGCGACCGCGACGTCGCGCGCCTTGACCCGTCCGTCCCTGACCAGGTAACTCACCAGCGGTCGGTTTGCGCTGGCGGCCGCTTCAGTGGCGGCGCTGGCGGCCTCCTCGGACAACAACCCGTCCTGAACCAGTCGGCGTGCAAGTCCGCCAAGGCGTGTGATCGGGCTGGTGGTTGCCATGTTGTGTTGAGGCCTGCTCGCTAATTGGTCGAAGGTTTGCGGCTAAGTATATATCGCAAGGGACATTCTGTTGTGTGCTATCGCACACAAACCGGGACACTGTGTAGATTCGGCAGATGGCACACCAACTTTAGCGTGATGGTGAACGAGACAGGGAGTGTCGGACTTGTTGCAGGCCGCACCCGTAACTCACGGATGCGATAGGCAATTAGCCGCAGCGTTCCGCGAACGACTAGGGACACGCCGCAGATGGACTGGTGGCACCGGTTGCGTCTGAGTCACAGCAGTTTGACATCCGGTTTTCGCAGCGAACCCAGACTGCTGTGCTCAACTGACCCCAGACGTGATAATTGTTCGTGCCGACGACTGCCACAGTGTAGTTGTATGCGCCGGTGTCTGCGCCGGGATCCCAGCCGAAACGCCCGTCAATCGCCGCTTGTCCGGCGAGATTGCCGGCTGCACCGTAGTTTCCGTTGTCGAGGCGGAAATCCTCGATCGGTGTGCGCATGCTGTTGATGGTTGCCCGTATGGCCGTGTAATGACCTTCGCGGACGTAACCGTTGTATGCGGGGATCGCAATTGCAATGAGGATGGATAACACCGCGATCGTTATCATCAACTCGACGAGTGTGACACCGCGAGCTGACAGGACGTTCAATCGTTCCGTACTCCTGATCATCGCTTTTCTCATCGAGGCTGTTGTAAGCAAGGCCCGGGCAGTGATGCCCGGGCCTTGGTGGCTCCTAGCCTTGTCCGGTTCCGATCAGATGTTGCTCTGGTCGATCGTTACCGTTGCCTGTGTGGCAAAGCCGCCATCAGCAGACAGGTACGCGGGACGGGTGAGGGTAATACTGATGCTGCCTTCCGTCGAATCGGTGACATCCACGCCTACTACGCCAGTCGCATCTACAGCAGCGGTGGCATACGCAGCACTGCCACCAGGTGCAGTTGCACCCTCCGGGTTGACAATGGTCAGAATTGTGGTGTCGTCGATCGTAGTCGGCACCTGAGTACCGTTACGTGCCGTCACTGCAGAGCGCTTCGCCAGTTCCGCCTTCACTGCACGGATTGCACCGTCATAGTGATCGGTAACTTTGGCGAGGCGAGCCTCTTTAATGTAGTTGTTGTATGCCGGGATCGCGATAGCCGCAAGGATTGCGATAATCGCGACGACGATCATAAGTTCGATAAGGGTAAAGCCTGACTGCTTCTTCATACGGGTTCTCCTGATTTACATCCGCGGTCGTGCGTAGATAACGACCGTAAAATTTCAAACTTTAGGGGCGATTGCAGGTTTTCTTGCGACTACCTGCGTTGCCTGTGCCCTTACCATAAGCAGATGTTGTGCCATTGTGTGAAACAGGTGGCACCCCGGCACTTCTTGTGACGCAGTCGAGGTTTTCGCGCGGCCTTTGCTTCGGTTGTGCGTGGAGCGGGCTGACGCTCTACGTCACTTACTGACGGAGAGTGTCAGCTGGATCCCTCACCCCGGTCCTCTCCCTGGGGGAGAGGGGGATATCACCCTAGCTGTTTTGCGGGGAGAGGGAACAATTCAACACTCCGTCACGCGCTCCCTCTCCCCCGTGTTCGGGGGAGAGGGCAGGGGTGAGGGGGAAACAGAACAACAAACTATTCACTACCGGCATCACCGTCACCATCGCCGGCATCCAGTCCGAGCTTTTCCATTCGGTAACGCAACGCACGAAAACTGATGTTCAGCGCCTTTGCGGCGGCGGTGCGATTCCAGCGCGTGGCCTCCAGTGCCCGCACGATGGCCTGACGTTCCACCTCGGCGAGATAGTTTTCCAGCCCCTGTGCGGGGAAACCTTCCTCTGGCGGTGCGGCGCTGCCGCGTGGCGTCTCGGCGAGCCCCAGGTCCTCGAGGACGATGACGTTGTCGTCGCACAGCGCGGTGGCACGTTCGAGGATGTTCTCGAGTTCGCGCACGTTGCCGGGGAAGTTGTGCTCGTACAGTGCCTTCAGCGCGCTGGGTTCGAGTCGTGGCTTGGTGCCGCCGGTGCGCTGCGCCAGGCGCGCGAGCACGTGATCGATCATCACCGGGATGTCCTCACGGCGCGCGCGCAGCGGTGCCATCAACAGCTCGATGACGTGGATTCGATAGAACAGGTCCTGGCGAAACTCGCCACTGGCGACCATCGCCGGCAGGTTGCGGTGACTGGCGCTGATGATGCGGATATCCACGGGTTCTTCGCTGGCCCCGCCGACCGGGCGCACGGACTTTTCCTGGATCGCGCGCAACAGCTTGACCTGCATCGACACCGGCAGGTCGGCGACCTCGTCGAGAAACAGGGTGCCACCGTCGGCGCTCTGGAACAGTCCCGGTTTGTCGCGTACCGCACCGGTGAAGCTGCCCTTGATGTGGCCGAAGAACTCGCTCTCCATCAGTTCCTGCGGGATGGCGCCACAGTTGACCGCGACGAAGGGCTTGTCGGCGCGCGGACTGCGGCTGTGGATCGCGCGTGCGGCCAGCTCCTTGCCGGTGCCCGATTCACCACTGACGAATACCGGTGCCTGGTTGCGTGCCAGCTTGTCGATCAGGCGCCGGATCTCCTGCATCGCCGACGATTTGCCGATCAGTTCGCCCTCTCGTTTGGTCCTGGCGGGGGGGGCGCCCTGGGCCACGCGCAGCGCTGTTTCCACCAGGCGTCTGAGCACAGGCAGGTCGACCGGCTTGGACACGAAGTCGAAGGCCCCGGCCTTGAGCGCCTCGACGGCGGTCTCCATGTTGCCGTGCGCGGTGATCACCGCGATCGGCGTTTCAGGGTTTTCGGCGGCGACCTTGCGCACCACGTCGATGCCGCTGCCGTCGGGAAGGCGCATGTCGACCAGGCAGAGGTCGAAGCGGTTGGTGCCCAGCTGTTCGAAGGCCTGCGCCAGCGAACCGGCGCTGCGACTGTCGATATCCATGCGCGCGAGCGTGATCTCCAACAGTTCGCGGATATCCGGTTCGTCGTCGATGATCAGGGCCAGCGGGCGGTTCATAACATCCGTGTGCGCTTCGGATTGGGGAAGCTTAGCCGAAAGCAGCTGCCGCCGGTGGGCTGGCTGAGATACTCGAGGCGGATGTGGTTGGCCTCGCACAGCTGGCGCGCGATATACAGGCCGAGTCCGGTGCCCTCGTTGCGTGTGGTGAAGAAGGGTTCGAACAGATTGCCCTCGGCCTGTTTCGGGATGCCCGGGCCGTTGTCGCGCAGTTCCAGAAACGGGCCGCCGGATTCGGGGGTTATGCCGCCGACCAGACGGATATTGAGTTGGTCCGGGTCCCTGTCGAAATGCCGCACCGCGTTGTCGCACAACACGTCGATTGCCTGACGCAACTGTCCCGGGTCGGCGAGCACCGTGGTGCCCTCGGGCTCGATCTGCTGTTGCAGCTGTTCCTCACCGAGGCGATGCGTCTGCCGGATGTCTTCGATCTGCTCGTGCAGCCACGGTGACAGTTTGAGCGGCTTGGGGTGGGGGTTGTGCTGGCGCGACAGCTTGAGGATGCTCTCCACCACCTCGTTCACGCGACGCGAGTTGTGCTGGATGATCTCGATCATGCGCTGGTCGGTGGCCGGCAGGTCCGGTGATTCGTCGAGTAACTGCGAGGCGTGGCTGATCGCCCCGAGTGGGTTGCGGATCTCGTGCGCGATGCCCGCGGTCAACCGGCCCAGCGATGCCAGCTTGAGCTGCTGCGCCTCGGCGGTAAGCTGCGCGGTGTCTTCGAGCACGATCAGCGTGCCGGGCTCGTCGCTGGTACCGATCGGCGTGAAACTGGCGCGCAGGTCGCGTCCGCCGGAGGTGGCGCGGAAATCCGGGCGGCTCTGCGCAGGGTCGCGGAACCACTGGCGGAACTGCTGTGCCAGCGGTGGTGAGGCCTCGGCCAGTGGGAAGTGACGCATCGCAACCGGCATCCCCAGCAACACCCAGCCGGCCTCGTTCATGACCTGGATGGTCTCCTGCTGATCGATGACGAGGATCCCGGCACGCATTTGCTGGATCACGAAATCGTTGAGCTGTGCCAGGTTGGCGAGGTCGGAGCCGCGCTGGTGGGCGAGCTGTTCGCTCTCCGCGGCGCGCCGGCCGAGGCGATGCGCGAGCAGGGCGAGTGCAAAGAACGAGGCCCCGAGCAGGCCGGCCTGGGTATAGGCGGTGTCGCTGAAGGCCCCGGTGATATGCGAGTAGATGCGCTCGGTCAGTACGGCGAGGGACGCCAGGGCGGCAAACAACAGCGAGGTATGCCCGACCAGCGACAGGCTGCCCAGTGCGATCGAGACCGCGATCAACATGCCCAGGCCCGATTGCACGCCGCCGCTGGAATGCATCATCACCGTGATCAGTACGATGTCCAGGAACACCGCCAACTGGCCCTGCTTTTCGCTGTCGCCGACACCGCGCAGGTGCATGATCAGCGCGGCGATGGCAAGGCCAAGGTAGAGGTGGACGGCGATCTGGAATACCCCCGGCAGGAAGGTGCCTAGCGGGCCACGGCCGATGCCGAAATAGACCAGCAGCAGGGCCACGCCGAGCGCCACCCGGTACAACAGGTAAAGGCGCAGGTGACCACCTTCGCCGGCAAGCCTTGGCGCATGGCCTGCGTCCGCGTCGTTTTTTTGCTGCGTGCTTACGATCAACCCCTGTCTGCCGTGAATCTGCCGCCCGGCGCGCAACCCCGGTGGTGCCTAATAGTCAACAGTGATTTGTCTTTTTGCGCTTGCCGCTGTTCTGCACCAGAATGCAGCCAGTCGACGCTGCATGGGATCTCCAGGTGAACCTACACGAATTCCAGTCAAAAAAGCTATTTGCGGGCTACGGCATCCCAGTACCCATGGGTTACGTGGCGGGCACGGCCAAGGAGGCGCGACGTGCCGCCGAAGACCTGGGCGGTGGCAAGTGGGTGGTCAAGGCGCAGGCTCATACCGGTGGGCGCGGCAAGGCCGGCGGAGTGGTGCTGGTCAATACACCGGCCAAGGTGGAGAAGGAGGCACGGCGCATGCTCGCCAGTCGCCTGGTCACCAGGCAGACCGGTGCCGACGGTCTTCCGGTCAGTTACATCCTGGTCGAAGAGCCGACCGGGATCGCGGAGGAGCTGTATCTCAGCGCACTGGTGGATCGCGCGACCCGGCGGGTGCTGATCATGGCGTCGCGCGCCGGCGGCATGAACATCGAAGAGATCGCGGCCAAGACGCCGGAAAAACTCATCACCACGCTGATCGATCCGGCGGCCGGCATCCAGCCGTACCAGGCGCGCCGTCTGGGTTTTGCGCTCGGCTTCAATCCGGATCAGGTCAGGCAGTTCCAGAAGATCCTGTTCGGGCTGGTCAAGCTGTTCCACAGCGAAGACGCCAGCCTGGTCGAGATCAACCCGCTGGTGGTCACCCCTGACGGTGACCTGGTCGCACTGGACGCAAAGATCAATCTGGACAGCAACGCTCTCTATCGGCACAGAGACCTGCTGGCGATGCGTGACATCAGCCAGGAGGACCCACGGGAGGCGGCGGCTGCCGAACACGACCTCAACTACATCACCCTGGACGGCAACATCGGCTGCATGGTGAATGGCGCCGGCCTGGCGATGGCGACGATGGACCTGGTGCAACTGCATGGCGGGAAACCGGCCAACTTCCTCGACGTCGGTGGCGGTACCACCGCGGAACGCGTCACCGAGGCATTCAAGATCATCCTGTCGGACGACAAGGTGAAGGCGGTGCTGGTGAATATCTTCGGTGGCATCGTGCGTTGCGACCTGATCGCCGAGGGGATCATCAATGCGGTGCGCGAGGTCGGCATCCAGGTGCCCGTGGTGATCCGCCTCGAAGGCACCAACGCCGAGCAGGGACTGGCGCTGCTCGACCAGAGTGGCCTGGCGCTGCAGACCGCGTCCGACCTCACCGAGGCCGCGGAGAAGGTCGTGGCTGCCGCACGCAAGCGCTCGCGCGCAAAGCGTTCCTGAACCTGTAGGGGAAGACATGAGCATCCTGATCGACAAGCACACCAAGGTGATCTGCCAGGGCTTCACCGGCAAGCAGGGTACCTTCCACTCCGAGCAGGCCATCGCCTATGGCACCAACCTGGTCGGTGGCGTGACACCGGGCAAGGGGGGGCAGCGTCATCTCGAGCGGCCAGTGTTCGACACCGTGCACGACGCGGTTGCCGAGACCGGCGCTGACGCCAGCATGATCTACGTACCTGCAGCGTTTGCCGCCGATGCGATCCTCGAGGCCGCCGATGCCGGCATCAAGGTCGTGGTGTGCATCACCGAAGGTATCCCGGTGCTGGACATGCTCAAGGTGCGCGCGGCGCTGGCCGGCAGCGACGTGCGCCTGGTCGGCCCGAACTGCCCGGGCGTGATCACGCCGGGCGAGTGCAAGATCGGCATCATGCCCGGTGCCATCCACAAGAAAGGCAGGGTCGGCATCGTGTCGCGTTCCGGCACCCTGACCTACGAGGCGGTATTCCAGACGAGCCGTCAGGGACTCGGGCAGAGCACCTGCGTTGGTATCGGTGGTGATCCGATCCACGGGATGAACTTCATCGACTGCCTGGAGCTTTTCCAGAAGGACCGCCAGACCAGGGGTATCGTGATGGTCGGTGAGATCGGCGGCAGCGCCGAGGAGGATGCCGCCGAGTTCATCGCCGACAAGGTCCGCAAGCCGGTGGTCGCCTACATCGCCGGGGTTACCGCGCCGGCAGGCAAGCGCATGGGACATGCGGGTGCGATCATCAGTGGCGGCAAAGGCACGGCGGACGGCAAGTTCGCCGCACTGGAAGAGGCCGGTGTTGCCACCGTGCGCTCACCGGCGCAGATCGGCGCGCGTATGGCCGAATTGCTGGCCTGATCGGCCTGCAGGAACCGAACCGAGCCCCCTGGCCGATAGCCGAGCGGCCAAGCGCCTGGGGCAGTCGGCCAAAGTCTGGCCTCCTGCGGGAGTGGCTATTGGTGTAATCTCTGCGCGCCGGCAGCCGCTCCGCCACGGATCTTTCGCATCCAGGCATGCCGCGATAACCTTTCCGGCCGTTCAGGCAAAACATACCGAGGAGACCGTCTCAAGGTGACGACAACGGTTGCATTGGCGCAGATCAATCTGCTGGTCGGGGATATTGCCGGCAATGCCCGGCGCGTCATCGATTGTGCCGAACGCCTGCGCGGCAGGGCCGATATTGTCGTCTTTCCCGAACTCACTCTCACGTCCTATCCACCCGAGGACCTGCTGCTGCGCCCCGCCTGCGACACCCGCGTGGCGGCTGCCCTGCAAGAGATCGCGCGTGCCACGGTTGGAATCACGCTGGTCGTGGGCTACCCGGCGCTGCGCGATGGTGTGCGCTATAACGCGGCCGGCGTGCTGCGGGACGGCGTGGTCGAGGCCGAGTACCGCAAGATGAAGCTGCCGAACTACAGCGTGTTCGACGAACATCGCTATTTCGAGCCTGGCGTCAATGCGGTCGTCTTCGATCAGGGGGGCACGCGTTTCGGTCTTACCATCTGCGAGGACATCTGGTACGACCAGCCGGTGCAGCGAGCCGCAACGGCCGGGGCGCAGGTACTCCTCAATCTCAATGCCTCACCATTCCACCAGGGCAAGGCAATGCAGCGTGAGAGCCTGGTGGCGGAACGCGCTGCACGCTTCGGTGTGGCCGTGTTGTACGTCAACCTGGTCGGCGGCCAGGACGAGCTGGTGTTCGACGGTGGTTCATTCGTGGTCGATGCCAGGGGCCGGTTGCGACAGCGCAGCGTGTTCTTCGAAGAGACCGAGACCCTGGTCGTGCTCCAGGGAGGTGTACCGCAGCCGGCCACGGTGCAACCTTTCCCTGGCACCGAAGAGGAGGTGTACCGCGCGCTGGTAATGGGTACACGTGACTATGTGACGAAGAATGGTTTCTCTTCGGTGGTGCTCGGTCTGTCCGGCGGCATCGATTCCGCGTTGACCCTGGCGATTGCCGTTGACGCCCTGGGTGCGGACAATGTCGAGGTGGTATCGATGCCGTCGCGTTACACCGCCGATATCAGCAACGCCGATGCGGCCCGCCAGGCAGAGACAATGGGAGTGGCCCACCAGGTGATTCCGATCGAGCCGGCGTTCAGTGCCTTTCTCGAAATGCTGTCGGATACCTTCGTCGAAACGGTGCCGGATGTCACCGAGGAGAACATCCAGGCGCGCTGCCGCGGCATCATCCTGATGGCGATCAGCAACAAGCGCGGGCGCATGCTGCTGACCACCGGCAACAAGAGCGAGATGTCGGTTGGTTATGCGACGCTTTACGGTGACATGGCCGGTGGCTTCGCACCATTGAAGGACGTGCCCAAACTTCTGGTGTATCGTCTGGCGCGTTGGTGCAATCGCAATGGCGAGGTGATACCGCAGCGGGTGATCGATCGACCACCATCGGCCGAGTTGCGGCCAGGGCAGAAGGATTCCGACAGTTTGCCGGACTACGAGATCCTCGATGCGATCATCGCGCGTTACGTCGAACAGGACGAATCGATCGATGAGATCGTCGCCGCCGGCTATCCGAAGGCGGTTGTGCAGCGTGTAGCGCGGCTCGTCGATCGCAACGAATACAAGCGCCGTCAGGCACCGCCCGGTGTCAAAATCACGCGGCGGTCCTATGGACGCGACCGCAGGTATCCCATCGTTAATGGATTCTGACTAAAATTACGCGCTTTGGTGCTGTCACCGGAGCGAACACTGATCTGGGGGAGTTTTTGATGAAGAAGGTCGAAGCGATTATCAAGCCATTCAAACTGGATGACGTACGCGAGAGCCTGTCGAACATCGGCGTCACCGGCATGACGGCGATCGAGGTAAAGGGCTTTGGGCGCCAGAAGGGGCACACCGAGCTGTATCGTGGTGCCGAATACGTGGTCGACTTCCTGCCGAAGCTGAAGATCGAGGTGGTGATCGCCGATGACCAGGTCGATGCCTGTATCGAGGCCATCACCAGCGCCGCGCGTACCGGCAAGATTGGTGACGGCAAGATCTTCGTGATGGATGTGGGCAAGATCGTGCGTATCCGGACCGGTGAGCAGGACAACGACGCCATCTGAACGGTGCAGTGTCCGTGTCGTGAAAAGGCCCCGCGTGCGGGGCCTTCGTATTTGTTGCGTGGCTCGCTGCCGATCAGTTTTTGTCGAGTTCGAAGAACTCCCAGACTTCCTGTCCCAGCGGCTTTTCTTCGAGGATCTGAGGATCGGGGATCAGGCTGCCGTTGTCTTCGTTGAGTGCCAGTACGCGCCGCGTGTCGGTCGCCAGTTCATCCATGCCGAGGGCCGTGTAGGCCGAGATCATCAGTTCCAGTGCGTCGCGCAGTGCTGGCGTGCGTTGGTAGTTCTGGACCACGAACTCAGCGCGGTTTGCCGCCGCGAGATAGGCCCCGCGACGCATGTAGAACTGCGCGACCTTGACCTCCAGGCGTGCCAGGTTGTTGCGCAGGTAGAGCATGCGCTGCGCAGCATCGACGTTGTATTCGCTGTTCGGGAACAGCCTCAGCAACTCGGCGAAGTCCTTGTAGGAGTCGAGGGCTGCCCCGGGATCACGTTGCGAGGTGTCGGTCGGCAGGAAGCGGTCGAGAAAGCCCAGGCTGCGGTTGAAGTTGACCAGTCCGCGCAGGTAGTAGGCGTACGCGGTAGAGGGATGCTGCGGGTGCAGCTTGATGAAACGGTCGGCGGCAGCGAGGGCGGATTCCGGCTGGGAATCCTTGTAATAGGCATAGGCGACGTTGAGTTGCGCCTGGTGTGCATACTTGCCGAAAGGATAGCGTGACTCGAGGATCTCGTAGTACTTGATCGCCTTCTCGTAGTTGCCGCTGTGCATCTCGTCGGTTGCCTCGGTAAACAGCTTTTGCTGGCTCCAGCCGAGCGTCTCGTCCTTTTCCTTGAATAGGGAGCAGCCCGACAACAGGAGGGCGGCGAGCAAAACTGACCAGACGGTGCGCGACATGGGTGATAATCCACAATCTCGAAATTGACGCGTAATTATACCGGAACCACCTTGACGGATCAGAAGCACGAAGAATCCCTCCTTGAGGGCACGGTCGGCGCGGAGCTGGCGGGTGGGCGACTCGACCAGGCGCTGGCCAGCCTGTTTCCGGACTATTCACGCAGCCGCTTGCAGGCCTGGACCCGCGAAGGCCGGGTCAGCGTCAACGGTGAGCAGCGTCGGTCGCGCGACAAGGTTGCGATCGGTGACCGCGTCCGGTTGCGTGCGGTGGCCGAGGATCAGGTCGCCTGTGTGCCGCAGGATATCCCGTTGAGCATCGTTTTCGAGGACGAGCACGTTCTGGTGATCAACAAGCCGGCCGGGCTGGTGGTGCATCCGGCTGCCGGCAATCCGGACGGCACACTGCAGAACGCGCTGCTGTTTCACGACCCGGCGTTGATCGAGCTGCCGCGCGCCGGCATCGTGCACCGACTGGACAAGGACACCACCGGGCTGATGGTGGTGGGGCGCAGCCAGGGCGCCTACAAGCGTCTGGTGGAGGCGATCGCTGCGCGCGAGGTCAGGCGCGAGTATCGCGCGCTGGTGAACGGCGGTATGCCGGCCAGCGGCACCATCGACATGCCGATAGGCCGTCACCCGACGCAGCGGACGCGGATGGCAGTCAGCCCGGTCGGCAAGCCCTCGGTCACGCATTTCAGCGTACTCGAGCAGTTTCGTGGCCATACCCTGCTGAAGGTCCTGCTGGAGACAGGCCGGACCCACCAGATCCGTGTCCACATGGCGCACCTGCGCCACCCTGTTTTCGGTGACCAGGTCTACGGTGGGCGCCTGCACCTGCCGGGCGGCGCGTCCGAGGAACTCAAACAGGTATTGCGCGCATTCAAACGCCAGGCCCTGCACGCCAAGCGTCTGCAGTTCGATCATCCGGTCAGCGGTCGGCCGATGCGTTTCTCGTGTGCGATCGCACCGGACATGCGTACCGTGATCGACGCACTTGCCGCTGATGCCAATGTGCACTGGCACGACCCCGACCACGAGGAATACGCCGGGTTCGACGATTTCGACGGTTTCGATGAGTATGGCGACAGTTCAGAAGATTGAGTGCATCCATCCCGACTGGGCGGCGCCGTCGACCGTTCGAGCCTGCAGCACGACGCGCGCCGGCGGGGTGAGCGGCGGCCCCTGGGCCGGGCTGAATCTTGGAGATCACGTCCGCGATGATGTAAGGGCGGTCGCGGAGAACAGGGCGCGCCTTCGCGCACATCTCGCGCTGCCGGGTGAACCCCGGTGGTTGCAGCAGGTGCACGGGACTCGGGTCAGCGTGCCGGGCGCGCCACAGGAATGCGCAGATGCCTGTTTCGAGGACCGGCCCGGGAAGGTCTGTGCGGTGATGACCGCCGATTGCCTGCCGGTGCTGTTGTGCAACATCGCCGGGACACGCGTCGCCGCTGTCCATGCGGGGTGGCGCGGGCTGCTGGCCGGCGTGCTGGAACACTCGGTGGCATGCTTCGACGACCCGCCCGGACAACTGCTGGCGTGGCTGGGTCCGGCAATCGGCCCCGAGACGTTCGAGGTGGGCGACGAGGTGCGCGAGGCATTCGTCGCCGTTGACCCGACCGCTGCCGAGCAGTTTCGTGCCCACGGGTACGGGCACTGGCTGGCCGACCTGTACGGGCTGGCGAGGCTGCGACTGGGTCGTCTGGGCATCACCGCCGTGAGTGGGGGCGGTTACTGCACGTTCAGTGAACCGCAGCGTTTCTTTTCCTATCGTCGCGACGGCGTTACCGGCAGAATGGCAAGCCTGATCTGGCTGCAATCCTGAATGAAGCGAGAAATCCCCCATGACTGATCAATGGCACATGCTCACGCTCATCGGCGAAGACAAACCAGGCATCGTCGCCGCTGTCACCCAGGCGCTGTATGGCCTCGGGCTGAACCTCGGCGAGACCTCGATGCTGCGACTCGGCGGCAACTTCACGATCATGATGATGGTGAGTGGCAGTCAGCCGGACGGATTCCTGGAGGACCGGCTGAAGCCGGTGATCGAGGCCCAGGGGATGTGCCTGCACATCGACCCCATCAAGGCGCACCTGCACGAACACCTGGTGCCCAACATCCAGGTCACGGTCAGCGGCGCCGACCGTGCCGGGATCGTGGCACAGGTGACCGGCGCGCTGGCCGCCGCCGGGTTCAATATCCTCGACCTGGAATCGGATGTCGCGGGGACCGCCAGCAGGCCGGTCTACATCATGCAGATCGCTGGCGTTGCCGATGCGCCGGTCGAGTCCATCGAACACGCGCTCGAGCCGCTGCGACGCGACGGTGTCGACGTCAACGTGAGCGCGATCGAAACCTATATAGGCTGATTCAAGGCGTGGCTATCCTGGAAATCCTGACCCTGCCCGACCCCGCACTGAAACAGGAGTCGGCACCGGTGACCGAGTTCGATGACGCGTTGCGTGCGTTCATCGATGACCTCGAGGAGACACGGGTCAATGGCCCTGCCGCGGTCGGCATCGCTGCACCGCAGGTCGGGTACTTCAAACGCGTCGTGATCATCGATTGCTCGACCACGCGCAAGCCGGTGCCCAATCATGGTCGCCTGGTGCTGGTGAACCCGGAGATTACCCACTGGGAAGGGTACGAGCCCGGCAGGGAGGGCTGCCTTTCGGTGCCCGACTATACCGGCAACGTGATCCGCGCGACCCGCATCCACCTGGTCGCGCAGGACCCCTATGGCGAGCGGCTGGAGTTCGATATGGAAGGTTATGAGGCGCGTGCGGCGCAGCACGAGATAGATCACCTCGACGGCATGCTGTTCGTCGATCGCGTGGTCAGCCGGCGCACCGATCTTTTCAAGCGCAAGGTCTATCAGAAGGGCGGGGGAAAGGTCTCCTGATCGACCGCCAGTCCGGCTGTGCTGCTCAGCGCAGCTGTGGTGGCGCCGGCGGATCGAGATCGGGTACCGTGAATGGCCCGCTGTCGCTGAACCGGGTCACTGGAAGCGTCATTGGCAGACGTACTGCACCGGGCCCGAGCGGTATGAAGCGCAACACCGCGTCGAGGACCTGGTCGCCATTGACGTCAGCAAAATCCACGCTGATCAGGCGCAGGCTGGGCGTGTTCGGCTCGGCATCACAGTGAATGCCCTGTGCGTCGATATGCAGGCGCCCGCGAAACACACCGTTGCGCAGTTGGCAGTCGCTGCCCTCGTGGCTGCTCGCGGGTTCGCCCTGCGGCAGACCAAGCGGCAGATGATGCAGCAGGCCGAACGCATCGGTCGCGGCCGGGTTGCAGGCGGCGAGGCCTTCCGGCGTTTGGTCATGTGCGCAACGCTGGTCAATCGGCAGGTCGTCCAGGCGTGCGTTCATGAAGTCGTAGGACGTGACGTGGTCCTCCATTTCCTCCATCGGGTGACGGTTCAGAAAGCCGTGATAACGGCAGTCCGACTCCACTTTCTGCCAGATCCGGCGGTCGAGCACGCTGCTCCGGTAGAAGGATCCTTCGTCGATCAGTTGCAGCACCCCCGCGCAGTCCCGGGGGATCGCGAAGGTCTTGCGCCGGTTCTGGTCGACCGGCAGCTCGATGCAATAGCTCGAAACCTTTCTGCCGCTGATCGGTTCGGCAAAGAACACCCCCTCATGTCCGTCCGCCGCGGGCAGTGGTGCCGGTGCGAGCAGCCCGATCAACAGCGGCATGGTGGCCAATAGCTGCCTGCGTCGCATTGTCGAGACCATGCGTGACTGTTTCATGGCTTATCGTCCTCTTCGCGAAGGTCGCCTCTTGGGGTTCTGACGCGCCCGATGAATGTCACCCAGCGCTTGCTGACGTCGCGGGCCAGGTTGAGGAACAGCCGTGACGCGATGAAGGGGTGGAAGAAGGTGACGTTGGCGATGGCCTCGCGACTGAGCACCATGAGCGTGGTATTGGTCAGTGCCACTGCATTGGTCTTGCGTGCCTCGTTCGCCAGCAGTGCTACATCGCCGAAGATCTGGCCCGAACCGAACTGATCGACGATCGGGTCCCTGCTTTCCGGTTCGCCCCGCGGCAGGGTGATCTCGACCACGCCTTTCATTACCAGGTACAACGCGTTGCTGTCGTCGTCCTTGCGGTACACATAGTCGCCCGCATTGAACTCGAGCAAGGTGCTGGACAACACAAACTTTCTGATCTGCCACGGGCGCATCCCACGGAACAGCGGGCTGCGCGGAATGATCTGGTGGCGCAGCCTGGACGACAGCAGGTCCCACAAGGTGACCAGGCGCAGCAGCGACATCGCCAGCGGTGTGATCACGAAGTCGGCCACCAGTGCGGTACTGATGACCAGCGCACTGAGCAGACCGAACTGTGCGACGGGAGTGAAGTCCGATTGCGCGAACACCAGGAAGCCAACCGTCAGAGCCACCGAGGTCGAGACCACCGGCAGGGCCTCCTCGTAGATCGTCTTCTGCATCGCCAGCGCCTGGCTCTTCGAGGTACGCAGTTCCTGGTTGTAGCGCAGCATGAAATGCAGGGTGTCGTCGACTGCGATGCCCATCGCGATCGCCGCCGCCATGGTGGTGCCGATGTTCAGCGGGATGCCGGCATAGCCCATGACGCCGAACAGAATGATGATCGGAAAGATGTTGGGCAGTGCGGCCAGCAGTCCCACGCGCAGGTCCGTGAACAGGAATGACACGATCAGGACGAACAGCGTCAGGATCATCAACACCGACTGCAGCTGTCCCGCGATCATGCTGTCGGTGGCGGACAGGGTCAGCGTCGAGTCACCGGTGATTCTTGCGCTCAGGCCGGGGTCGAGATTTTCGTCGATAAAAGCCCGAATCTTCCCCAGCGTCTTGCGCAGCGCATCGGTCGTTGCGATGTTGTGCCGTACCTGGATGCGGACCTGACTGTAGTCCTCGTTGGCATACCCGCTGACGCGGTCGTGATCGAGGAAGATCATCAACTCGGCGATTTCGTCGTTCGATCTTGGGACGCCGGCATTTTCGCTCTCGAGGAAGGCCCCGTTCAGCAGTGCCAGGTAGTCGGCAAACGAGGTCGCCGACAGGGATGCATCCATCGCCTGGATGAAATTCTGCACCTTGACCAGTTCATGGAGGTAGCGTGCGTGCAGAAAGGTATCCTGGATACCCGACTCGATGACCACCGAAAATGACTCCAGTCCGGCAAACTGCTCGTTGAGCCGGGCGATCTGTTGCGCGACCGGCGAGGTCTCGCCGAGGCTGTCGGTCGGGTTGTGATTGATCTGGATGCGTGGAATGCCGAACGCGGCCAACACGGCGCACGCTGTCAACAGCACGAATGCCCGACGGCGATGGCGGTCGATGAAGCGCCAATAGCGTTCCGCCCATTTGGCCATCCGCTCCTCGAACAGGCGTGAGCGGCCGTCCAGCTGCCAGTGCCCGGTCAGCGACAACGCGGCCGGGATGAAGATGATGGTCACGATGAAATTGAACAGCAGCCCGGTGGATGCGACCAGTCCGAACTGGCGCAGTACCTCGATGCCGCTCAGCCCGACCGACAGAAAGCCCGCGTAGGTCGTGACGAAGGTCAAGAGCACCGTCCGACCCATCCGGCGTGCCATGTGGCGCAGCGCCGCAGGCTTGGCATCGCCGCATCGCTGGGCGTGGCGGAACTCGGCCAGCAGGTGGATATCTTCGGTCGAGCCGACCACGATCAGCAGTATGGGTATGGTCGAGGTGACCACGTTGATCGGGATGCCGAGCCAGCCCATCAGGCCGAATGTCCAAAGGATGCTGACCGCCGCGGTCACCAGCGGCGTCAGGATATCGAGCATCTGCCGCAGCAGAAGAAACAGTGCGATCAGCAGGGCGCCGACCGCGAGCGGCATCAGGGTGGCCTGTTCGTCCATGATCCGCGTGGCCAGCTCGCTTCGAACCTGGGCAAAGCCGATCGGATACACCCGCGTATAGGCCTGCTCCAGAGGCGCGATGGTGCGGGTGATCGCAGCGGTCAGCTCGCTGTCGTCGACTTCCCGGTCGCCGTCCTTAAGGACGACGGCCACGGCCATGGCGTTGCCGCCGGGCGACACCAGCAGATTTCGGATCAGCGGGTTCTTCAACGCGGTCGCGAGCAGCGCGGCGCCTTCCTGCGGGGTCTCGGGCAGCTTGGCGAGATATGGCTCCTTGTCCAGATAGCCCTCGACGCTCTTGACATTAGGCACGCTGAACAGGCTTTCGGTGCGTGTGACGAACGGCAGTGCGGCCAGCTGGTCGACAACCTCCTTCAGGACCGCCAGTTTGTCCGGTGCCAGCAGTTGCTGGTCTTCGATGACCAGAAGTACGACCTTTTCTTCGCCAAAAGTCTGTTTGACCTTTTCATAGTACGCACGCTGCGGGTCATTGATGACCAGCATCTCGTCGGCCGCGACGCGCACCCGCAGCTCGCCGAGCTGGGTGGCGGCGAGCACGGAGGCGGCCAGCAGGAATGCCAGCCACAGGCGCGGATGACGGGCGAACTGGAGTAAGAGGTGCTGCATGGCGCCAAAACGTCCTTATTCGAACCAGCGGGCATTCTAGCTGCTAGTCGCCAAGGCGTGTGCGGTACCGCGGTGCGAGGACGCGCCGTCTGAGCTGGGTCAAGGCGGGGCCATTCGGGCCTCGGCCCGCCTTGTATTTTCGCCATGCCGCCCCATATCGGGTGCAATACAGGACCAATCGGAGATTTCCCCATGCGGATGGACCGACTGACAAGCAAATTCCAGATGGCGCTGGCCGATGCCCAGAGCATTGCGGTGGGCCGTGACCACCAGTTCATCGAGCCCGCGCACCTGCTGACGGCATTGCTCGATCAGGAGGGGGGCACGGTACGCCATCTGCTCGCCCAGGCCGACGTCAATGTGAACCAGCTGCGCTCTGCGCTTGGCGAGGCGCTGGACCGCCTGCCGGCGGTGCAGGGCGCGGCCGGTGACGTGCATATCTCCAATGAGCTCGGTCGCCTGCTCAATCAGACCGACAAGCTCGCGCAGCAGCGCAAGGACCAGTACATCTCGTCCGAACTGTTCGTTCTGGCCGCGGTCGAGGACAAGGGTGCGATCGGCGAGATCATGCGCAGGGCGGGTGCGAGCAAGGGTGCGCTGGGCAAGGCGATCGATCAGGTACGCGGCGGGCAGTCGGTGGACGACCCGAATGCCGAGGAGCAGCGCCAGGCCCTGCAGAAATACACCATCGACCTGACTGAGCGAGCCGAGCAGGGCAAACTCGACCCGGTGATCGGGCGCGACGATGAGATCCGGCGGTCGGTGCAGGTGCTGCAGCGGCGGACCAAGAACAACCCGGTGCTGATCGGTGAACCCGGTGTCGGAAAGACCGCAATCGTAGAGGGTCTGGCCCAGCGCATCATCAACGGCGAGGTGCCCGAGGGCCTGAAGAACAAGCGCCTGCTGTCGCTCGACATGGGAGCGCTGATCGCAGGCGCCAAGTTCCGCGGTGAGTTCGAGGAGCGGCTCAAGGCGGTGCTCAATGACCTTTCGAAGCAGGAAGGGCAGATCATCCTGTTCATCGACGAGATCCATACCATGGTCGGCGCCGGCAAGGCCGAGGGTGCGATGGACGCCGGCAATATGCTCAAGCCGGCACTGGCGCGCGGTGAGTTGCACTGCATCGGCGCCACCACATTGGACGAATACCGCAAGTACATCGAGAAGGACGCGGCACTGGAACGGCGTTTCCAAAAGGTGCTGGTCGACGAGCCGACCGTCGAGGACACGATCGCGATCCTGCGCGGCTTGAAAGAGCGGTACGAGGTGCATCACGGGGTCGAGATCACCGACCCGGCGATCGTCGCCGCGGCCACCCTGTCGCACCGCTACATCACCGACCGCCAGCTGCCGGACAAGGCGATCGACCTGATCGACGAGGCCGGCTCGCAGATCCGCATGGAGATCGACTCCATGCCGGAGGAGATGGATCGCCTCGACCGCCGCCTGGTGCAGCTGAAGATCGAACGTGAGGCGCTGAAGAAGGAGTCCGATGAGGCCTCGAAGAAGCGCCTGGCGGCGCTGGAACACGAGATCGGCGAGCTGGGGCGTGAGTTTGCCGACCTCGAGGAGATCTGGAAATCGGAGAAGGCGGCGGTGCAGGGCACCACGCACATCAAGGAAGCGCTCGAACAGGCGCGCCTGGAGTTCGAGACCGCACGCCGCGCCGGTGATCTGCAGCGCATGTCGGAACTGCAGTACGGGCGCATCCCTGAGCTCGAGCGTCAACTCGACATGGCGGGTCAGGCCGAGATGCAGGAGACCCATCTGCTGCGCAACAAGGTGAGCGAGGAAGAGATCGCCGGCATCGTCTCCAAGTGGACCGGCATCCCGGTGTCGAAGATGCTCGAGGGCGAGAAGGAGAAGCTGCTGCGCATGGAAGAGAAGCTGGCCGAGCGCGTGGTCGGTCAGACCGAGGCAGTCGGCGCCGTCTCGAATGCGATCCGGCGTTCGCGCGCCGGTCTTGCGGATCCCAACCGGCCGAACGGCTCGTTCCTGTTCCTCGGCCCGACCGGCGTGGGCAAGACCGAGCTGTGTAAGGCGCTCGCCGAGTTCCTGTTCGACACCGAAGAGGCGATGGTGCGTATCGACATGTCGGAGTTCATGGAGAAGCACTCCGTGGCCCGCCTGATCGGTGCCCCGCCGGGTTATGTCGGTTACGAGGAGGGCGGCTACCTGACCGAGGCGGTACGCCGCCGGCCGTACAGCGTGATCCTTATGGACGAGGTCGAGAAAGCCCACCCGGATGTGTTCAATGTGCTGCTGCAGGTGCTCGATGACGGCCGTTTGACCGATGGCCAGGGGCGTACGGTCGACTTCCGCAACACGGTGATCGTGATGACCTCGAACCTGGGCTCGGACATCATCCAGACCCTTGCCGGCGAGGAGCGCTACGAGCAGATGAAGGTGGCGGTGATGGAGGTGGTCGGCCAGCATTTCCGGCCCGAGTTCATCAACCGCGTAGACGAAGCGGTGGTGTTTCACCCGCTCGGTCGCGAGCAGATCCGCGCGATCACCGAGATTCAGGTTGGATACCTGCACCAACGCCTGGCCGATCGCGACATGGGGTTGCAGGTCAGTCGTGGCGCACTGGACCGTCTTGGCGAGGCAGGTTTCGACCCGGTGTATGGTGCGCGGCCACTCAAGCGGGCGATCCAGCAGCAGCTGGAGAACCCGTTGGCGCAGGAGATCCTGGCCGGTGTGTTCGGCCCAGGCGACGTGATCCATGTCAACGCCACCAGTGAGGGTCTGACATTCTCACGCGGCAGCAACGTGGATACCGATGACCAGGGCGCGGTGATCGAGGGCGAGCTGGTGGATTGATGATTGCCGTGACTTGACCGATTGACACAGGCCGGTGCACGGTGCACCGGCCTTTGTTTTTTTTGTGCACACCGGGAATCGTGTCAGAGCTGGGAGACCTCGTATACCGCACCACCGACGCCGACGGTGAGATCCACGTCTACGAGGATCGGCGTTTTCGGTACCTGACCTTCGGTAATGCGGTGGAGCAGAGCTGCTTCGACCCAGTCAACCCGGCGCAGCTGCAACACGTGTATACCCAGGCGATGATGCTGGCGCTGCTGCTGCACCCCGAACCCCGCGATGTGGTGCTGCTCGGGCTCGGTGGTGGCAGTCTCGCCCGCGCGATGCGGGCTGCCGACCGGCGTCTGCGGATTCTTGGCGTCGAACGCCGTGCCGCGGTGATCGACGTGGCAAAGCGCTATTTCGACCTGCCGAAGGGTGCGCGTTTCGGCGTGATCTGTGCCGAGGCCGATGTGTTCCTCGAAGGCGACAGTGGCGGCCGGGACCTGATCCTTGCCGATCTGTACCTCGCAGAGGGGATGCACCCCCGCCAGCTTGCCACTGATTTTCTCGCCCTGTGTCGTGCACGACTATCAGAAAGCGGCGTATTGGTGGTCAACCAGTGGGCCAGCGAGTATCAGCGCAATCGCCAGGCCCTCGGTGCGCTGCACGAGGTCTTTGAAGGCCGGCTGATTCAGTTGCATGTACAGGGTGGCAACATCCTCACCTTCGGGTTCAATGGCGGACTACCAACGCTGAGGCGCGATGACTTTTTTGCCGATGCACAGGCGCTCGGTCTGCGTCTCGGCGTGCCGCTGCAGCGTCAGGCACGCAATCTCTGGCGACAGAACGCCGAAGTGCTTGGGGTCGGCCGGTTCCGTGGGCACCGGGTGCTCTGAGGGCAGTCTACAAGGATGGCGTGGCACGCCCGAACTCGGGGAGGCTGGCAAGGTTGTCGAGAAGGCCCGCATTACGCAGGCTGTGCAGGCTGATGCCCGCGACCGCCGGGGGCAATACGCGCCTTACCTCCAGTCTGGTGCCGCGCTCATCGGTCAGGCGGGTCGACATGTCGAGGACCATAGGTGGTTTGAGCGGGCCGTTCGGGGTATGGGTGAGCAGTATCTTGGGCCGCAGCTTCTGTGTCGGATGGGTCTCGATCACGATGCCGATCATCTCGTTGCTCAGCTCCACCGCGGTACCGGCAGGGTAGATGCCGATGGCCTCGACGAAACGGATCACCAGCATCGGGTCCCAGTGCGTCTTGCGCCCCTTGCTGAGCACGCGGAACGCATCCATGTTGGTGCGGGCGTTGTCGTATACGCGGTCGGTGGTGATCGCATCGAAGGTGTCGGTGATCGCCACCAGGCGTGAGTAATGGGTGATCTGGGACTCGACAAGTCCACGCGGGTAGCCCGAACCGTTGAAGCGTTCATGGTGTGAATGGGCCACGTCCAGGGCCTTCAGCGGAGCGCCGCTGCTCGACATCAGGATGTTTCGCCCGTGTGTCGTGTGTTCCTTCATGATCTCCATTTCCTCGACCGTAAGGCGCCCCGGCTTTGTCAGCACCTCGTCAGGGGTCAGGACCTTGCCGACGTCGTGCAGCAGGCCGCAGATGCCCAGGTCGATCAGTTCCTCGCGCTGCATTCCCAGCTGCCGCCCCAGCGCCACAGTCAGGATCGAGACACTCAGTGAATGCTGGGAGGTGTATTCGTCCTTTTCGCGGATCCGGCTCAACAGGGTCATCGCATCCGGGTTGGCGATCACGCTGTCGACACATTCGGTGACGGCGGCACGCGCCGCCGGGGTGTCCACGCTCTTGCCCAGGCGCACGTCGTCCATGATGGTGCGGATCAGCCTGCTCGAGTCCGCATGGGTGCGTTGTGCACGGCTGAGTGCACGCTCGACATTTTCCGAGCGTTTGCTGACGGCGGTGGTTCGGCCGGTGGTGCCGGCCTGTCTGCCTGCGCGTGCAGTGGGCTGAATCTGGAAGTCGACCGAGCTTTCGATATCGACCGTCACCTGCTCGCAGTATTCGCGGATGACCCCGATGTCGTGCTCGGTCTCGATGGTGAAGCCCTGAAACAGGAACGGAGTTTCTTCCCAGGGACGGTCAAGTTCTGCGACATACATGCCCAGCCGCAGCTCTGCGACCGGTATCGTGACCTTACGCGAAGTCTTGTAGCTGAGTGTGGGTCGCTTGTTGTGGATCACCAGCGGCATCCGTCGCAGTCGGTAGGGTGAAAGGACACGGGTTTTGTCGTCCCTTCGTTCTAGCGGCCGCGGCCAACAAAATCTTAGCCGGCACCGCCGCTGCAGGCGAACACACCACCGCGGCGCGGGTCGCCGGCACCGCTGAATCGCCTGCCGTCCCAACACACGGTGTGAGTGCCGCCGAAGAACAGGTTGGGGGAATCCCAGATCCGATGGTTCGGGAAGTCGGCATACAGCGCCCGCAACGCGTCGTCGGCCAGGTCGGGTTCGATGTCCAGACGGTCGCGTTCGAAGTGGATGCGCGGCGCCTCGACCGCCTGTTGCGCCGTCATGTCGAAGTCGATCATGTTGACCAGGGTCTGGAGGATCGCGCTGCGCAGGCGGTTTGAGCCGCCGGAGCCGATCGCGATCAGTTGTCCTTTCGCCTCGGCCAGGGTCGGCGCCATCATCGAGCTGACCCGCACGTCGCACGGCCAGCGATTGAAGCCGGCCGGGTTGAGGTCCTCCTCGCCGAGCATGTTGTTGAGCATGATGCCGCTGTCCGGCAACAGGTGACCGCTGCCTTCGCCGTTCGACAATGTCAGCGCGGCGCTGTTTCCGGCGCTGTCGATGGTACTGATGTGGGTGGTGCCGCGGTTGTTGACCGGGTGTCCCTGCACGGCGGCACGATACTGGTCCAACAACTGCCTGTGGTGCTCGGACCGTGCAAGCATCCCGTCCTGTCTCGCGACGTTGGTATGGGCCATGACTCAGCCGAGGGTCTTGAGGTGCCGCGCCGTGCCGAACCCGGACTGGGCCAGGTCCTGGCCCTGCAGTGCTGTCAGGGCAAAACTGATCAGGGTGCCGCCGGACGAAGGCGCCGGATTGGTCGCAACATCGTAGCCGTGGTAGCGGCAATGCAGAGGGGGGCGTTCGATCACGCGGTAGTTGGCCAGGTCGTGGTGTGAAAGGTGTCCACCGTGGTCCTGGCAGAGCGACACCAGTCTGTCGGCCAGTTCGCCAAGGTAAAACGGCGCGTCGCCCTCGTTGGCGAGCCAGTCCAGCGTGCTGGCGAGTGCAGGCTGATGAAACAGCGTGCCTTCACCCTGAAGTGCCTCGCCCGAGTACAGGGCTGCCGCTGCCGGTGTCGCGCGGTAAATCGGCGCCACGATGCCAAAGATGTAGGCCTGCAACGCATTGATCTCCACACCCTGCGAGGCGTACTCGATCGCTGGTGCAAGGATCTCGTGCAGCGGCAGTGTGCCCAGCGCTCGCTGCGTGGACACCAGGCCACGCACGGTTCCGGGCGTCGCGATGGCACCGGCACCGATATGAAATTCCTGCTGCGCCGTGCCGAAGTCCGCGATCACCGGGTAGAAATCGCATTCTGCCGCGGCACGACGCTGGCGTGGCGTCTGCACAAAGAAGTCGTACAACACCGGCGACTGGCCCTGTCGTCTTGCCAGCAGAAAGCCGCCGCCACCGAGCGATGTGAGCACCGGTTCGACGACGCAGGCGGCAGCGGTCGCGGCCAGCGCGGCGTCAAAGGCGTTGCCGCCCAGTTCGTACATGCGCATCGCCGCTTCGGCGGTCTTGGGATGGCCGGCGGCCACGGCACCTTTCATGATCCAGCGATCCGTTGCAGGTTGGTGTCTGGATTATGCGGGCGGATGGAGCGAACGGCGAATCTCGGAGTCGGAAACGAAAAAGCGCGCCCGCAGGCGCGCTTCGTGATCGACACGGGGTCGATTACTTCTTGTCGGCTTTGGGTGCGGCCTTGGCCGATTTGCTGGTGGTCGTGGTGCTCGGGTAGGTGTAAGCGCCGCTGTAGGGTGCATAACCGTAGCCACCGTAATATGGGTAGCCACCGCCCCAGCCGCCGTAGCCGGGGTAGCCACCCCAGCCGCCGTAACCCGGGTAACCGCCGCCCCAGCCGTAGCCGGGATAACCACCACCCCAGCCCCACGGGCTGCCGCCCCAGTTGTTGCCCCAGCCATTACCCCAACCGTTGCCCCAGCCGTTACCCCAACCGTTGTTCCAGCCGCCCCAGTTGAATGGGCCGCCAAAGCCCCAGAAGGCGCTGGCGCTGGTGGTGGCGAGGACGGCAGCTGCGCCGACCAGGCCGGACAGCAAGAGTTTGCGAGTTTTGTTCATCAATAGTCCCTCCGGTTAATCATTCAAGTTTCGAGTCTCGTGCCCCGCCGCGGCGGCAATCAGAACGTTCGAGCGATACACAGCCACTTCGGCAGGCAACCTCACGAATCAGCTTTCGCTTATATTCTACTCCGATCCCACGCGTCCGGCAGCAGGAGTATAGCTATGGCCAGTGGTGTTCTTGTAACCAGGGGGCGAGGGGCGCTGCCGGTACTGTTTCAGCAGGCGCTGGCATTGTCGGAGGCTGAACTCGATCCCGTACCGGTTGGCCAGATGAGCCTGCAGGAGCTTGCCCTGCCATTTCCTGCCTTCCAGGCCCAGGTTCAAGGGCGACTGCCCCAGATCCACCTGCAGGCGCTTCCATTCCTCGCTCGACAGCTTGGGCGGACGGCCGGGACTGGTTTCGTCCATCAGGCCTTCGAGGCCGTTGTCGACGAATCGTTTGCGCCAGCGTTCGAGGGTGCGGGTATGTTCGCCGAGCCACTCGGCAACCTGATTGGGCCTGTGTCCTTCGGCGATCAGCAGCACGCATAGCGCGCGGTAACAAAACCGCTGCTCGCGTGATGCGCTCACGTGCTGCCGTACCGCATTGCGCAGTTTGGCAATCTCCGATGTATCCATGTTCCCTTCTTCCCGGGGCAGCCGAATGCCCCGAAAGTTTCGTCGCCACCAGTATTAACAAAACTGCATTACTGACTGTTGGCAAACTGGTGATCAATTGACCCGGATCAGGAAATCACGGCCTAATGCGCACGATTGGTGGGGGCAGGTGCTGCCGCCCGGCAGCCGGTTCATGGAAAATTACATGCTTGATTTCGTCTTCTTCAACCCGGGTCCGCGTCAGCGATTTGTCGACTTTCTTGTGGCGCGCGGGGTTGCTGCGATCGAGACGCAGGATGACGAGACCTTTGGCGTCGCGATCCCGGACGACACGGCCGACCGGCTGTTGGACGAGATCGAGGCGTACTACGAAGAGATGATGGCGCTCGACCAGGCCATCTTCGAGGCGGGTGCCCCGGATGCCGGTCATCACGCGGCCGGTGTGGTGCTCAACCTGGAATCGGGGGAGTGCGTGTATGCGCGGGTGGATCCGCTATTGCTCGGTAAAGTGATGGAGGTACTGACACCGCAGGAGCTGGGTGACCTGGTCAACGCGATCGTCGATGCGGTCGAACATCCGGATGCGCAGCCATTGTGCCACCGGCCTGACGACACCGTCTGAGCCTATTGCCGGGGCGGCGCTGCCGCATCCTCGGCCGCCTTTTCCTCGGCAGCGTACTTGAGACGCTGTGCCTTTTTCTTTTCAACCAGTTCGATGTATTCCTTCGGCGTCATCGAGGCCCCGGTTTCGGGCCGCTTGGTCGGCAGGTAATAGCCGGCGATCGCCGCCACCAGGATGGCCAGCAGCAGAATATAGACATTGGTACGGTCGCGGGACTTGGTCATGTCCGGCATGTTAGCAGCTGGCGTCATTACAGGCGCGCGAGGAACAGCGGACCGGCAGCACCGTCGATACGCTGGATCGGATGGCCGAACGCGGCGCCCAGTATGCGCTGCTCGGCTAGGTCGTCGCGTCTGCCGGCCTGCCAGCTGCCATCGGCATTGAGAATCAGCCAGTGGTCGCAGGCGTGGTAGGCGAGATTGAGGTCATGAAGCACCATCAGCATGCAGCGGTCGGGCGTGACGCAGGCCTCGCGCAGTGCCCGCAGCGCCGCTGCCTGATGGCCCAGATCGAGATGGTTCATCGGTTCGTCGAGCAAGGTGACCCCGGTCTGCTGGGCCAGCAGGCGTGCGATCTCCACCCGGCGCAACTCGCCGCCTGACAGGGTCTCCAGCGAGCGCTCGGCGAATTCGCGCAGTCCGAGTGCATCCATGCAGCTGTGTGCAATCGCCAGATCCTGCGCTCCCTCCCAGGCGAGTGCCGGGAGATGTGGATGCCGTCCGCTGAGCACGGTGTCGAGCACGCTGGCACCGAAGCCGGCGTTACTGTGCTGCAGCAGTATGCCGATCTGCCGGGCGCGAGCCCGCGGCGCCAGCGCGGCGATATCCTGACCGGCCAACAGGATGCGCCCGGTGTGCCCGCTGCGCAGGCCCGCGAGGTGGTGAATCAGTGTGGTCTTTCCGGCGCCGTTGCGTCCGAGCAGGGCCCAGGACTGGCCCGGATCGATGTCGAGGTCCAGGCCCTCACACACCGGGTGCCCGCCGATGGCCACCGACAGCTGGCGTACCTGCAGCAGGCTGCTCACGCGACGCTCCGCCGTCGCAACAGGAACAGAAACACCGGCACGCCAATCAATGCGGTCAGCACGCCGACCGGCAGTTGCATCGGGCTGACCAGGGTGCGGGCCAGGGTGTCGGCGAACACCAGCAGACTGCCACCGAGCAGCACCGAGGCGGGCAGCAGCACGCGGTGATCGCGGCCACCGGCGCGGCGCACCAGGTGCGGCGTCACCAGACCGACGAAGCCCACCGCGCCGGCGGCGGTCACCGCGACTGCGGTCAGCACGGCACTGATGAAGTACAGCTCGAGGCGCAGCCGGCCCGTATTCACGCCGAGCGCGGCCGCCTGCAGCAGCCCCTGGGTCGCAATATTGAGATCGCGGGCACGTAGCAGGCAGTAGAGCAATGCGGCGCCGAGTACGATGAACGGCAGACCGGGTCGGTCGGCATCGGCCAGGTCGCCCATCAGCCAGAACAGCATCCCGGGCAGCCGGGCGGCCGGGCTGATGCTCAGGACGAAGCTGATCAGTGCCGACCAGCCGGCGGCGACCACGATCCCGGTCAGCAGCAGACGCTCGCTGCGCCAGTCTTCGCCACTGCGCGCCAGGCCGAAAACCAGTAGCGTGCTGAGCAGCGCGCCGGCGCCAGCGGCAGGGGCATACCAGAAGACTGGCGCGCCCAGCAGCATGGCGCTCAGCACCGCGGTCGACGCGCCGCCGGACACCCCCAGCACATAGGGATCGCCGAGCGGGTTGCGCAGCAGCACCTGGATCAGCGCGCCGGCCAGTGCCAGCAGTCCGCCGACCGCGAATGCCGTCAGCGCGCGCGGCAGGCGCAATTGGTCGATGATCCGATCGTTGATGCTGCCGTCATCGGCGATGACATGTGCCCAGACCTCGGCCGACGGGATATCCGTGCTGCCCAGGCGCAGCGCCAGCGCGAGGCTTGCTATCGCCAATGTCAGGCTCAGCGTCAGCAGCGGGGTGTGGCGTCTCAGGCTCAATACCGTCACCCGCTCAGGGGTGGCGATGCTGTATCGGCTTGTCCTCGTCCAGCAGGCTGATGACAGGCCAGCCGTGCGTGGCGGCATGATCGGCAAGCACCGGGTCCGGATCGACGGCGACCGGGTGAGTGACGCGTTCGAGCAGTGGCAGGTCGTTGTGCGAGTCGCTGTAGAACCAGGCGCCGTCGAGCGACGCATCGTGTTCCGACAGCCACGACTGCAGGCGGCTGACCTTGCCCTCGCGGAAACTGGGGGTGCCGGCAACTCGGCCGGTGAAGTTGCCCCCCTGCTGCTCGGGCTCGGTGGCGATCAGGTGCGGTATGCCGAGACGCCGGGCGATTGGTGCGGTTACGAAGGCGTTGGTCGCGGTGATGATCATCAGGGTGTCGCCGGCGGCACGGTGTCGCTCGACCAGTTCGGTCGCGCCGGCGGTGATCAGGGGTTCGATCTTTTCGCGCATGAAGCGTTGGTGCCATGCATCGAGGTCGGCGCGGGTATTTTGGGCCAGCGGCCGCAGTGAGAACGTCAGGAATGCCATGATGTCCAGGCGCCCTTCGCGGTAGTCCTCGAAAAAGCGGTCGTTCTCGCGTTGATAGCTGACAGGGTCGACCACGCCGATCTCGCCGAGGAACTGACCCCACAGGTAGTCGGAGTCGCCGGCGAGCAGGGTATTGTCCAGATCGAAGATGGCGAGAGGCATGTGAGCGCAGGGTTCCCGCGGGTTTTGGCGATCGCCGACTATACAGTAATTCTTTTATAAGCAATAGCTTATGGTCAGGCCGTGCTTGCGGCACCTGCCTGCGCTGTGAAAAAATCCAATCATTGTAAAAACTTAAATCGGTTCCAATTGTGATAGACGCCGACGGTTTCCGGCCAAATGTGGGGATCATTCTCTGCAATGACGAAAACCGCCTTTTCTGGGGTCGTCGTGTGGGGCAGGATGCCTGGCAGTTCCCGCAAGGCGGGATTCAGGCCGACGAGACTCCGGAGCAGGCGATGTATCGCGAGTTGCAGGAAGAGGTCGGTCTGTTGCCCGAGCATGTCGACCTGCTCGGGTCGACGCATCGCTGGTTGCGCTATCGACTGCCAAAGCGGTTTATCCGCCGACATTCGCATCCGGTGTGCATCGGCCAGAAGCAGCGCTGGTTCCTGTTGCGCGTGCGTTGCCGCGAGAGCGAGTTCTGTCTCGACTCCTGTCCGAAGCCCGAGTTCGACAACTGGCGCTGGGTGAAATACTGGCAACCGGTGCGCGAGGTGATCTATTTCAAACGCCGGGTTTACGAGCGTGCGCTCGAGGAGCTGGCCCCCTTGTTGTTTCCGGAGGGGATCCCCGCGCGACCGCAGAACAACTTCTTGCGCCAGAATCGGCGTTGACCAACGCCCCGATCTGACTCAATCGCTGGCGTACCACCCGGTGCGCATCGCGCTGCACCCAAACCGGTCATAGGGATCATGCTCGAGACACTTCACCGCATCGTCAAAGAGGTCAACGCCGCACCGGACCTGGAAAAGGCGTTGAGCCTGATCGTGACCCTGGTCAAGCAGGCGATCGAATGCGATGTGTGTTCGGTGTACCTGACTGACCCGGATGCCCGGGCGCACATCCTGGCCGCCACCGATGGTCTGCGTCAGGAGGCGGTCGGCAAGGTGGCACTACCGCTTGGCCGCGGCCTGGTCGGCCTGGTTGCCGAACGCGCCGAGCCGCTCAACATCAGTGATGCGCCGTCGCATCCGCGCTACCTGCGTATCACAGAGACCGGTGAGACACAGTACCGGGGCTTTCTCGGTGTACCCATCATCCAGAACCGCAAGGTGCTCGGCGTGCTGGTGGTGCGCCAGCAGGCGAAGCGAGCGTTCATCGATGACGAGGTGACCTTCCTGTTCACCCTCGCCGCACAGCTGGCGGGTGCCATCACCTATGCCCAGGCCAGCGGTGAACTGGACGCCTTGACCACGCCGTCGCGGGTCGCCCGCTACCTGGAGGGGCGGCCGGGCAGCACCGGTGTTTCCATTGGCCACGGCGTGGTCGCCTATCGCCTGGCCGATCTGGACGCTGTTCCGGACCGTGCAGCGGAGGATGTCGAAGCCGAGTGTGCGTCGTTTCGCGCGGCGGTGGCGGCGGTTGAAGATGACCTGCGCGCATTGAAGCAGCGCCTCAGCGCTGAGATCCCGGCAGAAGACAATGCGCTGTTCGACGCGTTGCTGCTGATGCTCGGCGGCGACACCCTGGTGACCGAGACGGTCGAGCTGATCCGTCAGGGGCAGTGGGCGCCGGGCGCCTTGCGCCAGAGTATTCACGTGCATGCGCAGGTGTTCGAAGGTATGGAGGACGTCTATCTGCGCGAGCGGGCCTCGGACATACGGGATCTTGGACGCCGTATCCTGACGCACCTGCAGAGCGACGGCAGGCGCGAGATCGACTACCCATCCGATACCATCCTGGTCGGGGAAGAGGTGAGCGCGGTGCAGCTTGCCGAAGTGCCGCCGCAATGCCTCGTGGGTGTTGTTTCATCGACCGGTTCGAGCTCCTCGCATGTCGCCATCCTGGCACGCGCGATGGGCGTACCCGCGGTGATGGGTGTGACGGATCTGCCGGTCAGCCGCATGGAAAACCGTGAGTTGATCATCGATGGCTACCGCGGGCGCGTGTATCCGTCCCCGACACCGTCAGTCCGCAGTGAGTACGAACGCCTGGCCGAGGAAGAGCGGGAGCTGACCGCCGAGGCTGAGAGTGTGCGTGGCCTGCCGGCGGAATCGACCGACGGGATCGCCTTCCCGCTTTACCTCAACACCGGCCTGATCAACGAGACCGGCAATGCGAATCACGAGGACTGCGCGGGCATCGGGCTGTATCGCACCGAGCTGCCGTTCATGGTGCGCGACCGATTCCCGGCCGAGTCCGTGCAGGTGATGAACTACCGGCGTGTACTGGAGGCCTTCTCCCCGCGGCCGGTGATCCTGCGCACGCTCGATATCGGTGGCGACAAGCCGCTGCCTTACTTTCCGATCGTCGAACAGAACCCGTTTCTCGGTTGGCGTGGTGTGCGCATCTCGCTGGCGCACCCGGAGATCTTTCTGACCCAGGTGCGCGCGATGCTGCGTGCGGCGGTGGACCTCGACAACCTGCAGATCATGCTGCCGATGATCAGCGGTGTCACCGAGGTGGATGAGCTGAAGATGCTGATCAAGCGTGCCCACGACGAGTTGCTGGAGGAGGGGTATGCGGTATCCATGCCCAACATCGGGGTGATGATCGAGGTACCTTCTGCGGTCTACATGATCGAGGAGTTGGCGAGGCGCGTCGACTTTGTCTCGGTCGGCACCAACGACCTCACGCAGTACCTGCTGGCGGTGGACCGCAACAATTCGCGGGTCGCCGACCTGTACGACGATCTGCACCCTGCGGTGTTGCGCGCGCTGGACCAGGTGGTGCGTGGGGCGCGCACCTTCCGCCGCCCTGTGGGCGTCTGTGGCGAGCTGGCCGGCAACCCGATGGCGACCATCCTGCTGATGGGGCTGGGCGTCGACAGTCTGAGCATGAGTGCCGGCAGTCTGATGAAGGTCAAATGGGTGGTGCGCAGTTTCAGCGTGTCGCGCGCGCGGCAGTTGTTGCACGCGGCCCTGCGTATGGAAGACGCCCTGCAGGTGCGTCGCTTCATGGAGGGAGCGCTGGACGATATGGGTCTTGGCGGCCTGTTCAGGCCCGGACGTTAAGTTTTTGGATCTGTCGCCGTTTGATGCCCGTCAACCCGGGAGAGTCCCCCCGGGCTCAGAATGGTCGTTTGGTTGACGTTACCGGGGAAGAGCGATGGATGAAAAAGTAGCCAAGATACAAAGCGCAAACGATTCCGATACTGAGGAAAAGCTGCCTGCGGGGCAGGTGTTTGACGGCGACCTCAGCAAGCTGGACAAACACGCACGGCGCGAACTCTTCCGCAGGAACATCTACCCGTACAGTACCAAGCTGGGGCGGGCCGACTACGAGGCCTTCAAGTTCGAGCTGCAGATCGAACTGCTGAAGCTGCAAAGCTGGGTGCGCGATACCGGGGAGCGCATTCTGATCCTGTTCGAGGGTCGGGACGCTGCCGGTAAGGGGGGGACGATCAAGCGCACCATGGAGCATCTCAACCCACGTGGTGCACGCATTGTGGCACTGGAGAAACCCTCGCCACAGGAAGCGGGGCAGTGGTATTTCCAGCGCTACATCCAGCACCTGCCCAGCGCCGGTGAGATCGTTCTGTTCGACCGTTCCTGGTATAACCGCGCCGGTGTCGAACGTGTGATGGGATTCTGTTCATCCAATGACTACCTCGAGTTCCTGCGTCAGACGCCGGAGCTGGAACGCATGCTGGTACGCAGCGGGATCCGCCTGTTCAAGCTTTGGTTCTCGGTCAGCCGCGGTGAGCAGCTGAGGCGCTTCAAATCGCGCGAACACGATCCGCTCAAACAGTGGAAGCTGAGCCCCATCGATCTGGCCTCGCTGGACAAATGGGATGACTACACCAAGGCCAAGGAGGCAATGTTCTTCCACACCGATACCGCCGACGCACCGTGGACGGTTATCAAATCCGACGACAAGAAGCGCGCGCGCATCAACGCGATCCGGCATCTGTTGCATTCGATCCCCTATGCCAACAAGGACGAAAAGATCGCCTGTGCGCCCGATCCGCTGATCGTCGGTTCGGCCGCCGATATCTACGAGGATGGCGAGCACACCCAGCTGGGTTGAGCGCCGGGACAGCATCACTTCAGGAAAGACAATGAGCGAACACTACGAAAAACATGCGGAACAGGTTGCTACCGCCTTCATGGACCTGCTCGATACCGATGCCAGGTCACGTATTAATGAAGAACAGCGTAACGAGCTGGCGATGCTGATAGAGGCTGCGATAAGCACCGCTGTGCTGGAGCAGCTCGAGCACGCCGCCGATCGTGTTGCTGATCTGTCGAAGCAGTTGCGCCACCACGCCGAGTACTACGATAAGCTCCCCGACTGAGCATGACCTCGGGGACGGGCGATTCCGCCCGCCCCGTGGGGCGACCGATACCAAAAAAGCCGCCTGTGGCCGCTTTTTCTGCCATGCGCGTGCGTCTGAGCTGTACCCCGCCTTCTACCCCCGCCGTGTCCGGCATGTGAAATCATGTACCGGCGGTTGATCCTTCCGGTGATGTTCCTGACCCTGGCCTACGGGTTCTGGGTCAGTCCGACGTTCAAGGACATCGCCGCCGGCGTCGCGATTTTCCTGTTCGGTATGTTGTGCATGGAAGAGGGTTTTCGCGCCTTCTCGGGCGGCACTCTGGAAAGCCTGTTGCGCGCAAGTACGGACAAGACCTGGAAGAGCCTGACATTCGGTATCCTGACGACCACGGTGATGCAGTCCTCTTCCCTGGTTTCGGTGATCACCATCAGCTTCCTCAGTGCCGGCCTGATCGGTCTGGCGGAGGGTATCGGCATCATCTTCGGTGCCAATCTCGGTACCACGACCGGTGCCTGGATCGTTGCCGGGTTCGGCTTGAAGGTGAACCTGTCGGCCTATGCGCTGCCGATGCTGGTGTTCGGCGTGCTGTTGATATTCCAGAGGCATCGTGGCCTGAAAGGGGCTGGATGGATCCTGGCCGGCCTGGGCTTCCTGTTTCTCGGCATTCACTACATGAAGGAGGGCTTCGCCGGCTTTGCGGATCACCTTGATCTGACCCGCTATGCGCTGGGAGGTGTGGCCGGGTTGTTGCTGTACAGCCTGTTCGGGGCGCTCGCGACGGTGATCATGCAGTCCAGTCACGCAACCCTGGTGCTGATCATCACCGCGCTGGGTGCGGGGCAGATCACCTACGAGAACGCGCTCGCACTGGCGATCGGTGCCAACGTCGGCACAACGGTTACTGCAGTGCTGGGCGCATTGAACGCGACAGTTGACGGCAAACGCCTCGCAGGCGCTCACCTGATCTTCAACCTCGGAACCGGTCTGGTCGCCCTTGTGCTTATCGATTATTTCGTGCGTGCCGTCGATGCCGTGAGTCAGGCAGTGGGTATACCGTCCGACGACTACACCCTCAAGCTGGCGGTCTTTCACACTCTTTTCAACGGCATCGGCATCCTGATCTTCACCCCGTTGATCGGCCGCCTGGTGATTCTATTGACACGCATACTCAAGGGAGAGCGGCGGACACACGATATGCCGCGTTACCTGAACGACGCCTCGCTCGAGTTTCCCGAGGTGGCGCTGACGGCACTGCGGCGCGAGACCCAGCATCTGTTCAACAACGCGTTCTCGATAATCGCGCACGGCGTCAACCTGAGACGCTCCGAAATCAACTCCGACAAGGACCTCAACGAGTTGCTGGAGCCACGCGGCGAGGTGATCGAGGTCGATATCGATCAGCAGTACGAGCTGATGATCAAAGACCTGTATAGCGCGAACATGCTGTTCTACACGCGATCGGCGGCAAGAATGCCCGAGGACAAGGCGGCCAAGATGCAGGGGCTGTGGCAGGCCAGTGTCGATATCGTGGCCGCGATCAAATCGACCAAGCACCTGCGCAAGAACCTGGTTCGCTATACGCGCTCGCCCAATGCCGCGATTCGCAGGGAATACAACAGATTCCGGGTGCGTATCGGCGAGCTCCTGCGCGACCTGGCGGCGCTGCGTGCCGAAGACCAGGACACTGTCGTGCTGCTGTCACTCGATGCGATTAGAGTGGAGATTGCAGACAGCTACCGGGTCAGTCACAAGGTTGTCGATTCGTTGATCCGCGATGGCGCCATCTCTGCACAGATGGCGACCTCGCTGATGAATGACAGCCGATACGTCAACGAGATCATGATGCGTCTGCTGAGCATGGCGGAAGGTCTGCTGGCCGCGTCGGAAAAAGCCGACGTGGGTATGCCGGAGCTGTCGCTGACCCCCGAGGAGGTCGAACAGGTGGTCGATCATCTCCATGACAGAACACCAACTGAAGTCAAAGGAGAAGCGTCGCAATGAAAACAATGAAACTGATCGCCAGGGTGCAGAAGTTGCTGCAACGCCCGCCTGAAGAGACGAAGCTCAAGAAGCTGCGCAAGACGGTCAAGGCGCTCAAACAGAAGCAGGAAGACCTGGAAGACAAGCTCAAGCACACGCGGAGCAAACCTGCGCGTGAGCGCCTGCAGCAGAAGATCGACGTGCTGAAGGCGCAACGCCGCAAGGGGGCCGAGGTCTACCGCCGGCTCAAGGACGAACAGAAAGATCCGGCGCCGGGCATATCGGAAACTGATAAGCCGTCGGAGCCGAACGCCGACTCGTAGGAGTCGCGACCTCTCGGCGATCCCATCACCAGCTCGCCGCCGTTTTGGCAGGAAACGGCATGGCACATGACGCCGATTACTCGCGCCCGATCAGGCTGCTGCGTCGCAGCAGAGGCTCCACCAACGGGGCTTGCACGAACAGGCTGAAGATTACCACCCCGAAGGCGATCGACTGGATCGTCCACCAGTACGAAAGTTCCAGTGGCAGCGAAAGGCACAGGGCAAGGACCACGGCGCCGCGCAGACTGCCAGTGACCAGGACCTGCTGAAAGTCCAGCGGGACAGGCTCCACCCAGGGAAGACGGTTGATCAAAGGGACGGTGCCGAACACCCCGACCGCGCGCGCGGCGAGTATCGCAATGATGCCGATCAGCATCGCCAGCCAACGCTCCTCGAACATCCCCAGGGTCACTGTGACGCCCATCAGCAGGAATACCAGCGCCTCTGCCACATAGACGTTGAAGCTCCAGAAGGTGTCGACGAAACTGCCGCGCTCGTCCTGGAAGTCGTTGTGTATCACACGCCCCATGATCAAACCGGTCACCAGTACCGCCATGACTCCGGAGACCTGCAGTACCTCGTTGGCGATCAGGTAGGCGGTATAGGCTGAGATCAGGGTGACCAGCGCCTGCTGAATCGAGTCGTCGAACAGCCGCGACAGCAGCAGGAAGCCGAGCCCGACCAACAGCCCGATGAATATGCCGCCGAAGAACACCGCGAGAAACGCCAGCGCGGCGTCGGCAAATGAGATGTCCTCTGCCGGGTGCATCGCGACATACATGAAGATACCGAAGATCACGATGGCCGTTGCGTCGTTGAACAGGTCTTCGCCCTCCATCAGCAAACGCAAGCGGCGCGGCACGCCCAGCCGCGGAAAACGGCTGGTGATCGGTGAGGCATCGGTGGCGGCGAGCACCGCTCCTGTCAGCAGGGCGGCGATCCATGGGAAGCCTTCGGGGTGGCCTATGCCGAGGTAGACGAGTAATGCGGTGATCGTCGTCGACAGCAGCAGCACAGGGATGGACAGCAGAAGGATCACGAACAGGTTGCGCCGCAGCAGCACGGCGTCGATCTTGAACGCCGCCTCGAACACCAGCAGCGGCAGGAAGACGTAGTAGATGAGGTCGTGAAACGACTGGTAGCGCACCCCGGTGTCAAGGTCGGCGGCGAGCAGGATCTCCGACCCAAGAAAGCCGGTAAGCACCAGCAATGCGGCAAATGGGATCCGCCAACGTTCCGCCAGTGGACGTAGCATCAATGCCAGGATCAACATCCCGGCGAGCATCATGATGGTGTGACTGATTGGCACCTCAGCCTAACCCTGTTGCGGCGTGGCCGGCGGGCAGCCATCGGCGCGCGCCCGCGGGGTCGGGTGCAGTTGGTGCAGGCCTATCGACAGCCCGTTGTCCTGGACAATCCGTGCATGGCTGCGATTGAGCTCGCTGGGTGAACGCACCCCGCAGGCGTGCGCGATGATACCCACCTCGTTGACCATGTTGCGCACATAGGCGGCGACGCGCCCGGCCTTTTCCGGCGGGTAGAGGCCGCGTTGCAGCTTGACATCGTGCGTGGTGATGCCGGTAGGGCATGTGTTCCTGTTGCATTGCAGGGCCTGGATGCAGCCGAGCGCAAACATGAAGCCACGTGCGCTGGTGACGAAGTCGGCGCCCATGCACAGCGCCCAGGCGACATCCTCGGGGCTGATCAGTTTGCCCGAAGCGATGACCTTGATACGTTCGCGCAAGCCGTATTCGACCAGTTTGTCGACCACCATCGGCAGGCTCTCGCGCAGTGGCAGCCCGACCGCATCGATCAGTGGCATCGGTGCCGCGCCGGTGCCGCCTTCGGCTCCGTCGACGACGATAAAGTCCGGTGCGGCGTCGGATCCGCGGCGACAGATCTCCGAGAACAGGTCGTCGAGCATGGCGGGTGAGCCGATCACTGTCTTGAAGCCGGTGGGCCTGCCGCCGACCTCGCGTACGCGGCCGATCATGTCGAGCAGGTCGCCGTTGTTGCGGATGTCGGGGTGACGATTCGGACTGATCGCCGCCTCACCCACCTTGACCCCGCGGATCCGTGCCAGTTCTTCGGTGACCTTGGCCCCCGGCAGAATGCCGCCCTTGCCCGGCTTGGCCCCCTGGCTCATCTTGATCTCGAACATCTTCACCTGCGGGTGGGCGGCGATCTCGCGCAGGCGGTCGTCATTGAGGTTGCCTTCGATATCGCGCACGCCGTTTTTGGCGGTGCCGATCTGAAACACGATGTCACAGCCACCCTCCAGGTGATAGGGCGACAGCCCTCCCTCGCCGGTGTTCAGCCAGCAGCCGGCCTTGCGTGCCCCGCTGGACAGTGCCTGTACCGCCGGTTTGGAGATCGCCCCGTAGCTCATGCCCGAGATGTTGAACAGTGATGCGGTGGTGTAGGGGGTGCGGCAGCCCGGTCCGATGGTCACCGGTCGCGGTGGCACGGCGTCTTCCCCCAGCGTCGGGAAAGGGCAGTTGACGAACAGCACGGTGCCCGGGCGCCGCAGGTCGCGCGTCGAGCCGAAGGCCACCGTGTTGTTGACGTCCTTGGCGGCGCGATAGACCCAGGAACGCTCGGCGCGGTTGAACGGCAGCTCCTCGCGGTCCATGGCGAAAAAATACTGGCGAAAGAACTCGCCGAGGTGCTCGAAGAAGTAGCGGAAGCGCCCGATGACCGGGTAGTTTCGGCGGATCGCATGACGTGTCTGCGTCACATCGAGGATGTACGCCACCACCGCCCACAGCACGATCGCCCCGATCACCAGGATGAATGCGGCGGCGAACAGCTCCAGGCTGGTGATCAGGAAGTTGCCGAATCGATCCGACAGGTTCTGCATTGCACCTTATCTCATGGTGATATTGGCAGCGCACCCGGGGTGCGCGCCTCGATGAAACCGGCAACCGCATATGGCGCTTTACGCGATAAATATAGTCGGCCGCGGGCGGTGCGTAGCTGGACGAGGGGGCGGGGTCTTGGCAGTCCGGTTGTCAGTTCAGTGTCGGGGCAGTGGTAGCTTGCCCACTGCAGAACGCCGCGCGTGCACCACCTTGCTGCGGGTCATGAACAGGCGGTACAGCAGCGGGACCACGATCAAGGTGAGGATGGTCGAGAAGGTCAGCCCCCAGACAATTGCGGTGGCCACCGGGCCCCACACCAGTGATTTGCCACCGAGGCCGGTGGCCAGCGAGAACAGGCCGGCGATTGTGGTCAGCGAGGTGATCAGGATCGGGATCACTCGGCGACGCGCGGCGTAGATGGTCGCATGCAGCACCGTCATGCCGGCGGCCAGGCGCTGATTGCCCGCCGAGATCAGCACGATCGCGGCATTCACCGCGATACCGGCGAGGGCGACCACGCCATACAGGCTGTACAGGCTCAGTGGATTGCCCGAGACCAGGAGACCATAGGTGACACCCGTGAACGCCATGATGATGGTTGACAGGATCATGAACGGCTGCCAGTAGCTCTGAAACTGTGTGCCAAGGATCGCGTACATCACGCCGATACCAAACACGAACAGGATCAGGATTGCGTCCAGGCTCTCCTTGATGTCGTCGAGTTCACCGGAAAAGTCGAGGTCGATCGACGGGTATTGCACACGGTATCTTTCCCATTCCTCCAGCACCCGGGCGTTCGCGGTCACGGTGTCGATCTGTTTCTCGTCGATGTCCGCCTCCACCGTGATCGCACGCCGGAAGTTGTAATGGCGGATATTGCCCAGGCCCTGCCTGCGGCTGACCTTGGCGAGATCGGCGAGGGCAATGCCGCCACCGTCGTGCAGCGGCATACGGAACTGCAGAATATCGGCGATATCCTGGTAGTCCGCGTCGGCCGCCTGCACCCGTACCTCGAGTTTCTCACCGGCGTCACGCATATCGGCGACCACCAGGCCGTCGACCAGCAGCATCAGGGTGCGACCGATCTCGCCCGGATTCAGCCCGGTACGCGTGATCGCATCGGTGTCGAACTCCAGTACCAGCTCGGATCGGCCCTTGTCCGCATCGTCCTCGATGTCCTTCAGTCCGGCCGTGCCGCGCATGATTTCCTTGAGCTGATCGGCGGCCGCGCGAATCTCCGCGTAGGCATCTCCGCGTACTTTGATGCTGATCGGCTTGGCGGTTGGCGGGCCGCCGGTCAGGCGCAGAAACGAGACACGCAATGGGCCGGGTACGGCGAGTACCGGACTGCGGATGCTCTCCATCATCTCCTCTACCGAGCGCAGGCCGGGCGCCTGCGGGTTCAGGCCGACCAGGATCTGGCCCAGGTGGTCGCCGAGGCGCTGCTCGGTCTCGGTGAACATGCTGCCCGCGTAGCTGAGGATCGCACGCACCTCACCGTCGCGCGCATCGGCGCGCGCGATCCGCTCGACCTCCTGGACCTTCGCCAGCGTGAGTGGCAGCGGTGTTTCCGGCGGCATCTCGACGTTGACGTAATACAGCCGGATGGTGTCGGCAGCAAAGAAATCCATACGCACCAGGCCCGCCGCCAATGTGCCGACGGCACCGACGAACAAGCCGACGACCAGCGTCAGGGTGAGCCAGCGGTGACGCAACGCCTTGACCAGCAGACGGACATAGCGTACCTGGATCCAATGTGTCATGCGCTCGCGGTAACGTTGCACGCGGGACGGATTGCTGAAGCTGACATCGAGCGCGACGACGTGGGTCGGCAACATCCAGAAAGCCTCGAGCAGTGACAGGCTGAGCGCCAGGATCACCACGGTGGGCACCACCCGCATGAAATCGCCGAGGATGCCGGGTAGCAGGATCAGCGGACCGAATGCCGCGATCGTGGTGAGCACTGCCGCGGTGACCGGTGCGGCCACCTCCCGCAGCGCCGCGATTGCGGCCGTCATCGCGTCGGCGCCGTGGCGCAGGCGATAGTAGATGCCTTCGACCACCACGACGGCATCATCGACCAGCATCCCGAGCACGATCACCACGCCGAGCAGCACCATCACGTTGAGCGTCTCGCCGGTGCCCGACAGCACCCAGAAGGTGCCGGCGAGGACGAATGGGATACCGATCGAGGTCAGCAGGGCGATGCGCGAGCCGAGAAACAGCCAGGTCACCACAAGCACCAGCACCAGCCCGATCAGGGCGTTGTTCTGCATCAGGCGGATCGCATTGCGGGTGGTCAGCGTCTGGTCGTCGATCAGCACCAGTTCGACGCCGGTGGTGTCCACGTAGCCGTTGCGCTGCGCCAGGTAGACCTTGAGACGCTCGACCAGGTCGATGGTGTTGACGTCGGCCTGTTTGACCACCGCCAACAGGACTGCCGGCCGGTCTTCGTAGGTGGTCAGCTGGCCCGGGTCGGCGCGCGCCCGCTCGATGCGTGCGACATCGCCCAGGGTGATCTCGCTGCCGGCGCCGACGATCGTGCGTGCGGCAAGGCCGTTGGGATCCGCATCCGAACCGACCAGGCGGATCAGCCAGTTCTGACTGCCAAGGCGCGCATCGCCGGCGGCGACATCCTGAAAGAACGCGGATACGGTATCGGCGACCTGCCCCGGCGTCAGGCGCAGGTTCTCCAGCGTGCTCGGTGCGAAGCGTACCTGCAGTTCGGGGTCGGGCAGCCCGATCGCATCCACCCGGTCGACGCCGTCGAGCCGCTCCAGCGCCTCGCGCACGGTGCGTGCCTGGCGCCGCAGGTTTTCGTCCATGCCCTGGCCGACCACCGCAATGGTGGCGGAAGGGAAGCCGTTGGCACTGGTGATTTCGAGGATCTCCGAGTCCTCGGCCGCGTCCGGCAGTTCGTCCTGCTTGTTCTGGATCTCCCGGCGCAGGTCGGAGATGCGCTTGTCGAATGTACGCTCGTCGATGTCCTCGAAGCGCACCAGCACGCTGGAGACCGATTCGCGGCTGTTGGACGACATGAACTTGACGTCCTGCACCTTGCGCAGTGCGTCTTCGATCGGGTCAGTGACCTTTTTCTCGACGTCGCTGGCGGAGGCGCCGGGCAGAACCGTGGTGATGATGATCCAGTTGAAGTTGATCGTCGGGTCCTGCTGTCGCGGTAATGCCAGGTACGACAGAACACCAACGACCATCACCAGCACGAAAGTCAGGTTGGCCAGCACATGATTGCGCAGCAGCGAACGGTAGAGGGACACTAAGACCCGCCCCCCGGGGTGTTCGTCCACACCTCGTCGCCATCCGACAGGCGCTGCCGGCCATCGGTGATCAACAGGCTCTCCGGATCAAGCATCACCCGTGCGGGGCGTCCATCCTCGGCTTCGGGCAGTGCAACGAAGCGGGCGCGGTCGCCTTCCAGCAGAAACAGGCCAAGCCGGCCGTCGCGTCGCACCAGGTAATCGGCCGGCAGCAGTTGATGCGGCCCTGTCCAGGTTATACGGCCGGCGGTGCCGGCGATCGCGCTACCGGCGGTGAACGCCAGGCGGACCTCGCGCGTGCGTGACGCGGTGTCTGCCAGCGGCAGCCAGGCGCGCACGGATACCGGGTACTGATCGCCGTTGGCGTCGAAAGATATCGATTCGGCCGCCCGCAGGCCGGCGATCTGCTCGTGGCGCAGGGCTGCGCTGACCTCCTGTCCACTCGCCTCGATCAGACCGACAATGACGGTGCCCCGGTTGGCAAATCCGCCTGTGCTGGCCAGGCGTTCGGTGACGACGGCGTCGAACGGGGCCTTGATCTCGCAGTGGCCCGAATCGATCGCCGCTTGGCGCACGGCCTCTTCGGCCGATTGTCGGTCGGCTTCGGCAACGGCCAGGTCGGTGCGCCGCTGGTCCAGCAGCTCCTCGCTGATGCTCTTGTTTTTTTTGAGGTTACGCGCTCGGGTGAGCTGCTCCGCCGCGAACTGCTGCTGGGTCTTTGTCCGCTCCAGCGCAGCGCGTGCAGCCGCCAGCACGGAATCGCTGCGGCGACAATCAAGGCGAACCAGCACCTGTCCGCGTATCACCGGGTCGCCGACCTCCACTGCCACCTCGAGAATGCGCGCGTCGATCTCGGCGGCGAGCCGTGGCGTATTGTGCGGCATCACCGTCGCCGGGGCGCTGTACTGCGGCACCTCCAGCAGATCGGCCAGGCGCATGGTGCGGACCGGGACCGGTTCGGCCAATGCAACGTGCATCCCTGTCAAAGTGAGCAGTAGTGTGCCGACGGCAAGCGCGTGGCCGAGTCGAATGCGAGACGTGTAGAACATATCGTTTCGTGGGGGAACCTGCATCGCTGTAGCATACGACGAAATCGTCAGAATCGATGTTTCCGTCCCGTCCCATGAGGCCGAGTGCGCGAGGCTGAATCCCGCTGCGCAGTCTCCATCCCGGCGTGCCAGCATATACTTTGCGCAGCGACACAGAAAATGGGGGCGCGATGAGGGCAATCTTGATCGTGGCGGTTTCCGTGCTTGCGCTGACGGGCTGCAGCAACAGCGTCGCGATCCGTGAGGCCGTCGGTCAGGGAACCCGTCAGCTTCAGGGAGCCGACCTGGTGCTCGGGAGCCCACTGCCCATTGCCGCGGGCAAGGCGCGCGTGTTCCTGCAGGACGGTATTGTTTCGGCTGGTGACGGGGGCTTCTTCAGTCGCAGTTACGATCAGTACCGGCCACATTGCGCATTCGAGATCAGGCAGGTGAGCCATGACGGGTTCACCATCCAGCCCGATACCTTCAGCGTCATCCGTGTACAGGGTTCAATGCAACAGGTCGTGCAACGCCGCCCGGTGCAGCTCGCCGCACTGCGTCTGGCCGGTGGCTTTGACGGTGGCATGGGGGGCGGAGCCTACCACGAGGGATACCATTTCTGGCTGGAATCTGACCGGCAGCCCGAGGTGATGCGCATGAGCTGTTACGGGGCCTATGCGCAGTTCCCGGATCTGCGACCACCGACCCTGCAGGAAGTCACACAGGCACTCGGCGCAGTGGCGACGTTGCGCTACTGAAGGCCTTACTCGTCATGTGTTTTCAGTAACACAGAGAACGCGCGCACCAGGTCGGCCTTGCTGATGATGCCGACCAGGTGATTTCCCTTGTCCATGACCGGCAGGGCGCCAAAGCCGTGCCGGTTGATCAGACTGCAGGCGGTGCCGAGGTCGTCATAGGTATGGACCACGACCGGTGTGCGGCTCATCAGGTCCGACACACAAAGATTGTCGTCCAACTGGTAATCGTGGGAAAGGTCGGGTGCCTCGTCGACCCAGTCGGGCCGCCGCAGGTCACGGTCGCTCAGCATGCCCACGAGCTGGGCGCCATCGAGCACTGGCAGGTGACGTATGCGTGCCTCGCGCATACGGAAAAACGTCTCACGAATCCCGTCTTCCGGTGCCGCGGTCACCACCTTGCGGGTCATGAACTCACTGACGCGCACGTCTGCTTCCTCCGCCGGAATGGAAATGAGCGGGTGTCATCGTTGGTTTCAGGTCAACGCGGTCTGCGCCGCGGACCGGGCGACTTGCGCTTCAGGCCGTGCGTCTGTTGCGTTCGAAAGCTGCCTTTGCCGTCACTGCGCAGCAATGGCGTCCCCGCCCCTTCAGGTCGCCCACCGGTGCCGGCAGGTTGGAAGCTCGGCACCAGGTGTCGTTTGCCATTACCTATAAGATCCGCCCGGCCCATCGCCTGCAGTGTCTCGCGCAGCAGTGGCCAGTTGTTCGCGTCATGGTAACGCAGGAATGCCTTGTGGATGCGGCGCTGCCGCCGTCCCTTGGGTGAATACACGGTCTCCGATGAGCGGGTGATCTTTTTCAGCGGGTTGCGACCGCTGTGCCACATCGCGGTTGCCATCGCCATCGGTGACGGCAGGAAGGCCTGAACCTGGTCGGCACGGAAGCCATTGGCCTTGAGCCACAATGCAAGGTTCAGCATGTCCTCGTCGGTGGTGCCGGGGTGTGCCGCGATGAAGTAGGGGATCAGGTATTGTTCTTTGCCGGCTTGTTTCGAGTACTTGTCGAACATCTCCTTGAAGCGATCGTAAGTGCCGATACCGGGTTTCATCATCTTCGACAGCGGCCCCAGCTCGGTGTGCTCAGGCGCTATCTTGAGGTAGCCGCCGACGTGATGGGTGACCAGTTCCCTGACGTACTCCGGCGTCTCGACCGCGATGTCGTAGCGCAGGCCGGACGCGATGAAAACGCGTTTGATGCCGGGCAGCGCACGTGCCTTGCGGTACAGCTGCACCAGCGGCATCTGATCGGTCTTGAGGTTGTCGCAGATTCCGGGGTACACGCAGGAGAGGCGCCGGCAGCTCGACTCGATCTTCGGGTCCCTGCAATGCAACCGCCACATATTTGCGGTCGGGCCGCCGAGGTCGGAGATCACACCGGTGAAGCCGGGCGTGTGGTCGCGGATGTTCTCGATCTCGCGCAGGATACTGTGTTCCGATCGGTTCTGGATGATCCGGCCCTCGTGCTCGGTGATCGAGCAGAATGAACAGCCGCCGAAGCAGCCACGCATGATGTTGACTGAGAAACGGATCATCTCGTAAGCGGGGATGCGCGCGTCCCCGTAGGTCGGGTGTGGTACCCGCTGGTAGGGCAGTTCGAACACCTTGTCGAGCTCCGGGGTGCGCAGCGGGATCGGCGGTGGATTCACCCACAGGTCGCGATCACCGTGGCGTTGCACCAGTGCGCGCGCATTGCCAGGATTGGACTCGAGATGCAGTACGCGCGAGGCATGTGCGTACAGTACCGGATCATCACGCACCGCCTCGAATGCCGGCAGCCGCACGACAGTCCGGTGTCGATCCTGGCCTTTCGGACGCGTGTGCAGCGTCACCACGGTGGGACCCGGTTCCGCATTGGTGGTGGCCGCATCCTGCGTCGTTTGCGGTGCGTTCTGGCGCGTGGTGTCGAGATAGGGGTCCGGGTGCACCTCTATCCGGCCGGGGGCGTCGATGTGGGTGGAGTCGATGACCGTCCAGTCGGCCGGAAGCATCCGTCGGGCAAACGCTGTGCCGCGCAGGTCGGTGATGTCGGTGATCGCCTCCCCGCCGGCCATGCGATGGCTCAGTTCGACGATGGCACGCTCTGCATTGCCGAACAGCAGCATGTCGGCCTTGGCGTCGATCAGCACGGAACGCCGCACCTTCTCCTGCCAATAGTCGAAATGCGCGATCCGCCGCAGGCTCGCCTCGATACCGCCGATCACGATCGGTACGTCCCTGAACGCCTCGCGACAGCGCTGTGAATAGACGATCACCGCGCGGTCCGGGCGTTTGCCGCCTTCGGCGTCCGGGGTGTAGGCATCGTCCGAACGCAGACGGCGCTCCGAGGTGTAGCGGTTGACCATCGAATCCATGTTGCCGGCGGTGATGCCGAAATACAGTTTGGGCCGGCCGAGGCGGGCGAAGTCCTCTGCGCTGTCGAAATCCGGCTGCGCGATGATGCCGACGCGAAACCCCTGTGCTTCTAGCACTCGGCCGATCACCGCCATGCCGAAGCTGGGGTGATCCACATAGGCATCGCCGGTGACGATGATGATGTCGCAGCAGTCCCAGCCGAGCAGGTCCATCTCGCCGCGCGTCATCGGCAGAAACGGTGCTGGGCCGAATTTGTGCGCCCAGTGGCGACGATGGCCAAAGAGATCGGGTGCAGGATGCTGCATGAACGGAATGACTGATCGAGCAGAGAATATTCGGGTCAATATAGCACCGCAGCAACCGAGATTTCCTTTCCCCCCTCGGGGCCAGGGGAATGCGGTGCGGTTGTGGTAGCCTTGAGTCGAATGCTGTCCTTTTCGGGGAGGCGAAAATGCGCCTGTCAACAGTCACTCTGGTGTGCACGGGCGTGCTGTTTGCCTGTAGCCGACAGGACGACCACGAGCATCCCCAGCTGAAGTCCGGCGAACAGCTTTACAGCCACCATTGTGCCGCGTGTCACCAGGACTCGGGTGCAGGCGCCTTTCTCAAGGGTGTTCCGCCTGTCAGGTACATCGCGATGACCTATCGCCAGATGGTTCACTACATCCAGGGTCACGGACGCGCAGAGGACTCGCGGATGCCGACTTTCTCGGCGATGCCGAAGCACGAGGCCGAGGCAATAGCGATATATGTCCGTCGTCAGCTCAATCTCCGGTAACGCGCTCCACGGAGCAGCGCGAATGAAACACATCTGCCTTGGCGCGATGTCACTGTGGCTGTTGCCGGTGGGCATTGCCTGGGCGGCAGAGGGGGCGCATTCCGATCCGGTGGCACCGGTGATTCTCGGTGTTACCGGTATCCTGGTTTTTGCGGTGATGGGCCGCTATGTCTCGCGCCGCTTCCACCAGCCGACGGTGCTCGGCGAGCTTATTGTCGGCATCGCCCTGGGCAATCTGGTCTACCTGCTCGGTGGTGATTTCATCCTGGCGCTGCGCGAGGGTACGGGTCTGTTCGACATCGTGGACCTGACTCTCAGCGGTTTGTCGCTGGACGAAGCGGCGCGGCAGCGCATCGCCGATCCCGATGTGGCACAGAAGATGGTGGAGATCCTGCAGGGGCCGCACGGCGGTCAGTTGCTGGGCATAGCCCATACCATCGACATCTTTTCGCGCTATGGGGTGATCTTTCTGCTGTTCCTGGTCGGCCTGGAGAGCAGTGTCGAGGAGATGCGCACCGCGGGCCTTCCATCCCTGCGGGTTGCCATGGTAGGCATGTTCACCCCGTTCATGCTCGGCCTGATGGTTGCCTGGATGGCCTCACCGGACCACTCTCTCGGGGCGCTGTTGTTCATAGCGGCCACCTTGGGTGCCACCAGCGTCGGCATCACCGCACGGGTGCTCAGTGAACTCGATGTGCTGCGATCACGGGAAGCCTGCATCATCCTCGGGGCGGCGATCTTCGACGACGTATTGGGCCTGATCTCGCTGGCTATCGTCTCCGGCATCGTGGTCAGTGGCAGCTTTCAGGGTGATGTGATCGCACAGATTCTGGCTTTATCGGCGCTGTTCGTCGTGGCATCGCTGTATGGCGGGCCCTACATCCTGCGGGCGCTGATCCACTCGATGCGCGACATGGCGTTTGCCGAGGCCAAGATCTTCGTCAGCTTCATATTCGTGATGGGGCTGTCATGGTTCGCTGACCTGGTCGGGCTTGCGACCATCATCGGCGCCTTCGCCGCCGGCCTGATCATGAACGACTGCTACTTCCGTGACTGGGAAAAGGAATGCTCGCACAGCGCGGTGACGATCAAGAGCCTGATGGCGCCGCTCGAGGCGATCCTGGTGCCGATCTTCTTCGTCCTTATTGGCATGCAGGTAAAGCTGGAGAGTTTCCTCAGCGTCGACGTGATCGTGTTCGCCGGCGGCCTGACTGTGGCCGCGATCATCGGCAAGCTGGCCAGCGGCTATTTCGCCGGGCGCGGTCTCAATCACCTGGCGATCGGCCTGGGCATGATGCCGCGCGGCGAGGTGGGGCTCATTTTCGCCAGCATCGGCAAGGCGCTCGGGGTGATCAACAGCCAGCTGTTTTCGTCCATCGTGCTGATGGTGGTGATTACCACGGTGATCGCGCCCTCGCTCCTGAAGTACGCATTGCGCCGCGGCGTCTGCGAGAATGGTGTCAACGAAACGGGAACAGGGCAGCAATCATGAATTGGCGGGTTGGCGCCCTTGTGGCGGTATCGGTGCTCACCGTGGCCTGCACCCAGGAGACCCAGAACAAATTCGGTCGGGCAATTCAGAACTGGACCGGCACCAACGGTGTGTTGGAAATCTACGCCGGCGACAAGCTGGTGCGGCGCTTCATCGAAGTCGACAAACTGAGCACGGCGGTTGCCACACAGGGCAACGAGCCGCGCCCCTATCGTTTCGGTTATGGCGTGTTCGACGAAAACCTGAACATGCAGAAAGACCCGGGTGAGAAAAAGGTCTACTTCGAGTTCAGCGACTATTCGACCCCGTACGTGTTCTTCGAACACCCGCACCGCTGAGCACAGCGTCGGTCACGGGGAGGTTGGTGTACAGCGCACGAAGCAGGCCTGCGTCTCCCTCCCACCGAAGATAAGGAGAGAGGGGGGCCAAGGCTGTCAGCGGCACTCGTTGTCGGCCAGGCGGCATGCGTGTCGCAGCATCAGGTAGCCCGCCAGGCCTGAGATCAGCGAGCCGAGCATGATCCCGATGCGCTCGTCGAACATCACCTCGCCGGCGTTTTCGAAGGCCAGGCTGCCGATGAACAGGCTCATGGTGAAGCCGACGCCGCAAAGCAGCGCGATGCCATACAGACCCAGCCAGCCGCTGCCGCTCGGCAGGCTGGCGAAACCCAGCTTGACCGTGACCCAGCAGAACAGAAACACCCCCAGTTGTTTGCCGAGGAAAAGACCGGCCATGACGCCCAGCGAAACCGGGTGCAGCACGTACTCCAGGGTCACCCCCTGCAGTTCGATACCGGCGTTTGCAAACGCGAATATCGGCAGGATCACGAACGCGACCACCGGGTGCAGATCGTGTTCGAGCGCACGCAATGGCGAGTGGCTGGGGCGTTCCGGGTGGCGCATCGGAATGAAGATCGCCAGCACGACGCCGGCCAGCGTCGCGTGCACGCCCGATTTCAGCACCGCGATCCACAATATGACACCGACGAAGACATAGGGCACCAGCGAGGTGCTGCCGCGCCGGTTCAGCACGAACAGGGTGGCGATGCTCACCGCCGCGATGATCAGGGCCGACGTCGAGAGTCCATCCGTGTAAAACAGTGCGATGATGATAATGGCGCCGATGTCGTCGAAAATCGCCAGTGACACCAGGAATACCTTCAGTGATGTCGGTACCTTGCTGCCGAGCAGCGTGAGTATGCCCAGCGCGAAGGCGATGTCGGTGGCGGCCGGGATCGCCCAGCCGGCCAGCGCGACCTCGTCGCTCCAATTGATATAGGCGTAGATGACGGCCGGAAAAACCATGCCGCCGATGGCACCGACCGCCGGCAGCAGGATATTCCCGGGCTTCGACAGTTCACCCTCGATGAGTTCGCGTTTGAGTTCCAGGCCGACGAGGAAGAAGAAGATTGCCATCAGGCCGTCGTTGACCCACAGCAGCAGGGGTTTGGCGATCTGCAGCGGGCCGACCCGGATCTCGACCGGCATGTCGAACAGCCAGGCGTAAAGGCCCGCGGCCGGCGAGTTGGCAAGGAGCATGGCGGCAACTGCCGCCAGCACCAGCAGTATCCCGCCGGCAGATTCGAGGCGGAGAAAGTCGTTGAGGCTTTTCAGCATGCCGCATCTGTATCCTTTGTTCGGTTGGCGAACGAATCTTCGCAAATTGAGCGCACGCTTTCAGCCACTGCGGGTCGGGTTATTCATGACCGTATCCGATGGGTCGACTGCGTCGGTCGGTCGATGCCGGGTTGATAACCCGGTCCCGTGGCCATAAGCGAACTGAATATCGGAATAAATGACGACGGCGCGGACGTGCGTGCGTATAATCCGCGCCCCGCTATGCTTATATAGCCTCCGCAACCCCCGTTGGTCCCGTCATGTCTGAACAATCTACCGACTTCGCCTCACTGGGCCTGCCCGGGCCGCTGCTCGCCGTCCTGGCCGAGGTCGGCTACGAAAAGCCGTCACCGATCCAGGCCGAGGCCATCCCTGTGCTGCTGGACGGTCGTGACATGGTCGGCCAGGCCCAGACCGGGACCGGCAAGACTGCCGCCTTTGCGCTGCCGCTGCTCGCACGCATCGACCCGGCGGCCAATCATCCGCAGCTGCTGGTACTGGCGCCGACGCGTGAGCTGGCCCTGCAGGTTGCCGAGGCGATGCAGACCTATGCGCGGTTCCTGCCCGGCTTCCACGTGCTGCCGATCTACGGCGGGCAGGGGATGGGCATGCAGCTCAACCAGTTGCGCCGCGGAGTCCAGGTGGTGGTCGGGACGCCGGGACGCATCATGGACCATATGCGTCGCGGCACCCTGGATATCTCGTGCCTGCAGGCACTGGTGCTCGACGAGGCGGACGAGATGCTGCGTATGGGTTTCATCGATGACGTCGAGTGGATCCTGCAGCACACACCACCGCAGCGGCAGATCGCGCTGTTCTCCGCGACCATGCCGGCGGAGATCCGCAAGGTTGCCGAGCGCCACCTGCACGATCCGCAGCATGTCAGGATTGCATCGCGCACCACCACCGCGGAGAACATCCGCCAGCGCTACTGGCCGATCGGCGGACTGCACAAGCTCGACGCGCTGACGCGCATGCTGGAGAACGAGACCTTCGACGGTGTGATCATCTTCGTGCGCACCAAGACCGCCACGGTGGAACTCGCTGAAAAGCTCAGTGCGCGTGGGTTCGCCGCCGAGGCGCTGAACGGTGATGTCGCCCAGGTGCAGCGCGAACGCACGGTGGACCGGCTGCGCGACGGCAAGACCGACATCCTGGTCGCGACCGACGTGGTGGCGCGCGGGCTGGACGTCAAACGCGTCACCCATGTCATCAACTACGACATCCCGTACGACACCGAGTCCTATGTGCACCGCATCGGTCGCACCGGCCGTGCCGGCGCCGCCGGCGAGGCGATCCTGTTCGTCGCCCCGCGCGAGCGGCGCATGCTGCGTTCGATCGAGAAGGCCACCGGGCAGCAGATCGAGCCGATGGATCTGCCGTCGGTGCAGGATATCAACTCGAAACGCACGGAGCGCTTCAAGGCCAGTGTGCGCGAGACGATCGAGAGCCAGGACCTGGCGCTTTACTACCGGCTGGTCAGCGAACTCGAACAGGAAGAGGATCTGGACGCGCTGCAGATCGCTGCGGCACTGGCCAAGCTGGCACAGGGTGACGTCCCGCTGCTGCTTGATCCCAAGGCCGAATCGGCGCGTCCGGCACGGCGCGATTTCGATGCCCCCGAGCGTGAGGACCGCGAGCGGCGGCCGGCGCGGCCGGAGCGTCAGCGGCCACAGAAGTCGCTGGAGACGGAAGCGCTGCCGCTGAAGGACTTTCCGGAGGTCGAGATGGCGCGCTACCGCGTCGCGGTCGGTTATCAGCACGGTGTGAAGCCGGGCAATATCGTCGGTGCGATCGCCAACGAGGCCGACCTGGAGAGCCGCTACATAGGCCATATCGAGATCTTCGACGATTTCAGCACCGTCGATCTGCCGGCCGGGATGCCGGCCGAGACCATGCGCGACCTGCAGAACACCTGGGTTTGCCAGCAGCGCCTGGCGATTCAGCCGCTCAGCGAATTCGATCCGGCGAACGTGGCGCCGGCCACAAAACGTCCGCCGCGTACTGCGGACAAGGGCACTGCCCGCCCACCGAAGCGACCGCGCCACGATGCCGGTCAGGGTGCGGCTACGGATCGCCCGCCGCGGCGGTACGAGAAGTCAGCACACGCGGATGGGACGCCGCGACCCGAGCGGACGCCGAAGCGCTTCGCGCAGGGTCGTGAGACCGGGCAGACGCCACCGCGCAAACCCTTCGTCGCCAAGGGGCCCGCCAGGGAGCGCGGGCGTGCAGCGGGTGATTCGACGAACGGCGAAGACCGGAAGCCGGCCTACAAGTCGGGCGGCAAGGGCGCAGCTGCCCGGACCGGCACCAAACCGGGCGGCGGCTATCCGAAGAAAAGGGGCAAGCCGGCAGGTGACAAGCCACCGAAACCGCGACTGTCGCTCAACAAGGGCCCCAAGCGCGACGCCTGACGGTGTTCCCCTGCAGGACGCGTTTCATCAGTGTCTCGCCAGGTAACTGTCGAGTGCGTTGGCGAAAGCCTGTCGGTCGGTCGGCGACAGCGGTGGCGGTCCGCCGCTGGTCAGGCCGCTGCTGCGCAGCGTGTCCATGAAGTCGCGCATCGTCAGGCGCTCGCGGATATTGTCGGGGGTAAAACGTTCGCCGCGTGGGCTGACCACCTCGGCGTGCCTGGCGATCGCATCCGCCGCCAGCGGGATATCCGATGTCACCACCAGGTCGCCGGCTTCCACCCGGCGTGCGATCTCGTTGTCTGCCACGTCGAAACCGGCCGACACCGTCAACATCCGTACGTGGCGTGAACGCGGTATCTCGATCGTCTGGTTGGCGACCAGGGTCAGCGCAACCTGGCAGCGCTCGGCGGCACGGTAGAGGATCTCGCGGATCACCCGCGGGCACGCGTCGGCGTCGACCCAGATGGCCATCGGTCAGGCTCCCGGTTGCTGGAAGAAGGGTCGGGCGTATCGGCCGACCCGGTACAGCCACCATTCTAACGGCCATGGCAGTCCGTCGCCCCAAATCTTGAGGCGGCTGCCGGCCATGGCCGTTTCCCTCTCTCCATACTCTCCCGGAGGTAGAGGGGGCGCAGGTTCACTCCGCGGGCTTCACGTCAACCCAGGCGAAGCGTGCATCGGCCACTGGCCGCGCAGTGCTCGCAGCAACTCGTCCGGTTCGAGGCGCCGCGTGTAATCGGCGTTGACGAAGTGGAAGCGGATGATGCCGTCGCTGTCCACCACGTAAGTCGCCGGTACCGGCAGGGTGAAGCTGGTGTCGCCGTTGTACGCGGGGATGTCGATGCCGAGCGAGTTGTAGATCGGACGCAGTTGCTCCGGCAGTTCGAACGCCAGGCCGAATGCCTCGCTGACACGGTTGCCGCGGTCGCTCAGCACGTCGAATTCAAGCGCGTGACGAGCCTGGGTGTCGAGCGTTTTGTCCGGAAGTTCGGGTGAGATCGCCACCAGTTCGGCGCCGCTGGCGCGGATTTCGGGCAACGACTGCTGCAGCGCATGCAGCTCCATGTTGCAGTAGGGGCACCAGCCGCCGCGATAGAAACTGAGTACGACCACCGAATCAGCCAGCAGCTCGGTCAGGCGTCGTGGTCTGCCCAGGTGGTTGGGAAGCAGGAAATCCGGTGCCCTGTCCCCGGTCTTGAGGCTGCGATCGGTGATGCCCATGGTCTCCAGCTGCCGGGTCGTCGCGGCCATGGTCTGCAGTACGTCCGCGGGGACGCGCTTTGCCTTGGCAGCATCGTATTCGGCGATCGTCTGAAACAGATTGGACATGTATCTCTCTGGATTATTGAGTAAAGGTTCAAGAATTTATAGCTGTTATGGAATGATCATTCAAGTATTTCATCAGGCGCTATAATTGATATCGACAAGAACGAAGGGTGAGTGGCGTGGCCAGACCGGTGAGTTTCGATCGTGAGGAGGTGTTGGCCCAGGCGACCGCCGTTTTCTGGGCACACGGTTACGGCGATACCAGCATCAGCCGTCTGGTCGAGGCCACGCACCTGCAGCCCGGCAGCCTGTATGCCGCGTTCGAGTCCAAGGAAGGGCTGTTCCTCGCCACCCTGGATCACTACGCCGGTCAGACGCTTGCACACCTGCACGCCACGCTGGCCGCCGCACCGGACCCGCTGCAAGGCGTCCGCCGCTTCGTTGGCGGACTTGCCGATGCCGACGGCGAGCGCGCGATCCGCGGCTGTTTTCTGGTCAATACCGTGCTCGAGGTTGGACGGCACAATGCTGTGGTGCGGTCTCGGCTGCGACGGCACCTCGATGCCATCGAACGTGAATTGGCCGAGGCCCTCCAGGCCGCTCATGCTGCTGGGCTGCTGGCGCCACGCCGCTCGCCCCGGGCGCTGGCCAAGTTCCTGATGGCGACGATCTGGGGCGTGCGTGTGCTCGGTGGCACCGGGGCAGGCGCCGACGATGTACGGATGGTGCTCGACCAGGCGCTGGCCGTCCTCGACGCCTGACGCTGCGCAATACCCGGACAGCCCCGCTTGGCCGTACCTTTCTATCCTGCCTTGTTGTTTCTGGCGGCCCTGTGGGGCGGTTCCTTCCTGTTCATGCGTGTCGCCGCGCCGGTGCTCGGGCCGGTGTGGCTGATCGAGGTCAGGGTACTGATCGCTGGGCTGGTCCTGCTGCCGCTGCTGGCGCAGCGCCGGCAACTGCCGTCCCTGCGCAGACACTGGCGGCTGCTGTTGTGGGTGGGTTGCCTCAATGCGGCCCTCCCATTCACCCTGCTGGCCTATTCGTCGGTGTACCTCACCGCGGGCATGACCTCGATACTCAACGCGACGGTCCCGATCTTCGCCGCGCTGATTGGTTTCCTGGTGTATGCCGAACCGCTCGACCGTGCGCGCGGCCTCGGCGTGGTGCTGGGCTTTCTCGGCGTCGTGGTGCTGGTCGGGGGCCCGCAGGAAGGCGGCGTGCTGCCGTTGTTGCCGATCGCGACCGGGCTGGCGGCGGCGGTGTCGTACGTGTTCGCGGCCAACATGGCCAAGCGCCGCCTGATGCAGGTGCCGGCGCTGGTGTTCGTCACCGGCAGCCAGCTCGGCGCGGCCGTTGCCCTGCTGCCGCTGCTGCCGTTTTTCCCGCCACCGCAGCTGCCCGATCTGACGGTGGTGTCGGCGGTGTTTGCGTTGGCGGTTTTCTCGACCTCGCTGGCGTTCCTGATCTATTTCCAGTTGATCCGCGAGGTCGGACCGACACGCACCCTTACCGTCACCTACCTGATCCCGGTGTTTGCCATCCTGTGGGGCGCACTGCTGCTCGGCGAGACTCTTACGTTGAACATGCTGCTGGGCGGGGCATTGATCCTGCTTGGGGTCGCGCTCGCCAATCACCGCGGTTTCGCCGGACTGTGGGGGCGCCCGCCGGTCCGGTGAGGCGGTTGGACCATGAGGGCCAGTTATATAGTCAGAAACTATGGTCCCGCTTGGGATAATTCATTTGTCATTCAAATGACAATCATTATCATTATTGTCATGAATCGGCCTCGACGGAGCAGGACCATGACCAAGACCATCACCTTTGCCGTCATGCACTTCGGTATCGCGTTCACGGTGGCGTACCTGCTGACCGGGGATATCGTCATCGGCGGTGCATTGGCGCTGATCGAACCGGCAGTCAACACCGTGGCCTTCTATTTTCACGAGCGCGTCTGGCAGCGTCTCGACCGCCGGCGGCCGCTGGTGCCCGGCGGTCACGCGGTGGCGGCGTGAACAGGCTGCCCGCAACCGAGTGAGGTTGCGTTATTCGAACTCCATCGCGCGAAAGATCAGGCTGGCGTTGAGCTTGGCGAGTTCGTCGTAGGTGTCGAGGTGCGAATAGGCCGACTGGTCGATCGACGATACGTCCTCGAGACCACCACCGTTTTCGATCAGGACGCCGATCTGCGCACGCATGTAGGCCAGGTAGTCGCGGGTATACCGGGTGACCTCGGTCATGTCGGTCGGCACCCCGTGACCGGGCACGACGATCTGCGCACCGAGCGCGGCGAAACTGTCCCAGGTCCGGATCCAGGCGGCGGTATCGGTATGCTCGAACACCGGCAGCATGCGCTGGTGAAAGGCGATATCGCCGGCGATGACGACCTTTTGCTGTGGTAGCCACACGGAGATGTCGCCGGGGCTGTGCGCCGGCCCGAGGTGCAGCAGCTCGATTCGCCTGTTCCCCATCTCGATGACGCGTTTGTCCTCGAAGGTCTCGTCGGGCAGTACCAGCCGCGTGCCCATGCCCTTGTCTCGTGAGCGACGCAGCACGCGCTGCGCGATCGCCTCACCGCGCGCCTTGAGCTCGGTCAGGGTATCGGCGTGGGCGATGATCGTGGCACCCTGTTCCTTCCAGTACGCCGAGCCCATCGCGGCATGGCCCTGGCCGTTTTCCAGGACCACGTACCGCACCGGTTGATCGGTGAGCTTCTTGATCTCCTCATGCAGGGCGCGCGCCAGCAGGTAGTTGTCACCGGCATTGACCACGAGCACGCCATCGTCGGTGACGATGAACGACAGGTTGTTGTTGTGGCCCGAGTTCTCGTAGCTCGGCGGCTCGGTCGCGCCGATTGCAGACCATACGCCGTCGGCGACCTCGCGCGGTCTGCTGAACAGCATCGAGTCCAGCGCCAGATCGGGCGCCTCGACCGGCAGGCCGCTGTCCCGCCAGGCGAAGAAGCCGTCTGCATAGTTGCTCACGTCGGTGTAACCCATCTGCATCAGGGTTGCGGCTGCCAGCGGGCTGCGCTGGTTGATGCCGCAGTACACGACGACCGGCGTGTCGGGGTCGGGCACCGTCTCCGCCACCCGGAATTCCAGCCAACCGCGCGGGATGTTGTAGCTGCGGGGGGCGTCGATCATGCCGCCGAGCAGGTGGATCTCGCGCGGGGTGCGCACGTCGATCAGAACGGTGTCGGGGCGTCTACCGATGGCCTCTTCCAGTTCGTGGGTGGAGATATTCCTGATGCGCCGGTTGGCCTCGTCGAGCAGTTCCTGGCCCGATTGCAGTGCCGGCACCGTCGCACTGAACAGAGTGGCCAGTGTTGCCAATACGGCGGTGATCGGTCGGCACACGCGTACCGTGCGTCTGTTGTGCATGAATCGTTTTCCAAATTGGCTGCGACACGATTTTAGACGTATTTGTTGTGCTTCTGAATCGTGCCGCGGCGATTTGTGCGGCCGCCTGTGGGGCGACCGATATTGATCCAAATCAAGGTATACGGTGATTCCCCCGCTGCCAGGCTGCCGGCGGGGTTGTGGCGCCGTCCAACTGTACTGCAGCATCGTCCGACACCTGGTTCAGTGCGCGCCCTGCTTCAGCACAGAGGGCCCGCCCCACCATCCATGACCCCTGGTGAGTATCCCGTGACATCGACCAGCAACGTTCGCGATTCCCTGGCGGCCATCGAGGCGCTGCCGCTTGCGCGCAGTGTGCGGATCTTCAATCTGTGCGGTGATCAGGAGCGCGTCATCGTTCTGTCCGGGATGCGCCGCGCGATGCCGCGCAAGGTCGAACTGGTTTCCGGGCCGGGTTGTGCGGCGAGCATCTGTCCCGAGGCCGATGTCTACCAGGCGCTCCGCCTGACCGAATGCCACCCGTTGACGCTGCTCGTGGGCGAAAACCTGCTGCGCCTGCCGTTGAATCGAGACGTCGGTGGCCGACGCTCACTTCTCGACGCGCAGCAGCATGGCGCCGACGTGCGCGTGGTCTCTGCCCCGGTGCAGGCGGTGATGGTGGCGCGCGCCGAACCCGAACGCGACGTGGTGTTCTTCGTTGCCGGTTTCGAGTCGCTGCTGGCACCTCTTGCTGGCATGGTGCTCGAGGGGCTGCCGGACAATCTGTCGATCCTGTTGTGCGGCAGGCGGGTGGAACCGCTGGTCGAGCAGGTGCTCAACGGCGAGGCCGCCGACATCGATGCGCTGCTGTTGCCGGGCAACCGCTGCGCGGTGACGGGTACGCAGGGTTGGGAAAGGGTCAGCGCTGATTATCGGCGTCCCGCAGCGGTGGCGGGTTACACGTACTCGAATATCCTTTCAGCGGTTCACGCGGTGCTGCAGCAGCACTGCAACGGCGAGGCGCGGGTCGATAACTTTTACCGTGGTCTGGTCCGGCCGGATGGGAATCCTCTGGCCCGCGACCAGATCGATCGCGTGTTCGAACTGGTCTCCGGCGACTGGAGGGGGCTGGGGGAAGTACAAGGCACGGCATTTCGTATGCGCCGCACCTATGACGTGTTCAATGCCGACCGGCGTTTTCCGGACTATCGCGGCGAACTGATTTCGGAGGCCGGTGGGATGCCGGACGGCTGTGAGTGTGCGGCGGTGGCGCTCGGCCGCAAACTACCGCTGGATTGCCCGTTGTTCCTGGTGCGTTGCACGCCGCAGCAGCCGTACGGCCCCTGTATGGCATCGGATGACGGCGCCTGTTACCTGCAAAGGGCGGTCTGAGGCCCGACTCCGCGGCACCTCCAGCGGCTCATTCCTGCCAGAAAGTCTTCGCCGCCTCGGTCTGTGCGGCGTTGCGGCTGATCCCGATGTCATCGAGCTGCCAGTCGGCCAGTTGCGACAACTGCCGGCGTTGTCTCGCCCGCTGCAGCCACAGGCACCCGAGTGCGATCGCGCGCGCGAGGGCCGTGCCCGGGTAGCCGTTGCCGGTGGGCGAATAGTTCAGCGTCATCGTGGTCATGTCGTTCTCCCGTATCACCAGATCCCCCTTGGCCGGGGAATTGCTCACAGGTTCAGCTTAGTTGGGCTACTGTTACACCAACAGTTACAGAAAAACAGAAATGTAATGAGTACAGTTTGGAGTGCGACATGACAGTTTCGGTACAGGTGTCGAGCCAGGAGTTTCTCTACGATCAGGTCATCCGGCACGTTCGGGGCCTGGTGGAGGCCGGGACGCTCAAGCCGGGCGACCGTGCGCCCTCGCTGCGGGCGATGAGCAGGCAGTTGCGGGTCAGCATTTCGACCGTCAGCCAGGCCTATGCGGCGTTGCAGGATCTGGGTGTGCTGCGTGTGCGTCCGCAGTCAGGCTATTACGTCGACGGTGCGGCGGGGCGGCCGCAGGATTCCCCGGTGCCGCGCAAGACCGCGGTCAGTCAGCAGCCGCGCAAGGTGCGTTTCGGCGAGTTGTTCGAGGAGATCTTCAGCGTCGCCAACGATCCCGAGGTGGTGCCGCTCGGGGCCGCGGTACCCAGTGTCGAACTGATGCCGGTAAAGGGTGTGCTGCGGGCCACCCAGAGGGCCGCCGCACGTCACCCCGAACGTGCGATCGGCTATTGCTTCCCGCCCGGCAATGTCGAACTGCGCCACGAGATTGCGCGTCGCTACGTCGACCTCGGCCTGGCGATCGACCCCGACAACGTGATCGTCACCTCGGGTTGCAGCGAGGCCCTGGCGCTGAGTCTGCAGTCGGTCACACGGCGTGGAGACATCGTCGCGGTCGAGTCACCGACCTATTTCTCGGTACTGCGGCTGATCGAGCGTATGGGGCTGCTGGCGGTCGAGATCGATTCCGATCCGGAGACAGGGATGTGTCTGGATGCGCTGGAAGGTGCAATCGAGACGATGGATATCAAGGCCGTGGTCGCGGTGCTGAATTTCAGCAATCCGCTCGGCTCGCTGATGCCCGATGAACGCAAACAGCGCCTGGTCGGCCTGCTCGAACCGGCAGGTATTCCGCTGATCGAGGACGATATCTACGGTGACCTGTATTTTGGCGAGCACCGCCCGGCGATCGCCAAGTGTTACGACAGCAGGGGGCTGGTGCTGACCTGTTCATCGTTCTCCAAGACCATAGCGCCCGGTTACCGGATCGGTTGGGTCGTCGCCGACCACTGGCGCGACGATGTGATCGAATGGAAGCAGGCGACCTCCTCGGCGATGTGCAGCCTGCCGCAGATGGCGATGGCGGATTACCTGCGCAGCGGCGAATACGAACGCCACCTGGTGCGGCTGCGCCGCGCCTATCGGCTGCAGGTGGAGAAGATGCGCTTCATGCTGGCGCGCCACCTGCCCGAGGGCACGCGTATCAGCAATCCGCAGGGTGGATTCGTGCTTTGGGTGGAGATGCCGCGCGGGATCGATGCCCTGGAACTGCTCAACCGGGCGCTGCGCGAAAAAATCAGCCTGACGCCGGGGATGATGTTCTCGGCGACACGCAAGTTCCGCAACTTCGTGCGGGTGAACTGTGGTTATCCCTGGGATGCGCGCATCGAGCACGCGGTGGTCCGGCTGGGTGAGCTGGTGCACGAGATGACCTGCACCGGCGGCTGAATCGGGGCCATCGCCTGTAGCCGCGCAGGCGATGGCCTCACCGCATCAGTAGTAGCGCGGCGACTCGTAGGCCTTCTGCTCCTGGCCCTCGACGATCGGCTTGACGAAGATCTCGACCCGGCGGTTGAGCTGGCGACCGGCCTCGGTCGCGTTGTCGGCGCGCGGCTCGCGCTCGCCGCGGCCCTCGGTACGCAGACGGTCGCGCGGCACGCCATACGAGGCCAGGTAGTCACCCACGCTCATCGCGCGCTGTTCCGACAGGGTCTGGTTGTAGGCATCCGATCCGACGCTGTCGGTGTGACCGACCACGTGCACCACGGTACGGTCGTATTTGAGAATCAGCTGTGCCAGCTTGTCCAGCGAGGGGCGGAACGCCGTCTTGATGTTGGCCTTGTTGAAGTCGAACGACACCTCCGAATCGACGGTGAGCTTCAGCGTATCGTCGCGCATGCGTTCGATCTCGAGCTGGTTCGCGTCGCGCTCGCGCTGCATCTGCGATTCGAAGTCCTTCTGCTGGTTGTCCATGTAGTGACCGACCCCGCCGCCGGCCAGTGCGCCGACCGCGGCCCCGACGAAACGACCGGACTTGCCGTCGAGTTGATGGCCGAGGACTGCACCTGCCACCGCCCCCACGGCCGCACCGACCTTGGCGCGCTGGTTCGGGTCGTCAGTGGCGCAGCCGGCCATGCCGACAGTGATGGCACACAGCAGTGCCGTTCGCTTGGTGAGTGTGTTCATTGATTTTTCCTCAACATCTGTCGCCTCGATTGTCCGCTCGATTGGCCAGGCGGCTGCGCTTGCATGACGTCCCTCGCGGGATGTCATCGCGCTAAGACCAGTGCCACCGGGTGATGGTTCACCGGGTACATGGTTTCATTTCAGCTGTTCGATGCTGAACCGGCGCTGAATGGCCGGGTTCAGTCGGCCGGGCGCACTGGCACCGCAAGTCTACGCGGATCAGCGGACGAGGAAGGCCGCGGCCAGGCCGAGGAAGATGAAAAAACCCAGGCTGTCGGTGAATCCTGTGACCAGGATCGCACTTCCGTAGGCGGGGTCCTGCCCGAGCCTGCGCAGCAGCGCCGGGGTGAACGCCCCGGCCAGCGAGGCGAAGGTGAGGGTCAGCAGCATCGCCGCGAACATCACCAGTGCCATGCCGGGATCGCCGTACAGCAACAGCGTGGCGACAGCCATCGTGCCGCCCCATACGGTGCCATTGACGAAACCGACCGCGCTTTCCTTGAGCAGCAGACGGCGGAACGCGCTTGGTGCGATCTGGCCCAGTGCGTAGCCCCTGATCACCAGTGCGAGGGTCTGGTTGCCGGTATTGCCGCCGACCGCGGCGACGATGGGCATCAGGGCGGCGAGTGCGACGATCTGTTCGATCACGCCCTCGAAGTGGCCGATCACACGCGACGCGATGAACGCGGTGACCAGGTTGAGCGCCAGCCACAGGCCGCGGTTGCGCGCCGACTTCCATACCGGGGCGAACAGGTCCTCTTCCTCGCGCAGGCCGACCTGGCTGAGCAGGTCGCGCTGACTCGCGGCCTTGACGTGGTCGAGTACCGCCTCGACCTTGAGCAGCCCGACCAGGGTGCCGTGGATATTGGTGACCGGTGCGGCGATCAGGTCGTAGCGCTCGAAGGCATGCGCGGCGTCGGCCGCGCGGTCGCCGATATGAAACGCGACCGGGTCCCGGTCCATGCTGTCGGCCACCAGCGTGTCACCCGGCCGGGTGAGCAGGCGGTCGAGGCGCAGCACGCCCTGCAGCACGCCGTCGCGGTCGACCACAGGCAGGGTGGCGACACCGGTCGGCAGCGAGCCGCGCCGGCGCAGCCAGCGCAGCACCACGTCGAGGGCTACGTCGGCGCGGATCGCGGTGGCGTCGAACTCCATCAGGCTGCCGACACTGCCCTCGGGAAACGACAGCGCCGACTGCACCACCTGGCGGTCCGCCGGGGCCAGGCGTTCCATCAGGCTCGGCACCACGTCCTGCGGCAGGTCGGGGACCAGGTCGGCGATCTCGTCACTGTCCAGGTGGGTGGTGACATCGAGTACCTCCTGCCGGTCCATCCAGTCGAGCAGGTTGGCTCGCACCGCGTCGCTGACCTCGAGCAGCACCGCGCCGTTGTGCCTGGGTTCGACCTCCTCCCACACCGCGCGCCGTTCGGTCAGCGGCAGGTTCTCCAGGACGAACGCGATGTCTGCCGGGTGCAGCTGGTTGACCTCGCGCCACAGTGCGCCTTTCTGCTGGCGCAACAGCAGCTCATGCTGCAGTTCGTGGCGCGGGCCGGCGCTGCGTCCGGCCAACTCCCGCTCGACCGACTGGCGGCCGAGGATGCCGCGGATATGGTCGAGCGCGTCGGTGGGTTTGGTCGCGTGGGTCTGTGTTGAAGGCATGTGCGCTCGGCCTGGCTGCTGTGCAATGCGCCGGATTGTAGCGACAGCTGCCGCTGCCTGCGGTGACAGGCTTGGCGAGGTCAGATGCGCGTGCCGTGCTCGCCGCGCCGTATGCCCGGATCAGGTCGCGACCGCGTTGCGTTCGGTCGGCCGGCGTAACCAGTCCGTTGCACGCTCGGCGGGCAGTGGTTTGCTGTACAGGTAGCCTTGCAGCTCGTGACATCCCTCTGCGACCAGCGGAACGAGCTGGGTCGGTCGTTCCACACCTTCGGCGACGAGACCGATGTTCAGGCTGTGTGCGACACCGGCAATGGCGGCGATGATGGCGGCATCCTTGCTGCCCTGGTCGAGGCCGCGCACGAAGCTCTGGTCGATCTTCAGGTAGTCGACGGGCAGCAGCTTGAGGTAGCTGAACGATGAGAAGCCGGTGCCGAAGTCGTCCAGTGACAGGGTCACGCCCAGTGCCTTCAGTGCCTGCATGTGGGCGATTGCGTTCTCGGGGTTGTCGAGCAGCGCGCTCTCGGTCAGTTCGAGTTCGAGGTTCCGTGGGTCGAGACCGGTGTCTGCCAGGGCTGCCCTGACGTTGTCGAGAAACTCGGCCTCGCGGAACTGCAACGGCGACACGTTGACCGATACACGTACCGGTGCAAAGCCGGCATCCTGCCAGGCGCGACACTGCCTGCAGGCTTCGCGCAGGACCCAGTGGCCGACTTCGGCTATCAGGCCGGTCTGTTCGAGTACCGGGAGGAAGCTGCCCGGTGCGACAAGTTCGCCGTCACGGCGCCAGCGCAGCAGGGCCTCGAATCCGACAGCCACGCCCTGATCGGACGCGACACGTGGTTGGTAGTGCAGCACGAACTCCTCGTTGCCGAGCGCCTGCTTGAGCGCTGATTCGAGTGCCAGGCGCTCGAGTGCGTGGGCATTGAGTTCGCGCGTATAGAAACGGAAACGGTTGCGGCCTTCCTCCTTTGCGAGATACATGGCTGCGTCGGCGTTCTTGATCAGCTTGTCCGGATCCACGTCGTCGGTCGGGTAGACGGCGATGCCGATGCTGGTCGTGGTCACGATCGACTGGTTCTCGATCAGGAAGGGTTCCTTCGTCGCATCGATGATGCGCTGGGCGAGATACACCGCGTCCCCCGGGGATGACAGGCCCTCGCACAAGACCGCGAATTCGTCTCCACCGAGGCGGAACAGGCTGTCACCCTGACGTACGCGCTTGTGCAGGCGTGCCGCCAGTTCGCGCAGCAGCATATCGCCGGCACCATGACCGAGGCTGTCGTTTACCAGCTTGAAGCGGTCGACATCGAGCGTGACGACACCCAGCATGCTGTTCTTGCGCTCGGCACGCTTGATCGCGCGATCGAGGTTCTCGACGAAGCTGGCACGGTTCGGCAACTCGGTCAACGGGTCGTGGTGGGCGTGGTAGCGCAGCAGGGCCTCACTGCGTGCCGCTTCCTGCTGGCGTACGGTTTCGATCTGGTCGGCGCGGCGTGCGACCGATATCAGCAGGAGGTATATCAGTGCGACGCTGCCAAGTACGCCGGTAACGATCTGGTACTGCACCTTCTGCATGTCGTGCACTAGCCGGGTTACGTCGGAGTAGACCTCGAACACGGCCTCGATGTTTTTGGACTCGTTTTTGCGGATCGGGATATAGGAAAAGACGACGTTGACCTCGCTGAGCCGGCCCTCGTAGGCGTCGAACTGGTCGCGGAAGGTGATTGCACCACTCGGGCTGCCGGCACGGGCGCGGATGAAGCCCTCGTTGTCGCTCTTGTTTTCGCCGATCTGCGCCGGGTCAGACGAGTACAGGGTGGTGCCTTCCATGTCGTAGATCTTGACCTTGACGACGTTGGAGCCGCGCATCAGGCGCTTGACGTCGGCATGCAGGCGCGCGGTCAGCGCGGCGTCGGGCTGTGCATCCGGTCCCGCGTGCCGCGTATCCAGCAGGTAACGCCGGTAATCCGGCCAGAGCGAGTTGGAGAAGACCTCAGTCAGGGCGACGTTGGAGCGGGTCTCGTGGTTGATCAGGGTGGACAGCGCAAGTTGGCGATACAGCAGGATCAATGCGGCGACGGCGATGACGCCGATCGTGCTGGCGATGATCAGGTAACGGTTTTTGTGGAACATGCCTACAGTCCGCGCGGAGCCCGTCAACGGTCAGCGGCCGGGCGGGGCCGGCCTTTAGCGTGAGCGGCTCGCCTGAAAAGACAGGGTTATCACCTTAAAACAATGTCTTGTTATCCGGCCGCAGACGACGGTACGGGGCCTGTCACGTCTTTGTCGTTGCGGGCGGACTCGTGGCTCCGGCCTTTTTGTTCTATATTTGTTCTCCATCTCTCTTTCCAATGTTGCTGCCCGGGGTTCCGGGCAGGGTGGAGTACGCGCCGCAATGCAGGTCGTTGATCTCGATGAGCTGAAACGCAGCGGGATGCTGTGGCAGGGGCAGCACGGCCTGCCGGCGCCCGGGCGGGTACTGCCCAGCGGCTGGGCGGTACTCGACGAACTGCTCGGCGGGGGCTGGCCACGCGCGGCGCTGGTCGAGGTGCTGAGCGAGGCCCACCAGGGCCTGCCGCTGCTGCTGCCGTTGCTGGTGCGGTTGAGTACGCGGCCGCGTTGGCTGGCCTGGGTCGCACCGCCTTACGTGCCGTATGCACCGGCGCTGGCGGCGCGCGGGGTGCAGGTCGAGCGCCTGCTGCTGGTGCGCGAGGTATCGGGTGGACAGTCGCTGTGGGCGGCCGAGCAGGCGCTCAAGTCGGGTGCCTGCGGGGTCGTGCTGGTCTGGCCGCGCCAGCTGCAGACGGCACAGCTGCGGCGTCTGCAGCTGGCGGCCGAGGAGGGTGACTGCGTCGCCATCCTGTTCCGTTCGGTGCGGGCCGCCCGGCAGGCCTCACCGGCCGCGCTGCGCCTGCGTGTATGCCCCGTGCCGTCCGGCCTGGAGGTCGAGGTGCTCAAGCGGCGTGGCGGCTGGGGTGGGGACAGCTGCATCGTGCCTGTCGGTATAGAACCGATGCCCGACGCAGTGCCTGCGGCTGCCGACCCTGCCGCCTCGTGCATCCCGTGTCCCGGGTCTTGAACATCATGCTCTGGCTTGCCCTGTATTTTCCGCAACTGCCGATCGAGGTCTTCGCGCGCGGTCGCCAGCAGGCCGGTGCGTTGGCGATCGTCGAGCTGTCCGGCGGACGTGAACAGGTCAGTCGCTGCAACGGGGCGGCACAGGCCTATGGGGTCCGTCCGGACCTGGCGCTGCCGGCGGCACTGACCCTGTGTGCCGGCCTGGCGGTGCAGCGTCGTGATCGCGCCCGCGAGCAGCGCGCGCTCGACGAGCTGGCGCTGTGGGCCTACCAGTTCAGTCCGCGGATCAGCTTCGAGCCTTCGCTGCTGCTGCTCGAGGTCGGTGCCAGCCTGCGCCTGTTCGGCGGCCTGCCGAGGCTGCTGGACACCGTCCAGCGCGAACTGGACCAGATCGGCTACAGCGTGCAGCACGCCCTCGCGATGACAGCGACCGCAGCAGGCCTGCTGGCACGCAACCGGCCCGGTTGCCAGGCGTCGACCAAGGACGCCCTGCGCGAGGCGGTGGCGGCGCTGCCGCTGGCCTGCCTGACCCGGGACCCGGTGACCCGCGACCTGGTCCGGCATATCGGCCTCGACAGCATCGCCGATGTCCTGGCGCTGCCACGCCCCGAGCTGGCCCGTCGCAGCGGGCCGCAGTTGCCGCAGCTGCTGGATCGCCTGTTGGGCGAGGCGCCGGACCCGCGCCAGGAATGGCATCCGCCGCAGCATTTCAGCCAGACGATCGAGCTGCTCGGCGAGATCGGCCAGACGACAGCGCTGCTGTTCCCGGCGCGCCGCCTGATGGTGGCGCTGTGCGGCTTCCTGCGCGGCCTGGGTGGTGGGGCCCAGCGTCTGCAGTGGACGCTGCTGCACCGTGACCATCCCGAGACACGGTTCGGCCAGGGCCTGCTCGAACCAAGCCGTGACCCGGACCACATGCTCGAAGTGTTGCGTGAACGTGTCGAGCGCCTGCAGCTGCCGGCGCCGGTGGTGGCGATCGGCCTGGGGGTGGATGACTGGATGGCGTTCGAGGAGCGCAACCGCGACCTGCTCGGTGGCAGCGGGCCCGATGGTCCGACCTGGCGTGACCACGCGTTGCTGGAGCGTCTGGCCAACCGGCTCGGCGGGCAGTGCGTGCGCGGCCTGCGCTGCCATGCCGATCACCGACCGGAGCACGCCTGGCGGCTGTGTGCCCCGGGTGAGCCGGGCGCTGCCGATACGGCGCCGGTACAACAGGGCCGGGCGCAGCCGCTGTGGCTGCTGCCGCAGCCTCGCCCGCTGCAGGTGCACCAGTCGGTGCCGCAGTACGGCGGGCCGCTGCGCCTGGAGGACCTGCCCGAACGCATCGAGGCCGGCTGGTGGGACGGCTTCGATGTCACGCGTGATTATTTCGTTGCCCACAGCCGCGCTGGTGAGCAGCTGTGGGTGTTCCACGACCGGCGCGGTGATGGCTGGTACCTGCACGGGGTTTTCATGTGACACCGGGTGTCGGGTGTGGGTGTGCGTTGGCTGTTTTCACCCTCACCCTTACCCTCTCCCTCGAGGGAGAGGGGACGGACTTCCATGGCACACCGGGCGGACTTCCCTTCCCACCCACGGCACACCGGACGGATTTCCCCCTCTCCCCCGGACCGGGGG
>JACKMP010000007.1 GCA_024235315.1 Chromatiaceae bacterium | reverse complement strand
TGGAGAAAGCGCCCCGATCGATCTTCGCCGATCCGGGCCAGCCAACCACGGACAAGTACTACGACCAGATCGCCTGGTTTGAAACGACACGTGGTGCCAGCCGGCTCTCGCTCGACTATCGCACCGGCGGGTATGCGGACTTCCTGCCGTATGTGTACCGGAACACGTCTCTGTCGAAGAACGAGATCTCGTACCGGGTCTCGGACCACTTTCCGCTGTGGGTCGAGTTCGGGTTGTGATGATCTATCTCGCCGCCCGCCCTGACTGGCAGAGCCGCCCGCCCGGAATTTCATGGCACCGGCACTAAACCACGAAGTATGCAGATGTGGTGAACGGCAGAAGACGACCCACTGCGGTCTTTCAGCCACTACTTATAAGGGCCAGCGCACCTCTGCTCTGGGCCGCCTGCAGCACTGGCCGTTCTCAACACGGGCCGACCCCAATAGATCAACGCTTAACCTGGCTTTCAGCTGGGCGCCGCCCAGTTTCCGGCCATACTCGCTCAATCACACAAAGCCGGCGTCAGTAATGTTTACACCGCTCAAGATCGGATAGAGCGGCGAGGTCATCATTCATAATCAATACAGTCATTTAGTCTTTGCGGTGCGTTCTTTGCATTGACTGCTTTCAGGCGCGGGTCGCGCAAAGGCAGACCGAAGATCTGCGGTCCGTACCCGCTGTGGGGGCCTTGGGAGCTACAAGTAATGATCCAGAAACTCTCCGTCACTTTGCTTATTATTGGCAGCTTGTGGGTGTCTTCGAGTAGTGCAGGACTGATCTCCAGAGATCTCGATGCATTCGGAGATGGCTTGTTGACCTACGACGAGGACACCGGCCTTGAATGGCTCGACCTGACCGAAACGACAAACCATTCCTGGAATGCAGTCGTGGTAAGCGATGCGCTCGGGTATATTGCACGCGGCTTTTTTGCGCCTAGCGTTGCCCAGGTGACTGCTCTTTTCATTAACGCTGGCGCCATCGATGCAGACTTAAACTTCTTGGCAGGCAACTATTTGCCGTCGCTGGATCTCATCGACCTAGTAGGTTGTACTGGCAATTGCTCAGGTCAAGTTAGCCCGTTTTCAGATGGCTTAGTAGAAGCAAACGCAACGCAAGTTTACCTGGGTGCAACGCAAGCGCTCATTGCTGACGGAACGGCATACTTCACAGACAACGAGATTTTGTTTGGAAAGACGGAATCCAACCCCGTGGTCGGCGTTTGGTTAGTGCGCGAGCCTTCGCAAGTGCCAGAACCCAATGCGATCGCACTGATTGGGGTTGGGCTGGCTACCTTTGGCTTTCGTTTGAAAAAGGAGCGAGTTGTAAAAGCCGCCTCGATGGGCGCTGCATTGCACTAGTCAGCAGTTGGCCGAGGCTGTGTGAAAACTCGATATTGCCCTCCGAGCAAGGATCAACCTTGAAATATGCCTTAGCAGGCAATGTATGGACGTTAAAGCCATTGAAGGGCGGTTGCCGGTGATGTTGCTTTAGTCAGAGTTTGCTCAAGCTCAAAAACGATTTCAGCGAACCGTTTTTGAGTTTTCACACAGTCTGGGCCGCGAAGCGCCAGTAGCTCAGACGAAGAAGCCGCCTCGGTGGGCGGCTTCACTGTTTGTGCGGTACTTTAGACCGGAGTCGACCCACTGCTGCCGGCGAGGCGTTCCCCGGTGAGCGGCAGGTCAGTAACAGGAACGGTCATTCCCCAGCTGGGCAATCCCGCTGTCAGGATGCTTGGCACTGCCGGGGCGGCTAACTGGCGATTTCACTCCCCGATTAGCATCCAGAGGTTGGGACAGCTTGTGTGAATCAAGTCGAACCCTGTGGCTCGAGTTTGTGCGGAATACACATCCCCCCATGAACGCTTCGCCGTCGGGGACCGGGTATGGGTGATCTACAGCCGATCAAATACGCGCGTCGCGCACTGATCGAACGGGCAACAAACCGCGGAAGCCTTGTCGCTCCGCTCGGTATGGAAGAAACGAAAACCCGTCCCAGGGCTACCCGGATCCTTTTTGCGATCGAACGCGGCGAAAAACCAGCCCCGCAAGCACGGGCGACATCAGCAGTATCGGCGTGGGTCCCGGCACCTGCTGATCTCCCTGATCATCACCCACGAAATATATGCCCGTGGTACTGAATGGGGCATTGACGTTGATATTGGAGAATGTCGAGGACGTCGCATTCGCCGTGAGAATGTCGGCATAAGTAGCGTAGGTGTTGAACCCAAGTTCGTTGCTGGTCACGTCGTTGTCACGCTCGAACATCACGATGAACTGGCTACCATCCCATGTGATGCCCGTGGTACTGAATGGGGCATTGACGTTGATATTGGAAAATGTCGAGGACGTCGCATTCGCCGTGAGAATGTCGGCATAAGTAGCGTAGGTGTTGAAACCAAGTTCGTTGCTGGTCACGTCGTTGTCACGCTCGAACATGACGATGAACTGGCTACCGTCCCATGTGATGCCCGTGGTACTGAATGGGGCATTGACGTTGATATTGGAGAATGTCGAGGACGTCGCATTCGCCGTGAGAATGTCGGCATAAGTAGCGTAGGTGTTGAACCCAAGTTCGTTGCTGGTCACGTCGTTGTCACGCTCGAACATCACGATGAACTGGCTACCATCCCATGTGATGCCCGTGGTACTGAATGGGGCATTGACGTTGATATTGGAAAATGTCGAGGACGTCGCATTCGCCGTGAGAATGTCGGCATAAGTAGCGTAGGTGTTGAAACCAAGTTCGTTGCTGGCCACGTCGTTGTCACGCTCGAACATTAGACCAAATGGCTGGGCAAAGGCCTGGCCGCAGACCGCGATCGAGCCAACGATCAGTAATCCTCCCCCCAGCGCCCAAGTATTTCGCATCATTGAAGTTGCCTTTTGTCAATTCAGTAACAATACGACCCAACGCGTTTGGCAGAGGGCAAGCAATATCAATACCCCTCCAATATTTCCCATAAAATACAGAGAATTGAGATTCCTGCAAACTCAGTTGGATAGCTCCGCTGTAAAGAAAATTGACAAGAACGAGCGTTCGCTTTTTCGGCTTGCTGTCAATTCCTGCCGTTTGCGATCATCCGCGTCTTGCACATCTGATAGCGCCGAGGTTGTGCCAGGGAATGTCTCTTGTACGCATGCAGCTGCCGGTCGGCAGGCACCCAGCTACCGGCAGGTCATGAGTGGTAGCGGTCCGGAATCGCCGTGGTCGAGAATGACCGCAGTTGGCCGGCTGCGGTCCGAGCCAGAGCTTCACAGGTAACCAGTAACGCACCACCGCGCACAAGCCCTGCCTACATCAAAGAGCAGTCATTCGACTTGTGAGGAGCGCCGCCCCGCAGGGACCATGCGGATATCAGGCGGGCGGCGCCGAACTCTGGTGTCGGCGCGCTTCCCTTAATACCTGGTTGAAACGCGCGCTGGGCCGCATGACCGCCTTGGTCTTCTCCGGGTCGGCGAAGTAATAGCCGCCGATATCGACCGGCTCACCCTGTCCCAAACAAAGCTCGTCGATGATCGCCTGTTCGTTTTCGCTCAACGCCTTTGCCAGTGGCGCGAAATGGGCCTGCAGGTCGGGGGCCTCGCTCTGTGCCGCGAGCGCTTGCGCCCAGTACAACGCAAGGTAGAAATGGCTGCCACGGCTGTCCAACTCTCCCGTGCGGGGCGACGGCGACCTGTTGCTGTCGAGCAGTTTCCCGGTCGCCTCGTCCAGGGTCCTGGCCAGGATCCTTGCCTTGTGGTTGCCGGTTTTCAGGCCGACGTCTTCCAGCGACACACCGAGTGCCAGAAACTCGCCGAGTGAATCCCAGCTCAGGTGGTTCTCCTCCAGCAGTTGCTGCACCAGCTTGGGTGCCGTGCCCCCGGCACCGGTCTCGAACAGACTACCGCCCTTCATCAGCGGGACCACCGACAGCATCTTGGCGCTGGTGCCGAGTTCCATGATCGGAAACAGGTCGGTCAGGTAGTCACGCAGGATATTGCCGGTGACCGAAATGGTGTCCTTGCCGCGGATGACCCGTTCCAGGGTGTACCGCATCGAGCGCAACGGCGACATGATCTGGACGTCGAGCCCGGTCAGGTCGTGGTCCTGCAGGTAGCGTCTTACCTTCTTGATCAACTCGGCATCGTGCCTGCGGTATTCGTCCAGCCAGAATACGGCGGGCGTGTCCGACTGTCGGGCACGGGTCACGGCCAGCCGGACCCAGTCACGGACTGGCGCATCCTTGGTCTGACACATACGCCAGATGTCGCCCTTGCAGACCGACTGCTCGATCAGCACCCTGCCCTCGTCGTCAACGATGCGCGCGACACCGTCGACCGGGATCTCGAAGGTCTTGTCGTGCGAGCCGTACTCTTCGGCTTTCTGCGCCATCAGACCGACGTTGGGCACAGTCCCCATCGTGGTCGGATCGAATGCGCCATTGGTCTTGCAGAAGTTGATCATCTCCTGGTAGATGCGCGCATAGGTGCTTTCGGGCATCACCGCCTTGGTGTCCTTGAGCTTGCCGTCGGGGCCCCACATCTTGCCGCCCTCACGGATCATCGCGGGCATCGAGGCGTCGACAATCACGTCGTTCGGCGCGTGCAGGTTGGAGATACCCCGGCGTGGATCGACCATCGCCAGCTCCGGGCGGGTCTGGTAGCAGGCGTGGATGTCGTGCTCGATCTCCTCGCGCACCGAACGCGGCAGCTGCTCGATCTTTTCGTACACGCTGCTGATCCCGTTGTTCGGGTTCACCCCGAGGCGTTGGAACAGCTCACCGTGCTTGTCGAACAGGTCCTTGTAGAACACGCGCACCGCGTGACCGAACACAATCGGGTGCGACACTTTCATCATGGTCGCTTTGACGTGCAGCGAAAACATCACACCGGTCTCGTAGGCATCCTGCAGCTGCTCCTCGATGAAGTCGCACAGCGCCTTCTTGCTCATGAACATGCTGTCGATGATTTCGCCTTCGAGCAGGGCGGTGTTTTCCTTGAGGACGATGACTTCACCGTATTTGGTGACAAGGTCCATCTTCACGCTGCACGCCTTGTCCATGGTCATGCATTTCTCACTCGAATAGAAATCACCACCACGCATGTGCGAGACATGCGTCCGCGAGGCCGGGCTCCACCTGCCCATCGGGTGCGGGTTCTTGCGCGCGTAGCGCTTTACCGCCGGCGGCGCACGCCGGTCTGAATTGCCTTCGCGCAGTACCGGATTGACGGCACTGCCCAGCACTTTGGAATAACGCCGCCTGACCTGCTGATCTGCGTCGCCCCGTGGCTCCTCCGGGTATTTCGGGACTGCGTACCCACAGGCCTGGAGTTCCGCAATCGCGGCGGTCAACTGTGGAATCGACGCGCTGATGTTGGGCAGCTTGATGATATTGGTGTCGGGCTCCTGGGTCAGACGGCCCAGCTCGGCCAGGCAGTCCTCCACCCGCTGTCCGGGTTCCAGGTACTCGGGAAACTCGGCAAGGATCCGGGCAGACAGGGAGATGTCACTCTTCTTGATGTCGATGCCCGCAGGCTCCGTGAAGGTCCTCAGTATCGGGAGCAACGAACAGGCTGCCAGCAGCGGGGATTCGTCGGTCAGCGTGTAGATGATCGTCGGTTTCTTTGTGCTCATGTCTTCTCTGGGGTGGGATCACGGCGCGGCGGTCACGCGATCTCGGGGCTGTGCCAACGCCTGGCTCATGGGCGGGCAACCCGACACCGCGGCCGATCGCACCCAATGACGTCGCTGAGTGACTGTAGCCGTCCCGGCCCGGACCAAGAATTGAATTTATGAATACATTAAGGTAGCTGATGAAAATACTCGATCAGTACCTGTCTGGTCACATGAATGCCCTATCCTGGCATCTCCAACGGCTGCCACATGCGGAGCGACAGTCTGCAAATTCACTGATGACTGAAGCGGGCCTGGCTTCATCTCAGTACGAATTGGAGACCTGTTTTCCACAGATACGCTAACGGTTCATACTGATCACACGCTCCCAGGTTCGAATGCAGGAGGGTGCGGATCAAAGCAATGAACTGGGCCAGAATACTTCTCACCCCGTTGGGGCTGGTGTTGCTGGCATGGGGGCTTGCCGTGCCGATGCTCGGGTTGTTCGGGGCCGAGGCGACCGCTACGGTGACCGCGACGCGCCGGCTGAACTACGAGCGCAACGAGCCGTTGCGCAACCGTTTCAACTACACGATCAACTATGAATTTGCCGTCCCCGACGGCCGTACCTTCGAAGGCACCACCATGATGCTGGGCGACTTCTCGAAGGTGCCTGCGCTGCTGAAGGCACAACCCTTCCGCGTGCGGTATGCCCCATTCTGGCCGGTCATCAGCGCACCCGCCATTCAGGCCAGACCGAATATCGAGCACCCGATCGTTGCAGGTGTCGGCTGGTTGCTGGCGTTCGGGCTCTGGCGGCGCAAACCATCACGTCGCAGCAACGCGACGAGAGGTGGCAAAGGCACCGGGCCGGCCAGCTGAGCGCCTCCACCACCTCGCACCGCAATGTTGACCGGGGGCAAAGCGCGCCGCTGGCATAGGTCTAGTATCGAAAACAGACTGTTTTTCGCTGGCGACGCACCGATGCCGTACCGAACCGTCCGCAGCCTGCTTCTGTTCTTGTTCGCTGTCTCGCCGTGGCTTGGCGGGGCGGCCTCGCAAGTCCCCACTCCGGCGGAAGATGTCCTGTTCGAGCACAGACCCGATCGGCAGGATTGGCGCCTGCTGCATGACACATCGCTGTTCGGCAAGCTCTCCAACATCAAGAGCGAACAGGATGACGGGCTGTTCATCGAGATCCCGGGTGAGCGGAAGAAGACCGAGATCGGAATCGGGTCCAAGGTGCCGCGCGTGTGGCTCGACGATTTCGGCCCCGACGCACGTGTGACGCTGACTTTTGAACTCGATCCCCAGCGCAGTGACCGCTTTTCGCTCCACCTTACGCAGTCATTCGGTGAATGGGCCCTGAGCCAGTACGGCATGGTGTTCTACTGGCAACCGGCCGATGACGGCAACGGCAGCGTCTACGGTTGGTACGAGACCCCGGGGCCGAAGAACAAGCCACCGGTTGATCATCCGCAGGGCAGCAGCGAACGCCATGCGCCGACACGTGTGAGCGTCACAATCAGCCCCGGCCAGGTGAGCGTTGGTGTCGACGACCTGCCGCCGCTGCAGGGACCCTGGTCACTGGCGCGGCCGCACACCGGCTTCTTCGTCTATGCATTCACGCGTACCGGGAGCGACGGAACACCGTCGCGGCTTGGTCTCAAGCGCATCACCCTCTCCCACGAGCCCGACGGGACCGCAGAGCCTCCACCTCCGGCGGATGCGATGTTTCCGGCAACTGATCTGCTGGCGGCCGATGCATTGCAGAAGTGGAAGGTGATTGAAGAGGGTTCAAAGGATCTCGGCCGTTTCGCACAACTGGCAGTTGGCTCGATGCGGGTGGATGTGCCGGCAAAAAATGGCTGGGGCCGGGTCGGCTTCACCTCCACCGTACCGCTGGCCGATGTGGACGTGCTGGTGGACAAGGCGCCGTACCTGGTCGAGCTGGCCCTCGACCCCGATAACACCAGTGGTCTGTATTTTGTCCTCGGGACCGAAGGCGTCGGACTGGCGGACGACAATGTGCGCAGGACACGTTACGACGCGCGCTTCTCCGTGATCCGTTTGTCTGACGACGATCACTACACCCTGCAGGTGCGTCATGGGTACTACGAGAACTGGGTACGGCCCCTGCCACCGGACTGGGATGGTCGATTGCAGATCTGGATCGCCTGGAACTCGCTGAGCGTCCGTGTGCCGGGCGGACCGGGCATTCGGGGTGACATGCCGCGGTCGCCGAGCCAAAAGGGCAAGCCGCTCTACGCGACTTTGCTGGCCGCACCGGCGCGTTCAGGCCAGCCCAGCCGCTTTGATCTGAACGTCCTGACGATCCGTCAGCCACCGGGCGCAGAGGTGGACATGCAGACGCGCTACCGTCTTATCCCGGCGGACCGGTTCGACGCGGATGCCTATCTCCAGTTTCTGCGTCATCGGGCACGGCAGGCGCTCGGCGAATTCCTCGACAGACCGGGACCGGGGGAGGCGCGATGATTCCGCAATACATTGGCCGCTCTGCGTTGATTGGGTCTTTGCTTTTCACCCTGCTGATGATGGTCGCGCCACTCGCCGCCGAACAAGGCAAGACCGAACGCGAAATCCGCGCGGCCGAGTTGACCAGGGTGGTGCGTGATGCGATCGCCAACGACATTGCGCAACTGGGCGGCGCCAAGATCGGAAAACTGGCCACGCACCTTGACGTGACCATTCCGGACAAGGCGTATTCGTGTCTTTGTCGCACCTATCCCCGCAGTGGCCATGTCGGCGTCAAGGCGGAAGGTGGCGAGTGCCATTTCAGCGGCCTGGGTTCGTGGACCGAGCCGCTGCCGGGTGGCGGTTCAGACTGGCAGGGCTGTATCGGCAGCAATACCCCGGAGGGCGAGACCGACCTGTTTGGTGCCGTGACCGATGAACTGGCCAATGGCACTGTGGATCTCGGCTATTCCGGCGGGATGCACTACGGGCTCAAGGTGATGGACTACCGGCGTGACTGCCTGCCGACACCGCCACACGCCTCGGCGGATGAATACGAAGCCGCCAACATGAAGCAGGTGGGTATCTACCAGGCACTGTCCAAACCGATGCGCGTGGCGCTCCGCGACACCCTTTACGAGAAGGCGAATGCCATTGCCGATGGCGAGACCGACCCTTGCAATGCCGCCATCGCGTCGAAACTCTATATGGACGGTCAGGAGGGGCGCTTTGTCCTCGATGTCGCGGCGGACGCAGTCTGGCAACTGAAACGCCCGCAGGTGGTGGACTACGTCGAGGGATTGGCCCAGGAGTACGCCAGGTGGGAGGGACAAGGCGGTGCTGTCGATCCGAGCAATGCCTTCGTCAAGATCGCCGACCACGATCCATCGTTGGCAGACCAGGCGGTACAGCTCCACAAGTTTTTCTCCGGTCTCTCGACAACGGCATCGCTGCTGATAACCGTGAAGGAGCAATACGAGATCCGCGGTCGCAATGCCCAGCACAATGCCGCTTTCGAGCTGTTTCAGAGTACCCGCGACGCAAAGCCGGAAGAGATCGAGGCCATCCGTTCGCAACTGAACGACGAGATAACCAAAGAGCAGGCGAATGTCGCGCGGCTGATGGAGGAACGGCAGAAGGCACTCACCAAGTTGTGGCAGTCGCACTATGACGCCAGCGACAAGGCGGTTCAGCTGCAGATGGAAAAACGCAGACAGCAACAATCCGGCAGGATCGTCGAGTTCACCCAGCGTGAGCGCAACCGTGATCTCGACTACGAACGGGCAAGGGTGAACATGGAGGCCGACTTCCGCGACCGTATCGGCGAAGTCAGCACGCGCATCGGAACCCTGATGCTGAAGGATCACGCCATGGAGGAATACCGTCTGCCGCTTGCCAAGGATGGCTGCGAGGCCTTTATCGAGGCGCGCAAGAAAGCCGGTCTTTGCCCCGGGGCCGTGAAGGGCTGATTGGGCATCCCGTTCGACCGGCCCCTGAGGCTTTCTTGCTTGCGTCGGGCCGTCATGGCGGTGGATCGGGCCGTTGCTCCGCGTTGTTGTTTCTCTGGCGTTGTTTCGCGAATCGGACGATATTCGGTAACCCGGGGTTCTGCTCCAGGCCGACCATGAAGCCTGGTTGAACGGTAGGCTGAGGCGCAGATCGACACATCTCCCACGCCATTCACGCAAGGAGTGACCGATGGCCGTTACAAACAAGCAGTCCGGTACCAACGTGCATGAGATTGCCGACGGTATCTATCGCATCAACACACCAGTTGTGATTTCGGGTGCCGGTGGGTTCTCGTTCAACCAATACCTCATCGCGGATGATGAGCCATTGCTTTTTCACACCGGCCCGAGAAAGATGTTTTCGCTGGTACGGGAGGCGGTGGCCAGCGTCTTGCCCATAGAGACGCTTCGCTATATCGCGTTCTCCCATGTCGAAGCCGACGAGTGTGGTTCGCTCAACGAATGGTTGGCCGCCGCTCCGCGATCGGTGCCACTGTGCGGCACTGTTGCGGCCATGGTGTCGATCGGCGACCTGGCCGATCGGGCGCCGCGCGCAATCGCCGATGGAGAAGGGCTCATGCTGGGTGAGCACTCGGTACGCTGGTTCGATACGCCGCATCTGCCGCATGCGTGGGATTGTGGGTTTCTGACTGAGGAGAACACGTCCACGCTTCTGTGTGGCGACCTGTTTACTCAAGGCGGCGCGGACCTTCCGCCGGTCACGGAGTCAGATATCCTCGGACCCAGCGAAGCCTTCCGCCACGCAATGGACTACTTCTCACACACAAAAGACGCAAGGGCGATGCTCGAACGACTGGCCGCGACAAATCCCTCAACACTCGCGTGCATGCATGGCAGTGCGTGGCGTGGCGATGGAGCAAGCCTGCTGCGCGCGCTCGCCGATTCGCTCTCGGCCTGATGCAGACAAACCCGGGCACGGGCGTTGCCGAGCCCGGTGGGCCATGCGATGCGATCAGGCCTCGTCGCGATGAAAGATCGCATAGACCGCCGGGATCAGCAGCAGCGTGATCAGCGTCGACGCGGCAAGCCCGCCGAGCACCGCGCGCGCCAGCGGGGCCTGTGCATCGGCGCCCTCGCCGATGCCAAATGCCAGCGGCAGTAGCGCGAGAATGGTGGTCAGCGTGGTCATCAGGATCGGCCGCAGGCGGCGCCGGCCGGCCTCGCTCAACGCCTCGACCACCGCCAGGCCCTCACGGCGCAGGCGCCCGGCCTGGTCGACCAGCAGGATCGCGTTGTTGACCACGATGCCGCCAAGCATGATGCAGCCGATGGCCGATTGCAGGTTGAGCGTGGTCTCGGTCAGGAACAGCGTCAACAGCACGCCGACCGCGGCGACCGGCACCGACAGCATCACGACCAGTGGGTCACGCAGCGACTCGTACTGCGAGGCGAGCACCATGTACACCAGCACCAGCGCCAGCAGCAGCGACAGCGTGAGTTCCCGGAAGGCCTCCTCCTGCTCCTCGTAGTTGCCGGCGATGTTCAGATCGTAGCCGGCCGGCCGCGGAATATCGGCCAGCCGGGTGCGCACGTCGCGGACCACCGAGCCGAGATCGCGGTCCGCAATGTTGGCGCTCACGGTGACGATGCGCTGCTGGTCCTTGCGCTCGACGATCACCTGACCGCGCCCGGCCTCGGTGGTCACCAGGTTGCGCAACGCGACCTGTTCGCCGGCCGGGGTGCGCAGCGTGAGGTCGAGGATCTCGTCGATCGAGCGCTTCTCGGCGTTCGCCAGCTGCACCAGGATGCGGTAGGAGTTGCCGGCGACGCGGTACTCGCCGGCCTTCGAACCGGCGACCGCGGTCTCGATGACCTCGGTCACGTCGCGCACCTCCAGGCCGAGGTCGGCGATCTTGTCGCGCAACACCAGGATCTGCTGCTGCGGTACGCCGGCCTCGCGGCTGACACTGACATCGGTGACGCCCGGCACATCGGCAATACCGTCGGCGACGCGACGCGCAAGGATCGCCAGGGTGTCGAGATCGAAGCCACGCACCTCAACCGTGACGCCCTCCTCGCTGGCCAGCAGGCGCTCCAGCAGAAACTGGCCCTGCGGCGCGCGGGTGCGGATGGTCATGCCCGGGATCTCGCCGTCGAGGCGGTGGCGCAGCTCGCGCGCAATGTCCTCATTGGAGCGCGCCCGCTGCACGGCCGGGGTCAGCGACAGGCGGATCTCGCCCTGCGCCTTGGCGCTGCCGCGCGTGCCAGAGGTGACGACGGTGGCGACCGCGGACACCGACTCGGGCACGGCCGCGTAGACGATCTGTTCCATCAGCCGGGTCTGCTGGTCGATCAGGTCGAGGCGTGTGCCAACGTCCATCTCGCCGGTCACGCGCACCTCGCCCTCGTCGCTCGGCGGCAGGAACTCGGTGCCGATGTATGGCACCAGCAGCAGGCTGGCGGCGAAGATCGCCACCGACACCAGCACGGTGATCCAGCGGTGGTGCAAGGTGCCGCGCAGCAGGTCGCGGTAGCCATTCTCCAGCGCGGTCAGCGCGACGCCGGCACGTGTACCCAACGCGGCCAGCCAGCCGCGCCGGGCACTCTCGTCCTCGGCGGACAGCAACCGCGATGCGAGCATCGGCACCAGGCTGAGTGCGACCAGCAGAGCGCAGAACAGCGAGAACATGATCACGTAGGCCAGTTCCTTGAACAGCACCCCGGGCACGCCACGCACGAACACCAGCGGCAGGAAGATCACCAGCGTGGTCACGGTGCCGGCGACCACCGCGGCGGACACCTCACGGGTGCCGGCGACCGCCGCCGTGCGCGGCGTCTCGCCGTTTTCCTGGCGGCGCCGGTAGATGTTCTCCAGCACCACCACCGAGCTGTCGACCATCATGCCGACACCGAGCGCAAGCCCGCCGAGCGTCATCAGGTTGAGGGTGAAACCGCCGAAGTACAGCAGTGCGAAGGTCGCCACCACGGATATCGGAATGGCCAGCGAGATCACCACTGTGCTGCGCAGGTTGCGCAGGAAGAACAGCAGCACCAGCACCGCCAGTGAACCGCCGTACAGCACCGACTGCGCAACGTTGGCGATCGAGCGCTCGATGAAATTGCCCTGGTTGATCACCGGCACGATGCGGATCTGCGGGAACAGCCGGTTGAGTTCGTCGACCTCGGCCAGCACGCGCTGCGCGACCTCGACCGTGTTCGCTTCGGCCTGCTTGCGGATCGCCACACGCAGGCCGCGTTCGCCGTTGATTCGGATCACCCGGGTCAGCTTCTCGTAGGTGTCTCGTACCTGGGCGATCTGTCCGAGCGTCACCTGGGCGCCTTCGCGCTTGCTGAGCACTGTGTTGCGAATCTGGTCCAGATCGGTGAACTCAGCCGGCGCACGCAGCGTCACCTCGTAGCCGCCGCGCTCGATCTTGCCGGCCGGCAGGTCGAGGTTGGCGTTGCGCAGCGCGTCCAGCACATCGCTCAGCGGCAGGCCGAGCGCGTTCACCTTGCCCGGATCGAGCTCGACCCGCACCTCGCGGGTGAAGCCGCCCCAGGGATCGACCTGGGCGACGCCGGGGATGCGCGCAAAGCGGTAGCGGATCTGGTCTTCGAGGATCTGCGTAAGCTCGACGGGGTCGAGCTCGCTGGAGATGCCGAGCAGCACCACCGGAAAGCTGTCGACGTCGAACTTGGTGACGCGTGGGCCGACGATATCATCCGGCAGTTCGCTGATCTCGTCCTGCAGCGTCGCCTGGACGTCGACCGCGACCGCATCAATGTCCGATCCCCAGTCGAAACTCACCCGCACGCTGCTGTTGCCATCGTATGAACTCGAGGTCAGCTCGACCACGCCGGGCACAGTGGCGACGATCTCCTCGACGATCTGCGTGACCAGGCGCTCCATCACCACCGGGTCGGCTCCCTCGTACTGGGTGCGTACGGTCAGCGTCGGCAGCTCGATGCTGGGCAGCAGGTCGATCTGCAGCCGGCTGAGCGCCACCGTGCCGAGCACCAGCACCATCAACGTCACCATCAGCGTGAACACCGGCCGGCGGACAGCTGCGCGCGCCAGGTTCATGGCTTCGCGGTCACCTTGTCGGGCGTGATGCGGATCGGCGCGCCATCATCCAGCAGCTGCTGACCCAGCACCACTACCCTGCCGTCCAGGTCCGCAACGTCGAGCTGCAGCCGGTCGCCCTGCAGGATGCCGGGCTCGACCACGCGCCATACCACGCTGGCGTCGTCCGGCCCGACCATGAACACCCCGGCACGCCCGTCCCGGCTGGTCAGCGCCTGTTGCGGCACGATCACCGCCTGCTCGACCTGCTCCAGCGTCACCGTCGCACGCACGAACATGCCCGGCTTGAGGCGCAGGTCTGGGTTGGAGACTTGCAGCTCGACGCGCGCCTGGCGCGTTGACTCACGGAACACCGGCGCGATGCGCTGAATCTCGCCGGCAAAGGACTCGTCCGGAAAGGCGTCGGTGGACAGGCTGACCGACTGGCCCGGGTGCAGGCGCGCATAGTCGCGCTCGGTGACGAAGAACACCGCGGTGATCGGGTCCAGCTCCACGATGCGCAGCAGCGGCGCATTGGCCGCCAGCGTCTCGCCCTCGTCGACATAGCGCTCGGCTACCACGCGCCGCTCGCTGCCGCCGTGCCAATCGGCCTTGACCTGGGTGTAGCCCAGGCGGATGCGCGCCGCTTCAAGATCCGCCACCGCGCTGGCGATGCGCGCGGTGGTCACCTTGACCTGCGCCTGCTTGGCCAGCTGCTCGGCCTTGGCCACGTCACGCTGTGATTCCGAGCTCACGCCACGGCCACGCAAGTCATCGATCCGGCTGAGTTCACGCTCGGCAATCTGCAGCAGGCTGTCGGCCTCGATATTGCTGGCACGCGTGATCTCGAGATCGGCCTGCGCACGAGCCACCGCCTGTACGTACTCGGCGTCATCCAGAAGCGCGACGATCTGGCCACGGGTCACCTCATCGGCCAGGTCCAGGTTTATCTGCTCGACCCGACCGGCGACCTTGGGCGCAACGACGAACTCGGCGCGCGCCTCGAGTGTTCCGGTGAAGGTGCGCAGCAGCTCGATCGGGCCGTGCTCGATCACCGCGACCTCGACCGGTACCGGCGGCTTTTTCGCCTTGACCGCAACGCCTCCCTCCATCGCCTCGAAGCGACCGAGGATGGCCCAGGCGAGCAGCCCGCCCACGCCCAACACGAGCAGCAGCAGGATCAGGGGTCGGCGGCGGGGAGCGGTCATGGACGTCTGGTCCTTCCGGCTGACGGGATGCGAGGCGTGTGCATGTCGTTCTATTCGTAGCATGAAAGGCCTTTTCCTCCAACCCGGGCCTGATCACCGGGACAACGGCAACCGGCCTGAAAATTGCCCGACACACGATATGTGTGTCCCGATGTTCAGCTGGATTCAACGTCCACAACGATCGACCCGATTCGCGGCTGCCGAAGGGCCGCCCCTCGCATCCGGTCAGGAACGTGGATGGAACGAACTTCAGCTCAAATCTGAAAGATCCACGACGCCGCCTCGTCGATCCACAATCAGCAGCCATCAAGCCTGTAAGGGATGAGAGGGCAGCCTGTTTCGCCTATGGATGGCTCCGGTTCTACAATGAACCGTCAGAACCATGCGACAACCGGCGCGTGCGCCACCAACCTCGATCTCTTCGCGGCGAATCGTGGAACAGGAAATCATGGCAATGAACGCACATATCACTTCCTTCTCAAGACATCGATTCGTGGTGTGGTTTCGTCGCTGCCGAACGACCGGTGCGGGAATATCAGCCGCGATCCTGACCGCGTGCGCGACCTCAGACATCGAAAGCCGGACACAGCAACAGTGCTTCCTGAGTGAAGCCGGCAGTCCTGTCACGAAAGTCTGTCGGGTATTCAGCTTGACGGATTGGGAAATGCTCGGGCTTCAGGCAAGGGATCCCGTCTCTGCGAGGGTTCTCGATGGCATGACGAGGGCTGTCAGAAGCAACGAAGTATCAGCCAACTATTACCCGACTTTCGTGAAGCAGCCCGCAAGCGAGCTGCCAATCACGATTGTCGACAATCAGGGCTGGACCCTCGAGGCCGTACTCGAGAGCACAGCCAACAAGGCATCGTGCAGTTATGTTCGGGAGGCGGACGATCTGCTTCGGGAATATGGTGGAGACGATCAGGGAACGCCGGAAGACAAGAAGCAGGGCAAACGCTGCGGGAACATCGCAATCATCCACTCGCTGCTGCGCCTCGGTGTACTAACGCAGGCGGAAGCATTCCGCGGCGAGTTTCTCAACCCGGAGATTGTGGGCCGGCTCGACCAGCTGCACGGTGACGAACCGGGCATGACGCCAGATCAGCAACAACGGGGTTATGCCGCCTTCAATACTGCGGATGCGGTGCTCAACTGCAATACCACATGGCCAGGCAGGGTCTCCGAAAAGGGAAGCGTGTTACGCGTCGCGAGCCTGCTTCACCGCACGATGCAATCTGAAGACCCCAAGTATGACTGCTCGCTCGGCATACATGCCGACGAACAATATGGCAGCTCCGGCTTCCAGCATGTCGAGCACGTCACAGGTGTAAGCGTCACTGAAGACGGTAGATACCTGATCACCACAATCGACGGATTCGAACAGGGCGAGAGCGCTGACAAGATTCCCAAGACTCCTGCGACCAACACCTGGACCGTCAGCGGCGCAGCGGTGACAGGGGGCACCGATTGGATACAGCTCCAAGACAGCACGTCACCGGACGTCAAGAGACGCTACTCGGATATCGCGCCTCACTGGATTGAAATGCGTTGCTGCCAGGTCGTTGGAAACTCGGGGCAATAACAAGTCGGCGGACCTTCGGCGCCCCGCTATCCCGGACCCAGCAAACCTGGAGCGAAAGCGTTGCTTTCACTCGTCGGGCAGATCCAGTCCCTCCCGTGTACATTGCAGTGACGCCCGGCACACCGCCGCTTCCAGTGCCTGATCGACCGTGCACCCCGTGCTCAGCGCATGCACCATCGCAGCATTGAATACGTCGCCGGCTCCGATCGTATCGATCACGGGCTCCGAGACTGAAGCCGCTGCGTGAAGCAGCCCGCCATCGTGGTCGATCGCCCAGGCGCCCTGTGCACCCCAGGTGCAGGTGGCAAGAACGCCCTGTGGGAGGCTGCGCAGAAACGCCGCTGCATCCGCAAACCCCATGGCCTGTGCATAATCACGCGAGAACAGCAGCAGGTCCGCCTGTTCGAACAGTGTCTCGATCCCGTCCCTCGGCTTCTCCACCTCCAGCGAAACCGGCAGTCCGCACATGCCTCGCGCACGCCATAGCATCGGGACCAGCTGATCGACCGCGCGACCCTCGAAATGCACCCAATCGAAACTGCGCAGATCCAGCTCGAGAAAGTCCTCGGCGCTATATTCCGGCAGGTCGCGAAAGTGCACGATGCTGCGTGAACCGTTCGCCCTGCTCAGCACGATGTACGAGGTCGGCATCACCGCGTCCGGGATGCGTACCGCCAGCGAGATGTCCACACCGTGGCGGGCAAAACCGTGTTCAATGATCCCGGCCGGCTGAGCGAGGTTGCCGACCCAGAAAGCCTGGACACCCAACTGTGCCAGCACTGTCGCGGTATTTGCGGCATTGCCGCCCAGTCGCTGCGATTGCGCCAAGGCGCGCACCTCGCTGTCTTCGGCCGGGTAGTGCTCGACCCGGTTGATGATATCCAGCGTGGCGATTCCCACGCACATCACGCGCGACATAGCGTATCAGCCCACCCTTGTGCCTCTCTTCGCCGCAGTATAGTGCGCAAGCTGCATCGCTCGTGCCACAGGGGGCCTGTCATTGTGGTGCGCCGGTGTCCCGGGGCTGTAGTCGACTGCGGTCCGCGTGAACAGGAACACGCGACAGCCTCGCTGGCGTCCCGAACGAAGCCGACTTCAGTATTGCCATTGCTCTGAACGTTGATTTCGCTCGACCTGGTCCACCTCACACTCGGGCGAGCAGGTGCTCCGTCGCGTGTTCTGTCCCGCAAGAAACGTGTGGCCGCATATCTTGCAGACACGCAGCTCCTGATTCGGGTCACGGTACTGTTGTTTTTGTGTCAAGGCCTGTTCCTCTATGGCTTCGGGTATGGCGCGTTGTCCGGACGCTGCACCCGAATCCGCTCACTGGACTCGCCCTGGCGATGCTCAACGGACACGATGGTAATTCTCGAGCCTACCCGCTTGGTCTTCAGGTAGGCGCCTTTGATTTTCTTGATCACCCGCAGGGCCGTACCACCCTTGCGAGGTGCTCATCGGACGCCGGACACCATGCGACCTTGCGGCTGCCCGCTACACATCTCACTGAAGAATTGTCGGATGGTCCACATCGGGGCGGCGCGGCAGGGAATCGACCCTGTCCGCCGATCTTCCTGAAGGGCACAGTAACAGCTATCGCAACGGCGGCACGAAAATATTCCATCCGCCTTCGGCAGCCCGCTAAAGGCATGAGTCCCGTTGCCGCCAATAGCATTGCCGAGCCCCAAAGTGATTTGAGCTGTACATGAGAGAACTACATCCCCCTGAACAGGAACTTCGGGCCGCGTACACCTTCATCCAGAACAGCCCGTTCCCGTCGATTCCCGACGTAGTCAACAAGATCGCCGAAGAATTTTCACGGCCGGAACCGGACTTGTCCCGGCTGATTGGACTGATCAACAGTGACATTGCCCTGGCCGGCCTGGTCCTCAAATCCATCAATTCGGCAGGATACGGATACGAGAATATCGAGTCCGTCCAGCAGGCGGTCGTCCTGCTCGGCCTCAACAAGGTCAAGAACCTGGTGATGGCCTCGTATGTCCGACATTACCTGCCGACCCGTTCGCTGTTCGCAAAACGGATATGGGAAGACAGTACAGAGGTCGCCAACCTGGCGGTCAGGATAGCTGCTGAGCTTTTTGACGTGCCGTTGGATGAGGCCTACATCGCGGGACTGATGCTCGACTGCGGCGCAATATTCGTCGCCGAGCGTATGTTGGAAAAATACGATGCCGTGTACCAGATGCGGTACGAACGACCGATTTCCATCAACCGGATCGAGGACTATCGGATCGGCGTCAACCATTCCGCGATAGGCTATCTGTTCGCCCGGCACTGGCGATTGCCCGAGCGGGTCTGCCTGGCGATCTATCTGCATCACGGCACGTCGTGCGAAAAAATCGACGATGCGCCCCTGCGCAGCCTGTTGGCAGTCGTGAAGCTGGCGGACTATCTCGTGATGAAGGTCCACACGGGAATCGAACTGGATCACTCGATGGAACAGATCCAGCATATCGCCAGGTTAAAGGGCGAACTGATGATCGATTCGAATGAACTCGCCCATCTGGAACAGATGCTGAACTAGGTCGCGCATTCAGCAGGAAACGAGCCGGGAGTGACCTGGCCCCGACGGCACCGCCGGGCGCCGAACCCGTCCCTCCATGCCATACTGTCGCGAGATCGGATATGGGAACAGTATCCATGCTGCATCGTGTTGATGCGATTGCTCCACCACCGTTTGTGATGTGGCTCGGCCTGGCCGCCGCGCTGGCATCGGGTTCGGCTGCTGCCACTGATATCGCGTGGGGGGAATTGGCATCCGCTATCCGCAGTGCCGACTTTCCATGTGCACAGGTGCTGAACGCGGCCGACATCGGCGACAACACCTGGACCGTCGAGTGCAATTCGGGAAAGTTCCGGGTTACCCGTGATCAGACCGGACAGCATTCGGTGTCACCGGACGATGGACAAAAGGGCGCCTGATCGCGTCAGTCCATCTGACCGGAAGCGGAAAAACCTGAAGATTGAATGCCCCGAACCGTGCTTGAGGGCTACGCACAACGGGCGGTTCTGAAACCCGCCTTATGCGGACCTGGTCTGCCGCTGCATTTCGGCAATCAGGGATGCGGCGGGGAAGACGGTGCGGCCAAACCGTATGGTGGCGCGTGCCGTTCGGCCGACCGGAGTGTGCAACAGTCCGTCGCTGCCGACGAAGTAGTGCTGTTCGAGGTACTGTCGGGCAAGTTCTTTGATTTGTGTCACGGGATAGCTCTCCGGCAGGTCCATCGATGTACGGACCCTTTGAGCATGCATCGGCCGCCGCCACCACAACTTTAATTCCACTCACCACAGGGGCAACTGACTCCATCGCGGTCAGTTACCGTCGCTCTGCGCCGCTTGCTGGAGAAAGGTGGACGCCGAACATGTCTTTTTGCCGCTAATCTGCCAATCTGGTCGTTAGATCTCTGGCAGACGATCAGAGCGCGCCGGAGCCGATGGCGCATGCGGAGGAGTTATCCATGACAAGCCTTGAAGCACACTACTCGGTCCGCGACGTCGAGACGCGGATCCTGGCGGCCTTGCGGGCGGCGGGATTGGATCCCGAACAGCGCCTGTCTCCAGAGGTGCTGGGGGCGCTCGACCATTTCCATACGGGCGGCTTCCGCGCTTCCCGCGTGTTGCAGGAGCTGGCACAGATTCGGGCCGAAGACCGTGTTCTTGATATTGGCGCCGGGCTGGCTGGCGCGGCCCGGATGCTTGCGGCCTCGCCCGGCTGCCGTGTTGACTGCATCGAACTGTCACCCGACTACTGCGCCGGTGCTGTGTTGCTGAATCGTCTGACCGGCCTCGAAGACCGAATCGAGGTACACCGGTGCAGCGCGCTCGAGCTGCCGTTTGCCGACGATTCGTTCGATGCCGTCTGGATGCAGAATGTGGGCATGAACATCGCCGACAAGCGGAGGCTCTACGCGGAGGTCCACCGGGTTCTCAGGCCCGGGGGGCGATTTGCCTTCCAGGAAATGGCCGCCGGGGAAACGGCCTCGTCCTATTTTCCACTCCCGTGGGCCACGCACCCTGCCGAAAACTTTCTGATTTCTGCCGAAGAGATGCTCTCGGTTCTCGATGAGACCGGATTCGTCGTTGATTTCTTCGAAGACGCCAGCAACGAACAGCTGAGCGGCCCCCCCGTTGGCGGCGCCCCTGAAGTCACCGCACAGGCACAATTAAGCCTGTCGGTGTACGTCGACAATCTCGCACAGAAGGCGGAGAACGCGACGCGCAGCCTTCAAGAGGGCCAGATCCAATTCGTCAGAGGTGTCTTTCGGGCGAAGTGGTAACCGAGCCCTCTCCGCGATTTCACCGCCGGCCAATCGGCCTGGGGCTGCCCCCCCAATCGATAGCGGTGTCTCAGGACTCCATGTCGAACGGCGCGCGCCGGCAGACCCGCTGAGCAGGCAACGAGGTGCGGACGATGGGATGCACCTTCCCAGAAATTGACAAAAGCCTTTACAGTGGCCCGACCGCCAGCCAGCAGATACGCTCTAAGTCATTGATTTTCAGATACCTGGTTCGAATGTTGCTTCATCCACTCCAGAGATCATCACGTCCCAAGTATGGAGCGCCCCATGTCAAACCTGTTGCACAGACACTGGTACAACGACGGCAAGGTATTCATCAAGAAGGTGGATCGATGGGTATCACGCCGCAACTCGCCATCCGACGTCGGGCAGGAGTCCGACTGGCTCGGCTGGGACGGCTGGGTACGCCCCGATACCGGCCCCCGGTCGGCACGTGATACGACACTCGCCGGATAGCGCACCGCATGATGCTGAGATCGGGCAGGCCACCTGAGCCTGGCGGGATCACGGGTACCCGGAAGCTCCTTCCAGTCGTTCCAGGCGGGCCAGGACGTCGTCCAGCTGCCCCTGCATCATCAGCACCAGATCTTCCAACTCTTCCAGACGTCGCGCTGCCTGCCGATCCCCTGACACTTCGGGTTCGAATGAGGCCGGTGTGTCTGTCGCCGTGATTGTCTGCGCATCGCGGTCGCCGAACAGGTGCACGTAGCGTGGCTCACGCGTCCCGGCATCACGTGCCAGGCGGGCCACGAACGGCCCATCGGGACGCTCGATCAAACCGTTTATCACCGCCTCGGTCTGCTGCGCGTCTGCCAGCTCGCACAAGCGGCTGCTGCGTGCACGCAGTTCGCCGGCGGTCTGAGGCCCGCGCAGCAGCAGCACGCAGATGATCCCGAGCTCCTGTGCGGTGAACTCCAGGCTGCCGAAGCCGACATTGCCGAAGCGGTGCTGGTACTTGGTCACACGACTGCCAAATCCGCCGCGATCGCTGACCAGGTGTCTTTTCAGCAGGCCATCGACCGTCTGCTGCACCTCGGCATCGCTCAGTTGCATGACCGGGTCACGGCTGCTCTTCTGGTTACAGGCAACGGTGAGTGCGCTCAGTGACAGCGGGTATTGCGCAGGGGTGGTGATCTGTTTTTCGATCAGACAGCCGATGACCCTGGCTTCGTGTGGACTGAGTTCGATACGCATGGATTGACTCGTCGGCACAGCGTGCCGGTGGCGATGGAAGGCGCCATGGTAGTGCAATGCCCTGTGCGGAGATATCTGCAATGGTGGCCGCGCATCTGCCGGGCCAACAGAAAAAGCTGTTAATCTTCGGTTACAGGACAGTGCCCGTCCAACGGGCACTACCGGCATGTTGCCGAACGTCGTTTGAACAGGATCGCCCATGGCCAAACCCAATTACGCCTTCGAAAAGCGCCAGAGAGATCTCGCGAAGAAGAAGAAGAAAGACGAGAAGCGCCAGCGCAAGTCGGAGGCCAAGGCCGAACAGGCCACCGGTGAGACAACCCCGGTCGATCCGGCGCAGAGCAACTGATTGTCGCGTATTGCCCGTCCCGAAAGCCCCCCGTGCGCACGACCTTCATCTGACATGGCACCTGTGACGATCACGACGCCGCCAAACCCAGGTCCGGACGTGAGTTGCGCAAACTGCGAGGCCTGCTGTTGTCGCCTGCAGGTCATACTGATCGGCGAGAGGGGCATACCCGATCACCTGGTCGAAGTCGACAGATGGGGTGGCAGGAGCATGGCCAGGCTGGAGGACGGCTGGTGCATCGCACTGGACCGCGGCACGATGAAGTGCAGGATTTACGAGACGCGTCCGAAGGTCTGCCGTGATTTCGCGGTCGGTGACTACGAGTGCCTTGCGGAACGCGGCTTGGGAACAGGAGACGGGCGACGATGATGATGAAGAAACTGATCCTGACCCTGGCAGTGCTGGTGGCGGCACCATTTGCTGCGGCCGACGACATTGACGAATTTCAGCGACTCGAAAAGGTCATCCGGCAGGACATCATCTGCCTGGACCTGCTTCCTGACAATGTCGGCGAAGGCCAGCGTAAAGGTGCGACAAGGCAGCTTTACTCGGCCCTGGTGTCCAACATCCGTACCTATATCGACGTCGGCATCCGCATGGGCCTGCCTGATCTGGTCGCGGTCCGCGATTATGTCGGGAGTGACGAGATCCTGGTTGGCGTCTTCCTCGGGGCCATGCTCTCGGACGACGCAGAGCTGCAGCGTGAAAAGGACGCCATGCCGCAGGGGCAGGCAGATGAGGAGACCTCCCGGTTGCTGTGGAGCAGGTACGACTGCGCCGTCACCAACGCCAGTCTTTGACGTTTCGGCACCGGACGGCAGGCACTATCTGGCCGCCGGAGGTCTCGCGTAAGATGGGCGTTGCAGGCTACCCCGGAAGGGACGACGCAAACCGCTGCACCTTGCGTTCCCCGGCAAGCAGTTCGCCAAGGAGTTCCTCATGTCAGCAAGCCCACGTTTGAAGCCACCGTTTCTGTCGGCCTGGCTGCGCAACCCTTTGCAGATGGGGGCAGTGGTTGCCAGCAGCGACGAACTGGCCCATGCGATGGCCGCGCAGGTGGACGCCGACAGCCAGCTGATTATCGAACTGGGGGCAGGAACAGGCGCCGTCACCACCGCCCTGCTCGCTCGCGGCATTGCGCCCTCGGCCCTGGTCGTGATCGAAAAAGACCCCGAACTCGCCCGGCAGCTGGCACGACGTTTTTCGTCCCCACCGGTCATCGCCGGTGATGCCGCGCGCCTGCGGGACCTGCTTGGCCACATCCACGACAGACCCGCAGATGCAGTGGTCTCGAGCCTGCCGCTGCTCAGCATGCGCACGCTGACACGTGTCCGTGTGCTCGCCCAGGCGATTTCGGCCCTGCGCCCCAAGGGCAGGCTCATACAATTCACCTACTCGCCCAAGCCGCCGATCCCCGGCCCGCTGGCCGCGGCACTCGGCGTCAGCGGCGAACGTGTCGGTCGCGTGTTGTGGAACCTGCCGCCAGCGAGTGTCTGGGTCTACACCAAACTGAGCTGAGCCCTCTCATCACCCCAATCGGGAACACGGTTTCTCCCGCTGAAACGCTGATGTAATCATTGGCATTTACCGTCGCACCTCCACCTGCATCCGATGCCACCACCGCCTCACCACGGTCGGCCGCTCTTGCAGGACCCGAACGTCGGGCAACGAGAATAAGGAGTGTGCCATGCCGATCCCCCATCTTCCGTTCAGGCGCACCGCAATCGCGGTCGTCCTGAGTCTCCCCGTCTATGCAGCCGCCGGCCAGGGTGGTGCAACACAGCTGCGCCTCGAGGTTGCCGCCGGCTACCAGAGCCGTGTCTTCGACCAGGGCGCGTCCGAGATCGTCGCCTACGACCCCCACTCCAGGCGCCTGTTCGTGACCAACGGCGACACCGGCAATATCGACGTGCTCGACGCCTCGGTGGTCGACCCCGATGCCGATGTCGAAGAACTGCCCCTGCTCAGCGAGGTTGACCTCCGTGCCTACTGGGCTGAATCGGGTGGGGCCAACAGCGTGGCGGTGAAGAAAGGGGTGGTCGCGGCCGCGGTCGAGAACGCCGACAAGACGCTGCCCGGTCGGGTAATGATGTTTGACACCGACGGTCAACCAATCTGCCAGGCCGAAGTCGGCGCCCTGCCCGACATGATAACGTTCACGCCGGACGGCAGATACGCACTGGTCGCCAACGAGGGCGAACCCGGCGACAACCTGGACCCCGAGGGCTCCATCAGCATCGTCGACCATGCGTGCGCGGTGCGTACCGTCGACTTCCACAGCTTCGACGGCAAAGAGGCGATGCTGCGCGGCATGGGCGTGCGGCTGTTCCCGGACGTCGGCACCCGGATCACGGTCAGCCAGGACCTGGAGCCGGAGTACATCGCCGTCAGTCCGGATGGCCGTTCCGCGCACGTGACCCTGCAGGAGGCCAACGCACTGGCCGTCGTCGACATCAGGCACGCCAGGGTGACGGAGATCCTCCCGCTCGGCCTGAAGAGGCACGCGCTGCCGTATAACGCGCTCGACGTATCGGACAAGGACGGTGCAATCGATATCCGAACCTGGCCGGTCTACGGCATGTACATGCCGGATGCGATCGCCAGCTACAAGGTCGGACGCGCGACCTATTACGTCACCGCCAACGAAGGCGACGACCGCGGCGACGCCGGTGGAGACGAAGCGGAAGAGCGAGGCGACGTCAGCCGTCTCAAAGACATCGACGAAGTCACCTCGTTCGGCCGCAGCGGGCTCGAATTGAGCGACAGGCTGGCCGCCCGGCTGGAAAAGACCGACGGCGGCACCGACAAGGACCGCCTCGGCCGCGTCAGCATCTCCACGATCGATGGCATCGACGAAGACGGCAAGCTCGACAGGCTGCATGTGTATGGCGGCCGTTCTTTCAGCATCTGGGACGAGCGCGGCCGACAGGTCTACGACAGCGGCTCACAGTTCGAGCGCATCACCGCAGAACTGGCGCCCGGGTATTTCAACTCGACCAACGATGACAACGACAGCTTCGACAACCGCAGCGACAACAAGGGCCCGGAACCCGAAGCGATCGCGATCGGCGAGATCGACGGCCGCAGCTACGCGTTCATCGGCCTCGAGCGTGTCGGCGGGATCATGGTGTACGACATCAGCAACCCGCGTCATCCGGAACATGTCTTCTATATCAACTACCGTGATTTCTCGGTCGACGCAGAAGACGGCACCGTCGACGGCACGGCAGGCGACCTGGGTCCCGAGGGTCTGATCTTCATCCCTGCGGACCAGAGTCCCGAGCCCGGCGTGCCGATGCTCGCACTGGCCTCGGAGATCAGCGGCACCACCACTCTGTACCGGATTGTTACCCGCCGCGGCCACGGCCACCATGGTGACCACAGGGAACGGCACGGTCGGGATCACAGGGACTGACAGGAAAGACCATCAAGGTCACCCGGAAACCGGCGTCATCGCGCCGGTTTTTTGTGTTCAGCGCGCAAGGCCCGCAGCGCCCAGCAGGGCATCGACGTGCCCCGAGAACCAGAACGGGTCCTCCTGCGCCTGCTGGCGACCCGACTCGGCGGCAGCGACCGCCCTGTCCACCAGTTTGGGATCATCGCTCTCAAGGGCCAGCCGAATCAGCACCGCCGAGGGAGCCGGCAAGGCGCCCTCCGGCATCGCGCGCTGCTCACCCATTCCGGGGATCAGCGGCCGATCGTCCATGCGCCAGCCGCCGGGGCCGTGATAGCGCTGCCATGCCAGGTTGAGCAACGCAGCGAGGAAGGTGCGGTCGACCGGGTCACCGCTCAGCTTCGCGTAGTGCGACATACCGTAGGCTACATAGGCATAGTCCTCCAGCGAGGCCTTGCCGATTTCGCGGCCGCCGCTCATCGCACGGCGAAATTCACTGCCGCTCCACAGACGGTCGCGCAGAAAATCGCGAATCCCGGTTGCGGCAGCACGCATTGCCGGATCCTGCAGCGCCAATGCAGCCTTTGACAGGGCCGCCAGCATCAGCCCGTTCCAGCCGGCCAGTTCCTTGTCATCAACCGGCAGGACGCGGGCCTGCCGGGCGTCCAGCAGACTGGCACGGATCGACTGCAGTCGCGTCGCGATCTCTTCTTCACTTGCGCCCAGCGCCCGCGCGATCTCGCCCAAACTCTCGCCCTGCCTCGGCAGGTGGCCACCGTCCAGCGCCGGGATATCGAGCATGGCCCAGTGGCGGCGTGCGAGCGCGGTGTCCTGCTCGCCGAGCAGTGCATGCAGTTGTTCGATAGTCCAAAGATACACGCCGCCCTCCTCGCCGGCACCGTCCACCGCCGAGAAGCTGGCGACGAAGCCGCCCTGAATTCCGGTCATCTCGCGTATCACGAAATCCAGGGTGTCGCGCGCCACCACCCCGTAGTCGTCGCGCTTTAGCACCTGCGCCGCCCTAAGATAGACCTCGGCGAGCTGCGCCTGCGTATACAGCATTTTCTCGAAATGCGGGATCTGCCACGAGGGGTCAACCGTATAGCGGAAGAACCCGCCCGCGAGGTGATCGCGCAGGCCCTGCGTGGCCATGCGGTCGAGCGTCAGCGTCAGGAACTCGGCCAGCTGCGGATGCGGCATCGCCGCCTGCAGGTCGAGCAGGGAAAGCAGCTGCGGTGTCATCGGGAACTTGTTCTGGTCGCCGAATCCACCCTCCATCGGGTCGGCGATGTCCATCGCCTGACCGAGCATCGCCTCGAGCAACGCCGCTGCCGGCAGCGGCTCCACCGCTGCCGCGGCATCGTTGAGGGTCAGCTGCAAAAGGGTGCGCCGCGCGAGGTTGCGCATCTTGCCACGCTCGTCCTCCCACGCGGTACCCAGACGCTGCAACAACTCGCCGAAGCGTTCCGGTGGCAGATAGGTGGTACCGATCAGCGGGTAACCCTCGGGGGTGAGAAAGATATTCAGCGGCCAGCCGGCATGGCCCTGGGTCTTTTCGAGAAAGTCGATCAGATAAGCATCGAGCGCGCCGTGCAGTTCGCGGTCCAGTTTCACCGGCACGAAGCGGGTGTTCAGGAGTCTGGCAATGCGCTCGTCTTGATAGCTCTCACGCTGCATCACGTGGCACCAGTGGCACGAGAAGTAACCGCTGGAGATGAACAGCAGCTTGCCCTCTTTACGCGCCAGTTCGACGGCCGCTGGTCCCCAGTCCTGCCACGCAACGGGGTCATTGCCGTGCATCGCCAGGTAAGGCGATGGGTGATCACGCAGCTGGTTCTCCAGCGCCAGGGCCGGCGCCGCTACAAGAAACAGGACCAACAGGCGGAGGGATTTGATCATCGGCCTGTCGCTGCCCCTCAGTTGTCGATCTGCTCCAGGATATTGCGCGCCACCGCCTTCTGGCTGGCGTTGCCTTCGCTGAGGACCTCGTACAACAGCCCCCGCGCCTGGCTCTCGGCGCCGGTGGCACGCAGCGCGGCAACCTGCTGCAGCTTGGCATCGGCCAGCGCCTCGGTCGCGCTGCGCGCCGGGAAGTCTTCCTCGTCCAGCATGTTCGCAGCGTCTTCAGCGCTCCATTTGGCAGGCGCTTCCTCGGCGACGTTGATGTCCGCGGCATCGTCGTACTCGGTCTGATCGTCTTGCGATGGGTCCGAGACCTCGTCGTTCTCACCCGCCGCCTTGTCGAGCGCCTCGAACTCCGCCTCGATACGGTCAAACTCGTCTTCCATCTCGCGATCGTCGAGCGGCACGAATTCACCGTCCTGGACAGCACCGGTCTCTCCACCAACCGCCGATGCGGCAGCGGCAACAGGCTTCGCCAGGTCTTTCCCGGCAGACGGCCCGGCGGCCGGTCCGTCTTCGTCGCCATCCTCGTCGTCCACTCTTCTGCGCTGCCGGTCACGCATCAGCAGACGCGAAAACAGCAACCCGATCTCGAACAGCACCCACATCGGCAACGCCAGCAGCGTCTGCGAGATCACGTCCGGCGGGGTCAGCAGCATACCGATGACGAAGGCGCCAACGATGACGTAGGGACGTTTGCCCGCCAGATTCTCCGGCGTGGTCGCACCCGCCAGCACCAGCACGATGGTGGCGATCGGCACCTCGAACGCAAGGCCGAAGGCGAAGAACAGCGTCAACACGAAATCGAGGTAGTGGGTGATGTCAGTCATCACCGCCACACCTTCCGGCGCCACCCCGGTCAGGAAAGCGAAAACCAGCGGGAAGACCACCAGATACGCAAACACGGCCCCGAGGTAGAACAGCACCACGCTGGAAGCCAGCAATGGGATGGCGAGTCGCTTTTCGTGGTTGTAGAGGCCGGGCGCAATGAACCCCCAGAACTGGTGCAACAGGTACGGCATGGCGACGAACACCGCAGTCACCAGCGCCAGCTTGAAGGGCGTGAGGAAAGGCGAGGCCACCTGGGTGGCGATCATGCTGGTGCCTGCAGGCATCACCGCCATCAACGGTTTGGCGATGAACACATAGATGTCGTTGCCGAACGGGAACAGTGCGAGAAAGATGACGAACACCGCCAGCACCATGCGCATCAGGCGGTCGCGCAGTTCGATCAGGTGACCGATGAACGGCTGCTCCGGCAGCGTCGAGTTTTCACTCATTTTGGTCTTCTGCGGCGGGTGCTTTCTTCTTTTTTACGTCGAGGGCCGACTCGGTATCTGTCTTGATCTGCTGCAGACCCTTTTTCGTGTCATCGACGAATTCGTGCAGCGGGTTGATCTGCTTCTGCTTCTCGAGGATCTCGCGCAGCTCGTCGGCCTTGATCTCGCGATCGATATCGTCCCTGACCGAGTTGATGAAGCGCCGACCCCGACCCAGCCACATGCCGGCGCTGCGCGCGAGCTTGGGCAAGCGCTCGGGCCCAACGACCAGGAGCGCCACCACGGCAATCAGGACCAGCTCGAAAAAACCGACGTCGAACATCGTTGTGGACCGCCGATGAAACGCTTACTGCTTGTCCTTCTCGCGCGTGGCCTCGCCGTTGATGACCTTCTCATCGGCCTTCTCCAGCTTCTCGGGCTCGTTGTCGGTTTTCTTCTCTTCGTCGCCCATCGCCTTCTTGAAGCCCTTGACCGCATTGCCAAGGTCACCGCCGAGGTTGCGCAGACGCTTGGTCCCGAACAGCAGGAGCACGATCACGAGAACAATCAACAGCTGCCAGATACTGATTCCACCAAAACCCATTTCTCATCTCCGGTAACGACCTGCGCCGGCGCGGCGCGGGTCAGAAAATCTGGACCGGGATCATACCCCAAGCCCGCGTCAATCGCCGCGCCCGGCCTTCTCTTCGAGTCCCGACAGGCCAAAACGGCGCTCGAGTTCACGCATCACGTCATCCGGGCGCAGCCCCTGGTGCGCCAGCAGGACCATGCAGTGGAACCACAGATCCGCCGTCTCATAGACGATCTTCTCGCGATTCCCGTCCTTTGCCGCCATTACCGTCTCGGTCGCCTCTTCACCGATCTTCTTCAGAATTGCGTCGAGACCCTTGTGATACAGCTTGGCCACGTAAGACTCGGCCGGGTCCGCCTGTTTGCGCTGCTCGAGCACGTCGGCCAATTGATTCAGAGTGTCACTCATCGCCGTTCACATCCTGACCTCTACGCCCTGCTCCGCCATGAAACGCTTGGCGTCGCCGATACTGTACTCGGCGAAATGGAAGATCGAGGCCGCCAGCACGGCGTCCGCACCGCCCTGTTTCACCCCGTCCACGAGGTGCTGCAGGTTGCCGACGCCACCGGATGCGATCACCGGGACCGGGACCGCCGCAGCGACGGCATGCGTCAGTTCATTGTCGAAACCGATCTTGGTGCCGTCGCGATCCATGCTGGTCAGCAGAATCTCACCCGCACCGTAATCCGTCATCTTGCGCGCCCAGCCGACGGCATCGATCCCTGTGGGCTTGCGCCCGCCATGGGTGAAGATCTCCCAGTGGTCGTCGACCCGTTTTGCGTCAATCGCGACCACGATGCACTGCGAGCCGAAGCGGTCCGTGACTTCCCTGACGAATTCCGGGTTGAACACGGCCGCCGAGTTGATGGCGACCTTGTCGGCACCGGCATTGAGCATACGCAGCACGTCCTCGGCCTTGCGGATGCCACCGCCAACGGTCAGCGGGATGAAAACCTCGGAGGCAACCTGCTCGACGACGTGCACCATGGTCTCGCGCTCGTGGGCGGTCGCGGTGATATCGAGGAACGTGATCTCGTCGGCGCCTTCCTCGTTATAGCGCCGCGCCACTTCCACCGGATCGCCGGCGTCGCGGATATCGACGAACTTGACACCCTTGACCACACGGCCAGCGTCGACGTCGAGACAGGGGATGATGCGTTTGGCTAGACCCATGATGTTGTGTTCGCGGCAACGGCCCCGCTCAACGCGCACTCAGCTGGTCTGCCAGACGCTGGCCTTCCGCCAGGTCCAGCGTGCCTTCGTAGATCGCACGACCGGTGATTGCTCCGATGATGTTCTCGGTCGGCGCCTCGCACAAGGCACGTACGTCATCGATGCTGGTGATGCCGCCGGAGGCGATGACCGGAATGCGCACGGCGTTTGCCAGCCTTGCAGTTGCCTCGACGTTCACACCGTTCATCATGCCGTCGCGGCTGATGTCCGTGTAGACAATGGCGTCCACGCCGTCATGTTCGAAATGCTGCGCCATGTCGATCACGTCGTGGCGTGACAGCTTCGACCAGCCCTCGACAGCAACCTTGCCGTCTTTTGCATCCAGACCGACGATGATGTGTCCGGGAAACTGCAGGCAGATCTCCGAAACGAAGTGCGGCTCGCGTACCGCCTTGGTGCCGAGGATGCACCACTGCACACCGGCTTCGAGGTAGGCCTCGACGGTCTCGGCGTCGCGGATGCCGCCACCAACCTGAATCGGCAGGTCAGGAAAGGCCTCGGCAATACGCCGCACCGGCTCCGCGTTGACCGGGCGCCCGGCAAAGGCGCCATTGAGATCCACCATGTGCAGGCGACGCGCACCGGCGTCCACCCAGCGCCTCGCCACCTCCAGGGGGTCATCGGAGAACACCGTATCGTCCTCCATGACACCCTGGCGCAAGCGCACGCACTTGCCGTCTTTGAGGTCGATAGCTGGGATCAGGATCATAGTTAAGTCTCTCGCGGCAATACCGTCGACGACGCGCAGCTGCCGGCTTGATGGCTTTCGGCGGTCGGCTTTGTTCAAACGTTCCAGTTGACGAAATTTTTCAGCAGCTGCAATCCTGTGGCGGCGCTCTTCTCCGGGTGGAACTGCGTTGCAAACAGGTTATCGCGCGCAATCGCCGAGGTAAATCGCACGCCGTAGTCGGTAGTCGCCGCGATCAGCGAGGCATCCTCGGGCACCACGCGGTAGCTGTGGACGAAATAGAAACGGCTTTCGTCCTCGATGCCTTCCCACAGGGGGTGCGGCATCGCCTGGTGCACCGTGCTCCAGCCCATGTGCGGGATTTTCAGCGGCAGGCCATTGTCGCCCATCGCCCGTCCGTCAAAGCGTTTGACCTCGCCGTCGAACAGGCCGAGCAGGCCGGTGCCGCCATTTTCCTCGGAATGCCGCATCAACACCTGCAGACCCATGCAGATGCCGAGAAACGGTTTGTCCGCCGCGGCCCGCAGCACGGCCTGGTTCAGGTGATGTTCGCGTATCGCCAGCATGCAGTCGCGTGCCGCGCCCTGGCCGGGAAAAACCACGCGGTCCGCAGCGTCGATCAAGCGGGGATCGTCGGTCACCTGCACCTCGGCATCCCCGGCGACATGTTCGACCGCCTTGGACACCGAGCGCAGATTCCCCATGCCGTAGTCGATGACGGCGATCTTCTGTGCCACGTACGCGCCCTCTACAGGCTGCCTTTGGTTGAGGGAATCACGTCGCCCAGGCGCTGATCAGGCTCGATGGCCATGCGCAGCGCGCGGCCGAACGCCTTGAACACCGTTTCCGCCTGGTGGTGTGCATTGCTGCCCCGCAGGTTGTCGACGTGCAGCGTGACACCCGCGTGGTTGACGAAGCCCTGAAAGAACTCATGGAACAGGTCGACATCGAAGTCACCGATCATCCCGCGGGTGAAGGTGACGTCGAACACCAGCCCGGGCCGACCGGACAGATCCAGCACCACCCGCGACAGGGCCTCGTCCAGCGGTACATAGGCATGGCCATAACGGCGCACGCCTTTCTTGTCGCCAACGGCCTTGGCAAATGCCTGCCCCAGGGTAATACCGAGGTCCTCGACGGTGTGGTGCGCATCGATGTGCAGGTCGCCCGTGGCGACGATATCCAGGTCTATCAGCCCGTGGCGTGCGATCTGCTCGAGCATGTGCTCGAGGAATGGCACACCGGTATCCATGCGTGACACACCGGTCCCGTCGAGGTCGACCGACACCTTGATCTGGGTCTCCAGGGTATTGCGTTCGATGCTGGCGCTGCGGCCCACGGTGGCTTCCTGTATCGGATGGTGATTTTCGCTGCGATTCTACGCCAATTTCCGTCATTCCGTGACAACACGGCTGCGGCTCAGGCATCCAGCCAAAAGGTCACGGGACCGTCGTTCACCAGGCACACCTGCATATCGGCGCCGAAGCGGCCGCCTGCCACCTGGTCAACACGACCCTCCGCCTGCCCCCGCAGGTAGTCGAACAGATGCGCGCCGTGCGCCGGCTCCGCGGCACTGGAGAAACCCGGACGCCTCCCCTTGCGGGTATCCGCCGCGAGCGTGAACTGCGGCACCAGCAACAGACCACCGCCAGTGTCGAGCAGGCTCAGGTTCATCTTGCCCGCCTCGTCGGCGAACACGCGGTAGTTGAGCAGGCGTTCGAGCAGCCGGTCGGCCCGCGGTTCGGTGTCACCCTTCTGCACCCCGACCAGGACCAGCAGGCCGTCACCGATCCTACCGATACATTCGCCATCGACCATCACCTCGGCCCGTGTCACGCGCTGCAGCAACCCGATCAAATCCGCCCCCGAAACCAGCGTTCGATTCAAGAATAATCGCACGGCCCGGCTCAAGGAATGCCACCCGATTACCGATGAACAGGTTACTATGCCTCTGATTCAGATGAAGGGTCTGTCCCCGGGGGCGACGGAATGCGGGTCGATGCAAGCTGATACCAAGAAACTACTGCTGGACTGGCAAGACGAGGTCGCCAAGAGTCTCGTGGAAGGATTTCGCCAGCTGTTTGAATGCTCCAGCGAGGTCCTGCTGGAGTTCGCCGATGCCGCGGAGAACAACCGCCTGCAGCGCCTGTTCTTCGATGCTCAACGTGAGTTCTATCTCAAGGAAGAGACCATCATCGGCGAATTCGACCACAGCCTGCGCGAAAGCCTGAAGACCTTCACCAATACACCTGGCGGAAGCGCCAAGCCGGGCGCCGAGACACTGAGCCTGGTGGAGGTGGAAGACTACGAGCGCTCACTGGCGCTCGAGACCATCGCCAAGCGAGTGCTCAACCGGCAGATGAACGAGCTGCATGCCTTGGCGCAGCGGCTTTCCGCGCTGCTCGGCGGTCGCCCGATTCTGGCCGAGCAGGTTCCGGCGAATCCTCTGCAGATCATCCGCGTATTCGACCCGGCCAGCCGCAAGCTGGACGTCGAGAAAGAAGTGCGGCTGGTCTTCTATACGCTGTTTGACCGCTACGTCATGAGCCGGCTCGGCGATTCGTACGCCGACCTCAACCGCCGCCTGGTCGAACTGGGAATACTGCCCAACATCAAGTTCGACTATCAGCGATATGGCGCGGCGAAACCGGGAACGCACGGTCGTCAGCCAGGCACGGCGGAAACCGCTGGCGGGGTGTCGGGTGAGGCGCACCACGAGCTGGACGGCGGGCCGGATCTCGGCACCGCAGTACCACAGCGTCTGCGCCCGGCGACACCGACCTCGGCGGAGACGCTGGCGGAGATCAGCTCGCTGCTGATGGCCAAGCGCAAGAAGCAGCTCCACGAGGCCCTGCAGACTTCGGTGCCGATCACCCCGAGCGCCGCCAACGTGCGCGAGGCGATTGGCGACGTGCGCGTCTTGCAGGAGGCACCGCACCCGGTGCCGATCCCCAGCGGGCCGATCGGCTCCAAGGTGGCGGTCGATGCCGCGCTGCTGCTGAAGGTCAAAAAGGCGCTGGAGAAACAGCGACTGATCATCAAGAGCCTGGTTGGCAAAGACCGTCTGGACCGCAAGGAAGAAGACGTCATCGATATCGTCGGCATGCTGTTCGAGGCGATGCTGAACGAAAAACTGCTGCCCAACGCGGTAAAGACCCTGCTCAGCCACCTGCATACCCGGTATCTGAAGATCGCGGTGCAAAGCGTGGACTTCCTCGACAATACCGCGCACCCGGCACGCCGCCTGTTCGAACGAATGCTGGATGCCGGTATCCGCTGGGTACGTGAAGACAATCTGCGGGCCGGCATCTACCCGCAGTTGCAGCGGATCGTGACGCAGATACTCAAGCACGAAACGCTGGAGGACAGTTTCTTCGGCGAAAAGATCACCGAACTGGACAAGGCGGAGCAGAAGCTCGAACAGCAGTCGTCCGCAGCCGAGGAACGCACCCTCGAGGCCGAGCGCGGCCGGGCGCGCCTCGAGCAAGCCAAGGCAATCGTGAAGAAGACCATCGACGACATCGGCGGCGATTCCGAGGTCGCGCCGATCGTGGTCACCTTCCTGTCGACGACCTTTGCCGACTACCTCACCCTGCTGTTGCTGCGCAGTGACCTCGATACCGAATCACAGGCCTGGGGCAACGCTTACAGCGTCGGCGAATCGCTGGTGGCGGCTGCGGTGTACGCGGCCAGGGGACAGCCATTGGGTGAGGACACGCGGGCCGATCTCACCAGGCGCCTGGAAACCAGCGTATGCAGCCTGATCCCGCACCATGAAGAAAACATTCGACGGGTGGTCAATGCCCTGGACGCGGCGCCGCAGAAAGCCGCCACAGATACCACGCCGGCCGCCACACCCAAAGCCCAGGTCGGAACCGCGGCCCCGGTGGCAGCGGCCGAAGCGCCGCCTGGCCCTATCGACGAGCAGGACCGCAAGGTGGCGGAGAAATTGATGCGCGCCGCCGGTGACTGGTTCGTGCTGCAGGGCAAAGACGGCAAGACCGAACAGGCAGTCAAACTGCTTTGGGTCAATCCGCATACCACCAATATGCTGTTCGTCGATCAACATGGTGCGAAGGTGGCGCTGATGCCGGCAACCGCGGTCGCCCACAAGATGCGCGATGGAACGGTACGCCCGATGCAGCAGGAGACATCCAGCTTCGTTGCACGTTCGTTGCGCCGAATCCGGCGCGCCCTTGAGGATTCCGTCAATGCCTGACCAGGAGACGAGCTATCGTGGATGACCGCCGCCAGTCCAATCGGATCGATGCCAGCAACGAAGGGCTGCGCGTCATCAACGGCGTCGATGGTGAGCAACTTGGCATCGTCGGCAACCTCTCACTGGGTGGGATGATGCTGATCACCACGCGCCGCGAACTCTACGCCGACGGCATCCTGCAGCTGCAGATCGATGTGCCCGCAGAGGCGGGATGTGGACCCATACCGCTGGGTGTCAAGGTGTTGTGGTGTACGCCGGCCAACAGCCCGGACGCTTACTGGGCGGGCCTGGAGACCATCGATATCGGCCCCGATGACCGGGCAGCGTTGCAGCAGCTGCTCGACTACCTGGCGGCGAACCGCTGACGCGATGGCCCACTAGTCCGCATCGGCGAATTGGTCGGTAGCCTCGACCAGGCGGCTGCGGGTACCGGGCTCGGCAGCGGAATGTCCGGCGTCGGCGATAATCGACAGCTCACTGCCCGACCAGGCGTGATGCAGCTCCCAGGCATTCTGCAACGGGCAGATCATATCGTAGCGGCCATGCACGATGACGCCGGGAATCCCGTTCAGCCGGCCGGCGTCCTCAATCAACTGGTTGGGACGCAGGAAGGCATCGTGCATGAAATAGTGGCATTCGATCCGGGCCATGCTCAGTGCCACATGCGCCTGCGCAAAATGCGCCGCCACACGTTCATCCGGCAGCAGCGTCGCGGTGCGCCCCTCCCACACTGACCAGGCCCTGGCCGCAGCGAGGCGGCGCAACTCATCGGCACCTGTCAGCAAGCGGTGATAGGCCGAAAGCATGTCGTGACGCTCCGCCGGGTCCACCGGGGCAACGAAGTCCTCCCAGTAGTCGGGAAACAGGCGGCTGGCCCCTTCCTGGTAGAACCACGAGATCTCGTGCGGCCGGCACAGAAAGATGCCTCGCAGTATCAATGCCCTGACACGCTCCGGGTGGGTTTGCGCATAGGCCAGCGCCAGCGTCGAGCCCCAGGACCCACCAAACACCACCCAGCGCTCAATGCCGAGGGTCTCGCGAATCTTCTCGATATCCGCGACCAGGTCCCAGGTCGTATTGTTGGTCAGGTCGGCATGTGGCGCCGAGCGCCCGGCGCCACGCTGATCAAACAACACCACGCGGTATCGATCGGGGTCGAAGAACCGCCGGTGATAGGGTTCGCAGCCCGCGCCTGGGCCACCATGCAGGAACAGTGCGGGAACGCCATCCGGATTCCCGACTTCCTCGATATGCAGGGTATGCACATCATCGACCGCGAGCTGCAGCCTGTTATACGGCTGGATTTCCGGGTACAGGTCTCTCATACGGCCAGAGTGTAGTGCAGTGTTTCAGGCGCTGCGGTCTTGCCCGGGCATCAGGCCCGCGAGGAACGCTTGCGCTCATGCTCCTTCAGGAACTTCTTGCGCAGGCGGATCGCGCTGGGCGTGATCTCGACCAGTTCGTCGTCCTCGATGAACTCCAGCGCCTGTTCCAGGGTCAGCCGGATCGCCGGAGTCAACATCACCGCGTCATCCTTGCCCGAGGCCCGGATGTTGGTCAGCTGCTTGGCCTTCAGCGGGTTGACGGTCAGGTCGTTGTCACGCGCATGGATACCGACGATCTGTCCCTCGTAGACCTCGTCGCCCGGCTTGACGAACATGCGGCCACGTTCCTGCAGGCTCATCAGCGCATAACCCAGCACCTTTCCGGTGCCGTTTGAAATCATCACCCCGTTCTTGCGCGGCGCGATACCGCCGTGCTGTGCCGGCCCGTAGTGGTCGAACACGTGGTACATGAGTCCCGTACCGGAGGTCGTGGTCATGAATTCGGTCTGGAAGCCGATCAGGCCACGCGAAGCGATGATGTAGTCGAGACGTACCCGACCGTTGCCGTCCGGCAGCATGTCGCGCAGCTCCGCCTTGCGCATTCCCAGCGCCTCCATCATCGCACCCTGGTGCTGTTCCTCGACGTCGACGGTGACCTCTTCATAAGGCTCGCAGACCTCGCCGTCGATCTCGCGGAAGATAACCTCCGGACGCGACACCGCCAGTTCGAAACCCTCGCGGCGCATGTTTTCCAGCAGTACAGACAAGTGAAGTTCGCCACGCCCGGATACCTTGAACTTCTCCGGATCGGTGCCCTCCTCGACACGCAGCGCCACGTTGTGAATCAGCTCGCGCTCGAGGCGCTCCTTGAGCTGGCGTGACGTCAGGTACTTGCCTTCGCGGCCCGCGAAGGGCGATGCGTTCACCTGAAAGGTCATCGACACCGTCGGCTCGTCGACGGTCAGCGGCGGCAGCGACTCGACTTTGTTGGGGTCGCACAGGGTATCGGAGACGTTGGGGGCCTCCATCCCGGTAATCGCGATGATGTCACCGGCCTCGGCCTGCGGGACCTCGTGTCGTTCCAGGCCGTGGTAGCCGTAGACCAGTCCGACCCTGGCCTTGTGCACCTCGCCGTCGTATTTGACCACGACGACCTGCTGGTTCGGACGGATGCTGCCGCGACGCACCCGCCCGACCGCAATCGCCCCGACATAGCTGTTGTAATCGAGGTTGGAGATCTGCATCTGCAGCGGGCCATCCGGGTCCACGTCCGGCACCGGGCAATGCTCGATGATCGCCTCGAACAGCGGCGTCATATCGCCGCTGCGTGCCTCGCTGTCGCGCGAGGCATAGCCGTTGATCGCCGAGGCATAGATCACCGGGAAATCGAGCTGGGCATCATTGGCACCGAGGTTGTCGAACAACTCGAACACCTGGTTCACCACCCAGTCGGGGCGCGCCCCCCACTTGTCGATCTTGTTGACCACGACGATCGGACGCAGGCCGTGCTTGAACGCCTTTTGGGTGACGAATCGCGTCTGCGGCATCGGGCCTTCCTGCGCATCGACCAGCAGCAGCACCGAATCGACCATCGACAGCACGCGTTCGACCTCGCCGCCGAAGTCGGCGTGCCCCGGGGTGTCCACGATGTTGATTCGGTAGTCTTTCCAGCGCAGCGCGGTGTTCTTCGACAGGATCGTGATGCCACGCTCCTTTTCCTGGTCGTTGGAGTCCATGACACGCTCGACCTTGCCGAACCGCGCACCGAGCGTTCCAGACTGCTTGAGCAACTCATCGACGAGGGTGGTCTTGCCATGGTCGACGTGCGCGATGATGGCGACGTTTCGAAGATTCTGGATCACGGGGGGAGCTACCGCTGGAGTGAAAGGCGCGAGATTATACCTGCACTGCCGCAACAACGATATGGTGTAGCATGCCGCGCTCGGTTACGGCATCCCCCCTTGCCGCAAATGCTCCAGCAGCACGGCGGCATCGGCATGACCACGATCTGCGGCCCGCTGCAGCCATAGCAGGGCCGCCGTGCGGTCCGCCGCGGTGCCGATCCCATCGGCCAGCATGACGCCGGCGAGGAATTGCGCATCCTCGAGGCCCTGCGTGGCCGCGCGCAGCATCCACCGCAGCGCCGCTGCATCGTCACGAGGCGTACCGGTGCCGGTTGCCAGACAGTGCGCCAGATTGAACTGCGCCTCCGCGATTCCGGCCTCTGCGGCCTGCCGATACCAGTAGACCGCCTGCACGGGGTCGACCGGCCGGCCAGCCAGGCCCTGATCGAACGCGGCGCCGAGGTTGAGTTGAGCCCAGGCATCGCCCTGCTGCGCCCGCACCGCCAGTTCGGTTGCAGCTTCCGGCAACGCGGCATCAGCGATCGCGGCACCGAGCAGCGCCGCACCGATGAGCCAGCATGCCGGCAAGGCACATCGACGGGCCGTCGCACGTGCTGTGGATAACTCTGTGGATGCTTTTCCGCGCATTTTCCCTTGGTCCCTCCGCTACGCCCGGCTCGTCTAATCCGCTATTTTTTTCATTTATTTTCATCACGTTACATCACGAATCTAAAGCACGCCGATGAATTGACGCCCAAGTTGCCCTAAATGGCACCGGCAATCAATGTGAATAATTCGTCGCCAGTATGCTCAAATTTCCGGCCCGTATTTGACTGTAGGGATCACAAATGACACGCACGGTAATCGATACCTGGTTGCAGGAGTTTGTCGGGTCCGCGCTGGCGCACGATCTGGAGGCGCACATGGCACTGATTTCGCCGGATGTGGCCGTCTTCGGCGTGCCGGGATTCGACAGCCTGGGCTACCAGGACTGGTACCGGCAATGCGCACACGAATTCCCGCAGGGCCTCCTCGCGGACATGAGCTACAGCAAAATCGCTGTTCGTACGACGGACTCGCAACACATCCTGTTCAAGGCGCTGGAAAGTACACGCACATCCCAGGGCGAGCACATCGCACAAGGCGTGGAGATGTTGCTGCAGTACGCGGGCAACGGCTGGAAACTGAAGCAGCTGCGGTTGCTGCCGGACGACGAATCCAGCCACGACGGCCTGATCTGAGGCCGCCGCGGTGCCGCCTCAGCCGGTCTTGAAGGTGCTGATCAGCTGCTGCAGGTGTGCCGATACCGAACCGAGTTCCGCAGTCGATGACTCCAACTCCTGCGCACCCAGGTTGGTCTGCTCGGCCACTTCGCTGATGGTGACCATGGTCTGATTGATATCGTCGACGCTGCGACTCTGCTCGACCACCGCCGCAGCGATGCTGCCCGAGGTGGCGGAGATCGTGGCGATGTTTTCGATGATCTCCTCCAGGCTCTGGCGCGTCTCGTCTGCGTGCTGCACCGTATCCCGTGCCTGCCCGCGCCCGGTCTCCATCACGCTGACCGCATGTCGCGATGCCTGCTGCAGGCGCTCGATCATGCCCTGAATCTCTTCGGTCGACTCCTGGGTGCGGCTCGCCAGACTGCGGACCTCGTCGGCGACCACCGCGAATCCGCGGCCCTGCTCACCGGCACGCGCCGCCTCGATTGCCGCGTTGAGCGCCAGCAGATTGGTCTGCTCGGCGACGCCGCGGATCACGTCGAGCACGCCCCCGATGCGCTCACTGTCCTGTTCGAGCTCGTGAATCACCGCCGCCGCCTGTTCCACGTCGGCGGCGAGACGGCTGATCTCGGCCTGGGTGGCCGCCAGCACCGATTGACCACGCTTCGCCGACGATTGGGCCGAAGTGGCCGCGTTCGCTCCGGTCTGCGCCATGCCCTGGACCTCGTGTGCCGTCGACAGCATCTCGGTGGTTGCATGCGCCACCCGCTCGGTTTCGGCCCGCTGACGCTGGGTTCCCGTGCTGGCCTGCTGGCTGACCGATGCCATCTGATTGGCCGCTGCGCTTACCCGGTGAACCGTGGTTGCCACCTCACAGATCGTGTGGCGGATCTTGTTCATGAAACTGTTGAACGACCGGGCGAGACGAGCGACCTCATCGTTGCCTTTGAAGGCCAGCTCACGCGTCAGGTCACCATCGCCGTTGGCGATCTCCTCCATTGCCGACACCGCGGCATTGAGCTTGCAGCTGATGCTGCTGCTGATCAGCCAGGAAACCAGAACCCCGATCGCAAGCCCGCCGAGCAGCAGGACCCATACCAGTCCACGCGTCGCAGACGCCTGGTCGGCCAGGGCGGCGCTCTGGCTGTCGATCTGCTGGTGCAGGCTGGCAACGAGGGTATGCGCCTGTCGCGACAGTTCGGCCATCAACGGCCCGATCTCGGTGCGCACCAGGTAGACATCGGTATAAGCCTGGTCGCCACCGTGCACATCGAACACCTTGCGCAGTGCATCGATGTAGGCTGCGCGAGAAACCTGCAGGCGCTCCAGGGCGTCGGTCTGTTCGAATGTCAGGCGGTCATCGGCTGCAGCGGCCTGCAGCTGCTCCAACGCCAGGTCGTTTTGCTGCAGGTACAGCTCCGTGTTCTCCCGCAGTGCCGCATCGCGAAAGGCGAGGAAGCCACGCATGCCGTTGATGACCTGGCCCCAGGTGTAACGCAGGTCCTGTAGGGCCTCCAATACGCCGATGCGTGCACTCAGGCGGGCGATCGCGGCGTCGTCCACGCCGGCTGCCTGCATGCCGAATTCGTCGGTTGATGTCTTCGCCAGGGCAGACAGATCGGTGATCACCTCTTCCTGCGCCTCCTGCTCGGAGGTCAGCATTTCACCCATCGCCTGCAGGATTTCCATATGACGCGGGTTCAGGTGCTGCTCGGCCAGCGACATCGCCGGCATGTTCTTTACCGAGGCGGACGTGAGTTCGAGGATGCGCGGCTCATACGCGGAAAACTGCTGCACCCTCTCGGCGATCGCCGCGAATTCCTGGATCGAGCCCGGATCGTTGAGCCGGTCGAGGGCATCACGGGCACTGGCCAGCGCTGTCGCCAACCCACGGTTGTCCTCCAGGAAACTCTCCTTGTGCGCAGGCTCTCCACTCTTCAAATAGAAGCCCATCGAGGCCGCCGTGCGGTGCACCTGATTCTCCAGCTCCATGACTGCCAGCACCGCTGGCTGGATCTGTTCGACGACCCGGCGTGCATCTTCCTCGGTGCGGTAGGCACCGCGAAGACCCGCCAGCGAAACCGCCAACAGCACAATCAGCACGATACCGAATGCCGCGCGCAGCTTCTGCTTGATCGACCAGGAGTCCAGGATTCTGTTCATTGCTGTCTCACCCAACGTTGATGCGCACGGAAATGTGCGCGGGCTCTGGCGGCCCTTAACGCAGGGTAGCGACCGGCCAGGTTCGGCCTTGAGACTTTTTAACTTCGATCAGGACTGGGTCGGGCGATAGCCCATGGACTGGGATCCGGTCAGATCCCAGGAGAAGGTGCAATCGAGTTCCGAAAGGACGGCGATCAGGCCGCTTTCGCCGTCGCGCAGGATGATCGACAGCGGCGAACGCCGACCGAACCGACGGTGGCCCTGGCGGACCCAGCGCCCCGCCATCCGCGGATTGAGCGGATAGGTGGTGCGCAGGGCCTCGGAAATCCGCAACAGGTAACCGGCACGACGCAGCACCTCAGGGCTGTCGGGCAGCACGTCGGTCCCCTCGCGCAGCTTGTTGAGAGCGCGCACCCGCATGGTTTCGGGCAGGCACAGCACCGCCTGGATCTCCTGGGTCTCGAGTTTCCAGGAATCGAGCAGCCCCATCACAGCAAGCGTGATGTCGCTCAGGGCCTGTCTCTGGCTGGTATCGCTCATATGCTGCTCCGGGTGTGCCCGATCGGCCACGTTGACGGGTGGGCGGTTTGCGGCACACGCGCCGAAACCCTGTAATTTGGTCGGATATTAGCATCCAGCCGATATCGGCCATACCCTGCAACGGCAGCGGCTATTGCCGCCGGCTAACCCGGGAACAGGCGTTGCCACCACCGTCGGCGCCCCGCAGTCTGGCGCGTCGCCTCGAGGTCTACCGGTGGAATGCGGCTCAGCACCCAGCCCGGCAACGGTGGATTGTTGCTGTAGCCGCACGAGACACCGAGGTTGTGGGGATCATAGATCTTGACCATCGACGGGGCCTTCGGGTCATCGGCATAGACGATGCCGCAGTAGTCCTCGTCGTGTTCGCGCCGCAGCAGCGCGTCGATCTCGTCGACGAATTGCAGCAGGTCCGTGGCGTCCGCGGCAGCCACCGGCACCCGTTCACCGATGGCATAGATGAACCATCCCTGCGGCCTGGCTCGCACTTTGTCCCACAGTGCATCCAACTGGGGCCAACGCAGCGCCGAGGTGAAACTGCCACGAAACGCGCTGAGAAAAGGCTGATCAGTCATATTCGGCTTGTTCACGTGCACACATGGCTCTCGCAGTTGACCCACCTGCAAAGATGCCACCAAGACGGGCGCGACGCTATACTTGCGCGGTTCCCAAGCAAGCGAGCAAGCAATGAATGCCCTGCACCACTCCGAACTGTCCGGCCTGACGCTGATCAATCGGGGAAAGGTTCGCGACGTCTACGAGGTCGACGCGGATCATCTGCTGATCGTGACCACCGACCGCCTGTCGGCATTCGATGTCGTCCTGCCGCAGCCGATCCCGGGCAAAGGCGAGGTGCTGACCCGGGTGGCCAACTTCTGGTTCGCCCGCACACGCCACATCATCCCCAATCATCTGAGCGATCGCCCGCTGTCAGAGGTCGTCCGTGACCCGGCAGAACGTGCCGCACTGGGTGAACGCGCGATCGTCGTGAAAAAGCTCAAGCCACTGCCGGTCGAGGCGATCGTCCGCGGATACCTGATCGGTTCAGGTTGGAAAGACTACCAGACGACCGGTGGTGTCTGCGGTATCGGACTGCCACCGGGCCTGCGCATGGCCGACCGTCTGCCGCAACCGATCTTCACACCTTCGACCAAGGCGGAGGCCGGCGCCCACGACGAGAATATCGACTTCGAGCGCACCGTGGCGCTGCTCGGACCGGACCTCGCGGCCCAGGTACGTGACACCGCATTGCGCATCTACAGCGAATGCGCCGCCTATGCGCTGGAACGCGGGATCATCATCGCCGACACCAAGTTCGAGTTTGGCGTTGATGCCGACAGCAGGCTGCACCTGATCGACGAGATACTGACCCCGGACTCGTCGCGCTTCTGGCCGGCCGATCAGTACCAGCCGGGTTCCAGCCCGCCGAGTTTCGACAAGCAGTTCGTGCGCGACTACCTGGAAACGCTGGACTGGGACAAGACCCCACCCGGCCCGATGCTGCCACAGGACATTATCGACAGAACGGCGGCGAAGTACCGTGAGGCGGAAACGCGGCTGACGGGTCACTGAGCAGTCCGCCCGCAAGACACAATGAACACACCGCGCATCACCCTCTACACCACCCGCAACTGCCCGCATTGCCGCCGCGCGAAGCAGTACTTTCAGCACCGGGGACTGCGCTTCCAGGAATTCGACGTGGAGCAGAATGCCCGGGCGCAGAAGGCGTTTGCGCGTTTTGGTGCACGCGGGGTTCCGGTCATCCTGATCGGCGACACCCGGGTCGACGGTTTCGACCGCCCGCGTCTCGATGCGCTGTTGAACAGAACGGCCGACACTTGACCCACCCCTACGAGCGCCTGACGCCCGATCTCATCCTCGATGCGGTTGCCAGCACCGGCATGGTCCCCGACGGCCACCTGTTGACGCTCAACAGCTACGAAAACCGCGTGTTCCAGGTCGGCATGGACGATCAGCCGCCGATGGTCGCGAAGTTCTATCGACCGCAGCGCTGGAGCGACGCCGCAATCATCGAGGAACACCGCTTCGCCACCGAACTGGCGGCCGACGAGATACCGGTGGTCGCACCCTGGCAGCGCGGCGACGGGGTCACACTGTTCCACCACGAAGGCTTTCGTTTCGCGCTGTTCCCGCGGCGCGGCGGGCGTGCCCCCGAGGCCGGCGACCTGGATCAGCTGGAGTGGATCGGTCGTTTCATCGGGCGCATCCACCTCGCCGGGCAGGCCCGGTTGTTCGAGCATCGCCCCCGCCTGGATGTGGCCGACATGGGGTGGACCGCACGCGAACAGGTGCTGCAAAGCCCGTTGCTGCCGGCGCACGAGCAGGCCGGTTATGCCGAGGTCAGCACGCGCCTGCTGGAGGCGATCGAGCAGGCGTTCAGGCATATCGCACCACGCGCACTGCGCCTGCACGGCGACTGTCACCACGGCAATATCCTGTGGACCGACGAGGGGCCACATTTCGTGGATCTTGACGACTGCCGCAACGGTCCGGCGGTGCAGGACCTGTGGATGCTGTTACACGGGGACCGTGGCGAGCGCACCATCCAGCTCAGTGCGATGCTCGAAGGCTACGAGATGTTTCACGATTTCGATCGGCGCGAGTTGGCGTTGATCGAACCGCTGCGCGGCCTGCGCATACTGCACTTCAGCGGCTGGCTGGCAAGGCGCTGGTCCGATCCCGCCTTCCCGGCCGCCTTCCCCTGGGCCGAATCGGCCCACTACTGGTCACAGCATGTCGCCGATCTGGAGCATCAGTGGGAAGAACTGCACCAGCCGCCGCTGGTCCTGTACTGAGCGGCCCTTTCAGCCGACGATGCGTCGCCAATAGGTGGAACGCCAGTAGTAAAGGACCGTGGTATCCGCGTAGGGGTAAGAGTCGGCATAACTTTCACCCCGCTGCGGTTCCTCGATGTTGTCACGCAGCGCGTCAACAGGTCGCCATTGCTCGTCGCGCGGTTCACCGTCGAACGGGCTGCGCGTCTGGCCGCGCTTGCGGCGTTCCGCAGAGCCATGGGCGAGGTAGTTCTTTTGCGCCTCGACCAGGCTTACGTGATTCGCACTGCCCGGCATGTTCGGAAAGCGCAGCTGGTCGAGGCTGTCCTCCCAACCGCAGATTGGGCACAACTGGTGAAACCCGGGTTGATGGTCGTACACCCTGTGGCCGCAGCAGGGGCAGGGAAACTTGTTCGAATACACAGGCACTCCCGAATCGCGTCACACGCTTACTATATGTCAACGCGGTGTGGCCGGCCTCACTTCTCCCGGATTGACGGGTACCGCGAAGCCACAAACGGGTAGACTGACACCAGCAGGAAAAGGACGACGACGTGCCCGAGTCATCACAGCAGATCACACCCAGGATCATCGTTACCACAGACTTCAGCCTGGAGAGTGAACGCGCTTTCTATCACGCGCTCGCCATCGCCGTTGCGCGGCAGGCACGCCTTACCGTGCTGCACACCGGCTCGGAGAGCCGCGATGCGGTGCCATGGCACAAGTTTCCTGGCGTGCGTGAGACCCTCGCCGGCTGGGGCCTACTGCCGGTCGACGCACCGCGCTCAGCGGTTGCCGAGGTGCTGAACGTCGTTGTTGCCAAGATGTCGATACGCGACGATGACCCGCGCCAGGGCATCACCGACTACCTGCGCAAGCACCCGACTGACCTTCTGGTGATGGCGACCGAGGGCCGCACCGGCCTGGCGCGCATGCTGAATCCGTCGGTGGCCGACACGGTCAGTTACCTGACCAACAGCCACACGCTGATGCTTCCGCGGCACGGCCGCAACTTCGTCGACCCGTCGACCGGCAGGACGCAACTCAGGCGCGTGCTGTGCACACTGGACAGTGACCATGATCCACGTCCGGCAGTGGCCTACCTCAGACAATGGCTGCCGGCGTTCGGCGGCGATGCGGACATGCAGATCCTCTGGCTGCAGACCACGGACACGGGTGCCGGACAGGATATTCTGTTGCCGCAGGCACCCGGTCAGACATGGCGCCAGGAACGGCGGAGTGGAGAACCGACGAGAACCATCATAGAAACTGCCCGCGAGTTCGGGGCCGATCTGCTGGTGCTAAACGCGCGTAGCCCGCTCAGTCCCATGGCACGCATGCGCGGCAACCGCAACGACCGTGTCTTGCGCGAACTGAATATCCCGCTGCTGTCGGTTCCTATCCTCTGAACCAGGACGCAAAAAACGAAAAAGGGCGCCGCAGCGCCCTTTGTACACCAATTACCCGGTTGTTCAGTTCTTGATCATCTGGCCTTCGGCCAGCACCACGACGCGGCGGTTCTGCGCACGACCTTCGCGGGTATCATTTGATGCCACCGGGTCGGACTCGCCCTTGCCGACTACCTCAATGTCCGTTGCCTGCAGCTTCATGCTGTTGCTGAGGATATAGTCCGCAACGGCCTGCGCGCGACGCTGCGACAGCCCCATGTTGTATTCGGCGGGCCCGGTGCTGTCGGTGTGACCTTCCACGCGCATCACCGATGTCAGCTTGGCGCCACCTTTCAGGCTCTGAATGCGCTCGTCGATCACGGCCTTCGCATCATCCGAGAGTTCTGCGCTGTCGAATGCGAACAGCATGCTGGCGGCGATGGTGATCTCCTCCATGACCTTGGCGGTTATCGTGGCCGCAGTCGGGGTTGCAACCACTTCGACCGACATCGATTTCGGCTTCGCGTAACCACACTCTTCGAGCTTCTCAGTGGTGTCCTGGTAAGGTGTGCGCCAGCACTCGCCATACGGATTGGTAACGACACTGCCGGACGGTGACTCCACATAGTTATTGACCATGTCCTCTGCCATCGCCGTGCTCGCGAATGCTGCTTGGACACCGAAAAGGACTGCGACCAGGACCTTGTTGAGTTTTGTCATGAGGGATTCCTTAATATGGATAAATGAATGGGCCGGATGGCTCGGGGAGCCGATGAATGGGGTCGCTGCATCGATCGCGTATATTTGCCGCATTTTAGATGATTCTGCTGAATCCAGATAGTGCCAGATGCCCGGACCCGGCTGGCCGAAAAGATCGACGTCGAACGACGCGACCTGCCGGTGCCCACGCCCACCATATCGACCCGAGAAACGAAAAGAGGGCGCCGCAGCGCCCTCTCCTCAGGCCGAGGTACGTCGGAATCAGTTGACCTTGGGGTCCAGCTCACCCGACATGTAACGGTCAGTCATCGCATCGAGGCTCAGGACCTTGATCCTGGACGCGTTACCGGCGGTACCGAACGACTCGTAACGGGCCTTGCAGATCTGCTTCATGCCTTTGGTCGCGGCGATCAGGAACTTACGCGGGTCGAATTCCTTTCTGTTCTCTGCCAGGAACTTGCGGACCGCACCGGTCGACGCCATGCGCAGGTCGGTATCGATGTTGACCTTGCGCACGCCGTGCTTGATGCCCTCGACGATCTCCTCGACCGGCACGCCATAGGTCTCGCCCATGTCGCCACCGTATTCGTTGATCATCGCCAGCCAGTCCTGAGGAACTGACGACGAGCCATGCATCACCAGATGGGTGTTCGGAATTCGGGCATGAATCTCCTTGATGCGCTCGATCGCCAGGATGTCCCCGGTCGGTGGGCGGGTGAACTTGTAGGCGCCGTGCGAGGTGCCGATGGCGATTGCCAACGCATCCACACCGGTCTTCTTGACGAAGTCGGCAGCCTCTTCCGGATCGGTCAGCAACTGACTGTGATCCAGCACGCCTTCGGCGCCGATGCCGTCTTCCTCACCCGCCATGCCTGTCTCCAACGATCCCAGGCAACCCAGCTCACCCTCGACCGAGACGCCGCAGGCATGCGCCATCTCGACGGTGCGGCGGGTAACGTCGACGTTGTACTCGTACGTTGCCGGCGTCTTTCCGTCTTCACCCAGCGAACCGTCCATCATCACCGAGCTGAAACCCAGCTGGATGGAACGCTGACAAACCGCCGGAGAGGTGCCGTGATCCTGGTGCATACACACCGGGATATGCGGAAACTCCTCGATCGCCGCCAGGATCAGGTGCCGCAGGAAAGGCGCCCCGGCATATTTCCGGGCGCCGGCCGAGGCCTGCACGATGACCGGCGAATCGGTCTCGTCCGCGGCCTCCATGATCGCACGCATCTGCTCGAGGTTGTTGACGTTGAAAGCGGGTACGCCATAGCCGTTTTCGGCGGCGTGATCCAGCATTTGACGCAGGGAAATCAGTGCCATTGTCTGCTCCTTGTACTGAGAGTCTCAATCAAAATTAATTCCGCCACCGGGCAGGATGTGTTCACCAACGCGCACGATCTTCATCACGTTGGTGCCGCCGGAAACGCCATTCAGATCACCCTTGGTGATAATGACCAGGTCGTCATCGCGGACCGCACCGCGACGCTGCAGTTCTTCGATCACCTCGGTATTGGCCTGGCGTGAATCAATGCCCGGCTCGAGGTCGAAACTGACGGGGTACACGCCCCGGTAAATTGTGACTTTTCTACGCGTGGCCACCTGTCCGGTCAAGGCATAGATCGGAATACCCGATGAAATACGCGACATCCATTTGCACGTCGACCCGGATTCGGTCAGTGCGGCGATCGCCGCCACGCCGAGGTGGTTCGCGGTGTACATCGTGGACATCGCGATGGCCTCATCGATACGGCCGAACACGGAATGCAGGCGGTGGTCCGAACGACGCGTCTGCGACTGTTTCTCGGCCTCCTTGCACACCCTGTCCATAGCCTCGACCGCCTTCGCGGGATACTTGCCGGCTGCCGATTCGGCGGACAGCATCACCGCATCAGTACCGTCGATCACGGCGTTCGCGACGTCGAACACCTCGGCCCGGGTCGGAATCGGATTGACGATCATCGATTCCATCATCTGGGTCGCGGTGATGACCACGCAGTTCATCGAGCGCGCCGTACTGATCAGGCGCTTCTGTGCGGCTGGCAGTTCGGCATCTCCGATCTCCACACCCAGATCGCCGCGCGCGACCATGATGACGTCGGATGCATCGATGATCTCCTCGATGCAGTCCAGCGCCTCGGCCCGCTCGATCTTCGACACGATGCCCCCCTGACCGCCGGCCTCGCGCAGCAGCTGCCGCGCGTAATGGACGTCTTCGGCGGAACGCACGAAAGACACGGCCACATAGTCCGCCTCGATGCGCGCGGCAAATTCGATGTCTTCCTTGTCCTTGTCGGTCAGGGCCGGCGCCGACAGTCCGCCGCCGAGCTTGTTGATACCCTTGTTGTTGGACAGGGTGCCGCCGACGACAACCTTGCAACGCACCTCGCTGCCCTGTACCTCGTCGACCCAGAGGACGATCAGGCCGTCGTTCAGCAGCAGGGTGTCGCCACGCGAGACCTCCAGGTGCAGGGTGGGATAAGTGACACCGACGCGCTCCTGGTTGCCTTTCGTGACATCCCAGTCGGTATCGAGCACGAAGCGGTCGTCGGGATTCAGCTCGATCTTGCCGTCGACAAACCTGCCGCAGCGGATCTTCGGCCCCTGAAGATCGATCAGCACCCCGACCTGGCGACCACTGGCCCGAGCCCTGTTGCGCACCCAGTCGGCACGCCGCTCGTGGTCGTCGTGACTGCCATGCGACATATTGAGCCGCACGACGTCTACGCCTGCACGCAGCACCTCGTCCAGCACCTTGGGGTCGTCGGTAGCCGGACCCAGTGTCGCTACGATCTTTGTGCGTCTAAGCATGTGTCCTTCTCGCGGGGTGAGCAATGATCATCCCGCTGTGATGTTTACTTGCGTGCCGCTTCCTCGAGCATGGCTACCGCCGGCAGGGTCTTGCCCTCGAGGTATTCGAGGAAAGCGCCCCCGGCAGTCGAGATATACGACACTTTGTCATAGATGTCGTATTTCTGGATCGCGGCGATCGTATCGCCGCCACCGGCCAGGCTGAAGCCGGCCGCATTGGCGATCGCCATGGACACTGTCTTGGTACCTTCACCGAACTGGTCGAACTCGAACACGCCGACCGGGCCGTTCCACACGATGGTGCCGGCCTTGCTGATGATCTCGGCCAGTTCGGCGGCGGACTGCGGGCCGATATCGAAGATCATCTCGTCGTCCGCCACGGCATCGGCACTCTTGAGCACCGCGGGCTCATTCTCCGCGAAGTTCTTGCCGACCACCACGTCGACCGCGATCGGAATGCTGGCACCACGCGCCTGCATTTTCTCGATCAGCGCCTGTGCAGTCGGTACCAGGTCGTCTTCACACAGCGATTTGCCCACATTCCTGCCAGTCGCCTTGAGGAAGGTGTTCGCGATGCCGCCGCCGACGACCAACTGGTCCACTTTCTCCGACAGCGCCTCGAGCACGGTGAGCTTGGTCGAGACCTTGGAGCCACCGACGATCGCCACCATGGGGCGTGCCGGGTTCGCCAGCGCCTTGCCCAGCGCATCGAGTTCCTCGGCGAGCAGCAGACCGGCACAGGCGACCGGCGCAAACTTGCCGACGCCGTGGGTCGATGCCTGCGCGCGATGCGCGGTACCGAAGGCATCCATCACGAAGACATCGCACAGTGCGGCATATTTCTTCGCCAGCACCTCATTGTCCTTCTTCTCACCGGCATTGAAGCGCACGTTCTCGAGCAGCACAACCTCGCCCTCGGCCACGTCGAAGCCACCGTCGAGGTAGTCCTTGACCAGACGCACTTCGCGGCCCAGCTTGGCCGACATGTCGGCAGCGATCGGCAGCATGGAGTTCTCTTCGTCTGCCTTGCCCTCTTCCGGACGGCCGCGATGCGACATCACCATCACCTTGGCACCTGCCTTGGCGCAATGCTCTACGGTCGGCATCGACGCGGTGATGCGCGCATCCGAGGTTACCTTGCCGTCTTTGACCGGCACGTTGAGGTCGGCGCGGATCAGCACGCGCTTGCCGGCGAGATCGAGGTCGGTGAGCTTGATAAATGCCATAACGAACTCCTTCGTCGTTCGGTTTCCAAATGTTGAGTTTTGGGGGATGAGTCGATGCGGCACCGCATCAGCCGAAACACAAAACTCAAGACTCGGGACAGCGTCGAGTGCGGGTCGAAGCGGTGCTCCGCTTCGACCCGTCCCGGATTACTTGGAGACGTGCTCCACCATGCGCAGCATGTTGCAGGTGTAGCCGTACTCGTTGTCGTACCAGGCGACGACCTTGACGAAGGTCGGGTCCAGCTGGATGCCGGCTTCGGCATCAAAGATCGACGGCGTGCTACGACCGCGGAAGTCGGTCGCTACGACCTTCTCGTCGGTGTAGGCAAGGACGCCGGCCAGATCACCCGAGGTGGCAGCCGCCTTCATCGCTGCACAGATCTCCTCGTACTTGGCTGGCTTGTCCAGCTCGACGGTCAGATCGACGACCGAGACGTCTGAGGTCGGCACGCGGAACGCCATGCCGGTCAGCTTGCCATTCAGTTCCGGCAGCACCTTGCCGACGGCCTTGGCCGCGCCGGTGGACGACGGGATGATGTTCTCGAGGATGCCGCGGCCGCCGCGCCAGTCCTTCATCGAGGGCCCGTCGACGGTCTTCTGCGTTGCGGTGGCTGCGTGCACCGTCGTCATCAGGCCACGCTTGATACCCCAGTTGTCGTTCAGCACCTTGGATACCGGCGCCAGGCAGTTGGTGGTACAGGAGGCCGCCGAGACGATCGCCTGACCGGCATAGGTGTTGTGGTTGACGCCGTAGACGAACATCGGGGTGGCATCCTTCGAAGGCGCGCTCTGCACGACTTTCTTGGCGCCCGCATCGATGTGCTTCTGGCAGGTCTCTTCGGTCAGGAAGAAGCCCGTGCACTCAATCACCAGGTCGGCGCCAACTTCGTTCCACTTCAGGTTGGCCGGATCACGCTCTGCAGTCAGGCGGATCTTCTTGCCGTTGACGATCATCGTGTTTCCGTCAACCGAGATGTCGCCGGGGAAGTTGCCGTGTACCGAGTCGTACTTGAGCATATAGGCGAGGTAGTCCGGGTCGAGCAGGTCGTTGATGCCGACGACTTCGATACCGGGAAAGTCCTTTGCAATCGCGCGGAACGCCATACGACCGATGCGGCCAAATCCGTTGATACCTACTTTGATAGCCATGTTGAATCTCCTCAGAGCGTAATGCAGTTTCTACAAATGCATGTAAGACGAGGTGGCCGGCCGCTGGCGCTTGCCCGACCGGCCACCTGTATTGAGTTGTTTAACCCGCGACCTCGTCGATCGCCGCGCCGACATTCGCCGCAGTGAAACCGAACAGCTTGAACAGCTCGCCGGCCGGTGCGGATTCGCCGAAAGTATCGATCCCCACGACCTTGCCGTTGGTGCCGACGTACTTCCACCAGCCATCAGTGACGGCGGCCTCGACCGCAACACGTGCAGTGACAGTCGACGGCAGGACAGACTCCTTGTAGGCAGCGTCCTGCGCATCGAACACGCTGGTGCACGGCATCGAGACGACGCGAACCTTCTTGCTGCTGGCCGCTGCGGCCTCGACCGCGATACCCACCTCGGAACCGGTGGCGATCACGATCACGTCCGGCGTACCTTCACAATCGCTCAGCACGTAACCACCGCGGCCGATGTTGGCAATCTGCACGGCGTCACGCGCCTGAAAAGGCAGTCCCTGACGCGAGAAGATCAGGCAGGTCGGCCCATTGGTCTTCTCGACCGCTTTGCGCCACGCCACTGCTGTCTCGACGGTGTCGCACGGACGCCAGACGTCCATGCGAGGGATCATGCGCAGCGTCGGGATCTGCTCGACGGCCTGGTGGGTCGGACCGTCTTCACCGAGACCGATCGAGTCATGGGTGAACACGAAGATCGACTGGATCTTCATCAGTGCAGACATGCGGATTGCGTTGCGCGCGTATTCGGAGAACATCAGGAAGGTGGCACCGAACGGGATGAAGCCACCGTGCAGCGCGATACCGTTCATGATCGCCGACATGCCGAACTCACGGACACCGTAGTTCACGTAGTTGGCCGCCGGCATGTTCGCACGCATCGGTTTGTAGCCGGACCATTCGGTCAGGTTCGAGCAGCCGAGGTCGGCCGAACCACCGAACAGCTCCGGCAGGGCCGCTGCGTAGGCTTCAATCGAGGCCAGCGATGCCTGGCGGGTGGCCGGCGACTTTGCGTCGCTGTTGCACTGGGCGACGAAGGCGTCCGCCTTGGTGGCCCAGTCGGCCGGCAGTTCGCCCGCCATGCGGCGCTTGAACTCGGCCGCGAGGTCCGGGTGGGCGGCTGCATAGGCGTCAAAGCGCTTGTTCCACTCGGCCTCCGCAGCGGCGCCCTTTTCCTTCGCGTCCCAACCCTGATAAACCGACTTCGGCACTTCGAAGGCAGCATGATCCCAGCCCAGGGCCGCTTTGGTCAGGTTGATTTCTTCCTGGCCCAGCGGCGCGCCGTGACACGCATGGCTGCCGGCCTTGTTCGGTGAACCGAAGCCGATCGTGGTCTTGCAGCAGATCATCGTCGGTTTGTCGGTCATCGCCTTGGCGAACTCCAGCGCCTTGGCGATGGCAGCCGGATCGTGGCCGTCGACGTTGGGAATCACGTGCCAGCCGTAGGACTCGAAGCGCTTCGGGGTATCGTCGGTAAACCAGCCGTCGACGTGGCCGTCGATCGAGATCCCGTTGTCGTCCCAGAAGCAGATCAGCTTGCCCAGGCCCAGCGTGCCTGCCAGCGAGCAGGCCTCGTGCGAGATACCTTCCATCAAACAACCATCACCGAGGAATACATAAGTGTGATGATTGACGATCTCGTGGCCGTCCTTGTTGAACTCGGCCGCCAGAGCGCGTTCAGCAATCGCCATGCCGACCGCATTGGTGATGCCCTGCCCCAGCGGCCCCGTGGTGGTCTCGACACCAGGCGCATAACCGTACTCCGGGTGACCCGGGGTCTTGGAATGCAGCTGGCGGAAATTCTTCAGGTCGTCGATCGACAGGTCGTAACCGGTCAGATGCAGGAGGGAATAGATCAGCATCGAGCCATGACCATTGGACAGCACGAAGCGGTCACGGTCGGCCCACTGCGGATTCGTCGGATTGTGCTTCATGTGGTCGTTCCACAGCACTTCGGCGATGTCCGCCATACCCATCGGGGCACCGGGATGGCCGGAATTGGCTTTCTGAACGGCGTCCATACTCAACGCGCGGACGGCGTTGGCAAGCTCTCTGCGTGAGGACATGAGTCCCTCCTGTCAAAGACTAAGAATTCTCCGCCCCCGCGGCCGTGCCGGAAGACGAAATGATTCGCTGTTGTGCCGGGCTTACCGCATTCTGTGGCGGCGGTGCGTCGCACCTATACGGGGGCGCCGTTCTGCCCACGACGCGATCCCAACCCGATGACCGTAAAAAGGTCGGGTATTCTGACTCAGGCGAACGAAGGGGGGCAAGGAGGGATTCCCCGAATATTCCAATACACCCATAAGCGCAGGAAATCCGCTCCAAGCTTTCCGTCAGGTAATTGTTTTTACTAGCGTTTTTTTGGGGTCAGTCAATCCATTTGATCGAGCAGCCCATACTGGGGACCTGCTCATCTGGCCCGCAGCCAGTCTCGGCGACCTGACGCATGGCCTCGAACAGCTCGCGCCTGGCATCGGCCGGCGCCGCATCCTTGCGGCTGGCGTCGAGCCGTCCGCGGTACTGCAGCTCACCGGCAGCGTTGTAGCCGAAGAAGTCCGGCGTACACACTGCCCCATAGGCCTTGGCCACACCCTGTGACTCGTCCAGCAGGTAGGGGAACGGAAAGCGATTGTGTTCCGCGACCATGCGCATGTTGGCGAACGAGTCTTCCGGATAGTCGGTCGGATCGTTCGACATGATCGCCACGCAGTTCACGCCCAGGAGCTTCAGGTCCGCCGCATCGCGCACGATGCGATCGAGCACCGCCTTGACATAGGGGCAATGGTTGCAGATGAACATCACCAGCAGCCCCTTTTCCCCCATGCACTGCTCGCGACTCCAGTGCCGGCCATCAACACCCGGCAGATTAAAGTCGGGCGCGGCCCTGCCGAACTCACACACCGGCGTCTGCAGAGAAACCATTGGCTTTGCCTCTATTGTTGCCGCCCCAGAGCCGGGCATTGTTCCAGAATGCGCATACCCGCTCAACCGTGTAGAATCGCGCGCCCCGATGTGTGCGAAACGAACGCCGCGATATCCCAAGGAGAAAGCGATGGCCCGTAATTTCATCTTTACCTCGGAATCCGTCTCCGAAGGCCACCCCGACAAAATGGCCGACCAGGTCTCGGACGCCATCCTCGACGCGATCCTGGCCGAGGACCGGCATGCGCGCGTCGCCTGCGAGACGCTGTTCAAGACCGGGATGGTGATCATCGCCGGCGAGATCACGACCACCGCCAAGCCTGCGTACGAACAGGTCATCCGTGACGTCATCAACGACATCGGCTACACCAGCTCCGATATGGGGTTCGACGGTGACACCTGCGCGGTCATGACCGCGATCGGCGTGCAGTCGCCCGACATCAATCAGGGCGTGGACCGGGCCAAGCCTGAAGACCAGGGTGCCGGCGACCAGGGCCTGATGTTCGGCTACGCCACCAACGAGACCGAGGTGCTGATGCCGGCGGCCATCCAGTTTGCCCACCGCCTGGTCGAGCGCCAGGCGGAGGTCCGCAAAAAGGGCATCCTGCCGCTGCTGCGCCCGGACGCCAAATCCCAGGTCAGCCTGCACTACGCCAACGGCAAGCCGGTGTCGATCGATGCGGTGGTTCTGTCCACCCAGCACGCCGAGGAATTCGCCGGAGAGACCCTGCGCGAGGCGGTCATGGACGAGATCATCAAACCCATCCTCGACCCGACCGGGCTGCTGACCAAAGACACCCGCTTTCATATCAACCCGACCGGCAGCTTCGTGATCGGCGGACCGATGGGTGATGCCGGACTGACCGGGCGCAAGATCATCGTCGATACCTACGGCGGCGCGGCGCGCCATGGCGGTGGCGCATTCTCCGGCAAGGACCCCTCGAAGGTCGACCGCTCGGCCGCCTATGCGGGCCGCTATGTGGCCAAGAACATCGTCGCCGCCGGCCTCGCGGACAAGTGCGAGATCCAGGTTTCCTATGCCATTGGCGTCGCCGAACCGACGTCGATCATGATCGATACCTTCGGTACCGGCAATATCACTGACGAGCGCATCACCGAACTGGTCCGCGAGCACTTCGACCTGCGGCCCTACGGCATCCTGCGCATGCTCGACCTGCTCAACACCGAGGAGATCAAGTATCGCAGGACCGCCGCCTACGGCCATTTCGGTCGTGAAAACGCGGGCTTCTCCTGGGAGAGGACCGACAAGGCCGAGGAAATGCGCGAGGCGGCCGGAATCTGAACCCTGCCGCCGCCGCACTTAGAGGCCGACGCGTGATGCGTCGGCTTTTTTGTTGGTGGCCGGCCGGCGTCGGCGCCCCGCCACACTGCTTACAGGACGGTCTCGCGGTAGGCATGCCAGGAGGCGTGACCGATCAACGGCAGCACCAGCGCCAGCCCGATGTACGCCGTCGCGAAACCGACCACCACCAGGCCCACGATGATGCTGGCCCACAGGACCATCACGCCCTTGTTGAGCAACACCGCGTTGATGCTGGTCAGCGCACTCGTGATGGCATCGGTGCCGCGATCCAGCATCATCGGCAGCGCCACCACGCTGGACGCAAACACGATGGTCGCAAACACCGCACCGACAGCGCTCCCCACGGCCAGGAACTGCAGCCAGTCCAGCATGCTGAGGTCCTCGCCAACCGGGAAAAACACGTGCACCATCGAGGCGGCTCGCGCCCAGATCAGCAACACCACCAGCATCACGAGCGCGAACAACAGCTCGTTTCGCAAATGATTCCGACTCTCGACCAGGCACATACCCAGCCGCGGTGAGCGTCCCTGTTCCAACTGACGGCTGATGGAATACAGGCCGAACGCCAGCACCGGCCCACTCAACACGAACCCCACGCCCAGCGTGAACAGCGCCACCACGTTGCCGCCGACCCATGCCAGGGCAGTAACCAGAAACGCGAACACCGCCAGACTGGTGCCGTAGACCAGACTCTGGCCGCGCGCGCGGTTGAGGTCTTGCCACCCCAGCCTGAGCCAGCGCAACGGCGCATCCAGGCCAAGTTGTCTCGACGGGTAAAAAAGGGGTTCGATTGGCGGCTCAGACTCGCCCGAACCCGCCGCATTCGGCTCTACCATGTTCTCCTCCCGCAGGTGCCTGTCCCGTTTGCCGGGATCTGTCCGATTCTTTTTCTGGTGACAGTCGCGGCCCGCTGCATGGAGCGGATGACGCCTCGTGATGTCACATCGATTCTTTAGGTGGCTTTTACGAAGGATAATACGCAATTTCCGGTCGCGCGGCGGCAGTGAAATCCCACGGCATCTCTGCCGTTTGGCGGAAAACATCCGGTCGAGCGTGTAGAATTCCGGCCTGGCCCGGCTGGCCAGCTCAAGATTCGGGCCCGGTCAACGCTACAAGGGCATCACAATTCCATCCCGAGGGGCGCTGCAACCTGCACTGACAGGCCAGGCTCGGTAGTGGATACGGTTCTGCACAACGGCGCTCACTCACGTTTCTTGAACAGGAGTCAACAACCATGAGTGAGTTTACCGATTTCAAGGTCGCCGACATGTCGCTGGCCGACTGGGGCCGCAAAGAGATGCGCATCGCCGAGACCGAGATGCCGGGCCTGATGGCCCTGCGTGCCAAGTACGGCCAGGAGAAGCCGCTCAAGGGCGCGCGCATCACCGGCTCACTGCACATGACCATCCAGACCGCAGTGCTGATCGAGACCCTGGTCGAACTCGGCGCCCAGGTACGCTGGTGTTCATGCAACATCTTCTCCACCCAGGATCACGCCGCCGCCGCCATCGCCGCTGCCGGCATCCCGGTCTATGCCTGGAAGGGCGAGACACTGGAAGAATACTGGTGGTGCACCGAGCAGGTGCTGAACTGGCCGAACGGCGAAGCCCCCAACATGATCCTCGACGACGGCGGTGACGCCACCCTGCTGGTGCACAAGGGCGTCGAATACGCCAACGCCGGCGCGGTGCCGGATCCGAAAGCCAGTGATCCTGAGGAATGGCAGGTGATTCTGGGCGTGCTCAAGCGCAGCCTGGCCGAAGACCCGAAGCGATATCACCGCATGGCGGAATCGATCCGTGGCGTGACCGAGGAGACCACCACCGGGGTGCATCGCCTGTACGAGATGCTGAAAAAAGGCCAGCTGCTGTTCCCGGCGATGAACGTCAACGACTCGGTGACCAAGTCCAAGTTCGACAACCTCTATGGCTGCCGTGAATCGCTGGTCGACGGCATCAAACGCGCCACCGACGTGATGATCGCCGGCAAGATCGCCCTGGTGTGCGGCTATGGCGACGTCGGCAAAGGCTCTGCACAGTCGCTGCGCGGACTGGGCGCGACCGTCTGGATCACCGAGATCGACCCGATCTGTGCACTGCAGGCGGCGATGGAAGGCTACCGCGTGGTCACGATGGAAGACGCTGCCCCGCTGGCAGACATCTTCGTCACCACCACCGGCAACAAGGACATCATCTGCCATGACCACATGGCTGCGATGAAGGACCAGGCGATCGTTTGCAACATCGGTCACTTCGACAACGAGATCGATATCGCCAGCGTCAAGAAGTACCAGTGGGAAAACATCAAGCCGCAGGTCGACCACATCATCTTCCCGGACGGCAAGCGCATCATCATGCTCGCCGAAGGCCGGCTGGTAAACCTGGGCTGTGCCACCGGGCATCCCAGTTTCGTGATGTCTAACAGCTTCACCAACCAGGTCTTGGCGCAGATCGAGCTATTCGCCAGGCGGGACGAATACCCGGTCGGCGTGTATATCCTGCCGAAAAAGCTGGATGAAGAGGTCGCACGCCTGCACCTGGGCAAGATCGGCGCCAAGCTGACAGTTCTCAGCCAGGACCAGGCCGACTATATCGGCGTGCCGGTTGAAGGTCCGTACAAGGCCGATCATTACCGCTACTGATCCAACGCGACACCGGGTGCGCAGCGCGGTCCAGACCCGCCTGCGCACCCCGGAACCGGGAACGCCATGAACCACACCACCGCAATCTTCAGCTTCGAACTTTTTCCGCCGAAGACCGACAAGGGCATCGCCAAGCTGCGCGAAACGGTTATGACCCTGAATGCCCACCGCCCGGCATTCTTTTCGGTGACCTACGGCGCCGGCGGCTCGACGCAGAGCAACACCTTCGCCACCGTCGACTGGATCAGGGACCAGGGAATAGACGCCGCACCGCACCTGTCTTGCATCGGCAGCAGTACAGGCGAGATCATCGAGATCCTCCATCGCTACGAGGCACAGGGCATCAGCCGCATCGTCGCGCTGCGCGGTGACCTGCCGTCGGGCGCCGGGGCCGGTGCCATGGGTGACCTGAACCACGCCAACGAACTGGTGGCACTGATCCGGCAGCAGTTCGGCGACCGTTTCCGTATCGAGGTTGCGGCCTACCCTGAGATGCATCCGCAGGCCGCCAACTTCAACCGCGACCTGGACAACTTCAAACGCAAGGTCGATGCCGGGGCCGACTCGGCGATCACCCAGTACTTCTACAACGCCGACGCGTATGCAAGCTTCATCGACGCCTGCGAACGCCGTTCGATCGATATCCCGGTCGTGCCGGGGATCATGCCCATCACCAATTTCAGCAACCTGGTGCGTTTTTCAGATGCCTGCGGCGCGGAGATTCCACGCTGGCTGCGCAAGCGCCTCGAAGGCTACGGCGACGACATAGAGAGCATCCGCAAACTCGGTACCGAAGTCGTCACCGACCTGTGCCGGCGCCTGCTCGACATGGATGCACCGGGCCTGCACTTCTACACCATGAACCAGGCCGAGCCGACACTGGCGATTTGGGACAACCTGGGCCTGGACGCAGCAGCGGGCTGAGGCCGGCACCTCGTATGCGCCTGTCCCGCATCCATACCACGCAGGCGCTTGCACCCGGCGGCGAGGTGGTACTGGACGAGCGTGCATGCCGCTACCTGACCCAGGTACTGCGCCTGAGGACAGGCCAGTCGATCGTCCTGTTCAATGGTGACGGGCGGGACTGTGCCGCCGAACTGACGCGCTGCGACCGCCGCGGATGCAGCGCCCGGATCGGCGAGGTGCTCTCCACCGAACCGGAGACCGCACTGCCTATCCACCTCGGGATCGGCATATCGCGCGGCGAGAGGATGGATTTCGCGATCCAGAAATCGGTCGAACTCGGGGTACAGGCACTGACCCCCTTGTTGACCGCACGCAGTGTCGTGCAGTTGACCTCGGAGCGCCGTGACAAGCGTATGGAACACTGGCGGGGGGTGATTGTCAGCGCCTGCGAACAAAGCGGACGCAGTCGCGTCCCAATGCTCCACCCGCCCCAGGCGCTCGACGAATGGCTCACCGCGCAGCGAACCGGTCTGATGCTTTACCACAAGGCCACCAACACCCTGGCGACCGCTGCACCACCGGATGGTGCCTTGAACCTGCTGATAGGACCCGAAGGGGGGCTGAGCGAGGGAGAGCGCGGGCGGGCGATCAGGAGCGGATTTACCGACGTACGGCTGGGGCCGCGCGTCCTGCGCACGGAAACGGCACCGTTGGCCGCGCTGGCGGCGATCCAGGTCCTGTGGGGTGATTTTCGCTGAGCCGCGAATCGGTTCAGATGGTGGGCAACTGCGTATGCAGATAGTCCAGATCGGGCACCATCAGTTCCTCGCCGCCAACCGAGATCCGCATCCTTATCGGCGACGCGTCCGACGCCGGTGTCCCGGCAAACTCGATCACCTCACGTTGCACCCGCAACAACCGCGGTATGCCTTGTGCCACCAGCCCGATCAAGGGCCAGGCGCTTTCGGGCTGCAGGGCATAACAAACGGCGATACGCTGCCGAATACCACCACCGGCGACCGAACGTCCGAGCAAACGCTCGAAATCGACCACCGGGATATCACGCTGGTGCCAGCCGACCTTGCCCTGCAGCCAGGGCAACGGATGATCCAACGCGTCCGGTTCACGATAGCCGATGACCTCGGCGACCGCCGCATTCGGCAGCAGCAGACGCCCCTCACGCAACGGGATGAGCATGCAGCGGATCTCGTCGTCGCGCTGACTCACAATGCCGAATCCGCCAACACGGTGTAGATATTTTCGAGCAGTTCAGCTTCCTGATAAGGCTTACCAAGGTAGCGCTTCACGCCCAGCTCCAGGGCGCGGCTGCGGTGCTTGTCGCCAGTACGTGAGGTGATCATGATGATCGGTATATCGCTCAGTTCCGGCGTGCTTCGCATGTGGCGTGCCAATTCGTAACCGTCCATACGCGGCATCTCGATATCCAGCAACATCACGTCCGGGTGCTGTTCCTGCAGCAGGGTCACCGCGTCCACCCCGTCCTTGGCCGTGATGACGTGCATGTTGTGGCGTTCGAGCAGACGACTGGTGACCTTGCGCACGGTGATCGAATCGTCGACCACCATCACCGACACCCCTTTGCTCACCGGCGCCGATACCTCCGCAGGCGCGACGAGCTGCTGCGCACTGTCCATGCGAACCAGGCTGTTGACGTCGAGGATCAACGCAATCTGCCCATCAGCGAGTATGGTGCCGCCGGTGAACCAGCGCACCGTGCTCAACTGCGCCCCGACGGACTTGACCACGATCTGCCGGTTACCCAACAGACTGTCCACCTGGATCGCAACACGATGTTCGCCGGAGCGCACCAGCAAAAGAGGCAGCCAGCGCGTCCCCTCGCTGATATGTGGCGCCTGGACGCCAAGCATGGTGCCGAGATAACGCACGTTGTAATCACGCTCGTCATACCTGAACACCGGCTGCTCACCGTTATAGATGGACCGCAGTTCGTCGACCGGGATGCGCACCACCCCGTCCATGCTGCTATGCGGTACCGCATAGATATCGTCGCCAAGGGTCACCAGCAGCGAATCGGTGATCGCCAGCGTGAATGGCAGGCGGATCGTGAATCCGGTACCGCGCCCGGGCTGCGAATCAATCTCCAGCGTGCCACCGAGCTGCTTGACCTCGGTAAGTACGACATCCATGCCGACCCCGCGACCGGATACCTGCGACAGCTCCTGCGCGGTCGAGAACCCATGTTGCAGGATGAGCTGATACAGGTCGTCATCATCGACTGCGGCATCCTCATCGAGCAGGCCGCGTTCGACTGCCTTGGCACGGATACGCGCACGGTCGAGCCCAGCGCCGTCGTCGGCCAGCGTCAGCACCACGTCAGAGCCCTCGCGCGCCAGGTGCAGCGTGATCAGGCCCTGGGCAGGCTTGCCATTGGCCAGCCGGGTATTGGCATCCTCGATGCCGTGAGACACCGCGTTGCGCAGCAGGTGCTCCAGCGGACTCATCATGCGTTCGAGAATCGCCCGATCCATGTCCTCGCCGCCGCCGATTACCTTGAGCCCGGCCTGCTTTCCGACGCTGTGACTGGTCTGACGCACCACGCGCTCGAGTCGCGGCACACGACTTGAGAACTTTACCATGCGGGTGCGCAGCAGGCCGTCCTGCAGGTCGGTATTGACGCGCGCCTGCTGCAGCAACAGGGTATCCGTGTCACGGCTCAGTTCACTCAGCGACTGGCCGAGGTTGGACAGGTCCTCCACGGTCTCCGACAGTGCGCGCGACAACTGCTGGATGGTCGAATAGCGGTCGAGTTCCAGAGGATCGAAATCGGCCCTCGATTCACCCTCGCGTTCATGGCGCGACAGTATCTGCGCCTCGGTCTCCAGTTCGAGGTCGCGCAGCTGGCTGCGCAGTCGGTCGATGGTCTGCCCGAGTTCCCCGAGGTTGAAGGCGAAGCTGTTGTTCTGCTGCTCGATGCGGGCGCGGTAGATGCTCACCTCGCCGGCATTGTTGACCATCTGATCAAGCGCCTCGGACGACACCCGGACACGCTCGGTGCCCGTCGCCGACGGCGCCTCCTGCTGCGGCAACGGACGGCGCGGCACGAATCCCTCTTCGTCGAGATGGCGACCACCGCCAGGGAACTGCACCACCGTGGAATCGCTTTTGACGACGGCCCCCACCGGGCCGACATCCGTGGCCATCACCGAACCCGCGACCAGGAAGCTGGAATCTCTGAGCAACTCGGAGTCGGTCATCAGCTGCGAGTCCGTCAGCAACTCGGAGTCGGCGCCGAATTCATCCTCGGCTTCCGGCTCGCTCTCGGCGAGTTCCGCCACATCGTCATGCGCCGGCTGTTCGGCACCCTGCAATGTCGACGCGACATCCTGCGCAGGCACTGCCTCACTGCCACCCAACGTCGTCACGTCCCCTTCCGCCTCGGGAATCGCATCACCCGGAGTGGCGACCTGCGACTCTGGCTCTGGCTCTGGCTCTGGCTCCGGCTCTGGCTCTGGCTCCGGCTCTGGCTCTGGCTCCGGCTCTGGCTCCGGCTCCGGCTCCGGCTCGGGTTCTGGTTCGGGTTGCGCCTGGGGTTCGACGAGCTGCGAAACCTCATCGTCCGTTGTGATAACCGCCTCGACCGCGGCTATGTCGTCCCATTCGCGGCCACGGGCCGCTGTCTCAAGCCGGTCGATGATCGCGGTATGCGCTGCTGGCATCACCCCGCGCATCAGGATCTCGATATCCTGAGCGAGGGCATCGGTGGCGTGACGCACGAGCCCCTTCAGGCGCTCATTGCCGACGATGCGGCGTTCGGCCACGCTCTCGAAGACCGACTCCAGCGCATGGCTGAGATCACCGACGGGGGCGATACCTGCCAGGCGCGCACCGCCTTTCATCGTGTGGAGCGTGCGTTGCAGTTTGGCCACTGGCATCTGGTCGTCCGAGGTCGCGTACTGCCAGTCCCCGAGCTCTCCTTCGAGCGCCTCCAGCAGCTCCCTGGCCTCTTCAAGGAAGATCTCCACCAGCTCTGGATCCAAGGCCTCCAGTGCCTGCGAAGTCTCTCCTTCGTCACCCGTTGCGGCAGGCGGTTGCGCCATCGCGGCAGTCAAGCGGTCGACCTCGTCGCGCAGCGCTTCCCATCCGGTGGCGTCGCGGTGTGGATCCTCGACCGCTGCCGCAAGTGCCGACAGCGTCTGGTGGCTGCGCTCGAGCAGATCGAGTATGTCGCTGTCGAGAGGCCGCTTTGAATCACACATCAGGTTGCTGAAATCTTCCAGCGCCCCGGCCAGTTCGGCCATCCCGGTGGCACCGGCCGCGCTCGAACTGCCACGCAGAGTGTGCATGGCGCGCCTTACGCCGTCTTCCAGGGCACAGCCGCCTGCAAGGCCCCGGGCCCGGTCTATGAATGCGGAAAGGACATTCAGATGCCCTTCTGCCTCGTTCAAGAAGACCGCATTGAGGCTGGAATCCGCGCCATCCACGGCGCTCGGCTCGAGATCCAGGAACTCTGAATCCTGCACCGGAGCATCCGTCAGAATCGACTCGTCGGCGACCATGCCCTGATCAGCAAAATGACCAGCCCCGACCTCATCGGCAGTCGCTTTGAACAGCGTCTCCTCCGCTGGTACGACACTCGAATCCGGGACGATGTCTGCGTCTGCGGACATATCGTCATCTGGCGACAGCACTACGCTGCTTGCGTCGAATTCGAGCTCGAGTGTGTCATCGGACGCCAGGTCATCTTCGATTTGCGACGACAGTTCGCTCAACTCTGACGTCGCGTCGATGTCCCGTAGTTCGTCATCTGCAAGACCCTCTCCGGGGCCCGTCGGCTGCGCGTCCCCCGTCGGTGCCGGCGTGGCGGCGGAAGCCCCCGACGCAAGGGCATCCGCGCGTTCGGCAAGTGCGGAGACATCGGTGTCATGATGCCCGGGCCGGGCACTCTCGGCGACCAGCACCGGCAACGTTGCCACCACCTCGTCCATCAGCTGCAGCAGATCGCCAGTAACCGGTACGGTACCGTCGATCACACGGTTGAGCATATTTTCGATCGACCAGGAAAACTCGCCGATATTTCTGGCACCGACGATCCGCCCACTGCCCTTGAGCGTATGGAAAGAACGACGCATCGTCAGCAGGGATTCGCGGTCCGCCCGATCGGCCCGCCATCTCGGGAAGCACGCCTGAATCGACTGAAGTTCTTCCTCGGCCTCCTCGCCAAACACCTCGAGGATCTCCGAATCGACATCGACTGAATCGCTGCCCGCCGGCTGCATCACGACTGAGTCCCCGGTATCTGCCGAATCGATCGGCGATTCCTCTGTGGCCTCCGCATCCGCCGCGACGACCGGTGCCGGCTCCTCCTGAGGTTCCTCCGCCGCAATCGCCGGTGTCACGTCCTGCTGTGCCGGAGACTCTTCCGCCAGCGCGGCAGCCGCAGGTTCGAGTTGTGCGGCCGGAGCCGGCTCGGTCGGTTCCGCCTGCCGCAGACCGAGCCGCTGCAATGCCGCTTCGGCAAAGGCCAGCAACTGCGCGCGATCGGCGCCGGGCTCGATCGCACTCTGCATGTACAGCTCGGCACTCACGATCACGTCCGCCAGGGCATCGCGACGCTGGGCATCCGGCGCCTGCTCCTCGCCACTTGCAAGCGCCGCGACATAGGGCTTCAGATCACCGAGCAACCGGCCGGCTTCGGGCAGTTCAAGCATCTGCAGAACGCCGGCCACCAAGTGCAGCCGTGACGGCACATCGATCAACTGCCGTACCTGTTCGGGGTATTCAAGGTACTGCAGGATGGTGTCTTTGGTACGCGCCAGCTCGACCAGGGCCTCGTCGACGGCAGCGCGCAGGTGTTGCCGCAACTCGCCCGCCGAAAGACTCGGCTCGATGGCCGCATCCGCGGCGCCTTCGGGTGCGGCACCGCCAGCCAGGCCGGCCAATGCCGACTCGACAAACAGCAGGTCACCGGCAAGCGTCATCAGGTGCTCGTCGGGCATTGCTTCGCCCGACGCCTCGACCGCATGCAGTTCCTCGCAGCGGCGCTTGAGGCGGGTGCGCAGGTCACCACGCCCGACCATGCCAAGGGTATCGCCGATACGCTGTATCGGCTGCGCCAGACCGGTCAGACGCGCCAGCTGGCTGCGGTCGCTGCGCATGAAAAGGTCCAGTTGGTCCTTCACGTCACCGAGATCCTGCGCCAGGGCATCACCGACCGCCTGGAACAACTCTCGATCCGGCCCGCCGAGGGAACCGGCCGCGACACCCTGTTGCATCTGCTCCGGGAAATTGTTCGCCAGGTCCGCCGTCTGTTTCACCGCGAGTACCGCAGGATCCCGGGACGTCGAGCGGGCAACGTAATACAGCATGTTCTTCAGCAGATCGACCGGGAAGTCGAGCATTGCCGCCTCTTCACCCTGGTCCATGACCTGCTTGAACACGCGGTCGAGCTTGCCGAACAACGGCTTCGCCGCCGGGGCGGGCGCCTGCCCGTCATCCAGCAATGCCTTGGCCAGCGCCTCACCCGCGTCCAGCAGTCGCCGCAGACGGGCGGTGCCGGCGGCGCTGTGGAGGGTATCGAGCACATCGCGGATCTGCATCAGCGCGGTGGCAACGTCCTGCCCACGAATCCAGTGCAGCAACGCCTTGTGATAGTGGCTGCGCTGATGATGAATCAGCTGCGGAAGATTACGGTTGCCCGAACCCGGCCGGACGGTTTCTGCCGCGATGACGGCGTTGAGCTTGGGTGCGAACAGTGAGGTCTCGGAGACCAGCGGCGCCTCGCGCACTGCGCGCAGGTCGTTCATCAGCGGCAGCAGGGCCAACGGCACATCCGCACCGCCACCCTCGACCTTTTCGATATACGCGGGCAGCTGAACCATGCCAAGCATCAGCGCCTCTGCAGCGGCATCAGGGCGCTTGACCCGGCCGTGAAACATCGCCAGCGCCAGCTGTTCCATCTCATCGGCCAGCATGGCTCCACCATAGACCTGCACCATATCGAGTGCACCGTGCACATGGTGCAGCAGGTCGATGCCGGCTTGCAGCCTCGCGTGCTGCCCTTCGACGTAATCCTCCAACGCGATGCGCGCCTCACGCACCGACTGGTCAAGCTCACCGCGGATCCATCGCAGCGCACTGCGATCGTGTTGCACTTGGGGCATCATGACGAGACTACCTTCGCTCCTAGCCAGCCATCGCGTCTTCGTCCGGCAGCTTGAAGCGTGCCACCGTCTGTCGAAGCTGCTCGGCCATCTGCGCGAGTGTCTCGATAGACTGGGTGGTCTGCTCGGTGCCTTCCGACGTCTGGCTGGTGATCTCCTGAATGACGTTCATCGTTTCGTTGATCGAACCGACTTCCTGGGAATGCTGCTGCAGCCGGGCGGCCATCGCTTGGGTGGCCTGTGCAATATCCTGCGATACCTGTTCGACGCGCTGCAGTGCTGCGCCGGCGTCCTCGGCCAACTTTGCCCCGCTCACCACTTCGGACGTGCTCGATTCCATCGAACTGACCGCTTCGTTGGTATCCGCCTGAATCGTCTTGACCAGTGCATCGATCTGCTTGGTCGCGTTGGCCGAACGCTCCGCGAGCCGCTGCACCTCGTCTGCAACCACCGCGAAACCCCTGCCCGCCTCGCCCGCCATCGCGGCCTGCATGGCGGCGTTCAATGCCAGGATGTTGGTCTGGTCCGCGATATCCTCGATCAGTTCGACGATGTTTCCGATCTCCTGCGAACTCTCACCGAGCCGTTTGATCCGTTTCGACGTCTCCTGGATCTGCTCGCGGATGTTGTCCATCCCGGCGATGGTGCGCCGCACCGTCGATCCACCCGCTGCCGCAATGTCCACGGACTGCTGGGCAGTCTCGGCCGAGCGATTTGCCTCGCTGGCCATGTCACTCATCGCCTGGGACATCGTCTGCACGGTGCCGGTTGCACGCTCGATCTGGTTGCGCTGGTGGTCGGACGCCTCCTCCAGACGCAATGCCGTGGCGCGCGTCTCCTGCGCCGAGGCGGATACGCGCACCGAGGTTTCGTTGATCGTGGTCACCAGAGTGCGCATCTCCTCCACGGCCTGATTGACCGAGTCGGCAATGGCGCCGGTGATGTCCTCGGTGACTGTTGCCTCGATGGTCAGGTCCCCATCGGAAAGATCGACCATCTCATCGAGCAGGCGGCGGATGGCCGCCTGGTTGCGAAGGTTCTGCTGGTCGGCTTCCTGGGCCCTGCTGCGCGCGTCGCGCAACAGCGCAAGGCCGAGCAGCAACAGCAGCACGGTAGCCAGCAGGCCCAGTACCGTGACCAGCGTCGGCCCGATCGTCAGCGGCCCGATGGCGCTGGCGTTACGATCACTGTTGTACGCCACTGCCAGATCACGGGTTGCGGTATCGAGCGCATCCGAAGCCGGCGTCACCTCGCCAGTCGCCTCGAGTGCCGGGAGTACCGCGGGCGCCGTCTCGATGATCTCCGCAACGTGGTCGTTGATCGAGCGGAACAGCCTGGCCGCCTCCGCCAGCTTGGTTTCCGCTTCTGCGTTGCTGATGCGCGCGATGCTGAGTTCGTTGTCACCGGTCAACATGCCGGTGAGGACGCGGCCGAACTGATCGGCATCCTGACTGAACTGATCGATGGCCGCTGCCGTCCGCGCCCCCCCATCGAGCACCCGGCTCACGTTGTCTCCCAGTCGCTGTGCCAGCATCAACTGACGCGATGCGACGTAGACCTGCTGGGGCTCGGCCTGGCTCCGCACCAGGATACGCACGACATCTTCCGATGCCTGCTGCAGCTGTGGAATCGCCGCATTGATGACCTGAACAAATTCGCGGATCGACAGAATCGCGCTCTGATTGCCCAGGATTTCGTCAACATAGGCACGCAGCGCGAGCCAACGGTTTTCGGTCTGACGCAGCTCCTCCTGCATCGCCTCCGGAGACGCCGGAAGGCCCGCATCCGGCGCCCCCGCCTTGAGTTCGTCGAGGAGAACGATGAACCTGTCACGTGCGGTTCGCAGGCGCTCGAACGAGGCCTGGTCGCCAGCCGATGCCTCGAGCGCGTACTTCGCGACCTTCTGACTCAGAACCTGTTGCTCTGAGACCCTTGCAAGATACTGCTCGACGTAGCCCTCTGTACGCGAAACATGCGCGAACACGACGATCGCCGCGACGATCGTTATCAGCACCAGCGCCGTAAGCAGGGGGATCGCGCGATTGCCAACGGCGGTTTTCTTCACGGTCGTTTTCATAGACGGTTTCCTGAAGCGGTCGGCGCGGCCCGGCGCAATGCCTTGGCGACGAGCCCGCTTTCCCTGTTGTCGTTGTATTGACTGCCTGCCATGTCGTTGTCCTTACGCAGAGGCCGTGCGGAATTCGGGGTCTGCAGCCAGCGCTGTCATGCTGAACACAGGCCAGACCTCGCCATGGGTGCCGAACGCCTCGTATACGTAGGCCCCGAGCGCACCTTTCATCCGGGCGTCGCTCAGTCGGTCATGAATACTGAAATGGCGCATGCCCTGTACCGACGGCACCAGCAAACCCGCCACCAACCCACGCAGACGCAGTACCAGGATGCGCGAAGCCTTGGACGGCACCACCGCCTTGCCGCCGAAATACAGCTGCAGATCGATGACCGGCAGCAGGCTACCGCGCACGTTTGCCAAGCCGAGCATCCAAGGCTTTGCACCGGGGACACGGGTGATCCGTTCCTGGAATGGCAGCATTTCACTCACCTCGTCCATAGCCGTTACGATCCGCACGCCGGCGACACTGAATACAAGCCCATCCCAGACGTCGCGGACTGCCGATGACTCCGGCAGGCGAGCGGCGGCTTCGTGGCTGCGCCGCTCGATGTCCGACAGCAACGCCATCGCGGCATCTGCCGACAGCAGGTTGTCCGGAAGTTCCAGCATCCCGATCAACGCAGCAGCTCGTTGATTTTCTGCAGCAGTTCACGGCCGTCGACCGGCTTGACCAGGTAGCCTCTTGCTCCCTGGCGTATACCCCATTCCCGGTCCGTATCCTGGTCTTTGGTGGTGACCATCAACACCGGGATGTGTTGTGTCTGCGGGTCACGGCTCAGCTTTCGCGTCGCCTGGAACCCATTTAGGCCGGGCATCACGACGTCCATCAATACGACATCAGGCTGTTGTGCCTTAGCAGTTATGATTCCAGCCTCGCCGTCAGCCGCTGTCAGGGCCTCGTGCCCGCCCTGTTGCAGGATCTTGGTCAGCACGTGCAGTTCCGTGGGTGAGTCGTCGACTATCAGGATCTTTGCCATTCGCTTTGCTTCACCAGTTCTGTGCATGCCGCCCGAATCAGGCCGCCTTGCTTGCATGTCGCTTGATCGCCCCGAGCAGTTCGTCGCGGGTAAATGGTTTGGTCAGGTACTGCTCCGACCCGACGATCCGGCCGCGTGCACGGTCGAACAAGCCGTCCTTGCTCGACAACATGATCACCGGAATGTCGCGGTACAACTCGTTGTGCTTGATCAATGCGCAGGTCTGATAGCCGTCAAGTCGGGGCATCATGATGTCGACAAAGATCAGGTCGGGATGGTTGTCGGCGATGATCGAGAGGGCCTCGAAGCCATCAGTGGCGGTGAGGACCTCGCAACCGGCCTTTTTCAGCAAAGTCTCGGCGGTGCGACGAATCGTTTTGCTGTCGTCGATCACCATGACTTTCAGGCCACCAATCTCTACTGCGTCGTCGCTGCTCACACATTGCCCCCTGTCTGCAAAATCCATCTTCAATCAGTTGCGCGGCACGACCGTGGTCAGGCCCCATAGCTGCCACATTTGCATGCCGCCTCGATAGTACTTGATCTTGTCCCCTGGATACCCGGCGTCGAGCAAGCCGCGGATCGCACGCGGTGACTGCCCACAGGCAGGGCCGTTGCACCAAACCACCAGATCCTTCGCGGCAGTGAAATCCCAGTGCTCTGTCTTGTAGCGGGCATCGACCCATCCCCAGTCTTCCATCAGGCGCTCGACTGCGCCTATCTCACCCCGTTCCTTGCCGCCGAATGATTTGAGTATCGCGACCAGCTCCGGGTCGTCACTGCCCGCACCAAACAGGGTGAAAGGATAGTTCACGGAACCGGGGATCGTGCCTTTGCGGAACCAGGATTCAGTCCGTGCATCAATCAACAATCCGCTGCCATCACGCAGTTTCGTCTCCATGAAGTCGAACATTTCGACCTCACCGATAGGTTTCACCGAGGGGTCTGGCGTCTCAGGCTGGATACAGAAAGGCGGGCATTTGCGTCCCGTCTTGGCGAAATAGCCTTTGAGCTCGTAGTCCGGATCCTGAACCCGCTGTACCTTGACCGAGCGGCCGTCGTGAATGACGTGAAGATAGGGCTTGCCTTCGACCAACGGGATGAACTCGGTAGTCTCGCCGACCCTGACCTGATCTTCGGCCTGCGGGACACCTGGCAGGACCAGGAACGAAACCACAACCACCCATGCACTACGCGAGAAACACGTCATCACTATCCCTCTGACAATATCGAAATTCGGACGAAACATGGCGCTCAAGGATGCAGAAACCTGTCGACGATCTTCTTGCGCAATACATCCATCGAGGCGCCGCCACTGTAGTCGAGAAAGATCTCTTCACGGCTGCGTTCCGGCAACTTGCGGTAGAAGCTGTAGGTCCCGACATGCTGCTCCTGCAACACGGCCTCGAAATGGCTGCGCGATGCCAGCGATGCCGTTCCGGCGGAATCATGCGCTGACCCCTCAATGGTCGCGGCATCGTTAACATTATCGGTCGCATCGACCTCGACCTTAGACACCTCCTGGTCCAGAAGCTGCAAATAAGGGTCGTCCGCTGCCCGTACCGCCTGTATCGATATCAGCAGCAGGGCCGTACAAGCGACCATGCGCACCGACACTGGCCAACGCGCCTTGCCACGATTCAACGAGGTCAGATCAGTCATCGCTTCTCCATTTGCCCCGGCCACCGTCGCTGACATGGCCGTGGCCGGCAACACCGGCGAGTATCAGCCGGCGGCACTGGATTGTCCTTTGAAGGTCACCACCTGTCGGCGGACGCCAAGGTGAAAACCGCTGGCACCGGGACACCCCGCCCGCGCCATCCCCTTATGTATCGGTCAATCCAGCGCCGACCTTAGCCCCTTGTTGCAGACCGACGGGCGGACAGCGTCCGGGTTTGTGGTGGAGCAGGCGCCATTCGATTGATCGCGCGCGAGTCTGATCCAGCTGATAGCAAGCACCTCAAGCGTCTGCAACAATACCGTCGTCCTTCTCACAGCCGCATGCAACGCAATGGACAAAGTGTGACCCAACCCGCATTCCCGGAGAGAACATGAGCATGCCCTTCTCGCTCGGCGTCGTGATGGACCCTATCGCGACGATCAAGATCCACAAGGACAGCACCTTCGCAATGCTGCTCGAGGGCCAGCGGCGTCACTGCCCGATCTGGTACATGGAACAAAACGACCTGACCCTGCAAGACGGGCGCTGCATCGCCAGCATGCGCGAGCTACGGGTCAGCGATGACCCCGGCGGCTGGTTCACATTCGGTGAAAAGCGTACCGCGCCACTCGACAGCCTTGACGTGGTGCTGATGCGCAAGGACCCGCCTTTTGACATGGAGTACGTGTATACGACCTATCTGCTGGAGCAGGCGCAGGCACGAGGGACCCTGGTGGTCAATCGACCGGGGGCGTTGCGCGATGCCAACGAAAAGCTCTATACCGCGTGGTTTCCCGATGTATGCCCACCGACATTGGTCAGTCGCCGTCATGCCGAGTTCAATGCGTTCATCGACACGCACCATGACGTGATTCTCAAGCCACTCAACGGCATGGGCGGAGCATCGATCTTCCGCGTACGGGTCGGTGATCCCAACCGAAACGTCATTATCGAGACGTTGACCGCGCATGGCGCACAATTCAGCATGGCGCAAAAATTCATCCCGGAGATCCGCGATGGCGACAAGCGGATCATCGTGATCGACGGCGAGCCGGTCCCCTATGCCCTCGCCCGCATCCCCAGTGCGGGCGACAATCGCGGCAACCTGGCGGCCGGCGGCAGTGGCGTTGGCGTGGTCTTGAGTGACAAAGACCGCCAGATCGTGGAGACTGTGGGACCGCGCTTGCGTGAACAGGGCATCCTGTTCGCCGGACTGGACGTGATCGGGGATTTTCTCACCGAGGTGAATGTCACCAGCCCGACATGCATTCGCGAACTGGACCAGCTATACGGCCTGAACATCAGCGCCACCCTGATGGATTGCATCGAGCAGAAACTCGCAGTATGAGAATGCTTGCCTTTCCGCGACTGAGCGGCGCCCTCCTGGGGCTGATCCTCGCCATCTCCGGCAGTGTCGGCTGTGACCGACAGGACCCGGTATCGCGCGGGCGCATCAACGCGTTCGACACCACGCTGGACGTCACCCTGATCGGCGTGGGCCGGCAGCGGGCCGCGGAGATCACCCATGTCCTGGAAGCGGACATGCAATTGATGGAAAAATCCTGGCATGCCTGGCAGCCGGGTCCGGTCTCACGCATGAACCAGTTGTTCAACGAGGGCAGCCCGCCGTTTGCGGCGCCACCCTCGGTGCTGCCGCTGCTGCGCCTCTCCAAGGCACTCTCCGAACAGAGCGAAGGCCTGTTCAACCCGGCGCTGGGTCACCTGACGCGGGCCTGGGGCTTTCAGGGGCGCGATGCCGACTGCATGCGTCCACCCGCGCAGGACCTTATCGACCAGGTCGTCAGGGATCACCCGTCGATGCGTGACATCACGATCGACGGTTTTCGCGTGTCGGCATCAAAACCGACCGTAAAGCTGGATTTTCGAGCCATACAGAAGGGGTTCGCGGTCGACCAGGCGATCGCCCGTCTGCAGGACCTGGGCATCAACAACGCGAGTATCAGCGTAGACGGCAACGTGCGTGCAATCGGATCACGTGACGGACATCCGTGGAGCGTGCCGCTGCGCGGGCCGGCCGGCGGCGGCATCCTCGCCACAGTGCAGGTCCAGGGCAACGAAGCCGCCTTCACCGCGGGCGACTACCCCAGGAACTTCAACTGGGACGGCAAGACTTACCACGACATCATCGATCCGCGTACAGGCTACCCGGCCACTGAAACGGCCTCGGTCACCGTCCTCCACCCCAACGCATCCACCGCCGATGCGGCGGCCAATGCACTGTTTGTCGCAGGGCCGAAAGACTGGCACCGGATTGCGCGGAAGATGGGAATCCACTATGTCATGCTGACCGACCGCCAGGGGCGGCTGCACATGAATCCGGAGATGCAGGCGCGTGTTAGACTCCAGGGTACTCAACGCGAAGTGATCATCAGCGAACCGCTGAGCTGAAACCGACACCCCATCGACTGTGGATATCACCGGCAATCTGGCGATAAAGCGATCCGACGACCCCCTGGGCCTGGCCCTGGTGATCGCCGCCGCGGTTCACGCTTTCGTCATATTGAGCGTCAGTTTCGATATGTCGCGCGAAACGCCACCGGCACCCGAACGAACCCTGGACATTACGTTGGTGCAGCCCAAGGCGAAGACCAAGCCGGCCGAGAACCCGGACTTTCTCGCCCAACAGAGCCAGGAAGGCGGCGGCGAGAAGGAGGTCAAGGAGCGCAAGACCAGCCCGCTGGGCAACCCGGAGGCGATCCCCGCGCCCAAACCGGCGCTGGAACTGGAGCGGGCGGGCGCCGCCGAAACACAGCCACTCCCCAAGCCCGAGATCATCACCGCCACCAAGGCACCACGCCGTGAGGCGGCACCGCCACCGAAACCGACCGTGCAGGCGAAACCACGCCCCAAGCTCAGCCAGCTGCTCGCCAGCACGCAGCAGGAGATTGACCGGCTCACCGCTGAACTCGACCGACGCACCCTGTCTGCTTCGCGCCAGGACCGGCGCAAGGCCGTCAACGCCAGCACCCAGGAATACAAGTACGCGGCCTATCTCGAGGCATGGCGAAGCAAAGTCGAAAAGATCGGCAATCTGAACTACCCGGACGAGGCCAAGCGGCGGCGTCTGTATGGCAACCTGTTGATGCACGTCGCAGTGCGGTCGGACGGCAGCATCGAACGCATCCGGATAGTACGCTCGTCGGGCCACAAACTGCTCGACGACGCTGCAGCGCGCATCGTGCGCATGTCAGCACCATTCGCCGCCTTCCCGCCGGAGATCCGGGAGGAGGTCGACGTCCTCGACATCACCCGAACCTGGCAGTTCCTGGACGGCAACACCCTTTTCTCCTCCAATTGACGCCACTTGCCGGGGCGCAGGGTGCACACGATACTGTGCGTATGAGCGAGACAGCGTCATTGAAAAACCAGCTCCTGATCGCGATGCCGAATCTGCAGGACCCGAACTTTTCGCGCACCGTCACCTACATCTGCGAGCACGGCGAACACGGTGCCATGGGGATAGTCCTCAATCGCCCTACGGATCTGCGCCTCGCCGACGTGCTGCGCCACATGGAGATCGAGGGCGGGCTGGGCGCCGCTGGCGAGCAGATCGTGTATCTCGGTGGTCCCGTCGAGGAGGAGCGCGGCTTCGTGTTGCACAGCCATACCGCGCCGTGGAGCTCGACGCTGGCGATCAACGACGATATCAGCATCACGACCTCACGTGACATTCTCGAAGCGATGGCGCGTGGAGACGGCCCGGACCTCACACTGGTTGCACTCGGTTACGCCGGCTGGGCGGCCGGCCAGCTGGAACGCGAGATGCAGGACAACGCCTGGCTGAGTGGCCCGGCCGACCAGTCCATCCTGTTCGAACTGCCCGCCGAACGGCGCTGGGAGGCGGCCGCCAGACTGCTGGGGGTAGATGTCAACCTGTTGAGCAGCGAGGCCGGACACGCCTGATGGCCGTGATGCTCGGTTTCGACTACGGCACACATAAGATCGGCGTGGCCGTTGGGCAGGCCCTGACGGGTACCGCCACCCCGCTCACGACGCTCGGAATGGTCAACCGCAAGCCGGATTGGCAACGCATTGCGGATCTCCTGGCCGAGTGGCATCCGAGCGCACTGGTGGTGGGCCATCCGTTCGAAATGACTGATCGCGAGGCCAATAATGCCGAGGGCGCCAAACGTTTCGCGCGCCAGCTGCACGGACGCTTCGGCCTGCCGGTGCACATGGCAGACGAACGGCTAACCAGCCGCGAGGCCTGGTCCAGCCTTGGTCGGCAGGCGGGCAGGGACCCGACCAAGGTAGACTCTTACGCAGCGAAACTGATCTTGGAAACCTGGTTCAATGAGTGAAAGCACCCAGTTCATGAAGCATGACGCCATCCTCGACCTGGTCGGGGGTATGGCCCAGGTGCTGCGCAAACAGCTCAGCGACCGCAACCTGGACAACCCGGCAGTGATCGGCATCCATACCGGCGGCGCCTGGCTGGCACAGCACATCAGCCGCCTACTACAGCTGCAGGAGCCCACCGGGCTGCTGGACATCAGTTTCTACCGTGACGACTTCACCCAGATCGGCGTGAATCCACAGGTCCGGCCGTCACGGATCGACTTTGACGTGGACGGCCGCAATATCGTGCTGGTGGACGACGTGCTGCACACCGGGCGCACCATCCGCGCAGCGATGAACGAGATATTCGACTACGGACGACCGGCCTCGATCACCCTGGTGACACTGATCGAGCGCAGCGGCCGCGAGTTGCCGATCCAGCCGGACGTCATCGGCCTGAGCCCACCATTGGGACTGGACGACCATATCAAGCTGAACGGACCGGAACCGCTTAGCCTGGAGATTCTTCACGGCGCGCGGACGGCGCGATAAGCCACGCTATACAATCGCGAGCAATGCCAAGCCATCGAATGCACAATCTGCAGCTCAACGAACACGGTCGATTGCGCCATTTCCTCACCATTGAGGGCCTGAGCCGCGAGCTGCTGCTGCAGATCCTCGATACCGCGGAGTCGTTTGCCGCCCTGCCCGGCCGACCGGTGAAAAAGGTGCCGCTGCTGCGCGGACGCATCATCACCAACCTGTTTTTCGAGAACAGCACGCGCACCCGCACCACCTTTGAGCTCGCGGCAAAGATGCTGTCTGCCGATGTGATCAACTTCAACATCAGCACATCGGCGACGACCAAGGGCGAAACGCTGCTCGACACCTTGCGCAACATCGAGGCAATGCACTCCGATATGTTCGTTGTGCGGCATGCACAGTCCGGCGCCGCACATTTCATCGCCAGGAACGCCTCACCGCGGGTCAGCGTGATCAATGCCGGGGACGGCAGACACGCGCATCCGACACAGGCGATGCTCGATATGTTCACGATCCGCAAGCACAAGGGGGATTTCACCCCGTTGCGCGTCGCGATCGTGGGCGACGTACTGCACTCAAGGGTGGCACGCTCGCAGATCCTGGCGCTGAACACCCTGGGTGTCAGCGAGGTACGCATCGTCGGTCCACGCACCCTGCTGCCGACCGAGGCCCGCGCCCTTGGCGTGCACGTGTTCCACGACCTTGCCGAAGGCATCAGGGACGTCGACGTGGTGATCATGCTGCGCCTGCAGAACGAGCGTATGGATGGCGCGTTGCTGCCCAACGAACACGAGTACTTCCGCCTCTACGGACTGACCGACGAACGCCTGGAGAGCGCCAAACCGGACGCGATCGTGATGCACCCTGGACCAATGAACCGCGGCATCGAGATGGACTCCGAGGTTGCTGACGGCCCACGATCGGTGATCCTGCAGCAGGTCAGCTACGGCATCGCCGTACGCATGGCGGTGATGTCGATGGCGATGCAGTCACAGGCCGACCTCGGGGGTGAGGCATGAGCATCAGCATCATCAACGGCCGCCTGATCGATCCAGCGCACGGCATCGACGACCAGCTGGATCTGCATATCGACGGTGAATTCGTGGTCGCGGTCGGCGATGCACCGGCCGAGTTTGCCGCGGCCGAGGTGATCGATGCGCGTGGTTGCGTGGTCAGCCCGGGCCTGGTCGATCTTGCTGCCAGCCTCCGCGAACCCGGTTATGAGCACAAGGCAACGCTCGCCAGCGAGGCCGCTGCGGCGGCGCGCGGCGGCATCACGACAGTGCTTTGCACACCGGATACCAACCCGGTCATCGATAACTCGGCCGTGGTCGAGCTTATCCACCGCATGGCCCGCAAACTGGGGCAGACCAGGATTCTCACCACTGGCGCACTGACCCGTGGCTTGATGGGCGAACAGCTTTCCGAGATGGCCGCGTTGAAACAGGCCGGCTGTGTCGCCGTCAGCAACGCGCGCGCCCCGCTGGCATCGACTCTGGTGGAGCGTCGCGCCCTGGAGTATGCAGCGACCTTCGGCCTGACGGTATTCCTGCGACCGGAAGACCGCCACCTGCGCGCAGCCGGATGTGCACACGAGGGCGCGATAGCCACCCGCCTCGGACTGCCGGCGATCCCTTCGGCCGCCGAGAGCGTTGCCGTGGCACGCGACCTCGCCCTGGCCGAGCACACGCAGGCGAAGGTGCATTTTCGTGCCCTGTCCACCCTCAGCGCAGCTCGCATGATCCACGAGGCCCAGGCCGCCGGCCTGGCCGTCACCGCCGACGTCGCTGCGCACCAGCTGCACCTGACCGAGATGGATGTGGACGACTTCAATGCCGAGTGCCATGTATCACCGCCGCTGCGCACGCTGACCGATCGTGACGCGCTGCGGCGCGCCGTTGCCGATGGCACCATCGCGGCAATCTGTTCCGACCATCAGCCACATGAACCTGACGCCAAGCAGCGCCCGTTTCCGGAGACCGAGCCGGGCATCTCATGCCTCGAGACACTGCTCGGCCTGACACTGCGACTGGTCGAGGAAAAGGTGCTCGATCTGCCGACCGCACTGGCCCGCGTGACCAGCGGCCCGGCCGACATCCTCGGCCTGCCGTACGGCAGGCTGAGGGTAGGATCACCGGCCGATGTGTGCATATTCGATCCGCAACGACACTGGACGCTGGACGTGTCGAAGATGCGCAGCGAGGGCCACAATACGCCCTTTGATGGCTGGGACTTCCCCGGCCGTATCACCCACACCCTGTTCAATGGACGCGTGGTCTACCGCGCGGCGGACGACTGATGAAGAGACCGCACCGCGATACGATACTGCTCGAGCAGGCACAGATCCTTAGCCACGAAGCCTTCGCCGGTGAGCAGTTCGTGCTGCGTGTGGCTGCCCCCGGTTGTGCCGAACGCGCCCGTCCTGGCCAGTTTGCACATATCACCGTGGATCCGCAGCGACCGATGCGCCGTCCGATCTCGATCATGCGGGCATCCGCACAGGGCGGATGGGTCGATTTTCTGTACAAGGCCGTCGGTGATGGCACACGCCTGCTGACAACGCGCAAGGCCGGCGAGAGCATCAGCCTCCTTGGCCCGATCGGCGTGCCGTTCGAGGTCACCGAAAAACGCCCGCTGCTGATCGGCGGTGGCGTCGGGATGCCACCAATGATCTTCATCGCCGAGTCACTGCGTGGTGGCGATCAACAACCGTTCGTCGTACTCGGTTCCGAGGTACCTTTCCCGTTTCAGCCAAGGCCTTCGCAGTTTCTGCTCAACGGCATCCCCGACGGGGTGATCGCAGCAATGCCGTTGTTGGAGGACTGGGGCATCACCAGTCGACTGGCCAGTCAGCAGGGATATCCGGGATGCCACCAGGGATATGTCACCGACCTTTCTCGCCACTGGCTGGATGGATTGAGTGACCACGAGCGCGCACAGGTCGGCGTGTACGCCTGCGGGCCGCACGCCATGCTCGAATCGGTGGTGCAGATGGCGCGCGACTATGAACTGCCGGTGCAGGTGTCATTGGAGGAATTCATGGCCTGCGCTGTCGGCGGCTGCGCCGGGTGCGTGGTCGAGGTCAAGACCGCAGAAGGCCCGGCCATGAAGCGCGTGTGCGTCGACGGGCCGGTGTTCGACGGCTACACCGTGTTCTGAACGGCCTGCGGCGCTGCGCCGTCCCCCGTCGATTGTCAGCTGCCGACTCGTGCGCAACTCCAGAAATGCTGCGCAACTCGGATCGCGAATGAACACCCCTCATGCCAGCCAGCGGCCGATGACGCCCACAAGCGCATCCCGCATGATAGGTTTGACCAGCTGATCGTCCATCCCTGCGGCGAGCGACATTTCCCGTTCCGCCTGCAATACATGTGCGGTGACACCGATAATTGGCAGCTCGTGTCCGGCGGCGCGGATATTCCGGGTTGCCTGTCGACCATCCATCCCCGGCATCTCCACGTCCATCAGTACCAGGTCGAATCCGGCTCCATCACCCGCGGTGACGGCGGCTACCGCCTGCAGGCCGTCTTCCACGGTCGTGACTTGCGCCCCTTCCATCTCCAGCAGTGCCCGCGCGATGCTGCGGTTGATAGACACGTCATCAGCCACCAGGACGCGAAGGCCGGCAAGGCGTTGTCCACCTTGCGTGACGCCAGCCGGCGACTGCGCAAGGTCCGCATCCATCCCCTGCGCTGAATTGAACGGCAGGCGCAACAGGAACCGGCTGCCTTCGCCGCGCACGCTGTACGCCCGAATATCACCACCCATCAGCGTCGCAAGGGTGTGGCTGATGCTCAGCCCCAAACCGGTACCGGCGTTGCGTTGCTGTGCCGAATCTCCGAACTGGCTGAATGGCGCAAACAGCCTGGAAACCTGGTCTGGCATCATGCCGATGCCAGTATCCTCGACCTGGAAACGGTAGCTACCCCCCTGTCGCTGGACGTCGATCGTCACCGAGCCGTGCTCGGTAAACTTGATGGCGTTGCTCAAGAGATTGATCAATATCTGTTGCAGACGGAATGCATCGCCGATCACGAGCTGCGGCAGGTTACCGGCCAGGGAAAGCTTCAGCGTCAGCGCCTTCGCCTCTGCACGCTGCTGCAGCATCTCGACGCACTGCCTGACCGTCTTGCCCAGGTCGAACGGCTCGGCCACCACGACCAGCTTGCCTGCCTCGAGCTTCGACATATCGAGCACGTCGTTGACGACGTTCAGCAGGTGTTCCCCCGCCTCGATAATCTGTTCGAACGTATTTGCTATCGCCCGGTTCTGGCTCTGCAGGATGCCGATCTGTGACAGGCCGAGTACGGCATTCAGTGGTGTACGGATCTCGTGACTCATGTTGGCCAGGAACTGACCCTTGTTCTGTGCCAAACGTTCGGCTTCCTTGCGTGCAGCCACCAGCTCCGCCGTCCGCTCCAGCACTTCGTCTTCGAGGCGGTCGCGATGACTCATCAATGAGCGTTCGGCGGCACGCGTTGCCGTCACGTCCTGCATCATGCCAGCGGCACGCAAAACCCGCAGGGGCCCAACTAGATCGAAGCGCGCGACCGCGTGGATGTCGATCTGGCGGCTGTCGATCAGCAGACGATACTCCACATCCATGCGGCCGCCTGCGCGTCCCTGACGCCAGGCGATGCGCACCTTGCTGCGGTCGTCGGGATGAACCAGTTCAACATACTCGTCCCAGGTTTCGACATATTCGAGCACTGGGTCGATGTGGTTCCACCCCTGATGGACCCTGAACAGGCCCTCCAAGGGCTGCCCCGACCAACTGGCCACTTTGGCCATCGACTGTGCCAGCTGCAGGCCCTGCTCACTGTCGCGCAGCGCCGCCTCCGCCGCCGAATGCGCTTCATCCAATGCCTGCATCTGCTTGGATACCCGACTGATTGCACTGACCATGACGTCGATCTCGTCGCGCAGATTGTCCTCATCCGGGTATTCCGGCAACTCGTAGCGCAGTCGCACGTAGGACTTCTCCGCCATCAAGGGCAGCACATGGACGACATCCCGGATCCGCTGCATCGGTCCACCAAGGACGAGCAACAGCGTAACCCCAGATATCAGCATCCCGAACAGCCCCACGATGATGGCGTACAAAGTCGCATCGTGGATCGCCTGAACCTGATCAGTGACCCTGTTCACCACGAGCAGCTCGAGGCCTGGATGATTCGACGCCGGTGGCAACGCAAATATCTCGAACCAGTCGGCACCGGACTGCACGCGCTGCGGTGCCTGCAGCAACTCGGCCAGGCTCACCCTCGAGTTGAGTTCAACCAGGGTGGGAAGCACACTGCCCTCGTGCGTGATTGCCGCGACGTCCTTACCCCAGACTGCCAGGTGACGACCGCCATCGCTTGATAACGCATCCGTATCGCGAAGCACTGCGAATTCAGCGCCGGACAAGAGGTGAACCTCTCTCAGACTGTCCGCGATCGAGCGCTCCACCACGAGATAAGCGGCGGTCTTGCCGTACTGCAGCAGCGGTACGGTGACCACCTGTACGCAGGTGTCTGCGCACACGATCTGTCCCTGCGGTGTGTCAGTCCGCCGAGTCAGCTGCAACAGCTTCTTCGCCGAAACCGCCGGCCGGCCTGGCGGCCATGAAACAAGCGGCGAATCGAGCGAGTCGCCGACGAAGTAGTGCACCGCCTCGATACCCCATTCGACATCGAGCATCAGGCCATGCTCGGACAATGCAGCGGCTACCCGCTCATGCAGGGCATCGGCACCCCCACCCCCGGCCGGCATCGACAACAAGGGGATAAACGAGGCGAAGGTCGACATGGACTCGAATCCGTTCGACAAAACGACCCTGAATTCACGGGTCTGCGCGAGGCGTTTTTCCGACTGCTCCGCCTCGAACTGGGCCGCACTCCTGTTGTAGACGAGGTAGGCGAGACTGATGTTCATCAAAGCGAGCACCAGGAACAACAGCCCCAGAACCCTCCACGTCAGGCTCAAGAACTTCGCACCTGCGGCATCCTGTGCTGGCGTGGCCTTCGACATGGCGGGTGCTAGAACCGGTAAGAGACAGACAGTGCAAACATGTCCCAGTCCGGCACGGTGGCAGCGGGCACCGGGTTTTCCCGGTTGCTTAGTATCAAAGTGCCGTTGTGCCGCTGGTATTCCGCGCGGACCATTAACTGCGAGGAGACATCCCATCGGATACCCGCCGTGGCGATCTTCGAATACTGCGTATGTGCCGGTATCGCGCCGCCCGTCGCCTGCTCGATACGTACGCCGGAGTGGTCCGCACGGTCGGCATAGCCCTCACCGTAGCGGATCATTACCTCAACGTCGGTACGTGCCTGCCAAGCTGCTTGGAAATAGTAGCTTTCACCGGTCGCCTCCTTTCCGGCGAGTGGTGAGCCCACAAACCCCCGCCATTCAATAGGTTCCTGCATATACTCCGAAGTAAAGGTCCAGTCATTGACAACGCACTGCAGCGACCCGATTCCATAGACTAGACTGACACCGCCATTTCCAATCGGATCCGATGCACCCCTCTCGAATTTCATCGATGTTGAAGCGATGCTGAGCGATGCGCGAACGGTGCCATCCGGCTTTTCTACCAATACCCTGCCGATGTACGACAAACCATCGGGTGAAAAATCGCCTTCATATCCGCTCCCTAGGTATACATACTCGACATTTTCATCAGTCAGGGGCTGCCCCGCAGCCAAATAAAGACTCACGTTTGCCAATTCACTGAATGTCGACATCCGTGCCGCCAGACCGTCCGCGGAAAGGATAAGGTTACGAACCTTGTCGTAGTAGACCACCTGGGGGACAAGAAAACCGGGGCGCGTGAAGGCAACATCCCTGGTCTCGTTGAACAGTCCCAGCGGGTTCTTTATGCGCCCGAGCATGATTCCGAAATTATCGTTTTCGGTACTGCGGACAGTGAAGTCAGCCAGTGCGAAATCGATGCTCGGTGTGCCGGAATACATCTCACCGGCCCTGCGTGACAGCAATTGCCCGGACAGCCGGATGTCCTCCGTCGCGTCCATGCTGGCATTCACCCCGAGCTCGGTGAATTCGAAACTGCCATCCTCACTGTCACCGAAGAAACTGTTGGCACTGGTCTTGATGAAGCCCTGAGTGGCAAATCCATGCACCTCCACTTCATCAAACCCGCCAGCCGAAACAAGGCTGGAACAGCAGCACATGAGCGCCAATCCGGGCAGCAAAACGCGAAAGATACGGCTACTGGACATTGACCACCCTCACCTCGCCCCTGGCAAGCCCATCCGGCAGATAGCCGACGGCGCCTGGGGTTTCCGCGACCCGTCTCAACATTTCCTCCACTGAAGAAACCTCTACGGGAATGGCGCCGGCACCGGAAAACAGGTGCCTGTCCCATACGCGGCGCAACTGCCGCGGATAGAGATCCAGCGACCTCTTGGCAAACTCCTGGTGCAACGGATCGGCATCCGGCAGCACGAACACCCGCACCCGGGTCCCATCGGGCCAGTGCAACAGGCGCATGGTGAAGATCAGGCGGGCGACATTGAGCGTCAACGCCTGCCTGGCAACGTCGTGGTGCACGACGATCTGAGCCGCTCCGGCCGGCGCAACAAGCACCGCAATCAACAGCAACGACAATGAACGGAAATAGCGGATCAAGCGGTTTGACGTCCGTGTACAAGCCTTTGTCTACTCAATACCCTACTGCAGGGTAGCAAGGCCTGTCATCCGCATCGCATGGCGATCGCAAGAAATACGGTTACCAGACCGCCAGACATCGGGATAAGGGTTTTGGGTCAACCGATAACGGTGTTACTCCAAAAAACCGACCGGGTGCATTGCAACATGCCTCATCACTCGCTGAAACTCATCTTTCCGGCATCACGGTTCAGTGCATTGGGACTGGTGTCGCCAAGTTTGATCATCAACCGCACCTCGTTTGATGAGTCAGCATGCCGCAGCGCGTCTTCCTGGGTGATTTCGCCGCGCCGGTACGCATCATACAGGGCCTGATCGAAGGTGATCATGCCGTGCTCTGTCGAACGCTTCATCAGCTCCTTGAGCTTGTGAACCTCGCCCTTGAGGATCAGATCGGAAACCAGCGGCGTGTTGAGCATGACCTCCATGATGGCCCGCCGGCCATTGCCGTCGGGGCGCCTGATCAGTTGCTGCGCGACGATGCCGCGCAGGTTGAGCGACAGGTCCATCAGAATCTGGTCGTGCTGCTCCTCGGGGAAGAAATGCAGGATGCGATCGAGCGCCTGGTTGGCATTGTTGGCGTGCAGCGTCGTCAACACGAGGTGTCCGGTCTCGGCAAAGGTGATTGCGTGCTCCATCGCCTCGCGAGTGCGGATCTCACCGATCAGAATCACATCCGGCGCCTGGCGCAGCGTGTTTTTCAGCGCCACCTCGTACGACTCGGTATCCAGACCCACCTCGCGTTGAGTGACGATGCAACCGGCATGATTGTGCAGAAACTCGATCGGGTCCTCGATACTGATGATATGGCCGGTGCTGTTCTGGTTGCGGTAACCGACCATCGCCGCCAGCGACGTCGACTTACCCGTGCCCGTGGCGCCGACAAAAAAGACGATACCGCGGTTTGCCATCGCCAGATCATGCAGGTTGTGCGGCAGCCCAAGCTCCTCGAAGGTGGGGATACGCGTCTCGATTCGTCTGAGCACCATGCCCACAGAGTCGCGCTGCACGAAGGCGCTCACGCGGAAGCGCCCCACATTCTTGGCACTGAACGCGAAGTTGCATTCCTTGGTATGCAGGAACTCGTCGCGCTGCTCGGGTGTCATCAGCGACAGGGTCAACTCGCGCGTCTGCGGTGCGTCCAGCTTGGTCTTCGAGACCGGCATGATGCGCCCATGCACCTTGATGCTCGGCGGGATATCGGCGGTGATGAAAAGGTCAGACGCCTTCTTCTGGACCATCATGTCCAGGATATCGTTAAAGTCCATGCAATGCCCTCCAAGCAGCGCTGTGCGAACCTGGCCCCGCATGCGGCACAAGGGTCAGGCACTTCGCCGTGAACATGACCACAATTTGCCGGGGCCGTCTAGCCGAACAGCTCCTTGTTGACCGCGCGCGAAATCGCGTCCTGTTTCGAGATCAACCCCTTGCGCAGCATGTCCTGCATGGCCTGATCGAGGGTCTGCATGCCGTGTGCCTGCCCGGTCTGAATTGCCGAGTACATCTGTGCAACCTTGTCTTCGCGGATCAGATTTCTGATCGCGGGTGTGCCGATCATGATCTCGTGACAGGCAACCCGCCCGCCGCCTGTACGCTTGAGCAGCGTTTGCGAGATGACGGCGCGCAACGATTCGGAAAGCATCGAGCGGACCATCGCCTTCTCGCCTGCCGGGAAGACGTCGACGATGCGGTCGATCGTCTTGGCTGCCGAGCTGGTATGCAGGGTGCCGAACACCAGGTGGCCGGTTTCCGCTGCCGTCATCGCCAGTCGGATGGTCTCCAGGTCACGCAGTTCGCCGACCAGGATGATGTCCGGGTCTTCGCGCAATGCCGAACGCAGCGCCTCGGCGAATCCGAGCGTATCGCGATGCACCTCGCGCTGGTTGATCAGGCACTTCTTGCTCTGGTGAACGAATTCGATCGGATCCTCGATGGTCAGGATGTGGCCGTACTCGGTATCGTTCTTGTAGTCCATCATCGCGGCCAGCGTCGTCGACTTGCCCGAACCGGTCGGGCCGGTCACCAGCACCAGGCCCCGCGGGTTGTCGCAGATGTTCTTGAATACCGACGGGCAGTTGAGCTCCTCCAGGCTGAGGATCTTCGACGGAATCGTACGAAACACCGCGGCGGCGCCGCGGTCCTGGTTGAACGCATTGACACGGAACCGTGCCAACCCGGGGATTTCAAACGAGAAATCGACCTCGAAGAACTCCTCGTAATCCTTGCGCTGCTTGTCGTTCATGATGTCGTAAACCAGCTCATGAACGCTCTTGTGGTCGAGCACCGGCACATTGATGCGCCGGATGTCGCCATCCACGCGGATCATTGGCGGCAGCCCGGCGGAAAGGTGCAAGTCCGATGCATTGTGTTTGACGCTAAAGGCGAGGAGCTCAGCAATATCCATAGTGTTCCCGCAACAGCCAGAAATGTTTAACGTAGTCGTTGGTATGGTTTATCGACAGCGGGCCGCCCGAGTTGAGCCGCGATTGCCGGCGACGCCCCGCTTGGGGCCAATCAGAGCAATGATAGAGGTATGATGAACCAAATTCCCGAAAGATTGGCACATGTGCAGGAGCGCATCCACCGCGCCGCCATGGCGGCTGGCCGTTCGCCCGGCGAGATCATGCTGCTCGCCGTGAGCAAGACCAAACCGGCGAGCGACGTGGCGGCTGCCTTCGGCGCCGGCCAGCGAGCATTCGGCGAAAATTACCTGCAGGATGCCCTGCCCAAGATCCGCACGCTTGCCGACAAAGATATCGAATGGCATTTCATCGGCCGCCTGCAGAGCAACAAGTGCGCCGATATAAGTCGCCATTTTACCTGGGTCCACGGCATCGACAGCCTGAAGCATGCCGAGCAGCTGAGTTCACATCGGCCGGCCGAGCTGCCACCGTTGCAGGTGTGCATCCAGGTCAACCTCAGCGGCGAAGTGACCAAAGGTGGCGTGGACCCGACCGAGGTCGAAGCGCTGGCCCTCAAAGTGGCCCGATTGCCGCGCCTGCGATTGCGCGGCCTTATGACCATGCCCGACCCGAACGCCCGCACCACAAGTCGGGATGCGGCATTCGCCGGTCTGCGCGGACTGCTCGAATCGCTGCGCGCCTCCGGCCTCGATGTCGACACACTGTCGATGGGCATGAGCGACGACATGGAGGCCGCGATTCGCGAAGGCGCGACCATCGTCAGGATCGGCACGGATATCTTCGGTCCGCGGGATTGACGGGGCCATTCAGGCAACACCGCCGCTGCGCACATCGGTTAACGTGAAACTCGCGAAGCGAGTCTGCGCCCTGCTCTCCCTCTGGAAGAGAGCAAGGAGAGGGGGAAACGGCCGTGGCTGGCAGTGGGTTCATGATTTGGGGCGGCTGACAGCCTTGTCCGTTAGACTATTGAACCAATGAAGGACAGACGGAACTCACGCAGGCAATGACCAGACAAATCGCATTCATCGGTGCCGGCAACATGGCCGGGGCATTGATCGGCGGACTGCTTGCCGACGGTGTTCCGCCAGGACAACTGATCGCCACCGACCCGTCGGCCGAAAAGTGCAGTGCGCTGAGCGAGGCCACCGGTATCCGGACACTGCAGGACAACCGCGAGGCTGCCGCACTTGCCGACACCCTGGTACTGGCGGTCAAGCCGCAAATCCTCCGCGGGGTGGCCGAAGAACTCGCTGCATCGGTGCAGCAACGCCGACCGCTGGTCATCTCGATCGCCGCGGGAATTCGCTGCGACAGCCTGCAGTCCTGGCTCGGTGGCGGGGTGGCACTGGTGCGCACCATGCCGAACACCCCGGCGATCATCCAGTCGGGCGCCACTGTGCTGTACGCGACACCCGAAGTTTCGCCAACACAACGCGAACGGGCAGAATCACTGATGCGCTCGGTCGGGCTCGCCCAATGGATCGAAGACGAGTCGCTGATGGATGCGGTCACCGCCCTTTCCGGCAGTGGGCCGGCCTACTTGTTCCTCGTCATGGAGGCGCTGGAGGCAGCCGCGCGCGACCTCGGACTGACACCCGAAACAGCACACCTGCTGACCCTGCAAACGGCGTTTGGTGCCGCGCGCATGGCGCTCGAGAGCACCGACCCACCCGAGGTGTTGCGGGCCCGCGTCACCTCGCCGGGCGGGACCACGGAACGCGCTCTCGGCACCCTGGAGGATGGCGGCATCCGCGACCTGTTCAAACGCGCGCTGACCGCAGCGCGTGATCGCTCGATTGAACTCTCCCGTAGTCTTGGAGGTGTGTGATGGGTGGAGGTTATCTTGCACAGCCGGCGATCTTCCTGGTCCAGGTGCTGTTCGGCCTGTATGCGACACTGGTGGTGTTGCGCTTCCTGCTGCAGTTGATGCGCGCTGACTTCTACAATCCGCTGTCACAATTCATCGTGAAGGCCACCAAACCCCTGCTGAACCCGTTGCGACGCGTGATCCCGGGCGTGTCCGGCATGGACATCGCATCGCTGGTGCTCGCCTGGGCCGTGGTGGCGGTCGAACAACTTGCCATTCTCGCCCTTTCGGGGGCCGGATTGCAGATCTCCGCAGCCGCGCTGCTGGCGATCCCTGAATTGATCTCGCTGGTGATCAATGTTTTCCTGTTCGCGATTCTGATCCAGGTGATTGTCAGCTGGATCAACCCGGGCAGTCACAACCCGGCGATCAGCCTGATCATCAGCCTGACCGAACCGCTGCTGGCACCGGTGCGGCGCCGCATGCCGGACATGGGCGGACTCGACCTGTCACCGATGGTGGTCATGCTCGGCCTGGTGGTACTGGAAATGCTGCTGGTCCCACCGATCAAAGACCTGATCGGCCAGATGCTGTGACCGAAGCCGACTGGTATCGCTGGGACGGCCCCGACCTGATACTGAAGCTCAAGCTGCAACCCAAGGCGAGCCACGATGCCTTTGGCGAACCGCAGCTCGACCGCCTGCGGGTATCCATCACAGCCCCGCCGGTCGACGGAAAGGCCAATGCCCACCTGGTCAGCTGGCTGGCAAAGCAGTTCGGTGTCGGCAGGTCATCGGTGCTGATCGAAGCGGGCCTGACCAGCCAGCTCAAGCGCATCAGGATCAAGGTGCCCGCCCGCCTTCCCGACGTTATTGCAGCGCGTTAGGCGCGGCGCCACCACGCATCGAACAGGCGTTTATTTCGCCGTCCGTCGCCTGCTTGAGGAACAAAAAGCACGACTTTGCCTTGTGTCGGCGGAGAACCCTGTCAATTGCCCGCGGCACACTTGCGTCGGGCCCGAGCCCTTGACCTATACTCGGCGAAAACCATCCGCATGGCATTGAATCTTGCCGTGCGGAGCAAATAAAAAAGGGCATCAGCCCTGTGCCGAGAACAACACTGCCGGGATGGCTGCGAGCATCATGCCGAACACGAACCTTTGCGATCAGCTAGGCGCCTTCAACACGTGGCGGGACAGGCAATTGCGCCTGCTCAAACAGCTGCAGCCCTGGCTCAGGCAACAGGGGCTGTACACCCTCGAGACCAGGAATGCGATCGACCGGGCGCAACGGGCACTGCGCGACGAACACATGACCGTTGCGGTTGCCGGCGAGTTCTCGCGCGGCAAGACCGAGTTGATCAACGCGCTGTTCTTTGCGCACCACGGTCGCCGCCTGCTGCCGGCGGACGCCGGGCGGACCACCATGTGTCCGACCGAGATTTTTTGCGACGAAAATCAGCCTCCCTACCTGCGCCTGCTGCCGATCGAGACGCGCCGCAACGAGCATTCGCTGGCCTCGCTGCGCGATCAGCCGGATCAATGGGTACACACCGATCTCGATCTGAACGACCCGGAATCACTGTCGCGCGATCTGCAGAAGCTCACGCAAAGCAGGCCGGCCACGCGGCACGAGGCCGCCGAGCTGGGACTGGTCGCAGAGCCGGAGCCGTCGGAAACCGAAGGGTGCAGCATCCCACGCTGGCGTCTCGCCCAATTGAACATCCGTCATCCCCTGCTCGCCCAGGGGCTTCGAATCCTGGACACCCCGGGACTCAACGCCATCGGCAGTGAACCCGAGCTGACGTTCGAAATGCTGCCGGCGGCACATGCGGTCCTGTTCGTATTGGCTGCAGACACCGGCGTAACGCGCTCCGACCTGCATGTTTGGCAGCGCTTCATCCAGCGCCCGGGGCATGTCGGCCGACGCGGCCTGATGGTCGTCCTCAACAAGACCGACACGCTTTGGGACGAGTTACGCTCTTCGCGCCAGATCGCCGAGAGCATCGTCAAGCAGTGCCGAGAGGTTGCGCTGGCGCTTGGTGTCAGTCACGACCAGGTGTTTGCCACCTCTGCACAGAAGGCGCTGCTGGCCCGCGTCCAGAACAATGCCGCACTCGAGCAGCGCAGCGGCATCGCAAGCCTGGAGAAATACCTCGGCAACGCCATGATGGCCAATCGCCTTGACATCATTCGCCATGAACACATCTACAGCATCCAGCAGGCGTTGGACGCTCTCGAGACACTGATCACACGTCGCCTGGAGCGCAACGGGAACCAACGTGGCAATCTGGCCGGCCTGGCCGATCAGAGCGACGCGGCGATCGGGCGGATGCTGGAGAGCGCACAGCATGCACAGGCGCACTACCAGGCCAGCGTGGATACCTACAAACAGAGCCTGGCCGCCTTCAACCAGCATGGCCGCACACTGCTGAGCGCGCTCGATGTCCGGACGCTGGATCAGACACTGGACACCATTCGCGCGTCAATGACAGGGGCGTGGACGACCCACGGCTTGAAAGAAGCGATGCGTGCGCTGTTCAAGGAAATCAATGTGCGCCTGGAGGTTGCCGGCAAGCAGACACAACTGATGCGCCGCCTGCTGCGCACCGTTTATCGGCGTTTCCAGAGCGAACACGGATTCCGGCTCGCGATGCCGGCGATGATATCGATCGTGCGTCACCAGGTGGAACTCGGACTGCTCGATCAGGAGGCGGAGATCTTCAGGAACAGCGCACGTACGACGCTGATGGAACAGCACTTCGTCACCAAGCGGTACTTCCGCACCATCGTCAGCCGCTCGCAGGCGATCTTCCAGATGGCATACGACGAGGCGAATCACTGGCGCGAAACCGCGCTGCTGCCATTGTCGATAGAGGTAAAAGAGCATCGCGACGCATTGACACGCCAGATGGCCGACCTGCGTCATGCCGGGGACTCGCGCAAGACCATCCAGCAGAGAATCGAGGCACTGCAGCGTGACGACGCCCGGCTGCGCACACAGATAGCGTCGATCGCCAGGGTGCATGCGCTGCTGCTCGACCCAGCGGCGAGCGCACCGGCACGGGCCAGCGGTCAAAACTGAACCTGCCCGTCGGACAAACCAGGCACAGGTAAGCGCACAGGCGGAAAGATCCTGGGCCTTACACTGGTCTATATTCAGGTCTAAGGACCTGCACCAGAACAAGATCATTCCCGGAGGACGAGCCGATGAAATCCCTGGCAACCTTTCTCAGCGTGTTGATACTGGCAGCGCTGTCTCTGACGGCTGCGGCCGAGAACAGCACCCATACCGGCGGTTACACCATTCACCACAACGCCCTGACCACTGACAGCCTGCCCTCACAGGTCGCCACGGCCTATGGTCTGCAACGCAGCAAGAACAGGGCACTGCTCAATGTCAGCGTGATACGCGATGAACCGGGAACCATGGGCACACCCGTCCATGCAAGCATCCGCGCCGTCGCACGAACCCTTTACGGCCAGATCCGCCCGGTGGAACTTCGTGAGATCGTCGAAGACAAAGCGATTTACTACATTGCCGACTTCCCGGTCGCGCACCGCGAAACGCTGATGTTCGATTTTGAGATCATGCCTGAAGGTGGGCGTTATCCACTGCGCGCCCACATGCGCCAGGAATTCTTCACCAACTGAGGCACGCGAAGGCACCGGTGAGTCGTCGCCCGGCGGACAGGCGATCGCGATGGCTACATCGCGGTAGCAATGTTCAGCGGGCCCACGCATCGAAAAGCAGTAGCACGCCGAATAGCATCACCAGCCCCCCGGCGAACGCCCTCACCCAGGGCTGCCTGAGCCATCGCGCCAACTGGGTGGCTGCGACGCCCATCAGCAGCAGATTCGGCAAGGTACCGAGGCCGAATGCCAGCATCAGCGATGCGCCTTCCATCGCCCCGCCGGCAGACACCGTCCATACCAGTGCGCTGTACACCAGGCCGCACGGCAGCCAACCCCAGAGCAGGCCCAGGAGATACCCCTGCCATGCCGAACGCACAGGCAGCAGGCCGCGGCCAAGGGGTTCGATCTTGCGCCACAGCACGCCACCGACACTCTCGATGCGTGCCAGCGCGTTCCACCAGCCGGCCAGGTACATTCCCATCAGGATCAGAAAAAGCCCGGCGAGGCTCAGCAGCACCCTTTGTGCGGTCTGCACCGGCAACAAGCCGGAGAAATAAAACCCGAGGGCGCCCATTATTGCGCCGGCCAGCGTGTAACTGCTGATCCGTCCGGCGTTGTATGCGAGAAGGATCGGCCAGCGCGACGCCGTGGACGCCAGGCCGAAAGACAAGGCGCCGACAATGCCGCCGCACATCCCTGCGCAGTGCACACCGCCGAGCAGGCCGACGACGAAGGCGCTGAGCATATCGACCGACCCCATCAGCCCTCCCCGTGCGGCCGCACGTCGGAACCGCGCGTATGCAGCCAGCGAATCAGCAGCAACCCGGGTACGGCGATCAACGCACAGGCCACGAAGAACCATGACCACCCCATCGCACCCGCGAGGTAGCCGGTCGGCGCCGCCGCAATCACCCTCGGCACCCCCATCAGGCTCGACAACAAGGCGTACTGAGTGGCGGTGAACTTCCTGTTGGTCAGGCTCGCCATGTAAGCCACATAGGCTGCGGTGCCCATGCCACCCGACAGATTCTCGAAAGTGATCACGGCCGCCAGTCCCGGCACGCTCGCACCCACCTGCGCCAGCACAGAGAAGCCGGCCGTCGAAACCCCCTGCAGGATGCCGAACAGCCACAGTGCGCGGAATATGCCCAGGCGCATGATCAGGAGGCCGCCGATCAGGCCACCGGTGACAGTTGCCCAGAAACCGAACAGCTTCACCACTGTGCCGATCTCGGTCTTGCTGAAACCGATATCGAGGTAGAACGGCGTGGTCATGTGCGACGCCATGGTGTCGCCGATCTTGTAGAGCAGGATAAACGCCAGGATCAGCAGGGCGTCGCGACGCTGGAAGTACTCTATGAAAGGCTCCAGGACCGCCTCGCGCAAGGTGCGAGGTACACCTTCGGCCGTCGCCGGTTCGGGGGCGAAAAGTGTCGTCGCAACGCCCAGCAACATGAACGCCGCCATCAGCTGGTACACCTGGGCAAAACTCAGGTGATCGGCCAGGATCAGGCCTCCACCGGAGGCCAGCAGCATTCCGACCCGGTAGCCGTTCACATACAGGGATGCACCCAGACCCTGCTCCTCGTCGCTGAGCGATTCGCGGCGGTAGGCATCGATGACGATATCCTGGCTGGCGGAGAAGAAGGTGACCAGCAGTGCCGCCACGGCGAGCCACCAGGGGTCGACAGCCGGCCTGGCGAGTGACAGCCACACCAGCGACGCGATCAGGGCCAGCTGAAACAGCAGCAACCAACCCCGCCGCCGGCCGAGCGCATTCGGTGTGAAACGATCCATCAGTGGCGCCCACAGAAACTTGAGCGTGTAAGGCAGACCGACCAGTGCAAACAGGCCGATCGTCCCCAGGTCCACACCCTCGTCTTTCATCCAGGCCTGCAGGACCGAGCCGGTCAGCAGCAGTGGCAGGCCGGAGGCAAATCCCATCAGTGCTGCGACCAGCATGCGCAGCGAAAGGGCCGAGCGGGCGATCTCCGCCATCGAATGGCGACGCTCAGAGGTCAAGATCGTAGTCCACAACCACCGGGGCGTGATCGGAGAAGCGCTTGCTGCGGTAGATATGGGCGCCCTGAATACGCTCGCGCAGACCGGGCGTTACCACCTGGTAGTCAATGCGCCAGCCGACATTGTTGGCCCAGGCCTGGCCACGGTTCGACCACCAGGAATATTCGTCCGGGCTTTGGTTGACCACGCGGAACGCGTCGATCCAGCCCATTGACCCGAACAGTTTGTCCATCCAGGCACGCTCTTCCGGCAGAAAGCCCGAATTCTTGAGGTTGCCTCGCCAGTTTCTGATGTCGGCCTTGGTGTGAGCGATGTTCCAGTCGCCGCAGATGATGTACTCACGCCCATCTTTGCGCAGTTTCTTCAGATGGGGCGACAGGCGCCCCATCATGTCGAACTTTACCTGTTGACGCTGTTCACTCGATGAACCGGACGGCAGGTACAGCGAAATCACGCTGAGACCGCGGAACCGCGCCTCGATCCAACGGCCCTCCGCATCGAACTCGGGCCAGCCCAGACCCTCGATCACATCGTCCGGTTCGGTGCGCGCGTAGAGACCGACACCGCTGTAACCCTTCCTGTCGGCCGGATGGTAGTAACAATGGAAGCTCGGCGGCCAGAACGTACGGTCGTTGAGCTGGTCGACCTGGGCCTTTATCTCCTGCAGGCACACCACGTCGGCACGCTGGCGCCGCAACCAGGCGTAGAAACCCTTGCGCGCTGCGGACCTGATGCCGTTCAAATTGAGACTGATGACGCGCATGTGCCGCATTATAGGGAAAGCCCTTGGGATACGCCCTTGTCATCGGCAGCGCCCTTTGCGCACAATGCCGGCCTCGCAAGACAGGGGAACAGGATGCAGGACTACCAGCGCGATTTTCTCGATTTCGCCCTCGATCTCGGCGTGCTGCGCTTTGGTCGCTTCACGCTTAAGTCAGGCCGCATCAGCCCGTATTTCTTCAACGCCGGCCTGTTCAATACCGGCGCGGCATTGGCCAGACTGGGGCGCCACTACGCCCAGACGATCGTCAATGCCGGGCTCAAGTTCGATGTGCTCTATGGACCGGCCTACAAGGGCATCCCCCTGGCTGCAGTGACCGCGGCCGCGCTGTACGACCATCACGGCATCGATGTGCCCTATGCGTTCAACCGCAAAGAGGCCAAGAGCCATGGCGAAGGCGGCAGCATCGTCGGCCACCCGCTGCAGGGCGACATCCTGATCATCGACGACGTCATCACCGCAGGCACCGCGATCCGCGAATCGATGGACATCATCGCTGCCGAAGGCGCGCGACCGGCCGGCGTGGTGATCGCGCTGGACCGCCAGGAGCGCGGCAAGGGCGAGCGTTCGGCCATCCAGGAGGTCGAGACCGACTACGGCATGCCAGTGACGGCCATTGTTCGCCTGGCCGACCTGATCGACTTCATCCGCGAGCGAGCCGACTTCGATACGTATCTCGCCGATATCCAGGCCTATCGGCGCGAATACGGCGTCTGATCAACCGGCGATCAGTTTCAGCCCAACCAGCAGTGTCACCACTTCGAATGCGCGCTTTATCCATACATTGCCCTTGAGTATCGCCAGGTGCGCTCCCGCATAGCCGCCGAGCAGCGAGCCGAGCAGCAGTGCCGGCAGCCAGTCCCAGCGCACGTCACCGAGAATGCCCAAGGCGATCGCGCCACTGCCGTTCCAGAACATACCCACCAGGACCAGTGTGTAGGCGACAGCCTGGCGATAGTCCGCGCCGAACCAGCGCACCAGCCACAGGGTCACGAACAGACCGGTGCCCGAGGTCAGCGAGCCATTCAGGACACCGATGGCAAACAGCCCGATACCGCCCAGCCACAGACCACGTCCCTGGCGATTGCGCGGCACCTCGACCAGACCCATGCCGCCCCTGGCCACCGAATAGACACCCAGCCCCAGGGTCAGGACGCCCAGCGCAATCTCCGCATATCGGCCCGGCACCTGCAGGATCACACTGGCGCCCAGGAGGACGCCGGGGATGCCCGTCGCGAGGATGAACACCACGAAACGTCGCTGCAGCCCCCCCTCGCGCAGATGGCGCAAAGTCGCGCCGACACCGAGCGCCACCGAGGCAATCTTGTGCGTCGCCAGGGCGACACCAAACGGCAGCCCAAGGAAGATCAGCACCGGCAGCTGCAGCAATCCGGCACCACCGCCGGCAAACGCGGAAAACAGGTTGGCCACCAGGGAAATCAAAAAAAGTATGAACTGTTCCACGACTCTGCCGCTAAACCACGTCTAGGAGTCATTATAATGACGGGTCAGATGCCCGCCGGTGATCAGCTATGACGTCAGTAATTCGTATTTTCAGCCTTGTCTTCACCCTTTCGTTTGTCGCCGTAGCGCCTCTGCAGGCCGGCACGTACAAAAAATGGGTCGATGAAAACGGCGTCACGCACTATGGCACATCCATACCGCCGGAATACGTCGACCGGCCACACTACGAGCTGGATGAACGCGGCATCGAACGTGGGCATCAGGACCGGGCCAGGACGCCGGAAGAGATCGAACGCGACAAGGCCCTGCAGGCACTGCGCGACGAGGCGGAACAGCTAAAGCAGGAGCAGCAGGCACGTGACCGCATCCTGCTCAACCTGTATCGCAACGAGGATGACCTGGTGATGGCGCGCGACGGCAAGATCGCTCAGCTCGATGCGCAGATCCAGCTTACCCACAAGGAAATCCGGCGCCTGAAAGCCCGTCTGTCCGATTTCCAGGCGGCCGCCGCAGCCACCGAGCGCAGCGGCAAGCAGCTGAGCACCCAGCAAAAGGCCAACCTCGACAGCACCCAACGCTCGATCGAAAAGTCGTACGCCATCATTCTCGGCAAGGAAGACGAAAAGCGCGACACCATCGAACGCTATGACTATGACCTCAACCGCTTCCGCCAGCTGCGTCAGGGGGGATCGCGCGCCGCCAATGCCGACGTAATCAGGCAGTCGGACATCCCGGACCTAGTGGAAACGGCAGTACGCTGCCAGGACGAGGCCGAGTGCGCGCGGCTCTGGGACATCGCCCAGCAGTATGCGCGTACCCATGCAACCACGCCGATCGACCTGGCGGCTGAGCGCATCCTGGTGACCGCTCCACCGCGCAACATACGTGACGTGAGCATCACCGTATCGCGCCTCACCGACTACAGCCAGGGCGGTGAGCGGATCTTCATGGATGTGCAGTGTGCCGGCTTCACCGAGGCCAGGGAGTACTGCCACGGGCCGGAGGTGGCGGCGATACGCGAGCAATTCCGTATCGCCATGCAGAAGTAGCGAAATGGCCTGACCCCGGTCCGCTACCGGGCAAGCTCAAGCGTCAGCCCGGGTCGAACAGGCCGTGGCTGAGCACCGGCCAATCCACCTCCCAGGCGGACAGCGAGGGCTGGGAAAACCGCGAACGCAAAAACTGCTGCATCCGACCTTCAACGAACGCGGTCAACAGGGCCGCAGCGGCTTCCGGCGTCGTGCGCAGCGTAGCGTCCTGACGCATCGGCGCCTCGCGCAGGATCTGCCGCAGCTGCAGGTCGATGCGCTCGAAGAACTGCTGCACACGATCGTGCAGGCGTTCGCGCTCGCCCACCAGCGCATCACCCAGTAGCACGCGTGAGATTCCCGGATTGCGGTCGGCGAAGCCGAGCAGCAGATAGATCACCTTTGCGGTGCGCACCTGGGTGTTCTTTTCTTCACCGAGAATCTGGTTGATACGCGCGAACACCGTCTCCTCGGCGAACCCGATCAGGCCCTCGAACATCCGCGCCTTGCTCGGAAAATGACGATACAGCGCCGCCTCGGACACACCCACGGCACGCGCCAGGGCCGCGGTGGTGACGCGGTCGCCCGGATGCTGCTCCAACTCGTTGGCCAGCGCCTCGAGGATCGCCTGTTTGCGGGAGGGGCGCGGCATCGTGGCCGGTCAGCGGCGACGGATCAGGGTACCGATACCCTGGTCGGTAAACAGCTCGACCATCACCGCATGCGGCACCCGCCCGTCGATGATATGTGCCGAATTCACCCCGGCTTTCACCGCGTCCAGGGCGCAGGCGATCTTCGGTAGCATGCCGCCGGTAATCGTGCCGTCCGCGACCAGCTCGTCGACCCTTTCCAACGTCAGACCGGTGAGCAGCCTGCCCGACTTGTCCAGCAAACCCTGGGTGTTGGTCAACAGGATCAGCTTCTCGGCCTTGAGCACCTCGGCCATCTTGCCGGCAACCAGGTCCGCATTGATGTTGTAGGAACGACCATCGTCGCCAACGCCGATCGGCGCGACCACCGGGATGAAGTTGCCGTGTACCAGCATGTCCACCACCGAGGCATCGATGCTCTCCACCTCACCGACATGACCGATATCGATGATCTCCGGCGCCTGGGCCTCGGGATTCTCGCGCGTGAGGTGCAGCTTGCGGGCGCGGATCAGGTCACCGTCCTTACCGGTCAGACCGACTGCCGATCCGCCATGACGGTTGATCAGAGTGACGATCTCCTTGTTGACCAGACCGCCGAGCACCATCTCCACGACATCCATGGTCTCGGCGTCGGTGACGCGCATCCCCTGGATGAACTCGCTCTGTTTTCCCAGACGCTTTAGCAGGTCACCGATCTGCGGCCCGCCGCCGTGCACCACCACCGGGTTGATACCGACCAGCTTCATCATCACGACGTCACGGGCGAAACCGGCCTTGAGTTCCTCGTCGACCATCGCGTTGCCGCCGTATTTGATCACGATGGTCTTGCCGCCAAAGCGCTGGATGTAGGGCAGCGCCTCGGACAGCACGTGGGCCACATTGCCCGCTGCTTCAGCCGTCAAACTCATGTAAATACCGGTTAGTCGTTAAAAAGGGGCCTGCATGTCCGGCGCAACGCGCCGCAACAGGTCGCGGAAGCGTGACTTTATCTCTTCGAGGGAACGCTCGTCATCGGCCTCGAACCGGAACGTCAGCGACGGCGTGGTGTTGGAAGGCCGGATAAGTCCCCAGCCACTGCCGAACTCCACGCGCAGACCATCCAGCTCCACCAGGCGCGCATCGTCGAACACCTTGTGCGCATCGAGGGCCCGCATCAGCTCCCGGCTCTGGCCTTCCTCCAGCATCAGGTGATACTCCGGCGTCGACGGGCTTGAAGGCAGGGCGGCAAACAGCTCGTTCGCACCACCAGGTTCCAGTGCCAGCAACTCCAGCACACGCACCGCGGCATAGACCGCGTCATCGAAACCGAACCAGCGTTCCTTGATGAACAGATGCCCCGTGAACTCGCCACCGAGCAGCGCACCGGTCTCTACCATCTTCGCCCGCATCCGCGAATGCCCGGATTTCCACATGATCGGCCGCCCGCCGTGACCGAGGATGAAGCTCGCCAGGTGCCGCGAGGACTTGACGTCATAAAGGATATCGACGCCGGGATGGCGCCCCAGGATGTCGGCTGCCAGCAGCATCAGGACGCTGTCCGGCCAGATGTTGGCGCCGGTATTGTCGATCACGCCCAGGCGATCACCGTCACCGTCCAACGCGATCCCGATATCCGCATCCTGCGCCTGCACCTCGAGCATCAGGGACGCCAGGTTGTCCGGCTGGCTCGGATCAGGGTGGTGATTCGGGAAACTGCCGTCCGGCTCACAGAACAGTGGCACCACCTCGCATCCCAGCGCCTCCAGTGTCGCCACCGCAAGATCACCGGCGACACCGTTGCCCGCATCCACGACGACCCTGAGCGGTCTGGCCAGCTGGACTTCCCGAACCACCGCCTCGACGTATTCAGCGACCAGGTCGACGCGCTCTACCGAACCGTTGCCATGACTGAACGCACCCTCGAGCATGCGTCGACGCAAGGCGAGCAGGTCGTCGCCATCCAGAACCCTGTCACCGATCACGATCTTGAAGCCGTTGTATTCCGCCGGGTTATGGCTGCCTGTCACCACGATGCCGGCCTGCACCGGCTGGGTGTGCATGGCGAAATACAGCAGTGGGGTCGGCGCCTGCCCGATATCGAGCACGTCGCAACCGCCGGCATTGAGCCCACGCACCAGGGCCTCCGCCAGCTGCGGGCTGGAGGGCCGGGCGTCGCGCGCCACGGCAACCCGGTGCCCCCCCTGTTCCTGCACCAGCGTCGCGACCGCCTGACCGAGCAGCTCGGCAACCGGGGCTGTCAGGGCCTGGCCGACCACACCGCGCACGTCGTAGGCGCGAAACAGCGTTTCAGGGATATCGATCTTTGCCGGCTTGCGCGGTCGCGCGGCCAACAACTCCGCGGGGTCACTGTCGAGCTCCTCGACCTCCATCCCCTGTGTCCGGGACTCGGGCAGACCTGCCATCGGGACCGCTCGGCGCAACGCTGGGGCAGCGGTCGTCGCCGGCATCTCACGCGACTCGCGCGCGTACTGACCGAGCAGGGCGATGGCATCACGCGTACTCGCCACGTGGGCCTGACGTGTGGCCCCGTTTTCGCGGCGCATGATCGCCTCGCCAAGGTTGACCAGCGTACCCATGTCGGCGCGCAGGTCGCGCGCCAGCGCCCGCCACTGCAAAAAGACGCTCAGCAGCAATGCCAGCGCACCGGCAGCGACCACACCGACCATCGTCAGCAGACCGCCCATGCCGCCGGTATCGGGGTCAGTGCCATAGCTGACCTTCCAGATGCTGTCCGCCACCTCAACGGCACCCTCAGTGAGCGGGCCATCCAGCGCACCGGGCCCCTTGGCCAGGACATAGCCGCCATCACCACCCTGTATCAATTGAAGGCGCCCCTGGAAGGCCGGTGACTGTTCGACCAGGGCCACCAGGAAGCGCATGTCCCAGGCGGCGAACAGGACCCCGGCATTGGCGCCACCGGCCGCATTCACCGGCAGCGCCATCGCGAGGTAGGGCGTACCGCTCTTTATCTGGTGTATCTCGGCGACCGAGGGTCTGCCACTGTCGACTGTTCGCCGCAGCAGATCCAGGCCCGCATACCCCAGCGGGGCCGCACCGGTGGGGTCTGGCTGGCTGGCATCGCGCGGCAGCAGGCGCACCTGCAACAGGCCGGAGACGCGCCGCTGCAACACTGCTTCCTCGGCGTGAATGGCCGCCGGGTCGGCGCTGCCCAAAGCCGCGGCAGCGCGACCTTCGCTCAGCGCCAGGGCGAGCAGGTCACGGCGGGCGGTGACCGCCCCGGTAAGCCTTTCGGCGACCACCTTGGAAACACTCTGCGCGGTGGCACGCGCGCTCCTGCTCGCACCGTTTTGAATGGCCTGTTGCGCAAACAGGGCCACCACCACCATCAATGCGATACCCACCAGCAGCGTCGGCAGCAGATACACCACAAGGGCGCGTCCGCCCTTCCCGCCGCTGGCTTGCGGAGCCGCCTGGTCTGCGTTTCGTTTTAATAGGCCCACGTTGCTGTATCCCACCTGTTGAATGCCCAGATTTTCGACGTCACATCTACGGCAGGACGTTCGCTAACGGCCATGGCTGTCAGCCGCCCGAAATCATGAAACCGCTGGCCGGCGATAAGCGTTTCCCTCCCCCCGGCCCTCTCCCGTCTCCGGGAGGGGGCGATGGGGATACGCTTCGCGAGTTTCACGTCAGTGCCTTCCGGAATGTCCGAAACCACCGGCCCCACGATCGCTCTCATCGAATTCCTCCACCTGCTCGAACACCGCGCGCACCACCGGGATAAGAACCAGCTGCGCAATGCGCTCACCGATCTCGATCCGAAAAGTGGTGTGGCCGCGATTCCAGCAGGACACGTAAAGCTGGCCCTGATAATCCGAGTCGATCAGGCCGACCAGGTTGCCCAACACGATACCGTGCTTATGCCCCAACCCCGAACGCGGCAGGATGACGGCCGCCAGCGACGGGTCGGCGATGTGGATTGCAATCCCGGTGGGGACCAGCTCCGTCTCGCCCGGTGCCAGTTCCAGCGGACCATCCAGCATCGCCCGAAGGTCCATACCCGCAGACCCGTCGGTGGCATAGTCCGGCAGCGGGAAGCTGTCACCAAGCCGCGTATCAAGTATTTTCAGCTGCAGTCTGTGCATCGAATCGGTCCACGATCAAATTGACCAGCTGCGCCGCCAGGCGCGATTTGGGCTGTTGGGGGAGAGACTGTTGCCCGCCCTCCCATATCACCAGCAGGGCGTTGTCATCGACCTCAAACCCCTGCGACGCGCCCACCCGGTTGGCGGCGATCATGTCGAGGCGCTTGGCCCGCAGTTTGGCCTGCGCATACGCCTCGACATCGTCCGTCTCGGCCGCGAAACCGACGCAGAACGGACGTGCCGACAGCGCGGCGACCTCGCTCAGGATATCGGGATTGCGGATCAGTTCCAGGGTCAGCGTCTCACTGGTTTTTTTTATCTTCTTTCCAGCGGCAGCGGCGGGACGGAAATCGGCCACCGCTGCGCAGGCGATAAAAATGGCAGTCCCGGGCAGCGATGTAAAGACGGCTTCCCGCATCTGCAGTGCACTCTCGACGTCGATCCGCTCGACGCCCGCGGGAGTCGGCAGCGACACCGGGCCGGCCACCAGGGTTACCGATGCGCCTTCGGCGACCAGCGCTGCCGCCAGCGCGAACCCCATCCTTCCCGAACTGCGGTTGCCGAGAAAGCGCACCGGATCGAGCGCCTCGCGCGTAGGGCCGGCGGTCAACAACACCCGTCTGCCGGCAAGACGGCCGCCGGCAAGATTCGCACCCAGGGCAAGCCGGATATCCTCAGGCTCGATCATCCTTCCAGGTCCAACGTCACCGCAGGCCTGTGCCCCCTCGTCCGGACCGAGAAAGGTGACGCCCCGAGACCGCAGTAGTGCGACATTGGCCTGGGTCGCCGCATGTCGCCACATCGCCTGGTTCATCGCCGGCGCCACCACCAGAGGCGCGGTTGTCGCAAGGCACAGTGTCGACAGCAGGTCGCGGGCCATGCCCGCGGCCATTTGTGCGAGAAAATCCGCAGTTGCCGGCGCAATGACGACCAGCTCGGCCCAGCGCGCCAGCTCGATATGCCCCATCGCCGCCTCGTGCTGGGCGTCGAACAGGGCCTCACGCACCGGGCGGCCGGTAATCGCCTGCAGCGTCATCGCACCAACGAACGCCCCCGCTGCACGGGTCATGACCACCTGCACCTCGGCTCCATCCTTTACCAGCAGGCGCGCCAGTTCCGCAGCCTTGTAGGCGGCGATACCACCGGTGATGCCGAGCAACAGGCGTCGTCCGCGCAGTGGCTGCATAGACGGTGGTATTCCTTAAATAGCGGGTTGACAGCCTGCAAGATTACCCGACCCAACCCGCGTGGCAAAGCGGGCTTTGCGCGACAGTGCGGGCGCGGTTAGTCTTTACCCACTTCAGGGAAGAAGGATTGCATGATGACGATCAAGGATTGGCCGATCGCGGAACGTCCGCGCGAACGTCTGCTGGCCGCCGGCCCACACAGCCTGAGCGACGCTGAACTGCTGGCGATTTTTTTGCGTACCGGGGTGAGAGGAAAGAGCGCGGTCGAACTTGCCCGCGACCTGCTCGTGCGCTTCGGCAGCCTGCGGCGCCTGCTGGCGGCCGATCAGGCAACGTTCTGTCTGGCGCCCGGACTTGGAGCGGCCAAGTTCGCCCAGCTGCAGGCAGTGATCGAGATGGCGCGGCGGCACCTCGACGAGCAGTTCGAACGCGGCAGCCCCCTGCTGAGCCCGGAGCATACCGCCGCCTACCTCAAGACCCGCCTGCGCGATTACCCCTACGAGGTGTTCGCAGTGCTGTTCCTCGACAACCGTCATCGCGTCGTCGCGTTCGAAGAGATGTTTCGCGGCACCATCGACGGTGCCAGTGTGCACCCGCGCGAAGTGGTGCGCCGGGCGCTGCAGCACAACGCCGCGGCGGTGATCCTGAGTCACAACCACCCCTCGGGGGTCGCCGAGCCCAGTCAGGCCGACCAGCGGATCACGGTGCGGCTTCGCGATGCGCTGGCGCTGGTCGATGTGCGAGTGCTCGACCACCTGATCGTCGGCGATGCGGAATGCTGCTCGCTGGCCGAACGCGGCCTGATGTGAGGCGCCACCGAGGGTTGACCGGGCGACCCGCTTCCGGTATAAATTGCGGCCTTTCCGCCAGCCCACAGGGCCGGCGTCGTCGAAATTAACGAGATTTTTCGAGGCGTTAACCATGTCCAGAGTCTGCCAGGTCACCGGCAAACGGCCGATCACCGGGAACAACATATCCCACTCGCACCGTAAGACCCGGCGCCGGTTCCTGCCGAACCTGCACTATCATCGCTTCTGGGTCGAGAGCGAACAGCGTTTCGTGCGTCTGCGCATCTCTGCCGCCGGCATGCGGGTGATCGACAAGAAAGGCATCGACACGGTGCTGAACGAGCTGCGTTCGCGCGGCGAAAAGGTCTGAAGGAGCGACAATCATGGCAAAAGCCGTTCGTGAAAAAATCCGCCTGAATTCCAGCGCCGGCACCGGTCACTTCTACACCACGACGAAGAACAAGAAGACCATGACCGGCAAGATGGAGATCAAGAAATTCGATCCCGTCGTGCGTCAGCATGTGATGTACAAGGAAGGCAAGATCAAGTAATTCTGATCGCCATCCACAAAAAAACCGCCGGCCGGCGGTTTTTTTGTGCCTGCTGCAAATGCCACCTCGTCAATGACCGGCCGCCGGGGCATAACTGCGCAGGCTGCGGGCGAATTCCTGGAGTGCCTTTACCCCGCTGTCTTCCGCCTCCCTGCACCACTGCTGCAGGGCCGCCAGCAGGACATCCTGGCTCGCTGCGGTGCGTTCCCACACCTGCTGCAACTGCTGGCGCGAACGGTGCACCGTGGCCAGGACCTGGCTGCGACTCAGGATCGACTCCAGACGCTGCCGGCTGGGCACGTCCAACGAGGACTCTTCCCGCACCAACAACCGCCGCGCCTGGCGAGCGAGCCGCCGGCAGTGTTTTTCCGAGTGACACAGCTCGGCATCGGCGACAGGCATGATCACTTCGCGTGCATAATTGGCAAGCACGTGCATCCGGTGGCTGATCACCGCCCTCACGGTCTCCATATCCACCACGCTCTTGTCTGCCTGCAACAACGGCTTGCGTGCCACACGGCGCACACGCGCCAGGCCAAACACCGAGAACAGCCGGATGTACATCCAGCCGATATCAAACTCCCACCAACGCGACGACAACCGCGCGGAGCTCGGAAAGGCGTGGTGGTTGTTATGCAGTTCCTCGCCACCGATCAGGATGCCCCAGGGCGAGATATTGGTGGCGGCATCGGGAGACTCGAAATTGCGGTACCCCCAGTAATGCCCGATGCCGTTGATCACCCCGGCGGCGAAGAATGGGATCCACACCATCTGGATCGCCCACATCGCGACCCCAGGGATCCCGAACAGCAACACGTCGATCGCCAACATCACACCGATACCGACGAAGTTGTATCTCTGATACAGATGGCGCTCGATCCAGTCATCCGGTGTCCCGTGCGCATAGCGCTCCACGAGATCGGCCTGATCGGCCGCGGCACGATAAAGTTCCGCGCCTTCCCACAGGACCTTGCGCAATCCGAGCACCTGCGGACTGTGGGGGTCTTCGGGGGTCTCGCAACGTGCATGATGGCGCCGGTGGATACCGACCCATTCACGCGTGATCATCCCGGTGGTCAGCCATAACCAGAAGCGGAAGAAGTGCGCCACCAGCGGATGCAGCTCCAGGGCCCGATGTGCCTGGCAGCGGTGCAGATAGACAGTGACGGCGACAATCGTCACGTGAGTCAGGCCGAGCACGACGAGCACCATCTGCCACCCATTCAGATCCAAAATGCCGTCGATCATCGGTATCCCCCAGGCCCCTGGCCACAAAGCCGCCGCAGGGTCCGGAAGTAGACCCGCGAGCAGACAGCAAGAGTTCCATGATACCCCCGCGATGCGGTTTTGACCCACCGGTCGCCGATCTCAAGCCGCGGCGGCGCCGGTCGATACCCCTGGAGACACACACGGACCCGACGCCAGTAAGGACCCATGCCATCGCCCAGCACCGCCAGCAGCAGGTCCGCGGAAACCATCCAGGTCGGCCGTCAGGCGATCTTTGACCGTGAACTCAAGGTCTTCGCCTATGAACTGCTGTATCGCGATGCCGGTGGCCGCTGTTCCTTTACCGACGGTGACATGGCGTCTTCACTTACCGTGCTCAACGCCTTCATGGAGATCGGGCTCGACAGGATCACCGGGCCTTACAAAGCGTTCATCAACCTGACGCGGCCATTCTTCGTCGACATGCCACCGATTCCGTTCAACCCGGACCGGGTCGTGCTGGAGATCCTCGAAGACGTCAACGTCGACGAAGAACTCCTGCTCGGAATCTCCGGCATGGCCGGCCACGGCTTCGAACTGGCGATGGACGACTACAACTTCCAGCCCCAACTGCAGCCGATCCTGCCGCTGGTCAGCTATATCAAGGTCGAGATCCAGCCCGGCGGCATGGAGGAACTGACGCGGCGCATGCCCGAACTTCGCGCCACCGGTGCGCGCCTTCTGGCCGAGAAGGTGGAGACCGTCGAGCAGTTCGAACAGCTCAAGGCATTGGGCTTCGATTATTTCCAGGGTTACTTCTTTGCCCGCCCGAGTATCGTCCGTACCGACCGCGTGGAGGAAAACTCGGCGATGGTGGTGCGACTGCTGGCGCGGCTGAACGATCCGGATGTGCCGATGCAGGAGGTCATTGACCTGGTCAGCCGGGACCCCGGACTCAGCTTCAAGGTGCTGCGCTATGTGAACTCGGCCGGCATCGGGCTGCGCAGCAAGGTCGAGTCCATCCAGCGCGCCGTGGTCCTGATGGGGCTCGCACGCATCAGGGCATGGGCCACACTGTTCGCCATGGCCGGTCTGGGCAACCGCCCACTGGAGATCCTGAACGTCGGCCTGCTGCGCGCCAATCTGTGCGAAAGACTATGCCGCCTGTGCAGGTCGGGGACCCCGGAGACCGCGTACACGGTGGGTCTTCTGTCGGTCCTGGACCTCTTGCTGTCACAGCCGCTCGCCGGGCTGATGGACCAGCTGCCGCTGAGCGACGAGGTGAAACGCGCCATCGTCGCGCATGAAGGCGGCTACGGGAAGCTGCTCGAAGCCGCCGTCACACTGGAGCGCAACGAATGGCCGCAGGACCTTTGCGCCGACATCGAGCCGGCCGTCATGATCGAGGCCTACGCGGCCAGTTCGGAGTCCGCGTTCAGCGCGATGGAACTGCTGCACGACGCCTGAGCTGCAGGTTGCCGATCTCATCCACGTCGAGCAGCCAGCCGTCGGTGACCCAGGTCGTGGCCACCTTTTCGGCGACCAGCGCCGGCCCCTCGATGCGCTGACCCGCAGTCAAGGCATGGCGCCAGAACTGCGGCACTGGCACCTTGACCCCGGCGACACGACAGTAGTCGAACGGCGCGCCCGCCACCTCCCCGGACAAACCTGCCAGCCGCAACCCGGAACAGGGACCGCGCACCCGCAGGCGCAGATTCACCAGCTCCACCGGCAGATCCAGGCGATGCCCATAGCGCTCCAGGTGGCGCGCATGAAAGTCCCCGATCGTCCCCGGGATGCCGCTCCAGGGCAGGTTGAGCGTGTACGACTGACCCGCGTACCGCAGGTCCAGGCTGGCCAGATGGTCACAGTCAGCCGCGGTAAAACCCTCCTCCTGCAGGGCAGCCAGCCCCTGCGCACGCAGCTCTGAAAACATCGCTTCGATGTCCTCGGTCGCGATTTCTGCCAGCAGGCCGATACGGGTGCGCGACAACTGACGCCCCGGCCGCGCCGCCAGCATTCCCAAGGCCGACAGCACGCCACCGTGTACCGGCACCATTGCCGAACCCATGTCCAGCAGCTCGGCGATTGCGCAGACATGCAGCCCACCGGCACCGCCGAACGAGACCAGCACATGCTCGCGCGGGTCGGCACCCCGCCTGACCGCAATCGCGCGCAGGGCCTGTGCCATGTGTTCATTCGCCACTGCGATCACGTCCAGTGCCGCGCGCATTCGCGTCGTCCCCATCGCATCGGCGAGGGTATCCACCGCGGCGTTCGCGGCGGCGACATCCAGACGCATCTCGCCGCCCAGGAATGCATCGGGCTGCAGACGGCCGAGCACCAGGTTGGCGTCGGTAACCGTGGGCCGGGTTCCGCCCCTTCCATAACAGGCCGGCCCCGGTTCGGCGCCTGCCGACTGCGGGCCGACCTGCAACATGCCACCGGCATCGACCCATGCAATCGAGCCGCCGCCGGCGCCGATGGTGTGCATGTCGACCATCGGCACCGCAACCGGGAAGCGCCCGATATGCCCCTCGGTGGTCAGGCGTGGCTCGCCGTCGATCAGGGCGACATCGGTCGAGGTACCCCCCATATCGAAGGTCAGCAGACGTTCCCTGTCTGATGCCAGGCACACGTGGCGGGCGGCCATCAAGCCGCCGGCCGGCCCGGACAGCAGCATGCGTACCGCGTTGTCCGCCGCCTGCCCCTCTGCCACGGTGTCACCCGAGCTCTGCATCACGGACACCGATGTGCCGGGAAGTCCAAGACCCAGGCGCTGCAGGTAGCCGCGCACCCTCGGCCCGACCCAGGCGTTCAGCCAGGTCGCCATGCCGCGCTCGTACTCGCGGATCTCCGGCAGCACGCGCGACGACAGCGACACGAACAGATCGTCCGGCAATGCCGCCGCGATACGCTCTTCGGTAGTGGGGTCGAGGTAGGAAAACAGCAGGTTGACCGCAACCGCCTGCGGCGCCAGCTGCGCCACCTGTTCGCGCAACATGGCCAGCGCGTCGTCGGTCAACGGCTCGAGCAGCCGTCCCTGCGCATCCAGCCGTCCGCCAGTCTCCAGGCAACAGGCCGCAGGCACCGGCGGCTCGACCGGTGTCGGCTGCAGGTCATACAGTGACGCGCGTTGCTGGCGGCCGATACTGAGCAGGTCGGCGAACCCGTGATTGCCGATGTAAAGGGTCTTGACGCCCTTGCCCTCGAGCACCGCGTTGGTCGCGACCGTCGAGCCGTGCACCAGCTGCAGCCGGGCGACATCCAGGCCCATCTCGCGGATACCCTGCAGGATCGCCCGTTCCGGCGCCTGCGGCGTCGACAGCACCTTGTGCACGCGCAGCCGGCCGTCCGCGTCGAGCGCCACGAAGTCGGTAAAGGTCCCGCCGGTGTCGACACCCAGTCTGATCATGCAGGCCATTGTACGAAGTAACCCGCAAACGGCGCTGCAAAGGGTTCGCTTTCGTGTGCAGGCACGGTAATCTGGCGCCGCATGAAACCTCTCCTGCTCGCCCGTCAAGTCAGCTACGGCCCCGCCCGGAACCCACGGCTGACCGACATTGATCTACAGCTGGCTGCCGGCGACCGACTGGCATTGCTGGGCACCAACGGCGCCGGCAAATCGACCCTGCTACAGCTGCTCGCCGGGATTCTTGGCCCCACCACCGGCGAGGTGCGCGTGCTCGGCCAGCGCCTGGACCAGGCGGCGCCGGCACTGCGGCGGCACATCGGCTTCCTGCCGCAGCGCGTACCCGCGTATGCCGAGCTGAACGTGGTCGAGAACCTGCGCTGGGCCGGTCAGCTGCGCGGCCTGCGGCGACAGGCGCTGGACGCAGCGATCGAACGCGTGCTGCTTACCCTGCAGCTCGACAAGGTGCGTTCGAGGCTGGCCGGCAGGCTCTCCCAGGGCATGCTGCAGCGCCTGGGCCTGGCGCAGGCGGTATTGCACGAGCCGGACATCCTGATCCTGGACGAACCGACCGCCGGGCTCGACCCGCTGCAGACCGAACAGATCCGCGAGCTGCTCGGGGCACTCTCCTCCCGCTGCAGCCTGATCCTCGCGACGCACCTTCTCGACGACGTGCAGCGCCTGTGCGATCGCGTGATCCTGCTCGACGGCGGGCGCAAGCGGTCAGAACACGCGGTGACCCCCGACACCGACCTGCTCGCACATTTCCGCCAGCCGGCGTCCCGCACCGGGGCGGACGCATGATCGGCGCCATTGCCCTGCACGAGTGGCGACGCCTGCGTGCCGGCATGATGTTCTGGCTGCTGCTGGCCTTCGGCCAGCTGATCGTCGCCTGGCTGAGCTTTGCCCAGCTGGAGACCTTCGCCGGCATCGCGCCCCAACTCAAGGCCGGCGCCTCCGCGCTCGGCGCGATGGACCTGGTGATCACGCCCACCTTCAACACCCTGGTGCTGCTGTTGCTGCTGTGTGCCCCGCTGCTGGCCATGGGCAGCCTGGCCGGAGAGGTGCAAAGCGGGCGCATCGCCTTATGGCTGTCGTCACCGGTCAGCGGTACGCAGATCGCGATCGGCAAGGCGCTGGGCCTGTGGCTGGCGACGCTGCCGTTGCTGCTCAGCAGCCTGCTCACCCTGGCGGCATTGGGACTCGGCGTCGATCTCGACTGGCCGCGTTTTGCACTGGCCGCCGCCGGCCTGCTGCTGTTCGGCCTGTGGCTGGGCTGCATCACCCTGCTCCTGTCCAGTCTGTTCGACCACCCGGCGGCTGCGCTGGCAGCGAGCTACGGCATCCTGTTGTTCCTTTGGCTGCTGGACTCGCTGAGCGGTCCCGAGGCACCCTGGTATTGGTTCGCCCTGCTGCCGCACGTCAAGCCGTGGCTGGCCGGGCTGCTGCGCAGCCAGGACATCGTCTTCTTCGTCGCCACCGCGGGGGCATCATTGCTTTTCGGCAGTTACGCGCTGGCACGCCGCCGGGGAGACACCTGATGACCAGGCGGTTGTTGTTCTTTGTGCTGCTGGGTGCCTGCCTGCTGCTCGCCGCGCGTGTCAGCGAGCAATACACCTGGCGACTCGACGTCAGTGGACAGCGCATCCACTCGCTGAGCGCGACCGCACAGGGCGCACTCGACGCGCTGCAGGCGCCGCTCGAAATCACTGCCTTCATTCCGGACTACCCGGTACAGCGGGCGCAGATCGAGCAGTTGCTGGCCCCGTACCTGGCGCACCCCGGCCGACCGGTGCTGCGCTTCGTCGACCCGGTGGAACAACCCGCGCTTGCGCGCGAACACGGTGTGACCCGGCATGGCGAGTTGCAGTTGCAGGCCGGTCCGCGACGCGAGGTGATTCCGGTCCCCGGCACCGCGGCAATCGATCTCGCGCTGAACCGCCTGGCGCTGCGCGGCGAACACTGGATCGTGACCCTCAAGGGTCACGGCGAGGCCGAGCCCGACGAGACGCCTGGCGGCCTCGCCCGGTTCGTCAGCCAGGCCGAAGGGCTCGGCTACCGCTTCGTCACTATCGATCCGCGCAACACCAGCGACCTCCCGGACAACACCGCCATCCTTCTGCTCGCCGGTCCGGAACGCACCTATGGCGCACAGACGCTGGCGCAGATCGGGCGTTTCGCGGCGCGTGGCGGTCCGGTCATGTGGCTGCTGGATAGCGCCGAACCCGTCGCCTTTCCCGACGGGCCCCGGGTCGACACCCTGCCCGGAATCGTGGTCGATGCCGCCGCCGCCCAATACGGCCTGGACAGCCCGGACAACGCCATCGTCAGCGACTACCCCAAAGCGCTGCTGCGACGGCCACCCGAAGGCGCCAGCGTTCTGAAACAGGCGCGGGCACTGACGCTGGCCGACAGCGGCGGCTGGACCGTGGTCGGCCGGCTCGACAGCAGTCCGCGCAGCTGGAACGAGACCGGCGACCTGCGCGGGCACATCGGACGCAATCCCGATCTCGGTGAACAGGCCGGCCCGGTGTCGGTCGGCCTGGCGCTGCAACGTGAAGACGACGGCATCGAACGGCGCCTGCTGGTGATCGGCAGCCGGCATTTGATTACCAATGACCAGATCGGCCAGGCACAAAACCTCACGCTCGCGTTGGGCCTGCTCAACTGGTTGAGCGACAACCCGCTGGTCGCCGCGGACGGCGCCGCCCCCGACCTCGACATCCGCTGGTCGGCCCGGGTCGCCGGTCTGCTGGCACTGGGCCTGATGGCGGGCTTACCGGCCACCTATCTCGCCTTCGGTCTGTGGCTGCGCGCCAGGCGTCGCCGCGCATGAACCGGTGGACCCGCGTCAATCTGATCCTCGGTGCCATCGCCGCCATGCTGCTGGTACTGCACCTCTGGCCGCAGCAGGTCCCCGCGCCGATCCGGCTCACGTCGCTGGACGTGGGCACGATCTCGACGGTCCGCATCGAACACGCCGGGGGTCTGCAGATCGCTCTGCAGCGCAATACTGACGGCTGGGAACTGGTCCATCCCGGCCGGGCGAAGGCACGCAGCCATCGCGTCCAACAGCTGCTGTCGATCTCACAGGCAACAGTGGAACGGACGCTGCCACCTGGCAACGGACTCGCCCAGTACGGCCTGGCGGAGCCAGGCATTGTGCTTCAAATGGACGAAGTCCGGGTGGCTTTCGGTGACCGAGACCCGGCGCAGCGCAGCCGCTACGTGCTGATGGACGGCACGATAAAGGTGATCGACGACGTGTATTTCAACCTGCTGAACCTGCCGGCACGGCATTTCACCGGGGACTGAGAATGCCCGAACTGCCGGAGGTCGAGACCACCCGCCGCGGTATCGCACCGCACCTGCTGCACCAGGTGATCCGTGGCGCGGTGGTGCGCCAGCCGCAGTTGCGCTGGCCGGTGCCGGACCTCGCCGACCTGCTGAGCGGCCACACGGTGCAGGCCATCGAACGCCGCGGCAAGTACATCCTCCTGCGTTTCGCGCATGGCGCATTGATCGTGCACCTGGGCATGTCCGGCAGCCTGCGCGTACTGCCGGCACACAGCCCCGCACGCGCGCACGACCACGTCGACCTGCTGTTCGGCGAGCACTGCCTGCGCCTGCATGACCCGCGGCGCTTCGGCGCCCTGCTGTGGGCCGAGGGCGATCCACTCGCCCACCCCCGCCTGCGCAAACTGGGACCCGAACCGCTGTCGGACGCCTTCTGCGGCATTCATCTGCAGCGTGCGGCGGCGCAACGGCGGGTCGCGATCAAGCAACTGATCATGGACGGATCCGTCGTCGTCGGCGTCGGCAATATCTATGCGTCCGAGGCGCTGTTCCACGCCAGGATCCGCCCGCAGGCCCTGTGCCGGCGGATTTCCCGCGCCCGCTTGGACGCCCTTGCGGACGCGATCAAGGTGGTGCTGGCGCGCGCGATAGAGCGCGGTGGCACGACGCTGCGCGACTTCGTGAATGAGTCCGGCGAGCCCGGCTACTTCGCCCAGGAACTGTTCGTCTACGGGCGTGCCGGCGAACCCTGCCGATGCTGCGCGACACCGATCAGGACCCTGCAGATCGGCCAGCGCGCCAGCGCCTACTGCCCCGGATGCCAGCACTGATCCGGCCGTGCAGGCCTGTGCGCATCGTGCGCGGCAGGAAAAACCCTGGTCTGCGTGGCTATGCAGCACCGGACCCGGACTCTAGAATGCCCGGTACAAAAAATCTGGCGCCCAGCCGGTCAACCGGCGGGCGACCGCGACACACCTCAAGGGAGAAGCAATCATGAGATTCCAAATCGCAGCGGCCACATGCGGGCTGCTGATCTTGTCGTCAGCCGGCTTTGCGGCAGGCGATGCCGCGGCCGGCAAGACCAAGTCAGAGACGTGCCTCGGCTGCCACGGCATCCCCGGCTACAACAATGTCTATCCCACCTACCACGTCCCGAAACTGAGTGGCCAGCACGCCGACTATATCGTCGCGGCACTCAGGGCCTACCGGGATGGCCAGCGCACCCATGGCACGATGAACGTGCAGGCGATGAGCATGAGCGATCAGGACATGGCCGATATCGGTGCGTTCTGGCAGGGCATGGGCAAATGAGGGAAACGACAATGAAGAAACTGATCGCAGCGACCGTGTGGATGGTCACACTGGCCAGTACAGCCGTATACGCAGGCGGTGACGCCGCAGCCGGCAAAGAGAAGGCCGCACCGTGCTTCGCCTGCCACGGCGAGACCGGCATCAGCGCAGCCCCGATCTATCCAAATATCGGTGGCCAGTATGCCAACTACTTGCTGCATTCGTTGCAGGGTTACAAATCAGGCGAGCGTAAGAACGCCATCATGCAGGGCATGGTGGCAGCGCTGTCGCCTCAGGACATGAAGGATCTATCGGCCTATTTCGCCAGCCTCGATGGCGCGCTGAAGGCGGGTACGACCCATCCCTGATCAGGGTTGCCGTACGGAAAAACCTGACCCCGCCTCGCGCGGGGTTTGTTTTGCGACGGGACGACTCAGCGGAAGAACGCCATGCGCTCGAGCATCCGGCCCGCGCGTTCCTTCAGGCCCGCCGATGCCGCCGAGGTCTGCTCGGCGAGTGCGGCGTTGCGCTGCGTCAGTTCATCGATGCTCGCCACGGCCTGATTGACCTGGCCGATGCCGCTGGCCTGTTCTTCCGACGCGGCGACAATCTGGGCGACGATATCGCCAACCTTGTTCACCCCGGTGACAATCTCCTCCAGCACGCTGCCGGACTCGTTGACCAGCGCCGTCCCCGACTTCACCTTTTCGACGCTGTCACTGATCAGCCCCTTGATCTCACGCGCAGCGGTGGCGCTGCGCCCGGCGAGATTGCGCACCTCGCCAGCCACCACCGCAAAACCGCGCCCCTGGTCACCGGCACGCGCCGCCTCGACCGAGGCATTGAGGGCCAGCAGGTTGGTCTGAAACGCGATCTCGTCGATCACCGCAATAATCTCTGCAATCTTGCCGGAGGAGACGCTGATGCGTTGCATCGCCTCCACCGCCCTGGCGACCACCTCGCCGCCCTTGGTCGCCGTACCACGGGCATTGGCCGTCTCAACATTGGCGGTGCGGGCGTTGTCGGCATTGTGCTGCACCGTCGATGTCAGCTGCTCCATGCTGGCTGCCGTCTGCTGCAGATTGCTGGCCTGCTGCTCACTGCGCGCCGAGAGGCTGTCATTGCCTGACAGGATCTCCTCGCTGGTCCGGTTGATCTCGTCGGCCAGTCCTCGCAGTTCGCCGACAATCTCGCTCAACTGTTGCATGGTCCCATTGACATCATCCTTGAGCTCGCCGAATGCACCACGGTACTGGTTTTCGATGCGTGCCGACAGGTCGCCCTCGGCCAACGCGCGCAGTGCTCGTGCCACATCCCCGACCATCTCGGAAAGCTCACCGACAAGCGCGTTGAAACCGGTTGCCAGCTGGCGATAGAAGCCGGTCTTGCCGGTTTCCTCTATGCGCCCTGTCAGATCACCGCCACGCACCGCGCCGACGAGCTGATCGATATCCTGCTCCATCGCCACCTCAGCGGTGCGATCCGACCATTCGATGGCGGTGCCCAGATGCTCGCCGGACGTGCCGAGCACCGGGTTGGCCACGACCCGCAGACTGCGCCCGCCAATACCCAGATCGGCCCTGCGACCGCCGTCGACCACCGCCAGAAGGTCGTTGTCCGCCCCCGCGGCAGACTGCAGCTGGTCGAAACTGCTGCCGAGCAGGTCAGCCGCATCAAAGCCCGGCAAATCTCTGCGGATGTCGGTTTCGGCAGTGCGGAAGAGTCCGTCTGCCGCGCGGTTGAGGTAGATGACGCGAGACTCGGGATCTACAACCATCACGCTCGACGAGACATTGTCGAGTGCCGCGCGGATGCGCTGGTTTTCCTGCGCCACCCGGCGCTCCTCGGCGATGCGCCTTTCATCCTCAGTGCGCTGGGCCAGTTCGCCGGTGATATCACGCCACTCAGTGATGCGTCCGAGATATTCGCCATCGTCGGAATAGACAGGATTCGCCGCCAGCACCAGGCTGCGATCGCCGAAGCCGGTTTCGAAGATCCGTCCCTGCTCGAGTCTGGCGGCGTAGGCATCGCGCACGACCGGATCGCTGAAATAATTGGCAAGGCGGCGGCCGACCAACCTCTCCGCATCAAAGTCCGCGTGCCCGCACCGCACCGCCTTCTCCACGCCGGCAAAAAAGCTGCGGGCCGCCGTGTTCAGGTAGATCACCTTGTCGTCCTGGTCGGAGACAGTGATCGCCGAAGTGGCATTGTCCAGTGCCGAGCGCATGCGTCCGTTTTCGCGCGCTGCGTTTTCGATTTCCTCCAACTGGGTGGAAAGCCGTGATCGCATCCGGATCAACGCCGCGTAAACGCCGGTGGCAGGCTGCCTGGATTGGCCTTCCTGGTCTGCAAGGTCGCCACCGGCAATGCGTTCTGCGATACCTTCCAACTCGGCCGGATCACGACCCACCTGCCGCAGCACGCTGCGGAACACCCAGGCCATGAATACCAGGATAACGGTAAAGACCAGCAGGCCGCCCCAGGTGGCCCCCTTCAGCAGGTCCAGTTCGGCGGTGGCCCGCGCGTCACCGTCGCGCACCGCCGTACGGGCATCGGCAACGAAGGGGTCGATCGCATCGGACAACGTGGCAGCTGCCTGGTCAAATGCAGCCATCATCGCATTGCCGCCGGCCGGCCCCTGCGCGACATAGGCCTCAGCCATACGCTTGCCCGCTGCGTAGTAGTCGGCGAACGCCGGTCGCATCGCCTCCAGCCGGTCTCGGCCCGCCGGGTGAATCTGCTCCAACTCGGTCAACAGGGTCTCGAAACGTTCGGCATTGGCTGCGGCCTCGTCGAAGCCGTCGTTAAGACCGTCGAGACCGCGCGTGGCACTGATATCCGTCAGCCACTGCTGTACCTGGACCACGCTCAATTTCAGCTGCTGGGCCAGATCCATCACCACGACATCGTGAAACAGCAATTGGTCGAGCCCCACCTTGACCCGCCCCTCGCTGCGCAGTATCACGCCGAAGATCATCAGGCTGAGGACGAGCATCGTGATCCCTACGGCGATCAACAGCTGGCGTAACTTCAATCGGCGCATATCCCCACTTCCCCGCAATATTTCTTTCGGTGACCGCTTGCCCGGCACCTGCCCGGTTATTCCGTGGTTAGCGGCAACGCGACCTGGGGCTTTACCTGAAACGGCCGGAGACTCGCGTCCCACCCGGCGTGCGCAGGTGCAACCGCAGTCCGGGGAATCGACAACGGGGAAACAGACAGGCAGTCCGGCAGGGACGACTGCCACACCGGCCACGGCATTCAGCGCACGAAAGTCGACACCGGGTCTGACGCAGATCGCGCCACACCATCTGGCCGCGTACGTCCCGCGGACAGTGGCACAACCGCGCTGGCGCCGATCGCCCTCGGGTCCGATGCGGCGCTGATCCGGCCGCTGCGCAAGTCCCAGGCGATCGCCTGCATGTTGCCGTAGGGGTCATTGAGCTGGCGCACCTGGTGGCCCTTGAACTGCAACTCGGCGATCACCTCGTCCGACAGTGCATCCGGTTCCACCTCGATGCGGTCCGGCAGGAACTGGTGGTGAAACCGGCCACGGGAAACGATGTCTTCAACAGACCTGCCGTCGACGGCATCGAGCAGGCCGAGCAGGACCATCGTAATGATCCGCGAACCACCCGGCGTGCCCAGGATGGTGATGCGGTCCGGGCCTTCGACAAAGGTCGGCGACATACTCGAAAGCATGCGCTTGCCCGGTTCGATCGCATTGGCCTGACTGCCCACCAGTCCGTAGGCGTTGGCGACACCGGGCTTGACCGAGAAATCGTCCATTTCATCATTCAGCAACACGCCGGTACCGGGAGCGACGAAGCAGGCACCGAACGGGTAGTTCACGCTGAGCGTCGCCGCAACCCGGTTGCCCTCGTGATCGAGTATCGAGAAGTGCGTGGTGTCCTGACCTTCCGCTCGGGGTTCGGCGACGACGGCACTCGGCGTCGCCTGGTCGGGATCGATGTCACTGGCCTTCCGGCGCGCATAGACACGACTCGAAAGCCGCGCCAGCGGTACCCGGACGAAATCGCTGTCGCCAAGATAGCGTGCGCGATCCGCATAACCACGGCGCATCATCTCGGCCAGCAGGTGAACGCGGTCCGCCCTGTTCAACCCATCCAGGGGATGCGCCTCGAGCATGTTCAGGATCTGCGTCAGCACCAACCCGCCAGACGACGGCAGGCTGGCGCTGACGATGCGATGTCCTCGATAGCGGGCAACGACCGGGACACGCTCGACGACACGGTACTGTTGCAGATCGCGGCTGCTCCAGATCCCGCCGTGCGCACGCACCCCGGCGACCATGCGCCGGGCGACCTCGCCGGTGTAGAAGGCTTGGGCACCGTCACGCGCGATCGCCTCGAGGGTGTCCGCCAGGTCAGGCTGCTGCAGGCGGTGACCGAGCGGCGGCGGTTCGCCCCCGACCAGGAACTGTGCACTGGCAGCCGCCGACTGGCGCAGCGCCGCGAGGCGAAAACCCGCCATGCGGCGGTAGACCGCGTCGACCGGAAAACCGTCCCTCGCGAGGATGATCGCCGGCGCCAGGCTGACGTCCAGCGGCAGGCGCCCGTAATGTTGCGCAATATGCGCCAGCGCGGCTGGCACCCCGGGAATGCCGGCGGCGAGCGGCCCGTCGATCGAGGCACGCGACACCACATCGCCGTGCTCGTCGAGATACATATCGCGGTGTGCCGCCAGCGGTGCGCGTTCCCTGCCGTCGACCATCACCTGGTGCCCGTCACTGGCCCGGTGCAACAGCCAGAAACCGCCACCCCCGATACCGGAGCTGTAAGGCTCGACGACGGCCAGCGCGGCACTGACCGCGACCGCGGCATCGAACGCATTGCCGCCGGCCTCGAGCACCAGCAGGCCGGCCTCGGTGGCCAACGGATGGGCGGAGGCGATCGCATCCGACGCAGGTGGCCTTGCCGCCACCACACCGGCGGCAAACAGCAGGCAAAAAACGAAAAGGCTCCACGTGGGAGCCTTGTAGCGCGCAGACCTCACCGGCGGGACTCAGCCATTGGCTGCCGTGATGCGCTCGTACTTGGCCATCAGCTCTTCCTGTGTCTCCACGTGATTGGGGTCATGCGGGATACAGTCGACGGGACAGACCTCCACGCACTGCGACGTCTCGTAGTGACCGACGCACTCGGTGCACAGATCCGGGTCGATCACGTAGATCTCGTCACCCTGGGAAATCGCACCATTGGGACATTCGGGTTCGCAGACATCGCAGTTGATGCATTCGTCGGTAATCATCAAGGCCATCGTAGCTACTCCAAATAAACAGCAATTGATCAGGTGTCAGATGCAGTGTTTGCGGGCCAGCAGACGTTGCACCTCAGGATGCACGAATTCTGACACATCCCCACCCAGTCGGGCGATTTCCCGCACCAAAGTCGAGGAGATGAAAGAATAGCGCTCTGCCGGCGTCAAAAAGATTGTCTCGATCTCCGGCGCCAGGCGGCGATTCATGCTGGCCAGCTGGAACTCGAACTCGAAGTCCGATACCGCGCGCAGGCCGCGAATGACGATGCCGGCGCCGTGGCGACGGCAGAACTCCACCAGCAGGCCCTCGAACGGCACCACTTCCACGTTGTCGACCCCGGCGAGCGCGACGGACGCCAGTTCGACCCGTTCCTCGATGCCGCATACAGGCGCCTTGCCGGTATCCTTGGCCACGCCCACCACCACCCGATCGAACAGGCGGGCCGCGCGCGACACCAGATCGGCATGACCATTCGTAATCGGGTCGAATGTACCGGGATAGACCGCTATTTTCATTGCGTTATGTCAGATGGCGGGCCTGAGTATCGGCTATCGCGCATCCGCCTTGAAAAAGTTGAAACACAGCTGTCATTCTAGCCCGGGATGCTGCGGCGCAACAAACGGTGCGCCGACTGGCCTGCCGCACCTTCTCGCAAGATCGTCCAGTTCGGCGGCATCGGCGGCCAGGGCCGGTGGGCATCCTGTTCAAGATAGACCAGTGCCTCGGGCCCCAGCCAGCCGTTCTGCTCCAGCAGCCGGCAGGCCTCGGGCAGCATTGTGCTGGCGAATGGCGGGTCGACGAACACGAGGTCGAAAGGCCGCTCCGGCGCGGCCTTGAGCAGGCGCAGCGCATCGGCGAGCCGGACGTCCGCCTTGGCCGATTCACCGATGTGCTCGACATTGTCACGCAACGACTGCGCCGCACGGCGGTTGCTCTCTATTGCGAGCAGGTATGCCGCGCCGCGCGAAAGGGCCTCGAGGCCGAGCACGCCGCTGCCCGCGAACAGATCGAGACAGCGCGTCCCGTGAATCTCACCCTGCAACCAGTTGAACAGCGTCTCGCGCACCCGGTCCGGGGTCGGGCGCAGGCCGGGACCCGGGCTGAAATGCAGGCGCCGGCCGCGGTGCCGACCGCCGATGATGCGGACCCGGTTGGCCGTTGCGACCAAGCGTCAGCCGTTGCCGCCGACGATCACGGCGATCCCGGCGGGCGCACTGATTCGGCGACGGAAGGCATCTCGCACCTGCGCGACATCCACTGCCGCCAGCTTGCCAGTCAGGGTATCCAGCCAGTCCAGGGGGTAATCGTAGAAACCCATCATGGCGATGTATTCAACGATCTGTGCATTGCTCGACACACGCAGCGGAAAGCCGCCGATCAGGTTCTGCTTGGCCGCCTCGAGTTCGTCCTCGCTGGGCCCGTCCTCGACAAACCGCTCCAGCGTATCGCGCATCACCTTCAGCGCCTGTTCGGCCTGGTCGTTCTTGGTCTGGGCCACCATCAGGAACGGGCCATCCACCCGCATGGGACTGAAATAGCTGTAAACGCTGTAGGACAGCCCGCGCTTGTTGCGCACCTCCTCACCGAGCGTCGACACCAGCGAGCCACCACCGAGCACATGATTGCCGACATACAGCGCGAAGTAGTCGGGATCATGTCGCGACATACCGCTCTGCCCGACATAGATGTGCGTCTGCGACGACGGAAACGCCTCGTGCAATTCGCCGCCACTGACTGTCGGCACCGGTGGCAACGGCGGCGCATGCTGGCCAGCGGCGAGGCCACCGGTCACCTGTTCGGCGATGCTTTCGGCGGTCTTGCGATCGACCGCGCCGACGATGGCGACGATGGCATTTTCGGCAACGTAATAGCGCCGGTGGAAACGTTGCAGATCATCGACTGTGATCTTCGCCAGCGAGGCATCATCGCCGTCGGGGTCATGGGCGTACGGATGGTCGGCGTACAGCGTGCGATAGAAACGCCGCGCGGCGACCGTCCCGGGCGACTGCAGGCTGTGGCGCAGTCCGATCTGCAACTGCTGGCGCACGCGCTCGACCGCGTCCTGGTCGAAACGCGGACTGGCCAGCACCGCCTGCGCGCTCTCCAGGGCGACTGCGAGCACATCGGCATCGGTCAGGCTGCGCACGCTGATCCAGGCCATGTCGCGCAGCGAACCGCTGCCGAGCTGGATCCCGCGCTCCTCCAGACGCAACGCCATTGCGCCGGCATCCCATTCGCCCGCCCCCTCGCTGAGCATCGCATTGGTGAATCGCGACAGCCCGGGCAACCCGCCATCGCGTGCACTGCCGCCGTCGACGACGACCCGCACATCGACCATCGGCAGTTCGGGTGCATGCACGAACATCACCTTGGCACCGCGGCTGGTGTGCCAGGACTCGACCGAAGGGCCCGCCTGCACCAGGCCGCCGGCCAGCAACAGCACCAGCAATACCCAGCCATGCTTAACTGCCATGACGGCCTCCGGCACTGCTGGCTGCCCGGGGCTGCTGCTGATCCATCGGCAGTGGCACCAGTGTCGCCACGGTCAGGTTGTCATCAACCAGATACCGCTGAGCGACCGTGCGCACCTGCTCCGGCGTCACCGCTTTGAGCGAGTCGATTTCCGTGGTACTCAGCCGCCAATCCAGGCCGAGGGTCTCGAGCACACCGATCTCGGTGGCCTGATTGAACAGCGAGTCGGCCTCATAGACCTTGTTGGCCACCGCCTGGGTGACCACGCGTTTCAGTTCGGCCGGGTCGATCAGCTCGTCGCGCACCTGCGCCACTGCCTGGCGCAGGGCCTGCTCCAGCTCCGCGACCGTGTGACCGTCGGTCGGCGTGCCGCTGAGTACGAACATGCCCGGCAGACGGCTGTAACTGTCGTAGTCCGCACCCGCCGAGGCCGCGATCCCGCTGCCGCGCACCAGGTCGCGAGAAAAGCGCGCACTCTCGCCGCCGTCGAGCACACTGGACAGCACGTACAGCGCATAGGGCTCCCAGGGTTCCTTCGACTGGCCGACGATCGGCGTCTTGTAGCCCATCATCAGGTAAGGCTGACGCGCCGGGACGCGAACCTGCACCCGCGTCTCACCCGCCTGCTGCGGCTCGGCGGGCGGCTTGAGGGCTGGGATCCTGCTGGTGGACAGGTCGCCGAAGTGGCGCTCGGCCATGTCGCGCACCGCCTCCGGCTGAACGTCGCCGGCGACCACCAGGGTCGCGTTGTTCGGTGCATACCAGCGCCGGTACCAGGCGGCGAGATCATCCGCCGTCATGTGTTCGAGGTCGTTCATCCATCCGATCACGGGGTTGCGGTAAGGCGAGGCGCGCCATGCCACGGCATTGAACTGTTCGTAGACCTTGCCGGTCGGCTTGTCTTCGGTGCGCAGGCGCCGCTCCTCCCTGACCACCGCGATCTCCTTGGCGAACTCGGCCGGATCCAGGATCAGGTTGCGCATACGGTCGGCCTCGAGCTCCAGGGCACGTTCAAGATGCTCGACTGCGATGGTCTCGAAATAGGCGGTGTAGTCGCGGCTGGTGAAGGCGTTTTCGCTGCCGCCCAGCGCCGAGATGACGCGCGAGAACTCGCCCGCACCAAACCGCTCGGTACCCTTGAACATCATGTGTTCGAGTGCATGCGAGATCCCGGTGATACCCTCGGGTTCGTAACTCGAACCGACCTTGTACCAGACCTGTGACACCACGACGGGTGCACGGTGATCTTCCTTGACCACCACCTTCATGCCATTGCTAAGTTCGAATTCACTGACCTGGGCCAGTGCCGCCAGCGGCACCAGCAACAAGGCGAGCAAAAGGGACTTGGGTGAAACTGTTACCACTATCGAGGCTCCGGGGTGTATGGCGACGAAACGGGTGATACGATGCGCCGCAGCCAACTATACAGTGTGTTGATCGATCGCTGATTCTTGCAATTCGGCCAGGTGGCATCAACCACGCACGGGACAGGGGTCCCATGCAGATCGACCGCCCGCCCGGCCAACAGTTCCCGCAGACACCAAACCATGTTCGGATTCGGCAAAAACAAGACCCCACAGCCCACGGCCGAGGAAAGCAGCGACAAACCGCTGGGCTTGATGGCACGCCTGCGCGCCGGCCTGGCCCGCACCCGTGCCAATCTCAGCGATGCCCTGGGTGACCTGCTCGGCGGCAGCCGCCAGATCGACGACGATCTGCTCGAAGACATCGAGACACTGCTGCTGACCGCCGATGTCGGTGTGGACGCGACCCGCCGCATCATCGCCGATCTGACCGCTCGCGTGCGTCGCAAGGAACTCGCCGACCCGGCCGCACTGGGTAGCGCGCTGCGAGAGCAGCTCGCCGCCATCCTGCACAGGATCGAGGCGCCCGACTCCCGGCCCGCACCCGGCCGTCCCCTGGTAATCCTGATGGTCGGCATCAACGGCGCCGGCAAGACCACGACGATCGGCAAGCTGGCGCGGCGTTACAAGGATGCCGGCCACAGCGTGATGCTGGCCGCCGGCGACACCTTCCGCGCCGCGGCGGTCGAGCAGCTGCAGACCTGGGGGGAACGCAACGCGATCCCGGTGATCGCGCAGGCGACCGGCGCCGATTCGGCATCGGTGATCTACGACGCACTGGAGGCCGCGACCGCGCGCAGGATCGACGTGCTGATCGCAGACACCGCCGGGCGCCTGCACACCAAGACCAACCTGATGGACGAACTGGCGAAGATCACCCGGGTGATGAAGAAGATCGACCCGGACGCCCCGCACGAGGTGATGCTGGTGGTCGATGCCGGCAACGGCCAGAACGCGCTCAACCAGGCGGTCGAGTTTCACAGCGCGGTCGGCCTGACCGGCATCACCCTGACCAAGCTGGACGGCACCGCCAAGGGCGGGATCATCTTTGCGATCGCCGACCGGCTCGGGGTACCGATCCGATTCATCGGCGTCGGCGAGGGCATCGAGGACCTGCGGCCCTTCGATGCCGATGAGTTCGTCAAGGCGCTGTTCGAATAGACATGGATGGCGCCGCCGCTGGTCACGGCCGCGCAAACCCACGACACTGAGCCGATGATCCGCTTCGACAATGTCGCAAAACGCTACGCCACAGGTCACGAGGGACTCTCCGGTGTCGACCTCCATCTCGAACCCGGTGAGATGGCCTTTCTCACCGGCCACTCGGGCGCCGGCAAGAGCACGCTGCTGAGACTGATCGGCCTGCTGGAGCGCGCCACGCGCGGGCAGGTGTGGGTCAACGGGCGCAACCTCAACAAGCTCAAAACGCGCGACATCCCCTACCACCGCCGCGAGGTCGGGATGATCTTCCAGGATCACCGGCTGCTGCACGACCGCACAGTGTTCGACAACATCGCGCTGCCGCTGGTGGTCGCCGGCATGGGCCATGCCGAGATCAACCGCCGCGTACGCGCGGCGCTCGACAAGGTCAGCCTGCTGAAGAAGGAAAAGGTCTATCCGATCACGCTGTCCGGCGGCGAACAGCAACGGGTCGGCATCGCCCGCGCACTGGTCAGCAAACCGCCGGTCCTGTTGGCCGACGAACCCACCGGCAACCTCGACCCCGAACTGTCGCGCGAGATAATGGAGCTGTTCGTACAGTTCAACCAGGTTGGCGTCACACTGCTGATCGCCACCCACGACGTCGACCTGATCAACAGTTTCGACAAGCGCATCATCAACCTGCGCAACGGTTGCGTGGCCGGCGACAGCGCGGAGGCCCACTGATGGCGCGCGCCGCGAAACCACCAAAGTTCCAGCGCAACCGCAACCCGGCGACCTGGGCGCTGCGCCATGCGCAGATGTCGCTGTCGTCGCTGGGGCGACTGAGCCGCAGCCCGATCGGCACCCTGATGACGGCAGCGGTGATCGGCATCGCGCTGGCGATGCCCAGCGGGCTGCACCTGCTGGTCGACAATGTGCGCCAGCTGAGCAGCTCCTGGGACGGCTCGGCGAGCATCTCGCTGTTTCTCAATGACGACGTCAGCGACGAGCAGGCCGAGGCAGTCAGACGCCAGGTCGCGCTGCGCCCGGACGTCGCCGAGACCCGGCTGATAGACCGCGCGCAGGCGCTCGAGGAGTTCCGCGGCCTGTCTGGCTTCGGCCAGGCGATCGAACTGCTGGACCAGAACCCGTTGCCGGCCGTGGTGGTCGTGCGCCCGCGAGAGCATGTGCAAGGCGCCGAGGCGGTCAGCCGGATGGCAACGGAACTGCAGGCCTATCGCGAGATCGAGCTGGCACAGGTCGACCTGCAATGGGTGGAACGCCTGAGTGCGATCACCGGCACCATCGAACGCGGCGTGGTGATCCTCGCGGTGCTGCTGTCAGGTGCAGTGCTGCTGATCGTCGGCAATACCGTCCGCCTGGAGATCCAGAGCCGGCACAGCGAGATCGAGATTGTCAAACTGGTCGGTGGCACCGATGCCTTCATCCGCCGCCCTTTCCTCTACGAGGGGATCTGGTACGGCCTGCTGGGCGCGGGCATCGCGCTGTCGCTGGTCCTGGGCTCGCTGTACCTGCTCGACGGACCGGTCAAGCACCTCGCCGGCCTGTACGAGTCGCAGTTCTCACTCGCCGTGATCGACCCGCTGAGCCTGTTCGGGATGGTGGTCGGCGGCCCGCTGCTGGGCCTGGCCGGGGCATGGCTGGCGGTCAGCCGGCACCTGGCGGATATCCAACCCGAATAGACCGCGTCGTAACGGCCGTACCGGGGCTGACATCGCGCCCCCGAGAGTGGTCCGGCCTTTGGCTCATAACGCGTATCGGCCGTGAGGCGCTGGCCACAATGCTGGAGGATTCTGATAAGGGCCGGGACGTTGTGTGTCTGACAGGCGCTTCTGTTCTTCCCTCAATCTTTTCAGCATTTCCATCCGCGCCTCCTCACGAGACATGGTCGCAGCAGGAGGAGGTTCGGTTCTATCCCGTTCAGCCACAATACAAGTAAGTTCGTTACCTGCTTTGTCAACGAGACACTGTCTGTCCGGACTTATCTGAACCCACTTTTCTCCGTAAACCGGTTTGGGAACGGCGATGTCGTAAGGATACTCGGCCGCCTGAACATCCAGAAAAGAAAGTAGGCCCCAGACTATCCATGCCCTATTCATTCTCAGCCCCTTTTTCCCAAGCGACGCCAAGCCAAATTCTTGCATAGTGGCCGCGCAGGCATTCAGCTCATTATGGGCGACTGGCTGCTTGCTGCTAGCAATGAAGTCACCTAGGAAGATTTGTCGGTCGACGGCGGCTCGGCCGGAGCGGTCGTCTGGAGTCCGATCCGATTATGACCGCAATGGCTGGTGGGTACCGGCCGCAAGCCGAGAAAGCTGGCCGAATGGCCGCTTTGAACTTCGGCGATTGCGTGCTCACAACCCGTTGCTGCCGATTGAGCAGCCAAGGGTTCAACGTCAGGTAGCAAAGTACAGCGGCCATTCAACGCGGGTGCTCACTGGCCAGTCGTCGGCCGAAGCTGTCGTTGGGAATCAAACCTGACAGCGACCACAATGAACTGGTAACCGGCCGTGGGCCGGCAAAGCTCACTGAGCGGCAGCTTTTTTATTGCGCGGCCAGCAAGAATCAACACATCTACGATGGTCGATCTAACTCAACCCGAGTCAACCCAAGTAGCATTTGGTTTACCGGCCACCGGCGAAACGCACTCATTTGTGCACCGGCGGCCACTGCCGAGACGTATGAACCAGGGCCAGGATCCAAGCCGTATCGCCGTCGATCTCGTAGACCAGACGGTAGTGCTCGTGAGGGATCAGCTCCAGTGTGCCAGGAACCATCCCCTGCCGGCCGATCCGCGGGTGATCCGTCAGCGGGGAAACCGCCTGGCTGAACCGCTCATCCATCCGGGCGGCCGCCTGTGGGCTCTCAGCAGCGATGTAGTCCCAGATGTCGATGCGGTCCTGTAGCGCCTCGGGCGTCCAGATGACCCTCACGACTGGGCATCGACCTGGGCGCGGCGTGCGGCGAACTCGGCCTCGACCTCATCGTCAGTGCGACCCTGGCCGGCACGCATCGACCCTCGACCTGCTTCGACCTTGCCACGCAGGTAGGCGTTGTACTCGCGGGCCTCGCGCTGGCGCTGCACGAATTCGCGCATCAGCTCGCGCATGACCTGGGACGCCGGGCGGTGCGAGGCCTCGGCCTCGGCCATGAACTCATCGCGCAGTTCAGGCTCCAGCTTCATCGTGAACACAGCTTGTTTCGGCACGGCTTGTCTCCAGCAGAGAAGTACTGAAATAGTATATATCTTCTCATTACCATTGGGGTATCGTGGACCAATTGAGGGGAAAGGCACCCGTTCGGCCGGTTGTGCGAGTTGAGCCGAGCGCCTGAAAGCGGCCGCCCGCGACTCGGCGACACAATCAGACTCCCATCCACTACGAGGGAGCCTGACATGGAGACCAATCAAACCCACGAGCCCTGGAACAAAGGCAAGCTGGTTGGCCAAAAGCCGCCCTTGAAGCCGAAGGATATCTGGGCCATTCGATTCCACCTCCAGACCGAACACCAAATCCGCGATCTGGCCATGTTCAACCTGGCAATCGACAGCAAGTTACGCGGCTGTGATCTGGTGAGTCTACGGGTTCGGGACGTGATGCACGCCGATCAGATCCTGCCCAGAGCCATGGTCGTGCAGCGGAAGACGCAAAGGCCGGTGCAGTTTGAGTTGACAGAGCCGACGAGGTCGGCTGTCTCCGCATGGATTGAAACGGCGAATCTGAAGGCGGAGAACTATCTGTTTCCCAGTCGTCTGGCAAACTCGCCGCATATCTCGACGCGTCAGTATGCCCGGATCGTCCAGCAGTGGCTCACCGCCATCGGGCTCGATTCGACGGTCTATGGCACGCACAGCATGCGGCGGACCAAGGCGACGCTGATCTATAAGCGAACCAAGAACCTACGGGCCGTCCAACTCCTACTTGGCCACACCAAGCTGGAAAGCACCGTGAGGTACCTTAGGATAGAGGTCGATGAGGCACTGGAAATTTCGGAGCAGACCGAGATCTCACAAGGTGACTGTGGTCGCACGCAGGCGTCACGATGGATTGCGTGCGGCCGCTTTCGGGTGGGGCGCTGAATGCGTGCAACCGGCCACGATCGGACATAAGAAACCCCGCACAATCGCGGGGTCTATTCGGCCGCTCAACGGTGAGTTTAACCAGCTTTGATCCAACTACGCGTGTAGCCGATACCGGCGAGACCCAGTCCTATCAGAAGCAATGAAGAAGGTATCGGAACCGCCCGTGAGTAAGCCGCCAAATCGTCCAACGCAATTCGGCCGGTTGGAGAGTAGGAAATTGAGCTGAGTGTTTCTCCTGCCGCGCCAACCCAGCCGAGAAACGAATAGGAGAAATTCAACCCCTGTGCAAGCACATCAGTGCCGAGGGAAGTTAGGAACGTCCACGTCCCATTAAATTCCTTCCGGTTGGGAAATGCGAAAGCGTCAAACCCTAGTGCGCTGCCTCCAACGCCCGTAATAGTCGCCGGTGTGCCGGTGGCGCCAATCCACTCATTTGGAGCAGATCGGGATATAGTATTGATTATCGAGGGGCTGCCTCCCCCTAACTCAATTAAACCACCCATGAACGACGAAGGGTTCGCTACCAGCCCAGGTGACAAGCTGTCAAAGTTTTCCGTGCCGAGAACGCTGAAACCCGAGATTGCAGCATCAAAGGCTGCCTCATTAGTAAAAATGGTGCCGGCAACAACCACATTCGCCCAGGTGGCTAGAATCAGGGCAGTGGCTGAAAGTAAAGCACGCAACCTTAATGAGAATTTCATGAGTTATTACCTAAAGCAACTAAGAAACTGCGATTTGATAGAGCAAATTTCGCACCAACAATTCAATACGCATATTTGTCAATGCATTAGGGACCGGAGTGGCTCGATTTGAGCCATTCGGGCGGAATCGCTGTAAAGGATCCTGACGCCGTTCATCAGCAAACGCTCAAGGACCGCTCAGGGTCGTGAGCACTCAATCGCCGATGTTCAAAGCGGCCATTCTGCCAACTTCTCGGCCAACGACCGGTACCCGCGCCACTGCGGTTATAGCCGGCTCGGCGCCTGAACAACCGCTCCGGCCGACAAGCACTCATATGCCTTCAGGCAGGATTCTGGGTGAACCAGCCCCATGGATGACCGCTCAGGAGGAGAGTCGTGGGTCGGCAGTTGGCCGCAATCTCCTATCAGCATTGCTTGCGAGACGACTCAACCCCGCCGGAAAGCCGCCATTCATCGGCAGTGATCTGATCCCCACCCCATTGGGCGCGGTCACTCGATACGGTAACCGATGCGGAAACCGCCCCAGTGGCGACCGTTGACGTAGATGGGTGCCGACATGTCGAACATCAGCTCGCCCGTGTCACGGCGGTAGATCTGCAGCTTTCGTTGTTGGGTGTGCCGGCCCACCTGCTGCCCGACGCGGTCGGCATAGATACGCTTGGTGCGGTTGCCGGCCAGGTCCCTGTCGTAGTCGCCGGTGAGCGGCTGACAGAACTTGTCGTTGTGGGTCGGCACATAGCCGTTGAAATCGGCGGCGATCGCGTAGACGAACACCGGATGCTCGCGCAACAGCGCCTCCTGAATCGCGGGAAACAGGCTGTCCGTCAGGTCGTCAAACGGTGTCGTGTGTTTCTGCGGATTGGTCCCAGGCAGTTCCGCATAGCTGAAATCGAACACCGCATCCGCAGTGATGCGTCGGTCGGCGATGGCTTTTTCGAGCGCCCGGCCTATTTCCGACGCGGTCGCGACCGCCGCCGCCTCGGCCTCGCGGTGCAAGGGGTGGCTGAGTTCGTCATCCGGCAGGTGGAAGATGCCCGCCGCCTCGGTCAGATAGCGTGCCTGGCGGTCCAGTTCCATGCTGCTGTCCGCCAGCTGGGTCACCAGTTCATGGTTCTGCCGGGTCAGATCGTCTATCTGGCGCAGTGCGGCGCTGGCGTCTTCGATGCCCTGCGTCTGCTCACGCGCCGCCAGCGTGATCCCGGTGATCTGTTCACTGGTGGTCTGCACACCCTCGAGGATCTCGCGCATGCGTGCGTCCGCGTCCAGTGCCAGCAGCTTGCCCTTCGCGGCGGTATTGCCGGAACGCTCGATCAGGGCACGGATCTGGTTGGCCGCCGCCGCAGACCGGCCGGCCAGCGCCCGCACTTCGGCAGCCACGATGGCAAAACCACGTCCGTGCTCACCGGCACGCGCCGCCTCGACGGCCGCGTTCAGTGCGAGGATATTGGTCTGGAAGGCGATCTCGTTGATCACACCGATGATCTCGCCGACCTCGCCGGCACCGCGGTTGATCGACTCCATCGCCTCGACCACCTGCCCGACCGCCTCACGCCCCGACTCGGCCAGCTGGGTCGTTTCCCTGCCCTGCCGATTGGCACGTTCGGCACTCGCCGCCGCGTTGGCCACGGCCGCACTGAGCTCCTCCATGTTGGCACTGCTGCGTTGTACCGCCTCGGCCTGCTCCGTGGTGCGCCGGGCCAGCAGCTGATTCTGCTGCGCGACCTCGGCCGTGGTCTGCGAGATGACGTGCGAGGAGTCGATCGTCTGACGGATCGATTCCGTCAGATTCGCCACCGTGACCGCCAGACGCGTGTTCAGCCGGCCCAGCTCACCGTCGAGTTCACTGTCGAACCGCACCCGCAGATCGCAACCGGCCAGGGCATCGACCGCATCGACGATCTCGACGATGTGCCCGCGCACCACCTCAAGCGTGCGCTGGAGCGACTCACCCACCACCTGCGCCATGCCCTTGCCGGGCGGCAACGTGATCCGCCCGTCGAGCACCCCGTCCTGAACGTCGGCCAGGACCGACCGCAGGCCGCGCTTGAGCTGTTGCTGCGCGGCGATCGGCGTGGCGCTGAAAAGCCAATACTCGGCGTCTTCGTGTCGAAAGGCGCTGACCTGGATGCCGCACAGTGCGTCATCGGCACCGGCGACGAAACGCGAGTGCGCCTGCAACCGGCCCTGCCCGGCAGCGCCAAGGCACGCGAGCATCCCGGCTTCGTCCATCCCGACCCGCAGTGCCGGAAAAAACGCCACCAGGCGTGGATTGGCGTGCAGCAGGCCATGCCGCGGGTCGAACAGCCCGAGGGCGCCGGGACAGGCGTCCAGCATTGAATGACACAATGAGCTCATCGGGAAACTAAAGACTCCTGGGTGCAGTCCGTTATTCATCGGCAACGATCGACGGGGCTTGAACCTGGTCCGCACAGGCATGCGATTGGCTGCGAAATCGGGGCCGCCAAAAAACCACCTGAATAACAGTGAGTTGCGGTCGTTTCGGAACTTTTCTGCCAGTTAGCACTCTCACGCATGGACTGCTAAAATGCACTGGCAACCGGGTACGCCCGGTGCTAAATTCCAATCAGGAAAAGGGGTTAGGAAAAAAGGCAATGGGAAAACAGCTCGCCATTCCGATGACTTTGCCGACCGGCAATATCGACGCCTACATCAGCGCGGCATTCCAGTTGCCGATGCTTTCCGCCGAGGAAGAGCACGATCTCGCCGTGAGCCTGCGCGACCACAACGACCTCGCTGCGGCGCGTGCGCTGGTCATGTCCCATCTGCGTTTCGTGGTGAAGATCGCACGTGGCTACAGTGGCTACGGCCTGCCGCAGAGCGACCTTATCCAGGAGGGTACCGTCGGCCTGATGAAGGCGGTACGCCGTTTCGACCCCGAAATGGGTGTGCGCCTCGTATCTTTTGCCGTGCACTGGATCAAGGCCGAGATCCACGAGTACATCCTGCGCAACTGGCGCATCGTCAAGGTCGCGACGACCAAGGCACAGCGCAAGCTGTTCTTCAACCTGCGCAGCGCCAAGAAGCGCCTGGGCTGGTTTTCGCGCCAGGAGGTCGAAGAGGTCGCCGAGGACCTCGGGGTCAAACCCGAGACCGTGCTCGAGATGGAGTCGCGCCTGTCGAATTACGACCTGGCCTACGACGGTACGGACAGTGACGATGACGACGGCCCGAGCATCGCGCCCGCCGCCTATCTGCCGGACCTGCGCCACGAACCCTCGATGCTGCTCGAGCGTGCAGACAGCGTCGATGCCGAGCGCGAGGGCCTGTACGCGGCACTGGAATCGCTGGACACGCGCAGCCGCGATATCCTGCAACGCCGCTGGCTCAACGAGAACAAGGAGACGCTGCATGACCTGGCCGCGGAGTACGGCGTCTCGGCCGAGCGCATCCGCCAGATCGAAGCCGCAGCGATGAAAAAGCTGCGTGGCAGCATGGTGGCCTGACGGCGCACCAGGGCGCCCGCCCCACCCCGAGGCCCGCCACGTGCGGGCCTCTTCGTATGTGCGGTCTGCGGCCGCATGCGAACTAAAGGCCTCTCAGCGGTTGCCGATATGCCACATCGACACAACCGTGGAGCACCCGATGAAATTCCGCCCCGACGAGTTCGGACTCTACGCGGCTGCCCTTCTGCTGACCGCCAGCCTCGCACCACTGGGCCTGCCCGACCCGGTCAACATTTCCCTGGGTGTCGCCGCACTGGTGACGATGATCGGCTCGCTGCTCTACGGCCGCCTTGCGCGCCAGCGCTGGACCGACCGGCAAGTACTGCGCTTCCAGGACATCAAGGCATCGATACAGGAATACGAAGGCAACTCCACCGCGGTGGTCGGTGAAGGCGAACGGCAGTTTCATGGGCTGCGCGCAGCGCTCGACCAGGTGTCGAGCGTGATCCGGAATGCCACCTCGAGACTGACCGGCAGCCTGACCGGCCTGCAGGCGGAGTCCGGCAGCGAACGCGAGATGTTGCGCGAACTGGTCGAGGAACTCCTGGTACTGGTCAGCAGCAACGAGCAGCAGGCGCAGACTGCCGGCATCAAGAAATTCACCGAAGAGACGGATCACATGATCGATCGCTTCGTCGATACGGTGCAGAACCTGAAGTCATCGAGTGACCGGATGGCCGAAATCTTCTCGCATATGCACAGCCAGGTGGACGCCGCCGCCCAGATGCTCAACGATGTCAACACCATCACCGCGCAGACCGACCTGCTGGCATTGAACGCGGCCATCGAGGCAGCGCGCGCCGGTGACGCGGGGCGCGGTTTCGCCGTGGTGGCGGACGAGGTGCGCAGCCTGGCCAAGCGCACCAGCCAGTTCAGCGCCCAGATCCGCCACTTGCTCGGCGAGATCGAGGTCTCCATCGCCTCGGTCAATGTGTCGGTCGATCAGGCCGCCAACACCGATCTCAGCGTCGCCACCCAGTCGAAGGAAAATGTCGCCGAGATGTGGACTGAGATCGATGCGCTCAACAATCATGCCGCGGCGCAATCGCAACACATTGCAGAGATCTCGAAGAAGATTCACCACCTGGTGATGGAGGGCGTGGTCTCACTGCAGTTCGAGGACATCGCCAGCCAACTGATCGAACAGACCCGTCAACATAGCGCGGCAATCGAGGATTACATCAGCGTGTTTGCCGATATCCAGCGCAATGCCCTGAACGACTTCGAGCCGGAATCCATCCGTGCGCACGCCGCACAACTGGCGCAGCATCATCGCGATGCCGGGAAGCGTTTCCAGCGTTTCAACGACGGTGCCGTCACCCAGCGTTCCGTCAGCGAGGGCGAAATCGACCTCTTCTGAAACGGCTCAGCCGCCGAGGATGACCGAGAAGAAACTCAGCCAGGCCATCGCGATGAGGGCGATGACGATGGTCAGGGCAAAATTGTCAAAGGTAAACATAAGGCTTCTCCGCGGTCAGTGACATGGCTGCTCTCCTTAATCCCCTTTGTCGCCAGGCGGGTCTTCGCCGGCCGACGTCTGCTGATTTTTCTTCTTTGGTCTGGCATTGGCCGGGATCATCGGGTCATCGTCATCCATCAGGATGCGATGTGCCGGCCCCTCGAGGTCATCGTACTGCCCGGTTCGCACGGTCCACAGGAAGAACGCGATGGCCACGACCATCAGGAGGACCGCCAGCGGGATCAGCAGATACAGAATGGACATCAGGCCTTCAGCCTCAGAGCATTGAATACGACGACCAGTGAGCTGAGCGACATTCCGATCGCGGCCATCCACGGGGCCACCAGACCGGCCGCCGCCAGGGGTACAGCAGACAGATTATATAAGATCGCCCAGGCCAGGTTCTGCTTGATCACGGCGCGCGTCGCCCGTGCCTTGTGCACACCCTCGGCCAATACCGCCAGTCGCTCGGACAGGACGACCATGTCGGCGCTGGCATGTGCCAGCTGGGCGCCCTGGCCCATCGCGATCGACACGTCGGCCCCGGCCAGCACCGGCGCATCGTTGACCCCGTCCCCGATCATCGCGACGCAGTGCCCCTCTGACTGGAGTTCACGCACGCGCGCCAGCTTGTCGTCCGGGCGCATCCCCGACCGCGCATGCCTGACCGCCAGCTGGGACGCCACCCTGGCGACCGCACCGGGTGCATCGCCGCTCAGGATCTCGACCTCGAGACCGAGTTCACGCAGACGTGCGATCGCGACATCTGCATCCGCACGCAATTCGTCGCGCAGCTGGAAGCGGGCCAGGATGCCCTCCGCGTCGCCGAGCAGGACCTGAGTCGCATCGCTATCTTCCATCTCTGGGACATCGACGGCACTCATGGCGGCGACATATCGAGGATTGCCGACGCGATAACGCTGTCCGTCAATCTCGCCCTCCATCCCCTGCCCGGGCAGCGCGGTGAGATCGCTGACCCTCAGGGCGGGTCCGGCAGCGTGTGCCGCCAGTGCACGGGCGACCGGGTGTTCAGAACCGCTCTCCAGCGCCGCGGCCAGCGCCAGGCAGCGCGACCTGTCCGTCCGGCCCGGCGCCAGCACCTCGACGCTGGACAGCTGCAGGATGCCGCGCGTCAGCGTGCCGGTCTTGTCGAACAGCACATGGCTCACCTTGGCCAGGGTCTCCAGCGCATGACCACGCGTGGTCAGCAGTCCCATCCGTGTCAGCGCCCCGGAGGCCGCAGTGACCGCCGTCGGCGTGGCCAGCGACAGCGCACACGGGCAGGTCACCACAAGCACCGACAGCGTGATGGCGAACGCGTGCTCCGGGGCATGAAAGAACCACCACAGGGCAACGACGACCGCGACGGTCAACAGCACGGCGACGAACCAGCCAGCCACCCGATCGGCAAGTTGTGCGACGCGCGGCTTCTCCGCCTGCGCACGGTCGAGCAGGCGCACGATGGCCGATACCAGGGTGTCCTCGCCGACCTTCTCCACCTGCAACACCAGCGGGCTCTCGACGTTGACGCTGCCGCCGACCAGCTCGTCGCCGACGCTGCGCGGCCGCGGCAGGCTCTCGCCGGTCAACAACGACTCGTCGACCGAGCTGCGCCCCTCGCTGACCACGCCGTCGGCAGGAATGGTCTCGCCGGGACGCACCATAACGCGGTCGCCCGGCGCCAGTTCGGAAACCGCCACCACCACCTCACCGTCGTCGGTCAGGCGATTGGCGGTGGCCGGCAACAGCTTGACCAGCTCCTCCGCTGCCTCGCCGGCGCGATGGCGCGCCCCCATTTCGAGGTAACGGCTGGTCAGCAGGAAGAATGCGAACATGCACACCGAGTCGAAATACACCTCGCTGCCATGGGTCAGGGTCGACCAGACGCTGGCGCTGAACGCACCACCGATCGCCAGCGAGACCGGCACCTCCATGCTAAGGTGGCGGCGCTTGAGGTCGCGCCACGCGGTGACGAAGAAACCGCTCGCCGAATACAGCACCACCGGGATCGTCAGCAGCAGGCTGACCCAGCGCATGAACACGCGCAGGCCCGACTCCATGCCGCTGTAGTCACCGGCATACATCGCGATCGCCAGCATCATGACCTGCATCGCGCCGAGTCCTGCGACGGCGAGTCGCCGCAATGCCGCCGATTTCTCCTTCTTGTACACGGCCTCCTGGCGGCCCGGGTCGAACGGATGGGCGACATAGCCGATCTCGCTGATCGCCTTGAGGATGTCGGACAGGTGGACCTGGCTGTCGTCCCAACGCACGCGTGCGCGATGCGTGCTGTAGTTGACGGAGAAATCGAGTACGCCCGGCAGGGCGTTGACATGGCGCTCGTTGAGCCAGATGCAGGCGGCGCAGGTGATGCCCTCGAGGATCAGCGATGCTGTCTTGGTCGATGCGGCATCGGCCTGCACGAAGCTCTGCTGCAGTGCCGGCTGGTCATAGAGCTCGAAGCGGCGCAGCGCCTCGGGCACCAGGTCCTCGGGGCGGCGCGAGGGCGTCTCACGGTGCTGGTAGAAAGAGGTCAGCCCGCCATCGACGATCGCCTGGGCGACGGCCTGGCAGCCATGACAGCACATCGCGCGCTCACTGCCATCAATGGTCACACGATAGTCGGCACCGTCAGGTACCGGCAGACCGCAATGGAAGCAACTCTGTGCGGTCATGGTCAATTGGTCCCCCGGGCATCGGCGACGGAGGTCTCGGCCCTGATCTCGTGCAGATCATCGCCACGCCGAACCTGCAGCACCAGCTGCCACAAGCCGTGCAGCGGCATCTCCAGGTCAACACGGTACTCGCCCGGCGCACCCTCGACCATGCCGAAGTCGAAGTCATCGCGGCTGTTGGATGTGCGCAGGAAGCGCCCGCTGACCACGGCGCCGGTCACGGGATCCCCGTCCCTGTCGCTGACGGTCAGCATGAAGGTCGCCGGCTGTCCGGCCACCGGCCTGAAGAGCCACCCCTTGCGCACCTGCCAGCCACGCGACTGCTGCGCCTCGACCTGTTGCAGATAGTCGTTGTACAGCGCCTCTTTCTTCTGAAAGTCGTGTGAGACGGTGCCCGGGAAGCGTGAATCGGCGACCTCGGCACCCTGCGGCTCGGGCAGGAGTCTGGCGAAGGCGCCAGTGATGCCCTGCTCCGCGACACCGAGAAACACCACGTTGGTCGCAATCACGACCACGAAGAAACCGACGATCAGGGCCGGCGCCCAGTGCCACTGCCGCCCCATGCTTCCGCCGACCATGCCGAGTGCATAAGCAACGGTGAGATAGATCGCCAGGTGAATAGCAAAAATGTCGGCACCGGGCCAGGTCAGGATGGCCCAGGGCACGTAGACCAGGACCGCCAGCAGGCCGACCGCCATGGCGCCGGCCTTGCCACTTAAACCCAACAGCGCACGAAGCAGAAAGAACACGGCGACCTCGGCAATCACGCCGCCGCCTATCATTAGGAGTATGGCCGACGCGGTCACGCCGACAGCCCCCAGGCAGGACCGCCGCGTGCAGACCGGCCCGTCGAAGACGCCGCGACCAGCCCCAATCGAATGTAGAGCGCCAAGTCCACAACCATCTCAGCGCCCCTGCGCCTTCTGCGGGACGAAAAACACGCTGGGATGGCTCACGGGCGGAATCCCGGCACCTCCCTGTGGCTCGGCAACCAGTTCGAACGGGTGGCTGTGACCGTCGAACTCAGCGGGCATCAGGCGCACACTCGCGGCCAGGCGCAGGCGCTGCTCGGGTTGCAGACTGACCTCTTCGAAGCGCCCGAAGTCGAGTTCCGCGCCCGTGGGCAGGCCCTGCGCACGAAAGCGCAGCGTCAACGCCCTGTTGGTCTTGTTGTTGACCTTGATCTCGTAGCTGTTCTGGATGCGCCCATCCGACAACTGTACATAAATCGGTTGCCGCACCTGCTGCACGCTGATGTCGAATGCCGCCTGCTCCGCCACGCTCCATGCCAGCAGACCGACCGCCAACACCAGGACAGCAGCGTAGCCGATCACCTTGGGGCGCAGCAGGCGCAACTGCTCGCCGGTGGTTGCCCGTCTTTCCGAGGAATAGGCGACCAGACCGCGCTCCCAGCCCAGTGAATCCATGATCGTGTCGCAGGCATCGATACACAGCGCACAGGAGATGCACTGGATCTGCAGGCCGTTGCGGATATCGATCCCGGTGGGGCAGACCTGCACACAATAGCCGCAGTCGATACAGTCACCCACCCCCGCCTGCGCACGTGCGTCGCGTGTCTTGAGCTCCCGACCGAGCCGGGCCCGCCCCCTGCTGCCCTCGCCGCGCCGCTCGTCATACGACACGATCATGGTGTCCTTGTCGAACATCACCGCCTGGAAGCGTGCATAAGGGCACATGTAGGTGCACACCTGTTCACGCGCGATGCCGGCCATCACATAGGTCGTCGTGGTCAGGAACAGCGTCGTCGCGTAGGCGGCAAAAGGGGCTTCACCGGTGAAGAAATGTCCGAGCAGCTGCGGTGCGTCGCCCCAGTACAGCACGAAGGTCAGACCGGTGACGAACGCCATCAGCAGCCACATCGCATGCGTGAGGCCGACCCTGGCGATCTTGCCGCCGGTCCAGGGCGCGCCCGCCAGGCGGATACGGGCTGGGCGTTCACCCTGCAACAACCGCTCGATCAGGATGTAGACATCCGTCCACAGGGTCTGAAAACAGAAATAGCCACAAAACACGCGACCGGCCAGCCCGGTGACGAAGAACAGCAGGTAGGCCGCGATCATCAGCAGGCCGGCCAGCCAGAAAATGTCCTGCGGATGCACCACCAGGTCGAACAGGTAGAACTTCCGCCCCGCCAGGTCGAACAGGACAGCCTGGTTGGCGCCGGACGCGCGCTCCCAGCGCAGCCAGGGCAAGAGGAAATAGACTCCATAGGCCAGGACCACAACGGCCCATTTGATGCGGCGGAAGCGACCACTGACCGAGCGCGGATAAATGTTGGTACGCGCCGCGTACAGTTGCGATTGGCTCATGGATCTGTTTGGTTGGTTGGTACTCGCGTTGGCCCGGATTAAACCGCCTGTGCCGATAGATGCATGACCGCGGCGACGACTGCCATGACGAACTTTAATCGACCCTACGGCCGATCACCCCCTCTCCCGGCGGGAGAAAGCCGGGGCAAGGGCAATCCGCATCGAACCGTTCGACCTTCATCCTCTCATCCTAGCCTTCCCCCTTGGGGAGAAGGAATAAGACGTACCGGGCAGCAAGCCTCAGATACCCAGGCTCTGCACGTACACCGTCAACAGCTTGATCTGCGTGTCGTCCAGGCGCCCGCTCCAGGCCGGCATCTGGCGGTGGACCCCGTCACGCACCACGGCCTCGACCGCGTCGATGCGCGCCTTGTCGTCCGCCGCGCCAGGTACGTCGGCCACGGTCCAGATCGCATCGGTCAGGTTGGCCGCGCCCTGCGAGGCCATGCCGGTGCCTGACTCGGTATGACAGTAATAGCAGCCACCTTCCTTGCCCTGAAAGATAGCCCGGCCGAGATCCGCCTTGGCACTGTCGACGGCGTGACCGGACAGGCTCAGCACATAGTGCGCCACTTGTTCGAGCTTGTCCTCGGCCAACACCTGGCCGAATGCCGGCATGAACCCGTGGCGTCCCTCGCGAATGGTCCTCTCGATACTGGCGATATCACCACCCCATAGCCAGGCGTCGTCACGCAGGTTGGGATACAGGCCGATCTTGGCCGGTGTGCCGCCGACCCCGTGGCAGGCCGCACAGTTGTCGGCGAACAGCACCTTCGCCGTCGAGCGCGTGAATGCCATCATGTCGGGGTCGTTGACGATCTCTTCGTAGGAGGCCGCCGCCACCTTCTGCAGATAGGCCTGCTGTTTCAGGGTCTCACTGCCGGTCTGCATCTCCTCGATCAACTCGGCGCGCGTGTTCCAGTGCGTCGTGACTTCCTTGCCGTCGCGCTGGTAGGTGACGGTACCGATGCCCTTGGTGAAGCTGTCGGCCACCGGCCATGCGGGGTACCAGATCCAGTAGATCACCGCGAACACGACGGTGGCGTAAAAGGTCCACAGCCACCAACGTGGCAGCGGATTGTTGAACTCCTGCAGATCACCGTCCCACGCATGACCGGTGGTCTGTACGGCCTTGCCCTGATTCTGTTCAGCCATTGCGCGAATCCTTATCTTTCTGTTCGCCAGCCTCGTCGTCCTCGAGAAACGGGATGTTCTTGTAGGACTCGAGGCGTTTCGAGCGCTTCTTGTTGGCGAAGACGTAGAGCAGGATGCCGACAAAGACCACGAAGAAGATCACCAGCGCCAGCGGCTTGGTATTCTCCATGTTCGACAGCCATTGCATCATTGTGCATCTGCTCCTGGTCTATTCGATACCGAAGGTCTTCAGCGGAATTCCGCGAAATAGCCTTCGTCGTACTGGGTAAAGTCGACCATGGTGCCAAGTACCTGCAGGTACGCCACCAGGGCATCCATTTCAGTGAGGCGGGTGCGGTCACCGTCCCAGTCCTCTGACTGTGCCTGCGCCAACAGGTTCTGATCCGCCCTGTTGATGTCGAACTGATCGGCCATCGCCGCGCCGAACTGCTCGACATTGGCCAGGTACTCCTCCTCGGTTTCCGAGTAGGGCACGCCGACGATCTTGAGTGCCCGCATGCGGTCCGCGACATCCGAGTAATCGAGTTCGTTGCGCAGCAGCCACGGGTAGTTCGGCATGATCGATTCCGGAACAACGTCACGCGGGTTGTTCAGATGCTGCGTGTGCCAGGCGTTGGAGTACTTGCGGCCCACACGGCCGAGGTCCGGCCCGGTGCGCTTCGAACCCCACTGGAACGGGTGGTCATACTTCGACTCGGCCGCCAGCGAGTAGTGACCGTAACGCATGTGCTCGTCGCGGAAAGGGCGGATCATCTGCGAGTGGCAGGTATAGCAGCCCTCGCGGATGTAGATGTCGCGACCGCGCTGCTCCAGCGGCGTGTAGGGACGCACGCCGTCGACTTTCTCGATCGTGTCCTTGATGTAGTAAAGCGGCACGATTTCGACCAGCCCACCGATCGAGATGGCGATCAGTGTCAGCACGATCATCAGACCGGCGTTGATTTCAATGCTTTCGTGAGACAGTTTCATTGCTTGAATTCCTCAGGCACCGGCCTTCGCCATCTTGGCCGCGATCTTGGCCTCCAGCGCCGCCTGCTCCAACTTGGCATTACGGATGGTCATTGCGACGTTGACCGCCATGACCACCACCCCGGACACGAAGAACATGCCGCCGATCATGCGCACGACGAGCGGCCAGTGCATGAATACGACCGATTCGATGAACGTGTAGGCCAGGTTGCCGTAGTCGTCGAAGGCACGCAGCATCAGGCCCTGCCCGATACCGGAAACCCACATCGAGGCGATATACAGCACGATGCCGATGGTGGCGAGCCAGAAGTGCACATACACCAGCTTCACGCTGTACAACCGGGTCTCCCACAGTCGGGGGATCAGGTGATAGAAGGAACCGAAAGAGATCATCGCGACCCAGCCGAGTGCACCGGAGTGGACGTGGCCCACGGTCCAGTCGGTGTAGTGCGACAGCGCATTGACGCTCTTGAGCGACATCATCGGCCCTTCGAAGGTCGACATCCCATAGAACGACAGCGCCGTGATCAGGAACAGCATGATCGGATCGGTACGCAGCTTATCCCAGGCACCGGACAGCGTCATGATGCCGTTGATCATGCCGCCCCACGACGGCAGCAGCAGCATGATCGAGAATGCCGCCGCCAGCGACGAGGCCCAGTCTGGCAGCGCGGTCCAGTGCAGATGGTGACCGCCCACCCACATGTACATGAATGACAGTGCCCAGAAATGGATGATCGACAGACGGTATGAATAGATCGGCCGGCCGGCCTGCTTCGGCACGAAGTAGTACATCATGCCGAGGAAGGCTGCGGTCAGGAAGAAGCCCACGGCGTTGTGGCCGTACCACCACTGCACCATCGCGTCCTGTACACCGGAATACAGACTGTACGACGTGGTGTTGAACAGCCCGACCGGCACCGACAGGTTTCGAAACACATGAAGAATCGCAGTGGCAAGGATGAAAGCGAGGTAGAACCAGTTGGCGACATAGATATGCGGCTGCGAACGACGCATCAGCGTCATCACGAACACCAGCAGGTACAGCACCCAGGTGACGGTGATCAGCAGATCGACATACCAGGGGAACTCGGCGTACTCCTTGCCTTCGGTGATCCCGTTCATGTAGCCGATGATCCCGATCAGCACGCTCAACTGCCAACCCCAAAACGTCAGATTGGCCATCCAGTCGCTGGCGAGACGGGCCTGACTGGTGCGTTGCACCACGTAATAAGAAGTGGCGAACAGCGCGCTGCCGCCGAATCCGAAAATGACCAGCGTGGTGTGAACCGGGCGAAGGCGGCCGAAGGTGATCTCGGCGATATCGAAATTCAGGAACGGGAATGCCAGTTCTGCCGCGATGTAGGTACCCGCAGACATACCGAGCAGCCCCCACACCAGCGCCATCAGGGCAAACTTCTTGATGATGTCGTAGTTGTACTGCGTCGTAGCAGCAGCGGCAGAATGCGCCATGTAAATCCCCCTGGCTAACCTTTGACCCCATCGCCACTCGGAGATCGTGCGGCGGCGAAACAAAGCGCGATAGACGAAATGCGACTCAGCTAAGACGTACCCGCCAAGCCTTTATTTCACCGCCGTCGCATTGGCAATGCCCGGCCTGACACCCGAACGCGGCCTGCCCATCCTTCCGTGACGACAAAAAGGCTGCTTGACCACTGGCATCGACGACGTCGAAGCGACGGCGGATTCTAGTCGAGCACAGAATATTAGTCAATTCTTATGCGTATGAATTGGAACAGGGCATCGGCAAGCTTAGTTGAATCACGACCGCGTTTCAGTCGCAATGTGCACTCAATGCCCGGTGCGGGAGAATCAGCCAATCAGCGACATGATATGTGGCACATAGTGATCGACCAACAGCAGTGCGAACAACGCCATCAGGTAGACGATGGAGTAGCCGAAGGTGCGCATCGGCATGCGGTCATCATCGTCCCGGTACAGCCGAACAGCGTAATAAAGAAAGCCCAGACCCAGTACCATTGCCCCGCCCAGATACAGACCGCCACTCATGCCGTAGCCGTAGGGTAAAAGGGTCACCACCAGCAACAGGACCGTGTACAGCAGGATCTGCAGCCGCGTGAAATCGTTGCCGTGGGTCACCGGCAGCATCGGCATGTCGACCTTGCGGTACTCCTCGGCGCGATGGATCGCCAACGCCCAGAAATGCGGCGGCGTCCATGTGAAGATGATCAGAAACAGCAACAGCGCGCCCGGGTCCACGCTGCCGGTGACCGCGGCCCATCCCAGGACCGGGGGTGCAGCACCGGCTGCACCGCCGATGACGATGTTCTGCGGCGTCGCGCGCTTGAGATACATGGTGTAGATCACGGCATAGCCGATCAGCGACAGAAAGGTCAACAGCGCAGTAAGGGGATTGACCAGGAGCCACAGCATGGCCATCGCGATCGCACCGATGACCAGGGCGAACACGAGCGCATCGCGCGTATTCACCGAGCCCTGCGGCAGCGGCCGGCCGCGCGTGCGGCCCATGATGGCGTCGATCTTGCGGTCGACGACATGATTGATTGCGGCAGCCGAACCTGCGGCCAGCCCGATGCCCAGGGTGCCAAAAACCAGGGCATCCAGCGGCACCATGCCGGGGGCTGCGAGCAGCATGCCGACGACCGCGGTGAACACGATCAGTGCAACGACATTCGGCTTGCACAGCTCCAGGTATTCCCGCCAGCGGGCATGCGTCGTCTTCAGTACGGTTGTCGCCATAATCGATAGTTCAGGTAGATGAGTGAAACAAGCAGCAGCGCAGCCACGCCATTGTGTGCCGTCGCAACTGTCAAAGGCAAATGCAGCAGGACATTGCCGATTCCCAGTCCGACCTGCAGCAGCAGCAGGCCGCCGACCAGCAGTGCGGCCCCGACCAGGGGCCCGCCAGCCCGCAGGATGGCGATCACCAGCCAGCCCAGAAAAAGGAACGTGATCAGTGCACCGATGCGATGGGTGACATGGATCGCCGTGCGCGCCGGATGTTCAAGCACGCCGTATTCGTAGTTGACCCCCAGGCCGCGCCACATCACGAAGGCCTCGTCGAAATCCATGTCGGGCGCCCAGCTTCCCTGGCAGGTCGGAAAATCCAGGCAGGCCAGCGCCGCGTAGTTTGAACTCGTCCAGCCACCCAGCGCGATCTGCAGCGCCAGGATCAGCAGTCCGGCCGCCGCGGCCGTACGCCACCTGCCGTCCGTTGCCGGCGGCCGGCGCGGAGCGCTGCGCAACGCCAGCAGTACCAGCAGCCCGAAGGTGGCGAACCCGCCCAGTAGATGCCCCATCACGACAATCGGCTTGAGCAGCAGTGTGACTGTCCACATGCCGAGCGCGGCCTGAAACACCACCAGCGCGAGCAGCAGCGTCGGCAGCCAGACAGGCTGGTCCGGGTTGGCGCCACGGCGCCGCCACGACCAGATCGCTATGCCCAGGATGCACAGGCCGAGGGTACCGGCAAAATAGCGATGCACCATCTCCTTCCAGCCCTTGGAGGGCTCGAGTGCGCGTTGCTCCAGGTAGGACTTGTCGGCCACGTGCGCCTCGGTCGGTGGGACAGTCAGGTGTCCGTAGCAACCCGGCCAGTCGGGACAGCCGAGGCCGGCATCGGCCAGCCGCGTATAGGCGCCCAGCAGAATCACGGCAAAAGCAAGAACACAGGTGACGATGACGAAGCGGTGATATGCCATGGACTATCCGACCTGCGATATTTTCAACAACTTTTGCAGATCCCTGATCATCCCCTTGGCGGGGACATCGAGACTGTAATGCATCATCAGATTGCCGAGCGGGTCGACAAGGAAGAAATGGGCGCCGTCCGCTGCGAAACCATCACCGCTGAATTCACGCAGCGGCGTGGTGGAGCGCTCGCCGCGCACCCCCCAATGCAGGTCCGCGTGATCACTCCCCAGTTGCTGTACCAGGGTCGCCGGCGGCGCCTGATCCAGCACCAACAGACGCTGCACACGCGGGATGTCCTTGCTCATCGCGAGACGGACCTGGCGCGTGATATAGAGCTGCTGCTGACAGCGCTCGGCGCAATCGGAGGGAGCGAAGATCACATAGGTCCAGCGTCCCCGCCACTCTCCGTCGTCCATCGGCATGCCACCCGCCCCGGCCAGGCCGAGCGGCGACAGCGGCCTTGCCGGCGAAATCAGGGAGCCGGCGTTGGTGGTCGCGCCGACCCCCTGTTCACCGAGATATTTCCACGCGACCCAGGCACTGACCGGTGGCAGCAGGAACAGAGCGAAGATCAGCACCAGCTGGAACCGGCTGCGGCGGACCTGTGAGACATCAGGCTTCGACATGCTTGTCTCCGTCACCGCCGTTGCGACGCGTATTCACACCCAGGTAGATGATCAGCAGGGCCACCGCGAGTCCGAACCACTGCACCGCGTAACCCAGGTGCTTCTCCGGTCCGATCTGTGGGATCGGCGACCAGTCATACTGCAGGCCGCCCACCTGCCCGTCATCGATGACCAGTGCATAGCGCAGCAGGTCGAGGCCCCGCGCATCGGCGAGCTCCGCCACATCCAGCGACTGCACCAGCACCTTTTCCGCAACGCTGTGCAGCGGCACCTCACCCACCACCAGGCCGACCGATGCGGGGGAGTCCAGCCTGCCGGTCAAGGTGACATGATCATCGGCAACCGGCAGCGCCGGCAGGAAATCCCTCGAAGCACCGACCGCAACCCAGCCCCGATTCACCAGCAGGGTCGGTGCGTCGGCGCCGTCCGGGCGAAACGGTGTGAACACGTGATAGCCCGGCTGCCCACGATAGACACGATTGTCCAGCAACCACTGCTGATCCGACACGTAGTGACCGCGGACCACGGCCTGTCGATAGCGGTCTGATTCCGAGAGTCGCGAACCTGCACCCAACACCAGCGGCGCAGTGACTTCGCCGGCGGCGCGCTGCTCGACCAGCGCCTGCTTCTCGCCTGCCCTGTCCATCTGCCAGTACCCGAGGGCGAGCAGGATCGGGAACAGCATGCCAAACGTCAGCGTGGGCCACAGCGCCGGTGCGAAGCGGTAACGGCCAAGTTGTAGCGACACGCCTTTCATAGGTTTTCCGGCTGCTATACTGCAGCGGCCCAAAACGAGGAAGCAGTAGTCGTGTGGATCAAGATCATCATCGTGTTCGCATTCATCGGCATCATTGCCAGCCTGGCCTCGGGCCTTTACTACCTGGTCAACGACAAGGGTGACTCACGTCGTACGCTACGTGCGCTCACCTGGCGCATTGGCCTGTCCATTGGGCTGTTCGCCTTTCTGATGGTAATGATCGCTTTCGGCATCATCGAACCACACGGCATCTACCCCGATTCACCGGCAAGTGAGACATCGCGCAACTGAGCCGTAGCCCGGCCACGTCGCGGTTGAGACGGGCCCGGCCAGGGGCCGGACCCTCACCCCGAATCAGAGCACGTAGACGAAGATAAACAGCCCCAGCCAGACCACGTCGACGAAGTGCCAGTACCAGGCCACGCCTTCGAACGCAAAATGGTGGTCGGGCGAGAAATGCCCTTTCGCTGCGCGCAAGGTGATGACAATCAACATGATCGTGCCGATCGTCACGTGCATGCCGTGGAAACCGGTGAGCATGAAGAAGGTCGATCCGTAGATCCCCGAACCCAGTGTCAGGTTGAGCTCGTGGTATGCATGGATGTACTCATAGGCCTGAAAACCAAGGAAGGTCGCGCCCAATGCAACGGTCGCGGCCAGCCACAGGACGGTATTCTTCTGATCGTTTGCCTTCAGCGCCCAGTGCGACAGCGTGATGGTGACGCCCGAGGTCAACAGCAACAGGGTGTTGATCGCCGGGATACCCCAGGCACCCATGTTCTGGAAATCTCCACCCACATTGCCCGGCCCGTTGGTCGGCCAGGCCTCACCGAATCCCTTCCAGAGGTATTCGTGGGTCGAGAAATCGCCACCCATCAGCCACGGCACAGACAGCACACGGGCGTAGAACAGGGCGCCGAAGAAAGCCGCAAAGAACATGACTTCGGAAAAGATGAACCACATCATTCCCTGCCGGAACGAGCGATCAACCTGTTCGTTGTACATGCCCTTGAGGCTCTCGTTGATCACAGTCCCGAACCAGCCGAACATCATGAACGCGACAAGTCCGAGGCCAAGCAGGAGCAACATCTGCCCCGAGGCGTGGCCGTTAAACCAGTTGGCCGCACCCACCACGCCTGTTGTCAACGCGACGCTGGCGACGATCGGCCAGTGACTGCCGTGTGGCACGTAGTAATGGTCACCTGTATGTGCCATGTCTCCCCCTAGAATGATTGTGTCTTATTGAAGTGGTTACGCATCTGCCGATCGGTCCGTGCCCCGAACAGGCTCAATTCATCGCCACCTGCGTCACATCGAATACCGTGTATGCCAGGGTGAGCGTTGTCACATCCCCCGGCAGGTTTGGGTCGACGATGAAGCGCAGCGGCATGTCCTTGCTCTCGCCCGCAGCCAGCGGCTGCTGGTTGAAACAGAAACACTCGGTCTTGTTGAAATAGCGGCCCGCCTTGTTCGGCGCCACGCTGGGCACCGCCTGGCCAACCATATCGTGTCCGGTCGGATTGCGTGCCTTGAAAGAGGTCGCATAGATCTTGCCGGGGTGCACCTGCATGCTCTCGACGCTGGGTCCGAACTCCCAGGGCATGCCCAGGTTGTTGTTGGCGATGAACTGCACCGTCACGACCCGCGACATGTCAGGCTGATAACGCGCTGCAATCTCGGTCTCGTCGATGCGCCCGGTCTTGCCGTTGAGCCCGGTGATCTCACAGAACACGTCGTACAGCGGGACCAGCAGATACCCGAAGCCGAACATTGCAATGGCGACCAGCGCGATCTTCGCGAAAGACCGGTCGTTGCGTCGTTGCAGCCCAGTTGTCACGCCTTCAGCCCTCTTTGCCCAATGCGAGATAGAGGCCCATCAGGAAAAACCCGAACGCGACCAGCCCGAGAATGATCGCCAACCGGATATTCGCTTTCGATTTGTCAGTGACGTCTTGCATCGTTGCACCTGTGGCCGCTCCCATCCGGAAGACGGGAGCGGCAGCGTGTTACTTGACCTCGGGCGCCTCGGTGAAGCTGTGGTAGGGCGGCGGCGACGGAAGGGTCCACTCCAGACCATGCGCACCCTCCCACACCTGATCGGTCGCCTTTTCACCACCACGGATCGTCTTGTAAACGACATAGGCGAACATCAGCTGCGAAACACCGAACACGAAGCCGCCAATCGACGAAATCATGTTCCAGTCGGTGAACTGCACCGAGTAATCGGGAATGCGTCGCGGCATGCCGGCAAGGCCGAGGAAATGCTGGGGGAAGAACAGGACGTTGACCGAGACGGTCGAGATCCAGAAATGCATCTGGCCCAGCTTCTCGTCATACATGTTGCCGGTCCACTTCGGCAGCCAGTAATAGGCGGCCGCCATGATTGAGTACACGGCACCGGTCACCAGTACGTAGTGGAAATGCGCCACCACGAAGTAGGTGTCGTGGTACTGGAAATCCGCCGGCGCGATCGCCAGCATCAGGCCCGAGAAGCCACCGATGGTGAACATGATGATGAAGCCGACGGCGAACAGCATAGGGGTCTCGAAGGTCATCGAACCCTTCCACATGGTCGACACCCAGTTGAAGACCTTAACCCCGGTCGGCACCGCGATCATCATGGTCGCGTACATGAAGAACAGCTCACCGACCACCGGCATCCCCACGGTGAACATATGGTGCGCCCACACGATGAACGACAGGAAAGCGATCGAGGCCGTCGCGTAGACCATCGAGCTGTAGCCGAACAACGGCTTGCGCGCGAAGGTCGGGACGATCGCCGACACGATGCCGAAAGCCGGCAGGATCAGGATGTACACCTCGGGGTGCCCGAAGAACCAGAAGATGTGCTGATACATCACCGGGTCGCCACCGCCTGCCGCGCTGAAGAAGCTGGTACCCGCGAACTTGTCGGTCAACAGCATGGTCACCGCACCGGCCAGCACCGGCATGGTGGCGATCAGCAGGTAGGCGGTGATCAGCCAGGTCCACACGAACAGCGGCATCTTCATCAGGGTCATGCCCGGTGCGCGCATGTTGAGGATCGTGACCACGATATTGATCGAACCCATGATTGACGAGATGCCGGCCAGGTGGATCGCGAAGATCATGAACGGAAAACCATCGCCCATCTGCAGCGACAGCGGCGGATAGATGGTCCAACCACCGGCCGGGCCGCCACCATTCATGAAGAAGGTGGACAACAGCAGCGAGAACGCGAACGGCAGGATCCAGAACGAGAAGTTGTTCATGCGCGGAAGTGCCATGTCCGGCGCGCCGATCATCATCGGAATCAGCCAGTTGGCCAACCCGGTGAAGGCCGGCATGACTGCACCGAAGATCATCACCAGCGCATGCACTGTGGTCATTGAGTTGAAGAACTGCGGGTCTACCACCTGCATGCCAGGCTGGAACAGCTCGGCCCGGATGACCATGGCCATGGCGCCGCCAATGAAAAACATCACCAGCGCAAACAACAGGTACAGGGTACCGATGTCCTTGTGGTTGGTGGTGGTTACCCACCGCATCAGGCCCTTGGCCGGCCCATGATCGTGATGATCGTCGTGAGTTGCTGTAGCGGTACTCATCTTGAGACTCCCCTCAGAATTTCTGCTTAACGGGCTGCCTTGATCGCAGCAGGTTGAACGATACCGGCGCTGTTGCCCCAGGCGTTGCGCTCGTACGATATAACCGCGGCCAGATCTGCATCGTTGAGTATGTTGCGGTAGGCCGCCATCGCGGTACCCGCCTTGCCATTCAGCACCAGGCTGATATGGGCGGCCGCATCACCGTTGGCGATCGCGCTGCCGGCCAGCGCCGGGAACGCCGGCGGCACACCCTGGCCGTTGACCTGGTGACAAGCCGCGCAGTTGGTGGTGTAGACCTGCTCACCCTTCGCAAGCAGCTCGTCCTTGGTCCATTCACGATCAGCGGAAGCCGCCGCCGCTTCGGCGACGCTCTTCTGCTCCGCCACCCACTTGGCATAGTCTTCCGGCGCCTTCGCGACGACGACGATCGGCATGAAGCCATGGTCCTTTCCGCACAGTTCGGCACACTTGCCGCGATACACCCCCGGCTGGTCCACCTTGGTCCAGGCCTCGTTCACGAAACCGGGAATCGCATCCTTCTTCCACCCCAGATCCGGCACCCACCACGAATGAATGACATCCGCCGCAGTCAGCAGGAACCGCACCTTCTTACCGGTCGGGATGACCAGCGGGTTGTCGACTTCCATCAGATAGTGGTCGCCAAACTGGCTCAGATCCGCCTTGGCGCCGAGCAGACGCGCTTCGTTGTGCCTGGCATCGAGCGAGCTGATCAGGGAGATCCCGGATGCGTCACCGTCGACATAGTCGTACTTCCATTTCCACTGGATCCCGGTGACTTTCACCGTCATGTCCGCATCACTGGTGTCCTCCATCGCCAGCAAGGTACTGGTCGCGGGAATGGCCATGCTGACCAGGATCACGATCGGCACCACAGTCCACAGGATCTCCATGGTGGTGCTCTCGTGGAACTGCGCAGCCACGGCACCCTTGGATTTACGGTGGTTGACGATCGAGTAGATCATTGCACCGAACACCACGATGCCGATCACGCAGCACACCCAGAAGATGATCATGTGCAGGTCGTACACGCTCTGGCTGGTCGAGGTGACTCCCTCCCGCATGTTGAGCGCGAAGTCAGCTTTCGCTGACGTGAACGCCCCGACCAGTAACGCCGACGATATGCCGGCCAGCTTATGCATCACTCTCACAGCTTCGGTCCCCCCGAATTGTTTAATCTTTATTCGAATTCACCAGGCGCCGCTTCCGGCGACGCCGTCGATCTCTATGCGGACAGCAGCTTGCGCAATTCCGCCGCAAGGTCGGCCTTCTCGTCGTCGACCAGGAATCCCCCGATCTCGACCCGCCGGCCTGAAGCGCCGATCCACAGGCGCCTCGGGTACCAATGCCCGGTCACGCCGGTCAGGTCCACGCGGACCCAGCCGCGCGCAAATTCTGTGCGCTCTTCCGGGCCGCCCGCGTCGTCGCAGCGGCCGCGCGCCCTGCCCTTCTCCACCGTCACCACCGACGCACCGATGGAGATCACCTCACAGCGCTGAGCGGCATGCGACACCACGTAGATGCACGCAAACAACGCCGCAAGCTCCAGCCCGGCAAACGGCAGGATGAGCCAATAACCACGCACTGCGAGCACACCGGAGATCAGCAGCAAGGGCACCGAAATGGCACCAAGAAACACCATCGACTGGCGCCAACTCAACGAGCGGTTTGGCCGGATGACCACCCGACGCACCTGCGTATCGGGACAACTGTCGGACGTCACCATCGGCCTAATTCCCAGCGGATTCACGCAACATGCGCCGAGAAACAACAGTGCGAGGCTGTTTTTTCCGCTGCGCAGGGTATCGCGGGCCCCACGTAGTTCCAAGCAAATTTGATGCAGATCAGAAAAAAATCTTTTTATGGTATACAGCTTTTCTAATATTAGTGGTCATTGATTTACGTCAATTTCAAAGCATGGCCGCTATGGCTGGACGTGCCAGTTACAGCCCCAGGACGGCGTCGATCGCGATAGGGGAGGCGCAATCGGCTGCGCCGGCGGCATCAACGTGGGGCAGTATCCCCAGGCAGGGGACAGGCAAAATGGATTCGAGGGTGGCGATGTTTTGCCGCAAACGGGGCATTTCCGGGTCGACCTGGGAACCGACCCAGCCAAGAAACACGGCCCCACTGGCCTTGATCGCCTGCTCGCTGAGCACGGCATGGTTGAGACAGCCGAGACGCAGCCCGACCACCAATATGACGGGCAGACCAAGCACCAGCGCCAGGCGCTGGATATCGAGGTCCGGGCCCAAGGGGACGCGCCAGCCGCCGGCGCCTTCGACCACCACGAAATCGCTCGCGCCGCACAACTTCGCGAACGCGGCATTGATCGGACCGGGTGAGACCGTAACGCGTTCTTCGGCCGCAGCGAGGTGGGGGGCGATCGCCGGGGCGAAGCAATAAGGGTTCACCGTCGCGTAAGGCAGATCAAGGCCGCTCGCCGCCAGCAGCGCCGAGGCATCGTCGTTGCGCCATTCCCCGTCGCACCAGTCGGCGCCGGCCGCCACCGGTTTGAATCCGGTCACGCGCAGACCGCGGGCACGCAGCGCGCGAATCAACGTCACAGACGCGTGTGTCTTTCCGCAGCCGGTGTCGGTACCGGTGACGAAGACCCCGCGGTTCACCGGCGCGGCCGCAACACGTCTATCGCGACCCGTGTCTCGCCGCCGACGTGGCGCTGCATCGGCCCCCAGGCATGCCCGTGCACCACTTCGTAGGTCACCGGCAGGCGACCGTCTGAACCCCGAAACCGCTCATATGCCGCGCACACGCGGGCGATTTTCGAACGCCCCATCAGCCCACGCTCGCGCTGGCTGCTGGCGTTGCCTGCGCCAATCAATTTGATCTCGCGCATCAGCTGCATGGCGTCGCCATAGGTCAGCGTCATGCGGTCCACGTCCATCACCGGGTCGGCAAGGCCGGCGGCCATCAGCATGTCACCGTAGTCGTGCATATCGATGAAGTGGTGTACGTGATCGCCCGGGTCGACCTCGGCCCAGGCGGCACGCAGCTCATGCAGTGTGTCCGGTCCGAAACTGCTGAACATGCACAGCCCACCGGGCCTGAGCACGCGGGCGATATCGGCAAAGGCATCCGCGGGACGGGCGCTCCACTGCAGCGCGGCATTGGCAAAGACCAGGTCCACACTCTGGTCGGCCAGCGGCAACGCGTCGAGATCGGCGCACAGGCAGCGTGGCCGCCGCAGCCAGCGACCACGTTGTCTCGTGCGCTGCAACATTGGCAGGGCGAAATCCAGCGCCACGACCTCGGCCTTGGGATACCGCCGCATCAGGGCCCCGGTCAGCGCGCCAGTGCCACAACCTATATCCAGTATCACCCGGGGCTCGATGCGGACGTAATCGAGGCGTTCGAGCATACGCTGACCGATCTCCAGCTGCAGTACCGCGGTCTCGTCGTACAGCGGCGCGGCCCGTCCGAAGCTCTGGCGCGCCTTTTCCTTGTCCAGCATGGGGGGGTCGCTCCGGCTCATCGATCAGGCGGCGGCTTCGAGGAGCAACCCGAGACAGACGTCAGGGTGTGACAGAAAGGGGGCATGCCCCGCCCCGTCAACCACATCGACCCTTGCCTTCGGCAGCATGACGCGCAACACCTCTCCCAACTGCAGCGGAACCAGCGTGTCGCGCGAGCCCAGCAGCCACTGGGTGGTGCATTGCAGATTTGGCAGGGCGGCCCGCAGGTCGGTCTGCAGCAACAACGTCAGGCCCTGGGTCAGGCCGGTCTCGCTGGCCGGCGGACGCTCCGCCAGTTCGGCGCGCAGCAGCCGCAGAGTATCGCGGGCATGTTCCGCACCCTTCACCTGCAGGCCGAGGAAACGCAGCAGCGTGGCGCCGGGGTCGTCGCCCAGTGTGGAGGCGAAAGCGCGAAACGTATCGCTCGGCATCGCGCACGACCAGTCCGCGCCCTGAACGAAGCGCGGCGTGGTGGCAATCAGGGACAGCCCTGTGATTCTGGACGGCGCACGAAGCGCGACCTGCAGGGCCACCTGCCCGCCCAGCGACCAGCCGACCCAGTGCGCCTGCGGTGGCGCGACCGCAACGCAGCGCAGCGCCCAATCGTCAAGATCCGCCGCCGACGCAGCGCTGCTGCCACCGTGGCCCGGCAGTTCGATCACCGTCACCTCGAAGTGCGTGGTCAGGCGGGGCAACAGCGGCTCCCACACGGCCGCATTCATGCCCCAACCGTGCAGCAGTACCAGTGGCGCGCCGCTTCCCGCACGAGACCAATAGACGCTCACCGCGCCTCCTCCGCAGCGATCTCCGCCAGCACCTCGAGCAGCACATCGACCTGTGCAGCGGTGTGTGCGGCCGATACGGTGATCCGCAAGCGCGCCATACCCTCGGGCACCGTCGGCGGACGGATCGCGCTGACCAGGATCCCCTGGCGCTGCAACGCCCCGCTCCAGCGCGTCGCGCGGTCGCTGTCACCCAACAGAAGTGGCTGAATGGGCGTCTGTGAGGGCATCAGATCGAGGCCGATCCGCTGCGCGCCGTGTCGCAGGCGCTGCACCAGGCCGAGCAGACGTTCGCGCCGCCACTCCTCGTCGGCGGCAATGCGCAGACTCGCCCTTGCGGCCTCGGCAATCGCTGGTGGCATCGCCGTGGTGTAGATGTAAGGACGCGCCAGCTGAATCAGCGTCTCGATCAGCTCCTCGCTGCCGGCCACGAATGCCCCCGCGGTGCCGAGTGCCTTGCCCAGCGTGCCCATCAGAATCGGCACCTCGTCCTCGCCCAGTCCGGCGGCGGCGATGCTGCCCCGTCCCTGCGGGCCGAGCACACCGATCCCGTGGGCGTCGTCGACCATCAGCCAGGCACCCTGCCCGGCAGACACGCCGGCCAGTGCCGCCAGTGGGGCCACGTCGCCGTCCATGCTGAACACGCCGTCCGTGGCGACCAGCTTGCGTCCTTCGGCACCATCGAGCTGGCCCGCCAGCGCATCCGCGTCGGCGTGGGCGTAGCGCCTGAGCCTCGCGCGCGCCAACAGACCGCCGTCGATCAGCGAGGCATGATTGAGTCGGTCCTCGAACACGCTGTCGCCGTGCCCGAGCAATGCGCTGATCACGCCGAGATTGGCCATGTAGCCGGTCGAAAACAGCAGGGCACGCTGTCGGCCGGTGAATGCCGCCAGTTCCTCTTCGAGCGCGTGGTGTGCCTTGCTGTGGCCGCTGATCAGGTGCGCGGCACCACTGCCGGTGCCGTAACGCGCAGCGCCGCGCGTCAACGCCTCCGCCAACCGCGGGTCAGCGGCCAGTCCGAGGTAGTCGTTGGAACAGAAGGCCAGCATGCGCCGACCGTCGACCACCAGCTCCGGGGCCTGCGGTCCATCGGTGATACGGCGGCTGCGGTAGAGCCCGGCCGCACGGCGCTGTGCGAGTAGATCGTTCAGGGTCTGCATCGGATCAATAGACGTAGCAGGTGTCGACATGTCGCCCGGGCACATGCCGACACCCGCATCAGTTCTGTTTTTACTGCCCCGACCCGCAACACGCCTGACGGTCGGACTCGAGCTCGATCGTCTGCATGTTGATGCCCAGGCGCGCGAACAGCGCATGGTCGTGATCGGCATCCGGGTTGTCGGTGGTCAACAGCCGCTCACCGTAGAAGATCGAGTTGGCCCCGGCCAGGAAACACAGTGCCTGCGTCTCGTCACTCATCTCGCTGCGACCCGCCGACAGACGTACATAGCTGTTCGGCATCAGGATGCGCGCCACCGCGATGGTGCGCACGAATTCGAGCGCGTCGAGCCTTTCGTTGCCATACAACGGCGTGCCTTCAATCTGCACCAGCATGTTGATCGGCACCGACTGCGGGTGCTGCGGCAGGTTCGCAAGTTCCTGCAGCATGCGCGCACGGTCGGTGCCCGTCTCCCCCATTCCCAGGATACCACCCGAACACACATTGATCCCCGCCCTGCGCACCGACGCGAGCGTGTCCAGCCGGTCCTGGAAGGTACGCGTGGTGATCACGTTGCCGTAGAACTCGGGCGAGGTGTCCAGGTTGTGGTTGTAGTAGTCCAGACCGGCGTCCGCCAGCCGCCGCGCCTGTGCCTCGCTGAGCATACCCAGGGTGACGCAGGTCTCCATCCCCAGACCGCGCACCGCGGCAATCATGTCGATGACCCTGTCCAGGTTCTTGTCGGTCGGATTGCGCCAGGCCGCACCCATGCAGAAACGGGTCGACCCCTTGGCCTTGGCCGCCTGGGCCGCCTCGATCACCTCGTCGAGTGGCAGCAGCTTTTCGCGCTCCAGGCCGGTGTCGTATTTCGCGCTCTGCGAGCAATAGGCGCAGTCTTCGGCGCAGGCGCCGGTCTTGATCGACAGCAAGGTGCTGACCTGCACCTGGTTGGGGTCGAAATGCGCCCGGTGCACCACTTGCGCGCGAAACAGCAGGTCGTTGAACGGCAGCGCGAACAGCGCCCGGATCTCGTCCAGCGACCAGTCGTTGCGCAGTTCGTGGTCGATTTCCACAGCACTCATCTCAGGCCTCCTCGGCAGGTGCATCATCTTTTTTGGGCACGGAGATATCCGGCCATTCCTCACGGCGAATCCTCATGATCGACCACAGCGACCAGGGTATGATCACGGCCAGTCCCAGCCCCCAGGCGATCAGCCAGGGCGTAATCCCGCGCCCCGGGAAAAACGTCCCCACAGGGATGATCGCCCCCATCACGCCGTAGAAGCGGTAGGCGGCCTGCTGGGTGTAGTGCCCGACTCTCGGGTCCGGGTGATGACGGTGCAAGGCATAAACCAGCATCGACCCGCCGAACCAGAGGATCGGCAGCGGCGGCAGCAACATGCTGATGAGGTTGCCGATGTCCATCTGCATGGCGGCCAGTCGTGACGACCGACCACTGATGGTTTGCTGCGGACTGGATGCCGTGGCGTCCATGGTGGCGCGATCCCGGAGGCAAAAGGATGGGCCATGATAGGTGGGGAAAGTCCACTGTCAACCGAAAAGGATTTCTATGGTTAACATATGGTCACTAATTGATCGGGTCATCGATACCCGCTGCGCCCTGTGCCATGCGCCAGGCCATGCCATCTGCGCCGACTGCCTGATCACCCTGCCACGCAATACCCGGCCCTGCGCACACTGCGCCCTGCCGCTGCCCGAGAGCGCCCCAACTGACACCCTGTGCGCCGATTGCCAGGCGCACCCGCCGGCATTCGATCACGTGATGGCGCCACTGCTCTACGAGAACCCGGTCGACGGGCTGGTGGCGCAGTTCAAGTATCGTCAGCACCTGCACCTGGGACGGGTCCTGGCGGATACCCTGGGCACCGAGGTACGCGGACAGCGGGCACCACCGGTGCTGTTGGTACCTGTGCCGGCCGGACCTCGCCGGCTGCGCGAGCGCGGTTTCAACCAGGCGGCCGAACTGGCACGCTGGCTTTCTGCAGCGCTCGATATACCATGGAGTGGCAGCAGGCTGATCAGGGCTTCCGACACACCGACACAGCGCGGGCTGCCGCGCCCGCAGCGCCGGCGCAACATCCGCGGCGCGTTCAGCTGCACCGGCCCATTGCCGGATCACCTGGCATTGATCGATGACGTGATGACGACCGGCGCCACGGCCGGTGAGGCGAGCCGGGCGCTCAAGAGCGCCGGCGTGAAGCGGGTCGAGGTGTGGGCCGTGGCGCGCACCCCCCGGGACAGGTGGAATCGGGGGTCTGGCTAACGATCGGCCAGCACCCGCTCCTTCATCTCGCGGCGCTCCTGGGCATCGATCGTCAGCGTGGCGATCGGGCGCGCCTTCAGGCGCATCACGCCGATCGCTTCACCGGTGTCTTCACAATAGCCGTAGCTGCCGTCTTCGATGCGCTCCAGCGCCTGCTCGATCTTGCGCAGCAGCTTGCGATAGCGGTCGCGGGTACGCAGTTCCAGGCCGTGCTCGCTCTCGCGGCTGGCGCGGTCGGCCTCGTCACCGACTTCCTGGTAGGACTTGTCACGCAGATTGTCCAGCGTCTCCTGCGCCTCGGCCATCAACTCCTCACGCCAGCGAATCAATTGGCGCCGAAAGTACTCCAGCTGCCGGGAGTTCATGTACTCCTCGTCCGGGCTGGGTTCGTAATCGGCCGGAAGTTCCACTGCCATGTTTTTCTGACTCCGAAGTTTGCTTAAGGCCGCGGGTTTTTAGCCTACCCGGCCCGCATAATCAACCCCGGGGTGCATCGAAGCCCGGCGCAGCGCAAAAAAATCCTACAGCCGACCGAGACAGTCAGGTACCTTTGGCGAGGTCGGATCGGCGAAGAATCCGCGCACCAGGTCCGCCGCACAGACATGGCTGTCGAGCACACCATGACCGACAGCCGGGAACACGAACACCTGCGACCGCGCCAGATGACGCGCCGCGAGTTCCGCCCACTCCGGCGGAGTCACCGGATCGAATTCGCCGGCGAGCAACAGCGTCGGCACCTCGGCCACCACCGGGCTGCGGAACTGCTCCGGGGCCTCACCCGAGTCCCAGTAGCGGCAGGCATGGTACTGCCAGTCATACCGTTTGATCGGCGCAGCCCGCGGATACCACTGCAGCTGCTGCTCGGCATCGCGCTGATCGACCATACCGGCATCATGGCAATCCACCGACGATGCCACGGCATCGCTGATCGAATCATCGAGCAGGCTGTCGACATTGTCCTGGATCAGGCTGCGCATGGCACTGTCGAGGCGGCCGTCACCCAGTGCGCGCATGCTCGGCGGCAGCCTGGGTATCACGTCCCACTGGTACAGCGCCTCGAACAATAACCAGGCCAGGTCTTCATCGTCGTAGACCACTGCGATGTCTTTGCCGTCCTGGGGGTCGCGCACACTCATCTTGATCATCTCCCGGTCGACGCGGGTGAGCGCCCTCTGCAACTCCGCATCGAGATCAGCCGGGGATTCCGTACATTCGTCCGCCAGTTCGCAGATACGGCTGTACAGCTCGAACGCACGCTGCAACAGCCATGCATCGCTGAGTTCCGCATTGACCTGCGGCGGATATACCGAGTCCAGGACCACTGAACGCAGGTGTTCGGGGGCGGTGCGCATCATCTGCAATGCGACCCGGGTGCCATAGGACACCCCATAGACGTCCCAGCGCTCCAGGCCCATCGCCGACATCAGGTCGATCGCATCCGACGCATTCAATTGAGTGGTGAAGCGATGCAGATCCATGCCGTCGGCCTTGAGCCGGTCATGGCAGGCGCGTGTCGCCTCGCGTACACGGCGGTAGGTCTCCTCGGTCGGCAGCGGCAGGGGCAACAACTCGCGCCGCACGCTGCGCATCTCCGGGCAATCCAGTGCCGGCTCCGACAGGCCGACACCGCGCTGGTCGTACAGCACGACACCGCCATCCCAGCCGGTCTGCTCGACCCAGTGCGACCAGAACCCGACCTCGTCAGCACCGAGCCACGATGACCCGCCAGGCCCCCCGGCGATATACAGCACCGGCGGGCCGGAACGGCGCCAGAACCACTGCGGGATATAGACCACCGGCAGGCTGAACTGCTCCGGCCGCGCACCGGCCTCGGGCCGGGTGTGGAAACGCCCGCAATGCATCGGCCGCCACAGCGGCCTGTCGAACCAGCAGTCGACCCATTCCAGGCGCGCGCCATCGGCCAATGCGAGCGCCGCCGGAGGCGCGTGCAGTGTCTGCCACAACCACCACACGGCCGGCAGCAGCACGATCGGCCACAAAAGCCAGCGCACCAGGTACATCAGCCCGGTCCAGCCAGATAGTCGGCGAACAATCCGATAAACACCGTCATTCCGACATAGTGGTTGTTCAGGAAGGCACGGAAACAGGCCGCCCTGTCGCGCCCGCGAATCAGCCATTGCTGGTACACGAACAACACCGAGGCACCCGCCAGACCGAGCACGAAGAACACACCACGCCCGGCCATCTGGCCGACCTGCCACAGCAGGACCAGCATCACCACCTGCAGCATGCCGATCAACAGCCGGTCGAAGCGGCCAAACAGAATGGCGGTGGACTTGATCCCCACCCGCAGATCGTCGTCGCGATCGACCATCGCGTACATGGTGTCGTAGATCAGCGCCCAGATCACGGTCGCCGTGAACAGCACCCAGGCGACTGCCGGGATCTGTTCCTGCAACGCGGTGAAGGCCATCGGGACCGCCCAGCCGAACGCCGCGCCGAGCACCACCTGCGGAAAGTGCGTGTAGCGCTTGGTGAACGGGTACGCGGCAGCCAGTGCCACCGCAACGAATGAATGCGCGATGGTCATCCTGTTCAACGTCAGCACCAGCGCAAAGGCGAGCAGGCTCAGCACCACGAACACACCGACCGCCTCACGCGGCGCCACCCGGCCGGTGGCAAGCGGCCGACCTGCGGTGCGCTCCACCTGGCCATCGAAGTGACGGTCGGCAAAATCATTGATCGCGCAACCGGCTGATCGCATCAGCGCGGTCCCGAGGATGAACACCAGCAGCACCCACCACGGCGGGAACCCAGCCGCGGCGATCCATAGTGCCCACAGCGCCGGCCACAGCAGCAGGTAGATACCGATCGGCCGATCGGCACGCACCAGGCGCCAGTAGTCACCGAGCCGCGTACGCCAGTCCGCCGGCGACAGCGTGGGCGGAGAGGCCGTCATGAGCGCAACGCCGGCAGATCGGGCAGGAACAGTTCGTTGACCAGGATGCGCTCGCCCCGGAAATCGAACAGCGTACGTCGCCCCCAAAGTGCCGCGGGTCTGTGCCGCAGATGGGCAGTGGCACGCCGGAACAGCCGGTGACGCGGCGTGATCCGCGCGACCTCGACGCGCAAACGACGCGTGGTCGGATCGGCGAACAAGACCTCGCCGAGCGGGCGCTGACCGAGCTGTGTCAGCGCATGCACCGGTCCGCGCAGAGACCCCAACGGGATCAGCGTGCGCGCGAACACCGCTGCATTGCGCCCGCAATACAGTCGGACCTCGCGGACCAGTGTTGCCCGTGCCGGCCCGGCATCGAGCAACCCTGTCTCGCTGGGCAGCGCCGCTGCGTGCCCCTGGAATACCAGCTCGACACGAAACCGGCCGCGGCAACTGGCAATCACCGAACGCGTCAGCGAACCGCGATCGCTCAGCCATGCGTGCACAGACGGCGACACGCCCGGCAGACGGCGCGCAGAGAGCAGGGTCCAGCGGGGTTCACGCGGGGCGCAGGGGGATGGTCTGGTACGTCGTAACATGTTGTCAGGCGATGCAAGTCAGGTTCGATTATCGCACGCCGGGGCATTTTGCTGGCAGGTCGCGGCTTTGCGCACCCGGT
>JACKMP010000006.1 GCA_024235315.1 Chromatiaceae bacterium | reverse complement strand
GCAATAGCCGGTGGCGCCGCGCAATCAGCGGAGGCGCCAAATCCTGGGATTGGTCATTCTAGCGCGAACCGGTGGCCACCGGTTCACGCTACATCTGCTCCGGCGCCGACACACCGAGCAGATTCAGTCCGTTGCGCAGCACCTCGCGCGTGGCCAGGATCAGCTTGATGCGCGCATCACGCAAGGCTGCATCGTCGACCAGGAACTGGTGTGCGTTGTAGTAGGTATGGAAGCCGTTGGCGAGTTCACGCAGATAGTGGGTCAGCTGATGGGGCTCTTCGTTGCACGCAGCATCCTCGACCACCTCCGGGTAACGCGACAGCGATTTGAGCAGGTCCAGTTCGTGGGTCTCGACCAGGCGTTCGAGGTTGATCGTGCCGTCGCTGGGCTCGACGTCGACCAGCCGCTCCGCCGCCTGGCGCAGGACCGCATGGATACGCGCATGGGCGTACTGCACATAGTAGACCGGGTTGTCACTCGACTGCGACTTCGCCAGATCCAGATCGAAATCCATGTGCTGCTCGCATTTGCGCATCACGTAGAAGAACCGCGCGGCATCGCGACCGACCTCCTTGCGCAACTCACGCAGGGTGATGAATTCCCCCGAGCGGGTCGACATCTGCGCCTTCTGCCCACCACGATACAGGATCGCAAACTGCACCAGCAGCACGTCGAGCCGGGACGGATCCGCGCCCAGCGCCTGCAGCGCAGCCTTGACCCGCGGCACATAGCCGTGGTGGTCCGCGCCCCAGATGTCGATCACGCGATCGAAGCCGCGCTCCAGCTTGTCCAGGTGATACGCGATGTCGGAGGCGAAATAGGTGATCTGGCCGTTCTCGCGCACCACCACGCGGTCTTTCTCGTCGCCGAACCCGGTCGAGCGGAACCACCAGGCACCGGCCTGCTCGTACAGATGACCGGATTCGCGCAGGCGGTCTATCACCTTGTTGACCTTGCCCGATTCGGTTAGCGAACGCTCGGAGTACCACTCCTGGTACTGCACGCCGAAAAGACCCAGATCGTCTCGGATGTCATCGAGGATCACGTTCAGCCCGAGCTCGAAGACGAGGCGGTAACGGTTGTCGCCGAGCAGCGCCTTGGCACGCGCGATCAGACCATCGATATGTGCCTCCTTGTCACCGCCCACCGGCTCGTCGAGGGGTACGCCATCGAACACCTCGTCTGCCGCGTGGCGGTAGGCATCACCATGCTCGCGGTGCAGCGTGGCGGCGATGTCCCACACATAGTCCCCCTTGTAGCCGTTGCTGGGGAAATCCAGTGCCTCGCCGCACAGCTCGAGGTAACGCAGCCACACCGAGGTGCCGAGGATATCCATCTGCCGCCCCGCGTCGTTGACGTAGTACTCCCGGTGCACCGTGTAGCCGACGGCCTCAAGCAGATCCGCCACCACGGCACCATAGGCGGCACCACGGCCATGTCCGACGTGCAACGGCCCGGTCGGGTTGGCGGACACGAATTCCACCTGCACACGCTTCCCCGCACCGATCCGGCTGCGGCCGTAGGCGTGACCCTGCTGCAGGATCTGGGGTATCAGGGCCACATAGGCCCGGTCGGCAAGGCGGAAATTGATGAAGCCGGGACCTGCGATCTCGACACCGGCCACCAGCTCGGACGGCGGCAACGCCGTGACGAGCTTTTCGGCCAGGTCACGCGGACGCATCCTGGCCGCTTTGCTGTTGACCAACGCCACGTTGCTCGCGAAGTCACCGTGACTCGGGTCGCGCGTGCGCTCGACGAGCGGCGCCTGCAGATCGGCTGGATCAATGACAGCGGCTGCGGCCAGTTGGTCCAACGCGTGGACAATCAGGTCGGTGATATGCGATTTCATGGCGGTTGGTCTTGCGACATCCTGGGGCGCGAAAGGATAACAGGATCCGGTTTTTTTTGGGTGCCGACCCACTGCCAGGCGCCCACCTCCGGGCCGGCATCGGGCGCTCAGAACAGATCGACTGGATCGACGTCAAGGCTCCAGCGCACGCGCTTCGATTCCGGCAGTTCGCCGGCCAGGCCGGGCAGTCTGCGCAACAGGCCGTGCAGCGCGTCCCGCTGGGTCGACTGGAACAACAGGTGCACACGATGGCGGCCGGCGCGCCGCGTCATCGGTGCCGGTACCGGTCCCCACAGCTCCACACCGCTGCCGCCCACCTCCCGCACCGCACCGGCCAGCCGCTCGACAAATACCTGCGCTGCCTCCAGCCGGGTCGCATCGGCCCGCAACAGGGCCTGGTGACTGAATGGTGGCAGTCGGGCAGACCGACGTTCATCCAGGGCCGCGTCGGCGAATGCACGATAGCCGCGCCGCACCAGGGTCTGCAGCAGGGGGTGACCGGGATAGCGAGTCTGGATCAGTACCCGCCCCGGTCGGTCGCCGCGACCGGCACGCCCGGCCACCTGCACCAGTAGCTGCGCCATGCGCTCGGTTGCACGAAAATCGGCGCTGTACAGTCCGCCGTCGGCATCCAGGACGCCGACCAGCGTCACCCGCGGGAAGTGATGCCCCTTGGCCAACATCTGCGTGCCGACCAGGATCGCTGCCTCCGCCGCGTGCAGCCGTTCCAGCTGGGCCTGCAGGGCACCCTTGCGGGCCACGGCGTCACGGTCCAGGCGGATCAGCGGATAACCGGCGAAACGCTCCGCCAGAAACTCTTCGAGCTGTTCCGTACCCTGACCGAGGGGGTGCAGATCATGCGCACCACACGCCGGACACGCTTTGGGCACACGACGCTGCGCCCCGCAATGGTGGCACCACAGCAGGCCGTGGCCGCGGTGCACCGTCTGGCGCGCGTCACAGCGCGGGCAATCCGACAGCCAGCCGCAGCTGAAACAGCTCAGCACCGGCGCGAAACCGCGCCGGTTCAAGAACAGCATGACCTGCTCGCCGGCTGCCAGCACCGCCGCGACCCGGTCGAGCAGGGGCTGCGACATGCCGCACTGCAGAGGCTGGTCGCGGATATCCAACAGGTCGACATGCGGACTCAGCGCGCCACCGGCCCGGCTGTCCAGTCGCAGGTGCCGGTAACGACCTGTCGCAGCATTACGCAGGCTCTCCAGCGAAGGCGTCGCAGAACCCAGCACCACCGGACAGCCGGCACGCTGACCACGCACGATAGCCAGGTCGCGCGCCGAATACCGAAAGCCGTCGGTTTGCTTGAAGGAAGGGTCATGCTCTTCGTCGACCAGCACCAGACCGAGGTCAGCAACCGGGGTGAAGATCGACGACCGCGTTCCGAGCAGGACGCGCGAAAGACCACGGTGCAGACGGTGCCAGGTGTGCTCACGCTCGGCTTCGCTCAGCCCCGAGTGCATCATGCGGACGGTCTCGCCAAGTCTCTGCTGGAAGCGTTCGAACAACTGCGGGGTCAGTGATATCTCGGGCACCAGCACCAGCACCGAGCGCCCCTGGCGCAACACCTCGGCCGCCAACTGCAGGTAGACCTCAGTCTTGCCGCTGCCGGTGACGCCGTCGATCAGCGCCACCGAAAAACCACCGACAGCATCGCGCAAGGCAGTCAGAACCGCTGATTGTTCTTCGTTGAGCACCAGCCCCGGCGAGTCCAACAGCAGAGGATCCGGGCGGGCATCGAGCAGGGTCTGCATCACCCAGCCGCGCTTGTGCAACGTACGCAGCGTGGCCGCGCTTTCCGGCAGGGCGGAACGCAGATGAACCTGCGAGGCGGCACCACCTGGCCTGGACTCGAGCCAACGCAGGACCTCGGCCTGGCGCGGTGCGCGTATCGGCGGTGCAGCGGCCTGCAGGGCGCCCGCCGAGCTCAGCATCCAGCCGGCCTCTCCGGGAAGTGCCGCAGATTCCGCCTTGCGCAGCCGCAATGGCAGCGCCGCCATGACCACCTCGCCGACCGGGTGGTGGTAGTAGCCTGCGGCCCAAGTCAGGAAATCGAGATCGGACTGTCCCAGCAACGGCTCGTCGTCCAGCACGGCCTCGACCGGCTTGATGCGTGACGCGGCGCAATCGCTGCCGTCCGCCACCGCGACCACCAACCCGATCACGCGCGTTCGGCCAAAAGACACGCGCACGCGTACCCCGACACCCAGTCGCATACCGGCAGGTATCGAATAGTCGAAAAGGGAATGCAGCGGCGCCGCCACGGCGACCCGCGCGATGCAGTCGGTCATCGCCGCACTGTACCAGTCGAAACCCGCACGCGGCAGCCGCAATCGTCACCACAATCAGATGCTTAGTGCGGTTTGCACAGTGCCTGTGGATAACTTTGTGGAGTAATCGCGCAAATCGACGCTCGCAGCATGAATTAGGTCGTTTCGGCGGCAATTGCGCGGAAAAGGGGCAAGGCCACTTTTAATAACAAAAACATGGTGTTAAAAAATTTCATTAGATGCTGATGAACTACCCCCTGGCAGACACTGGACGCTCAGTCCCCTGCACACGAATTGTGCATAAGTCAAGGGGGCCCGGTGGGGTAACGGTGCTGCCGGTATGTACAAGACCTGTGGTGATCCGGAAGACATCGGACGCCGCGTCGACCGGCGGACTGCGGCGGACGATAGGGCCCGACCGGTCCGAAGCGCATCGCAACAGACCCGGCGCCAAAAATGGCGCGACCGGCATCGAACCACGGACCCGTGGCGTCACGCCTCCGCCGCTTGAAAGACCGGCACCTTGTATGCAATAAACGGCCAACTCTTGCATGGGAGTGCCGCTGGTGCCGAGCCTGTCTCAGCAGATCCTGCGTACCGACGCATCGGGCATGCCGCTGGAATGGATCAGCTTCCGGCAGGCGGCGCGCCTGCATTTTCTCGACATGATCGCCTATGTCTGCGGTGAGCCCCTGTTCACGCTCCGCGGTGGCATCAACGCGATCAGTCGCCGTCAGAGCACTATCGAGATCAATTCGATCGTCGCGACCCATGGCAATCACCAGCTGCGCGACAGCTACACTCCGCCGCTGAGCAACCGCACGCTGTTCCAGCGCGACAACCACCTGTGCCTCTACTGCGGCGAGTATTTCCCGCACCGCGCGCTGTCGCGCGATCACGTCACGCCGATCAGCCAGGGTGGCCTCAACCACTGGACCAATGTGGTGACTGCCTGTACCCGTTGCAACAACCACAAGGCGGGCAGCACACCGGAGCAGGCGGGCATGGAATTGCTGGCTATCCCCTACGCCCCCACCCATGCCGAGTACATCTACCTGCAGGGCCGCAACGTCCTCGCCGATCAGATGGAATTTCTGCGCGCGCACTTCCCCCGCAGCAGCCCACTGCGGGCCCGTCTGGGCAGGCCCGATCCCATCGGTCATGGCTGCTAGCCACCCTAAGTCATGAAACCGCTGCCAGCCATGGCCGTTTCCCTCTCTCCTTGCTTTCTCCCAGAGGGAGAGAGGGACACAGGCTCGCTGCGCGAGTTTCACGTCAAGGCGCCGTGAGCATCTGGCGTTCGGTGGCGGATCGGATTGCGGAGGCAACCGGGCGGCCATTCGATCCACGGCCCCCGGGTGGCATGGGGGGTGGCTGTATCAATCAGGCATTCCGCCTCGGTGACGGCACACAGACCTGGTTCGTGAAGACGAACGCGGCGGCGTCCATCGAGATGTTCGAGGCCGAGGCGCAGGGACTCGGCGCGCTCGCTGCAAGCCGGACCCTCCGGGTACCGTACCCCTTGTGCACGGGCATCGCCGGGGAAAGCGCCTTTATCGTCCTGGAGTACCTGGAAATGCGCCACGCCAGCGCGGCGGGCTGGCGTCAGGCAGGGGAACTGCTGGCAGCGATGCACCGACACGGTACCGAACAATTTGGCTGGGCACGCGACAACACCATCGGGGCGACGCGGCAATGCAACAGCTGGGACGGTGACTGGGTGGCATTCTGGCGTGAACATCGACTGGGCTTTCAACTCGCACAGGCCGCGCGAAACGGCCACCAGGGCCGTCTGCAGGTGCTCGGCGGGCAACTGATGGAACGCTTCCCCGCCCTGATCGACCATGCACCCCGCCCATCACTGCTGCATGGCGACCTCTGGGGCGGCAATATCGGCTTCGGCGAGCGAGGGGATCCGCTGATATACGACCCTGCGACCTACTTCGGCGACCGTGAAGCGGATCTGGCGATGACCGAACTGTTCGGCGGATTTCCTGCCGACTTCTATGCCGCCTACCGCGCGGCCTGGCCGCTCGACCCCGGCTACCGGGTGCGCAAGCACCTGTACAACCTGTACCACGTGCTCAATCACCTCAACCTCTTTGGCGGCGGCTACCGAGCACAGGCGGAACGCTCGATGCAGACCCTGCTGGCGGAATGTTGAACCCTGGCACCGCCAAGTCAATGCGCGAAATGACCGTTTTCGAGGAAGTACAGTACCTGCCGCCGCACCTCCGCATTGAACATCATCAGCGAATGCGTACTGTCCGTGACGATGAAGTCACGCATTTCCGGCAGCCGGGTGCTGGTAACCGACACGGCACCATCGTCATCGCCGGGTAGCAGACGCGAGAACCAGGGTTGCAACGAGCGGTTGGCCGCGATGATGCCCACTTCAACGGGAATCGGTCGCAGCCGGTGAACGATGCTGTCGGGCCCGGTTCCCAGCTGTTGGCCAACCGGCCCCATCAACCAGCGGTAGGGCAGCCAATCACGCACGTAATCGGCAACCTCGCTACCCTGATTGGGGGGTGCCAGCATGACGACGCGGCTGCCCGGCGGCAGGCCGTTGTGCTGCAGGTAGTACCTAACCAGTATGCCCCCCAGCGAATGCGTCACCACATGCACCGGATGCGCCGTGCCACAACCGCTCACCGCTGGCCGCACATAGTGCTCGACCAGACCCGCGACATCGTAACGACGTGTCGGATACCCGATATTGCGCACCCGATAGCCGGCACGCTGCAGATCCCTGGCCAGAGGCGCCATCGATCGCGCAGTGCGTGCCATGCCGTGCAGCATCACAACCCATTGCACCTTCACACGATCGGCACCACCCGGGGTGGTCACCGGGGTTCTGTGCCGCAGGTCTTCAGGTGAGCCTGACGCAGGTCGGCTTTTTCCGCAGCGCGCTCGTCTTCGCTCAGGTACCTGCGCTCCCCGTTGGCCAGGGTCCGGTACACCGGGCCCGGATGCGACAGCAGGCGCCAGCTCTCCTGCAGATCCCGGCAATGTGCCGCGTCCTGTTCGCGCAGTTGTGCCGCGCGCGTATCCGCGGCCCGCTTCTGTTCACGTTCGTATTCATAGGCCTCGAGCAGGCGCTGCTGGCGGTCGCGCCGCTGTGCCGACGCCTGGTCGGCGGTCACTGAACCGGCAGCGGTGTCGGGCAGCAGCATTTTCTGCGCGCCCTGCGGTGGTGGCCTCTGCCCGTAGTGGACACGGCCCTGCTCGTCGCTCCAGCGATACACGTCCGCGGCATGTGGCGTACTCACCGCCAGCACGGCCGTCGCCAGCGCCAGCTTCCGGAGCCATGGATTCATCTTGCAGCACATGCGGCTATGATAGTGCGCACAGGCGCCGGGCGTCGCCAGCGAATCAACCGCGCGTGCCACACAATCAAGGCCCGCCGATCATCATTACAAGGGCCCTGCCGATGCCGATCACACGAAAGAAGACGATCCGGACCGACGCTGCGCCGTCGGCGCGCCTGCTCGGCTGGCGTGAATGGCTCAGCCTGCCGGACCTCGGGATCAGCCACATCAAAGCCAAGGTCGACACCGGCGCACGCACATCGTGCCTGCACGCGTTTTACGTCGAGCCGCTCCGGCGCGATGGCCGCGACCATGTCCGCTTCGGGGTCCACCCGCTTCAGCGCAACAACCGTGACGCGGTTCACTGCGAGGCCGAGGTGCTGGACCAACGTCAGGTCTCGGACTCCGGCGGCCATCGCGAGCTTCGCTTCGTGATCGTCACGCGGCTCGTTCTGCTGGATTTCGATGATCATATTGAACTCACACTGACCAACCGCGATAGCATGCAGTTCCGCATGCTCTTCGGCCGCACCGCGATGTCGGCCGGCGGATTTCTGATCGACCCGTCGGCCTCATATCTTGCCGGCCGTCGCTCCTCCCGCAAGGAACCCCAATGAAAATTGCCATACTGTCGCGCAACCCCAAGCTGTACTCGACGCGGCGCCTGGTCGAGGCCGCCGAGCAACGCGGCCACGAAGTTCGCGTGCTCGACGTGCTGCGCTGCTATATGAACATTACTTCGATGCGTCCCTCGATCCACTACAAGGGCGAGGACCTCAACGGCTTCGATGCGGTGATCCCACGCATCGGCGCATCGGTGACCTTTTACGGCACCGCGGTGTTGCGCCAGTTCGAGATGATGGGCGTCTACCCGCTCAACGAGTCGGTCGCGATTACCCGCTCTCGAGACAAGTTGCGCTCGCTTCAGCTGCTGGCGCGCAAGGGCATCGGCCTCCCGGTGACCGGCTTCGCGCACTCGCCCGACGATGTGCAGGACATGCTCAAGATGGTCGGCGGTGCCCCGGCGGTGATCAAGCTGCTGGAGGGTACCCAGGGCATCGGCGTGGTACTGGCAGAGACGGAGAAAGCCGCAGAGAGCGTGATCGAGGCCTTCATGGGGCTCAAGGCCAACATCCTGATTCAGGAGTTCATTGCCGAGGCCGGTGGCGCCGACATCCGCTGCCTGGTGGTCGGCGGCAAGGTTGTGGCCGCGATGAAGCGCCAGAGCAAGGACGGTGAGTTCCGTTCCAACCTGCACCGCGGCGGCAGCGCCTCGCTGATCAAGCTCACCCCCGAGGAACGCTCTACCGCGGTGCGTGCCGCCGGCATCATGGGATTGAATGTATGCGGTGTGGACATTCTGCGCGCCAATCACGGACCGGTGGTCATGGAGGTCAACTCCTCGCCCGGACTGGAGGGCATCGAGGGCGCCACGCAGCGCGACGTGGCAGGCATGATCGTGCAGTTCATCGAAAAGAATCACCAACCGCACAAGACCAAGACGCGCGGCAAGGGCTGAGAAGATGAACAAGCGCCAGGCATTCCCGATTGGCGGGCAGCTGGTGGCAGCGGCGACGCGCCGCTCGGTCAACCTGACGCTCCCCGGCCTATACACCAACGACCCGGTATCCATGCCGGTACATGTGTTGCACGGCCGGCATGACGGCCCGGTGGTTTTTGTCAGTGCCGCCGTGCACGGCGACGAGATCAATGGCGTGGAGATCATCCGTCGACTGCTGCGGGTACCTCAGATGAAGCGCCTGCACGGCACGCTGCTGGCGGTCCCGATCGTCAATGTGTTCGGCTTTCACAACCGCTCACGCTACCTGCCCGACCGGCGCGACCTCAATCGCAGCTTCCCCGGCAACGAGTCGGGTTCGATGGCGGGCCGCCTCGGCCATGTGTTCATGTCGGAGATCGTGAAACGCGCCGATTTCGGCATCGATCTGCATACGGCAGCGGTGCACCGTGACAACCTGCCGCAGATCCGGGCGGACATCAACGACCCTATCCTGGAGCCGCTGGCCAAGGCGTTCAGCGCACCGGTGCTGTTGCACTCGGCGGCACCAGCCGGATCGCTGCGCGGCGCAGCTGCCGACATCGGCGTACCGGTGATGGTGTACGAGGCCGGTGAGGCACTGCGTTTCGAGGAGATGTCTATCCAGATCGGGCTGCGCGGAGTGATGAATGTGCTGCGTCGCCTGTCGATGCTGCCGATCAGCAAACGCAAGCCGAGCAAGCCGAGCGCGGTGCTGCGTTCGAGCACCTGGCAGCGCGCGCCGCAGAGTGGCATCCTGCGCGCGCAGGCCAAACTTGGCACCATGGTCAGGAAAGGCGAAACCCTCGGCGTGGTCGCCGACCCCACGGGTGAGTCCGAGATGGTGCTGGAGGCCCCTTTCGACGGTGTGGTCATTGGCCGCACCAACCTGCCGCTGGTGTTCGAGGGCGAGGCACTGTTTCACGTCGGCCGCACCCGTCAGACCACATTGCTGGAGCAGCACCTGGATGCGCTACACGACGGCACGGCGATCACGCCACCGGAGCTGGTCGAAGAACCGCCGATCGTTTGATGCCAACCGGCGCCCCAACGAAAAAGGGCGCCCGAAGGCGCCCCTGCTACACAGACATGGTGTCTGTCAGCGACCGGAACCACGCGTACCGGTGAACTCGGGATAGGCCTCCAGGCCACACTCGCCGATATCGGTACCTTCGTATTCCTCTTCCTCGCTGACGCGGATGCCCATGATCGCCTTGATCACCAGCCACACCACGAAGCTGACACCGAACACCCAACCGAAGATCGTGCCGGCGCCGACCAGCTGACCGACGAAACTGGTCCCATCATTGGTCAGCGGCACTGCCATCAGGCCCCAGAAACCGACCACACCATGTACCGAGATGGCACCGACCGGGTCATCGATCTTCATCTTGTCGATGGTCAGGATCGCGAACACCACCAGGGCACCACCGACCGCACCGATCACGGTGGCCATCAGCGGCGACGGCGTGGACGGCTCGGCGGTGATCGCCACCAGGCCGGCCAGCGCGCCGTTGAGTGCCATGGTGAGATCGGCCTTGCCGAACAGCAGGCGGGCGATGATCAGCGCGGTCACGAGGCCGCCAGCTGCGGCGGCGTTGGTGTTCAGGAACACCATGGCGACCGAGTTGGCATTGGCGATGTCGCCCAGTTTGAGCACCGAGCCACCGTTGAAGCCGAACCAGCCCATCCAGAGGATGAAGGTACCGAGAGTGGCCAGCGGCAGGTTGGCGCCTGGAATGGCGTTGACGCGGCCATCGGCGGTGTACTTGCCCTTGCGCGGACCGAGCAGCAGCACTCCGGCCAGCGCAGCGGCCGCACCTGCCATGTGCACGATACCGGAGCCGGCGAAGTCGGAGAAGCCGAAGTCGTCGCCCAGGCTGTACAGACCGAACACCGACTCACCGCCCCAGGTCCAGTTGCCTTCCATCGGGTAGATGAAACCGGTCATCACCACTGCGAACAGCAGGAACGACCACAGTTTCATGCGCTCGGCAACGGCACCGGAGACAATCGACATCGCGGTCGCCACGAACACCACCTGGAAGAAGAAATCCGAGGCATCCGAGTACACGGAGTCGCCGCCAAAGCCCGCTTCAGCAGACTCTTTCAGCACGCTCGCGGTCAGTGCGTCGGCATTTTCGGCGCCGTCCAGCGCGATGCCGGCCAGCAGGAAGTCGCCGCCGTACATGATCGCGTAGCCGCACACCAGGTACATGATGCAAGCGACCGCATACAGGGCGATGTTCTTGGTCAGGATCTCGGTCGTGTTCTTCGACCGCACCAGTCCGGCCTCGAGCATCGCAAAACCCGCAGCCATCCACATGACCAGTGCGCCCATCACCAGGAAATAGAAGGTATCGATGGCGTACTGGAGTTCAAAAATGTTGTTTTCCATTGGAAACCCCCAGCCGGATTAGAGTGCGTCCGTGCCGGACTCACCCGTACGGATACGGATGGCCTGGAGCACGTCGTAGACGAAGATCTTGCCGTCACCGATCTTGCCGGTCTTGGCAGCGGCGCTGATCGCCTCGATGACCGAGTCGAGCTGGTCGTCGTCGATGGCGACTTCGACTTTGATCTTCGGCAGGAAATCCACGACGTATTCGGCGCCGCGGTAGAGTTCTGTGTGGCCCTTCTGACGGCCAAAGCCCTTGACCTCGGTGACGGTTATCCCGGTCACACCGATGTCTGAAAGCGCCTCGCGCACGTCATCGAGCTTGAAGGGCTTGATGATGGCTGCAACCAGTTTCATGAATGCTTCTCCTAGATTGATTCTGGCCGGCACTGCACCCAGCAGTGCCGGCGGTCGTCTTGGCTGTACGGTTTATTCGAAGGTCTTGGCCCAGGAGACAAAGACTTTCAGGTCGTCGTCGCCGCTTTCCTTGTCCGCTTTCGACAGCGAGAAGGTGAAGTCACCGAAGTCGCCTGCACTCTTGGTGATATCGCCCTGGATATGTGCATAGGAGATATCGTTACCGCCCATCCCGTCTTCGTCGAAGTCGTAGTAGCCGACAGTGCCGCCAAGCGACCAGGTCGGCATGAACTCGAAGCTGCCCGACAGGTAGTAATAGATGTCACCGCCGATGAACTGGTCCTGACCGGCGCTCTCAGCCTGGCCATCGACCGTGTAGTTGATACCGCCGGTCACCGGACCAAAGGTGAGCGAGCCGTAGATCTCGGTGAAATCGGCGTCGTTGAAGCTCGGATAGGCGTAGTAGATGACGCCGACGTCATAACCCAGGCTCGAGGCCTCGCCACTGAAGCCCGCGTACAGATCGACCTCCTCGCCACCGGCGACGTTGGACGCCCAGGTGCCGGCGTAGAAACCGCTGTCGTGTGCGTAGTCGAGCCCGCCCGAGATGGCGGCGTCTTCGCCGGTCTGCGTGACGCCGCGCCAGACGTAGTTGCTGGTTGCGCCGATGTTGGCCGAGAATTCTGCAGCGGCGGAACCTGCCGCGACCAGTACGCTCAGTGCGAGGGCTGTTTTCTTCAGTTTCATGTTGCATTGACTCCCAATTGCTATTCGATTCGGATTCGATTCGCGCGAAAATCGCGACTGATCGGGTCCAAGCAGGAGCCGTGCCAATACGTTTTTTCCTTTATTTTTCAGAAATATGAATTGCGCCTCGGGTGAATTAGCAAACTCTGTTGCACCAATTCAAACCGCCCGACAGCCCTTGCACCAAAGCGATGCACCATCACGGGGCGATGATCCGCGGTGGACAAGGTGCGCCGTGTTTTCTACCCTGCCGCGGTATCCGCTGCTGCACACACGGGGTGCCCAGATGCTCGACCCGAAACTCTTTGATGACCTGTCTCGCCGCATCGCGGACAACATGCCGAGCGGTTTTCAGACGCTGCAGGGGGATCTGCAACGCAACCTTCGGGTGGGGCTGGAAGCCGCGCTGGGCAGACTGAACCTGGTGACACGCGAGGAATTCGAGATCCAGCAGGCCGTGCTGCTGCGTACCCGCGAAAAACTCAGGTCACTCGAGGACAGGCTCGCCGCGCTGGAGGCAGCAGCCGGGCAATAGCCCAACCCCCGCGCGACGCGCGCGGGCCACCAGAGACCAGGGAAGGTCATGACATACGCAAGCACGCTGTGCCGTGCCGCAGTGGGGATCAGGGCCCCCGCGGTCACGGTCGAAACCCATCTCGCCAATGGCCTGCCGGCGTTCAACATCGTCGGCCTGCCGGAAAAGGCCGTACAGGAAAGCCGCGACAGAGTGCGCAGCGCCCTGGTCAACAGCGGTTTCGATTTCCCGGCCCGGCGCATAACGGTCAACCTCGCACCCGCCGATCTCCCCAAGCAGGGCAGCCGCTTCGACCTGGCGATCGCGGTCGGCATCCTGATCGCGAGTGGCCAGCTCCCACCGCAAGCAGCCGACGGCTACGAGCTGGTCGGGGAACTCAGCCTCGCCGGTGCGGTGCGCAAGATTACCGGCATCCTGCCGTTGGCGCTGGCGAGCCGCGAGCAGCGCTCGCGGCTGATCATGCCGGCCGACAACCTGGAAGAGGTCGCGCTGGTTGGTGGGCTGACGATGTACGCGGTCGATCATCTGCTGGCTGTCACCGGCCATCTGGGTGGCAGCCAGCGACTGCCCGAAACCAGCCCACCGGACACCCGGCCGGTGCCGGTCGCGCAGCCCGACCTGGCCGATGTCTGCGGCCAGGCGCACGCACGTCGAGCCCTCGAGGTCGCCGCCGCCGGCCGTCATAATCTGTTGATGATGGGGCCTCCGGGCAGTGGCAAGTCGATGCTCGCGAGTCGCCTGCCGGGCATCCTGCCACCGCTCTCCGAAGACGAGGCGTTGCACAGCGCGGCGATCCGTTCGGTCGCCGGCCACCCGTTTAGCGACTGGGACTGGCGCCAACGACCATTCCGGGCACCGCACCATACCGCGTCAGGTGCCGCGCTGGTGGGTGGCGGCAGCATGCCCAGACCGGGGGAGATCTCGCTCGCGCACAACGGCGTGTTGTTTCTGGACGAGCTGCCCGAGTTCGACAACCGGGTACTGGAGGTCCTTCGCGAGCCCCTTGAAACCGGACGGATACTGATCTCGCGGGCCGCGCGCCAGGCCGAGTTTCCCGCTGATTTCCAGCTGGTCGCAGCGATGAACCCGTGCAAATGCGGCTACGCCGGCGATCCGGCGCGCGCCTGCGCAGGCTGCGGCCAGGAGCAGGCGGCGCGTTACCAGCGTCGTATCTCCGGCCCACTGCGCGACCGCATCGACATCCAGATCGAGGTGCCGGCGCTGCCACAGCGCGAGCTGTTGAACGGCCTCCAGCAGACTGCCGAAAACAGCCGGACCGTGCGTGCCCGGGTGGTCGCCGCATGGCAGCGGCAGCTACGACGCCAGGGCGTGGCGAACGCGCGACTCGGCCAGCAGGCGCTCACACGCCACTGTGCCCTGCCCGACGCGGCCCGCGATCTCCTGGCCCAGGCGATCGACAGGCTCGGACTGTCGGCACGCGCCTTTCACCGGATCCTGCGGGTCGCACGGACAGTGGCGGATCTCGACGACAGCGCCGATATCGGCACCAGCCACCTGACCGAGGCCATCGGCTACCGCCGCCTGGATCGGAAATAAGGGACCGGAAATGGGGCCGCACGCCCGGGGCACCGCTATAATCGCGCGCTTGCCGAAAACCGAATCCGGATCATGCTGCAGTTCGACAACGTCTCCCTGCGCCGCGGGCCACGCCTGCTGTTCGAGCGCGCCTCGTTTCAGATACACCCCGGTCAGAAGGCCGGCCTGACCGGTGCCAACGGTACCGGGAAGTCGAGCCTGTTCGCGCTGGTCCTCGGCGGCCTGACCACCGACGAAGGAGCCGTCCGTCGACCGGCCGGCTGGATCATCGCGCACGTCGCGCAGGAGATGCCGGCGACCACGCAGGCGGCAATCGAGTACGTGCTCGACGGTGACACCGGCCTGCGGCAGTTGCAGCGCGAACTGGCCGCTGCCGAGCAGGATGGCAACGGCGAGCACATTGCGCACCTGCACGCCGAGCTCGACCACATCGGCGGCTACCAGGCGAACAGTCGCGCCGCCAGCCTGATGAGCGGTCTTGGCTTCCGCCCGCAGGACGAGACACGCCCGCTCACGGATTTCTCCGGCGGCTGGCGCATGCGCCTCAACCTGGCACGGGCACTGATGTGCCGCTCGGACCTGCTGCTTCTGGACGAACCGACCAACCACCTGGATCTCGACGCGGTGATCTGGCTCGAATCCTGGCTCAAGCAGTATCGCGGCACCCTGCTGCTGATCTCACACGATCGCGATTTTCTCGACAGTGTCTGCACCCAGATCCTGCATATCGAACAGAACCGCGCCACGCTGTACAGCGGGAACTACAGCGCGTTCGAACGGGTGCGCGCCGAACAGCTCGCCAACCAGCAATCGGCCTACGAAAAGCAGCAGCGCGAGATCGCGCACATGCACAGCTTCGTCGAGCGCTTCCGCGCCAAGGCAACCAAGGCACGTCAGGCGCAGAGCCGGATCAAGGCGCTCGAACGCATGGAGGCCATCGCACCGGCGCACGTGGACTCCCCGTTCCATTTCACCTTCCGGGCCCCGGTCAAGAACCCGCATCCATTGCTCAAGCTCGATGAATGCGCCGCCGGCTATGACGGCACCGCGATCGTCGACCGGGTACGTCTGGTGCTCAACCCGGGTGACAGGATCGGCCTGCTCGGACCCAACGGCGCGGGCAAGTCGACCCTGATCAAACTGCTGGCCGGTACGATTCCGGCGCTGCGCGGCGAGCGGGTCGAGGCACGCCACCTGGCGGTCGGTTACTTCGCACAGCATCAACTCGAACAGTTGCAGGCAGGGAACTCGCCGCTCCAACACCTGCAACAGCTCGACCCGCTGGCCAGCGAGCAGTCACTGCGTGACTACCTTGGTGGCTTCGGTTTCATCGGCGATAAGGCCCTGGAGGCAGTTGCACCTTTCTCCGGCGGTGAAAAATCGCGCCTGGTGCTGGCCCTGCTGGTATACCAGCGGCCCAACCTGCTGTTGCTCGACGAGCCCACCAACCACCTCGACCTCGAGATGCGTCAGGCGCTGGCTACCGCACTGCAGGATTTCGAGGGCGCCATGGTCATCGTCTCGCACGACCGCCACCTGCTGCGTGTCGCCTGCGACCAGATGTTGCTGGTGCATGGCGGTGGGGTGGACGAGTTTGCCGACGAACTCGACGCCTACCCGGCCTGGCTGAACGCGCACGCGCGGTCCGGCAGGTCGGAAGCTTCCGCCGAAGGCAGATCCGATACTGCCGGGCAGCGCCGTGACCGCAAGCGCAACGAGGCCGAACAACGCAAGGCCCTGCAACCTCTGCGCAAGGCGGTCGAGCGGTGTGAGGCAGACGTCGACAGGCTGCATGCGCGGCAGGCTAAGCTCGAAGCGGCGCTGGCCGATACCACCCTGTACACCGAGCAGAGAAAAGACGATCTGCAGGCACTGCTGCGCGAAAAGGCCACGATCGATCGCCAGCTGGATGACGCCGAGGCGGCGTGGATGGAGGCAGCCGAGGCGCTGGAAAACGCGACAAACTGAACACCGCACCGGTCGGTGCAGGACCCCCAATGTTGAAACTGCTGATCTCGCTGCTCGCCGCCATGCTCATCTGGAAGGTGCTGCTGCAGGATGATGCGATCGAACTCGGCCCCGGCGTTCACGCCGCGAGCCTTCCCATACAGGACGAACTCGAATCGCCACGCAGTTTCGACCACGCCGGGTATCGCGTGACCCCACTGGCCGAATTCAGTATCCGCGCCAAGGTGCTGTCACGCGAAGACTACAGCCTGGGCCGCGAGAGTGAGCTCTCGCCACTCGACCTCGCCCTGGGGTGGGGCCGCATGTCTGACGAGGCGGTACTGCAACACATCGAGATCAGCCAGTCCGGCCGCTGGTACCGCTGGCGCACGGAGCAATTCCCGATCCCGCGTCGCGAGATCGAGACCCACAGTGCCAATATGCACATGATCCCGGCCGACGACCCGGTGAGCGATATCCTGGATGACGTCCGGCGCGGACAGATCGTCGAGCTCAGCGGCTACCTGGTACGTGCCGATGCCGACGACGGCTGGCGCTGGATCAGCTCGCTGACACGCGAGGACACCGGAGGGCATTCCTGCGAGCTGGTCTACGTGAAGCGCGCGCGTATCGTCGAATGACGCCGTCGGCGGTCATGGGTTGTGAGCCGTCACGAAGCAGCACAGAATCGTTGCAACCAGGCCCGCCGGTACCCTGACGTGAATATCACCATCCGCTGTCTGTTCGCCACACTGCTGCTGCATTCGGTCATCGGCCGATCCCTGGCCGCCGAACCTCACGACTCGGAAATACAGCGTTTTCGTGTACAGACGCTCACCGAGGGCCTTGAGCACCCCTGGTCTGTCGCCTTCCTTCCGGATGGCCGTTTCCTGGTTACCGAGCGCCCGGGGCGCCTGCGCATGGTCGAGGCCGACGGCACCCTGATCGAGCGGCCGATTGATGGCCTGCCACCAATTCAACGGCACGGCCAGGGAGGCCTGCTCGACGTGGTCCTGCACCCGAAGTTCGCGGACAACGGCTGGGTCTATCTAAGCTTTGCCGAGGCCGGGCCGGGCGGCGTCGGCACGGCCGTGGCACGCGGACGGCTCGAAGGCAGGACCCTGCACGACACCGAGGTGCTGTTTCGTCTGCAACCTAAATCCAACGCCGGGGTGCACTTCGGTTCGCGTCTGGTATTCGACCGCGACGGGCACCTTTTCATCACCCTGGGTGATCGCGGCGAGCGCATGCGCGCGCAGGACCTGGCCGATCACGCCGGCTCGGTGATCCGCCTGAACGACGACGGCAGCATCCCGGCCGACAACCCGTTTGTCGACCGCGGGGACGCAAGGCCGGAGATCTATAGCTTTGGCCACCGCAATATCCAGGGTGCCACCCTGCACCCCAAAAGCGGCCGACTATGGACACATGAACACGGCCCGCAGGGCGGCGACGAGATCAACCTGCCGCAGCCCGGCGTCAACTACGGCTGGCCGGTCATCACCTACGGAGTCAATTACGGTATCGGCACGAAGATCGGCGAAGGCACCGAGAAGCCGGGTATGGCGCAGCCGCTGTACTACTGGGTGCCGTCGATCGCGCCGTCGGGCATGGCCTTCTACTTTGGCGACCGCTTTCCGGCGTGGCACGGCAACCTGTTCGTCGGCTCGCTGAAGTTCCGGCTGCTGGTGCGCCTGGTGATCGAAAACGACCGCGTGGTGCACGAGGAACGCCTGCTCGAAGACGAGCTCGGGCGGATCCGCGATGTGCGCAGCGGGCCGGACGGCCTGATCTACCTCCTTACCGATGAGGACGATGGTCGATTGGTTCGTCTGATCCCCGCCAGTTAGACTGCTGCCCCATGCTGCAGATCACCCCTGACATCGAATTGCAAGACGAAGAACTGGAATGGCAGCCGATCCGCGCACAGGGTGCCGGTGGCCAGAACGTCAACAAGGTGTCATCGGCGCTGCACCTGCGGTTCGATATCGCGGCCTCGTCGCTCGATGACGCCCTGAAGCAGCGTCTGCTGACGCTGCGCGACCAGCGCATCACCGGCGACGGCATCCTGGTGATCAAGGCACAGCGTTTCCGCACGCAGGAAAAGAACCGTGTCGATGCGATCGAGCGGCTGCGCGAACTGATCGTCAGCGCCAGCCACGTACCGAAGAAACGCCGCCCGACCAAGCCGAGCAAGGCCTCGCAGCGCAAGCGCATGGACAGCAAGACCCGGCGCGGCGCGACCAAACGCTTGCGGCGAAGCGTGGAAGAATAAACCCGGTTGTCACCGACTTTTCGCGATGCGCCAGTCGCATCGCTCCGGGAATCCTACCGCACGTCTCCGTCCCTCCAATGCACTCAAAGCGATGATCGACCCTCGTGCATCGATTTCATCCGGGAGTGCCGTTCATGCCCGGGCAACCACAGCGCACCCGGACTTTTTCATGTCACGCCAACGTGATGGTGTTCCCGCTGAATACCGAAAACGCAGCAGTGACGAACTGCGATGCAAAACTCGTTTTTTTGGGCATTTGCGGCATGAGCAATTATTGGCGCCGAACTTCGGCGGCCAGGCCCAGTTTCCGCCCGTTGATTGCCACGAAGCAGCGATAGCCCATGTCGGCGATTGCTGGAGTGTGAGGACTGCCCTCGAAACTTGCCGGCCGCGAACCGATGTGGTGTGCCATTCTCCGTGGCGACACCTTTGACGCCGAATTGCACATCGACCCGGTGTGCACCCACCGAACCGGCTGGTTCGGGTCCGCCTGTGTTGCACTTTGTCCAAGCAGGTCGAGGCGGGTATCCTTCCTCGGAAACGCCCGAAAAAACACCGGTCGCAAGTGGATTTGTCGACGGGTGTGCGATTTTGGGTGTCCGCCTAACGTTGCATATCTCGATGAATGACAGTGGCTGAACTTCACAAACCGTCTATGCGGGCGATCTTGTGGCTCCTGTTCGTGGGAATCACCGCGTCAGGTTGTACGACGAGAGGCGGTCAACAACAGCTCGATCTCATGCCGGCGCCAGACGTTTACGCGGATGGCAGCATCGACCCTTTCATCGACAATGACCCCATCGGTCGGGAATCCCCACCCGATGTGTTGTTCGCAACCGATCGTGCACCGGCAAGCCCCGAAGACAGCCGATATCAGTACTACACGAACCGGCGCGGCCATGTCCTCAGGCTGGGGATCTCCCACGTTGACATGGGACACGATGAATCGATTACCTGGGAACAGGCACGAAGGGTCTCGTTGCTCAAGAGCCGAACAGAGGACTACCCCTTGCGAGTGACCTCAGTCGAGGAGTTTGGGCCCCTTGCCCGGACGATTCGGCCCTTCGACGAAGGCATCGAGGCAAACGAAGATCCCGGTCGCCGTTTTGTCACCGAGATAGATCGGCGACTTGCAAGATCGTCGAGCAACGATGTGTTTATCTATGTCCATGGATACAAGGTCGATTTCGAGAACCCCGTTTTGGTTGCGTCGGAGCTGTGGCATTTCCTCGGCTACAACGGCGCGTTCATCGCCTTCAGCTGGCCGACGACGGCAAAAACGCTTGCCTACATCTCGGACGTGGAAAACACGATCGCGTCCGCCCGTGCCTTGCGTCAGCTGATTGTCTTTATCTCGGAGCACAGCCGGGCTGAACGGATCCACATTGTCGGTTACAGCGCCGGGACCCGCCTGGTCGGCCGGGCCGTCGCCGATCTCGGTCTGCTGGCGTATGGCCTCAGTGACGATGAGCTGCGCGAGAGGATACGGCTGGGCCATGTCATCCTGACCGGAAGTGATGTGGATCGTGCCGCTCTCGGCGGTTACATACTCGATGGAGCACTCAGGCTTCCCGCATCCATAACTGTCTACGCGTCGGCGACGGACAAGGCGCTCGGCCTATCGAGTTTGGTGTTTGGCCGCCATCGGACCGGACAGCTGCAGGATATTGGCGTACCTGGCCCGTCCGCCCGAGCGTTTTTCGAGAACACCACCGGTCTTCGCATCATCGATGTCTCGCACGCCGAAGGCAGTGCAACCGGCAATGGACACGCGTACTTTCGGGCCAGCCCATGGGTAAGCAGCGACATACTGATGACATTGCTCTATGACCTGCCGCCAGAGGAACGTGGTCTGGCGTGGTCCGAAGATCTGCCAATCTGGACGTTCCCTGACGACTACGCACAGCGTTCGCGGGATGCATTGCGAACATCCAAGCCCGAGCTGTTTCCGTGAATCGGGACTGGTGCCTGGTTGGGCCGGCCGGAGCCAGCGCTCTGGGTCAGCGAAGTTCCAGCGCATGCTGCCCCACGTTGCTTGGTGTCCCTTTCTGCTCAGTTCCGCCGTTTCCCGTGTTCAGGCCGTTCTGCCGGTTCAGCAGACGGGGCAGATCGGCCTCAAGTAAGCCGAAACCCCAATGGTGGGCGGCCGGGGGATCATTCAAGTCCCCCTCATCCGCAACGTTGGAGACGACGAAGACCAGCTGCAGGGCCCCGCCCTCAGCGGCAATATCCGACCACCCCCGGTAACCGAAGGATTGCGTCCGGCCGTTGGCGTCGAAGGTGACCATCAGGACCTGGCGGTCCGAGACTTCGCGCGCCATGACGGCCTTGAAAAGGGTTATGTCGTTCGTCGCCAGACTGATTCCGATTTGCCTCTCGGTAAGATCAATCTCCTCGTACAGGAACACCATGCCATGATCGGCCCGGCTGAGTTCGTGGGGCGGCCCGAGCATTCGCAGCACATCATGGTAGTCGGGCGCCGCTGCGATCGCCTTCAGGTCGACCACGAGGGGTTGGCCGACATCCTGGCGGATCACGGAACAACCGAACGCCAGGAGGGAAACGCAGAACAATAGGGACAGCGCAGGGGCCCGTGTTCCGGCACGCATAGACCATCCGCACAGGTGGGCCGACCTCGTCACTTCACGTGCGACGGTGGTTTGCTGACTGCGTAGTCCTGCAGGAGGCCCGCAGGATCGAAGAAAAAGATCGCCCGATCGTACCGAGTGGTGAGCTGAACCTGGTTGTACACGATAAATATGACGCCGGTGCCCACGGCTTCCTCGTGGAGGTAATAGAAAACTTCTCCGTCTTTACCGGTAATGATCTGCGAAGGCGGCCCGAGTGCCGCCATGACATCAGATTGCGTGGAAACGCCGACCTGGAAGGTGCCGGCACCCACGTCGAGCCAGGTGGGTTCAAGGCCTTTCTCGGTGTGAATACGGGTACAGCCTGCCGCATGGGCAACTGCCAGAATTGCCGTCAGCACGGCGCTGATCCGAACTCCGACACGCATCACCCGGCAGTTTCCCGGCCGACAGGCGTATTGCTCGACACGGCTCTTCGATTCAACATGCTTTCCGCTCCCAATTGATTCTCTTTCGTGTACACCAATGACGGCCGGAATCAAAGGGGCACCACGCGGCACCGGGGCCACGCCAAAATGTCGAACCCATTTTTTCCGGGGCTCCACCAGGTCTCACCGCTTGTGGACTCTACGCCTCAGGCCTTGCCGGGCGTATACCAGATGGGAGACGTATATGCGCGCTCCTGGTGGGTTGGATCGACGCCCTCGGGCAATGCAACACCAAAAAACGCGGCGTCGTAGGTCGTCCAGCGCGGCGTTGGGATCTCCAGCACGCGCACATAGTAAAAAGCGCGTTGCTGTGGATCGAACGTCGGGTCTTTCCAGTAGGCCATCATCAGCGCGTCACCGATACTGTTGGTATAGGTGGCCGTTTTCACGTCTACCGTGTTGCCCACTGGTTTCTCGCAGCGGTGCTGATCGCTTATCGCCCGCCCATCCGAACACAGCACGTCGTACACCTTTTCGTGCAGCTTGCCCTGGCCGTCGAGCCAGCCCTTGACGATTTGCACGCGGTCCAGGTTGGCGCCATCCGCGTCACGTAGCGCCCTGACCATGAAGGTGGGCGCCTTGCCGCTGGGCGCGTCGCGCAGGTCACCGCCCATCGGCACACCACGCAGGTAGCCGGTGGCAGCAAAATCCGGGCGCTGCACTTCGGGCTCCTGGAAGTCCCAGCCGGCGAACACGCGTACTGTCATGCGTGTGCCGGTGGTGGCATAGACCTCTTTTCGCTGCATGGCGTCCCAGAGCGCCTCGCGCGTATTCTCCGTAGCCCACACCGCTGCCAGGCCAGATGCCAAAGTCTTGAAGTGGCGGATGGTGACGTCCGGGCCACCGGGCTCCTGAAGATAACCCGTGATCTTCTCATCGAACCGCTGCGGGTCGGCCGAGGGTTCTCCCGGCGTAGCCTTGCCGAAGTAGTTGTTTTCCTCATAAGACGCCAGCGAGGTGTGGCTGTCGGTGGAGCCGATCATGCCGAACTTGAACGGGTTGGCGCCGAGCTTTTCCTCGTACTGGAGGCCACGCTTGTAAGTCTCGCGGACGTATTCACGCGGCAACATGTCCGCTGTCTTGGGTACTGGGCCGAAGCTGCCTTTGTCCCAGGTACCATAGTCGGCAAACTCGTCGTTCGGGGACAGCGCAGGATGTGCCTCACCATCGCCCTTCATCTGCGTGACCTCGTAGAGCGGCTCCCAGCGCATGCGCTGCGTGGCGTAGTCCCGCGTCAGTTCCCCACCTGAGAAAGTGAGATCATCGAACATCAAGCCGTTGGAAAGGTTGCCATTGTGCGCGATTGCCAGTGCCCGACCACCGGTCTTGTCCTCGTAGGCCTTCATCCAGGCCCAGAGGTCCTCCGGATCAGTGGAGTCGTAGTTGGAAAATGGCAGCACCCGATCGGCTTCATCCTTGCCATCACGGAAAATGACGTTGCGGTGCAAATTGTTGCCGCTGGGGCTCGCGGTCCACTCAAAGCCGATCAGGGCGGTGAACCTGCCCGGATCATTGTACTTTTCGGCAGCTGCGGTGAGGCGCTCCCACATGGTCCTGGTCAGCGCATCCTGACCCGCGAGCGGATCCTGGCGAGCGCTCATGCGCTCGCCCCAGAGCGCATAGGCTTCCCACGCCTTGCCGTCGTAAACCAGCTGCGCGATTTTTTTGCCGAACTCCAGCTTGAGCAGATCCGGGTTCTTCTCGACGATCATCGGCGCGAGTCCCAGGTTCTCGGCGTGGTCGGCCGTGACGAGGAAGTCCAGGGGGCGCTGCAACCGGGCGCGCACGCCAATGCTGGAGACGACGGTCTCGCCGCGGGCGAAGCGATAGGCCTCTTCCGGCCCAAGGCGGTTTCCTACCATGCCTGCATCCGTGGAGAGTGACGTGTGCAGATGTGTGTCGCCCCAGTAAACGCGCTGGGGATAGCCAACGTCGAGATAGGGCGAATACTCTCTTTCGCCGATCCGGTCACCCTTGGTCGGCACGGAGCCGTAACCCGGGTAGCCGCCCCCGGCGAACACGCCAACGGGGAAAAGACAAATCGCAGAGATGGCAGCTGCCAGGAGTTGTTTCGGTCCATTCATGGTGGTTCCCCAGTTCCTTGCTTCGTCCGTGTGAATCTCGCGCCGACGCATGCATGCACTCTACTTGGCGATTTTCTCGAAAGACTGCAGCGCATTCGCAGCCGGGTTATCCAGGCAGAAGTCAATGAACTGGTCGGTGATCTGCGCCAACGCATCGACCTCGTATTGGGTGGTGGCTTTCTTGCCCAGTACGTAGCCGTGCGCAAACGCCAGGGCGATTTCCCTGTCGGATCCGGACAGACGCATGATCTCCTTGCAGGTCTGGGTGCCAAAATCGCGGTTGTCGGTCGCCAACGCGGCTCCGGGTATCGCCGCTGGCAGTATCAGCAGAGCCAACGCGGTGGTAGTGATCGAACGGAGAAAAGGATTGGACATGACAGGATTCCTCTTTGGATCAATTCAAGAAATGAGCGCCTTCAACGACCGGCCATGCAGTCGTCGTAGACCCGCTTGTAGATCTGGTCTTTGCTGTGGGCTCCACTGGCACCACCGACAATTGCACCGAGTGCTGCGCCACGCTTCGCGCCCTTGCTGCTCTTGTCACTGACGATAGCCCCAAAGAGTGCACCGCCAGCGCCGCCCTTTACCGCGCCCCCAAGGGCGCCGGAGGAATCGCGCGCTGCGCGGTCTGCACGTGCAGCGCAGTCTGCCTCCGACTGGGCAAGGGCTGGCACGGCGGCAACGAGTGCAGCGCACAACACGAACATGACGGCTCGGCCTCTGACTGACTTTCCTGGATGCATGCGTTGTTCCTCAAGATTGTAGATTTACTTCACCGGCCAGTTCGCTCGGAGTGCCTTGCCTGGCGGGTCGGCCTGGATGTGGACGGTCACAGGGCCGTCGTCGTTCTTCACCAAGCTGTCCAGCATCGGCGAATTGAGCAGATAGCGGTCGATCGCATTGTCGACAAGGAGCCGGGTTATTCCGTCGTACATGGTGATTGACCAATCGGTCTCGGCCCTGACCAACGGATCCAGTGTGACGGATTCGGCGGCCACGACCGGCATCGTTGCGCCGAACAGAGAAAGGGCGAGTAGAAGGCTCAGCGTCATCGTATTCTCCGGTTGGCGAACGCACCGAAATCCAGCGCATTCGCCATGACCACAAACCCATTCACGGCCTGGGCGAACAATCCGACTGAAACCATCCCACTCGGCAAGCCCCGTCCAACCAATGGTTGCTACCGAGGAAGGACGATGTTCGCCTGCAACCGGAATCGAAAACCCTCCGGACCGTTGTTCGGGGATTCTGCCCAGTACCCCACGCCTCCCTGCAGGCTGACCGGCAGCTTGCCGAACATGACCAGCTTGGAGAGGGCTACGTTGACCGGAACAGACCATTGTTCCGCCTCCCAGTTGTAGCTGGTCTCTGTCTGTGCCGACGCGGCCCAGCCGCTCTGCCAGGTGTAGGCGGCAAGCGGCTGCAAGAAGGTGTTGCTGATGTCCGGACGGTTGCCGTCACCAGCAAACGACCAGACATGATTCGCCAGCAAGCCGATTGTTCAGGGGCCTCGCATCGTCAGCCCGACGGCTCCCGGTCCCGCAGCCCATTTCCGACCACCCAGCTTGGCGTCGGCACAAACCGAAGCGGGCAGCGCGGCAACCAACGCAAACAGGCCGGTTGTGAACGGCCATGCGCCCCTGCGTGCCGGGCAGCAGGGTCTTGGCCCGGTCTCCATTACAGGCTTTCTTTCTTCTTTTTTAGAATGCCCACGACAGGCCAAGCTGCCAACCTTGCTGCCTGGCATCGTATACAAAACCACTGTCTTCATAATCGACGTCGAACATCCGATACCCGATGGACGTACCTATCGCGTTGGTCAATTGGTAGCCGATACCGCCGTATAACTCGTAGAAAAGGTCTGAACCTATGCCGAAACCGCCCAGCCCGGCGCCACCATCGATATAGAACTTCGAGCTCCCAAGTTGCATGCGGCCCTTCGCCCCGATCAGCGGGTCGATCCAGGATTCATCGTGCGTCACGTTCCTGCCGGCCAGCAATCCCGCTCCCCCACCGAAACGGAGGTCGGAGTCGATATCCCAGTAGCGTGCACCCAGCAACAGATCAATGACTGTCTGGTTCTGATTGAAAATTTCGTACTGATAGGCCAGAGAAAAGATTGTTGTCTTGGTGACAGAGCGCAGCATCAGGCTGATCGGCGGCGGCAGCAGTTCCTCGTCGGACTGGACATCGGTGTAGAGAAAGTCTGCGAACACGCCGTGCCGCCCACGTTTTGCATCGAACATGAGCATCACCCCCGCCTCGGTATCCTCCAATGCCTGGCTGGGGGAAATATCGATGGGTGCCGTGGGAGCTCCCGGGATCGTGGCGACGTCACCCTTCAGTCCCGCGAACCAAAGGTAAGGCGTAAGACGATAATCCCAACCCTCGTCTGCCCGAACGGTCACCGGAATGATCTGAAGGGCGACCATTGCAAACAGCAGTGAGCGTGCAGCCATCTTGGTTACTCCGGGATCACGTTCCAACAAAAATCCGCGCGACGGATTCATGGCGGATGAAAAATCTCCGACCACAGGTACCCCATGGCGAACCATCTGCGGGGTCCTGGATCTTACAACCGGTGCCCATGAATGGCGTGCATGGGCACCGGCTTGCTCCATGGAAGAGTATCCGATTAGGCTAATCCGGCCGATCATCTCGCGCCACGACAGGAGGAAAACCGGTGCCAACCCCACCGAACTTTGATCGACGTCAAATGTCAGGGGCGCCGGCGAAGCCGGGAGCCGGTTCAGCAATACCCTTGGTGCGTGCCAACGCCTTTGCGCCTTTCGTCGGCTTCCTGAATGAGATCGGTGCGCCACTGGAGCGATTGCTGTGCAAGGCGCGGATGCCGCCGGTACTTTTCGATGACCCAGAGGCGCTGCTGCCCGTCATGTCGGGCTACCGATTTGCCGAACTCGCTGCCCGACAGGAAAAAATCGAGGACCTCGGCGTGGTCATCGGGCAACGCGCGTCCAGCTTCGAATTGGGAGTTTTTGGGGCCCTGCTACGGGAAACTTCGACTGTTTACGAGTACCTCAAGACCGGTGTACGGCTGATCGGCGGGTACAGCGGCGGGACAAAGCTGTGGCTTACGCCGGAGAGTGGGGCTTTGCGCCTGAATCAGTATTTGACCGGCCCACCCAGTCCGGGCCGCTGTATCGCGGACCTTTACACCCTGGTTCTCACCGTCAACACACTGCGGCAACTTCTCGGCCCGACCTGGAGCCCACCAGAGGTTTGCCTAATGTCCGGCAATGAGAAACTGCACGGGGATTGCGGTGTTTTCGGGTCGGCCCAGCTGATCACCGGCCAAAGCCATTCGTCTTTCACAATCCCGCGCTCCGTGATGCAAATGTCGATGCCGCCTTGGCACGACAAGTCAATGTCAGGCAGGGACACGGGGCTCGCCGGTCAGCGAATGCCCACTGACTTCAAGGCCTCTGCGGAACAGTTGATCGCGTCGCTGTTGACCGACGGATATCCACCTATCGAGTCAGCAGCAGACGCCGCGGGTATGAGTTCGCGTACTCTGCAACGGCGATTGGCCGAAGCTGGCACGAGTTATTCCGGTCTGGTTTCAGACACCAGACTTCGCATGGCGAAGGCCTGGCTTACGGATTCCGACATGCCGGTCGCCGAGATCGCCGCCACCCTGGGCTACAACGAAGCCACGAATTTTGCGCGCGCTTTTCGGCGCCAAACCGGTACCTCGCCGGCAGCCTACCGGCGTGGTCAGGCGTGAGATCTTGCCATCCAAATCGGGCTGCGCCACTGGAGCCGGCGAAACGCCCGATAGCCTTCGTTCGCGCTTCGCGAAAACAATCGCCGTAGGACTGCGCCGGACGACAATTGCGGTCGAACCATATTCGGAGACGACGGCACCGGGGGAAGTCAATTCTGGTGTGTGAAGCCGTCAATGGAGACACCACCCACAAGAGAATGCTCACGCCAATCCAACGCAGACCATCGGGGTTCAGATTGGCTGAGATTTTTCATTAAGCTTACAACCTGGTTGGTTTATGCTGGCTTACCGATCCGGGAGCCTCGCTGGACTTTGAACGTATGGCAGACGAATCAGAACCTCAGTACGTTGACAGCAGCCGGTTGAAGCAGGTGAACCTGGAACTCGGCGGTCTTGCCAGCAAACACAAAGCCTGCCGCTTGAACAGTGGGGTCTACAGCGCTCTGGGGGCGGTGGTGCTCGCCATCAGCCTGCTCGGCCTGATTCACCTGTTTCCGGCGGGGGCAAGCGATTGGACGCAAAACCCGAATTCACCGGTCTACGAAATAGCTGCCCAGAATGAGCGGGCCTTCGCGCTCAAGTCCATGATGGTAACCGTTGGGTTCGTCGCAGGCCTGGCATTCCTGTATACCGCCCGCTCGCAATGCAAAAAGCAACGCGGCCTGTGGCGACGGGAGGACAAACTGCGCAAGGAGATGCGCCAACTGAGGGACAGGCTTTACGTGTTGGGTCAGATGCATCCCGTCCACGAGCCCGACCCGAAACGCCAAGTTGGGCAGACGACCCCACTCGAGCCCGACGAGGCCAGGGGCGAGTACGTCGGCGTCTACAATCCGCCGGCCAGCCATCGTGACCATGATCCGGAGCACGCGTAGGTACCGCGGCGAATAACATCCGGACGACCGATACCAACAGCCGTCAAGAAGTCGAATCGTGCAGCCCGGTTGGCGCTTTTTTTGACCGCCGCCGTGGTGTTTGGAGCTGAGCGCTTCTTGTTCTGCAACCGGCCATGCGCGGGCATTTTGAGCTGCAGGAGTTTGGATTGGATGCTCAACAGCAAACACTTCACTATGAAAGTATGATCACATACCCATTAGCACTGCATTCAAAATCTGAATCGCAAGCTGGAAGTCTGCTTTCGTATCGATAGTTGTGGGCAAGTTTTCATCACGGACCATTAGGCGTTTTGAGACTTCTATAGAGCGATAGCCTTCTGAGTGAATCTTACCGGCGTTGTCAAACTCATCCTCAATAGTAAATCTCGCTATGCCAGAGACACCTCCGATCAGATCGCGCTCTATCGCGAAATCAGCCTTCAACGTTCCTACATAATACGCGGCTTCAGACCTCTCAATCCGGAAACCCACCTTTGGGACGAAAAAGTAGTTTCCGCTCCACGCGTCGCGATAGTTGATTCGGTTGATGACATATGTGCCTGGTTCAAGTTGCCAAACGAATCGTCCAACCTCGTTGATTTCTCCCATTATTCGAGTGCCATCTTCGAGGCGAAGGAGCTGTGGTGTAACTGAGAACCCCATTAGCCCCTTTTCCATATTTTTCGGCTCCCCTTTCTCCAGCCATTCGATGCGACCGACCACAATAGAAGTATTTGTATTGTCGACAAGCCCGGCCCAGTTCGCTTCTGTTCTCAAGCCTTGTTTTTCCGGAACGCATCCCGAAGCGAACAAAGAAACTAGAAACAGAGCAAATGCTGGAAGAAGAGCGCTGGTAGTCACTGCATGTGTTCCTCTTGGGAATCTCTGATCAAGTCGCGCCGCATGGGATAATCGACCAACCGAGCAAAGGGAGCAACAGACGACGATGAAGCAACTCGGCCTGGACGATTCGGGCTTCATGAAGCAGCCTAAGAAGACGCGCAAAGCGCAGTTTCTGTCCGAGATGGACCGGGTTGTGCCCTGGTCGAGGCTGATCGCGCTGATCGAGCCGCACTATCCCAAGCCGGGCAAGGGACGCCGCCCGATCGCACTGGATACCATGCTGCGCGTTCACTTCATGCAGCAGTGGTTTGCCTATTCGGACCCGGCCATGGAAGAGGCGTTGCACGACATCCCGTTGCTGCGCCGCTTCGCCGGTCTGGATGCCGCCGTCGAAGGTATGCCCGATGAGACCACGATCCTCAAGTTTCGCCATCTGCTCGAACGCCACGGGCTGGCCACCGCGATGCTCGATGAGATCAATGCCCTGCTCGGTGAGCGCGGCCTGATCCTGCGCCATGGGACGATGGTGGACGCGACGCTGGTGGCGGCGCCGACCTCGACGAAAAACAGCAAGGGCAAACGCGATCCGGAGATGAGTTCGACCAAGAAAGGCAACCAGTGGTACTTCGGGATGAAGGCACACATTGGGGCCGACACCGCCCACGGGCTGGTGCACACGGTGGTCGGCACCGCGGCCAAGGTGCCGGATGTGAAGGTGACTGATGAACTGCTGCACGGCGATGAAGACGAAGTGCACGGCGACAAGGGATACACGACGAAGGCCCGTAATTTGTCCGCGAGCGACCCGAAGCGCGGACCGCTGTGGTGCTTCCCGTATAAACGGCGCTCGGGTGAAGAACTGCCGGAATGGAAGCGCGAGATCAATCATCGGCTATCCCAGTTGCGGGCACGGGTGGAGCATCCGTTCCGGGTGATCAAACGCCAGTTTGGCTTTACCAAGGTCCGCTACCGCGGTCTGGCCAAAAATACCGCGCAGCTGACCACCTTGTTTGCGCTGTCGAATCTGTATCTGGTGCGACGGCAGTTGGTGCAGGTCGCAGGGTAAATGTGCCCGACGGTAGGAAGACGACCGCTGAACGGCCCAACCAGGCATCGAAACCGGCATAAAACCCATGCCGGTACGCCCCGGAGATAAGCAGAAATGAAAATCGGTCGCCTTCATCATTTTCGCGTCACTTGATCAGACGATCCCTTGTGGGCGTAGCAGTAAAAGGTGCGGGCTCGATAACTGAAGTCTAAGCCCCGTATCGCTGGATCTGACTTGTCGGAGGGGCAATTTGGCAACTTGAGAATCGCGGCCTTGATCGAGATCAAAGAGATTTTTGAAGAACCGCTTTAAGCGTTCTACCGCACTGGTCCCTACAGTCCGCATGTGTCTCTTCAGCGTTGGTCGCCGCCGTTCGTCGATGCGTCGCAGAACTTCGGCTCAGGGTCGAATGCAGACCAGCAACCCCGCTCGCAGGACGGCCGCCCGGCACAACTGGCGGCGGCGCCCTTCGTCGGCCCGTCAATCGAATAGCATCCGCCGCAGCGCATCGAGCAGGATCGCGACCGAGATCACCCACAACGAACCGCGCAGCATGCCGCGATAGGTCGCCATGTCGACGCGCTTGCGCACGCGAATGCCGAGCCACAGGGCACCGAGGATCAACGGCAGGGCCAGCACCGCCAACTTGACGACACCGAGGTCGAACGCCCCCTGGCTGACGAAACCGATGATCTGTCCTGACTTGCTGGTGATGAAACTGAGATTGAAGGTCGCCACCATCAATGTCACTGGCATGCGCGTGTACAGGGCGTAAGCGACGACCAGCGGGGCAAAGATGTTGACCACACCCGCCAGCAGGCCCAGCGACAGGCCGAACAGCGCCATACCCCACTTGGGCACGCGGATGAGATGTTCGCTGCGGTGCAGGTGGTCGCTGACCAGGTAGCCGATCAGCACCACCGCCAACAGGAAGCGGAACGGGTCCGGGTCGACGTTCAGCAGCACCTGGGTGCCGAGGAAGCTGCCGACGATGGTGAATGCCGGGATAGGCCAGTAGTCGCGCAGTGCGGCACGCCAGTGGTGCTCGGAAAGAATGCTGACCAGGTTGATCGACACCGTCGGCACCAGGGTCAGCAGGATCGCTGTTCGCAGATCGAAGCCAAGCAGCAACAGCGGCGTCGACAGCAGCGGAAAGCCGAAGCCGAAGGCACCGTGTACGAAGGCAGCCAACAGGCTGACCGCAAGAAACAGCAACTCGTCGTGCAACACAGGCAGGCACAATCAGTAAACGGGCCGAGGCGGACCACGCCGCAGACTAACCGATCTGTCGACGCGATGGTCCGGGGCGCGACAAGAACCCGCTTCTCCAATTGCGCTCGCGACATTCTCAATGGCGCGATTTCCGGCTAAGGTGCCTTCAACAGGGCAATGGCAATGCAGTTTGTAAGGAAAATAAAAAATGACACAGAGTCCCAACATCGCAGACGCCACCGAACGTCGAGGCAACAAGGTCGCGATCCCGCCCAATCTGAGTGCGATCCTTACACGCGACCAGTCCGTGGCTTTGCGCAAGGTGGAGAATTTCGGGTGGACACTGGCGTTCGTGCGCCAGCCACTTTTCGAGACAGCGATTGCGGTCGTGGTCAGCCCTGACCGGCAGCGTTATGCGGTGCTGGAGTCCGACGGCGAACTGAACATGAACCCGCAGATCGTCATCCGCCACTGATCTGCTGCCGTCGTTCCGCTGCCTGCTTCACCTTTTACATGAATTTCGCGAAGCGAGCCTGCACCGTCGCGCTGCGGTCAACTGCTGCGGCTTTTCAGCAGCCACTCCCCTTCACGCCCTCCATCAGCCTTTCGATCCCCTCGATGCCGAGTTCGCGCAGCCGCGCAACATTGCGTTGCGGTATCGACTCCGGGCTCGGATAGGATTCGAGTGCCGCCGCCAGGCCCTCCTCGCGGATCAGGTGAAACATCGGGAAGGGTGAACGGTTGGTGAAATTCGCCGGGTCGTCCATTGGCGCGTCATCGAAGCGGTACGCCGGGTGAAAACTCGCCACCTGGATCACGCCATCCAGACCAACCTCGATCAGTGCCTGCTCCAGCAGATCCAGCATATCGAGGTAGACCTCGAAATCTTCGAGCCCTTGCGGTGTGATCAGCAATGCCGTTTCCAGCTGCCTTGGGTCCGCCAGGATCAGGTCGTTCAGGGTTTCGAGAAACGCGCGGTAGACCGCCTCGTGGGAGGCACCGTCGCACACACTGTAGGCGATGCGGTCCTGGCGGTACGGGGTGGCCGCGAACGGGCACAGGTTGAGACCGATCACGAAGGTCTCCAGCCAGGCCCGCGTCAGGCACAGTATCGTTTCCGCGTCAGGACGACTCATTCCAGGACCTCGACCGGCATTCCGACGGCGAGCCTTCCGGTACCGTCGTGGATCAGGTTCTGGCCGAAATAGATCTTGTTGTCGCGCCGGCGATAGCTCATCAGGGTGCGCAGCGGTTCGGCGCCGCGTTGCGCCGTCGCCGGATCGATGGTCGGGATGATGCAGCGCGAACAGGGCTTCGCCACGCGGAAAACCAGGTCGCCGATGCGGATGCGCCGCCAGCTGTCTTCCGCGTAGGCAGCGCAGCCCTCGACCACCAGGTTGGGGCGAAAGCGCAGCATCGGCACGGGCTGCTGAAGGCGTGCATTGAGGTCATCCAGCGATGCCCGCGAGATCAGCAGGAAAGGAAAACCGTCGGCGAATCCGACCTGATCGGTGGCCGCAGCATAGTCAGGGTCCACATTGCGCCGTGTGTCGCGAGGCAGGGCCACCAGCCGGCAGTCGATCCCCAGAAAACTGCTGAACCAGGCATCCGCATCACCCCCGACCGGTGCCGCCTGTACGGTATCCCGCCAAACCACCACCGGCAACGTGGCATCCTGTGCGCCGCGCACCACCAGGTCAGGCATTCCAGGTGCCTGCAGCAGCAACCCGCTGTCGTCATCCACACGGGCGTCTATCAGTGCCATTCGCGCCTGCTGGCGCTGGGTCACAAACCGCCCCATTGCATCGACCACCATCCAGTGGCGATCGAAGCGCAGACCACGCTCGACCACCTCCAGTGCATCGAACTCCCCGCCCCGCAACGACTTCACGGGATATCGGTAGAGCGACCTGAGGGTCATTTGCGCCATCGATTCGACCTCAACTTTCCAATTCAGTGGCCGTAAACAGTTACCGGAATGTAAGACACCAGGGATACCTTATGGAACTCAGCCCTTATCTCCGCCTCATGGTACAGCGCAACGGATCGGATCTGTATTTCAGCACCGGAGCCTGTCCGCACATCAAGATCGGTGGCCAGACCGTGGCCATTGGCGAGACCCGCCTCGGCGCAGGCGACGTCTCAAGCCTCGCTTACTCGATCATGAGTGACGAGCAGGTGCGTGAGTTCGAGAGCACCCTGGAGTGCAACCTGGCGATTTCGGTCGCCGCACTCGGCCGCTTCCGTGTGAACGTCTTCCGGCAACGTGGTGACGTGGCGATGGTGATCCGCTTCATCAAGGCGCAGATCCCGAGTATCGAGGAGTTGCACCTGCCGCAGCTGCTGAAGAAGATCATCATGGAAAAACGCGGCCTGGTGCTGGTGGTCGGTTCCACCGGCTCGGGCAAGTCGACGACGCTGGCCTCGATGATCGACTACCGCAACCAGAACATGACCGGGCACATCCTCTCGATCGAGGACCCGATCGAGTTCCTGCACAGTCACAAGAAATCGGTGGTGAACCAGCGCGAGATCGGCCTCGACGCGATGAACTACGAGAACGCCTTGAAAAACGCACTGCGCGAGGCGCCGGACGTGATCATGATCGGTGAGATCCGTGATGCGGCCACCATGCAGCACGCGATTGCCTATGCCGAGACCGGGCACCTGTGCCTGTCGACGCTGCACGCCAACAACGCCAACCAGGCGCTGGACCGCATCATCAACTTCTTCCCCGACAGCGCGCACCGCCAGATCCACAACGACATGTCGCTCAACCTCAAGGCGGTGATCTCGCAGCGCCTGATCCCGACCGTCGACGGCGGACGGCGCGCGGCGATCGAGGTGTTGTTGCTGACCAGCTACACCGCGGAACTGATCCAGAAGGGCAAGATCCACGACCTCAAGGAGGCCATGGAGCAGGGCGGCCAGCGCGGCATGATGACCTTCGACCAGTCTCTGTACGACCTCTACCAGGAAGGCGCCATTTCGCTCGAGGAGGCATTGAACCATGCCGATTCGCGCAACAATCTGGCCTTGCGCATCCGTCTGGATGCCGGGGTGAAGTCCGGCGGCAGCGGCGGCGGTATCGGACTGCAACAGAACGAAGCCACCGGCTGAGCTCAGTGCCCTGCAGGCACCGCGGCAGTGCCTGAATCGGTGATAATGGACCATCACTGATTCTCCCGGGTGACGACAGATTGAACCCCTTCAAGTCCTTCCAGGTTGCACGCCTGCCGGAAATCCACTTCGGCAGCGGCAGTCTGGACGAACTACCGCAGATCCTGGCCGGCTACGGCCATCACGTGCTGCTGGTCACCGGCCGTGCCTCGCTGCAGGCGACGCCGCGCTGGCCGCGACTGCTTGACGGCCTGCGCGCCGCCGGCTTGCAGTGGCAACAGGTGACGATCGCGGGTGAACCGTCGCCCGAGATGGTGGACGCGGCCGTGCACCGGCATCGCGACGCCCCCATCGACGTCGTCGTCGGCATAGGCGGCGGCAGCGTGCTCGACGCGGCAAAGGCGATCGCCGGACTGCTGCGTAGCGGCGGCAGTGTCCTCGACCACCTCGAAGGCGTCGGTCGCGGCCTGCCCTACAAGGGCCCGGCGGTACCCTTCGTCGCCGCACCGACCACTGCAGGTACCGGCAGCGAGGCCACCAAGAACGCGGTGCTTTCACGACACGGGCCGGACGGCTTCAAGAAATCGTTTCGAGACAACCGGCTGGTGGCCGAGGTCGCGGTGGTCGACCCGAGCCTGCTCGACAGCTGCCCCAAGACGCTGATCGCCGCGAACGGGATGGACGCCTTCACCCAACTGCTCGAATCGTATGTCTCACTGCGTGCCAGCCCGTTCACCGACGCCCTCGCCTCGTCCGGTATGCAGGCCTTCCGTGATGGGTTCTGGCAGGCCTGGACGGCGGGGGATCCGCTGGCCCAGCAGGGCTATCAGAAGATCGCCTATGCATCACTGTGCTCGGGCATCACGCTCGCCCAGTGTGGACTGGGCTCGGTGCACGGATTGGCGTCGCCGCTGGGCGCTTTCTTCCCAATCCCTCACGGCGTGGTGTGCGGCACACTGGTCGCGGCCGCCACACGGGTCAACATCGATGCCCTGCGCGCGCGCGACCCGGCCGGCATCGCTCTGCGCAAGTATGCCGAGGCCGGGATCCTTTTGAGCGGCCGTATGTTCACCAGCGAGGTGGCGGCGCAGGACGGGTTGATCGACCTGCTCGAGCAATGGACGGCCCGCCTGTCATTGCCAAGGCTGAGCGAGTTCGGAATGGCGGATGCCGATGTCGAACGCGTGGTCGCGAACAGTCGTGGCGGCAGCATGCAGACCAACCCGATACGCCTTGACGACGACGAGCTGGCCAAACTGTTGAGAGCGCGGCTTTAAGCGATGAGTATTGTCCAGGACCTGTACGCGATCTACGACAAGGAACAGGCGAAGTACCGCGCACGCAAGTCATCGCAGGGCCTGTTGCTGACAGAGATCCGGCACAACCTCGCCTTCCTGCGTGAGGGACTGCGTGAAGGGCTGGCACCGGCGGCCATCGTCGCCGGACTCGAAGACGCGCACTATCGTGACGCCCGTAAACAGGGCGTCAACCTCGACGGGCTGCAGAAGAAAAAGCTCATGCCGGATACCTACGCCGGCATCCGCGAGTTTGCGCGCTACCGTGACTGGACCACGGCAAGACTGGTCGAGACCGTCTACGAGCGCATCGCGACGCTCAAGAAGCTCGTCGACGGTTCCGCCGAAGTGGCGCTGCGCGTGCGCCTGAAGAATCTGTTCAAGCTCCTGATGGTGGTGCTCGCACACCTGGAAGGGCGGCGCCTGAAGATACCGGCTGGCGGCTGACTACAGGTGTACGCGGTGCAGCGGCCCGGCTGTCAAAACCCGATCCCGATCCCGACGCCGCTGCCGTATGTGCCCAGACCTACACCGAAGTTGACCCTTGGCTTGATCGGACTGGTGCTGGCCGCCGCATCTTCCGGCCACAGGACCAGCTGTTCACCCTGTACCAGTGGATAACGATAAGGTGCATCGCCGACCGTGCCGTGGATGAACCCATCCAGCTGCCCGCGGACTTCGAGCAGTCTGTCTGCGGCATACTCGTGCGGCTCTAGAAAGCCCGGCCTCTGCACAATGAAGCGCCCCTCGGCTTTGCCGTCCACACGCGGCCGGCCGCTGCTCTCCAGCGGCAGTGCCAACACTTCGACCAGCGTGTAGTCACGCCGGTTCTTGATACTGACGATCTGCCCCCCCCAATGCACGGCACCGCTGGCATCGTCACCCGACAATACCTGGTTCGGCGTAGCCCCGGCATCGCCTGGTCGCGGGGTACCCGCGCAGCCGGCCATTACCAACGCAGCAAGGACAACGATCAGGATCAATGGCTTCATATCAGTCACCAGTAAGGATGGTAGCGGTACGGTCCCCATCCGCCCCAGGGGCCCCAAGGTCCCCAGGGCCCCCAGGGATCGTAGTAATAGGGGTCTCGTGGTGGCTGGTACACGGGCCACAGATGAAAGACCTCGGCCCGGACCACCGGGAACAGGTAGGGGTACTCGCCAACCGGGCGTGTCAGCGCCGGTTCGAGGGGGCCTCGCACTGTCAGGCGCTTGCCGGGGCGGTACTCCGCGGGATCGAGAAAACCGTTCACCCGGGCGATGAAGCGCACGCCTTCACCACCGTCGGGACGTGGCTCTGCGTTTTCCATCAGCGGTCGCGCATACACCTCGACCTCGGTCAGCTCGGGGTGATTTTGCAGGCCCAGAATCTCGCCGCCCCAGCGCACGTTCTGCCCCAGGAATCTGTCGGGTGCCGCCTGCACCGCGCGCGGCGTGGGTGCCTGCCCCAGGCTGTCTTCCAGGCCCTGCGGCGGATTCCCGGCACAGCCGGTGAATAGAACGGCGATGCACGTGAGCAGCAGCGGCAACGGCAGCAGCTTCGAACACATGGCGCTTACCTCGTCCTGTCTGCGCAGAGTCGATGATGGCCCGAATGGTTCCACGAACACACAAAGGAGGCCCGGGATGTATAGAATCCGCAATCGGATAAAAGGTAACACGTCATGGCCGAAAACAACCTGCCTTGCTGGGTCTATCGCAGCCTGCGCAAACAGGAGATGTATCTGTATCTTGCCGGGGAGGACGCTTTCGACAAGGTCCCTGCGCCCCTGCTCGAGCGTTTCGGCGAGCCCGTGCTGGTGATCGAACTCGAGCTCAGCAGCGAGCGCAAGCTCGCCCGCGAAGACGTGAACAAGGTCATGACGCACCTGCGCACGCAGGGCTATCACCTGCAGATGCCGCCGCAGTTGCAACCCGAGCTTTACCACGGGAACCTCGACTGACATGGGCATGCCGATCCCAGATTACGCCAGTGGCTGCCGCGCCCACCCCTCCCCCGTCACCGAAGGAAGCCGCATTGGCCACCGGATCGGCGTCACGCTCGGCGCAGCAGGCAAATGAAAATCCCACTTAGCATCCTTGCCCTGGTGGCCCTTCTGCTGTCGGCATTTTCGCTGCTGACCCCAGAACCCGGGCCGGATGTGCTGGAGCCCAGGACCGATCTGCCGTGGCAGGTCAAGGTCAACGCCGATGGCAGCAGTCGCGTATTCGACATCGAGCTGGGCAGCGCCACGCTGGCCGAAGCGATGGCCAAGTTCGGCGGCGTCGAAGGTCTGGCGCTGTTCGAGCCCAAGGACGGGCCGATGAAACTCGAGGCCTATTTCGGTGATGTCCAGTTCGGACCACTTAAGGCCAAGGTCGTGGTGGGCCTGGAGGCTGACGACGCGGATCTCGCCGCGCTGCGCGAACGCAGCACGAACCGCGAGGGATCACCCAGTGGCGATTGGAAATACACGCTCAACGATGCACCGCAGCTGCATCTGACCCGCCGCCTGACCGTGATCACCTATGTACCGGGGACGCGCAACCTGGACAGCGATTTCTTCCGCGCGCGGTTCGGTGAACCGGCCGCATGGCTGGAGGAAAACGAACATGCGGTGAGCTGGTTCTATCCGCAACTGGGGTTGTCGGTGCTGATCGACGACGAGGCGCGCGAGGTCCTTGAGTACCTGCCGCCGCGCGACTTCGTCATGCCGGACGGGGTGACGCCGAACACCGTTCCAAAATGATCGCGCGCTGCCGCAGCGCCGCGGCACGGGCATGCCGCAGGACAGGGCACCCATGACCCGCTGGGTTCCGATGCTTTTCGTACTGCTGTGGAGTACCGGCTTCATCGGTGCCAGGTACGCCCTGCCGTTCATCGAGCCCTTCAACCTGCTGTTCATCCGGATGCTGCTGACGCTGGCCGTCTTCGGCGGCCTGATCGTCGCGTTTCGTGCACACTGGCCCACCCCGCGTCAGGCGATGCACCAGATGGCTGTCGGTTCGCTGGTGCACGCGGCCTATCTCGGTGGCGTATTCGCGGCGATCAAAATGCAGATGCCGGCGGGCGTCGCCTCCCTGCTGGTCGGGCTGCAGCCGCTGCTCACCGCGGTATTGGCCTGGCAGTTCATGGGAAGGACACTGCGGCCCCAACAATGGCTGGGCCTGGCACTGGGCCTGGTCGGTGTCACGCTGGTCCTCGCACGCGGCGAGTCACTTGCCAATATCGAGCTGCCCGCCGCCGCGCTACTGGCGATCATGGTGGCCTTGGGTGGCATCTCGATCGGAACGCTGTATCAAAAGCGGTTCGGCGGTGACACGGACCTGTTGACGGGCTCGTTCTTCCAATACCTGGCAACCGCGCTGTGGATGGGACTGCTGAGCAGCGGATTCGAGCAGGGCGAGGTGGTTTGGGCGCCACAACTGGCCGTCGCACTGGCGTGGCTGGTCTTTGGGCTGTCGGTCGGCGCCATCCTGCTGCTGATGTGGATGATCCGCGAGGGCGAGGCGGCACACGTTGCCACCTATTTCTACCTGGTGCCCCCGGTCACCGCGATCGAGAGCTGGCTGTTGTTCGACGAACGCCTGGGTGTCGCCAGTGTGCTCGGTATCGGGATCACTGTGGCAGGCGTCTATCTGGTGCTGAGGAAATCACCGCGCCGCCCAGCCGGCTAACCACACCTTACGGACTCATCCATCTGCGCTTTGGCGGCCGCCCAGGCCGCGTCGCCGCTGCGCCGTTCGGCCATCATTTCCATCAATTCATAGGCGAGGCGCCGCTGCGCGGCGGAAAGGTCGCGCAACTTGTCCAGCTTGAACAGGCAGCCGGCACCCTCGTGCTCCAGCGTCGAGACCAACGCATAAAGGGTGAGCGCGGCGGCCGACCTGGGTGCCGCGCTGATGACACTCAGCACCTCGTCGAGCACGTCGCTCAACCCAGTATCCGGTTGATCTGGCACGCGACTGCAAAGCTGCCGTCGTCGCCAACGGGTGTGCAGCGCAATACCCGGACCTCAGCCACCATCGGCGGAGTGATGTCGTTGACCGGCTTGATCTCGATCTGCAGTGTCGCGTCGGCGGCGATCTGGTGATCGATCCACATCAGCACACCACCACCGCTCAGGTTCTTGACGATCGCGCCCCCACCCTTGCCGTCGACCACGGTGAAACTCGCCGGGCAGTCGATGTCCATGCGCGGGTAGTTGCGCTTCTCACGGTAGTCCAGCATTTATTTTCCTCACTGTCGCTGTGAATCTGCACCCCTGCCACCGGGGCAATCGTCGCCCGCGACTCAGCCGCGCCATGCAGCGAGCCGACCAATGCATTCTGCATTCAAGGACCGGGCGCGCTCGGCGCTGCCTGCCTCGGTATAGCAACGCAGCTCCGGCGCATTGCCGGACGGTCGCAGATGAACCACCTCGTCGTTGGCGAAGGTGGCGCGCAGACCGTCGGTGAGATCGATGTGCGTCACCGCACCCAGCGAGGGGAAGGCCTGTTCGATCGCCTGCGGATCATCCGCAAGGCCAGCGATTCGCTGTGTGCTCAATTCGGTGGGGAAATCCTTCAACCGGTCGCTGGCGGTGAAACGCTGTGGCAGAACTGCGCCGACCTGTGACACCGGCACACCCTGACGCCTGGCCAGCAGCAGCACACCCAGGGCGACGATCACGGCATCACGGGTCGGCAGGGCCGCCAGCTGGTGACCATCGTTGACGATCGGCGTCATGATCAGAAAACCGCCATTCGCTTCGTAACCCACCACCTGCCGCGCACCCCCGGAAACGGCCTGCGCCATGGCCTCGATCACATAGGGCGAACCAATGCGGGTACGTACCACCCTGGCGAACCATTCGGACTTCTCCAGCGCGCTGTTGCTGCTGACCGGGGTGACGACCACCTCGGCATCAAGAAATCGCGCGGTGAGAATGCCGGCCACGTCGCCACGCAGCCAGTTGCCGTGCTCGTCCCCCACCAGCGGACGGTCACCGTCGCCGTCAGCGGACACCAGCAGGTCGAAATGCTCGGCCGTCGCCCACTCCCTGGCCAGGGCGATGTCCTCGGCGCGCACTGCCTCGGTATCTACCGGAAGAAACTTTTCGGAGTACCCACGCCTCACCACATCGGCGCCGAGGCCGCCGAAGATCTCCGTCATCACCCGCGCGGCGACGCTCGAGTGCTCGTAAACCAGGATTCGGCTGCCGGCGAGACAACCGGCAGGGAAGAAATCCAGGTAGCGTGCAATGTAACGTCGGTAGGCCGAACCGTCTTCAGGTGGCAACGGCTGCGGCTCGATGAAGCAGCCTTTCTCGTCGAACAGAGCCAACGGCACAGACACCGTCTGCTCGCGAATGCCCGCCTCGTCCGCCTTGAGCACCTCGCCGTCCGGCTTGTTGAACTTGATGCCATTGCGATCGTCGGGAATGTGGCTGCCCGTCACCATCAGGCTGGCGATACGCTCGGCCATACCGTAACTGGCCACGGCCGGGGTGGGAATATTGCCGCAATTGACGGGCTGGTAGCCGAGATCCGTGATCGCGCTGGCGGCAGCTGCCATGATGCGCGGCGTGCTGGGACGGAAATCGCCGGCCAATGCGACGGCATCGCCGGGGCGAATGACGCCATCTTTTTCCAGATATTGCAGAAATCCGACTGTGTACAGGTAGCAGACGCGATCGGTCATCGCTTCGGCGAGACCGCGGGCCCCACTGGTACCGAACCCCACACCGCTGCACGCCATGAGGTCTGCAATGACGATCGTTTCGGATTTCTCGCTCATCCTGTTTTCGCGTTTGCCGGTGACGGCCCGATTCTAGCGCCGATTCACACACAGACCGTAACCCCATTTCACGCGCACCCGGCACGACGACCGCGACCGGCCGGGGCCGCACGGCACCCCTCGCCATCGACCTCATCTGTCGCTACGCTTGCACCCCTGGTTCAATGGGAGAAACGCATGCGTATCGGTACCCCCCTGAGCCCCTCGGCGACGCGAGTGATGCTGCTGGGGGCCGGTGAGCTTGGCAAAGAGGTGATCATCGCGTTGCAACGCCTGGGCGTCGAGGTGATTGCGGTCGATCGCTACGAGAATGCGCCAGGCCACCAGGTCGCACATCGGGCACATGTGATCGACATGACCGACGGGGCCACACTGCGCGACCTTGTGCTGCAGGAGCGACCGGACCTGATCGTCCCGGAGATCGAGGCGATCGCCACCGATGTGCTGGCCGAGATCGAGGCCGAGGGTATCGCCGGGGTGATCCCAACCGCGCGTGCCGCACAGCTGACGATGAATCGCGAGGGCATCCGCCGTCTGGCGGCCGAGACGCTCGGGCTGCCCACCTCCGGGTACGCATTTGCCGACAGTCTCGACGAGGTACGGGAAGCGGCACGACGGCTGGGGTTCCCCTGCATCGTCAAACCGGTGATGTCGTCGTCGGGCAAGGGGCAGTCGACGGTGCACTCGGCGGACGGACTGGACGCCGCATGGGACTACGCACTGAACGCCGGCCGGGTGAACCGCGGACGCGTGATCGTCGAGGAGATGGTGCAGTTCGACTTCGAAATCACCCTGCTGACGGTGCGCGCAACGGGCGGCGACGGCGCCATTCACACGCACTTCTGCGCCCCGATCGGGCATCGACAGGTTCAGGGTGATTATGTCGAAAGCTGGCAGCCACAGCCGATGTCGGTCACCGCGTTCGAGCGTGCGTGCGATATCGCCGGCCGGATCACCGCCGAGCTGGGCGGGCGCGGTTTGTTTGGCGTGGAGCTGTTCGTGCGCGGTGACGAGGTGCTGTTCAGTGAGGTCAGCCCGCGCCCACACGACACCGGCATGGTTACGATGATCACCCAGAGACAGGACGAGTTTTCGCTGCACGCGCGGGCTATCCTCGGCCTGCCGGTGGACACAGGTCTCGCACAGACAGGCGCCAGCGCCGTGATCTATGGCGGTGTCGACGGCGAAGGCATTGTTTTCGACGACGTGGAACTGGCGCTCGCCGTCCCCAACAGCGAGATCCGGCTGTTCGGCAAGCCCGTGAGCTACCTTCGGCGGCGTATGGGCGTGGCGCTGGCGCACGCCGCCGATACTGAAGAGGCACGGAGCAATGCTGCCCGGGTCGCCGCACTTGTGAAACCGAAGCGCCCCACCTGACGCGATATATCGCGCCTTTCCAAACCCCTTCGGCGCTCGCCAACAGCGTCCTGCCCGCTCTTTGCCGCATTCGTGAACCAGATCACATTTTTCACCCCGGGCGCCGACTACTTTCTTCTCCCCAGGACTTCCGGCATTGCCGCGCCAAGTCGGGCAGCGGCCTCCCAACAGCAGGGATAATCAGACATAAGTCACTGCGTGTAATAATATTTTTGGCTTTCCCCCTCCACCTTGAGCGCCGCCATCACGCCAGGCGCCCAGATCCAGAGCGGCATCAATTCAGTGCAGAAAGCAAACAGGCTCGTACCCGGCGCCCGGCCCGCAAGCGCACAATCAAGCCCCCCAATATGTCGCCGCATCATCCGGTTCCAACGGTGAACACACTGGCGCCGAAAGCGCCGACGCGCCGCAGTCGGCGCGAAATATCGCGTTATTTCGCATCAGCGCGATATTTCGCGTCGAACGATCGCGCATAGACATCTAATGTCTATTAGCAAATGCTTTATCTACTTGATTTAACGAGAATAAATTAAAGTGGCACGACGCTTGCTATACTCTCTTCGCCGAAACGCACAAAGATGCGGCGATTCAACACTTCAGAAGGATCTCAGCAAGGTGGATGACATGCATACTTCGTACTCTCCAGCGACAGCAAATGAACCCAACGACAAGGCAGGGACACTGCTCAGCGTAGTGGGTCTGGTCGCCTGGCTCTCGGCCATGATGCTGGCAATCGCGGGCCCCTTGCTCGGTGTGAACGTACCCCCGCTCCTTATCGTGGGGATGGTTGTTTTTTCGGGCGCATTTTCTGTGCTCTCACTGCCGAAACTCATTGGCGTCGGCAAGCAGGAAGGCGCCCATCACAAACGTCACGCCTGAGCGCTGCACATTCCAGTTTTAAAGTTCTGTTCTCCGAGTAACAACAACATCCGAATACCGTCTCGACGGACCCTAACCCCCCGTATCCCCGGGGGTTTTTTTTGCGTTGCGGTATGATTCAGCTGCGCCGGACGCGTCACCCGAACCACCCGGCAAAGGGGCCCACCGCGGGGAATTGACACCTTGCGTCACACGATTCGCAACAAGCTGATCGCATCCACCGTCCTGCCGGTGCTGGCGGTGTATTCGATCCTGTTCTGGGCTGGCGTCTCGCACGTTCGCGAGCAGCAGAGCGCGGGCGCCCATAGCTGGCTGCTCGAGCACGCACGCCGCCAGGCCTCGCAACTCGCCCTGGTATTGTCCCAGGCCCCGGCCCTGGCAGGCAGCCTCGGCGACCTTGTTCTGGCCGATCCGGACCAGGCACAGACCCTGCTCTACGCGCACCTGATCGATGGCCTGCGCCGCAACCCGATCGTCAACACCGCTGCGGTGGAATACGGCTCACCGCCACGTGGCGCGATGATGCGTCGCGGCGAACCCGTCGGAGTGCCTTTGTCACGCATGGACAGTGTCACCACGCTGCAACCGGGCTGGCACGTGATGGGCGACAGGCTGCGTTTCGAGCGGCCGATCTATCGCCGCGGCGAGACGATCGGCAGGTCGTGGGTCGAGATCGAGGTCGCCGACGTGTATCGGGAAATCGAGCAGCAGCGCAGCGGGTCAGTCATCCTGTTCATGCTGCACGAACACGGCCCTGTGCTGGCGGGCAATTCGTCGTCGGCACAAGTCAGCGTACTCGCGCGCGCCCTGCCGGACGACGTCCCGCTCAACGCGATCGTATCCATCTCCGACAAGGCGCTGGGATCTGAATACTGGCTGATACGCACCGAGCTGCCGGGGCTACCGTGGCACATCACCGCCGCCACACGCGCCGAGACGGCACTGGGACCCGCCCGCCACGAGGCCTCGCTGGTTGCACTCGGGCTTTTGTTGTCGCTGATTGCAATCGTCGTGATCATCGGCATGGCCGCTCGCCAGATCACCCGCCCGCTCGAGATCCTCGACGCCAGTGTCGGCGCCATAGCCGAGGGCAATTTCGCTGTGTCCCCTGACGTGGCAAGCGATGACGAACTGGGCCGGCTCGCCGCCACCATCACGCGCATGGCGCGGCTCATCGCCGAGCGCGAAAGCCAACTGCACTGGGCCCATCAGGTACTCGAGCAGCGGGTTGCCGAACGCACGGCGGCGCTGCAACAGTCCAACACCCTGCTCATCAAGCAGATCGAGGAGACACGCGAAACCCAGGACGCGCTGCGCCGCGCCAACGAGCAGACACAGCAGGCGAGCAGGGCCAAATCCGAGTTCCTGTCCAACATGAGCCACGAACTGCGGACCCCCCTGCATGGCGTGCTCGGTTATGCGCAGATCCTGCGACGTGACACGACGACCGGTGATGCCCAACGCGAAAGCCTGGAAGCGATCGAACGCTGCGGGCAACACCTGCTCACACTGATCAACGACATCCTCGATATGACCAAGATCGAGGCCGGGCAGATGCAGGTGGATCTCCGCCCCACCGACCTGCAGCAGCTGTTCGAAGACGTGCGCATGATTATCGCGCAGCGCGCCGCCAACAAAGGCCTGAAGCTGGTGTTCGAACTCGCCGATGACCTTCCCGCTGGAGTGCAGACCGACGCGGTGAAACTCAGACAGATTCTGCTGAACCTCCTGGGTAACGCGGTGAAATTCACCACTGACGGGGTGGTCACACTGACAGCCCGTTACGATGATGGAAGCCTTTGTTTCGAGGTGGCCGATACCGGCGTGGGTATTCCTGCAGACAGGGTCAACACCATATTCGATGCCTTCAACCAGGCCCGTGACGGCCATGCCGTGGACGGCACCGGCCTTGGCCTGGCAATCAACCAGCGTCTGATCCGGCTGCTCGGCGGCGAGGCGCTGAGCGTCACCAGCACGCCCGGCGAAGGCAGCCGCTTCCGCTTCCGGGTTCCTGGCCCGGTGGCCACAATACCGGCACGCGGCCACGCCGCCCACACATCGGCCGATGCGGCGACTCGACTGCAGCTGCGCGAGGGGCAGACCTGTTCGGTGATGGTGGTGGATGAAAATGCCGAGAACCGTGAAGTGGTGGCAACACTGCTCCGCTACGCAAATTGCGAAGTGGAGACCTTCACACGCCGGAGCGAGGCAGCGTCCCGCCTCGCCGAAAAGACCTTCGACCTCGTGCTGCTGGATGTGCGACTTCCCGACGCGGGCAGCGCTGCCGCTGCACTGGTCGCCGGAACCGTGCTGGGCACCCCCAAGCTGGTGGCGATGAGCGCGAGCGTATTCCGGGACGTCGAGAACGTCGCCGCACAGGCAGGGTTCGACGCCTTCCTGGGCAAGCCGTTCAACGACAGGCAACTGTTCGACCTGATTACCGCGCTGCTCGACGTCCGCTTCGATGCCACACAGCTGACGAAGACGACACAGGCGCCGAGCACACCCTGGCCGCATCAGCTCGCCGGCGCTACCGCACGCCGTATCCGCGACGCCGTTACAGTGGGTGATGTCGGCAGTCTGTTTCAGCTCGCTGAAGAACTGGCCGACCACGCCGAAGCGCCGGCGGAGGATGTCGAACACATCGCGCGAATGGCACGGGCCTTCGATTTCGACGGACTGACCAAGCTCGCCGAACGGCTCGACCGGGTTGACGCCGGATGGGGGGTCACGGCATGACAAATACGCAGCTTTTCTCCTATCATGGCCGGAATCGCCGTTTCCCGCGCCCGACCTTTCGAGCATTTTGAACCCGAACCCCGCCAACAACAGCACCATCCTGCTGGTCGACGACAACCCGACGAATCTGCAGCTGCTGTTCGGCACGCTCAAAGGGCTCGGGCACAAACTGCTGGTCGCGAAAAGTGGCGAAGATGCGCTCAAAGTGGCGCAATGGGCCCAACCGGACCTTATCCTGCTCGATATCCTGATGTCAGGCATCGACGGCTTCGAGACCTGCGCAAAACTCAAGGACAACCCACAGACCCGCGACATCGCGGTGATCTTCCTGTCTGCCCTGGACGACACCGACGACAAGATAAAAGGTTTGTCGATGGGCGCCGTGGACTACATCGCCAAGCCGTTCCAGGCCGAAGAAGTGATTGCGCGCGTGGAGACCCACCTGACCATCGCGCGCCTGCGCAGCGAGCTTGCCGAACGCAACCGTCAGCTGGAGGCCGCCAACCAGCCGATCCTGGACTCGGTCGGTGACGGCATCTATGGCCTCGACCTGGCAGGCAACGTCACGTTCGCCAATCCCGCGGCGCTGCAGCTCACCGGTTACCCGATGCAGGCCCTGATCGGGCACTCCATCCACGAGCTGCATCTATACGCGCGCTGGGATGGCAGCCCCTACCACTTCATCGAGACCGGCATCTTTCAGACCCTCAAACAGGGCACCAGCAAGCAGAGCGACAGCGACGTCTTCTGGCGCAACGAGGGCGACCATTTCGCGGTCAGCTGGAACTGCACCCCGATCAAGCGCGGTGGCGAGGTGCAGGGGGCGGTGCTGGCATTTCGCGACATCACGCAACGCAAGCGCCAGGAACACCAGCTGCGCGAGGCACTCGCAGAGGTGGAGCGCCTGCGCGACAGGCTACAGGCCGAAAACGCCTACCTGCAGGCCGAGGTGAAGACCGAGGGACGTTTCGACAGCATCGTCGGCGAGAGCCCCGCGCTCAAGGCGGTGCTCGACCAGATCGACCAGGTCGCACCGACCAACAGTTCGGTCTTGGTCATCGGCGAATCCGGCACTGGCAAGGAGGCGATGGCACGCGCCATCCACGACCTGAGCGCGCGACGCGACCGCCCGCTGATCAAGGTCAACTGCGGGGCCATCACGCCCACATTGATCGAAAGCGAACTGTTCGGCCACGAGAAAGGGGCGTTTACCGGCGCGCACAAGCAGCGCCAGGGACACTTCGAGCTCGCCGATGGCGGCACCATCTTCCTCGACGAGGTCGGCGAATTGCCGCTGGATGCCCAGGTAAAGCTGCTGCGCGTGCTGCAGGAACACGAGATCAGCCGACTCGGCTCGGAGAGCTCGATCAAGGTCGATGTCCGGGTGATCGCGGCTACCAACCGCGACCTGGTCGACATGGTGGAAAAGAACCAGTTCCGCATGGACCTGTTCTATCGTCTCAATGTGTTTCCCCTCACCGTGCCGCCGCTGCGGGATCGCCGCGAGGATATCCCGCTGCTGGTGGCCAAGTTCCTGTCCGATCAGGCGCGGGCACAGGGCCGCTCTTTCAGTCGCGTTTCCGATGATGGCATGCAACTGCTGATGGCCTACCACTGGCCAGGCAACATCCGCGAATTGCAGAACGTGATCGAACGGGCGGCGATTCTCGCGCGCGACAAGGTGGTCCCGATCGCACCCCACCTGGTCAACTCAGGCATAGGTTCCGGCGCGGAGATCTCGACAAGCAATGCCGGCGCCTCCCGGGAGCCTGTGGAAGAACTGGTTGCGCTGGCAGAAAACGAGGCACGCTACATCCGCCGGGTGCTCGATCACACCGGCTGGGCCATCGCCGGCAAAGGCGGTGCCGCAGAGATCCTCGATCTGCCCGCCAGCACCCTGCGGTCGCGCATGAAAAAGCTCGGAATCGAGCGCGACATCTGAACACGAGGTGATCCGTGTTGCCAACGACGCAAAGGCCCCGTGCCGGCCGCCTGTCGGACTCGAGGGATCGTCGCGCGCAAGGCGAAACTCTCTATCGTTTGAGGAGAATGGCCGTAGCCGTTTGACGAAAAAGATTGGAAAAATGGGCGGCTCTCCCGCCGGCGCAGCAGATCAGTCTTAAGTCCGACAGGCTGCTAGAATGGCCAATCCAGCATCGCAGCAAGGTAATGTGAAATGACGAACCTGAAGCAGTTACTCGGCGGCCTCGTCGGCCTGGGCATCATCGTGGTGGCTCCCGCGCGCGCGACCGAGGCACCGGCCTTTCGCATCATGAACGACCAGGAGATCGCCGCACACACCGCCGCCATGGCCAATCTCCAGGGCACGGCCCGCGACGACTACCGCAATGCGCAGTACGAACAATTGAAGATACGCGCGCAGAAGCAAGGTTACCGGATGCCGCCGTCGCCGCCGTGGGCAGGGGTGCCCGCTGATGCGCCAGCAGAAGCGGATACCGCGGCATCAGAGGCAGCGGCCCGGCACGAAGCCATGCGCGAGAAGCTGCAGGCACGTCGCGACGAGATGCAAAAGGCGTCCGAAGCCAATCTCGCGCGCACACAGGAGGCCGCGGGCGTGCAGCAACAGGAAGAGCAGACGCAGGCCCAGGCCCCGACTGCAGAACCGACATCACCGGCGCCCGCGATGGACGCCCCGGTCGCCAGGCCCGAGCCGGCACCGGCAATGCCAGTCGCCGACGGGATGGCTGCAAAGACAGCCGACGCCATCCCCGGTCCCTATGCCGCGGCAACACCGCCTGCTGTCGAAGCACCGGCCGCTGCCGAACCGCCAATCGCCGCACCGATGCCGGCCGAGCCCCGTTTCGCGCCACCGCCACCGGCGATCACCGGAATGGCACCCGCTCCGGCGGCCGCGCCGCCCATGGCTGCCGCGCCGCCCCCCGCCCCTGCGACCGGCGACACCCATACACAGCAAAGCGCCACAGAGTCCACCGATTCGTCTGTCAACGCTACCGCCATGCAGTTTGACAATGCCGACGCGATGGCAGCCTATCGCGAATCGATGCGCTCGCGTTTCGATATGTATATGAGCGAGCGTCAGGCCCAACACGAGGAAAACATGCGCCGCCAACGTGAGCAGCACGAGGCGACGCTGGAGCAGAACCGTGCGATCCAGGCCAACCGCAATCGCTTCCAGCCCTATCCCTACCCGGCGATGCCGGCCTATGGACCACGTTACCCGGCGGCTTACCCCGGATACCGTACGCCATACTGGCAGCAGCAATGAAACCCGGCCTGATGCAGGTCAGTCATCGACCTGCATCAGGCTCTCTATCCGGTTGACGTAGCGCCCCGTTTCGGTCGGCGCGTGCGGAGCAAGCTGATCCCAGCGCTTGATCTCGCCATGTTCGGCAGCCGCGCGCCTGTAGGCCCTGAGCACATTTCCATAGCCGGCGTTGTAGCTGGCAAAGGCGAATTTCAGACGCTCCGCCGTCTGCACCTCGTTCTTCTGCTTCCACTTCCGATACAGCTGGCGGTCATAGAAGATTCCTGCGGCGATATTCCAGCCAGGTTCCTCGATCCCGGCCAGGAAGGGGACCTGCGACTTGATTTCGTCATAGGTGGAGGGAAGGATCTGCATGATCCCGCGTGCGCCTGCCGGACTGAGCGCATTAGGGTTCAGGCCCGACTCGGCAATGCCCTGCGCCTTGAACCAGTGCCAATCGAAATGCGCGCCGAAATAATGCTTGGTGTACTTGCGGAACAGCGGGTCGAACTCGGTCGTCCAATGTTCATGTTTGACATGGCGCTGCACGCCGGCCAGCGCCAGCGCAGGCAACAACGCAGCGGTCAGCCAGAAGCCGGCCCGTGCCCGCATCACTCAGTTGAGCCCGAGACCGATCACCAGCCCCATCGCGGTACCGATCCCGATGAAAATACCCATGATCATCATCCCCACCGCCATATTGCCTGCGGCCAACTGCTGAGGGATGCTGAAATTGACGATATGACTGAACACCTTGCACCCCAGCCACATGAACAGCAGGGTCAGAAACCCGCCCATGCAGGCATACAGGATATTGAGTATCAGGGGGTCGAAGCTGTCGGTCATGGATCCTCCACTGGCACGCTGACACCCGATTGCGTCAGGCGGGCCAGGTGCAAGCATACGGAGCCCGGCAGGACCGCTCAACCACCCCGCGCCTCCCGTATCCGCTCAAAGGCCTGGCGGATTTCGTGCGTCTTCTGCGCCGCGACCTTCATCATCTCCTCGGGCAGACCCTTGGACACCAGTTTGTCCGGGTGATGTTGGCTGAGAAGACGCCGGTAGGCACGCTTGACGTCGGCGTCGCTGGCGTCGCGCGGCACGCCGAGAACCTGGTAGGCATCATCCACGCTCGGACGACTTCCTGCACCGGCGCGACCCCGCCCCCTGCCACCGGCCTGTCCGCCGAAACCGCGCTCGGCCCTTACCATGCGCTCGAGACGGCGATAATCGAGTTCGGACACACCCAGGCCATCGCAGACGTGCCTTAGCAGACGATCCTCGGCGGGATCCAGGTTGCCATCGGCGTACGCCGCCTGCAGCTGGATCTCCATGAACATGCCGATCAGTGTGCTGCGTCCGTGACACTCCCGACGGAACTGCTGCAGCACCGCATCCAGATCGAACTGCTCGGATTTGCCCTGATGGAACAGGTTGATCGCGGCCTTGCGCTTGGTGGCATCCAGTGACATCTCTGCCATGACTGCCTCGGCCATCCGGATCTCTTCGGCGCTGACCCTGCCATCCGCCTTGGCAACGCGCCCCATCACCGCGAACGTGGCGGTGAAAAAGGCCATCTGCACCCGCTCGCGGTCACCCACACCCGCCGCGTCGCCGGGCAGACCCTTGAGCCCCTTGTCGAAATTGTGCCCCAGGGCGAGGCCCAGCAGGGCACCCAGCGGCCCACCGAGCATGAATCCGAACGCCCCACCCACCAGTTTTCCCCACCAGCTCAACGCATCCCCCTATTCCCTGCGATGTCGACCGCCACCGGACAACCCGGCGCAACGGATCCAAGGTTAACACCGGCGAGTGGGTGCCGACTCACTTGCCGTGCAGGTACTCCTCGTCGCGAAAGGATCCGACCCAGTGCGGCTTGAATCCAACCATGATCGATATCAGCCAGCCGTTGAGCACGGCCTCGGGAAAGAACATCAACGGGAGGAAAAGCAGGTAGTTGTCGATCAGCCGCGGCAGCGCGAAGGCCCCCGCCGCCAGCAGCAGACCGGAAGCCGTCAGCGCCACCAGGACCGTGACCACGCCACCGGCAAAGAACGCGTTGACGAACACGTAGACGAAATAGTGTTTCGGCAGGTAGGCGCGTGCCAGCCCAAGCAGCACCTGGGTGAGTGCGGCGGGCAGCATGATGAACACCAGGGCGGTGGGCGCCAGCCCGGACCAGTCGTTCAGGCCGAACAATGTGGCAGCAAGCAGCGCGATGCTGCCGGCGATCACTGCCAACGACCAGCCGAACATCAGGGTCAGGGTGACCATCGTGGAAAGGTGCCAGTTGAACCCGGGCTGGATCTCGGTGCGCAGCGTCCACAGCAACAGCACACAGACGACCGCACCGAGAAACACGTTGAACTGGTCCGCATCGGCCAGTCGCCGCCAGTTCGCCCAGCGCAACGCCCGCGTCATTAACCAGCCGTACAGGGCAACAGAGCACCACAGCCAGGGCGTCGGAAAAAGTTCGCCGGAAAACTCCATATTGCTTCGTCGTCCCACCTAGACCTGGCGTTCAACAGAAAGGGCCAACACCCTCGGTGCGCGGCAAACCGGGCGGCGCGACCGTATCAATATACCAACAGCGGCGCAGGAAGCCTGCGCGGTCTGCCGCCGGATTTCATTGATACCTGTCAGTGGGGTCGGTCACACGCAGGCAGTATGCCAGGCAGCCGCACCGGAGCCGGGCGACACTCAAGGGGCGCCACAGCCCGCCGCTATCCCCTGTAAGCACCACTGCACACCTGGAGACGGACGATGATTACGCATTTCGACATGATCACCGGTCAGCCAATCGCCGATGTGCAACCCAACGACCGGAGCGATACCGGCGCGACGGCCGTCCCCACGCCGACACTGCGAATGCTGACAGTGCAGGAGAGTATCGGTGCGCAACACAAGGTCCAGAGGATTCCGACTGCCATCGCCGGGCTGCCGGTCGGCGAGCTGCTGGACAGGTGGCAGTGATGGCGATACGCACTCAACGACCCGGTGGTGGGTGCTGCCCGTCCAGTGGCGTCACCACCAGGTACAGCCAACCGCTCCTGACCGCCAGTTCGACAGGTTCGAGCGATCTGCCAACGCAGGGACCGCGCACACAGTAGCCGTCCTCCGGCCGAAACAGCGCGCCGTGGATGGCGCATTGAATGAAGCTCTGTTCGAGATCGAAGAACTGGTGCGGCAGCCATTCCAGCGGTGCGCCGGTATGTGGGCAACTGTTGCGGTAGGCGGCCAGCGCACCGGCCTTGCGCACCACGAACAGCCGCAGTACCTGCTGCCCGTCGAGCGCGACCTCGAATCCCTTCGTCCCCGGATCGGCAATATCCTTAAGCGCACACAACGCGTGCTCCTCCGCAATGCCGTTCACTGGCCGGCGAGCCCCAGCAGCATCGAGAACAGCTCACCGTGCCCGCCAAGTACGCTGGCGGCTTCCAGCGCGAGCAACACCACGATGGCCCCGACCAGGCCGGGTAGCCAGCGATTTGGTCCCGACACACTGGCCATGCCGATTGGCTTCTTGCTCGGTTTCAGGCGGGAATCGCGCAGATCCGTCACGCGTGCCTGCTCGGCATCTTCCTGCAGCCGGTACAGTGCCTCCTGCAACTGATCGCGCGCGGTCTCTGCCTCACGCCGGCTGAACAGCGCCTCGTCCGCCTCGACCAGTGCCTTCTCGCGTTCACGCTTCGCCTCATCGACCTGCCGGTTCGCGTCCTCCAGCGAATCTTCCAGCATGTGGCGTGACGCCTCGGCGTCCGCGAGCTCGCGCTGCCGTTCGGTCAGCGACGATTCGAGCATCTCGATCTTCTGTCGCATGGCCTCCAGCGAAATGGCCTCGCGGCCGTCGGCCTGCTGCAGGCGACGCTTCTGCGTCTCGGCCGCCGCCAGCTGTTCGCGCATGTGAGCGACGTCACGGATCGCCTGTTCGCGAACCATTTCGAGCTCGCTGCGCAGCGCCTCGACTTCGGACCCGGTGTCATCATCATCCGACCGGGCGGCACGAATCTGGTCGACGTACTCCTCGAGCACGCCGCGCAACTGCTCCACCTCGCCTTCGCGTACCGCCAATTCGGCACGCAGTGCATCGCGCTGCTGTTGCAGATCCTGCTGCTCCTCCGTCGCACCGGCATCGACCAGGGCCTGCAGGCGCGCGGTCTCCTGTTCGAGGGTCTGGCTGCGCTCGGTCTCCCGTTCCAGTTGTTCGCGTAGCTCCCGCTGCACCTGCTCCTGTGCCAGCAGTTCCTGTTCGTGGGTGCGCAGCGCCTCGGAGACCTGGTTTTCCAGATCAACCAGACGAGCCTGTTCGTCGTCCTTGTCGCTCACCGCGAGCTGCAGGGTCTCCAGCTCGATACTCGCCGCGTTCAATGCCTCTATCAGTTCGGACTGCTCTTCGCGGGCCGCCGCCAGAGCCATTTCGCGCTCTTCGATACGCTGCGCCAGCTCGCGCACCTCGGCACGAAGCTGTCCTTCGGCCTGTTCCGCGCCGGCGGCACCTTCGGCAATTCCGGCCTGAAGGGTCGCGTTTTCCGCCTGCAGGTGCTGCAGATCCTGCTGCAGCTGCACCACTTCGACCTGTGCCTGCTCCTGAGCGGCTGTCAATGCCTGCTCGGCACGCACCGCGGCATCACTCAATTCAGCGCGCAGCTGCAGCAGTTCCCTGTCGTGATCAGCAGCGGCAGCTTCGGCCATACGCTGCATATCAACAACTTGCGCCTCGACCTGCTGTAGACGCGCCTGCGCCTGTTGCAGCGCCTCATCGGCTGATTCGTCGACCGCGGCGAGGCGTTGTTGCAGGGCGGTGTTTTCCGCCTGCAGCCGGTCGCGTTCGTCGTGCAGTGCCTGTTGGGCAAGCGCTGTCTCGGCTTGCGCCGCTTCGAATCGTGCCTGCGCCTGCGCCAATGCCTCGTGCGCCTCATCCAGTCGCTGTCCGGCGGCCAGCGCATCGTCCTCCAGGCGTGTCTGCAACCCGGCTGCCTCGGCCTGCAGCTGCGCCGCCTCGGACTCTGCTTCTTCGAGACGCGCACGGGCGTCCCGCGCCGCCTCCTGTGCGGCATGCCGTTCATCGGCAAGCACCGCCTCGAGTTCTCCGATCCGTGTGCGCGCCTGCGTCAGTGCCTCATCCGCACCCTCGTTGCTCGCGGCCAGATCCGCACGCAGCTGGTCGACCGTGGTCTGCAGCTCGTCAAATCGACGCTGGGTGTCGACCAGCGCCTGCCGCGCCTGATCGTTGTCCGCACGCGCCGCCTGCAGCGCAGCCGTCGTTTCGGTCAGCTCGCGCTGGAGGGCCTCGGCACGCTCGCCCGCAGACCGCGTCTCTTCAGCGAGCTGCGACTCCAGTTCGGCGATCCGCGCCTGCGCCTGCTTTACCGCAACGTCCGCTTGCTCACCGCCGGCGAGCAACTGCGACTGCAGGGTCTCATTGTCAGCCTGTGCCTGCGCCAAGGCGTGCTGCAGCTCGGCAAGGCCGGCACTGCCCGAATCGATGGTTTCCTGATCGCGTTCGGCCTGCTCGCGCAACGCCGACAGTTCTGTCTGCAGCTCTGTGGCAGCCGCCTGCTGTGCCTGCAGCTGTTCGGCGCCCTCCTGCACCACGCCATCGAGACGGGTTTCCAGCTCGGCGATGCGCTTCTGCGCCTGTTCACCTTCCGCACCGGCACGACCGAGCAGCTCTGCTTTTTCGTCGCGCAGGGCCTGCAACTCGAGCTGCAGGGCGCCGATCGTCTCGGCCGCGCCGGTCTCGGCCGCCTGCAGGGCCGCATCCAGTTTGGCTGCGCGTTCTTCGGCGTGCGTCGGGTCTGTGGCAGCCTGCGCCTCCAGTTCTGCCATTCGCTGCGCCAGGCCGTCACGCTCCAGGATCAACGCATCCAGCCCTGCCTGCAGTTCATCACGTGCTGCGTGCAGTGCCTCGCCCGCGGCCTCCGCAGCATCCAGGCGCTGCTGCAGCTCGTCGAGTGCCGCAGTTTCGCTGGCCTCGCCGGCCTCGCGCGCGTTCAGGCTTTCCTGCAGTTCCTGCATATCCGCCTGCGCCAGCTCCAGGTCCATCTGCAGCGCGGTCATCTCTTCCTTCAGCTCACCACGCTCACGCGCATGCTGCTCACGCTCCTGTTCGCGCTGCTCGAGGATCTCGGACAGACGTGCAGACAGGTCTTCGAGGCTGCTGGTTGCAGACTCGGCCCGTTCGCGTTCTCCAATCAGCTCACGCTCGGCCTTTGCCAGCCGGGTCTGCAGCTGTTTGTCCAGGCCCTCGATCTCGGCCATGCGACCCTGCAGCGAGGCGCGTTCGCTTTCGACCCGCTCCAGGCTGCTGGTGAGGCGCTCCATATCCGCGTAGGCCTTTTCCTGTGCGGCCAGGGCCTCGCGTTTCTGCTCCTCGGTCTCGACCAGCTTCCGCCGTGCCTGATCGACCGCAGCGCGCACCTGCTGCAGGTGCTGCTGGCGCTCGGCCTCGGCATCCTGCTTGACGCGCTCGGCCGCTTTAAGACGCTCCTCGAGTTCCTCGGCGCGCTGTTCGGCCTCCCGGATTCGCGAATGCGCCAGATGATCTTCCGGCACGGCCACCGCCGGAGCTGCGGCCTGTGTCACCGCCGGTGCGGTCTCGCCGTCGCGAATGCCCCCCTCGAGCACCGATACGTCGATGCCGCGTTCGATCAGCAGAAAGGCGCCTGCCATCGCCCGTCCGCCGGTGTTGCTGTAAAGGACATAGTGACCGTCCGGGGCAAGACTGGCAGCCTGGTAGCGCAATGACTCGAACGGGAAGTTGATCGCCCCGGGCAGGTGCGACTCGTCGTACTGCTCACTGCTCCGCAGGTCCAGCCAGATGGCCCCGCGGTCGACCTTGGCCTGTGCAGTCTGCATGTCGATGCGATCGAGCAGGGGGTTGTGTATCAGGTCGAGGAAATCCTGCTTGCTCAGCCGCAGTACCTCGCCGTCCTGCAGCATCGTTACCGTGGAATTCCGCGGGCTGTCCGACAGCAGGGCTTCCTCGCCGAAGGCATCGCCCGGGCCCAGTGTCGCAAGCTCGCAGGGACCCTTGCCATCACCGGCGTCGCGGCGCACGACTGCCCGCCCCTTGGTCAACATGTAGTAGTAGTCGCCCGGGTCACCCTGCCTGACCAGGTCGTCGCCACTGGCGACCTCGACCTGCTCGACACTCATCATCACGCGCTGGATATTGGACGCAGGCACCTGCTGCAGAACGCGGGACTGCAGCAGCATGCTCATCCAGTCATCTTCCGAGGCATCGTCGAGGTCCGAGACCTGGTAATCGACGGTCTGGGTACGCGCCAGTGCGTCACTCAGCAGCCGGCTGTCGATGCGCGCGATCCGTACGTCTGATTTTGCCCGCGCTGACTGCTTGCGTGGCAGTTGATGGGCAAGCGGGAAACGCGCCGTGTCGCTCCCGGCGCTCACCTTGTCGACCACCGCACGGTCGCTGAGGAGGACGATCGAGCCGTTCAGCAGATAGACGTGTTCATGGTCGGTATCGCCCTGCTCGAACAGCATCCTGCCCTTGGCAATGGACTCGAACCGCGCCTTTTCCAGCAGCTCGCCGAGCGCATCGTCGGGCAGGGCGTGTAACGGTACGAGGGCGCGCAGGTGCGCCATTTCCTCACTGGAGGCTGAGTCTGACATGCGGGTGGCGGTATCCATTAGTCCGTGCTGTTCCGGTGGTGCCCAGGGAAACGGGGTACGTCAGTCCTTATCGACCCCGACCAAGGTGATCTTGAGCAATCGAGTTCGCCGTGACCCTGCCTGACCCGCTTGCCGATCGGTCGCCAGGCACCCCCCCGGCTCACAACCGGTAACTGTTAGCATAGTCGCACTTGCTTTTTTGCGATCCAGACCATGAAACAAGGCATATCCATGTATTGGACCGCGTTTTTCTATGCTATGTTTTCTGCGGTTTCCCACCAATCGAGCAGGAGTCATACATGGCAGTGAAAAAGAAAGCCGCTGCGAAGAAAGCCGCGGCCAAGACGGCAGCCGCTGCGCCCGCAGTGAAAGCCATCGCCAGCAAGCAGACCAAGACCCAGATCATCACCGCGCTGTCCGAGAGCACAGGACTGTCCAAGAAAGACGTGGGCAATGTCCTGTCCTCGCTTGGTGCGATGGTCGAGGCCCATATGAAGAAGCGTGGTTCCGGTGAATTCACCATTCCGGACACCGGAGTCAAGATCCGCCGCGTGAAGAAACCGGCGCGCAAGGCCCGCATGGGCCGCAACCCGGCAACCGGTGAACCGATGAAGATCGCCGCCAAACCGGCTTCGACAGTGGTTCGCGTGACCGCATTGAAAGCACTGAAAGATACGATCGGAAAGTAGGCGCGGCCGACCGCGGGTTGAAAAACGCCGCATTTTGCGGCGTTTTTTTCGCCCGCATCGCGGGCTCAGTGTCGCAGTAGCAACTGGCCCTCGCGCTGCACCAGTTCGACCTGACGCAGAAAACTCATCCCCAGAAGCACAGGATCGTCGGCACGCATCGCAGGCAGGATCGAGGCGCGGACATCGCCAAGTGCGATCGAGCCTATCCGCACCTGGTCGAGTATCGTCTGCCATACCGCAACCGGCCCGTTCGCCGTCTGACTGATCGCGCCACCGCCACGCTGCAATCGCAGGCGCTCGGCCAGGGCTTCCGACAACGCCACATCGGTCGCACCGGTATCGACCAGGAAAGTGACCGGGTACCCGTTGATGAACCCGTTCGCCACATAGTGGCCCTGCGCGTTGCGTTCGAGCACGACTTCGCTACGGCCGTCCTGGCCCGCCCGCACCAGCGGTTCACCGTTCGGATTGAAGCGTGATTCCAATACGTCCTGGAACAACAGTGTCAACAAGACCAGACCGCCGACCCATGCGGCGATCAGCATTACCCTGCCGGTGCGTTGTGTGGTGTCCTGTTCTGGCCCTGATTTCATTTGCCGTGTAACTTGGCGATGACGCTGCTGCGCGACATTGGAACCCGATCCACTGATGAAGTTCAAACCCGTCTACCGGACACTGTGCTTATGACCACCACGCGCACCCTGATCTACGTGCACGATCCGATGTGCTCCTGGTGCTGGGGATTCCGCCCGACGTTCGAGCGCCTGTGCGATGCACTCAGCGGTGAGGCGACGGTCGTGCGGCTGCTCGGCGGCCTGGCGGCCGACTCGGATCAGCCGATGCCGGCAGAGATGCAGACCCGATTGCAGGAAACCTGGCGCCGCATCCAGCGGAGAATTCCGGGCACGGAATTCAATTTTGATTTCTGGCGTGATGCCAGGCCAAGGCGCAGCACCTGGCCTGCATGCCGTGCCGTGATCGCCGCGCGTCGACTCGACAGCGGCGCCGAGGCATCGATGATCGACGCCATCCAGCGCGCCTACTACCTTTTGGCGCTCAACCCCTCGGACGACAGCACGCTGATCGCACTGGCCACGCAGCTGGGCCTGGACGCCGACCGGTTCGCACAGCTGCTCAACGCACCGGAGACCCGGCAGGCACTCACCGACGAGGTCGCGCAGGCGCGCCGCATGGGCGCAGACAGTTTTCCGAGTCTGCGTCTGCAGCTTGGCGACAGCTTCTGGCCTGTACCGGTCGACTACACGGATGTCGCTCCAATGCGAGACACCATACTGGGCCTGTTCACGGTGTGAGCTGAAATCGGCGGAAAAAAACCGGGCCAGGCCCGGTTCACACGATCAACGCATGGGCATGGGCCCGTAGACACCGGGCGGCATGCCGCGCTGCACAGGTGGCGCCATACGACGCATCTGCGCCATACGCTGCTGCTGGATCTGGCGCATCAGCTGCTGACGGTAGTGCACGATTGCGCTCTGACCGTTGGCGGCCACGTCATAGACGCGCCACTGCTTGCCGGCCCGGTAGAGCCGGAAATCAAGGCGGGCAGGATAGCTGCCCGGATTGAGCACCGCTGCACTGACCTGTGCCGTCTTGCCGTCATTGCCCGCACGCGGTGGCAGGAACCGCACCTGCTGGCTGTCGTAGGCACCAAGCTTTTCCGCCATCTTGGTCAGGAAGCTCTGCTTGATCTCCGCCACCAGCGCCTGCTGATCTTCGCTGCTGAGCTGTTCGAAAAGACGCCCCCCGGCCGAACTCGCCATGTATTCGAAATCGAAGAAAGGTGCGATCTCCTGATCGAGGAAGGCGGCCAGCGCCTGTGCCGACGGCTTGGGCTCACCGCCCAGGAAAGCCAGCAACCTGTCCACGCCGGCGCGAAGTTCGACGGCCGGGTTCGCGGCCTGCGGCTGCGCGGCCGGTCCAGGCGGATATGGCATCGGCCCCGGGCCATAGTAAGGAGCGGCATGTGCCCCACCCGCAACCAGCAGCGTCGCGAGCAGGCAATAACTTAATTTCATTGGATTCCCCCCTGTGGATGTGAACCGGCAGCCTTTGTATCGGGACTCTGTTGTCGTGCCAGGCAGGGCGCTGGATGGTGCCCTGCAACCGGCCCCCGCGGCCACGGCTCGGCAGAGGTTGCCAAGGCGCGGCGGCGATTGCAATGCGGAGATTCCCGATCAGCTGGTTATTCGGCGATAGATGTCGGAGATCCTGGTCGGCAGCTTGGCGACGTCGTCCAGGACCGTGAAATTCGCGGCGCCGTACATATGCGGCAGATAATCCTGTCCCTCACGATCGATGGTGATGCAGTACGCGTGTATTCCCTCCCGGCGTGCCTCGTAAAGCGCCTGTCGCGTGTCTTCTATTCCGTACTCGCCCCGGTACTCCAGGTCGTAGTCGTCCGGCTTGCCATCGGACAGGGTCACCAGCAGCTTGGTCCTCGCCTCGACCCGTTTGAGCTTCTGCGCCAGATGACGGATTGGCGCCCCCATGCGCGTGTAGTCCTTCGGCTCGATACCGCACACCCGGCCGATGACCGCCTCGTCCCAGGGGTCATCGAAGTCCTTCACCCGAAACGCCTCGCAGCGTTTGCGCGTCCAACCGGAGAAGCCGTAGATCGCATAGCGGTCACCCAGGGTGTTGAGTGCCTCGGCCAGCAGGATCAAGGCCTCACGCTCGGCATCGTTGATCCAGCCACGCGTCGAACCGGACATGTCGACCATGAACATCACGGCGATGTTGCGCTCCTCCTTGTGCATGCGGGTAAACACGCGGTCGGTCATCTCCAGCCCACTGTGCACATCGCCCCAGGCCTCGACCAGGGCATCGATATCGATATCCTCACCGTCACTGCGCCGCCTCAGCATCCGGTCCTCACCGCGCAGGATCTCAAAGGTGCGGCGCAGCGAACGCACGAACCCGGAGTATTTGGCCAGGGTGGTACGGTGAAACGCGGTGTCGCCTGGCTGCACATCGATCTCGCGCAGCACGCACCAGTTCTTCTTGTGTGCCTGTCGCGCCACGTCCCATTCGTTGTACAGAAAAGCCCCTTCCTCGTGGTAAGTACCACCCCAGACGTCTTCCGGATTGAGAGAGGTCTCCTCGAACAGGCCGGGATCGTATTCGCCTTCGCCGGCGGGCGTCAGGTACTCGGGCGGGATCTCGCCGAGGTCGAGCAGGATGGACCGCAACTGCTCGCGCACCTTGTCAGGGATCGGCAGCGGCTGCTCGGCGAGCGTGACCTCGACCTGCAGGGCACCGACCTGCGCCTCGTTCCCGGCCTGTTCGACGTCGAAGCGCTCCGGCGGGGCATGATCACCACGCCCCTCGGCGATCTCGTTGGCTATCACCCGCAGGCTCTCGCGCAGGCGCGCCTTGTCGCGCTCGAGGCGGCGCAGCCGGGCCGACCATGCCGCCACGGGGTTAAGCTGGCCCTGATAGCAACGTGGCGCAGGCGCAGCACCTTCATACAACCGCCCAACCCAGCGCAGACTGTCCTCGACGCGCGCGCCGATCCGCGACAGGTCCTGTGCCGCCGCGTGCCATGCCGGTCCCAGAGGGGGATCTCCGAGGGCTGTACTGAGCGCCTGCATACGCCGGTGCAGCCCCGGCAGTTCAGCCCCTATCAGGGTATCCAGGCGCAGCGTCTCCAGCGCATGGAAAACCGACTGGGCGTGCTCCGCACGTGGGAACCGGCCGAGGAACTCCATCAGGTTGACGTTGAGCGTGCCGTAGCGCGTCTGCGCCCACAGATGCGCAACGATCGACTTGAACAGCTGGAAATTGTCGGCCTGGTTGTCGAGGCGCGCGACGATCTCAGGCAGGTACAGGACTTCCCCATCGGTCCAGGCGTATTCCCCGGGCTCGATCTTCAGACGCCGGCCTTCCAGTCCCTGCACGAAAGGCCGCAGGATCGGCACCGCCTCCTCGAACACGGACCCGGCAGCGCGCTGGTGGCCGACAAGCAGGAATCCGTCGAGATCGCGTATCACCGCCATTGCCGCCTGCAGACCGGCGCGGTCGTAGCTGTCCATCGCGTGCAGACACCAGGCAGACACGACCTCCGGCGCCACCTCGCTCAGCGCCTGATGCGCCCGGCTGGCAAACTGAAAGGCCAGTTCGGTATTGGTCGCCGCCGCCCGTCGGGTCCATTGCAGGATGAAGTCCTGCCGCTCTCGCGGCATACCGGCCAGGGACTCGGCCAGCCTGTCGGTATGGATGAATGTGAACTCGACCTCGAGGACTTCGTCGAGGCGCGCAACGATGGTGGCGTGATCGAGGGCGGAGCGGCTCAACGGCTTGGGATGACAGTCATTGGAAAAGTGGTGCCGATTGGATACGCGCCGCGAATTGGCTGCGGCTCGCTGACAGATAACGCAACGCTATGCGGTAGACGTCACCGGGTCAACCGCACACATTGCGGCGTAAGACGTCGGCGCCCTGCGCCACCCTGTCGTCTCAGGCACGGCGATCGGACGGAAACACGGCGACGTTGTCGAACACGATCTTCGCACGTTTCGCATGTTCCGCCGGCCGACCCAGCAGGTAACCCTGGCCGCGCGAGAAACCCGCCGCCTTCGCCGCCTCCAGCGTGGCCACATCCTCGATACCCTCGGCCACCAGTTGATGACCTGCCTCGAGGATCATCTGCGCCAGGTGCGTCACCATGATGCGCTGGGTGTCGTCCTGCAGGCCATGCACCAGGCTGATATCGAACTTCACTGCATCGACCGGCATGCTGGCCAGATAGCGGACCGATGAGTAGCCGCTGCCAAAATCATCCAGCGCGATCTCGAACCCGAGCTGCTGCAGGCGCGTCAGGTTCTCGTTGGCCAGCCCGATCTGCGTGATCAGGGCCGTTTCCGTCACCTCGATCATCACCCGATAGTCCTTCAACAGTGGCTTGAAGTCATCGAACCAGGCACACACCTGCTCGTGCACCACGGATGGCCCGGAGAGGTTGATCGAGACGCCGGTACCGAGCTGGACCTTGCCCCCACGCAGATCGGCCAGCACCCGGCGCAGTACGGCACGGTCGAGTTCGACCTCCAGACGACGCGCCTCGACGACCGGGAAGATGTTGGACGGCATGATCACCTCACCGTCCTGCTCGATGCGCACCAGGGCCTCGTAGTGGCAGATCTTGCCGCTCCCCAGATCGACGATGGGCTGGTAATGCATCAGCAGGCCCTTGCCGTAGACCACGGCATCGTAAACCGCCGTATTCACCCAACTGGAGAACAGGCCCTCGGAATCACGCGCCAGGGCCTCGGTGAACATCACCACATTGGCATGCCCCGGTCGCTTCGCCCGGTACATCGCCACATCGGCCTTCCACTGCAGGTTCTGCAGGTCTTCAATATCGTCCACCCGCGCCGACGCCAGGCCTGCGCTGATACGCAACGGCTCGCGGATTCCCAGCCGGCTGAAATCGTAGCCGACGATTTTTTCGTGGCAGCGCTCGGCGATGCGCAGGGCCGAGGTCTCGTCACACTCCATCAGCACCACCGCGAACTCGTCGCCGCCGATACGAAACAGTTCCTCGCCGCGGCGCAGAACCGAGGCAATGCGGCCCGCGATGACATTGAGCACCTGGTCACCGACGCCGTGTCCGTAGGAATCATTGATCGCCTTGAAGTGATTGACGTCGAACAGCGCGAAACAGACGCCAATATCGCGTTCGCCCAGCATTGCCGGCAGGTTCTTCATGAATTCGTCGAAGGCGCGGCGGTTCTTCGCACCGGTCAGCGCATCATGATGCGCCATGGTCCACAGCTCCTTGCTCTTCTCTTCCAGGCTGCTGTGGACGTCGATCAGGCGGTTCTGATACTCATTGAGCGAGGCGCGGATCTTTTCCGTCTCGGCGATCGGCAGGACCCCGGCCAGATCGTCCAACATCAACCCGCCAGGACTGCTCTTCAACCGGTCGATATGCGCGGAGATCGCGCGCAAGGGACGCACGATGAGGAACACCAGAGCCGGAAAAAGCAGCAGTGCGAAGATCCCCAGGATGACACTGAGGTTCGCAATTGCGCCGGACAGTAGTCCGGAAACCGCCTTGCTCATCGGGTTCTCACGCACAGTGAACTGCGTCGCGGTCTGCAGCTCCGCCCAGGTCATCGTGGCCTTTCCGGCCGGTGCAAAACCGATCGTCTGCGGATCGATATACCGATAAACGCGATTCTCTCGCAGCTGCTTCAGCAGGCTGATGCGCAGACCGACATACCCGCGCGGCCGTGACTTTGCCTCGCCGGCGACCGCCGGCACGGCCCGGAATACCAACAGCGCCGGCTCGGTGGCCGAATAGTCCACATAGGCGGGGGGTAGCGGCGTCCCGATCTGGCTCGGCAGCTCGTTGACATCGAGCTTTGCCAGCGCGACGCCGTCACGATCGTAGACCTCGGCGTCCGTCACATAGTCCGGCAACACGCTGTGGTTGAACATCCGGTAGCTGCGCCAGTAGGCGTAGTACCGTGGCACGTCCAGCTGCTGGCTGACCTCCTCCCACTCGGCGAAACGGTCGGCCATCTCCTCCGACTCGCGAAGCATCCGATCCATGACCAGCCGCAGCTCGTCCCTGGCCGCCGCGTGCGCGGTCGCTTCCACGTCCGCATGCACGCGCTGGAATTCGCGATACGTGAACAATCCGTATGCCACGAACGCCACCACCACCAGGACAACCATGATCACCGCATAGCTGCTGATGGAAAGTCCACGCCTCGAATCAGCCATGGCTGCCCTCCGAAATCACCCTGAGCACCTCGTCCAGCAGATCAAACTCGTGTGCGAGGTCGAAAAAATGGTTTGCGCCGGCCACCGGCCGAACCGCCACACCTCCCGAGCGCAGGTTCTCGATCCACGCCTTGTCGATGCGCTCGTCCCGGTCGCCATAGATCACAGTCACTGGCACGGCGCTGCCGTTCAGCGCAAACATCAGCCGGGCCTTGTCCCACGTCAGGTACGAAAGCAGGTTTGAAGGGGTGGTTACATAGGTCTTGCAGTAACTCAGCGAGTACGGGTACATCGCATCTGCCGCGCGCGCCTGGTCGGTGGCAGCCCGCGCACGCAGAAACCCGACCTCTTCAGGACCCTGCTCCTCACCGAAGGAAGACAGGCTGACCAATACCGCCCGCGCGACCTCCAGGTCGCGGTCTGCATCGAGCATGGCGGTCAACTGTGCGCCGCCTACGCTGTGCCCGATCACCACCGGGGCCTTCCCGGCACGTTCGGCCAGCCAGTGGACCCAGGAACGCAGTTCGGCCACGTCCTGTTCCATGGAATGTGTATGGATGGCCTCGCAGGCCACGCTCTGGCGACGCCTGTTCACCCCCAGTGACAGCGTCGGGGCAAGCACGCTGAAACCCTCGCTGGCAAGGGCCTCGGAAAGCCGGCGGATCGTCGGGAATTCACGCGTTGCCAGAAACCCGTGTAGCAACAGCACCGCCGGCAGCTCAGACTCGCCCGGCCAGTACTCGGCCTCGGCAACGATTCCCGGGGCCACCGTCAGTTCCATCCGCGCACTGCCTGCATGGACTGCCATTGGAACTGCCAGGACCAGCAGCCGAATGAACAGCGCAGTTACAGGCATCACCTCTCCCAAATAATCACAAATATCGCGTAAGCCACTCAAACATAGCTTATTTGTGATTTTTGAGCAGCATTTTTTTCGCGCGCAGGGCGCGCGCTGCCGCCATGCTGAAAAATGGTGAGGCTCGTCGGGGGGTACTCAGACATCGCCCGCCGGGAGAGCGGGCGGGGTGCACGTCAATGGCGTCGTGACAGCAACGGGGACCCCGTGGTACCCGTTGGCGGCATCTCAGTGCTTGTGCACGTCGTCCGCGGAATCGGAGGCGTCCTGGCCCTGGCTGAACAACAGGTAATCCTGGGTGGTGTTGTCGGCGCGTTGGTAGCGATAGATATTGCCCCAGGGATCCAGCCAGGGCGTCGTGCCTGCGGGCGTGGTGGAGGGGTCACCCAGCTCGATCTGCCCCGCACGCAGGTACAGTCCGCGCTCGTCCTCATTGCCGCCATCGAGTGCGACGAGATTGCGATCCGCCGCCAGGTCGTCCAGCAGCAGCTGCGCCTGACTGACGTCTTTCGCGGCCGTACCGAAACGCGCCTCGGTGACGTACCCCTGGTAGACGGGGATCGCAATCGCCGAGATGATCGCCAGAATCGCCACTGCGATCATGATCTCGATCAGAGTAAGGCCAGCTTGCCGAATCAATGGATCCACCTCGATAGATTCACACGAATGTCTGACTGAAAAGTACCGCTGATCGGACCGCAGGGCCAGCGTGCGTACACCTGCCGTTGGGCCGATGGCGTGTTCCCAGCGCCAACTCGATCACAAAACCGCGGCAAGTTGATTTTAAGGCATTCGCTCAGGCCCTGCCGGCGACACGCGAATGGCTCACCATCTCCTCGCTCAGGCGGCTTTCGAGTATATCGGCAGGCAGCCCCTTGGCGAACAGAAAGCCCTGCAGGTACGGCACACCGGCCGCTCGCAGATACTCCGCCTGCGCATCGGTCTCGATGCCTTCTGCAACGATCTTGTACCCCGACTTGCGCGCGAGGCGGACCACGGCCTCGACGATCGCCTCGTCCGCTATGCTGTCGGGCAGATCCTTGACGAAAAGCCGGTCGATCTTGAGTCCGTCCACCGGCAGCATCTTCAGGTACTTCAATGATGCGTAGCCGGTGCCGAAGTCATCGATCAAAATCTTCACTCCCAACTCGCGGATCCGCTTGAGGCGTTCGACGCCTTCGTCGAACTGGCCGATCAACGCGGTCTCGGTAACCTCCAGCGTGAGGATACCGGGGGGAATACCCGATTCCCGGATCGCATTACGGACATGTTCGAGGATGTCATCGCTCGCAAGCTGTACGCTCGACACATTGACCGTCACCGTTTCTATCGCGTAGCCCTTGCCCGACCAGCTGGCGAGCTGACGGCAGACCTCGCGGATCGCCCAATTGCCCATCTCGCCAATCAGGCCACTTTCCTCGGCAAGCTCGATGAACCCACCCGGCATAATCAGCCCCACGCCAGGGCGTTGCCAACGCATCAGTGCCTCGGCGGCATGCACCCGACCGGTCAGCGCGTCCACCACCGGTTGATAGTGCAACACCAGCTCATTGTTGGCGACCGCGCCCTTGAGCGCCTGTTCGATCTCAAGCTTCCCGGTCAGTTTCGCTCGCATCCCGGACGAGAAAAACAACAGCCCACCCCGCCGCGACGATTTCGCCGCATAGGCAGCCGCGTCGAGGGCCTGCATCACCCCTCCGAAATTCGTGCCATCACGCGGGTACAGCGCCGCCCCCTGGGTGGCACTCAGCCGGACCTCCCGCATACCGAGGTCCAAGGGGCGGTCCAGTTCCCTGCCCAGTCGCTCTCCAAGCCGGGCAAGCCTTTCTGCTGTCGCCTGATGATCGCTGCCCCGCAGCATAAGCACGTACTGGTCGCCGGCGAACCGCGCCAGCACGCAATCCGGCGGCAGCACTGCCAGCAGGCGCTGCCCCGCCAAACGCAGCAGCCGGTCACCAGCGCCGTGCCCAAGCGAATCATTCACCTGTTTGAAGCGATCCAACGCCAACATGAGCATGCCGATCACGGCCTGACCACGATTATCGCCGGTCGACCACTCGTCAAACAGGTCGCGCAGCCGCGAACGATTCGGCAGCCCGCTGACTGGATCGTGATTCGCCTGGTGGAAAAGGCGGCGTTCAAGTACCAGGTTTTCCAGAGAGATCGCCAACACATCACCGACGCGACTGACAAACCGTGCATCGGCCGGCTGCACCTGGCGGATCAGGATATCGGCGACCGCGAACTCCGACTTGAACACACGAAAAACCTGCAGATAAGCCGCCGACCCGGCACCACAGTAGCGGGAATACGCGTAGTCTTCAGGCTGCACGAGCACCCCGCCAGGCGAGACCTCCATCGACTGCGTGGCGTTGCGGGGAAAGCGGTGTATCGCCACGTCCGCGGCCTCGAAACCGCGGCACCAGATGGTGTCTTCCGCATTGCCCCATTGCTCGTGGCACACCAGCGCGCACCGTCCCTCGCCCAGCAAACCCTCCAGTCCCTGGGCCGCCGCCATGAGCGCGGCCTTGATCGTATTTGCCGTTTGCAGATTGCGGTCGACCTGGGACAACATCTCCAGCTCGGTGATCTGGGTGCCGATCTGCTCGGCCATGCTGTCGAATGCCTCGCCAAGCACCTGGAACTCGTCGCCCGACTTCATGCGCAACCGGCTTTGGAAATCTCCGGCCGCCAGCCGTTTGGTGGCATCACTCAGCTCAGCCAAGGGCCCGAGGTTGCCGCGGACCATGCGTCGCCCGAGCAGGAAGGCGATGATCAGACCAATGAGGGCCACGCCGGCGAAAACGCGATCGAACGCCTTGACAGAATCCAGAGCCAGCGCCTGCGGCACGCCGACAAGGACGGTCCAACGGTCGAATTGATAATGCGGTTTGAGGAACAGGCTCCAGACGGCAGTCAACGCCATTTCGCCACCATCGTGCGGTACCGCCGCCGGCCTCGAACGCGCCCCGATCATGTCACCGCTTGCGCGCAGCCACTCGTCGAATGCTGCGTGATTGCAGTACACGGGGACGCCTTGGGGCCCCAACACGCATACATACTCGGCCCGCCCCGCGACACCGATGGTGTCCCACAGGTGCGTCATCAGTAGCTCGGCGCCGATCCAGTGGCGACGCTCGGCCGGGCCAGCCGGCACCAACATGAACAGTCGCTGCTGTCCGGAATCGCCCAGCGCCAGAAGCAATGGTAAAGACCGGTCGGCGCCCGCGATCCGGCCCTCAATGGCGTCTCGGTCCGACGCGAGCAATGCGCTCGCCCCTTGGATCCTGTGATCTGCACCGACCCAAAAAAGGCGCTTGACGCGCTCGCGCAGCTCGAGCCCGGTGAGGTCCGGCAGTGGCGTGCCCGGATCGGGATACTGGCGGCCGACGAGCCGCAGGCCGTCGGCGATGAACTGCAGCCGGTCATAGACCGACATCCCGAATTCCTTCGACAGGCGGTGGGCGTCGTCCAGCGCTTGCGTTACCAGCCGATGCGTGACCAGCTGGTAGGCGCTGACCGCCAGGATCAGAAGCGGCAACCCCGCAGACAGCATGAGCGAAAAATGGATCCGGCGTGCAACGCTGGACCGCCATTTACGCATGAGTTTCAAGGCATTTGCGCTCAATGGTCCCGGGCCAGGCCGACGAAGTCACCGTCGTTTGCACGCACCACGTCGTCGAGCGCCTTGGCCGCGGTGAACTGCTTTGCCGTCTCGCCATCGGGGCCCATGCTGTACAGGTCGTAGTCCGAGTTCACCGGGTTCATCGACTTGTCGCGTCGGCGATTGCCGTTGACGGAGCCATCCGGGTTGCCGCGCAACCACAGGTACTGATAGGGATTCCCCCAGGGGTCGGTCATGTTGATCCCGGCCGCCGCCAGTGTCGCGGGCGGCGCATTCTCCAGGTAGGCATCGTTCAGGATCAGCTCCATCTGGCGGATATCTTTGATCGCCGTGCCGAGCTTCGCTTCAGTGACATAGCCTTCGTAGACCGGGATCGCCAGCGCGGCCACGATACCGAGGATCGCCAGCGCCATGATAATTTCGATCAACGTCATACCCGCAGCCGCGCGGATACACGCGGCGTCCTGTTTTCTTGCGGCAGGACCTTGGAAATGAGCGGCCATACGGGAGATAGCGGCATTAAAGCCGCACACTTGACCCGGATAATCGAACTGCGGCAGCCGCAGCGGGCGGTCAGTCCCAGCCCGGGCTCAGAACAGCGATGCGGAGAGCTCGTTGACCGCCACCAGCATGTCGCGGTCGTCGGTAAGCGCCTGCGCGACCGAGGCGCGGCAGGCGACCACAGGATCGACCCCGGAGTGGATCAGCTTCGCCGCATGTACCAGCAGGCGGGTCGAGGCCCCTTCGTCGAGGCCCTGGCCCTTGAGGTTGCGGGTCATGTGGGCGAACCGGACCAAGCTCGCCGCCAGCACCTGATCAACGCCGGACTCGCGCTCGATGATGTGCTGTTCGAGCGCGGCGTCCGGGTAGTCGAACTCCAGCGCAACAAATCGCTGCCGGGTCGACTGCTTCAGGTCCTTGAGGACGGACTGATAGCCCGGGTTATAGGACATCGCCAGGCAGAACCCCGGTGCCGCCTCGACCAGCTCACCCAGCTTCTCCATCGGCAACACCCGCCGGTCATCTGCCAGCGGGTGGATTACCACCGTGGTGTCCTTGCGCGCCTCCACGACTTCGTCGAGATAACAGATGGCACCGACCCGAACAGACCGGGCCAGCGGGCCATCCACCCACACGGTCTCACCTGCCTTCACCAGGAAACGCCCAACCAGGTCGGAGGCGGTCAGATCGTCGTGACAGGAAACCGTGATCAGCGGACGCTGCAGGCGCCACGCCATGTGTTCCATGAACCGCGTCTTGCCGCAGCCCGTGGGCCCCTTCAGCAGCACCGGAAGGTGGTTGCGATACGCCGCCTCGAACACCGTGATTTCGTCGCCAACCGGCTGGTAGAACGGCTCTTCGGTGATGAAATTGTCTTCCGGACGATGGATCTCGGCGGTGTCTGTCAACGCAATGGCCCCGTTTCTGCTCGGCTGGTGTAACGCCGGCGAAGGCTAACCAGCGGCGCGGGACGAAGCAACCACGGGGTATGCGGGGCAACCGCGATCCCGGTTGCCGAGCGCCGATTCACCACTGCCAGCACCGGCACCCCTCTCCTTAGATATATACGCCGCATCTATTAGTGCATCGGAAAATTCGATTGTTGGCGCATAGCGATAGGCGCGCAACGGGAGTATCGTTGGCGATCCCTGAAAATGCCCGGCGCGTGTATGCGTGCGCCGGTCGTCAACACGAAAGAATTCAGGCCCTCGGGCCTTTCCGCCGGTCGCGGCCATAGCCGCCGTCAGGCGAAAGAGATTCATCACTATCCGCGACGGAGGACTATCCATGACGGAAGTCGTAGCCACCAACGAGACCATTCTCGTCGTCGGTGGCGGCATCAGTGGCATGACTGCCGCCCTTGAGGCCGCCGAGACCGGGAAGAAGGTCGTGCTGGTTGAAAAGCGCCCCTATCTGGGCGGCCGTGTAAGCCAGCTGTACAAGTACTTCCCCAAGTTGTGCCATCCCACCTGCGGGCTGGAGATCAACCAGCGCCGGGCCAAGATGAACCCGAACCTGACCATCATCACGATGGCCGAGGTGACCAACATCGAGGGCGAGGCCGGCGCGTACACCGCGACGGTGAAACTGGCGCCACGCTTTGTCAACGATAACTGTACCGGTTGCGGTGACTGTGGCAAGGCAGTCGAGGCGGAGTTCGACGACGAGTACAACTACGGCATGAGCAAGCGCAAGGGCGCCTACCTGCCGCACGTGATGGCGCACCCGATGCAGTACGTGATCGACCCGCGCATCATCGGCACCGACGACGCGCAGAAGGCCAAGGCGGCGTGCAAATACGACGCCGTCGATCTCGATATGACCGAGCGCGAGATCAAGTTCCCGGCCGGCGCGGTGATCTGGGCCACCGGCTGGCAGCCGTATGACGCGGCCAAGATCCAGCCGTATGGTTACGACCGCTTCGACAACGTGATCACCAACGTCGAGTTCGAGCGCATGGCCGACCCGAAGGGTCCGACCGGCGGCAAGATCGTGCGCAAGGACGGCAAGGAGGCGAAGAATGTCGCCTTCATCCAGTGCGCCGGTTCGCGTGACCGCAACCACCTTTACCACTGCTCGCGCATCTGCTGCATGGCCTCGCTGAAGCAGACCCATTACGTGGTCGACGCCTACGACGACGCGCAGGTCACGATCTACTACATCGACATCCGGGCGATCGACCGTTTCGAGGACTTCTACCAGACGGTCAGGGCGATGGACAACGTGAAGTTCGTCAAGTCGAAGGTCGCCAATGTGATCACCGACAAGGAAGGCAACCCGATCTGTCGCGGCGTCGACACCGAGGGCTACCATCGCTACGAGAACACCCATGATCTGGTCGTGCTCGCCACCGGCATGGAGCCGTCGGTCGCCAAGGGCGACTTCCCGGTCGACATCGTGATCAACCGCGAGGGCTTTATCGAGCCCGACGCCGCCAACGGCGGTGTGTTCGCCGCGGGGTCGGCATCCGACGCACTGGATGTGAACCGCGCAGTACAGCACGCAACCGGTGCCGCCCTGAAGGCCATTCAGGTGGTGAACCGTGTTGCACGAGCGGAGGCGTAAATCATGGCAGACGATAAGAAATTCGCAGGTTTCATCTGCACCGGCTGCGGCATCGGCGAGCGCCTGGATGCCGGCCAACTGGAGACCACGGCCAAGCGCGACGGCAAGATGGCCATCTGTCACCAGCACGAGATGCTGTGCAGCAAGGAAGGCGTCCAGCTGATCCGTGACACCATCGACAACGACGGCGCCACCCATGTGATGATCGCCGCCTGCTCTCGCCGCGCCAAGGTCGAGGCATTCAGCTTCCCCGACGTGGCGATGTCGCGCGCCAACCTGCGTGAAGGCGTCATCTGGGCACGTCCGGACACCGACGAGGCGCGCGAGACGACCCAGGACATGGCGGACGACTACATCCGCATGGCCTGCGCCGAAGTCAAATACATGAACAAGCCCAAGATGTCGGGCGAGCAGGCGCTGAACAAGACGATCCTGGTGGTCGGTGGCGGTGTCACCGGCATGACCGCAGCGCTCGAGACCGCGGCTGCAGGTTTCGCGGTGCACCTGGTCGAGAAGACTGGCGCACTCGGCGGCTGGGCCGCCAAGTGGCACAAGCGCATCCCGGGTCGAGCGGCAGCTGATGGCGTGGCCAACGGCACCAACGTCGACCTGCCGATGCCGATGGAAAATGACATTGCCGACATGGTCGCAGCCGTCGAGGCCAACGAGCTGATCACCGTGCACCTCAACAGCACCGTGACCAAGACCTCGGGGGCCCCCGGCCGCTTCTCGGCCGATATCACCACCGAGTCGGGCGCCACCGCCACCGAGAATTTCGGGGCGATCGTGCAGGCCTCTGGCTGGAAGGAATTCGACCCCTCAGCGATTCCGTCGCTCGGCTCATCGAACGCCGACGTGGTCAGCAACGTCGAGCTCGAGGCGCTGGCGAAGGCCGCCGGCGACGGTCCGATCAAGCGTCCGTCCGACGGCAAGGAAGTGAAGTCCGTGGTGTTCGTGCAGAACGCCGGCCAGGCCTCGACCGCAGAAGGCCACCTGCCCTACCACTCGGGTATAGGTGACCTGATCGCGATCAAGCAGGCAATGTACTTCAAGGCACAGAACGGCAAGGACTGCGACACGACGATCCTGTTCGACAACCTTCGCACCCCCGGTGCGGCTGGCGAGGACTTCTACCGTTCCGGCCAGCAGCAGATGGTGATCTTCTCGAAGGGTCAGGTCGGCGACGTAACCAGCAGCGGCAATGGTGCCACCGTCAACTTCAGGGACCTGATCCTCGACGAGGACGTCGCCCTGCAGGCCGACCTGGTGGTGCTGGACCTGGGCATGGTGCCGAACTCCGGCCCCGACCCCTACGCGGCCAACGAGTCGCAGGAAGGCATGTCGGACGAAGAGAAAACGGCGGACAACAGTGCGCGCGAAACCGCGGTCACGATCGACTCGATCCTCAACCTCGACTACCGCCAGGGCACTGACCTGCCGCAGCTGAAGTGGGGCTTCACCGATTCGCACTTCATCTGCTTCCCTTACGAGACCCGCCGTACCGGCATCTACGCCGCCGGCCCGGTGCGACGCCCGATGGATATCAAGCAGGCCCAGGACGATGCCACCGGTGCGGCGATGAAGGCGATCCAGGCAGCGATCAACGCCGGCCAGGGTTCGGCCGCGCACCCGCGTGTCGGGGACCTGTCGTACCCGTCATTCCGCAAGGAAGGCTGCACCCAGTGCAAACGCTGCACCGTGGAATGCCCGTTTGGCGCAATCAACGAGGACGAAAAGCGCTACCCACAGTTCAACGAGTCGCGTTGCCGCCGCTGCGGAACCTGTATGGGCGCCTGCCCGGTGCGCGTGATCTCGTTCGAGAACTACTCGATCGACACCGTGGGCCAGCAGATCAAGGCCGTCGACATGCCCGACGAGTTCTCGGAGAAGCCGCGCATCCTGGTCATGGCCTGTGAAAACGACGCCTACCCGGCGCTCGACCAGGCAGCGATGAGTGGCCAGGAGATCAGCCCCTGGGCGCGCATCGTCCCGGTACGCTGCCTCGGCTCGGTCTCCCTTTCCTGGGTGACCGATGCGATGAACAGCGGTTACGACGGTATCGTGATGATGGGCTGCCAGCGTGGCGAGGACTACCAGTGCCACTTCGTGCGCGGCTCGACCATGGCGGCAGAACGCATGGCCAAGGTCGGCGACACCCTGTCCACCCTGAACCTCGAACCCGAGCGTGTCGTCGTGCACGAGGTTGCCATCACCGATATCGAGCGCGCCCCGCGCCTGATCAAGGAGATGGAAGAGGTGGTCGAGAAAGTGGGCATGAGCCCCTTCAAGTTCTAAGCGAGGTTCGTCATGAGCGATATGAACACAGCAATGATCGAGAAGTATCGCAACAGCTTCCTGTCGGAGGTTGAAGCGAACGTCGAGGAAGGCGAATGGGTCAAGATGTGCATGCAGTGCGGCGTGTGCGCCGGCTCGTGCCCGCTGGGCGACGCCTGGGAACACACCCCGCAGAAGATCTTCATGATGATCCGTGCCGGCAAGCGTGACGAGGTGTTGCAGTCCGATTCGATGTGGATGTGCACCTCCTGCTACAACTGCATCGTGCGCTGCCCGCGCGAACTGCCGATCACGCACATCATGCATGGCCTGGCACACTACGCGAAGCGCCTCGGGATCGTGCCGCAGGGACAGCCGACGGCCAAGTTCGCCCAGCTGTTCTGGAACAACCTGATGAAAAAGGGCCGGGTCAACGAACTGAAACTGGGCATCAGCCTGTACTTCATGAACGGTTTCGGTGAGGGTGTGAAGACCTCGCTGAAGATGAAGGACATCGGCATCGGAATGGTCAAGACCAAGCGCATGAACCCGATGGAGATGCTCGGCGGTCATGCCGTCAAAGATCTGTCCGGCTTCCAGAAGGTCATCAAGAAGGCCCAGGAACTCGAAGACGCCCGCCTCGCCAAGCACGGCGGATAAGAGGAGTAAGTATCCATGGCAAAACGTGAATATTCTTTTTACCCGGGATGCTCCTCGCAGAAAGGAGCCTCCTCGTCCAACTACCTGATCTCGGTGCAGACGATGTGCGAAGAGCTGGACATCCAGCTCAACGAGATCCCGGACTGGAACTGCTGCTCGGCCTCGATCGGCTACGCCGGTGGCGGCGAGCTGCCGCGCCTGGCGCTGTCGGCGCGTAACATCGCGCTTTCCGAGGAACACAATCCCGGCCAGGAGATCGTCGCCACCTGCGCCGCCTGCTGGCTCGCCACGCGCGAGACCCAGGAGCGGCTGCAGCACGACCAGGGCCTGCTGGCCGAGACCAACACCGCGTTGGCCGAGGCCGGTCTGACCCTGAAGAACGACGCGCCGATCAAGCACATGGCCGAGGTCCTGATCCAGGACATCGGTTATGACGCGATCGGCGCCAAGGTCAAGAAGCCGCTCGAAGGCATCAAGATCGCCGGCTACGTGGGCTGCCAGACCAACCGTCCGTTCGGGATCGCCGGCGAGAGCTACGAGAACCCGAAGTACCTGGACAAGCTGGTAGAGACCCTGGGCGCAGACTCGATCCCCGACTACGAGAAAAAGGTGCAATGCTGCGGCGGCGCGCTGGCCTTCTCCGAGCCGGAAAAGTCACAGGTCATGATCAAGGGCATCATCGAGGCCGCCTACGACCACGGCGCCGACATGATCGTCACGCCCTGCCCGGTATGTCAGATGAACGTCGAGGTCTACCAGGATCAGATCAACGCCACCCACGGCACCAAGTTCAAGATGCCGGTGGTCTACTACTCGACGCTGATGTCGGTCGCTTACGGTCGCTCTGCCAAGGATGCGGCGCTCAATGGCCAGGTAATCCCGGCCAAGCAGCTCGAGGCGATCGCCAACAAATAGGACCCGGCAACGGGTTCGCACCGAGACCCCGCCACCCGGCGGGGTTTTTTTGTCGGTCCGCCACGCCCCCGCAACGCGTCACTAAGTCTTGATCTCCCTCAAAGATCGCAGTCAAAAAACTGAGTTAAAAATATATTAGCAAATCGCTATATTCATTGACCGGTAAGGAGAGGATCATGAAAACGTATCTGAAATTCTCACTGCTGGCAGGTGTTCTGCTCGCAGCAACGTCGCAGGCCTCCGCGTGGTGGGGCGGCGGCTGGAACCCCTATGATCCCTGGGATCCGCGCTACTGGGCGGAAGAGTTCTTCGGCGGTAGCGGCTGGGGCGGCTATGGCGGAGGCCCATGGGGTTACGGTGGCGGTCCCTGGGGCTACGGCGGCCCATGGGGAGGCTATGGTTATCCGTACTACGGTGGCTATGGCTACGGCGTGCCTTATTACGGTGGTTATTGGCCCGGCTACGGCGGCACCTGGCCCTACCACGGCGGCTGGGGCTATGCACCTTACGCCGCTGTCCCGGCGAAGTCCGGCACCGCGAAGAAGAGCAAATCGAGCGAAGCCGCCAAGTAAGTACCCCCACAACCCCGTGTCTCAGCGAGACACGGGGTTTTCCCCGGGCGTCTCGGCGGCTAGTCTGTCGTGCCGTTTCACTCCACCCAGGGTCCCGGCATGGAAGACACTGTCGTCTGGCTGATCATCGCCGCCTTTTACGCCCCACTGCATTTCCTGCTGCCGGTGCTGGTACTGTTCATCACCGGCAGTGAATCGGCAGAGGCGCGGAAACGCCTGATCCGCGGTGCGTTGGTCGATGCCGCGCTGTCGATGGCCGTGGCCTTCGCGGCAGTGATCTACCTGGTGCAACAGGAACATATCTCGGCGGCGATGATCGTCCTTTTCCTCTCGATGGGTTTTCCCTTCATCAGGATCTGGCGACATCGGCGCGAGATGGTCGACAATCGCATCTGACCGCCCGGTTCGCTCTGCCACCACCTTTGTCCGATGCCTGACAACCACGCCCCTGATCGCGAACGCGACAAGGCCCTGAAACATTCCGTCAGGGACGGGGCCGCCTATTCGGTGATGACGGGTGCCGGCGAGAGCTATCTGTCCGCCTATGCCATTCACCTGCGTTTCACCGAGCCGCAGATCGCCACGCTGGCCTCGATCCCACCGCTGATCGGCGCACTCGCGCAGTTGTTCTCCACCTGGCTGCATCGCCGTTGGCGTATCGGCCGCGGACGCATCATTCTTGCCGGCGCGCTCACCCAGGCGGTGAGTTGGCTGCCGATCATGCTGGTGCCGATCCTGTGGCCGGAGGATCAGGTCGCGGCGCTGATCTTCTGGGTAGTCGCCTACCAGGTGTTTGGCAACATCATCTCCCCGCACTGGCCGTCGCTGATGCGCCACCTGGTGCCCGAGAAGGAGCGGGGACGCTATTTCTCGCGGCGAACGCGGGTCACCACGCTGGTCGGCTTTACCGCCCTGATCGCCGCCGGTGGCGTGCTCGAGGGGTTCAGGACCCACAGTGATGCCCTGTACGGTTTTCTGCTGCTGTTCGCGCTGGCCGCAATGGCGCGCATGATCTCCGGTTACTATCTCAGCCGCCTGCCCGATCGCAGCCCTCGAGGCGATGACATACAGTACGGGGCCCTCCCGTTGATACCGGTCTGGCAGGCGAGTATCCGCCGATCCCCCTACGCGCGTTTTCTCTTCTATTACGCCGGAATGTGTTTCGCGACCGCGGTCGCCGCGCCATTCTTCGCGGTACACATGTTGCGCGACCTGCAGTTCACCTACCTTGAGTTCATGGCGATCACCGCCGCCTCCGTGCTGGTGCAGTTCCTGACACTGAACGGCTGGGGCCGCGTCTCCGACGCCTTCGGCAACCGCCTGATCCTCGCGATCACCGGATGGATGGTCCCGTTCGTACCGCTGCTGTGGGTGTTTTCGGACAATTTTCTTTACCTGCTGGCGATACAGGCGTTGTCCGGGCTGGCTTGGGGCGGCTTCGCATTGAGCGCCGGGAGCTTTTTCTACGATCTTTCGGGCGATGCCGACATGGCGGCACCGATCACTACGGCCAACGTGACCAATGCGCTGGCCGCGTTCGCCGGCGCTCAGCTGGGAGCGGCGGCGGTTCTGTGGATGCCCGACTGGGCGCACAGCGACCAAGCCTGGTCGTTCGAGTACCCGCTGTTCGGCGTATTCCTGCTGTCGTTCGCGACCAGGCTCGCGGTGGCCGTCGTTTTCGTCCCGGTGCTCAAGGAGGTACGCCAGGTGCGGCGCGCCTCACCCCGCCGGGTGATCTTCCGCTTCACCCGCTTCTCTGTGTTCTCCGGCGTGGGCTTCGATATCGCATCCGTATGGCGGCCACGCGAGCGGCGACGCCCGTATAAGACAGGGGACAAGTCACACGACGTTTAGCCCGCGCATCGCCAGGAGGACTTGCGCCGCATACCCATGCCGGCAATCCCGATCGACAGTAACAGCAGGACGCCCGGCTCGGGGACGAAAAACACGTTGGCCTGCAGCCCGGTGATACCGGTATTGCGCATGATGATCGCGCTCAGGGTCGATCCCTCGATGAATTCCATCCATTCGGTCTCAAACATTCCGTTCTGATACCAGAAACGGTCGCCGTCACGCAGGCGACTGAACTGATCGCCGACGATTGCCGAGAACAGCTCGCCCAGCATGCCCCCGTTGACATGGGCTTCTGCGAGACCGCCGATCCACAGGTCGATGTCGCGGACGTCGTCGTACACGCTTTGCAACGCATCGATGATCGCATCTGCCATGATGCCGTCGAGATCGCTCCAATCGTTGAAGGTCGTGTATCCCATTTGGTTTCCGAACATCACGTCGCGCATTTCCACGTAGCTCGGCAGGCCGTGATCGCGACCGCGCTGCATGTTCAGTGCGGCGAGATCGAAGCCCATCGGCCCAAACAACAGATTGCGCACATCGTCCACCAGGAACGGATCCACCTCCTGTCCAAGCTGGCTGACCAGCCCCCGAAGGACCGGATCTATGCCACCGTTGGCATCGGTAAGCACGGTCTCCGGGGTGAAAAATGCGTCGCGTAGCGCAAGATGACCAGCGGCGATCTCGTTGCCATTGGCGTCGAGGCGCATCAGCACCGACGACAGCGTCGAATGACCAAATCGATAGGCCGCCGTGCTGAACTCGTTGGCGATACGACGAAGCCGCCTTCAGCCGACGGCGGCCTGTCGTCCGATCAGCTGTCGGAGCAGCCGGAGGAATTCGTTGAAAGTGATCGCCTGCATCATGCCACCGACCAGCTTGCGTGCCTCCTGGTAGACCTTCTCGTCGAGCGTCTTCTCGTAGTCCATATGACCTGGAGCGATGCCATCGATATCCGGCAACATCCGGTATTGCGCTCGAGTTCGGCCGCCAGCCGGTTATGCTCGCGGTTGAACAGGGTATGCATTGATGTCAGACCGACCTGCTCCCTGGCACGCTCGTCACCGGACACAAAAGCGCCGCCTTCCATATGCAGCATATCGTCGCTCATCTTCAACTTGCCGCCGCTGAAATAGCGCAATCCGTCGGCCGCCTCCTTGCTGGAACCATAGATCTGCGAGGCATCGATGAAAGCCGTCACCGCGTTGGTCTGCTGGCGCGGGTTCCTGCGCCGGTACCGGTGGCCGGGTCGTAAACGGACCGGCTGAACGGCATCTCGCCCGACGTATAGATCGCGCCGAATACCGGATCCCCGGTAACCGCGATAGGCATCGATTCGACCCCGCCGGCACGCGTCAGGTCAATGTCGTGATCGAGGAACTGACCCCATTGCATCAACATGTCGGAGACGCCTTTGGCGTTCACAATCGAACCGGACTGCGCAACCACAGCGTTACTGACCTCCCGGGTGTTCGGTCGATCCCCGCCTGCGGGTGCAGAAATACCATCGGCGTAATACGCGGTGCCGGCAAAGTCCCGGTCGCATCGTGGCGAAGCAGCTGGCTGTCGGTGGATCCCCAGTCGGTGTTGGCGGTGTTGTTACCGCTGCCATCAAAGCTGCGGTATTCCATCGACGTCGCGTAACCAACGGATGCAAGCACGACCGACCCCAGCACCACCAGCGACACCCGCGCCAGCCCGCTGGCAACTCGTTTACGGGAACACATAACCTTCGCCTCCAACAACTATTGAGTTGTCCCGGCGAAAATCATGCCAACCGCGATACCCCTTTATTGTTCAAAGGGTTAATGGGCCGTCACGGCCGTTCAGAACAAAGAGTGTAAAACAGTCCGACAGTCTTCGTGGGGGCCGCCGCCGCACATCGGGATTGCCTTGCGGGCGGTGGAATACACGCGGCAAAGACGAAGCCGCTCTCAACCGCTGGCGGCCTGTCGCTCGGTCAGTTATCGGAGCAGCCGGATGTCTCCTGGCGCATGTCCGACTCGGCCTTGGCGTTGCGCGCCTCGACCTCTGCCTTCGAGCGGGCCTCCCAGACCTCTTTTCGCGACTCGACCCGCTTTTCCCAGGCGCCACTGTTTTCCGGGATCGTCTTCTCCCCGAACAGCGCCTGGCGCATCAAGCGGTTGCCCAACTTGATCAGCGCGATATCGTCTTCGGCCACCTCGGCGTACGTCTCCGGGGGCAGGTTGTAGGACTGCTTGAAGTTGTCGCTGAGCACGAACCGGCGCAGCATGTCGAAGTTGAACGATGCCATGAAGAACAGCTGCAGGCTCATCTCGTTGGGCTTGCCGACACCCGGGCCACCGGATTTCTTCTTCAGGATCAGCTCGTACCAGCTGCGGTTGAACTCGTCGTATTCGGCGACGCCCTGCTCCTTGCGGTAGTCGCGGACCGTGATCTCGCGCGCCTCTTCGTGGCCCCTGCAGTGATCCTCCTGGACCAGGGAGTATTGCTGCCTGGCCTCGTAGGTGTCCTTCTCGCGCATGTTCAGCAATGCAACGGGGTAGTAGCGGCAGACCGTCGGGCGATCCTCGTAGACACCACAGCCGTTGTCACCGTCGAGCAGCAGGCAGGCGCCGTCGTTGTCAGTGCGCAGCTTGATACCCGGCACCCCGTCCGCATCGAGCTGGAACGGCACCGTGTGCTTCTTGAGGAATTCTTCGGAATTCATGCCGAGGCGCTTTTGCAGGCGCAACACGTCATACGGCGCCAGCGTGACATCGGCATGCTTGCAGCAGGCGTTGAAACAGGAGATCCCTTTGTAGCACTGGAAGCGGATCACGCTGTCTTCGGTCAGCAGTGCCGGTACGGCCGGGCTGGCGAACTGTTGGGGGATGTCGAGTTTGTCGTCGCTCATGGGGTGGTTCCTCAGGCGGCTACACGCCGCATTCTGCAGGCCATGACATAACGGTAAACCATGGCCGGTTCTCGCAAGGGTCGGGGATTATAAGGTTTTTCTGATTTTCCTGCCGAAAAACGGCTCGTCACGGCGATCGCCTGCAGCGAACCGGCCGGGGCAAAAAAAACCGGGCGCCTCGCGGCGCCCGGTCATGCAGTCGTCAGACTGTCAAGCAACTATCACTTGAACAGCTTGGACTTGTCCACCAGGTCCTTGTGGGCGCGCTTGAAGCAGGTCCAGGTCTTGGTGGTACGGTCGTACACCGAGTTCACGAAGCACTTCCAGTTTTCTTCATCGACGAAGTTCTTGTCCATGCGGTAGTAGAAGCCCGGGTAACGGGATTCTTCACGGAACTGGATGTGTTTCATGTGAGCTTCCGCAGTCAGGATGCGGTGGTAGTTCTCCCACGCACGCAGCAGCTCGTGGAGGTCCTTCGCACGCATCTTCAGCGCGTCTTCCTTCAGCATTTCCAGCTTCTGCTCCGCCAGGGCGAGCATGTGCTCGTTGGTGGTGTAGTAGGTGGCAACGCCTGCAACATACTCGTCCATGATCTTCTGCAGACGGAACTGCAGCATCTTGGGCGTGATGTAGTTCGGGTTGACGTCGATCGCGGTGCTGTAGTCCTTGTGCTCCAGGTAGGTACGCACCGGACGGTAGATCTCTTCCATCAGCTCGTCCACCGAGGTGTCGAGTTCGACCTGGAGGTCTTTGTTGTCCATCACGTACTTGACCATCGACTTGGCGCACATGCGGCCTTCGGCGTGCGAGCCGGAGGAGAACTTGTGGCCGGAGGCGCCCACGCCATCACCGGCGGTGAACAGACCCTTGACGGTGGTCATACCACGATAGCCCCAGTTCCAGCCTGACGGCAGGTGCTCGGGGATACCGTCGCCCAGTGCCTCTTCGGTCGGCGCGCCGACGTCGGTCGGACCGGACACCCAGATGCCGCAGCAGCCCGAGTGCGAACCCAGCAGGTACGGCTCGGTCGGCATCAGCTCGGAGTTCTTCTTCTCCGGCTCGATGTTTTCACCAGCCCAGATACCACACTGGCCGATACACATGTCGAGGAAGTCTTCCCATGCCTCTGCCTCGAGGTGCTTGACCTCACGCGGCGACAGGGTCTCACGCAGATTTGCGAGTGCGGTGACGGTGTCCATCCAGATCGGACCACGGCCTTCACGCATTTCCTTGAGCATCAGGTGGTTACGCAGACAGGAAGCAGGAACGGCAGCCTGGCCATAGGGCGGGTAGTCGTTCAGCATTTCCTTGTTGCGGTCCATGTAGACCTCACCGAAGGCGTTGGTGGCCTTGGATTTGAACAACAGGAACCATGCGCCGACCGGACCGTAACCGTCTTTGAAACGGGTCGGTACGAAGCGGTTTTCCATCATGGTCAGCTCGGCACCGGCCTCGGCGGCCATGGCGTAGGTCGAACCGGAGTTCCACACCGGGTACCAGGCACGGCCCTGGCCTTCACCGACCGAACGCGGACGGAAGATGTTCACGCAGCCGCCAGCTACCAGCAGGATGGCCTTGGCCTTGTAGACGAACAGCTTGTGATCGCGGGTCGAGAAGCCGACAGCACCGGCGATGCGGTTCTTGTCGTTCTTGTCGTTGACCAGCTTGACGATGAAGACGCGCTCCTGGATACGGTCGGTGCCCAGTGCCTTCTTCGCAGCCTCGGCGACGATCCACTTGTAGGATTCGCCGTTGATCATGATCTGCCACTTGCCCGAACGGACCGGCTTGCCGCCGTCCTTCAGCGGGGTCATGCCCTTCGAACCGTCGTGACGCTCACCGTTCTCGTCGGTCTTCCAGATCGGAAGGCCCCACTCTTCGAACAGGTGCACCGACTCGTCAACGTGGCGGCCCAGGTCGTAGGCCAGGTCGTCACGGGTGATGCCCATCAGGTCGTTGGAGACCATGCGTGCATAGTCTGCCGGATCCTGCTCCGAACCGATGTAGGTGTTGATAGCGGACAGACCCTGTGCGACGGCGCCGGAGCGGTCCATCGCGGCCTTGTCGACCACTTTCACTTTGATGTCGACGCCCTGCGCCTTGGCAGCGTCCAGCCACGGGCCAATCTCATAGCCCGCGCCACATGCGGCCATACCGCCACCGACGATGAGGATGTCTACCTCTTCTTCGACGACATCTGGTTTACCGAATTCAGCCATTGTAAATACCTCTCAACTCAATCTTGTATTCCGTGCGGACAACGATCACTTCGCGATCAGTTCGCTCGGATTGCCGGGGCGATAGCCATTTGCCTCGACAAAGAACTTGTTCTCGGCAATCTTGGTGATGTCTGCGGCCGGCTTGCCACCGTAAGGATCGATCGAGCCTTCCGGGGTGGTACGGATCGGGAACTTGAAACGCTTCATGGTGCCGTTGCGGAACTTGATGGTCCACATGATGGAGTCGGTACCACGCAGCGGCTGCACAGAGGCACCCAGCGGGACGATGTCAGCGTACGGACGCGCTTCGATGGCGTTCTGCGGGCAAATCTTGATGCAGGAGTAGCACTCCCAGCACTGTTCCGGTTCCTGGTTGTAAGACTTCATGGCGTGGCCGGTTTCAGAACCGTCCATGTCCAGCTTCATCAGATCGTGCGGGCAGATATACATGCACGCCGTCTTGTCCTGGCCCTTACAGCCATCGCACTTATCGGTACGTACGAATGTAGGCATCGATGATTTCTCCTGAGGTTACACTGCAGTGTTGACGCCGCCCGTGAGCGACAGTTCTCTTCGAAGCGCCCCTGAATATCCGACTGGGACCATCCGGCTACTTCAATTCAGTCGGCCCTCCCGTCTGGCAACCCGGCTTCCGGATAGCCGATGACTGCCAGGTCAGACACGCGCTTATCGTCAAGCGCAGGCGCCCGGCGGGGCCTCGGGGTGGGTAAACATAGTTATGGTGGGGAAAAAAGGCCAAACAGTTTTACGGCCGGCAGGCATAAATTAGCCTTATTTCTTTTTCTAATACAGGGGGTCAACAAATTGTTTTTCCAGACATTTTCTGGGCAGTCGAGCGCGGAATCCGATTGTTTGACCTTATGATCCACATACGCAAGCGACACATTTCGTCAACTGTCCAAGGAAACCCCAGACGATGAACAGCGATGTCCCGGACGCAGAACTGCTGATTGCCCCTGGCTGTGTACATTGCCCCGTGGTCCTGGCGGGGCTGACGGAACTGCTCAAGAAGGGCCGGATCGGCCGTCTCGAGGTGTTCAATATCGCCGCCCGGCCGGACGCGGCGCAGGCGCGCGGCGCGCGCGGCGTGCCGTGGATCCGAATCGGACCATTCGAGATGACGGGCGCACACAGCCAAAGTGAACTCGCCACCCTGGTCGAGCGTGCAGGTGATGACAGCGGAATGCGTGCCTACCTGACCGAAAACCTGCAGAACGGTCAGCTCGACACAGTGCTCGCAGCCTGCCGCCGCAGCCCACAGTTGCTGCGACCGCTGCTGGCGATGGCCGGTGATCTGGAGACGCCGTTCGCTGCGCGTATCGGCGTCGGCGCGGTGCTCGAAGATCTCGCGCCCGATGGCCTGCTCAAGGATGCCGTCGACGACATGGTCGAACTGGCGGCCAGCCCACACGCCCAGGTCCGTGCGGACGCCGCGCATTTCCTCGGCCTCGCCGGCAACGCACAGGCCCGGGCGGTACTGGACAGACTGGCGCACGACGAGAACCGCGAGGTACGCGAGATCGCCAATGAGTCTCTGGCCGGGCACGCAACCTGAGCACGCCTTACACACCCCAACAGCCGATGCCTCGGGTAGACTTCACGCAGCACGCCACCGATATCCGACCGCCATGCACATGCCCACACCGGATCGCGATCAACAGATCATCCAGACCCATGCCGCTTTCATCTGCCAGGCGGTGGAACTCCTGCAGCGGCACGATGCCGATCAGATGCTGACGGCGCTGCTGGCCAACTTGGCAGACAATGGCTGGAACGCCCTCGCCAACGTGGTACGTCAGTTTGCCGCCGGCAGGCGCGACCTCGACAATGCCCCGGATCTGGACGGGGAGGACAGGGTGATCGCTGCCGCCATTCTGCGCGGCCTGCAGGACCCGTCGACCCTGCCGGACCCCCATCGCAGGGCGGATCCGACACTTGCGGCCCCCGGCCTGGCGCATATGATCCACGCAGCGTCGAGCGGTAACGCGCAGGCGCTGAGCCTGATCGGCCAGATGGCTGAGCAGATGAGCAAAGTCGGTGGCGACATGAGCCGGGTGGCCGCGGTGATCCGGCCGATGATCAACGGCGAACGCGATGCCGAGCGCCTGTGCGCCCGACTCGACGTCCGCGGCCGGCAGCTGGTGCTACAGATCCTCGACGAACTCGGCAAGCTCGGTCGTCACTGATGAATCCAATGCGGCATTTCGTTTTTCTGGGTGCAATCAACGGGTTTCTGGCGGTTGCATTTGGCGCTTTTGCTGCACACGCCCTGAAGAACGTATTGAGCGCGGGCCTGCTCGAGGTGTTCAGGACCGGTGTCGACTACCAGGCCCTGCATGCGCTGGCCCTGTTGGCAGTCGGCCTGATCGGTGGCCGCGCAGGTCACGACCGGGCGCTGCAGCTGGCCGGCTGGTCGTTCGCCAGCGGAATCCTGCTGTTCTCCGGCAGCCTCTACGTGATGGCGCTGACGGACATTCGCTGGCTAGGCGCAATCACCCCGTTCGGCGGAGCCGCCTTTCTCATCGGCTGGGGTGCGCTCGCCTGGTACGCCCGCCGTGCCGAATCGTGATCGACCCCGGCGCGCTCTACAATCGCGTGCTCAAGGCCCAGCGCCACCTCGGCAAGTGGGCAAGACGCGAGGATATCGAGGCATTCCGCCTGTACGACCGGGACATTCCCGAGTTTCCACTGGCGATCGACCGTTATGCCGACTGGCTGCACGTCCAGGTGTTCGAGAAAAAGCGCGCACTTCAGCCCGACGAGATCGATGCCATCCGCGGCGGACTGTCGCAGACGCTGGGAATCGTGCTGCCGCAGGTGGTGATCAAGCACCGCCGCCGTCAGCGCGGTCTCGCCCAGTATGAAAAACTCGCCGCCAGAACACCCTCGTTCACTGTCGGCGAACGCGGCCTGCGTTTCGAGGTCAATCTCGGCAGTTACCTCGACACGGGCCTGTTCCTCGACCACCGCGACACCCGGGAAATGGTCCGCGAGCGCGCTCAGGACAAGGTATTTCTCAACCTGTTTGCCTACACCGGCAGCTTCACCGTCTATGCGGCCGCTGGCGGCGCCCGCCGCAGCGTCACCGTCGACATGTCGAACACCTACCAGGCGTGGAGCCGACGCAACCTGGTGCACAACGGCCTGCAGGACGAGCAGAGGCACAGTTTCGTTCAGGCGGATGTTTTCGGGTTCATCGAGCGCATGCGCGCCGAGCGTGCCCGCTTTGACCTGATCGTACTCGACCCACCGAGCTTTTCGAATTCGAAGCGCATGGTGACGACCTTCGATGTGCAGCGCGACCAACTCCGGTTGCTGGGCGCCACACTCGACCTGCTGGCGCCGGGCGGCGAACTGTTTTTCTCGACCAACCGGCAGGGCTTCAGGCCCGACCCAGGGCTGGCCGAAATCGCGCAGCTCGAAGAGATCAGCGCACAGACGATTCCCGAGGACTTCAAGCGACACACACCGCATCGCTGCTGGCTGATGACCCGCAGCTGACAGGCGCCCGCAGCGGGTTCGGTACTCAGTCGAGCTCCACCCGGTTGCGGCCGGCCTTCTTCGCTGCGTAGACGGCGCGGTCAGCCGCCGCCAGCATCTGATCAAGGTTGCCGTGAAGTGAGCGGGTGGCGCCGATACTGGCGGTGATGCCAACGCGTTGACCATCGCTGTACAGTTCAATAGCGGCGATACCCTGCCGGATCTGGTCGAGGCATTCGCGGGGATCGACCGTTTCGTCGAGTACGTGCAGGCACACGAACTCCTCGCCACCAAAGCGAGCGACCAGCCCATTGCCCCCGACCAGATCGCGCAGGGTCGCAGCGATCGCAACCAGCGCATCATCGCCGACCTGGTGGCCGAAGGTGTCGTTGATTCGCTTGAAATGATCCGCGTCGATCATCGCCACGACGATCTGCAGTTCGCCCTTCGTGGCACGCCGGTACATCGCTTCGGCCAACTCGAAAAAACAGCGGCGGTTGTGCAGCCCGGTCAGGAAATCCCGGTTGGCTGCATCGCGCGCGCGGCGGATTATGCGCAGCATATCGACGTTCTGATCCACCCGGCAGTAGAACTCCTCGATACTGAAGGGCTTGTGCAGGTAGTCGCTCGCCCCTCCCTTGAGGAAACGTGCGAGCGTCTCGGGGTCGGCGGAATTGGATATCCCGATGATGGAAAGCTCGTCCTGGCTATGTGCCTTGCGCATCTCCGACACCATCGTCAGACCGTCCATGCGCGGCATGTTGTAGTCGGTGATGACCAGGCGGATGTCCGGATTCGCCTGCAGCACCTCCAGTCCCTCGATGCCGTCAGCTGCGCTCAAGGTCGCGTAGCCGTGCTGGCGCAACAAACTGCAAAGATAAGCGCGGAACGCGCGCGAATCGTCGACGACCAGCACCCTTGAGCTGCCATTGTGCGCCATCCGGTTGACCAGTCGCGCGACGTAATCGATGCCGACCAGGCTGTCTTTCACCACGTAGTCAGCAACGCCACGGGCAAACATGGCCTCGCGCTTGGCTGCGTCGACATTGCCGGTCAGCACAACGATTGGAATGCCCGCGCTCTGCACCAGATCGATGACCTCACCATTCGGCGCATCGGGCAGATTCAGGTCGAGCACAGCGACGAAGAACCGGTAAGCACCTCCGCCCAGAAGATTCCTGGCCTCGGCGAGGTTGCCCGCAACGACGCAGGCAATGTCGTCGAATGCATTGATGGCAGCGGCGAGCACCGAGGCGATGGCACGACTGTCCTCGACCAGCAGCACCTCGCGTGCAGTGCCTGTGTATGCCTGTCGCTGTGTAGAAGTATTGCCGGACGGCGTGTTCACAGTTCGGACTGATTCCCGCAGTTGCCAACCGGAGGGGTCCTCAATCTATCGGTCCGCCACCGTGGATCTTTAATAGATGCAGGGTGCCGCTGGGCAGGCGAAAACATCATGTCTAGTATCAGCCCATGCCAATACGCATTCTGATCATCGAAGACGACCCCGCCCTGAGCCAGATGCTGTCGCTGCATTTCGAGGACCAGGGGTATGGTGTGTTCACTGCCGCGGCCTGCGGGCCCGGCCTGGCGATTGCCCTTGCCGAACCGCTCGACCTCATCCTGCTCGACCAGCAACTGCCGGACGGAGAAGGCATCGCGCTGCTGCCGAAGTTGATCGACGCAAAGCCGGACACCGGCGTGATCATGATGACCGGCCAGCACGACCTGGAACTGGCGATTCGCGCGATCAAGGCCGGTGCCGCCGATTTCGTCCACAAGCCGCTGAAGTCCGTGACCCTGCAGGCCACCGTCGACAGGGCGCTGGCCGCGCGTTCACCGGAGCCGGAACACGTTCAGTCATCGCGCCAAGTACCGCCGGGCGACCTGATCGGCCGCAGCCAGGCAATGCTTGATGTCAGCAAGCAGATCGCGCTGAGCGCCGGCAACATGGCGACGGTGCTGCTCAGCGGCGAGTCCGGCACCGGCAAGGAGGTGGTCGCGCGGCTGATCCACCAGCACAGTGGCCGCCCTGGCCCCTTCGTGGCGATAAACTGTGCCGCCATCGTCGATACATTGCTCGAAAGTGAGTTGTTCGGTCACGAGAAAGGCGCCTTCACCGGCGCCGACCGCAGTAAACCCGGCAAGTTCGAGTTGGCCGCCGACGGCACGCTGTTCCTCGACGAGATCGCCGAGCTGGCGCCGCCACTTCAGGCCAAGCTGCTGCGGGCGCTGCAGGAACGTACGATCGAACGGGTCGGCGCCACCGGCAGCATCGCCGTGCGTGCCCGGATCATTGCGGCGACCCACCGCGACCTGTTCGCGCGCGTTCGCGAAGGCAGGTTTCGCGAGGATCTCGCCTACCGCCTCAATGTCATCAACATCGAGCTGCCGCCTTTGCGCGACCGCCCCGAGGACATCCCGCTGCTGGCGACTGCGTTGCTGGCTAAGGCGGCACGGCACAACGCCCGCAGCGTGCCGGCAATCGCCCAATCCGCGATCGCGGTACTTCAGGGCTATTCCTGGCCGGGCAATGTGCGTGAGCTCGAGAACGTTCTCACGCAGGCGATGATACTGGCCCGCGACGGGCAGATAGGTCCACAGCACATCCGTTTCCGGGAGCCCGTCGAGCCATACCGCAGCGCACCTGAAGCCGTATCGGGCCAGACCCTGCCGTCACTCCAGGAACTCGAAGCCGCGCACATTCAACGGGTCCTCGAGTACACCGGCGGGCACAAGGGCCAGGCCTGCGACATCCTCGGCATATCCAGGCCCGCGCTCGACAGGAAGATCGAAAAGTACCGCCTGCGGCTCCCGAGCCGTGACTGAGTGCAGACCTGTGGTACAGGCGCGGCCGGACGGGTAGTTAACGTTTCGTTACAACGAAACGTGTGAAGCGGCCGGGGGCAGTCTAAATACACATGGGATTTCAATCGGTTAGAGATTGGCACATCCGGTGCAGTGGGGTTGTTGTCCCTCAACAGACCCAAGGATGCCAACATGACAGCCATTGCCCTCGCACCAACCGCCGGCCCCAGCTCGAAGGCACACCCGCGGACTCGAAGCGATGAGCAGTCCTTCAACGACCTGATCGGCGTCTACATGGGAGAGCTGTATCGATACGCGTACTGGCTGTGCGGCAACGGCGCGTTGGCCGACGACCTGGTACAGGAAACGCTGGTGCGGGCGTGGAAGTCAATGGATCGGCTCAACGACCCGAAGGCGGTCAAGGGCTGGCTGCTGACTATCTTGCGGCGCGAGAATGCCCGTCGCTTCGAACGCCAGCGGCCACAGGAAAGTGCTCAGCCGGTCGAAGACCTTGCAACCAGACGACAGGACTACGACACCTCGACCGAGGCGTTCGTGCTCCGCCAGGCCCTCGACCGCCTGCCGGAAGAGTACCGCGAGCCGCTGTTGCTGCAGGTGATCAGCGGCTATTCGCAGAAGGAGATCGCCCGGCACCTGGGGATCTCGGTCGCTGGCGCCGGTACGCGGCTGTTTCGCGCCCGCGAAAAGATGCGTGCACTGCTGTAATAACGCGGTTCGTTTGCGGCCGTGCCGACACCTGGATGCCGGCCTCGCCCGTGATATCGGTATCCGTCAATCGGCCGGGTTGTCCAGGACACGCTGGGAGCGCTTGCGGAACACGCCCATCTCTTTTGCCGCCTGGATATCTCCGCGTCGCTCGGCGACCTCGATACCCTGACCCAGCACATCCACAGCCTCGTCATGCTTGCCCGACTCGGCCAGGGCCTTGCCCAACACTTTCCAGGCCGCGGAATACTCGGCATCGTGCTTGATCGCCTCGCGCAGGTGGGTGATGGCCGCGTCCGCATTGCCAATTTTCAGCAACTCGGCACCGAGCGAATACCGCAACAACGCGGTGTCGATGCCGCGTTCGAGCATGCCGTGCAGGTTTTCGATCATGGTCATCGCGTTGCCCTCCTCAGAAGCACCGTCCGTACGCAACCACGGCCGCAGTACGGGACTGGCTGCAGGGTAGGCAGCCCGGGGCACCGCAGGCAAGTGCCGACTACCCTGAAAGATTCAGGCTCAATATAGAAAATACCGTTTCGCATGGCGCAACGGGAACGCCCGGCTCAACCCTTGAGATAGGTATAGCCATGCAGCCCGGCCTTGAGTTCGCGGTAGTAACTGTCGATGAATGCCTCACCGACATGCTGCGCGCGCAACCTGCGCAGGTAGGAATCGAGCATCTGTTCCGGATCGAAATGCACATAGCGGAGCAATTCGTCGACCGAATCACCGCGCTCCGGTTCCGCCAGTCGGTACCTGCCCCCGGGCTCCAGAATCACGTTTACCGCGTCGGTGTCACCGAACAGGTTGTGCATGTCCCCGAGGATCTCCTGGTAGGCGCCAACCAGGAACACCCCGAGCAGGTAGGGCTCACCCGGCCTTGCGGCGTGCAGCATCAGCGTGCTCTCGACACCGTCCTGGTCGACATAGCTGTCGATACAGCCGTCCGAATCGCAGGTCAGGTCGTGTACCAGGGCCGCCTGATCCGGCACCTCGTCGAGCCGGTGCAGCGGCATCACCGGAAAGATCTGATCGATCGCCCAGACGTCAGGCAGAGACTGGAACAGCGAGAAGTTGCAGAACACCCGGTCGGCAAGGGTCTCCTTGAGTTCTTCGAGCAGGTCCCGGTGACGCCTTGACTCGAGGCGCAACTCCCCCCTTACCTCGTGAGCAATGGCGTAGAACAGCGTCTCTGCGAGGGCCCGCTGCTGCAGGTCCATGTCCCCGCGTGCGAAGCGCTCATTGGCCTCGGCGAGCAGGTGACGGGCGTTCTGAAAGCGCTGCGGCGGAACGCCGCCATGCACGCCCTGGTGCAGAAGGCGCAGACGCTGCAGCAACTCGTCACCTTCGGCCATCTCAGCTGGCGGCTCGACGAACGGCGGCTCACGCTCGATGACCTCGGTAATCAGCACCGCATGGTGTGCGGTCATCGCGCGCCCCGACTCGGTGAACACCATCGGCTGCGGCAACGTCTGCTCGCTGCACAATCTGGCGATCGGACGCAGCACCTCCGCGGCGTAGGCACGCAGATCGTAGTCGGTCGAGCAGTAATGCTGTGATCTACTGCCCTCGTAGTCGATGCCGAGACCACCGCCGACATCGATCACCCGGATGGGCGCGCCCATGCGATGCAGCTCCGCGTAGTAACGGGCAGCCTCGCTGATACCGCGATGGATATCACGCAGATCCGGGATCTGCGAGCCGATGTGCGAATGCAGCAGGACCATCCAGTGCAGGCAATCGCGCTCGCGCAGACGCTCGACCAGCGACAGCACCTGCGCGGCCGAGAGGCCGAACTTGGACTTGGCGCCGCCCGAGTTCTGCCACTTTCCCGATGCCACGGCAGCCAGACGCACCCGGACCCCCAGCAACGGCTCGATGCCCAGATCTGCCGACTCACTGAATACCAGTTCGAGTTCACTCGGCTTCTCGATAACGATGTACACCTCGTAACCGAGGCGACGCCCGATCAGCGCCAGACGGACATACTCGCGATCCTTGTAACCGTTGCACACGATCGCGCCGCCGACTGGCGCACTCGCCAGCACCGCCATCAGCTCGGGCTTGCTGCCCGCCTCCAGGCCGACGCAGTCAGCCCCACCGGCGACGATCTGCTCGACCACGCTGCGTTGCTGGTTGACCTTTATCGGGTAGATCGCGCGGTAACCGCCGGCATATCCGAGTGACGCTGCGGCCTCACTGAAGGCGCCGCACAGGCTTCGCACTCGGTGCTGGAGGATATCGTTGAAGCGTACCAGCACCGGCAACCGCAACCCGCTTGCAGTCAGATCGCGCGCCAGCTCGAACAGGTCCAGTTCGCCTGCGTCGTCCGGCCGCGGGCACACCGTGGCATGACCTCCGGCATTGATGCCGAAGTACCCCTCACCCCAGCGATGCACACCATAGGTCTGAGGCACGGCGGAAACTTTGGCAGGCATGACGACCCCTTTCACGGACTGGTTCCGGATTATCGGGGATTTGCGTGCGCGGCGCACCGCCGAATGGCGTCGACCCGGGTCCTGGTTGCCGCCCGCAGCCGACACGGTTAAGGTGCGCCGCATCCGATGCCAGCCAACCACGGAGCCAGCACCATGTCCTTGAACGACGAGTGGATCACCGAGATCTGTGAAGACTATGGTTCGGCCTTTTCGCTGAAGGGTCGCGGCCGGGTGTTCGAGCAGCAGTCGCCGTTTCAGAAGGTCGAGGTGTTCGACACCACAAGCTACGGCAAGCTGATGCTGATCGATGGCTGCACCATGGTCAGCTCGCGCGACAACTTCCTCTATCACGAGATGATGAGTCACCCGGTGCTGTTCACCCATCGGGCTCCACGACGCGTGGCCATTATCGGCGGCGGTGACTGCGGCACCCTGCGCGAGGTGCTCAAACACCCGGAGGTCGAGCATGCAGTGCAGATCGACATCGACGAGGTGGTGACACGCGCCGCTGAGCTGCACTTTCCCGAACTTTGCGCATCCAACGCCGACCCACGGGCCGAGCTGCTGTTTATCGACGGCATCCAGTGGATGAAAGACGCCGCGCCCAGCTCACTGGATGTGATCATCGTCGACTCGACCGACCCGATCGGTCCCGGCGAGGTGCTGTTCACCCCGGAATTCTACCGGGCCTGCCACCGCGCACTCGACGACGGCGGGATGGTCGTGCAGCAAAGCGAGTCGCCGCTGATCCACATGGCGATCCTGGAGCGAATGTACCGCAGCCTGCATGCCGCCGATTTCGCCGACGCACGCACACTGTTCTTCCCGCAACCGATTTACCCAACCGGCTGGTGGTCGGCCACGATCGGCGCCAAGAACTGCCGTCTCGATGACTTCCGCTCCGCCGATGTGGCAGAAAGGCGCTTCGAAACCATGTACTACAACGCAGAGATCCATCACGCGGCCTTTGCACAGCCGGAGTTCTTCCGCAAGGCGCGCGCATCCTGGCTCAGCGGCCTCTGAGCCCTGCAGTATTGGCAGGCCGGGCGCCTTGCGCACTGGCACGCCTTTAAAGTCGGCGCCAACGAGGCCGATGATCAACGCATCGAACGGGAACCTCGACAGGGGCGTCCGCCCGCCAGCCACGAGGCGCTGTGCTACGCTTCCTGACGCCAACGGGGCGACCGGCCTGAGACAAAACAGGCCGGCGTCCTTCGGAGCCACTATGCGATCTTTCCAACTCCTGTACGCCGTGCTGCTGTGCATGTTGGCGATGCCGCCTGTTGCCGGAGCCGATGAGGCCGCCGACGCCGGGTGCCGGCTTGCCGAAGCGGTGTACGACGCACCAAACGGGGACGACCTCGCCTCGCGCGCCAGGATGACCCTTACCGAGAAGGGCCGGGATCCACGCGAACGCGAGATGTACTCCCTCGCAGTGGACCGTGGACGCGGTGAACGCTGGTCGCTGACCCGCTTCACCAGCCCGTCTGACATCAAGGGGGTCGGCCTGCTCACGAAGGATTATCCGGGCGACGAAAACGACCAGTGGCTGTATCTGCCGGCACTCGACCGGGTACGGCGGGTGTCTTCGTCACGCAAGGGCGGGCGTTTCGTCGGCTCCGATATCTTCTTCGAAGACCTGCGCGACCGCGAGGTCGGCATGGACACACACCGGCTGCTCGGTGAAGGCAACATTGGGAAGCTGGTGTGCAAACTTCTCGAAAGCATTCCAGTCGACCCCGACAACTCCGTATACACCAAGCGCATCAGCTGGGTGCATCCGCAGACGCTGATCCCTTTGCGCGTCGACCTTTACCAGGCGCATTCGAAAGAACCGGTCAAGCGTCTCTCGGTGCAGCGCATCAAGAAGATCCAGGGATTCTGGACGGTGCTGGAGAGCACGATGGAGGATCTCGAGTCCGGCCACGTGACCCGGATATCCCTGGACGCGGTCAAGTATAATCAGGGCATTCCCGATCGCCTGTTCACCAGCCAGGCGCTGGCTGACGACAGCGCCGAGGCCGCGTACAGGCCATGAGCGCATCGGGCCCCGCTCGACCAAAGGACCGCTGAAAATGCTGCATTCGCGCCGCCCACCTCTTACGCTGCTGACGCTCGCCATCATCGCCGCCTGTACCTCGGGCGGCGCGGCCACCGCCGCGGATCAGCCTGCGGTCGAAGAAGTGATCATCGATATCGGCGGTAACGAACCGGTCGGCGCTGGCAGCGAGATTGTCATCGAAGGGCCATCGCAGCCTTCCGGTTCCGCCTCAGGGGAACTGATCATCGAGGAATCCGGCCCGGCCGCCGCCCCAACCGACGAAACACGCATTGCGGGGTCGTCCGGAAGTACCGGCGACACCAGTGACTTCGAAATCCGGATTGACGACGTCCGCGCGGAATATGGCCGTTTCACGCGTTCACGCGCCGAGGCAGACAGTACGTTGTACGGCAAGGTGTCCGGCTTTGCCAACTGGCAGCCGGCACCGCAATGGGAGTTCCAGGTCGCGGCACGCGTGGACGGTTATTCGCAGGACCAGCGCAATGCCTTCACCGATATCACCGCGGACTACGGTGACAGCTTCGTGCGCTATCGCGGCGACAACTTCCGCCTCACGGCAGGCACCCAAACCGTGGTCTGGGGACGTCTCGACGAGATCCCGCTGTCCGACCGGGTGAGCACCGCTGATCTGACCCGCTTCGTACTGGACAATCTGGAAGACCGCCGACGCTCGAACCCGATGCTGCGCGCCGAGACCTTTCTTGGATCCGGCAAACTCGACCTGGTCTGGCTGTTTGACTTCCGCGCGGCCGAGCTCCCCGATCAGGACAGCGTGTGGTACCCGATCAACCGCGAATCCGGCCGCATCCTCGGCATCGACCCGGCGATCATCCCGCCGGCCGCAGTGCGAAATGCCACCATCATCGAGGACGAACCAAGCGGTGACGGCGGCTTTGGCGCACGCTACACGCGCACCCATTCGTTTGCCGACATCGGCGTCACGATCGCGCGCACGCGCCAATCGACACCTTATTTCCGTTCGGCCGGGGTCGGACGTTTCCAGGCCGAATACCCGAGATCCTGGGCCTATGGCGCGGATGCCGCAATCGATGCGGGCGGCGCCACCTGGCGCGTCGAGCTGGTGTACAGCAGCGACAACCCTGTCACCCGGACCGACCTCAGCTATACCACCACGCCGGGCATCGCCTGGGGCGGCGGGGTCGAGTTTCATCCCGGTGACGGCGATACACGGGTGAACCTGCAGCTCGTCGGCATGAACCTGATCGACACCCCTGCGATCATCGACCGCGATGAGATCTACAGTATCAATGGCGAGATCGAGGCCCCGTTCGACCGTGCGCGCTGGCGTGCGCGTCTGGATTTCTATGCCGGTATCGGTGACAAGGACATCTATCTCAATCCCGAGGTGGCATTCCTTGGTTGGGAGCCACATGAACTGTACCTGGCCTTGCACTACTTTGCCGGGGATGCGGACACGCTGGGCGGCTTTCACGAAGACCATTCTTCGATCAATCTGGGCTGGCGAGCCAGCTTCTGATCCCGACGGAACAGGCGTGTGACTGAAGAATCCCTCCGCCCGTCGCGACTGGAACACGCACAACACCCTGTTGCGATCGTTCACGAGGGTTTCTTTGTCTACGCGAATGCGCTGTTTCTGCAGCGGCTGGGATATCGCTCCTTCGACGACCTGCAGGCGGTACCGCTGCTCGACATGGTGGACGAGCGTTATCACGAGCGCCTGCGCGAGCACCTGGATGCGGCGAAGAAATCTGCCGGCACTGAGCAACGGCATCCGCAGACCAAACTCATACTGCACCGTGCAGACGATCTCCCGCTCTCGGCCGGCTGCACCTCTTTTCGTACCCGCTTCGGCGGCGAAGACTGCGTCCAGCTGAACCTGACGACCGCCGAGGATGCCAACCTGCTCGGCCGGCTCGGCGCCCTGCCCTGGCGCCACTACCTGAGCCTGCTGTTCCTGCTGTTGTTTACCGTCCTGCCGTCGACCCTGTTGTTGAAGTTGAACATCAACAATGCGCCCGACGTGTATTTCCCGGATGACGAGCCAGCCGTGGTGCTCGACAGGGAGCTGCGAACGAGGTTTCCGAACGACCAGGTGTTCGTCCTGCTGTTCGAGGGAGTTGCGCTGTTTTCAGACGGCTTTCTGGATGCCTACGACGGGCTTAGGCGTAGCCTGGAGAAACTGCCGGAGATCGACGAGGTGGTGGCCGCCACTACCCAGGACCACATCGCCGGCACCCAGGACGACTTCATCGTCGAGCCACTGATCGACGTCAGGGCGCTGGCGCAGTCACGCCCGGCAGACCGGCAGATGCGGGTTCTGGAGGACGAGCTCAGCAAAGGGGTGATGGCTGCGGCCGACGGGTCGGCGCTGGCGATGGTTGTGATCCCGAAGAAGTCCGGCAACAGCGTGGAGCGACTGGCCCTGGAGGAGCAGATCCTGGCGGCAGTGCAGGACGCCCGACTCAAGGGTTACCTGGTCGCGATGGCGGGACAGATCCCGCTCGATGTGGCGCAACTGCGCTCGATGTTGCGAGACAACATGATCTTCATACCGGCCACGGTTGCCACCGGCCTGACGCTGATCTGGTGGCTGTTCCGGCGCTGGTTGGCGGTGATGCTCGCCGGGGTGGCGATCGGCGTGGTGACCAATTCCACCGTCGCCATCTACGTCCTGCTGGACCAGCCGTTCACGCTGGTTTCCAGCATCATTCCGCCGCTCCTGTCGGCATTGACGGTCGCCGCGCTGGTGCACCTGTTCAATGGGCTCTTCATCGCCTCGAAACTCGGTTATTCCGGTGCCGAGCGGGTCGCGCGCGCGATCCAGGAAGTCGACCGCCCGGCACTGTTTGCCGCCCTGACCACGGCCGGTGGCCTGGCCTCGCTAGGCACCAGCCCGATCGTGCCGATCAAGACCTTCGGCCTCATCTCGGCGCTCGGCACGCTGCTGATTTACCTGGTGGTGTTTCGCATCCTGCCGAATATCGTGGTGCGCTGGGACAAGCGACCGTGGACCAAAGTCCGCGGCAGTGCGCGCCTCGTCGACGGGATAGTGTCGGCACTGTACCGATTCGGCATTCGACAACCGGCGCTGGTGATAGGGATGGTCTGCGTGCTGCTCGCGCTGGGGGCGCCACAGCTCCGCAACGTCATGGTCGAGACCAACCTGCAGGAGTTCTTTGACTTCGACCACCCGGTTCGCGAGCAGACCCGTTACATCGAGGACAAGCTGGTCGGCACCATGGCGGTGTCTGTCATCTTCGACGCCGACGCCCGGGACGGGCTGAAGGACCCGCGGAAACTGCAACTGATCCGCAACTTCCAGCAGTGGTCGAAGGCACAACCGGAGATCGACCGCAGCTTCGGGCTGCCGGACTTCGTGCAGGAGATGCACTGGGCCTTCAATGCCGAGAATCCCGCGTTCCGGCAGCTCCCGGATGACCGCGAACTCATCACGCAGTACCTCTTGATCTACGACGGCGAGGACATCTACGACTTCGTCGACCGTGACTTCCAGCATTCGCAGATCGCTTTGAATCTGAACGTGCACAGTGCGAACGACATCTCGCGGGTACTGGAAAAAATTCGGGAATATCTGCGGAACAACGTCGGTGACACCCTGCGCTGGGAGATTGCCGGCAACGGTCGACTGTTTGCCGACATGGAGGACCTGCTGGTATCCGGACAGGTCTACAGCCTTTGGGGCGCACTGGTACTGATCTTCGTGTTCATGCTGTTCTTCCTGCGCTCCTTCTGGGCCGCGCTGTTGTGCATGATCCCCAACCTGTCGCCGATCTTCCTGATCTTCGTGATCATGGGTCTGACCGGGATCTGGCTGGACATGGCGACGGCGATGATCGCCAGCGTGGCGATCGGTATCGCCGTGGATGACACGATCCATGTGTTTCACGGTTTCAAGCGTCGTGTCACCAGCGGCGTCGCACCGGTGGTCGCCCTGGCACGGGCCTATCGCGGCGCAGGCCGAGCGGTGGTCACGACGACGATCATTCTGAGCGCTCAGTTCGTGATCCTGGTGTGGTCAGACTTCGTCCCAACCCGCAATTTCGGTCTGCTGACCACCGTCGGCCTGATCTCCGCGCTGGTTTTCGACCTGCTGCTTCTCCCCGCGCTGTTGATCACCTTCTATGGGCCCGACAGCCCGGTGGCAGTATGGGTTCGGCGATTGCCTCACCGCCGCACGTCCGGCGCGGAGGATACTGACGCGGCTTCACAGCAGGGGGCGGACGACGCAACCTATTGGACTGCCGAGCGGAAACTGGCACTGGTGAGGGAGATACTGTCGGGCAAGACGACAGTCGCCGTTGCTGCCCGGGAATACGGGTTGCCCGAGGCGATGGTAGAACACTGGCACAGTGCAGCTGAAGCGGCTGTCGCGGATGCCCTGGGGGACGATGACCGCGCGGCAGACACGGACCAGGGTAAAGACCAGTTGCAGAAACTCGCCAGGGCCTACAGGAAACTCAAGGCGGAGAACCGCGAATTGCGGCGTCAGCGCGGCGACTAGACGCGTTTCAGTGTGACGAAGGAATAAGGGTAAGGATTACGCGCATCGGCATCGTGCGATTCGTGCGCGACCTCACACCACTCCGCCTGCTCGTAGTCGGGGAAGCGCGTGTCCCCATCAAACTGCCCGTGGATGAAGGTCAGGTAGAGACGCGATGCCAGGGGCAGCGTCTGCGCGTACAGATTGGCGCCGCCGACCACCATCAGCTCGTCGGCATCGCCGGCGAATTCGATTGCCTCCCTGACCGAATGTACGACGAAACCACCCTCGACCCGGTAGTCGCGGTCGCGGGAAACGACAATATGCGTGCGATGCGGTAGAAGCCCGGGAAGGGACTCCCAGGTGCGGCGCCCCATCACGATCGGCTTGCCCATGGTCAGACGTTTGAAATGCGCGAGATCCGCAGGCATCCGCCAGGGAAGCGCATTGTCTCGACCGATAACGCCGTTGTCGGACAGCGCCGCAATGATGGAAAGGTTGGGCAGGGGCTTCATGCGTGAATGTTAGCAGTCCACGTCGAAAAGCCCTATGTAGAAGGCCTGCCGTTGCGGCAGCAGGCCTTTGATTAACTTACTCTTCCTCTTCGTCCGCCAGCATATCCTCATCGGCATCGATCATCATCTCGATGATCGCCTCGACCTGCTCCGGAGCGTCTTCGGACATGGCCAGCAGTTCGCGGCCATCAACTACCAATTCGCCACTCATGACCTGTACCTCATATAAGTATTTTGTTAAATACTTTTATAGTGATTTACAGGAATATTGCAAGGGGTTGCGGCAGATTCCGTTGACATGGATCAACAAAACTTGTGCGGCGCACAAAACAACCGTGAACACCGCTGTACAGGCCGCCGTCCAACCGGTCAGACAGCGATCGGGGCCTTGATATGCGGGTGGCACTGATAGTTGGAAAGGGTGAAGTCTTCGTAGCGGAAGGCAAACAGGTCTTTGACGTCCGGGTTCAATTCGATCGTCGGCAGTTCATAGGGGGTTCTTGTCAGCTGCTCGTCCGCCTGCTCCAGGTGATTGGTATACAGATGCGCATCCCCGAGCGTATGAATGAATTCGCCGAGGCCCAGGTCGCAGGCCTGTGCGATCATCATCGTCAGCAGGGCATAGCTGGCAATATTGAACGGAACGCCGAGGAACACGTCCGCACTGCGCTGATAAAGCTGACACGAAAGGCGCCCGTCGCACACGTAGAACTGAAAGAACGCGTGGCAAGGCGCCAGCGCCATGCGCCCGGCCGCCACATTGGCCTGCGGTGAAACACTTTCATCCGGCAGGTCCGCCGGGTTCCAGGCCGATACGATGATCCGGCGCGAATCAGGATTGATTCTGATCTGCTCCATGACCTGGCTGATCTGGTCGATGTGACGCCCATCGGGTGCCGGCCAGGCCCGCCACTGATACCCGTAGACGGGTCCGAGATCACCTTTCCCATCCGCCCATTCGTCCCAGATCTTCACGCCGTTTTCCTTGAGGTAACGGGTATTGGTATCGCCCTTCAGGAACCACAGCAATTCGTGAATCACCGACTTCAGATGGATCTTCTTGGTCGTGACCAGCGGAAACCCATGCCGCAGGTCGAAACGCATCTGGTGGCCAAACAAAGACCAGGTGCCTGTACCGGTACGGTCACCCTTGAAATCGCCAAACTGGCGGACGCGATAAAGCAGGTCCAGATACTGTTTCATGCCCTACCTTGATTTCGGTATGCGAGGATCAGCAGCACGATACCGACGACGATCATCGGCGCGGAAAGCAGCTGGCCCATGGTAACCCATCCGTAGGCCAGGTAGCCGAGCTGCACATCCGGCATGCGGACGAACTCGACGGCGAAGCGGAACAGGCCGTAGCCAACGAGGAACATCCCCGAAACGGCCATGATCGGACGCGATCGCGCACTGAAAACCCACAACAACAGGAACAACAACAGGCCTTCCAGCGCCGCCTCGTAAAGCTGTGTCGGGTGCAGCGGCGGCGTGAGCGCAGTGCCGGCTGACAATCCCAGCTTATCCCAGCACAAGGAGGCATGGCTGGCGCATGGGACCTGCATCGCCCAGGGCACGTTGCCGGGTGCCCCCCACAGCTCGCCATTGATGAAATTTCCCATGCGCCCGGCCAACAGCCCCAGTGGCACCAGGGGTGCGATGAAATCGGTCAGGACGAAAAACCGCCTTCGGATCCGCCGCCCATACCACCACATGGCAACCAGGACACCGAGGAAGCCGCCGTGAAACGACATCCCGCCTTCCCAGATGCGGAACAGTTGCAGCGGGTCATCCAACCAGCTGTCGAAGCTGTAGAACAGGGTATAGCCGATGCGCCCACCGACGATCACGCCGAGTGCACCATAAAACAGCAGGTCGTCCATCTGTTGCGGCGCAATCGGTGCACCTGGTCGCGCGGCACGCAACCGCCCCAGCCACCATGCAGCAGCAAAGCCGGCCAAGTACATCAGCCCATACCAGCGAACCGCCAGCGGACCAATGTGTACGGCAACAGAGTCGAACTCGGGGAAAATCATGGCGCGCGAGTCTACCAGTTATTCTGCTCTCACCGGATCGCGGCTTGCGCCGTCCGTGGACACCGGGGCACCCGGTAAGTACGCTTTGCAGCGTGTCCCGGAGCTGTGCATGCGCGCGCTGATCAAGCTGTCCCTCCTGCTGTTGCTGCTAAGCCCTCTGGCCGTTGCGCCGGTCGTCTGGTATGCCTTGTCCGCAGAACCCCTGGTGACGCGTCAGGCCACGCTGTCACACCAGGACATCGCCCGCGCCAAAGACATCCTGCGAAACAACGACCCCAGGTTTCTGCCGCCCGGGACCAACCAGACCCTCGACATCGGCCACCACGACCTCGACCTCGCGGCCAACTACCTGCTGCAAAAACTCGCCAGGGGCAATGCGCGCCTGGATCTGCAGACCGATATGCTGCACCTTCAGATCACGCTGCATCTGCCACACGTGCCATGGCGCAATCACCTTAATCTGGATGCCGGTATCGCCGCTACCGGTGGACGCCCGCAGATCGCCAGCCTGCAGATCGGCAGCCTGCATATTCCCGCCCCACTGGCGGAGTTTCTGCTGCGGCAGGCGGCCGGACTGGTCTACGATGAGTCGCAATTGGACTCGGCCATGGCGCTGCTGCGAGATTTACGGATCCTGCCCGACCGCCTGCGCCTGACCTACCAGTGGACCCCGACGATGCTGGAGCAGGCGCGGGACTCGCTGCTGACACACAGTGACCGCGAATCGTTGCGCTTCTACCATGACCGGCTCATCGAATTGCAGTCGGAAGGCATCGGCCGTCGCGGCTCGGTCACCGAACTGCTGAGCAAGATGTTCGCCGACGCCAGGGGCCGTTCGCAGGACCGGGCACCGGTCGGCGAGAACATCGCTCTGCTCACGGTGCTCGGCACCTGGGCCAGTGGCCACAACGTCAATCGGCTCGTGCCTGGCAGCACCCGTCGCCCAAAGGCCTTTCGGCTCAAGATCGAACGGCGCACGGACTTCGCCCAGCATTTCCTCACCTCCGCCGCCCTTGCGGCACGCGGTGACAGCGTCCTTTCGGATGCGGTGGGCCTGTTCAAGGAGATTTCGGACACCGACCGCGGCTCCGGTTTCAGCTTCACCGACATCGCTGCCGATCGCGCCGGGACCCGCTTCGGCGAACTTGCAACGCGCTCTGCAAAAGACGCACGTCGTCTTCAGGGACTGCTGGCCGACGGGATCACCGAGACAGACCTGATGCCACCGGCCCGAGATCTGCCCGAGCACCTCGATGCCAGGGCGTTCCAGGAACGTTTCCAGTATGTCGGTAGCCCCGCCTACCAGGACCTGATGCGCGAGATCGAACGCCGCATCGATGGCACGCGCCTGTATCGGGATTGATAGCAGCTCCCGACAACAGCCAGACCTCCGGTGTGCGCGGCTTCGGCCAGCGCCCACCCGGGGGGCTGGCCGCACACAGGGCGAAACACACCCTAAATTCCTGACTTTTCTCTGACTCTCAAGTTTCCCGGAGCCACGCCGTTAGCTAGTCCACAACACATCAGCAACCTTTTTTGGCGAGAGTTGGCTATGAGGCTCATGGGCATGAATGGAATGAAGGTTATCCCGCATCACCTGCGCACGTTGGGCGAGCGCCTGCGTTACCGGCGCAGGCAGATGGGCTGGACCCAGGAACAGCTGGCGGTCCAGGCCGGCACCAACCAGGCAGTCATTCAGAAGATCGAGAATGGCAAAAGCCTTCGCCCGCGCAAGATCGACGAGATCGCGGCCGTACTGGACGTGAACCCGGCGTGGCTGATGTTCGGCGACGAGAAAGCCACACCGCTGACCGACGAGGCCCGCGAGGTCGCCGAGATCTGGATGACCCTCAGCGAAGGCGAGCGTGACCGTGTACGTACCGAGATCCGACTGTTGGCCAACCGCCGGATGTCGTCCTGACGCTACAACGTCGGCAACACGCGCAGGTAGAAGGCCTTGAGATATGCCGTTTCGGGAATTGCGGGATGAATAGGGTGATCCGGGCTCTGCTGGCCCTGCTGCAACAACTGCAGACTGCGATCACCGTGCCTGGCCGCCTGCTGCACAGTACGCAGGAACTCGTCCCGCTGCATGTGAAACGAACAGGACGCCGTCACTAGCACGCCGTCGCGCTCCAGCAGCCCGAGTGCCACCTCGTTCAGGCGCCGGTAGGCCAGCGTACCCTCTTTGAGATCCTTCCTGCGCTTTATGAAGGCCGGCGGATCCAACACCACCACATCGAATCGCTCGCGCTGGGCACGCAGCTCGCGCAACACCTGAAATGCGTCACCACGCACGGTTTGGATACGCTCGCCTACGCCGTTGAGCGAGGCATTGTGTGCGACCTGCTCCAGTGCCTGCGCCGAGACGTCGACCGCAGTCACCGCGCTTGCGCCGGCCTTGGCCGCCCGCACCGCCCAGGCGCCGATGTAGCTGCAGACGTCGAGCACCCGTCTCCCGCCGACATAACGTACGAACTGCCCCCGGTTAGCTGCCTGGTCGTAGAACCAGCCGGTCTTCTGCCCCTCCCCCGGTGAGACATCGAAGCGGCAGCCATCCTCCTCGATGGCCACCGTTTCGGGAACACTGCCGTGCGCCAGCTCGATGTAACGTGTCAGACCCTCGAGTTCGCGCACCGAGGTGTCGTTGCGCAGGATGATCCCGGTCGGCTTCAGTACTTTCACCAGCGCAGCGACCAAAGCCTCGCGTTGCACCTCCATGCCCGCAGTGGTGATCTGCACAGCGAGGTGGTCACCGTATCGATCCACCACCACGCCTGGCACGCCGTCCGCTTCACCAAACAACAGGCGATAGTAGGGCTGCGTGTACAGTCGCTCGCGCAGCGCCAGTGCGACCCGGATGCGGTGCACCAGCAGCGAGCCGTCGAGATGGAAATCGCGCGAACGCGTGACCAGGCGCGCGCAGATCAACGAGTTGGGGTTGACGTAGCCCAGGCCCAGCCAGTTGCCCTGCGCATTCTCGATATTCACGGTCTCACCCGCCTCGAATCCCTTCAGCGGTGTGGCCTCGTTGTCCACCTCGTTGGAATAGACCCAGACATGGCCGGCGCGCAGACGCCGATCCTGGTTTTTCGCCAGTCGCAGTACTTTATCCATGTTTCCGGTGTGTCTCAGAGGCTGTCCGCAGCGAAGGTGTTGCAGGCTGACAGGGCCCCTTTGTCGAGCCCGGTCTTGAACCAGCGCACGCGCTGCGCCGAACTGCCGTGGGTGAAGGATTCCGGTGTCACGAAGCCGCGCGACTGCTTCTGCAGGCGGTCATCGCCGATCGCACTGGCGGCCCCCAGTCCTTCCTCGATGTCACCCGACTCCAGCAGCTGGCGGCTGCGGCTCGCGTGATAGCCCCAGATGCCGGCAAAACAGTCGGCCTGCAGTTCCTGTCTTACCGACAGCTGGTTCGACTCCTCTTCGCCGAGGCCACGCTTGGCCTTCTGCACCTTGGCCGAAATCCCGAGCAGCGTCTGAACGTGGTGCCCGACCTCGTGCGCCACCACGTAGGCCTGGGCAAAGTCACCCGGCGCATCGTGGCGCCGTTTTAGGTCATCGAAAAAGCTCAGGTCGAGATAGACCTTCTGGTCGCCCGGACAGTAGAAGGGCCCCATCGCGGCCTGCCCCACGCCACACGCCGAATTGACGGCACCGCGAAACAGCACCAGCCGCGGCTCCCTGTAATCCTGGCCTTCGGCCTTGAACAGCTCGTGCCATGTCTGCTCCGTATCGGCCAGCACCACGGACACGAACTCGACAAGTTCCTTCTCCTGCGCCGACTGCTCGACCTCGCCCGTCGGCGTCGTGTCCGTAGTCTGCACCGAACCGCCTTCGAGGCCACCGAGCAGGCCGCCGAGACCGCCACCGCTGAAATAGCTGTAGGCCCCGAGCGCCAGTATCGCGAAGATCGTGCCCTTCACGCCGAGAAAGCGCAGCAGCATCGGCAGCAGGCGCGAAAGTCCGCCGCCGCCACTACCGCCCATCCCACCGAGACCACCGAATCCGCCCGGCGTGGCTCCGCGCCGATCCTCGACGTTGCCGCTCTGGCGTCTACCTTTCCAACGCATCGTCGTTTCTCCCCGGCATCCGAATGCGCAAACGATGGCGCCGAGTGTAAACGAAATCACCGACCCGCTCGGCCGCCGGTCTGCGAACATGCCGCCCAAGCGGCTTTCGGGTTAAAGTTCCGGGCGCAAACACGGGGACACGACATGGCCGAAAACGACATTCTGCTGGGTGGAACGGGCAGCAAACAGATACTGCTGAATGCCGGCATGGCGAATCGCCACGGCCTGATCACCGGCGCGACGGGTACCGGCAAGACGGTCACACTGCAGGTCCTGGCGGAGTCCTTTTCGCGCCTCGGGGTGCCGGTGTTCACTGCCGACGTGAAAGGCGACCTCTCGGGCCTTGCCGGTGCCGGCAAGGCGCACCCGAAGATCGACGAGCGGCTGCAATTCATCGGTATCGAGGGTCACACCTTCGAGGCGTGCCCGACGGTGTTCTGGGATGTATTCGGAAAAAAGGGGCACCCGGTGCGCACCACAGCATCGGAGATGGGCCCCACCCTGCTGAGCAACCTGCTGGAACTCAACGAGACGCAGGAAGGCGTGATGCAGATCGCGTTCAGCGTGGCCGATGACCAGGGGCTGCTGCTGCTCGACCTCAAGGACCTGCGTGCGATGCTCAACTGGGTCGCCGACCACGCGGCCGAGCTGGAACGCCAGTATGGCCGAATCTCCAAGGCCAGCGCGACCGCGATCCTGCGCCGCCTGCTGGTGCTCGAGGAGGCGGGCGGCGAGATCTTCTTCGGCGAACCGGCGATCCGCATTGACCACCTGATGCAGAACGATTTTTCCGGCCGCGGCGTGATCAGCATCCTGGATGCGACCACGCTTTACCACTCGCCGCGGATCTACGCGACCTTCCTGCTGTGGCTGCTGTCGGAACTGATGGAGAACCTGCCGGAGCGCGGTGATGCCGATCTGCCACGCCTGGTGTTCTTCTTCGACGAGGCACACCTGCTGTTCAGCAGCGCACCCAAGGCACTGCTGGAAAAGATCACCCAGGTGGTGCGCCTGATCCGCTCCAAGGGGGTCGGCGTATTCTTCATCACCCAGTATCCCAACGACGTGCCCAACGAGGTCATCGGCCAGCTTGGCAATCGCATCCAGCATGCCCTGCGTGCCTTCACCCCGCAGGACCGCAAGGCGGTCAAGGCCGCGGCCGGGACGTTCCGCGAGAACCCGGCATTCGATACCGAGGAGGTCATCGGTCAGCTGGGTGTCGGCGAGGCATTGATCTCGACGCTGGACAAGAAAGGCGTGCCTACGGTGGTCGAGCGCACGCTGATGGCGCCACCGCGGTCACAGTTCGGTCCGATCGACGATGCCCGGCGCGCCGAACTGATCGCCCGCTCACCGCTGGGCAGCGCCTACGAAACGGCGCTCGACCGCGAATCGGCCTACGAGATGCTCGCCAAGCGCGAGGTCGAACTGGCACAGCAGCGGCAGCGCGAGGCCGAGGAGGCCGCGCGCGTCAAGGCGGAAGAGGAGCTGCGCAAACAACAGGAGCGCGATGCACGCGCCGCGGAGCGCCGCGAAGGCATCGGCGAGGCACTGGCCAAATCGGTCGCACGCGCACTCGGCAGCAACCTCGGGCGACAGATCGTGCGCGGGATCCTCGGTTCGATCACCGGCCGCCGCTGAGGCCGGCGGGGCATTGCCCTTCAGTTCGACATCGCCGAACAGGCCGGTGCCTGGTCGGCAAATTCCTGGGTGCATTTGCGCACCGTGCCGCTGCGGGTATCGATGACCCATACGGCGTTGGCCGAGGCGTTCACGCCTTCATAGCGGCCGCGTACGTCGGCGCCCTGATCCGCCGCCTGTGTCTGCGCAAACTGCGACGTCAGCACGACTGCAGCGATGACCACGGCGACTTGCCAATTTTTCATCTTTCAGTTCCCCCGAACGGTTGCGACGAGACAGTCGAAGATCGCCGGTGTCCCGGCGTCCTGCATACAGGCGATCAACAAGCCCCGCCAAATTACCCCACACACTGACCATTGGTTCCACAAGGGCCCGGGCTTATGGTCAGTAAAGATTACTCCGTTGGACACCAAGATGACTGCTTCGCGCCTGCGCAATGCCACCAGCCCCTACCTGCAACAGCACGCTGGCAACCCGGTCGACTGGTGGCCGTGGTGCGACGAGGCGCTCGAACTCGCGCGGCGCGAGGACAAACCTATCCTGCTGTCGATCGGCTACTCGGCCTGCCACTGGTGCCACGTGATGGCACACGAATCGTTCGAGGACCCGGAAACCGCTGCGGTCATGAATGCGCTGTACGTGAACATCAAAGTCGATCGCGAGGAAAGACCCGATCTGGACAAGATCTACCAGACGGCGCATCAGTTGCTGGCGCGCCGACCCGGCGGCTGGCCTCTGACGCTGTTCCTGACGCCGGACGATCACAGTGCGTTTTTCGCCGGCACCTACTTTCCGCCGCAGCCACGGCACGGCCTGCCGGCGTTTCACGAGTTGCTGCGCCAGGTCGAACGCGCCTACCGCGAACAGCGTGCAGCCATCACCGAGCAGAACGCGTCGCTGCGCGAAGCCCTGCAGCAGCTCGACATGACACCGGCCGGCGGCGAACCGCATGACACACCGCTGATCGAGGCGGTACGCCAGCTCTCCGGACAGTTCGATGCGCAATACGGCGGGTTCGGCGGTGCACCCAAGTTCCCGCACCCGACCACCTTGCGGTTTCTGCTGCGCGAGGGGTGGCGGCGCGACAACCAGGTCGCGAGCCATATGGCGCTTCACACGTTGGAGCAGATGGCCAACGGGGGGATCAATGACCACCTGGGCGGCGGGTTCTGCCGCTACTCGGTCGATGCCCGGTGGATGATCCCGCATTTCGAAAAGATGCTGTACGACAACGGCCAGCTGCTGGCCTTGTACGCCGAGGCGTGGTCCGCCGGCGGACACCGGCCGCTGTTCAAACACATCTGCGAGCGAGTCGCCGAGTGGACGATACGCGAAATGCAGTCGCCGCTGGGCGGCTACTACGCCAGTCTCGACGCCGACAGCGAGGGCGAGGAGGGTCGCTTCTACGTATGGACACCTGCCGAGGTCTCCGCATTGCTCGAACCGGACGAATACCGCGTGTTTTCCGCACGCTTCGGACTCGACCGGGCGGCGAATTTCGAAGGGCGCTGGCACCTGCACACCTTCACCGACACCGCGAAGATCAGCGCGGATACCGGGCTCGAACCTGCGGCCATCCGCCGCTTGCTGCTCAGCGCACGTACCAAGCTGCTGGCTGAACGCGCCAGACGCGTCCGTCCGGGCCGCGATGACAAGATACTGGCCAGCTGGAATGCGCTGATGATCAAGGGCATGGCCCTTGCCGGCCGCCTGCTGCAGCGTCCCGAGTGGATCGACTCGGCACGTCGCGCACTGGACTACCTGATCGCCCATCACTGGCGCGAGGGGCGATTGCTTGCGAGTAGCCGCGACGGCGAGGCCCGGCTGAATGCCTACCTCGACGACCACGCCTACCTGATCGACGCCATCCTCGAGCTGCTGCAGGCGCACTGGGACAGCCGTTACCTGGACTTTGCGATCCGGCTCGCCGAACGCCTGCTCGAACACTTCGAAGATCCCGTTCATGGAGGCTTCTTTTTCACCTCGGACGACCACGAGACCCTGCTGCATCGACCCAGGCCGCTCGCTGACGACGCCACGCCCAGTGGCAACGGTGTCGCCATCGAGGCACTGCAGGGTCTCTCCCTGCTTTGCGGCGATCTGAAATTCCAGGATGCGGCCACAAGGGCGCTGCGCGCTGCCTGGCCTGCGGTCGAAGAGGCGCCGTATGCCCATGTCGGCCTCTTGGAGGGATTGCAGCGCCATCTCGAGCCCGCGGAACAGTGGGTTGTACGTGGTGGCGACACGGACCTTCAGGCGTGGCGGCAGGCAGCGTGCGCCCGCCATATCCCAGGAAGGACGCTGTACGCGATACCGACCGATGCCGACGGGCTGCCCGACAGCCTGGCGGCCAAGTCGGGCCGGGGCGACGGGGTGAACGCCTATCGGTGTCGCGGCACCGGGTGCGAGCCGCCGACCGACCGACTCGACGAGTTGTGAGTGGTCATGCCGATCGGCCGCCGGCAGACCGCTGGAATATCGAAGCACCAGGCGCGTCTTACCGCACATGAGTGAGAGCAAAACCACGCTGTTTGGCAGTTTCGGCCGCCGCCGCAGGCTGCAGAAGCAGATCTGCGCCGAGCGCGACCGCCTGTACCGGATTGCCTGGTCATGGTGTCACGACAGTTACCAGGCGGATGACCTGGTACAGGAGACCCTGGCGCGGGCGCTGGCAAAGATCGACAACCTGCGCGAAGAGGGTCGCCTGCAGGTCTGGCTGACCCAGATTCTCGCCAACCTGCACAGGGATCACTACCGCCGGACACAACCCGAGACCGGCCAGGACACCGATCTGCTGCCGAGCAGGGACGACCCGGAAGAACAGGCCGACCGCACCCAGCTGATCACTCGCACCCGGCGTGCGATCGGGCTGCTGAACGATGACCAGCGACAGGTGCTGACGTTGGTGGATCTGGCCGAGTTCAGCTATGCCGACACCGCGATGATTCTGAACGTGCCGGTCGGCACCGTGATGAGCCGGCTGTCACGGGCACGCCGGCGCATGCGCGAAATCCTTCAACAGCAAGGCATAGGACATGCCGATGTCGTACCGCTGAGGAGACCCCAATGAAATCCAGTGACGAATTCGAACTCAATGCCTTCGTCGACGGCGAGCTGAGCGCCGACCAGCAGGCAGAGATGCTCGAGGCCATGCGTGCCGATCCGGAACTCGCGCGCCAGGCCTGTGAACTTGGGCAGCTCAAGGCTCAGATCCGCCTCGCCTACGGCACACCGCCGCAGGTCCGGCGGCGCGGCGCGGATAAGGTCAGGGAGTCCTGGCGGGCGATTGCCGCGAGTTTCACGCTGCTGTCGGTCGGGATGGTCAGTGGCTGGCTGTTGCATGCCGGCAACCCGGACGACAGGGCGGCCAACGCCGGCCGGTTCGTCGTACTCGATGCCGACGGTCGTGGCCGGGCCCCGGCGGTGGCTGCAGACGAAGAGACACGCATCGTGTTTCACCTGACCAATGCCGATCAGACGGTGGCCGGGGAGCTCCTGGACGAGGTCGAAGGCATGCTGAACGCGTACGCGGCCGATGGTCACCCGCTGCGTGTCGAGGTGGTCAGCCACAGCGAGGGCCTCGACCTGCTGCGTGAATCGCTGTCAGGCCACAAGGAACGCATCCACCAGCTGGCCGTGCGATTTCCGAACCTGGCCTTCGTCGCCTGCAAGAACACCATCGACCGCCTCAGGGTGGAACGTGGTATCGAGGTGAAACTGATCCCTGACGCCGAGGTCATCGACTCGGGTGTCAGCCATGTCGTCAAACGACAAAAAGAAGGCTGGTCGTATATACGCGTCTAGCCATAAATCCCACGCATAAAAACTGCCGCAGAGCAGGACAGAGGAGAATGAGATGAAGAAGCTGATGAGTGTGTTATTTGCAGGCTTGGTTGGCCTGACGACCTGGTCCGGTGTAGCGACCGCCGCGACCGAGGGTATGAAACAGAAAGTCGTTTACCACGTCAACGAGGATGATCCGAAGCAACAGACCGGGGCCCTGCGCAACATACAGAACCACATCAACGCGGTCGGCAAGGACAATCTCGACCTGCGCGTGGTGATGCATGGCAACGGAGTGTCTATGGTCCTGCTGCCCGACGCCCTTGGACGGGTGAAGGGGTTCAAGAACGCCAACGCCGATCCGCAGATGCAGGCATCGATCGACGCGCTCAAGAGCCAGGGCGTCTCGTTCAAGGTCTGCAACAACACGCTGACCGGCCGCAAGGTCAACAAGGATGAAGACCTCTACATGGTGGATGCTGCCGACATCGTTCCCAGCGGCGTGGCCGAACTTGCCATACTGCAGGGTCAGGGGTTTGCGTACATCAAACCCTGATACCGCCGTCCTCGTGGCACCTGAGGGTCCGCATCGGCGGACCCTTTTTTGTTTAATCCCGAGATCAAGCTGGACGGCGCAATAAACGGCGCCGTAATCCGGTCTTTTTGGTGATGGCCAACATACGCTCCGAATTCGATACCCTGGTACATGCGCTTGCGCCGGAACTGTTCCGCTACGCCATGGGCCTGTGTCACAACCCGCACACGGCGGAAGACCTGGTGCAGGAGACCTTTCTGCGTGGATGGCGCTCGCGCACCGACCTGCGTGACGGCAAGGCAGCCAAGGCATGGCTGTACACAATCCTGCGCAACGAGCATGCGCGGTTGTACGAGCGGCAGCGGCCAGAGGCGTGCGACCCGACCGTGTTGCCGGATATTCCGGACCGCGGCTACGACACCAGTGCCGAGGCCTTCGTCCTTCGGCGCGCGCTTGCCAAATTGCAGGCGGATTACCGCGACCCGCTGCTGTTGCAGGTGATCGGGGGGTTCAGCTGCCGCGAAATCGGCGACATCCTCGAACTCAACACGAATACCGTTCTCACCCGTCTGTTTCGCGCCCGCAAGGCACTGCGCGATCTGCTGACGGGTGATCTTCCACAGGAGGCATCGCTATGAATTGCCTGGAATTTCGTCGGCGATTGCTGACCGACCCGCTGTCCGGGGACGAAGACCTCCTGGCGCACGAGGCCACCTGCGCGGCCTGCGCGCCGTTTGCGCAGGATCTGCGTGCCAGGGAAATCAGGATGCGCAGCCTGTTGCAGAACGTCGTGCCGCCGCCGGGCCTGGCTGAGCGCGTGAGCCTGGCGGCCCGCTTCGAGCAGCGTGCCGAACGGCGCCGTCAATGGTGGTACAGCGCGGCGGCAGCGGTGCTGCTGACGGTCGGCGTCAGTATGGTGTCGCTGTTCAGCACCTCGATCGAGCGCACCAACGTCGCCCTGGCGCAATCGGTGATCAACCATATCGAGGACGAGGCGAGCCACCTGCGCGCAGCGCACCCCGTACCAACTGCGCGGGTCAATTGGGTGTTCAAACGCTTTGGTGCCGAACTCGCCGCTGATATCGGGCCGGTTCATTTCGCCGCCGAGTGCCTGATGCGCAAGCGCAACGGCGTGCACCTGGTGATGCCGGGCAAAATGGGGCCGGTCACTGTGTTTTTCATGCCGGGAGAGATGACCGATACCGCCATGCCGATCACCTCGGCACGCTTCAATGGACAGATCGTGCCGACGGATTGGGGCAGCATCGCAGTGGTCGGCGAAGCCGGCGAGACCGTCGACGGGCTGGGTGAGCGACTGGCGGCCGCGGTGCGCTGGCCGGCATCCACACAGGCGGGCGTCTCAGTCCCCGTCGGTGGGAATCTGCTCGCGGCCAGCCGGCTCACGCAACAGAAGAATGGTTGAGCGGCAGTGTCGGCAGCGCAGCAGCTGGCTGCCCTTGAACAGGCGCATCCAGAACTGCCGGTGATAGCGGGTCAGGTCGGTGCCGCCACAGGTGCGGCAGACCCGTTTGCGGGTGATCCATGCCATTCGTTTACTGCTTCCTGGCGACTAGTGCACAAATTCCGGGGATATGCCGGGCTGCGTCATTTCGTTTCTTCCCATGCCGCTGCGGCTGCCTCGTCGCTGCCGCGTGAATCGACCCAGCGCGTCTTGCCCTCAGCCGTCTGCTCACGCTTCCAGAAAGGCGCACGCGTCTTCAGGTAGTCGATGATGAACTCGCACGCGCGGAAGGCCTCTCCGCGGTGGGCACTGGCCACGCAGACAAGCACGATCGGATCCTGCGGGCGGATCTCGCCCACCCGGTGCACCACGCGCACACCCGCGAGGTCCCAGCGACCAGCCGCCTCGTCGACGATCGCGGCCAGGGCCTTCTCGGTCATACCCGGGTAGTGCTCCAGACGCATCGTACTGACGGCGTCGCCCTGGTTCATATCGCGCATCAGGCCGATGAAACTGACCACACCACCGATCGACGCCTGACCCGCATATACGGGTGCAATCTCTGCCAGCGCATCCAGCGGCGTATCCTGTACCCGGATTTCCACGTTCATGATCTCGCCCCGTATCGTTTCAGCCACCGGTGACCGGAGGAAAGAACCCAACTTCGTCACCATCCTGCAACGCCTGGTCAGCGCCAGCCATCTCCTGATTGACGGCCGCGAGGACGCGCTGGCCGTCGGCGAAGACCTCCTGCCAGACACCGCCACGGCGGGCCAACTCGGCACGCAGATCGGCAACCGTGGCCGGCGCGGTCTCCAGGGTCTCATCGCTGCACCCGAGACGCTCGCGCAGACTTGCAAAATACAAAATGCGGGTCATGTCAGCAGCTCGCAGAATGGCAGGAAGGCGACGTCGTCGCCCGGCTGGATGACCCGCCGTTCCGGGATGATCGCCAGGCCATTGGCCCAGGTCACCGAACTCAATACCCCGGACGAGCGGCTCGGGTGCACGCTGATGCGTGCGGTGCCGCCGTCGTCGAAAGACAGTCGCGCGCGGTGAAATTCCCGTCGCTTGTCCGGTCGTGGCCAATCGAAATCAGCCTTGCCCAGCAGCGGCCGCAGGCGCCAGTCGCTGCGTCCCTGCATCCGCAGGATGAAGGGGCGAACGAACAACAGGAAGGTCACGAACAGAGAGACCGGATTCCCTGGCGAACCGATGAACGCAGTCCCGTCGACATGGCCGAACGCGACCGGTTTGCCGGGGCGGATGGCGATGTTCCACATCTCCAGCGACCCGAGCGCCTCGACGGCCGGTTTGACGTGGTCCTCTTCACCGACGGAGACCCCTCCGGACGCGAGTACGAGATCCGCCTCGGCCGCACCCTGCCGCAGTGCCTGCACGGTGGCCTCCAGCGTGTCTTCGACGATGCCGAGTTCGACCACCTCGCAACCGAGGGCCTGCAGCAGGGCGGTGGCGGTAAACAGGTTCGAATTGTAGATCTTACCCGGGGACAGTGGATTCCCAGGCATCACCAACTCGTCGCCGCTGGCGAACAGGGCGACGCGCGGCCTGCGGCACACGCGCAGCTGCGCGACCCCGACCGCCGCCGCGAGCCCGAGGTGCTGCGGCTGCAGGCGGGTACCGGCGGGCACCACCTCACCGCCGGCCGTGATGTCCTCGCCGCGCCGGCGGATATTGGCACCGGGTGGCACGGCCACCCCGATCTGCACGGCACCGCCATCGATCGCCATGCATTCTTCCTGCATCACCACGGCGTCGGCACCTTCAGGAATCGGCGCACCGGTGAATATCCGTGCGGCGCTGCCGGCGGCAAGCGGCTGCGGCGACACGCCGGCGGGTACCCGTTGGGATACCGGCAATTGCGCGCCCGGCAGGGCACAGTCGCCGCTGCGCACCGCGTAGCCGTCCATCGCGCTGTAATCCCAGCCGGGGACATAGATCGTGCTGATCACCGGCTCGGCCAGCACGGAACCGAGTGCATCCCTCAGTCCCAGGGTGCACCGATCACGTAACGGTTCGGCCGCCCCGACCAGTTGCTCGACAGCAGCCTCGTAACTGAGAAGCCCGTCCAATCCGGATGCGTTGTTTGCGTCTGCCAAACGAAATCTCCTGCGCGTGAACCTGTCGTAACCTTTGCGGGCCGTCAGAGAGAAAAGCCGAAGGTCTCTTTGAACCGGGCATCGAAGTCTGAGCGGCTGAACGCGTGATTCTGGGTACCGGCGTGCTCGATCTTGATCGCCCCCATCAGCGCGGCGATGCGCCCTGTCACCTCCCAGTCCATCCCGTTCTGCAGCCCATACAGCAGGCCACCGCGGTAGGCATCACCGCAACCGGTCGGATCGACCAGGTGCTGTGCCGGCGCCAGCGGGATCTCGATCGCCTTACCGTCAGCATAGATCGTGGAGCCCTGACCGCCACGGGTCACGATGACCGCTTCGACCTCGTGCGCCAACTGCGCCGGCGACCGACCGGTGCGTTCCTGCATCAACTTCGCCTCGTAGTCATTGAATGCCAGCCAGGTGGCCTGAGACACGAAACGATCGAGGTCCCTGCCGTCGAACATCGGCATGCCCTGACCGGGGTCGAAAATGAACGGTATGCCAGCAGCGGCAAACTGCTCGGCATGCTCCAACATCCCGAGGCGGCCATCCGGCGACACCATGCCGAGCGTGACACCGCCGAACTGGTCGACCCGGTTTTCGTGGGCGAAGTTCATCGCCCCCGGATGAAACGCGGTGATCTGGTTGTCGTCCTGATCGGTGGTGATATAGGCCTGCGCCGTATAGCTACCCTCGATCTCGAGCAGTGCATCGCGGCGGATGCCGTGCCTGTCCAGCCACGCCGCGTAAGGCGCGAAATCGCTGCCAACCGTCCCCATAGGCAGACCGTCACCACCGAGCAACTGCAGATTGAACGCGATGTTGCCGGCACATCCGCCGAAGTTGCGCCGCATCTCCGGCACCAGGAACGACACGTTCAGGATGTGCACCTGATCGGGAAGAATGTGGTTCTTGAACTGGTCCTGGAACACCATGATGGTGTCAAAAGCCATGGAACCACAGATCAGTGCTGACATAGGACAAGCCCTTGTAATACTTTGTGTTTGCGTCCCCGCCCGGGACTCCGTGGCGACCCGGGAGCTGTTCCTTCCGGGCAGGCGACGCGGATAATGCGCAAAGCGCAGTGGGATGTTACCGTATGCGCGGTTTATCTGCCCAAGGTGCTGGACACCGCGGCAAGAGCGCGCGCAGACGCGACCCTGTGAAATCTCAATAACTTGAAACCCGGAGGAATCCCATGCTGACGAATAAACTCGCATTGGCAGTACTGATCGGCGGCCTGATGACCGGCGGCGCTGCACTCGCCACTGACAAATCGGACGCCGACGCGGCCATCGCCGCAGCCAAGGCCGCACAGCAGGCAGCCAGCGCGGTGGGCGGTGAATGGCGTGACACCGGCAAGCTGATCGGGGAGGCCGAAAAAGCGGCCGCGGAAGGCAACTTCGGCACGGCTGTCGACCTCGCCAAACAGGCTGAAGGCCAAGGCATGCTGGGCAAAGACCAGGCACTCGGCCAGCGCGGAGTGGGCAACCCGAAGTATCTGTACAACTGAGTTTGGTCTCACCGCCCCACGAAACCCCGCGCCGGTCGCGGGGTTTTTTGTGCGCGCCCCCAAGCAGCGACCGTTACAGCCGCGGGAGCAGAATGAGGCCCCATACGAGCACCGCCAGGCTGATGGCCAGAAACACCGACGCAGAACCGATGTCCTTGGCCCGGCCCGAGAGCTTGTGGTGCTCGGGCCCGAAGCGGTCGACGGTCGCCTCGATCGCGGAGTTGAGCAGTTCGACGATCATCACCAACAGCCAACTGCCAACCAACAGGGATCTCTCGACACCGCTGTCGCCCAGCCACAGGCCCAGCGGAAGCAACGCGGCCGCGACCAGAGCCTCCTGGCGGAATGCCGCCTCGTGGCGGTAACAGGCGCGAAACCCCTGGAAGGAATAGCCGAAGGCCCGGATGATCCGGGTCAGCCCGCCCGTGGCATTGTATTCAGACATCTCGCGCCAGCCGGTGGTGTAAAAAGCCAGGGATCATGCCATTCGAAGGCTGCGGTTCCGAGACAGCCCGGTCAGGACCCCTGGTTCCATCGCAAATCGAGTTCCCGCGCCGCGCGGACGTCATCGAGCCGCCTGACCGGCAGGCTGTGCGGGGCCGTCTTGACCACTTCCGGCGTGTTCTCCGCCTCTGATTGGATCTTCGTCATCGCCTCGACGAATCCGTCCAGCGCATCCATCGCTTCGGTCTCGGTCGGTTCCACCAGGAAGCATTCGGGTACCAGCAACGGGAAATAGGTGGTCGGCGCGTGATAGCCGTGATCGAGCAGGCGCTTGGCAAAATCCATCGCCGTGATGCCGAGCTCTTTGGCCTGCCGCTTCAGCGTGATGATGAACTCGTGGGTTGCACGGCGCCTGGGATATGCCAGTTCGAATCCGGCGTCGGCCAGGCGCTTCGCCAGGTAGTTGGCGTTGAGCGTGGCGTATTCGGCGACACGCACCATGCCCTCGCGCCCCAACATGCGGGCATAGACGTAGGCCCGCAACAGCACCCCGGCGTTGCCGGCGAAGGCCGACAGCTTGCCGATGGTTTGCGGACATTCCTTTTCGGTCAGCCAAAAGTAGTCGTGCCCGTCGAAGCCGACCATCGGCACCGGCAGGAACGGGATCAGGCGCTGGCTCACGCCCACCGGGCCGGCGCCGGGTCCGCCGCCACCGTGGGGTGTCGAGAAGGTCTTGTGCAGGTTCATGTGGATGACGTCGAAGCCCATGTCACCGGGCCGGACCTTGCCGAGGATCGCGTTCAGATTGGCGCCATCGTAGTACAGCAGCCCGCCGGCCTCGTGGACCAGGCGCGCAATCTCGGTGATGCGACGCTCGAACACGCCGACCGTGGATGGGTTGGTCAGCATGATGCCTGCGGTCTGTGGACCCAGTGCCTGTTTCAGCGCCTCGACGTCGACGTCGCCATCATCCAGTGTTGGAATCTCGCGCACCGTGTAGCCACACATCACTGCGGTGGCCGGGTTGGTGCCGTGCGCCGCATCGGGCACGATGATCTCGCGTCGCGCCGTGTCGCCGCGCGAATCGTGGTAGGCGCGGATCATCGCCACGCCGGCGAACTCACCCTGCGCCCCGGCGGCAGGGACCAGCGACACCGACTTCATGCCGGTGACGTCCTTGAGCATCTCCTGCAGCTCGTACATGCACGCCATGAAACCCTGGCTGTGCGTGGCCGGGGCGTGCGGATGCCGCGCCAGCAGACCCGGCAGCATCGCCAGTGAATTGCACGCGCGCGGATTGTATTTCATGGTGCACGAGCCCAGCGGATAGAACTGGGTGTCGATCGAGAAGTTCTTCTGCGACAGCCGCGTGTAGTGACGCACCGCCTGCATCTCCGACACCTCGGGCAATGCCGCCGCTCCGCTGCGCAACAATGCCGCGGGGATGCCCTCCAGCAAAGGTCTGTCCTTCGGCGCCTGGGCGAAGGCGCGCCGTCCGGGTCGGGATAGCTCTTGAATCAGCATGTCATTGGCTCGTTAACGGTTACGGGGCAGCCTTCGCTCGGGGCCGGCAGGTCCTTCAACCCGGCCGCGCGATTGCGTGCGGCCGGGCATACGCTCGCGCAGTGGCAGGGTCGGTCAGCCGAGCGCTGCAATCGCGGCGTCGTAGTCCGGCTCGTCGCCGATCTCACCGACCAGTTGTGCGTGCAGCACGGTGTTGTTCTCGTCCAGCACCAGCGCCGCACGTGCGGTAATGCCCGCCAGCGGGCCGTCCTCGATCAGCATCCCGTAGTCCTTGGCAAAGTTGCGCGAGCGCATCATCGACAGGGTCTTGACGTCGGCCGTGCCTTCCGCCTGGCAGAAACGCCCCTGCGCAAACGGCAGGTCCGCGGAGACGACCAGCACCACAACATCAGAGCGGCCACCAAGGCGCTGATTGAATACCTTGGTCGAGGTCGCGCAGGTCGGCGTGTCCAGGCTCGGCACGATGCTGATCAGCTTCTTCTTGCCGGCGAAATCCGCCAGTGTCAGGTCATTGAGCGCGCCATCGACGAGCCGAAAATCCGGTGCCTGGCTGCCGACCGCCGGCAGATCGCCGTTGGTGTTTGCCGGGGATCCGTGCAGGGTTACCTGTGCCATGTGAATTCTCCTGTTGTGTCTTGATCTATGTGGCCGCGATTTGCGGTGGCCGGCGTGGTGCCGTTTCAATTGAACTTGGGCTCCACCGGGCATTTGGCCTGGGTGCGCGCCGCCATGATGCGTGCGAGCTTCGCCGCGTAATCGGCGATCTCTCCGGCGGTGCGCAATTCCGTCGCACACACCAGCAGCGCACTGCCCAGTTCCGGGTAGTCCGCGGCCAGCTCGAAACCGCCGAGTACATTGTGCGCCGCCAGTGACCGCAGGACATCGGCGACCGGTGCCGTCAGCCGCAGCACCCCTTCGTGAAACACCGGGCCGTCGAATACGCGCTCGACGCCGTCGACCGCCGTCAGTTGGGCGAGCAGCTGCGCGGTGTTCGCATGACAGGCGGCGGCCACCCGTGACAAGCCCTCACCGCCCAGCAAGGCCATGTGAATGGTGGCTGCTGTGACCAGCAGCCCCTGGTTGGTACAGATGTTGGACGTCGCCTTGGAGCGACGGATGTGCTGCTCACGCGCCTGCAGGGTCAGTGCATACCCCGGCTTGCCTTCGAGATCGACGGTCCTGCCAATGATCCGTCCCGGCATCTGCCGCACCATCTCCTGCTTGCAGCACATGAAGCCGAAATACGGGCCACCCGACGACAGCGGCGCGCCGAGCGGCTGACCCTCACCGCAGGCGATGTCGGCGCCAGCCGCCCCCCATTCACCCGGCGGCTTGATCACCGCCATCACCAGCGGATTGACCACCGCGATGGCGAGCATGCCGTTGGCGTGGGCAAAGTCGGTCAGCACGTCGACGTCTTCGAGCACACCGAAGAAGTTGGGTTGCGGTATCACCAGCGCGGCGAAGTCCTGGCCGGCATGGGACTGCAGCGCCTCCATGTCCACCTGGCCCGAGGCGGCATCGAAGGGCACCTCGACCAGTTCGATCGACTGGTTGCGCACGATACTGTGTACCGTCTTGCGGTATGCGGGGTTCAGTGAGCGCGGCACCAGGATGCGGCGCGATTTCGATTTGCGGTTGACCCGGACCGCCATCAGCACCGCCTCGGCCAGCCCGGAGGCACCGTCATACAGCGAGGCATTGGACACATCCATCGCCATCAATGCGGTCATCATCGACTGGTATTCGTACAACAGCTGCAGCGTGCCCTGGCTGGCTTCCGCCTGGTAGGGCGTATACGCGCTGTAGAACTCACCACGGGTGGCAATCTGCCAGACCGCCGCCGGAATATGGTGATCGTAAGCCCCTGCGCCGATGAAGCACGCGGCCTGCCCGTCTTCACGCGCACGCGCCTGCATCAGCGCCGTCACTTCCATTTCAGACATGCCCTCAGGCACAGCCTCCAGCGCCTTGGCACGCAGAGTCGGCGGAATTTCGTCGAACAGGTCGTCGATCCGTTGCACGCCTATGACTTCGAGCATGCGGCGGACGTCTTCTTCGGTATGGGGGATAAACGGCATGACGTGCCCTGTTGGTGTCGGTCAGAGCGCAGGCGCCGCCCGGTCGGGCGGCTGCGGCGCGGTTCAGTCTTCGTCGGATTCCGAATGCTCGGCGTAGCTGTCGGCGTCCATCAGTGCATCCAGTTCGTCCGGGTCGGCCATGCGAATGCGGAAGATCCAGCCATCCTCGTACGCATCCTGATTGATCGTCTCGGGTGCATCGGCCAGGACTTCGTTGACCTCGACCACCTCGCCACTGAGGGGGCTGAAGACGTCCGAGGCAGCCTTCACCGACTCGACGACGGCACATTCGGCGCCAGCACCGAGCTCACTTCCCACCTCAGGCAACTCGACGAAGACCAGGTCGCCCAACAACTCCTGGGCATGATCGGTGATCCCGATCGTGGCAATGCCCTCGTCGTCCACGCGTACCCATTCATGGGACCTGGTATATCTGAGATCGGTTGGGACATCGTTGCTCATATTGTTTCCTCTTGGACTGTCAGGTGGCCGACGAGCAGGGTCGGCGGATTCTGGGACCGGGTCGACCGGGCGGGTGGCGCCTCAGGTCTCTATGCATGACTTGCCATGGCGCACGAAGGGCATTTTCACCCGGCGCACCGGCAGACGCTTGCCACGGATATCCACGGTCAGCTGATCGCCCGCATCGGCCACGACCCGCGCCATAGCGATCGATCGCTCGAGCGTGGGGGAAAAGCCGCCAGACGTCGTCTCGCCGACCTCGCGCTCGCCATCGAAAAGCTTCTGGTGGCCCCGCAAAATGCCTTTCCCCTCGAGCAGCAAGCCGGTGAATTTGGGAAGACTACCCGCAGATTGTTGATTTTCAAGTGCAGAGCGCCCAATGAAATCGCGCCGGGCCGGTTCGAATGCCACAGTCCAGGTCAGCCCGGAGGTCAAAGGCGACTGCGACTCATCCATGTCACTGCCATAGAGGTTCATCCCGGCCTCCAGGCGCAGCGTGTCGCGCGCACCCAGCCCGCAGGGCCTAACACCGGCCTCAGCAAGTGCCCTCCAAAGACCGGGGACATCGGCCTCCGGCAGCATCAGCTCGAAACCATCCTCACCGGTGTAGCCGGTGCGACCGACAAACCAATCACCGGCATAGGCGGCTGAGAACGGCTTCAACGCCATCGCCGGCGCGCGCAACGCCTGCGGCAACAGCTTCTCCGCCTTGGTCCGCGCCTGCGGTCCCTGGACCGCGATCATGCCGAGGTCGAAGCGAGGCTCGACCAGCACGTCGAAACCGTTCGCCTGCTCCCTGATCCATTCCAGATCCTTGTCGGTGGTCGCCGCATTAACGACCACGCGGAACCAATCGTCAGTCAAAAAATAGACGATAAGATCGTCGATGACGCCGCCATCCGGCCTCAACATGCATGAATAGAGTGCTTTCCCGGGCGTTTTGAGCTTGTCGACATCATTTGCCAGCAGGCGATGCAGGAACGGCCGCACGCCCGCACCGCGCAGATCGACCACCGTCATGTGGCATACGTCGAACATGCCGGCATCGCGCCGCACTGCGTGGTGCTCATCGAGTTGCGAACCATAGTGCACAGGCATATCCCAACCGCCAAACGGCACCATGCGCGCGCCCATATCCCGATGCGTCTCGTTCAAAACGGTCTTCTTGTCCATGGCGTACCCCGGCAGTTGCGGCAAAACAAAAGGGCGGTATGGCATCCGCTGGCAACGAAAACCATACCGCCCCTCTGTCCCTAAACCTGAGAGTTTGAAAGCGCCAGGCGCCCCCTGCCCCATCGGTGGGTACGTCACGCGTACCACTCTCCAGAGTCAACCCGAACCCGCCTAGCGGACTCACCCCCACGGTCCTTTTTGCCTGAGCGATTCCGGGCGGAATTGCGCCTTCGGCGCCGGCGATGCCGGCCTCTCCCGTGGGGTAAGGGTTGCGCGCGAACTATAACTCGCAGCCGAACCCGCGCCAACCCACAAAGTCGGACCGACTTAGTGTTGGATGGCACTAAGCACCATTTTTCAGGTTCCTCTATCATCGGCAGCGAAGGGGTCGTCAAGCACCTCACCCTGTCCGACCCGAACAATCTGGATACAACATTGAGTGCTTAAGCAACGGACTCTATTTGCAGCCTTCGCCGCCTACCTCACCTTCGTCGTCTACGGTAGCCTGATCCCTTTCGACCTCCGGCTGCATGACTTGGACCAGGCCGTCGACCACTTCACCCAGATCCCGTGGCTGAAGCTCGGTGCTGCATCGCGCGCCGATTGGGTTGCAAACCTGGTTCTGTACGTGCCACTTGCGTTTCTCGGATGTAGTGCACTGGGAAGCCGCGCACGTTCGGCCGGGGCGCGGCTGATGCTCGCCTTATTTGTCCTGACGGGATGCCTGGCGGTTGCCATTGCCGTCGAGTTCACACAGACGTTTTTCGCGCCTCGCACCGTATCGCTGAACGACTTGCTGGCAGAAAGCCTTGGCTCTCTTACCGGAATCGCGCTATGGCTAAGTGCTCGCGATCGGCTTGCGCAGCTCGGCGCGGCGTTCCAGTCAGGCGGTCGCGAGTCGATCACCGCATTGATCGCTGCCTACCTTGCGCTTTACCTTTCGCTTACATTGTTCCCCTTCGACTTTGTCATCTCTTGGGGCGAGCTAAACGACAAGTTGCAGTCGGGTAATTTTGGCTGGCTGCTTGCAGGCACAACAGCGGAACCACTGCGCACCAGCGCAAGACTCATCGGCGAGGGCCTTGCAATTGCGCCCTTGGGGCTGCTCGCGGCAATGGTCGCCGGGCGAGCTAATCTCGGCCGTGTTTTCGTCGCCGGGACCCTGTTCGGCCTGGCACTGGAACTGCTGCAGCTATTTGTGGTGTCAGGCGTCACCCAAGGCGCATCGGCGCTGGTTCGTGGCGCAGGACTGGCAGCCGGCGCTTTCGTCGGACAACAGGTTCACGAGCACGGGCTAATGCGGGTTGCTCAGTGGGTGAGCCGGATTGCCTTGCCACTGGTACCAGTCTACCTGCTGAGCGTTGCCGTGGTCTCTGGCTGGTTTACCAACGACATACTCAGCTTAACCCAGGGGTTTCCCAGATTCGATTTCGTCCAACTTGTTCCTTTCTATTTTCACTATTTCACGAGCGAACCGGTCGCGATGGCCAGTGTGCTCGCCAATCTCGCAATGTATGCACCGGTCGGCCTCTATGCTTGGTCAAGACAGACATCGATGCCGCGCGCGCGTCAGCCGGGCATCCGGCAGGCAACAATCTGGGCGACGTTGATTGCCTTGCCGATTGAGCTGAGCAAGCTTTGGTTGGCGGGTAGACACCCTGATTTCACCAACCTTCTGATTGCGGCCACCGGCTCAGCAATCAGCTATGGGATGCCAAGTTGGATGGCGCGCGCCAGTTCCCGGACCCACCATCACGCGCCAGAAATACAGGCGACAACGGTGGCAAATGGGACCACGTCGCCATCCAACGGTCGAGCAGAATCGAGAACCTTCAGCGCCCCCAAGGCCACCTCTCTGATCTTTTTGCTGATGTTGGGAAGTGGCCTCGCGCTGCACCCGCTTGCCCTCCCCTGGGTTGCCCTGCTATTGCTCGTTTACGGCATCGCCTTGTGGCGGTTCCCGTGGAGTTGGCTTTTGCTACTACCAATGCTGTTGCCAGCGGTTGACCTAGCTCCGTATGCCGGGCGCCTTCTATTCGACGAGTTTGACCTGCTGGTCTTGCTGACCCTCGGACTAGGCTACTGGCGGCATATGGAACAGCCGCCAACACCATGGTCGAACAACGGTTACCGTATCGCCACACCCCTGCTGCTGGCCAGCGGGTTGATAGCGACCTCCCTGGGTTTGCGACCACTGCTCGGAGGGGCTCCCGCATCACTTGCCTCTTCGCATTCCGCAATCGACGCAGCGCTCGTGGGCAAAGGGCTATTCGAGGCCCTGTTCTTGGGTTCACTGCTGCGCCGCATCCCATACGATGAATTCGCGCGAGCAAAACAATGGTTGATTGGCGGCCTCGCTGCCGGCTTAGCCCTGTTAGGTCTGATAGTTTTATGGGAGCGCCATCGCTTTGTCGGCATCGCAGATTTCGATGGTGTCTTTCGTGTAACAGGCAACTTTTCGAGCATGAACAATGGGGGCGCCTATATTGAGGCGTTCATCGCGATCAGTTTTCCAGCGCTCGTCGTCTGGACACTGGAGCAACGGCAATTCCTGCTACGGCTTGGTGGGGTCGCCGCGGCAGCTTTCGCCAGCTACGCCATGTTTGTCACATTTTCACGCGGAGGCTATGCCGGGCTTTTGGTTGGGCTTGTGATAGTGCTGACGTTTTTTCGCGCGAAGGAGAGGCACAACATCCGCCATGGACTCTGGATGGCCGGGTTGACGCTCGCTGCGATCGCAGCCGCCACACCGGTACTCCTGGGCGGTTTCGCCCAAGGTCGCCTCGCCCAGATCGAAAGAGACCTGTCGATCCGCCTCGATCACTGGGGGCGGGCACTTGATCTGATGGAACCAGGCGTCTTGCCCATGCTGACGGGCGTAGGTTTCGGCCGGTATCCGGCGCTCTACCTTTGGCACTCCGATGCTGCCGAACCTCCCGGAACCTTTGCCGTCGAGCATGAGCAAGACAAGTCATTCCTGCGGCTTGGCGCGGGGGATGCCTACTATCTCGACCAGATAGTGCGCATCAAACCCGGCGAAACACAAACACTCCAGGCACGGATTCGGTTTCAGGGTGACCAGCAGAGCCTGGTGATCTTCCTGTGTGAAAAGGCGTTGCTATATTCGTTCCGCTGCAACACACATGAGCTGCAGCGCCCCGATCAGAGCATGCCAGGGGAATGGCACCTCATCACGACAATACTGAACACATCTGGACTCGGCGAGACCGGCCGCTGGCCCTCGCCCACGCTAAAACTTTCAGTCGGCCTGCTTTCAGGCAATGGTGCTATCGACATCGATTTCGTCAGTCTGCGAGACGGCAACGGGGAGGAACAGTTGGTCAATGGAGATTTCGAGCAGGGACTGGATCGATGGCTCTCTGCAACTGACCGCGACCTCGCTTGGCACATCCATCAGAGCGTGCTCGAAGTCTACTTTGCACAAGGGCTGCTCGGTATCGTTGCAGTGTGGCTCGCCCTACTCGCGGCAGCAACGACACTGCTGCCGCGGATGCGCTATGGCGAACCGTTTGCAGTCGCTATCGGCGCAGGGCTGGCCGGTTTCCTCACTGTCGGACTACTTGGCAGCGCCATGGATACGGCGCGCACATCGCTGCTTTTTTATCTTCTCATTTTCGCTGCGGGAAACATGAGTGAATGCAACGCAAGAGGCCACCGACGAGCAGATTAATCCTCGTCTGGCAGTTGCCACAGATATCATGGCCATCGCCCCTGCAGGAGCCTTATTCTTATCTTGGCACCACACATTTTTATCGATTGGCGGCCAATATGGTATCTTCGCGCAACATGACACCATGGAGAGTTCTCGATGAACGGTTTCAAATTTTTGTTCGGTTGTGCAATGTTTGCAATTGCAGGCCAGGCTGCCGCGCAGTGCACCGCAAACGAAAGGCTGAATTCGGCATCCGCAATCAACACTCATCTGAGTGACAAGACAGTTTGCGGCACCGGAGTCGGCGCCAATGCGGGGGATCAATGGCAGGAGTACCATCAAGCCGGCGGCACCCTCACGGAATACGCCAAGGGACCAAACGATCCGGTGGATCCGACACACGCCGTAGGCAGTTGGACAACCTCGGGTAGCGGGAGTAACTCGGTGGTTACCTATTCATATAACGATGGCGGCAGTTTCAGCTTCAACGTCCACTACGACGGCACCACCACCGAATTCTGCAATGGCAACAGTCAGGTCGCGACGGCAACTTTGCGCTCAGGACAACAGGGTTGCGGTTTCTAGCGGTTTCTAAATGCATTGTTTTTTGCCGGAGGCCTGTAAGACGGACCTCCGGGAGTCTTCTTGGTATATAAGCCCGCAAGTGCCCGCCGGTCCGTTTCGAATAACAAGACAAAAAACTTGCTAACGGCTCCCAGGATTCACGTAGCCCCCACGGCTACGGCCGTTTCGCAGCACCCCGGCAAAATCCCGATCAAAATCGGGTAACCCGTTAAACGCAGATAGATCAATCGCGGAACCAAGCAGTTCACCACCCCTCGGTGAAAAATCAAGCTCCCGGAGATCCGATACTGGTCGCTTGAGATAATTCGACACCGCCGTATATTCGCCGGTCAGATTCTTGGTATTCGCTACACCCTGAATAGGCGTGTCGGCAAACACCGCATTGCCGGTTGCCCACTGGCCGTCCACCCATCGATCGTCCCTGCGCAGCACTCGGATTCCACGCGAGGGATGCACTACCGTGTTGAAGAAGACCCTCACCTTCCTTGGTACATCGTTGTGCGGCTGAATCGCTACGGCAGGAAAGCCGTTGTCGTGACTATTGAAAAACAGGTTGCTGTACAACGCGATATTGCCTTCACCCTGGAACAGCGCCTCGCCTGGGTTTTGGAAGAATAGGTTACCGTAGATCGCGTATTCATCATTTTCGCCCGGGCTGTGCAGGGGAAAATGACCAACGAGTACATTGGGACGGGCATTGGGACCGTCAGAGCTGCTCAGCCCCTTAATGAACCGATTGCGACGGACGATCGTCATTCGCGGCTCGACGGGCATGTCAACCAACGCAGGACGGATAACCTGGTGCTTGATCTGCAGGTTGTAGCCGATGCTGTCGACCACTTCGTTTCCTTCAATCAACCCGCCAATGAAGGGGGCGGAACCGTCTGAATTACCGAAATACATGCCCGTACCGGTACCGACGATTCGATTGTCCCTGACGACCCAATCCCAGGCCGGGCACTTCGTCGAGATGCCAACCGATTGCTGCTCCCATGCATAGTTGTGGATATGGAGGTTCTCAAGCGTGATGTGATGCGCGTAGTCAGCGTCGCCCTCAGCCTTCACGGCGTCCACGAAGGCGCCGCGGCCGTCGAGTTCCAGGTCACGCACGGTGATATAGGCCGCGTTCTTGATGCTGATCGTGTTGCTGCCCTGGCGTCCGAAAAAGACCGTCGGCTGGCCCTCGGTGGCACCGGCAATTGTGATCGGGGCGCCGCCTTTCCCCTCCAGGCCATGAATCCGCAAGCCACGAAGGTAGTACCCGCCGGCCAACTGCAGGGTGTCTCCCGGGGAAAGCACGGGCACCATGCGCAAATAGTCATCGGGGCCAGCGGTGTACGTCTTTGCCTGCACATCCGGGGCCGGCAGCGCGCAGAGCAGGCACGCCGCAAAGACGAGAATGGTATTAAGCTGCTTCATCGCGCCCACCGTTCGCGGCATTCGAGTTTCCTGTCAATGCAAAAAATCCGGCATCGGTCCCATCCAGCCGCGTGTCGAACATGATCCACGTAGCGTCCGCATTGTTCACCCCGATTGGCTCATGTGGCACAACCAGCCAGGGCATCGGCAGCAGCTGCGATCTAGTTATAATCCACAAGTTACAGTCTAAAGCGGAAGACCCATGAGCTTTTTCATATTGGCCACTGGACAGCGCCAGAATAGCGAGTGGAAGTCCCTTGAGACCGCTTTCGAGAGTCTCGATAGAACAGATTTCTCCTTTCCATCGGCACAGGTGCATCTTTACAGCACATCGGTAAGCAGTGTCCCGGCGGTCTACCAAGACGCCAACGGCGACACAATCATTGTACTGGGAACCCTGCTTTCTTCAGGGAAGCCCGTCCCTGAAGCATTGCCGGAACTGCTAGAACAGTTCGAGCCTAGCAGCCTCTCGTGGCAAGGCATGCTGGGCACCTACATCGGCCTGATCTACAAGGGAGGGACGTTGCATCTTCTGGGCGACGGTCTCGGGGCATCGAAGATCTACACCGATTCCGATCGGGCGCTCTGGTCGAACTCCTTCCTTGCCTTATGCGAAATCGGGCAGCCAAAGCGGCTCGATAAACAGTCCTGCTACGAGTACGTGACCAATGGATCGGTATTCGGCACCCGGACCCTCGTCGAAGGCATCGCGAGCCTGCCTGCCAACAGCATATTGAAGGTGAATGGGGGCAAGGCGAGCGTCGAGGAGAGACGCAGTCCGATCCGAAACGATTCGCTAGACCATTTGAAGACGATCGATGCGGTTGCCGATTACCAAGTGGAGCAGCTGGAGAAGGTCTTCGCGCCAATTGCGCGCAACTATGGTGAACGCATCCGGCTTTCCTTCTCCGGTGGCTTCGACTCCCGCCTGATGCTCGCGAACCTGCTGAAATTCGGTGCAAAGCCTTCACTGTTTGTCTACGGTGACAATCAGGATGATGACGTACAGATCGCGAGATTGATCTGCAAGGCCGAGGGGCTACCGCTGGAAGTCATCGATAAAAGCCTTACGCCCCCTCTAGATCCCGAGGAATTCATCGGCGAGACGGAAAAAAATCTCTTCGCCTTCGACGGCTGGAAAGTCGAGACTCCCATTTTCGATTTCGGAGCTGACCGGAAGGACAGGACGAGCCGGCATGTCGACGGCCAGATCCCGCTGAATGGCTCGCTCGGAGAGATCTACCGCAACTTTTTTTATATGCCCGACCGCCCCTCAAGCACCGGGGCAGTGATCTCCACGTTCTACTCACGCTATGACCCGAAGACTTTCACGTCGCGCTTCGACGAAAAGACCTATCGTTCGGCGATGGCGGCCGCGATGCGGCAGGCCATCGGCGCAGATTCCGATCAGCTCACGCGCTCGCAGGTCGAAGAACTCTACCCGAAGTTCCGTGGCCGTTTCTGGACCGGTCGCGACGCACAGATCAATCAGCGCTTCGGGCCTATGTTCTTTCCCTACCTCGAGCATGCGGCGATCTCGAACACCGCGAAGATACCCTTGAACTTCAAGAACCTCGGGTACCTGCAGGGGCACATGATCGGCCGGATTAACGCTCGCCTGGCTGCCTATCCCAGCGACTATGGCTTCCCGCTTGATGGGCCGCGCCCGCTCAAGTATCGGTTAAAGACTTTCCTCGGAACGCAACGCCCGGCCGCCCTGCGCAAGATGTCGTTTCGGATGACTCACAAAGAGATGGAGCCGCGAACGGGGGCGCTGGCACCCGAGTATCTTTCCAGGGTGATTGACCTCGAGTTCCCGATCATGCGCCAGCTGTTCAACATCGAGCGGGTGAACTCCGCGACTCAGTACGGCCTGATCGCAACCCTCGAATACCTGGGCGAACGCTACAACCTGAGCGTCCACGCTGACTGACTCGGGAGACTGCGGTGCTGCCCGGGCAGCACCATTCAACGCCCCGACTTACGCACCAGCAGCACCACCGGCACCAGCCCGACGAGCAGCAGGCCCACGGCCGGCAGGGCCGCGCGTTCCCACTCGCCTTCCGAAGTGAGTTCGAAGATCCGCACCGCCAGCGTGTCCCAGCCGAACGGGCGCAGCAACAGGGTCGCTGGCATCTCTTTCATCACGTCGACCAGCACCAGCAGGCCGGCAGTCAGAAGCCCCGGGCGCAGCATCGGCAGGTAGACGCGCCACACGGTCTCCCACTGACCGGCACCGAGGCTGCGTGCGGCGTCGCGCATACTGGGACGGATGCGCTCAAGGCTGCTCTCCACCGGACCGTAAGCGACCGCGAGAAAGCGTGCGAAGTAGGCCATCAGCAGCGCGATCACGGTGCCCGAAAGGACCAGGCCGATGTCACGCCCCGTCAGCCACTCCATGCCATCCGCCATGCGGTTGTCGAACCAGGTCAGCGACAGCATGACCCCAACTGCCAACACCGATCCGGGCAGCGCATAGCCGAGCATCCCGACGCGCACACTCAGCGCCGTCGAGTAGTCACCGTGGTAACGGTGCGCATAGGCGAGCACAAATGCCGCCGCAACGGTGAGGATGCCGGCCATGGCGCCGAGGCTCAGCGTGTGCAGGAAAAGGTCGAGATACCGGCCGTCGAGGTCCTCAGCGGCGCCCCAGGCCCAGCTCGCCAGCCTGACGACCGGGGCGGCGAACGCCAGTACGAACACCCCCCAACCAAACGCGCTGGCACCGAGGGCGAGGCGGCCTGTGAGGCGGATCCGTCGCTGCACGCCGTTGCGCCCGGATTCGGTGAAGCGCGCACGGTCGCGAAAGTGCCGTTCGACGAGCATCGCGACCAGTACGATGGTCAGCAGGATGGATGCGAGCTGCGCCGCGCTATGCAGGTCGAAAAAGCCGAACCAGGCCTTGTAGATCGCCGTGGTGAAGGTATCGAAGTTGAACACCGATACCGCGCCGAAATCAGCGAGCGCCTCCATCAGCGCAAGACTCAGACCGGCGACGATCCCGGGCCGAGCCATCGGCAGCGACACCCGAAAGAACGCAGCCCAGGGGCCAAGGCCGAGACTACGTGCCGCTTCATAGGTGCTTTGGCCCTGACCGGTAAACGACACCCGCGCCAGCATGTAGACATACGGATAGAGCACCAGCGTCATCACCGCGATCACACCGAAGGTATTGCGTACCTCGAACGACCAGGCCGGCGGCAGACCGAACAGCGCGCGCGCGCCCGACTGGACCGGACCGGCAAAATCGAGCACGCCGACGAACACGAACGCGAGCACATAGGCAGGCAGCGCAAACGGCAGCATCAGCGCCCAGTCGAGGATGCGTCGCCCGGGGAACTCGCACATCACCGTCAGCCAGGCGAGAGGCACCCCCAGCAACAGCGTGCCGACGCCCACCCCAACGATCAGTGAGGTGGTATTGAGCAGCAGCCGGGGCAGCACGGTGCTACCCAGATGCGACCAGACCTGTGGATCGAAGTACAGCCAGGACCCGAGGATCACCGCAAGGGGGACCAGCACGCTGATCGCGAGCAGCCGGGCGCTCCATCGCCAGGGCCTGTCATCGGAGCGCATCGCCTGACCCTGCGCGATCGAAGGACGGACAGCCAGGCCGGTCATGAATGCTCAGGGTTGGCCGACATACGGGGTTAGCGGTATCCCGCGCGGTCCATCAGGCGAATGGCATCCGCCTGCAACCGACCTGCCTCATTGACGTTCAGATCGTCTGCCTTGAAGGTGCCCCAGGCGGCCACGATCGGATCCGGCGCGACTGCCTTGTTGACCGGGTACTCCATGTTCAGGCCGGCGAAATCGCCCTGTGCCGTCGCCGACGACAGCCACTCCAGCAGCTTCTGGGCCGCTTCCGGATGTTTCGCATGCGCCGTCACGCCGGCTCCGGAGACATTGATATGCACACCGCTGCCGTCCTGGTTCGGCCAAAACAACGCCAACGGAATACCGGGGCGGTCTTTTTCCAAACGCCCGAAGTAATAGGTATTGACGATCGTCACGTCACACTGACCGGCAGCAACAGCTTCCATGGCCTTGGTGTCATTGGAGAACGGCTCGGCCGCGAGGTTGGCAACCCAGCCGCGTACGATCTGCTCGGCCCCGTCATCACCATGGCGTGCGATCAGGCTGGCCACCAGGGACTGGTTGTAGACCTTTTTCGAGGTGCGCAGACAAAGCCTGCCCTTCCACTTGGGATCCGCGAGGTCCTCGTAGCTGCTCAGCTCGCCCGGCTGTACGCGCTCGGTGCTGTAGACGATGGTGCGTGCACGCTCGGACAGACCGAACCAGCGCCCCTGGGGATCACGCAGGTTTGCCGGGACATTGGCCTCCAGCACCGGGGATCGGATCTCGGCCAGCACCCCGCTCTGCGCGGCATGCCAGAGGTTGCCGGCATCAACGGTAATCAGCATATCGGCGGGGGTACGTTTGCCCTCTGCCGCCAGACGCTGAAGCAGGGGCCCCTCCTTGTCGGTGATATAGCGGATCGCCACCCCTGTTTCCTGCGTGTAGCGGTCGAACAGTGGCTTGATCAGGTGTTCGTTGCGCGCGGAATACACAACGACCTCCTCGGCATGCACCACCAGTGGGGAAAGCATCGTGGCAACCACGGTCACGGACAGGGCAAGTCGCAACATCTGAATACCTCAATAAAATTACAAATGCGAATGATTTGCTATTGTATTCATGCTTTTTGCAAAGTCAAGCTGGTGCCGGTATCAGGCAACGCTTTTTCAGGAACGCTGTAGCGGGCGCATCGGCCCGAACGCGGCCGATCTAAAGGTGGACAGGCCGGGCGGCGCGGTCGGCCACGCTCAGCCGGATCGCGGCCGCCGGCTGAGCGTCGGCAGGTCGAGCCCGTCGCCGAGCGCGACTTTTTCAAAGGTACGGCGCAGCGGTCCCAGTCTGGCGGCAGCACCAAGACCAAGGTTGCGGAGCAGCGACAAGGCGGACGAGTCGTTGCTGAAGAGGTGTTTGAACACATCCATCGCCAGTTGCGTGGCGGTGTTGTGGCCCTTGCGGCGACGCTCGTATACACGCAACGTGCGCATCGCGCCGGGCTGACGTCCCTTCGATCGGCCCTCGACCAGCGCATCCACCAGCGCAGCGGCATCGAGGAAACCGAGATTGACCCCCTGCCCGGCCAGCGGATGAATCACGTGTGCCGCATCACCCACCAAGGCCAGGCCAGGCGCCGCATAGCGCTCGGCGTGTTGAAGGCGCAACGGGAAGGCGGCGCGCGCACCGAGCACGCTCAATGCACCCAGGCGCGCCTCGCTGGCCTCGGTCAACCGTGTGTTGAAAGCGTCCTCGGGCATGTCACACAACTGCTGCGCCCCATCCGGAGTCGTCGACCACACGATCGAAAAAAGATCGCGCTGCATCGGCAGCAGCGCAAGCGGCCCGTCGCGCATGAAGCGCTGCCACGCCGTCGAGCGGTTACCAAGTTCGGCGTGCACCGTCGCCACCACGGCATGCTGATCGTAGGGCTCGTTGCGCGATTCAATCCCTGCCATCTCGCGCACCTGCGACTTTGCCCCATCCGCGCCGACCAGCAAGCCCACCCGAAGCGTCGCGCCACCGGCGAGCGCAAGGTGCACACCGTCCTCGGTGGCATCGAAACCCGTGATTTGCGATGCCGTGCGCACGGCCACCCCAGCGGCCTCGAGCGAGCGCCAGAGTGCACGCACGATCACGCGGTTCTCGATGATGTGACCCAGGTCGGGCTCGGCAACATCTGCGGCGTCAAAATGGATCTCACCGAAACCTGCGCGGTCCCAGACGTGCATCTGCTGGTATGCGGTGACTCGATCTTCGACCATGACCTGCCACACCCCGAGGTTCTGCAACAGGTGCTGCGAGGCCCGGGTAATGGCCGAAACGCGCAGATCGTAACTGTCGGCTGTCCAATCCAGCGCCGGCTCGCGTGCCTCGAGCAACACGACTGAGAATGCCTGTAGGGCCAGTGCCCTGGCCAACGCGGCGCCGACCATACCGCCGCCCACCACGGCGACATCGAAATCCTGTTTACTCAAATGGCACCCCCCTGGCCAGCCGCGGCTGGCGCCCCATCAGGCCCATGGCGGCACGCGCGAGCGGGTGCTTGGCCGCCGGCAGCAACTCCATCGCCAGCAGGCCGAGATTGCGCCCCATACGCACCAGACTCAGCGGGTTGGTGAACAGGCGGGCGAGTCCATCGGTGGCGAGCGCGACGTTGCGCTGTTCGGCCTGGCGCCAAGCCTCGTAGGTCGCGAGCACCGCCGGCGCACCGATGTCACTGCCGGCGGCTGATGCGGCGTCAATCACCTCGGCCAATGCCGCCACGTCGCGGATGCCCAGATTGAATCCCTGCCCCGCGATCGGGTGCAGCGTATGTGCCGCATTGCCGATCACCACCACGCGCCCACGCACAGACTCTCGTGCGCGCAGCAGGCTGAGCGGGTACGCGGCGCGCTTGCCGACTTTCTCAAAGCGCCCCAACCGATAGCCGAAACGCTGTTGAAAAGCGGCGAGGAACTGTCCGTCATCGAGGCCGAGTACTTCGTCGACCTGTGCATCAAGCACTGTCCATACCACGGCGCAGCGACCTTCACTCATCGGCAGCAGCGCGACCGGCCCGCTGTCGGTGAAGCGTTCATACGCCACGTTGCGGTGTGCCTGCGCCGGAGTGATGTTGGTCACCACAGCAGACTGCCCGTACTGCCAGCGCTGCACCGGTACATCGAGCCGTTCACGGATCGTCGAGTTACCCCCATCTGCAGCCACCAGCAGCCTGCTCTCGAGCGTACTGACCAGGCCATCGCGTTCAACTTCGACGCTGACCCGGTCGCCGGCGTCGACGAAACCGAGCAATCTCGCCGGCGCTATGACATCGAGTGACCCCACCTGTGGCAGTTGTTCGAGCAATACCCGGCCGAGTTCGCGTGCCGTGATCACGTAGCCAAGTGCCGGCACGCCCTCGTCCTCGGCGGCCAGACGGGTAAAGCCGAAATGCCCGCGATCCGAAACATGGATGTCGTGGATCGGCTCGGCCGACCCGCGCATTGCGGGCCATACACCCATGGCATCGAAGATACGGCTCGAACCATAGGCCAACGCGATGGCACGGTCGTCGTAGCTTGGCTGTCCATCGACGCCGGGCGGATAGGCCTCGATAAGCGCCATGCGCAAACCACGCCCCGCCAGCGCAATCGCCAGGCTGGCACCGACCATACCGCCACCGACGATGATCAGGTCGTAGGCAGGATCACGAGTCATTTCGCCATTACCGACTCGATCAATTCGACCGACTTGGGCACGTCACGACTCAGCACATCGGGCTCGCCATCGGTCACCAGGACATCATCCTCGATGCGAATACCGATACCCTGCCATTTCTTGGCGATGCCTTTTGTGCCCTGGGGGATATACAGCCCCGGCTCAACGGTGAGCACCATGCCTTTTTCGAGCAGGCGCCAGTGCCCATCGACCTTGTAATCGCCGACATCGTGCACGTCCATACCCAGCCAATGGCCGGTCCTGTGCATGTAGAAGCGGCTGTAGGATTTCGCCTTCAACGCCTTGGCCAGGGTGCCGCGTAGCAGGCCGAGCTTGAGCAGCCCTTTGGTCAGTACGCGCACTGCCGCCTCGTGCGGGTCATTCCAGTGATTGCCGACACGCGCCTTGTCGATCGCCGCGGCCTGCGCCTCGAGCACCAGTTCATAAAGGATACGCTGTGGTTCACTGAAGCGGCCGTTGACCGGATAGGTGCGTGTGATGTCGGAGGCATAGCATTCGAGTTCGCAGCCGGCATCGACCAGAACCAGATCACCGTCGTTCAGCGGTTGGCTGTTCTCGATGTAGTGCAGGACACAGGCATTGTTGCCACCACCGACAATCGACGGATACGCCAGCTGCGACGCGCCGGCCATCTGGCAGTGGTGGCTGAAAATAGCGCCCAGCTGATATTCATACATCCCGGGTTCGACACGGCGCATCAACTCGGTATGTGCCTGCGCGGCGAGGCGCGCAGCGCGGCGCATCACGGTCACCTCGGCGCGGCTCTTGTATAAGCGCATGTCGTGCAGGTAGTGATCGAGGGCAAGAAACTCGATCGGGCCGTGCACGCCGGCGCGCGCGCGCGATCTGACCTGGCTGACCCAATCGGATACGCGCTTGTCCAGCGCCGGGTCGGATCCCATTGCAAAAAACACCCTTTCGCGCTCTTCGAGCAGACCGGGCAGGATGTCATCCAGGTCAGAGATCGGAAACGCATCGTCGGCACCGTACTGCGCAACAGCACCATCGAGGCCGACCCGGCTGCCGTCCCACAGCTCTTTGGCAGGGTCCTTTTCGCGACAGAACAGGATGTACTCACCGTGCGTGCGCCCGGGCACGAGCACCATCACCGCCTCCGGTTCTGCGAAACCGGTGAGGTAATAGAAGTCGCTGTCAGGTCGGTACGGGTGGTGGACGTCGCGATTGCGCACCGCCTCCACGCTGGTCGGCAGAATGGCAACACTGCCCGCCCCCATCATGGTCATCAACTGACGGCGGCGCCGTTTGAATTCCGAAAGCTGCATACCTACAAACCTCCCGCTACTCGCGCGCGCCGCCCAAATCGTCACGGATAAGCATCACACCCATGCGCACGTACTCCTCGATCTCAATCAAAGCCGACTGATTCTCCGGGCTGTTGTCAGCATCGCTGGTATCGACACGGGTGATTTCCGCAAAGTCGTTCAACAAACCGCGCGCCTCCACGGACAGGCGCGCCGTTACCGCCTCGCCGCCAAGTCCCAAACCGAACAGAAACCCCTGGCACCAGTCGCGCAACGCAGACAGGCGGCGGCTGTCCACCTTGATGTCCGACGGCAACAGCAAGGCAAACGGCATCGTTGCGTCACGATCACCGGCCAGCACGCTGGCGAACAGCCGGTCCAGCAAGGCACGGCATTCACCCGCCAATACATCGGCCGGATCGAACGCCGAATACCATTCGCGCTGCCAGACCGCCAACGGCCCTGACACCCCGGCGAGCAACAGACCGAGGGCAAATCCGTGAGCCTCTGCGGGACTCTGCGTAAGGCCACTGCGCTGCATCGCTGCGGCGGCATCCGCATACTCGGGGAGGGCTGTGTCGTCGGGCGCGTGCATTGTTTGAATCCAGGGCGGCCAAGTCAATTTGCGATCGTAGCACGCAGCGCCATTGACCCGGCTCAGCGACCGAATCTATAGTCAGAGAACTCATGAGCAACAATGATAAACAAGGCATCCAGGAACAGGATCTGCGCGCACTCGAAGTGCGTGTCGAGGAACTGATCCGTGCCTGTACCCACCTCAAAGACGAAAACAAGACGCTGCGCGCGCGCGAACAGGAGCTCATGACCGAACGCGACCGCCTGGCGGACAAGAACAGCCAGGCCAGAACCCGCGTCGAGGACATGATCGTCCGTCTCAAACGGCTGGAGGACGAGGCATGAGCGGTTCGGGCGAAGCAGTGGCGGTCAGCATACTCGGCAAGGAATATCGGATCTCCTGTGAGCCCGGCGCCGAACAGGAACTGGTTGGCGCAGCACGATTTCTGGATGCGCGCATGCGGGAAGTGCGCGGCAGCGGCAAGGTAATCGGCACCGACCGCATCGCCGTTATGGTCGCCCTGAATCTTGCCCACGAGTTGCTGAAGGAAAAATCAGATCAGGATTCCGCTGCAAGCTCGGCCAACAAGCGCATCCGCTCATTGCGTGAGCGTATTGAAATTGCGCTCAACGACAGCACTCAGCTGGAACTCTGAAGCATTTGGGTTTAGCCTTTACTCAGACATTCCCTGCGGTGCTCGACAGCTGGCCCGATGTTCCCTTGAGCCTATGCTTATGCACCCCGGGACCGGGTCACGGTTGCCAGTGTGCAAGTCCGCCTCGTAGCGGAAAGCCTGAGGCGCCGTTTCGGTCCCACTTGAACCCCACGGTTCAAGGATAACGGCAAGTACCGGCACAGGCGGGGAATGTCTCTCCATCGCATGCAAGACCCTCAGGCCCTGCGCCAACACCTCAAACAGCTCCGCTCATCGCTCTCGGCAAAAGCCCGTAGCGATGCCGAAGCGTTGGTGATACGTGGACTCCTGCAACACCCACGATTTCTGCGCGCCAAGCGTGTGGCCGGATACGTCGGCGTCAATGGCGAGATTGATCCCATGCCGCTGATGGCACGTGCAGCGGCCTTGCACAAGCACTGCTACCTGCCAGTGCTGCACCCGTTCCGCAACGGGCACCTGTGGTTCTGCCGCTGGCATCCCGGTGACCGCCTGCAACTCAACCGCTATGGGATACCCGAACCCGTTCCAAGTGCCGGTGCAATGATTTCGGCACGCCGGCTCGACCTGGTCGTTGTGCCATTGCTTGGCTTCGATCCCGCCTGTCATCGACTCGGCATGGGAGGCGGTTATTACGACCGCACATTTTCGTTTGCGCTTCAGCACCGCCTGGCAAGCCGTCCCTACCTTCTCGGGGTCGCACATGAAGTGCAACGCGTGGAGGCCCTGCCAAGCCAACCCTGGGATGTACAACTCGACTGCGTCGTGACCGATCGCAGTTGCTATAGCCGTAGGCGCAGGCCGATATCGCTGCATGTTGTCGCACGCGATTAAGCGCTCCCTTCCACACGTTTAGCATCTGCACTGTGAGGTGCAGCGTAGGTTTCAAAGCGCTGCAAGACAACGGTATATGTTCGTTGGTCCGAACGCACCAAATCCGATTCGACCCGCTATACATCGACTCAACGTTGAGTCACACCAGAAAAGAAATATTAAAAATACGCTAAAGCCTTGAATGCAAACGTCGATACACCCGTTGACAAACTAGTATTTTTGTTTTCGTTGTTTATACTCAAGCCATGGTCTATGGCACCTGTTCAACCGGAGGGAGTTTATGGCAGTCAAGAAGAAGGCATCCGCTAAGAAGACCGTAGCCAAGAAGGCTGCGGTTCCGAAGAAGAAAGTCGCTGCTAAGAAGAAAGCAGCGCCGAAGAAAAAGGCAGCCGCCAAGAAGGCCGCTCCAAAGAAAAAAGCAGCACCGAAGAAAAAGGCCGCTGCTAAGAAAAAGGCAGCACCGAAGAAGAAGGCCGCTGCTAAGAAAAAGGCAGCACCGAAGAAGAAGGCCGCTGCTAAGAAAAAGGCAGCACCGAAGAAAAAGGCCGCTGCTAAGAAAAAGGCAGCACCGAAGAAGAAGGCCGCTGCTAAGAAAAAGGCAGCACCGAAGAAGAAGGCCGCTGCAAAAAAAAAGTAGTAGCGCGTCCGCGTAAAGTCAGACCACGCAAGAAGGCCTGATCAAGCGGTAAGCACAAAAAAGCCCAACCGGATCCGGTTGGGCTTTTTTCATGCCTGCGGCAACCCTGCAGCCTCTACCGACCCTAGTCACCCGCCCCTGGCGAACAATCGGTAAGCCGCGTTATCAGTCTCTTCACTGTATGCATATCCAGCCGTTTGCATGTAGGTACGAAACTCGCGCACGGCCTTGCGGTCCAGCTGCACACCGACAAGCACGCGCCCGTACGCCGCACCGTGGTTGCGGTAATGAAACAGGCTGATGTTCCAGCCGCGAGACAAGCCTTTGAGAAAGTCCAACAGTGCGCCTGGCCGCTCGGGGAACTCGAAGCGAAAGAGCTTTTCGTCAAGCGCGTTGGGAGCATGCCCCCCGACCATATAGCGGATATGTAGCTTCGCTGTCTCATTGTCAGTGAGATCGACCACGTCGAATCCTTTGCCAACCAGCAGCTCGACCAACTCGGCTCGCTCGGCATAGCCATTGCGCAACTCAACGCCGCAAAACACCATGGCATCGCTCTGATCCGCGTAGCGGTAGTTGAACTCGGTGATGCTGCGCTTGCCGAGCGCCCGACAGAACGCCAGGAAGCTACCGGGCTTTTCCGGGATCTTCACTGCCAACAGCGCCTCCCGCTGCTCTCCGACCTCCGCACGCTCGGCGATATGACGCAGCCTGTCGAAGTTGACATTCGCCCCACTCAGAATGCCGATCAGCGTCTGATCCGTTATCCCTTCGCGAGCGACGTACTTCTTGATACCCGCAATCGCCAGAGCACCTGCCGGCTCCGCGACACTGCGGGTATCGTCGAACACATCCTTGATTGCGGCACAGATCTCATCCGTGCTGACCAGGATCACCTCGTCGACCGTCTTGCGTGCGATGCGGAAAGGCTCCTCACCAATCTGCCTTACCGCGACACCGTCAGCAAAAAGTCCGACGCGCGGCAAGGTCACGCGCCGTCCGGCGGCGAGCGCACGCTCCAGCGTCGGCGCGTCTTCCGGCTCGACACCAATCACCTTGATCTCGGGTCGGATGTCTTTGATGTACGCCGCGACGCCGGCGATCAGACCTCCGCCGCCAACCGGAACAAACACCGCGTGAATCGGATCGGCGTGTTGACGCAGCAACTCCATGCCGATCGTTCCCTGTCCCGCGATCACATCCGGATCGTCGAACGGATGAATGAATGTCAGACCCTTGTCGCTCGCCAGCTTGGTCGCATAGGCGAAAGCGTCGTCGTAGGAATCGCCCTGAAGGACTGCCTTGCCACCGAGTCGACGCACGGTCTCGACCTTGATCGCGGGTGTCGTGACCGGCATCACTATCGTCGTCGTCACGCCCAGCCGCTGCCCGGCCAGGGCGACCCCCTGCGCATGATTGCCGGCGGAGGCCGCGATCACGCCGCCTGCACGCTGCTCCTCGGGCAACTGGTAGATCTTGTTGTAGGCACCGCGCAGCTTGAACGAGAACACCTGCTGCGTGTCTTCGCGCTTGAGCAGGACCTGATTACCGACTCTTGCCGACAGTCGGGATGCCCTTTCGAGCGGCGTCTCGACAGCGACGTCGTATACGCGGGCGCGCAGGATCTTCTCTATATAGGTGCGTGGCATGAGGAGTCTCTCGTTGATTTCGACAACAGGTCGATCTGCACGACTGACCCGCGGCGCTAGTGTAAGGCAGTCGATCACATTATGCCGCCGCTGTGGCCGATCGTTGCGGTTCAGTGATAACGTCTGCGGCCTGATCAAAACCTGACCGGCTGCAGCCGGCGCGTAAAGAGGGCAGAAATGAACGCAGACGAAATGAAGAAGCAGGCAGCGATTGCCGCAATCGATTACCTGCCGGGTGGCGGCATCATCGGCGTCGGCACCGGGTCCACAGTCAATCACTTCATCGACGCATTCGCCGCGGTCAAGGACCGTTTCGACGGCGCGGTCTCGAGCTCGGAAGCGTCGACCCAACGCATGAAGAAACTCGGGATTCCAGTGCTCGATCTGAACGCGACGGGAGGGCTTGAGGTGTACGTAGACGGTGCAGACGAGTCCAACCGCCAACTCCACCTGATCAAGGGTGGCGGTGGCGCCCTGACCCGGGAAAAAATTGTCGCCTCGGCGAGCAAGAAGTTCATCTGCATTGCAGACGAGAGCAAACTTGTCGATGTTCTGGGTGCTTTCCCGTTGCCGGTGGAAGTGATTCCGATGGCGCGCAGCTATGTAGCACGCGAGCTGGTGGCGCTCGGTGGCAATCCCGTGTGGCGAGAAAACTTCGTCACCGACAACGGCAACCTGATCCTCGATGTCCATGGCCTCGAAATCATGGAACCCATGAAGCTCGAGACACAGATCAATCAACTGGCCGGTGTCGTCACGGTCGGCATCTTCGCCCATCGCCCGGCGGATGTGCTGATTCTCGGCACGCCGAATGGCCCGAGGGTGATCGAGCCCTGACGGGCTGACGCAGCTGGCGGTGGAGCCGGGCTGGCAACGCCACCGGCTCGACTTGCGAGAAAAGAAAACGGGGCCCGAAGGCCCCGTTTTTGATCACGTCAGTCTAATCGTTGATTAGAAGTCGTGGATCATACCGATCGAGAACGAGTCCTGATCGCTGTTACCGACATCTTCGTCTTCAGTTGCGTAGGCAACGTACACCTTGGTGCGCTTGCTGAAGTTGTGCTCAGCAGCCAGACCCCAGCCGTCGGTGTCAGACGTGGTGACACCGGCAGGGTTCTTCGACTCCGAGGTCGTGTAGATGGCGCTGACAGCATTGTTGCCGAAGGTAGCCTTGGCGGTCAGACCCCATGCTTCGTAGTCAGCATTGGTGACAGCACCGCGGTTGTCGTCGGTCTCATACTGCGCACCAACGCTGAAGTTGTTGAAGGTGTAGCTTGCGCCGGCCTGGATCATCTCCTGGTCTTTACCAGAACCGCCGAGCGCCTGGTCGTCCAGGATCTCGTAGCCCACGCTGGCCTTCAGGCCAAAGCCCGAGTACATCACACCGAACGAGGCGTGGTCAGCCAGGTTGTTGGAGCTGTTGGCACCAGTCTCTTCCCCCGGGACGATTGCGGCAGCAGCCGTGAAGCCAGCGAAGCTCGGCGACACGTAGGCGATCGCGTTGCTGGCACGCACTTCGGTGAACACGCCTGCGACACCGCTGTTGAGGTCGAGGATCGAGTCGCCGAGGCGCTCGTTGCCAGAGGCATAGAAGGCGATCTTGGCCGGGGTGTCATGACGACCAACCACAACGGTACCCCAGTCGCCGGCCAGGCCGATGAAGGTGTTACGCTGGTTATCGATCGGGGTGCGCGGCCCGGTGTTCGGGTTGGTCTGCGCGGGGCCGCCGTCGGAGCTGATGCCGAATTCGATCTGGTAGATCGCCTTCAGGCCGTTACCCAGGTCTTCCGAACCCTTGAAACCCAGACGCGAGGCGTTGCTGGTGACCGTGTAGTTGTCGGAGTTGGCGACGCTCGAATCGTTCATGTTGACGCTGGTGTGCATCTTGCCGTAGACGACGCTTTCGGCGAATGCACTCGGGGCGGCGACAACAGCTGCGCCGATGGCTGCAGCGATAAGCTTTTTGTTCATTGAGAACTCCCGTAATGAGGTGTTGGTTTAGAGAAAAGCTGTGCAGCCCTAATAATAGTGACCGACCGGCAACAAGGCAAGCGAATTTTGGCAATTTTTCCACAGCGAGCAAGCCGAGTGGTAAAAACGCGACACCCATCACATCGCAAGCCGTTGAATACACAAAATATTCTTAGAGGCGGTGAGTTGGCGCCTAAAGCTAAAGTATTTTCGCAATAACGCCCGGGTTCACCAGAAATGGGGATTGGGCTGCAATGCGGCACTGTCGCAGGAACCTCTCCAGCAGGCGATCTGTTGCTGAATCCGTCCCGGCCATCATATCCACCCCGTGCACCCCCCGCGAGATGCGATTCCCATACAGCTGTGCTGCCCAGTATTCGGGGGGGTCCATTCACAACAGGATTTGCGGGTGCAAAAAAACGGGGCCCGAAGGCCCCGTTTTTGATCACGTCAGTCTAATCGTTGATTAGAAGTCGTGGATCATACCGATCGAGAACGAATCCTGATCGCTGTTACCGACATCTTCGTCTTCAGTTGCGTAGGCAACGTACACCTTGGTGCGCTTGCTGAAGTTGTGCTCAGCAGCCAGACCCCAGCCATCGGTGTCAGAGGTGGTAGCGCCAGCGGCATTCTTCGTCTCGGAGGTCGTGTAGATCGCGCTGACAGCATTGTTGCCGAAGGTAGCCTTGGCGGTCAGACCCCAGGCTTCGTAGTCAGCACCGGTGACAGCGCCACGGTTGTCGTCAGACTCGTACTGAGCGCCGACGCTGAAGTTGTTGAAGGTGTAGCTCGCGCCGGCCTGGATCATCTCCTGGTCGTCGCCCGTACCGCCGAGTGCCTGCTCGTGCAGGTTCTCGTAGCCGATACCAGCCTTCAGGCCAAAGCCCGAATACATCAGGCCAACCGAGTAGTGGTCGGAGATGCCATCAGCGGCATTGGCGCCGTTGGCGGCAACACTCTCTTCGCCCGGGACCACTGCGGCGGCCATGGTGAAGCCCGAGAAGCTCGGCGACACGTAGGCGATCGCGTTGCTGGCACGCACTTCGGTGAACACGCCGGCGACGCCGCTGTTCAGGTCCATGATCGAGTCACCAAGAACCTCGTTGCCGGTGGCGTAGAAGGCGATCTTGGCCGGGGTGTCATGACGACCAACCACGACGGTACCCCAGTCGCCGGCCAGGCCGACGAAGGTGTTGCGGTGGTTGTCGACCGGGGTACGCGGACCGGTGTTCGGGTTGGTCTGGGCAGGACCGCCGTCAGAGCTGATGCCGAACTCGATCTGGTAGACCGCTTTCAGGCCGTTGCCGAGGTCTTCCGAACCCTTGAAACCCAGACGCGAGGCGTTGCTGGTGACAGTGTAGTTGTCGGAGTTGGCGACGCTGGAATCGTTCATGTTGACGCTGGTGTGCATCTTGCCGTAGACGGTGGCGTCTGCGAATGCAGCCGGGGCCGCGACAACTGCTGCGCCGATGGCGGCAGCGATAAGCTTCTTGTTCATTGAGAACTCCCGTAAAGGTTTTGGTTAAAGAAAAGCTGTGCAGGCAGAATAATAGTGCGGGTTGTGCCACAACACCAGTCTTTTTTGCAAAAAATGCACAAATTTTTTTGTCGTGGCAGAAATGCGACACAGGGCATGGGCGCAAATTTCTGTAAATTCATAAAGTTATTTTTTTTAGTAAGTTGCGAGCACAAGCTAATCAGGTTTGCCAAATAGCTATGGCGGCATAAAAAGACGGAAGCAGTGGTGGGGAGGCACATCTGTGCAACAAAAAGGCCTCGGCAACGTTTTTCGTCGCATGCTGTCAGCCCGGAAGCGGTGTAGCGGAACTTGGTTCGCAACCCCCCACTCTTGCAAGCCGCCTGCTGCCGTAGGTGCACAGACAAAATACGATTCAGGAGAGTTGGCTGGGGCGGTAGGGGTACTCGGGCTAAAGCCCTCGCCCTGCGGGCCGCCGCGCCAAGGCGCGACGTTCTTCGGCGCTACGCGCCTTCGTCGAACCTTTATCGGTCCGCCCCCTACCGCAATGCGGCATTGGGTGTGCGATCGCTGCGCGTTCGGGGGAAATGGCTGGGGCGGTAGGGGTACTCGGGCTAAAGCCCTCGCCCTGCGGGCCGCCGCGCCAAGGCGCGACGTTCTTCGGCGCTACGCGCCTTCGTCGAACCTTTATCGGTCCGCCCCCTACCGCAATGCGGCATTGGGTGTGCGATCGCTGCGCGTTCGGGGGAAATGGCTGGGGCGGTAGGGGTACTCGGGCTAAAGCCCTCGCCCTGCGGGCCGCCGCGCCAAGGCGCGACGTTCTTCGGCGCTACGCGCCTTCGTCGAACCTTTATCGGTCCGCCCCCTACCGCAATGCGGCATTGGGTGTGCGATCGCTGCGCGTTCGGGGGAAATGGCTGGGGCGGTAGGGGTCGAACCTACAACCTACGGAGTCAGAGTCCGTCGCTCTGCCAATTGAGCTACGCCCCAAAAGAAAGGCCCGGGGCCGGAGAGGCCAAGGGCCAGACACGTCGGTACTGCGATTTGCGCGTTAGCGCTTCGAGTACTGCGGACGCTTGCGCGCCTTGTGCAAACCGACTTTCTTACGCTCGACCATGCGGGCGTCACGGGTCAGAAACCCGGCGCGGCGCAGCGACGAACGCATATTCTCGTCATATTCGACCAGCGCACGGGCAATGCCGTGGCGGATTGCACCGGCCTGACCAGTGGTACCACCACCGGTGACCGTTACGTTGACATCGACCTTGTCGCTCATATCGGTGACGACAAGCGCCTGGCGCACGACCATGCGCGCGGTCTCGCGACCGAAAAACGTGTCCAGCGGACGGCCGTTGACCGTAATGCTGCCGTTGCCGCTGTTGAGGAATACGCGGGCCGTGGAGGTCTTGCGGCGGCCGGTTCCGTAATTCATCTGTTGTGCCATGCTCTGTTCCGTTCTCAGATATCCAGCGGCTTGGGCTGCTGTGCCTGGTGTGTGTGCTCGGGGCCGGCGAAGATACGCAGCTTCTTCATCATGGAGCGACCCAGCGGATTGCGCGGCAGCATGCCACGCACGGCGGTCTCGATGACGCGCTCCGGGGCTTTCTGCAGCTGCTTTTCAAGGCTGATGGTCTTCAGATGACCCACGTAACCGGTCACGTGATGGTACATCTTGTCCTTCAGCTTGTTGCCGGTAACGGCAACCTTCTCGGCATTTACCACCACGATGTAATCGCCGGTATCGACGTGCGGGGTGAATATTGGTTTGTGTTTGCCCTTCAGACGACGGGCAATCTCGGAGGCCAGGCGACCCAAGGTCTTGCCTTCGGCATCTACCAACAACCATTCCCGACGGACTTCGGCGGGCTTTGCGCTTACCGTGGTGCTCATTGAATCCTGCTCCAATAAGGAGTTTGTGCTTGTTTCACGAAAGGGCGCGAATCTTACCCAGTAAAGCGCTGTCACGCAAGCCCTTGATCTCGTCTGCACAGATCGTGATCCAGGAACCGGCTCTGAAAAACAGGCAGTGCAGGCAAAAAAAAGCGCGACGGGGGACGTCGCGCTAATAGTAACCACCAAAGGAGGATGGAGGAGAACTGATCAATCACGATCAGTATGTGAGCATATTCTTATATCTTGTTTCGGTTGTCAATACCGGATTTGCACGATTCCGTTACCCAGGTCAGGGATGGTCGATCTTGAGGCGCTCGACTGTCTGACCCGCCACCAGGTGGCGGTCGATGATCTCATCCAGATCCTGTCTGTCCACATAGGTGTACCAGGTCTCATCCGGGTAGATGACGATTACCGGGCCGGACTCGCAGCGGTCCAGGCAACCGGCGTTGTTGATACGGACTTTGCCCACACCGCTGATGCCCAGTTGTTTGCACCGCTGCTTGACATAATCCCGGGCATCCTGTGCTCCGCATTGATTGCAGCACTGGCGGCCATCGTCACGCTGGTTCGTACAAAAGAACACATGATGCGAAAAATAACTCATACAAGATTCCGGACAAGGTTGCTCTGGAGCCCTCATTATATAAGCCATGCGTGACCCCGAAGCCCGGCAAACTCTCAAGGTTGAACTCGACCGCTGCGTGAAGTGCGGCATGTGCCTCCCGGAATGCCCCACCTACCGTTTGGAGGCAAACGAAAACGAGTCCCCGCGAGGCCGGCTGGCGCTGATCGAGGGCCTGCTGAACGGCCGACTGCAAGACGACAAGCCGCTGCGCCGGCATCTGGACAACTGCCTGACCTGCCGTCGTTGCGAACGGATCTGTCCGTCGCAGGTGCGTTACGGGCACCTGATCGATCAGGCACGCAGCCTGCTGTCAGACGATGCACCGCGGCGGCTGAGCGCATTGGTGCAAAACCGCAGTGCAATGACCTGGGGAACCCGCCTCGCGCGGGCCGTTCCTGCCGCGCTTTCATTGCCGCTGGGGCCGTTGCACAGGTTGCACGAGTTGGGACGTGCCCTGGCGCACGGACCACCCGCGCCGCGTCCCGGCGAGTACCCGGCCGATATGAAGACGCCACGCGCGCGCGTCGGCCTGTTCCTCGGGTGCGCCGGTGCGGCCCAGCAGGGCGGCGCATTGCAGGCCGCATCGAAACTGTTACGACGCGCCGGGTACCAGGTCTCGGTACCGGCTGCTGCCGGCTGTTGCGGTGCCATGTCACAACACTCGGGCGATCTGTCCGCTGCGGCACAACTGGCCGACATCAACCGTTCGGCATTCGGTCCGGACCTCGACGCTGTGGTCAGCATTGCCAGCGGCTGCGGCATTCACATCGACAGCTATCAGCCGGCAATGCCGAGCAGACATCTCGATATCGTCAAGTTCCTGCTGGATCGCGGTGGTTTCACTGGCGATGACTTCGCGCCGCTTCCGCGCCAGGTGCTGCTGCACACCCCCTGCAGCATCGAGAACGTCTATCGCGGTGCTGGCTGGGCGAGGGCATTGCTGGCTCTGATCCCGCAACTGGAGATTCTCTCCCTGGGGGAGGCAGGGCAGTGTTGCGGGGCCGCCGGCGACTACATGCTGCGCCGGCCGGGCACGGCCGCGCGGCTGCGCCAACCGTTGCTCGACCGCATACCGCCGGGTACGGCGCACATCGTGCTGACCGGCAACGTCGGTTGCGCAATGCACCTGGCCGACGGCCTGCGCGACAGGGATCCGGCCGTCGAGGTGCTGCATCCGGTGGAATTGCTGGCCCGCCAGCTGCGGGATCGCCCGAGTGCCTGATCGCCACGCCGTCCGGTCTGAAGTTGCTAATATGGGCACCGCAACACCGCGCGTGCACTGCGCGGTTCGGAGATGCCGACATGGAACAACGCCGTTTTTCACCTGCTGACTCGCTGCTGATCAGTGCCGATCAGGCACTGCGCACTCTGTTTGGCAGGCCGCAGGTGACCGAGCGCCGCAACCCATCGCTAGACCTGCCAGAAGCGGAATTGAGCGAGGTGCAGCGCGACCACATCGCCCGCCTGATGCGCATCAACCATACCGGCGAGGTGTGTGCCCAGGCGCTATACCAGGGCCAGGCCCTGACGGCGCGCGACCCGGTGGTGCGCAGCAGCATGGAGCGCTCGGCGGCGGAAGAGAACGATCACCTCGACTGGTGTGAGCAGCGCGTCGAGGAACTCGGCGGCCGACTGAGTCTGCTCAACCCGCTGTGGTATGCCGGCTCATTCGCGATCGGCGCCGCCGCAGGCATCGCCGGCGACCGATGGAGCCTGGGTTTCGTGTCCGAGACCGAGAGACAGGTCGAGAGCCATCTCGACGGCCACCTCAACGAGGTCCCGGACGAGGATCAGCGCACACGTTCCATCCTCGAGCAGATGAAGACCGACGAGATAGAACACGGACGCAAGGCCAGGGATCACGGCGGGGTGCCGCTACCGGCGCCCATTCGCACACTGATGAAGATCACCGCCAAGCTGATGACCAAGTCGGTATACCGCATTTGAGCCCGCGCCAACCGCCGTCCGTTCGTCAATGCGAACCCTGCACCGCCTGTTGTGACGGCTGGGTGCAGATGGAGATACAGGGCCATCCGGTGCATCCAGGCAGGCCCTGTCCGCACAGCACCGGCCAGGGTTGCGACGACTACGCAAACCGTCCGAAAGACCCGTGCATCAATTTCAATTGCGGCTGGATCGTCGCTGAAAGCCCTTTGCCCGACTGGATGAAGCCGGACAACGCCAAGGTCATCGTGATATTCAACAAGACCACGTGGCGCGGTCTTCCGGTCGACGTGGCGGTACCAGTGGGCAGAAAGATCCCGCCGCGGGCGCTCAACTGGCTGAAGGACTTCGCCCAACGCCACGGGCGCCCCTTACTGTTCTCTGAACAGGTCAAGGAAAATGGCAAGTTCACCAGTCGACAGCTTTTCAGCGCTCACGGACCGGCGGAGTTCCAGCAGCATATCGCCGAGCTGCTGCGCAACAACGCGCCGCTGTGGTGACCTGCCCCGAGCTACCGATAATCAGGTCGCGTGGTAGGGCCGGCTGAGTTCGTGTACCGCCTCGATCATCGCCGCCGCATGCTCAGGCGGGATTGTCGGGTGGATGCCATGACCCAGGTTGAATACATGCCCTGAGCCTTTACCGTAGCTCGCCAGGATCTCACCGACAGATCGCCGGATGGCCTGCGGAGAGGCGTACAGGGTGCAGGGATCGAGATTGCCCTGCAGTGCCACGCGGTCACCGACCCTGGCACGTGCATCACCGATATCGGTGGTCCAGTCCAGCCCCAGGGCATCACAGCCGGTATCTGCCATCAGCTCCAGCCACTGGCCGCCGCCCTTGGTGAACAGGATCACCGGGACCTTGCGGCCATCCGCCTCGCGCGTCAGCCCATCGACGATGCGCTGCATATAGGCCAGCGAAAAGGCCTTGTAGTCGCGCGGCGACAACGTGCCGCCCCAGGTATCGAACACCATCAGCGCCTGGGCACCGGCCGCGACCTGGGCATTGAGATATTCGGTCACCGCCGCAGCCAGCTTGTCGAGCAGGCTGTGCATCAGCGCCGGTTCGTCGAACATCATGCCTTTGGAGCGGGCAAAGGTCTTGGTGCTGCTGCCCTCGATCATGTAGGTCGCCAGGGTCCAGGGGCTGCCGGAAAAACCGATCAACGGCACGCGCCCGTTCAGCTCGCGGCGAATGGTGCGCACCGCATCCATCACGTAGCGCAGATCCTGCTCCGGATCGGGCACGCCAAGGGCATCGATCGCCGCCCTGTCACGGACAGGGCGCTTGAAACGCGGCCCCTCGCCCTCGCTGAAATACAGCCCCAGCCCCATCGCATCGGGGATGGTCAGAATATCGGAAAACAGGATCGCGGCATCGAGCGGGAACCGTTCGAGCGGCTGCAGCGTGACCTCGCACGCCAGGTCGGGGTTCATGCACAGGTCCATGAAACTGCCGGCCTTCTCGCGTGTTGCGCGGTACTCGGGCAGGTACCTTCCGGCCTGGCGCATCATCCATACGGGCGTTGCGTCCACGGGCTGGCGCATCAGGGCGCGGAGGAATCGGTCGTTTTTCAGATCAGACATTTTGTTAACCGCCCAAGGCGCCAATGATTGCCGGAAGCAGGGGAGGGACGGCGCAAAGTGCATCCGTACACCACCCCAGACGAAGAGGTCAGCGCGGCAGGCTGGTCATACCCATCAAGTACTCGTCCACCGCACGTGCGCACTGCCGCCCTTCGCGGATCGCCCAGACCACCAGCGACTGACCACGGCGCATGTCGCCGGCGCTGAACACGCCTTCGATCGACGTCTTGTACGCCTCGGCACCCTCGGTAACCCCCTGCACATTGCCGCGGCTGTCGAGGGCAACGCCGAGATCGGCGAGCATACCCTCGTGCACCGGGTGCACGAAGCCCATCGCCAGAGTGACCAGGTCTGCCTTCAGTTCGAAATCCGAACCTTCGACCTCTGACATCTGCCAGCGACCGCCTTCGTCCCTGTCCCAGCGGACCAGTGCGCAATGCAGCGCGCGCAGTTTGCCATTCTTGTCGCCGAGGAATTCCTTGGTGACCACGTTCCAAAGCCGCTCGCAGCCTTCTTCCTGCGAGGACGAGGTGCGCAGCTTGTTTGGCCAGTCAGGCCAGGTCAGCCCCTTGTCTTCCATTGCCGGCGGCTTGTCGAGGATCTCGATCTGCGTCACCGAGGCCGCCCCGTGACGATTGGAGGTGCCAATGCAATCCGACCCGGTATCACCGCCACCGATGACGACCACGTGCTTGCCTGCGGCACTGATCAGGCCTTCCTCCGCCCCCGGCACCGCCTGTACCACCTTGCTGTTGGCGCGCAGGAAGTCCATCGCGAAGTGGATGCCCTCCAGTTCGCGACCGGCGACCGGCAGGTCGCGCGGTTTCTCCGCACCACCGGTCAGCACCACGGCATCGAACTCATCGAACAGACGCTGGGTCGGGAAATGCGGTCCACCGACGTGGGTGTTGGTGCGGAACTTCACACCCTCGGCCTTCATCTGCCCCATGCGGCGCTTGATGACCTGCTTCTCGAGCTTGAAATCGGGGATGCCGTAGCGCAATAGACCGCCGATACCGTCCTGCTTCTCGTAAACGACCACGTTGTGGCCAGCACGCGCCAACTGCTGCCCGGCGGCCATGCCGGCCGGCCCTGAACCGACCACTGCGACACGTTTGCCGGTCTTGTGGGCGGCAATCTGTGGCTGGATCCAGCCTTCGGCCCAGGCCTTCTCCACGATCGACAGCTCGATGTTCTTGATGGTGACCGGGGCATCGTCAATGTTGAGCGTGCAAGAGGCCTCGCACGGTGCAGGACAGATGCGGCCGGTGAATTCGGGGAAGTTATTGGTGGAGTGCAGGACGTCGATCGCCGCGCGCCAGTCGCCCTGGTAGACCAGATCGTTCCAGTCCGGGATCAGGTTGTCCACCGGGCAGCCCTGGTGACAGAACGGGATACCGCAATCCATACAGCGAGCACCCTGCTGACTGACCTCGACATCGGGCAGTGCAATCGTGAACTCGTTGTAATGCGTTATCCGATCCGCGACCGGCGCGTAACTCAGATTCACGCGCTGAATCTCTTTGAAACCTGTTGGCTTTCCCATGTATTCCCGTCCCCAAAAAGGGAGCCGACCCTTCTTGCATTTGTCTCGTTGAAAAAAGGCGTATCCACACGCCTTTTTCGATTCCTGCTGTCTGTAGCAGTGGACCTGAGCGGGCGCAGCGCCCGCGCCGTCCTGTCAGCGAAACGGCTCAGGCCGCCGATTTCGTCCTTTCCTGCTCACTCTGCATCTCGCTCAATGCGCGACGATAGTCGACTGGCATCACCTTCTTGAACTTCGGCAGCCAGTTTTCCCAGTCATCAAGTACCCGTTGCGCCACCGCAGAGCCCGTGTGGGCAAGATGGCTCTCGACCAACTGCCGCAGGCGGATGGCATCGAACCGCGTCATATCGTGCGAGACGTCGACCCGGCCGTGCGACTCCAGATCACCGCCCTGGTGCGCCAACGACTCGAGTGCGTCATCCTCGGCCGCGATCGGCTCGAGTTCCACCATCGCCAGGTTGCAGCGCTGTTCGAACGTATCGTCCTCGTCCAGCACGTAGGCAATACCACCTGACATGCCGGCGGCAAAATTGCGTCCGGTCGAACCGAGCACCACGACGATGCCACCGGTCATGTACTCGCAACCGTGATCACCGACACCTTCGACGACCGCTGTGGCGCCGGAGTTGCGGACCGCAAAACGCTCACCCGCGACACCGCGGAAATAGCACTCGCCCTTGATCGCGCCGTAAAGCACGGTATTGCCGACGATGATGTTGTCTTCGGCCCTGTCGATCTGACACTCGGCCGGGGGATAGATCACCAAACGACCGCCGGACAGGCCCTTGCCGACGTAATCATTGCCTTCGCCCGCCAGCTCGATGGTCACGCCATGCGCCAGCCAGGCGCCGAACGACTGCCCCGCTGTTCCCCTGGCGTTGATCTTGATCGTGTCTTCCGGCAGGCCGGCAAACCCGTACCTTTCGGCGACGCGGCCGGAGAGCAGGGCGCCAAACGTGCGGTTGACGTTCTGGATGTCGATATCGATCCGGACCTTTTCACCTTTTTCCAGGGCCGGCCCGGCCAGCTCGATCAGCTTGTTGTCGAGCGCCCTGTCGATACCGTGATCCTGGGTCTGTGAACAGTACACAGTATCCCCCTCGGCAGCGCTCGGCTTGGTCAGCAGGCGACTGTAGTCCAGACCGTGCGCCTTCCAATGGTTTATCGCGCGGCGCATGTCGAGCCGGTCCATCTGGCCGATCATCTCCTGGAAGGTCCGGAAACCGAGCTGCGCCATCAGCTGGCGGACCTCTTCGGCGACGAAGAAGAAATAATTGATCACGTGCTCGGGCTTGCCGGTGAAGCGCTTGCGCAGATCCGGATCCTGTGTGGCCACGCCGACCGGGCAGGTATTCAGATGGCATTTGCGCATCATGATGCAGCCCTCGGCGATCAGCGGCGCGGTGGCAAATCCGATCTCGTCGGCACCCAGCAACGCCGCTACGACCACGTCGCGACCGGTGCGCATTCCGCCGTCGGCCTGTACTGCGATGCGGCTGCGCAGGCGGTTGAGCACCAGCGTCTGATGCGTCTCGGCCAGGCCGATCTCCCAGGGCGAGCCCGCATGCTTGATCGAGGTCAGCGGCGAAGCGCCTGTACCGCCATCGTATCCCGATATGGTCACGTGATCGGCATGCGCCTTGGAGACGCCCGCGGCGACCGTACCCACACCGACCTCAGATACCAGTTTCACCGAGATGCGTGCTTTCGGGTTGACATTCTTGAGGTCGTGGATCAGTTGCGCCAGATCCTCGATCGAGTAGATGTCATGGTGTGGCGGCGGCGAGATCAGGCCGACGCCAGGGGTCGAGTGACGCACCCGCGCGATCTGCTTGTTGACCTTGTGGCCGGGCAGCTGGCCACCCTCGCCAGGCTTGGCGCCCTGCGCCATCTTTATCTGGATGTCGTCGGCATTCACCAGGTATTCGGTGGTCACACCGAAACGGCCGGAGGCCACCTGCTTGATTGCCGAGCGTTCCGGATTCATCGAGCCATCGGGCAGCGGGTTGAAGCGCTCGGGCTCCTCGCCACCCTCGCCGGTATTGGACTTGCCTCCGATCGCATTCATCGCCCGGGCCAGGGTCGAGTGCGCCTCGTAGGAGATCGAGCCGAACGACATCGCCCCGGTGGCAAAGCGCTTGACGATCTCCTTCGCGGGTTCGACCTCGTCGAGCGGTATGGGCTGCGCCGCAAATTTGAACTCGAACAGGCCGCGCAGGGTCAGCAGGTTTTCGTTCTGCTCGTTGACCGTGCGCGAGAACTCGGCGTAGGTGGCAGCGTTGTTGCCGCGTACCGCATGCTGAAGCTTGGCGATGGTCTCAGGGGTCCACACGTGGCCTTCACCGCGCAGGCGGAAGGCATAGTCCCCACCGACGTCCAGGTGCTTGCGGTAGATCTGCGCATTTCCGTAGGCATTGCGATGCCAGCGCAGGGCCTCGGCCGCCACCTCTGCCAGACCGATACCCTCGATGGTCGTCGACGTGCCGGTGAAGTACTGGTTGACGAATGCAGTCGACAGGCCGACCGCATCGAATATCTGTGCCCCGCAATAGGACTGGTAGGTCGAGATGCCCATTTTGGACATGACCTTGAACAGGCCCTTGCCGACCGCTTTGACGTAACGGTAGCGGGCCTCCTCGAGTGGCGGCGCATCATGCAGCGACGGCAGGATCGCCTGGATGGTATCGAACGCCAGATAGGGGTTGATCGCCTCGGCGCCATAGCCCGCGAGCGTCGCGAAGTGATGCACCTCGATCGCCGCGCCGGTTTCGATGACCAGGCCGGATTCGGTGCGCAGGCCGCGACGGATCAGGTGGTGATGTACTGCCGAGGTGGCGAGCAGGGCGGGGATCGACACGTTGTCCGCATCCACCGGGCGATCCGACAGGATCAGGATGTTGAACCCGGCGCGCACTGCATTTTCGGCCGCCTGGCACAGGGCCTCCAGCGCTGTGGCCATGCCCGATTCACCCTGGGTCACCGGATAGGTGATGCCCAGGGTCTTGGTGCGGAAACCGGCACAGCTGTCTTCGATGTTGCGGACGCGTTCCAGGTCTTCGTTGGTCAACACCGGCTGGCTGACCTCCAGGCGCATGTTTTCGCCCCCGGAATCCAGGCCCAAAAGGTTGGGTCGCGGGCCGATCAGCGACACCAGCGACATTACGATCTCTTCGCGGATCGGGTCGATCGGCGGGTTGGTGACCTGGGCGAACAGCTGTTTGAAATAGTTCGCCAGCGGCTTCGGCTTGCTCGAAAGCACGGCAGGCGGATTGTCCGCACCCATCGAGCCGATCGCCTCCTGGCCGGTCAGCACCATCGGCGTCAGCAGGAACTTCACGTCCTCCTGCGTATAGCCAAACGCCTGCTGACGGTCGAGCAGGGTGTCGGGATCGGGCGACATCGCCCCGACCACCGATGGCAGGTCGAATAGATCGATCTGCGTCTTGTCCAGCCAATCCTGATAGGGCTTGGCCGTGGCCAGGCTGGCCTTGACCTCTTCGTCGTCGATGATGCGGCCCTGTTCCATGTCGATCAGGAACATCTTGCCCGGCTGCAAGCGCCACTTCTTGATGATCTTGTGCTCCGGAATCTGCAGCACGCCCATCTCCGAACCCATGACCACGAGGTCATCGTCGGTGACCAGGTAACGCGCCGGACGCAGGCCGTTGCGGTCGAGTGTGGCTCCGATCTGGCGCCCGTCAGTGAAAGCGACGGCGGCCGGTCCGTCCCACGGTTCCATCAGGGCTGCGTGGTACTCGTAAAACGCGCGGCGATCCGGGTCCATCAGGGGGTTGCCCGACCACGCCTCGGGGATGAGCATCATCATCGCGTGCGCCATCGAGTAACCGCCGGCGACCAGCAGTTCAAGCGCGTTGTCGAAACACGCCGAATCCGACTGCCCCTCGGGGATCAACGGCCAGATCTTGGCGAGGTCGTCACCAAGGATCTCCGAGGCCATCGACTCGCGGCGCGCAGCCATCCAGTTGACGTTGCCGCGCAGCGTATTGATCTCGCCATTGTGCGCGATCATGCGGAACGGATGGGCGAGGTCCCAGGTCGGGAAGGTATTGGTCGAGAAGCGCTGATGCACCAGCGCCAATGCAGAGACCATACGCTCGTCGCTGAGGTCCTTGTAAAACTCGCCGACCTGGCCCGCCAGCAGCATGCCCTTGTAGACGATGGTGCGTGAAGAAAACGACGTGAAGTAGAACGAACGATGGTGATCGTGCGCGGTTTCGCGGATGCGGTTGTCGATCTGCTTGCGGATCACGAACAGCTTGCGCTCGAACGCCTGCTGATCGACACAACCGTCTTCGCAACCGACAAACACCTGGCGGATCACCGGCTCGGTCGGCAACACGCTGTAACCGAGGCCACTGTTGTCGACCGGGACATCGCGCCACCCGAGGACCGTCTGCCCCTCCGCAACCACGAATTCCTCGACCACCTGTTGCGCCTCGGCGCACGCACCGGCGTCGCGCGGGAGAAACAGCATACCGACGGCATACCGCCCCATCTCCGGCAGCCCGAAGTCAACCACGGCCCGGAAAAACGCATCCGGCAGCTGCAACAGCAGGCCGGCACCGTCACCGGCACGCGGATCGGCGCCGACGGCACCGCGATGATGCAGGCGTTCAAGTATCGTCAGGCCCTGACGGATGATCTCGTGACGTCGCTCGCCCTTGATATGCGCGACAAAACCGACGCCGCAAGCGTCATGCTCGTGTGCCGGGTCGTACAGTCCCTGTTTCGGCGGCAATGCACCGTAACTCATCGCATACCTCTTCTTTTCTCTACTCAGGTCAGTCCAGTCCGGCCGCGATCGTCTCGTGGCTGGGCCGCAGGTGGCAACGGAACCGGCAGGGACACACTGCAACGCAGATCCCGCACTGTTGCCGCAGCATCCCGGCATGGGCCGGGTCCCCGACCGCTGGCACAGGGCCGCGCGACCAGGCTGCCGCTACCGCCCCGGCGGTGAGCCGGACAGACTAGGATAATAGAATCAGAATATTCGAACCACCATTTTGCCGGACAGGGCCCCGGCCTTGCCATGGCGCCGGCACAAGCGATTGATTTTACTTCGCTTTTTGGATGGATTCGAAAGTACGGGGCCACACACCGGAGCGCTCCAGACGGTCGGGAAGGCGTTCGCGCGCGGCGATTGCCGCCGTCCGATCAGGATAGTCACCGGCCACCAGTGAGTACCAGGGTGCTCCATTCAGCGTCCTTTCAAACACGGCAAAGGGTGCCGCCACCGCATTGTCCCCGATGAATTTCTCGATCGCCGCCCGGTCGCGCGCGCCAACCAATTGCAGCGTATAGCGTTTGGGGTCGCGGCTGCTCAGCCAACCGGCTCCCCCGTTCACAGCGGTGCGCGGCGCCTCGACTGGTGCTGTTGCTGGTGCCGGGGCAGCGACAGATTGTGCAGTCACACGACTGTCCTTTGACGGCAAAGGCGCAGCGATGCGCTCCTCAACCGGGGCCGGAATTCTGTCCGATTTGGGTGCGTCACTGTCTGGTGGCGATTGACGGACCTCGACCAAGGCGGGCGACTGCGCTTCGGGAGCTGGGCCCGATTTCGGTCCTGGTTCAGCCGACCGCGGCGGGCTGAGGCTGGTCTCTGGGGCATCTTGTCGCGGCTTCGCGGTCACCGCCTGCGGTTTTGGCGGCATCACCGGCGTCTGCTGTGCAATCCGCGCCAGTGCTGGCTCGGCTTTTGGCTCGGCTTTTGGCTCGGCTTTTGGCTCGGCTTTTGGCTCAGCCTTGGGCTCGGGCCGCGGCATGGACCCAGATTCAACGGCGGCGCCGGCGGAGACTGCCGGCTGCTGGTTGTCCTCTGCCGCACTGAGCGCATCGCGCATGACCGCCTCCAGCGGGTCGGGCTCGGCAGCCGTCGGCGCCTGTCGCACCGGGTCGACGTCGACCGGCGGCGCCACGGCCAGTTCCGACTGCGCGTCGAGCGGCGGCACGCGCAAACCCGTGCTTGCCGCCGCAACCGGGCCCGGCTCAGGCGACGCCGGCTCGGCGACTGGCGCGGGATTCGCGTCTGCCGGCATGTCGGAAGGCGGCGCCATGTCCGTTTCCGCACGCCGCTCGATGACGCCCCTGGGGGCACCGACGTCAGAGTCTGCGGCAACGCTGTCCTGCGGCAACGCGGGCGCGGGTTCGAACAGCGCATTGATCTGGTCCTGAAACGCCAATGCGGCGATCAGCAGGCCCAATACCGCGGCACCGGCGGCCCAGGGGAGGAGCAGCGGTCGGCGGGCTGCCGGAACGGCAGATGCCGGCGATGGCGCACTCGACGCGCGATGAGAGGTCGGCGCCAACACCTCGTTCAGGGCCGCCAGCAACGGCCCCGGCATGCCGCGGGCGGCAAGATGCAGGGCAGAGGCCATGTCGTCGCTGATGCGCCCGGCATCATCACCCGCCCAACCACGCAGGAAGGCCGCCGTCTGCTGGCGCTCGAACGGTGGAAGATCGACGAACTGGACGTCCCAATCGCCGGTCGCCTGTGCCAGGCCGCCCCTGCCGAGCAACAGCAGCCGACCGCCGCGCGCATGCATCCCGGCCAGCTGTTCGAACGCCGCGAGGTCCAGTTGATCGGCGTTGTCGACCACGAGCAGCAATTCCTGGCCATTCAGCGCATCCAACACGGCTTCCGGCCAGGGGTCGGTCTGCTCGGCATCCAGTCCCAGCTGGTCGGCGGCAGCGGCGGGCACATCGTCCACCTGTCCGGCATGCAACCAGACGGTTGCCATTTCGTCGGCGATCTCGTCGAGCAGGCGGTGCGCGAATGCGGTCTTTCCGGCACCCGAGGGGGCGCGCAGGTAGATCACCTCGCCGGCATTGCGCACCAGGTGCAGCAATAGCTGCAGGCGTTCGGCACGCTCCGGGGTATCGAAGTAGGTTCCGGCGGTAGCTTGCTCAGACGGCATATAGTGTCTGCTTCAGGGCCTGCGGGTCGAAATCGTCACTGATGACAGACTGTCCGATATCGCGCATCAGTACCAGTCGCAACTGGCCGTCCATGACCTTCTTGTCGACGGCCATCAGTTCCAGGAAGCGCTCTGCGGGTATCTCGCGCGGAGGATGGACGGGCAGGCCGGCCGCCTCGACCAGCCTGTCGATGCGCTCGACCTGTTTCCCGCTCAACCAGCCCAGACGGCCGGACATCGCCGCCGCCATGCACATCCCCGCGGCAACCGCCTCGCCATGCAGCCAGCTGCCATAACCCATGCCGGTCTCGATTGCATGACCGAAGGTGTGCCCGAGGTTGAGCAGCGCGCGCTGTCCGGACTCGCGCTCGTCAGCGGCCACCACGGCGGCCTTGTCGGCACAGGAACGCTCGATCGCAAAGGCCAGTGCGGCCGGGTCGCGGGCCACCAGGGCGGTCATGTTCTGTTCCAGCCAGTCGAAAAATTCGGGGTCGTTGATCAGCCCGTACTTGATCACCTCGGCCAGGCCGGCGGAGAGTTCGCGATCGGGCAGGGTATCGAGCGTCGAGGTATCGGCGATCACGCACTGCGGCTGATGAAAGGCGCCGATCATGTTCTTGCCCAACGGGTGATTGACGCCGGTCTTGCCACCAACCGAGGAATCGACCTGCGACAGCAGGGTCGTCGGCACCTGGATGAAGTTGACACCACGCTGGTAGCTCGCCGCCGCGTAACCCGTCATGTCGCCGATGACGCCGCCACCCAGGGCAATCAGCGTGCAGCGCCGGTCGAAACGGTTCTGCAGCAGGCCGGTATAGATGCGGTCGAGGATCTCGAGGCTCTTGTACTGCTCGCCGTCCGGCAGAATCACCCGCGCCAGGCGGTAATCGGTCAGTGCAGATTCGACCCGGTCTAGGTACAGCGGCGCCACAGTCTCATTGCTGACGATCATCACCTGACGGCCATGGATATGTGGCTGGTAGAGTGCGCTGTTCGCTACCAGGTCAGGGCCGATGAAGATCGGGTAGGAGCGGTCGCCGAGGTCGACGGTCAGCGTACGCATCGAGGAAGCCATGTCTGCACTAGATCCTGCGGGTCAGGGTGACGTGATTCAGGAATTTTACACCTGCCGGCGTCCTCTGCATCAGCCGTGCAGGCGTTCCAGGATCTCGTTGGCCACGGTTGCGGCGCTGCGGCCTTCGGTGCTGACCGTGTAATCGGCAGTGCTGAGGTACAGCGGTTCGCGTTCTGCCATCAGCGCCTTGAGGCGTTCCAGCGGGTCCTCGGTCTGCAAAAGCGGGCGATTGCGGTCACGGTAGGTGCGCTCGAACTGCTGCTCAGGCGAGCAGGCAAGAAACACCACGATGCCGCGCGCCGACAGGTGTTGGCGGTTCTCGGCGCGCAGGATGGCCCCACCACCGGTGGCGAGCACCTGGTTGTCGACCTGGGTCAGGTCGTCAATCGCCTGCTGTTCACGCTGCCGAAAGCCCTCTTCACCCTCGTACTCGAATATGGTCGGGATATCGACGCCGGTGCGGCGCTGGATCTCGTGGTCCGAATCGCCGAACGTCATGCCCAGCGATTGCGCGAGCTGCTTGCCGATCGTGGTCTTGCCGGCGCCCATCGGGCCGATCAGAAATATGCGGTTAGGTTTGGTCATGTAACAGATATGCCAGAAGCGGGAACGGCGGACAAGTGTCCGCCGTTCGTCGCATCATCCCTGTTGGACCGGCTCAGCGCAAGGTGAGCGTGTCTTTGAGGATCTTCGGCGTCAGGAAGATCAGCAGTTCGCTGTTCTCGTCCTGGATCTGTTCCTGCTTGAACGCCCAACCCACGTAGGGCAGATCGCCAAAGAAGGGCACGCGACCCACGTTCTTCGACTTGGTGCGCTCAAACACGCCACCGAGGACCACAGTCTCGCCGTTGTCCACCAGCACCGAGGTCTTCAGCTCGCGCGTATCGACCGGCGGCACACCGAGGACGGCGCGGGTGAAGTCCGGATTATCCTTCTTGACCAGCAGGTCCATGATGATCCGGTCATCCGGCGTGATGTGCGGGGTCACCGTCAGTTCGAGCACGGCATCCTTGAAGGATACCGAGGTCGCGCCGCTGGAGGTGGCCTCCTGGTAGGGAATCTGCACACCCTGTTTGATCGTTGCCTCATTCTGGTCCGAGGTGATCACACGCGGGCTGGACACGATCTCGCCCTTGCCTTCCTGTTGCATCGCACTCAGTTCGAGACGCAGCAGGTAGGAGCCGACCTTGCCGAGCAGCAGGTTGACCGCGCCACCACTACCCGCGGCCAGCGTCTGTGGCAGGTTCACCAGCAGCCCCTGGTTGCCCGAACCGGCCGGGATCTCGACCCCCGGGTAGCCGATAGTGGAGCCGTCCAGGTCGCCTGGCAGGCCGCCGCCGACCACGCCGGTACTCGTGCCATTGCCCTGTGTCGTCGCACCGAAACCGAGCTTGACGCCGAGGTCGCGGGCAAAGTCATTGTTGGCGATGACGATCCGCGACTCGATCAACACCTGGCGTACCGGGATGTCGAGCTCGCTGACCAGGGCCCGGATCTCGCTCAGCTTCGCCGCGGTGTCCTGCACCAGCAGCGTATTGGTGCGCTCGTCGATCGACACGCTGCCGCGCTCAGAGATCAGCTTGTTGTCCGTCGACTTGAGCAGCGCGGCGAAGTCTGCCGCCTTGGCGTAATTCACCTGGATCAGCTCGGAGCGCAGCGGTGCCAGCTCTAGGATCTGCTGTTGCGATTCGAGTTCGAGTTTTTCGCGTGACGCAATCTCCTCGGTCGGGGCCACGAGCACGACGTTGTCATTGCGTCGCATCGACAGGCCCTTGGTCTTGAGGATGATGTCCATCGCCTGGTCCCAGGGGACGTTTTTCAGTCGCAGCGTGATCCGACCGTCGACGGTATCGCTGACCACCATGTTCAGGCCGGTGAAATCGGCCAGAAGCTGCAGCACCGCGCGCACCTCGATGTCCTGGAAGTTGAGCGACAGGCGCTCGCCCTCATACACCTGCTGCTCTTTGCGTCGCGCCTCTTTCTCCTGCTTGGTCAGGCCGCGGAACTCCACCGTGTAGGTGTTGTTCGCCTGGTAGGCAAGGTGTTCGAACTCGCCTGAGGTGGCGATCGTCATCCGTACGTTCCTGCCATCCGGGCGGGTCTCGATCGTGGTCACCGGGGTGGCGAAATCCATGACGTCGAGGGTGCGTGCCAGTTGCGGTGGCAGCGCGGAATCCATGAAATCGAGGACCACGCGGTCACCCTGCTGGCGCATGTCCACCACCACCGAGGGGTCGGACAGCTCGATCTCCACCCGCGCTTCACCCTGGGTGCCGCGGCGGAAATCGATGTTCTGCAAAGACAGGCCACTGCGTCCGGGGACATTGCGCGAAGACGCTACGCTCGCCGTCGGCGTGCTGGTGGCCGACATGCTGCCGGCGCCGCTGCCGGCACCGATGCTGACGATCAGCCTGTTGCCCTCGGTGCGGATCTCGTGCGAGACCTGCTCGAGCAGGTTGATCACCACACGGGTCCGGTCGCCGGCCTCGATGGCAGTGACGCTGCGCGCCAGGCCGATCGCTACCGGGGTGACCTTCTGCTCCAGGCTGCTGGTCGTGTTCACCAGATCGATGGCGATTCTGGCCGGGTTGTCTGTCGTGAACGAGGCGGGTTGGCTCACCGGCTCACTGGTGGTCAGGACAATCTCGACCCGATTGCCGGGCAGTGCCGAGAAACTGATGTCCTGCAACTGATTGGCCAGCGCATCAGTCAGACAGCCCAAGAGAAGCACGACACCCGTGAGTGCAGAATTACGCGCCTTTACCATATTAAACATCGTACCTTCTCCTATTCCTCGCCCAGTGCCACGGCTGCTTCTTTTTCGAGAAAACCCGAGCCAGTGGGTACGAGTTCAATCAGCTCAATCTTGTCTTCACTGATCCGCGTGATCCGGCCGTCGTTCTGGCCCATGTAGTTGCCCGGAGCGACGCGATGAATGGTGCCATCCGAGGTCTTTATCAGGCCCCAGGTCTCTTCATTCTGCTCCAGCGTACCGACCATGCGCAGGGAATCCAGTGCGAACACTTCGAGTTCCTCTTTGCGCCGGTTCGGATCCGGCCGGATGCCGTTGTCGAGCACCGTCTCCGTCGCCACGGCCTCGTCTTCCTGGCGCGTGAACGGATCGCGCCGGTTCTTCGCGGTATACACAAACCCGATGACCTGCTTGACCTCCGGAATCGGTTCGATACCGGACGCCGGCCTGCTTTTGACTTCGTCGACGAAGTTATGCAGATCCGACATGTCCTTGCCAGCACAACCGGCCAGCAGCAGAGGCACCACCAATGGGATGAACTTCCTCATCATCAACCACCTGCCTCATCTAGATAGCGATACGTGCGCGCGGTCGCCTCCATCACCAGGTCGGTGGTGTTGGCGCGCGGCTGGATCTGGACGTCGTGGATCGTCACGATCCGCGGGAGCGCGGCCAGCCCGCTGACGAATTCTCCGAACTCATGATAGGTGCCGATCACGCGTATCTTGATCGGCAGTTCGGCATAGAAATCCTTGGGCACCTCGGCCTGCGGCTGAAACAGCTCGAATTCGAGGCCTGCCGCAAGTCCGGTCTGTGAAACGTCGACCAGCAGGTCGGCGACCTCGGTCTTGTTCGGCAGCTGGCGCAGCATGGCGCCAAACGACTCCTGCATCTCGGCGAGTTGGGCGCGATAGGCCTCGAGGTTGGCGGCCTTGGCCTGCTTGGCCTCGAAGTCCAGGCGCAGATCCTTCTCGGCATTTTCGACCCGTTGCAGCTGCAGGTACTGATCTTCCGTATCCAGAAAGTACCAGGCGGTGCCAACCAGGCCGCAAAGAACCAGGATCAGCACCAGCTTGACCACTGCCGGCCAGTCGCCGATGTTGCTGAAATCGAGTTCGTTGAGTTCCTGCATGTTCATTGCGCACCCTCCTTCTTGGGCACGATCTGCTTCAGATCGAGCTGGAAGGTACTGCCTTCAGCGGCCTCCCGATCCTTGTCCTTGTGCTCGATGATGCGCAGCTTGGGATCGTTCAACCACGGACTCGTCTCGATATTGCGCATATACGTGGACACCCGCGCATTCGACTGCGCCCGGCCATTGAGGATCAGGTTGCGCCCGTTCTGTGCCATCTTCGTGAGGAAGGTGCCATCGGGGACCACCGTGACCAGCTCGTCGAACAGATGCACGATCTGCGGCCGGCTGACCTGCAGGTCCTCGATCACCTTCATGCGTGCGATCAGCTTCTGCCGGGTCGATTCGAGTTCCTTTATCTCTTTGATTTCCTTGTCGACCTTGGCGATTTCCTTTTCCAGGAAACGGTTACGCGCGTTCTGGTGATCGATCAGTCCCTGGTTGTACCAATGCCAATAGCCCAGGCCGGCCAGGGTCAGCACCAGGGCACCGAGGATGGTCAGGCCGAAGTCGCGGCGACGCTGCTTGCGCAGCTTCTCGCGCCATGGAAGTAGGTTTATGCGGGCCATGTCAGTCGAAGCTCCTCAGTGCCAGGCCGCAGGCGATCATCAACGCCGGCGCATCATTACTGAGTACCTGCGGCTTGACCCTCGATGCCACCGCCATGTTCGCGAACGGGTTGGCAATCAGGGTCTCAACGCCCAGGCGCTCCTGAATCAGGTCATCGATACCGGGGACAGACGAGCTGCCGCCGGCCAGCACCACGAGGTCGACGTTGTTGAAGGCACTTGCCGAATAGAAAAACTGTATCGAGCGATTGACCTGCTGGGCCATCGCCTCTTTGAACGGCTCGAGCACCTCGGGGATGTAGTTGTCGGGGAGCCCGCCCTGACGCTTGGCCATGCCCGCCTCTTCGACCGACAGACCGTAGCGACGCTGGATCTCCTCGGTCAGCTGGCGGCCACCGAAGTTCTGCTCGCGCGTATAGATGATGTGGTTGTTGTGCAGCACGTTGAGGGTGGTCGTGGTTGCACCGATGTCGGCAACGGCGATCGTGTGATCATGTCCGCCATTGGGCCATTGATCGATCAACTGCGTGCAGGCGTTCTCCATCGCGTAGGCCTCGACGTCGACGATCTCGCACGTCAGCCCGGCGATTTCCAGCGCCGCCACCCGGTCGTCGACGTTTTCGCTACGCGATGCCGCAAGCAGCACATCGACCAGCTCGGGACTCTTTTCCGAGGTCCCCAAAACCTGGAAGTCGATGTTGACCTCCTCGAGCGGGTAAGGGATGTACTGGTCGGCCTCGAGCTGGATCTGGCTCTCCATCTCGCGCTCGGACAAGGTGGCCGGCATCGAGATCAGCTTGGTGATCACCGCAGAACCGGACACCGCGACCGCCGCGCGCTTGTTGCGCGTTCCGGCCTTGCGCACGACGTTGCGCACCGCCTTGCCGACAGCCTCGACATCCGCAATGTTTTTTTCCACCACGGCCGTCGAAGGCAAAGGCTCTACCGCGTAGCTTTCCACGCGATACCGCACACCCCCACGACCACTCTGCTGGCTCAATTCGAGCAGCTTCACCGCCGTCGAGCTGATATCCAGCCCAAGTAGCGGCACCTTCTTCTGGGTAAAAAGGCCCATGATGATTTGTTCCAGCTTCCTTTGGTGTGCTTTCCCGAGCGCCTTGCCGCCCCGAGATCATGTGGGCTTTAGCGGCAGCCTGGAGGAACTTCTTTAATAAACCGGCTTAAGTATAAAACCTTCTGTCAGTTTTTTTGAAGGAATTAGAATCCAAGTGGAATCTATTGCCTCTCCGCCTGTCTGATTCGACCCTTTGTACTTTGTCGATCACCGGCTCGCGAACCGATCACCGGGAGGTGCTTGAACAGGTCTTGATGTCACCAGACAAACCCCAACCCCGCGACCTTTCGGGCTAGTATAGCGGCCCGCTTAGCGTCGTTTATCGACCTAATTCCTGAACTCTGTAATCTGTGAACAAGCGCATGAAGTGGCTTTTGAAGATCGTTAAATTCGGCTTGATTCTAGGCATAGTCGGCGCTTTTGCAGCGGCTGCCGCACTGGCTGCAGCGTATTACTACCTCGAGCCTGATCTGCCGGACATCAACAATCTGCGCGATGTGCGTCTGCAGGTTCCGCTCAAGGTCTACAGCAGCGACGACAAGCTGATCGCGGAGTTCGGCGAGAAGCGGCGCAACCCGCTCACCTATGACCAGATACCCGAGCGCATGATCCAGGCCTTCCTGTCGGCCGAAGACACCAACTTCTTCGAGCATCCCGGGGTCGACTACCGGGGACTGCTGCGCGCCGGCGTTCAACTGGCGCTGACCGGCAAGAAGAAACAGGGCGGCAGCACGATCACCATGCAGGTCGCACGCAATTTCTATCTCAGCAGCCAGAAGACGTACACGCGCAAACTCAGCGAGATCTTCCTCGCCCTGCGTATCGAGAAGGAACTGAGCAAAAAAGAAATCCTCGAGCTCTACCTCAACAAGATCTACCTCGGCCAGCGTGCCTATGGTGTCGGTGCGGCGGCCCGCGTGTACTACGGCAAACCGGTCGAGGAACTCGACCTGGCACAGACCGCGATGATCGCAGGACTACCCAAGGCACCGTCGAGCTTCAATCCTCTGGCCAACCCGCCGCGCGCCATCGAACGGCGCAACTATGTGCTCGGTCGCATGCTCGAGTTGGGTTACATCAACCGCGCCGAGCACGATGCGGCAACGGCGCAACCCATCTCGGCCAGCCGTTACGCCCCCGACATCGAGGTCGATGCACCCTATATCGCGGAGATGGTGCGTGCCGACCTGGTCGAGCGTTTTGGCGAGGATGCCTACACCGGGGGCTACTCGGTCCGAACCACGGTGAAATCATCCGACCAGACAGCGGCCAACCGCGCGGTGCGCGACGCCCTCGACGATTACGGCGAGCGTCACGGCTACTACGGCGCCGAGGCACAGCTCGATCCGGTGCCTGCGGAGCAGACAGCGCTCGACGCGGCACTGGCCGATCGCCCGACAGTTGGCGCGTTGCGCGCGGCGATCGTCACCGCGGTGGACGACAAGTCGGCGGCGATCTATCTCGGTGGGGGAAAGCAGGCCGTGCTCGATTTCGAGCAGATGAAATGGGCACACACCTTTATCGATACCGACAGACGCGGTGCGGCACCGAAGAAGCCTGCAGACGTGGTCAAGCCGGGTGATCTGATCCGGGTCAGGCAAATAGAGGTCAAACAACAGGTGACGTGGCGCCTGGCACAGATTCCGCGCGTTGCCGGCGCATTGATCGCGCTGGACCCGGACGACGGTGCCATCCGCGCCCTCGTCGGTGGCTACGATTTCTACCAGAGCAAGTTCAACCGGGTTACCCAGGCCAAGCGTCAACCGGGCTCCGGATTCAAGGCATTCATCTACTCGGCGGCACTGGAGAACGGGTTCACCCCGGCCAGCCTGATCAACGATGCGCCCGTGGTGTTCGAAGACGCCAGCCTTGAAGGAGACTGGCGTCCCGAGAACTACTCCGGCAAGTTCTTCGGTCCGACGCGCCTGCGTGAGGCGCTGACCAAGTCGCGCAACCTGGTGTCCATCCGCCTGTTGCGCAGCATGGGCGTGGACGCAGCACTGCAACACATCGCGAAATTCGGCTTCAACCCGGATGAACTGCCGCACAACCTGTCGCTCGCCCTGGGAAGCGCAGACGTGACGCCGCTGCAGATGGCCACCGGTTACGCCATCCTTGCCAACGGTGGCTATCGCGTCGAGCCCTACCTGATCGAGCGCATCGAGCAGGACGGCGTTGGCGTGGTGTATCAAGCCGAACCGAAGCGCGTCTGCCACGACTGCCCGCCGCCTGTCGAAGATGACGGCAGCGCGCAGACGCAGGCGCCACGCGTGCTCGACGAGCGCAACCGCTACCTGATGTATTCGATGATGCAGGACGTGATTCGGCGCGGTACCGCGACCAAGGCACGCGAGCTCGGACGCAAAGACCTGGCCGGCAAGACCGGCACCACCAACGACCAGCGCGATGCCTGGTTCAATGGTTTCAACCAGCGCCTGGTGGCGAACGCCTGGGTCGGCTTCGACGACAACGGCAAGCTGGGGCGTGGCGAGGTCGGTGGCCGGGCGGCATTGCCGGCCTGGATGGATTTCATGCGCGAGGCCCTCAAAGACGTCCCCGACATCGAGCCAAAGATGCCCGAGAACATCGTCAGCGTGCGCATCGACCCGAATACCGGCGAGAAGGCAACAGGCTCGACGGAGGGTGCGATCTTCGAGGTCTTCCGCGAGGAAGACGCACCGGGTGCGGCGACGGGCGACGGGGCCTTGGGAGACGGGTCGATCACGCGCCCGGCACCGGTCGTTTCACCTCCACCCACCCGTGATCTGTTCTGAGCAAGACAAGGCACCCAACCGATCGACGCGCATTGCTGGCCGAGGTGGTCGCGCTGGTGGTCGACGGCGGCCACGACCTGGAGAACGCCGTCAGGCGCGCCGCCCGCAGCCGGGGGATCAGCCTGCAGCAGGCGCGGCCATTGCTCGCGACCGTTCACCAGGCAATCGCCGAGTATCGCGCGCTGTTCCGGCCGCAACAGCTGGAACAGCTGCGCGAACGACGTGAACTGGCGCGTCAGGCGATGCAGACGTTCGAGGTCTTCCGTCCGCGACTGGCCGGTGCCCTGGTGCGCGGTGACGGGCCTTTGGAACGCATCCGCCTGCTGCTGGTCGCCGAGACCCCGGAACAGGTGGCAATGCACCTGGCCGACCGCCACATGCCGTGGCGGGAATCAGCGATCGAACTGCACTATTCGGGTGGCAGACGGTTGATGCAGCCGGCGCTGCTGTTCGTCGCCGGCGATACCACGGTTGAACTCGTTATCCTCGACGCGGGGTCACACAGTGATCCACCGCGCGACCCCATTACCGGTGGTCGCCTGGCGACGCTGGATGCCGCCGCCCTCGACGCACTGCTGCTGCCAGCACCGACCTGATCAGCGTTGCGTGACCGGTACGTAGTCGCGTGCCCCGGCGCCCTGGTACAGCTGCCGCGGGCGTCCGATGCGGTGCTTTGGATCGTCGAGCATCTCCATCCAGTGACTGACCCAGCCCGCGGTCCGGGCAATCGCGAACATCACGGTAAACATGCTGTCAGGGATGCCCAGGGCGCGATAGATGATGCCGGAATAGAAATCGACGTTGGGGTAGAGCTTCTTTTCCAGGAAGTACTCGTCTTTGGATGCGATCTCTTCCAGGCGCATCGCCAACTCGAACAGCGGGTTGTTGCTGTCGGCAAGCTTTTCCAGCACCTGGTAACAAACCTCGCGGATGATCTTGGCGCGCGGGTCGTAGTTCTTGTAGACGCGGTGACCGAAGCCCATCAGGCGGAACGGATCGTCCTTGTCCTTCGCCTTGTCCAGATACTTGTCGATGTTGCTCACGTCGCCGATCTGCTCGAGCATGTCGAGCACCGCCTCGTTCGCACCACCGTGCGCCGGCCCCCACAACGAGGCCGTACCGGCGGCGATGCAGGCAAACGGGTTGGCGCCCGAGCTGCCGGCGAGACGCACCGTCGAGGTCGAGGCGTTCTGTTCATGATCTGCATGCAGGATGAACAGCAGGTCCATCGCTCGCTCGGCCAGAGGATCGACCTCGTAGTCCTCGCACGGGGTGGCGAACATCATCTGCAGGAAGTTGCCGGTGTAACTCAGGTTGTTACGTGGATACATCACCGGCTCGCCGACATTGTGCTTGTAGCAGGCCGCGGCGATCGTCGGGATCTTGGCAATCAGGCGATGGGCGCTGATCTCGCGGTGCCGTGGGTCACTGATATCCATGGAGTCGTGGTAGAACGCCGACAGCGAGCCGACCACTCCCACCATCATCGCCATCGGGTGGGCATTGTTGTGAAAGCCCTGGAAGAACCGCAGCAGCGATTCGTTGATCATCGTGTGATGGGTGATCACATTGTTGAAGTCCACCAACTGCGTGGCCGACGGCAGTTCGCCGTACAGCAGCAGGTAGGCGACCTCGATGAAAGTGGACTTTTCCGCCAGCTGCTCGATCGGGTACCCGCGATACCGCAGTACGCCCTCGTTGCCGTCGATATAGGTGATTGAGCTGTAGCAGCTCGCGGTGGAGACGAAGCCAGGGTCGTAGGTGAAAACCTTGCCCTGACTGTACAGGCTGCTGATATCGACGGTGTCGGGACCTTCGGTTCCAGAGAGGATATCCAGCTCGATCGACTTGCCGGTATCGCTGAAGGTGAGGGTGGCTTTTCTGTCAGACATGGGCCGGACCTCTTCGCATGGATGGGCTAGATGCCGAAGACTAGCACAACCGGATTTGCATCCGATTATTGGAATTGCTGCACTGCGATCGGGCCGATTTTCAATGCAATGGTCGCTGTTTTCCCAAAGAAAACAACTATGGCGCTGGCTTCATACGCTGAATGTCGGCACGCACACTGGCCGCCGACTCACGGAACATCCGGCTCTCCTCCTCAGTCAGATCGAGGTCGATCACCCGTGTCAGGCCATAATTGGATAGCAGGCAGGGCACACCCATCGCGATATCGTCCTCGCCATACTCGCCCTGCAGTATCGCCACGCAGGGCAACAGGCGGTTTCGATGGTGGCTGATCGCATCGATCATCGCCGCGACCGAAGCACCCGGTGCGTCATAGGCGCTCGAGTTTTTGCGCAGGGCGAGTATCTCGGCACCGCCACCGCGAGTGCGCTGCACAATCTCTTCAAGGCGCTCCGGCGCGATGAAATGCCCGACCGGGATGCCGTTGACGGTGCAGAATCGCGGCACCGGCACCATGGTGTCCCCATGCCCACCGAGAACAATGGTGGTGATATCACGGGTCGAAAAGCCGGTCTCCATCGCAATGAAGGAAGCCATGCGCGAGGCATCCAGGACACCCGCCTGTCCGATCACCCGCTCACGCTCCCAACCGGTCCGCTGCCACACGCGATAGGTCAACACGTCCACCGGGTTGGTGACCATGATGACGATCGCGTCAGGCGCGTACTTCATGATATCGCCGACAATCTGGTCAATGACCTGGACGTTGATGTCGAGCACATCGGAACGCGACATCCCGGGTTTGCGGGGCACCCCCGCGGTCACCACCACGACATCAGCGTCCTGCATGGCGGCAGGGTCGTTGCTGCCGGTGACACGGGTATCGAACTCGAAAAAAGGTGCTGTCTGGAAGATATCCAGCGCCACACCCTGCGGGACATCCTCGCGGATATCGATAAGGACCACTTCACGGCAGGTTTCCTGCTCCGCCAGGATCTGTGCCGTAGTCTCGCCAACCCGGCCTGCTCCCACGATTGCCACTTTCTGCATTGTTTTTCTCCAGTACGCTCTGTCGTCGGGCCAGCCCCGCTCCCCTGAGCTTAGACGAGGTAAACCACGCTACTCTTGGAAAACTCAAAGGCTATTCTGGACTTTTTCCCGGAATAGCGGCCGTACAAAAGAAAACGCGCAGCCGGGGCTGCGCGCGCAGTGCGAGACGGCAACGGCAGCCTGTGTTCAGAAGGCGGGATAGTGCTCCGGCCAAGGCGCCCTTGCCACACCACTTTCCACCGCCGCCCGCGCCACCGCAGGCGGGATCACGTCCTTCAGCCGCGCATCCAGGGGCTTGGGCAGGATGTAGTCGGGGCCAAAGGCCAGCGACTGCAGGCCATAGGCATCGAGTACCTCTTGCGGTACCGGTTGGTGGGTCAGTTCCTTGAGTGCGTGGACCGCGGCGATCTGCATGTCTTCGTTGATGCGGCTGGCACGCACGTCCAGGGTCCCGCGGAAGATGAACGGGAACCCCAGGACGTTGTTGACCTGGTTCGGGTAATCGGATCGGCCCGTCGCCATGATCAAATCGCTGCGCACCGCTCTTGCCACCTCGGGCCGGATCTCGGGCACCGGATTCGACAACGCGAACACGATCGGCTTTTCCGCCATCGAGGCCACCATCTCGGCACTCACCAGGTCGGGACCGGACACACCGATGAATACGTCAGCGCCGTGCATCGCGTCTGCGAGTGTGCGTGCTTCGGTCTCGACCGCGACACCGAACTTGTAGGGGTTGAGGTCCTTGCGGCCGAGATGGATGACGCCATTGCGATCGATGACCAGGAAGTTCTCCCGATGCGCACCCATGGCGATCAGCAGGCGCACCGCCGCGATGCCGGCGGCACCGGCACCGAGCACCACGATGCGCGCCTTGTCCAGCTCCTTGCCCTGCAGCTCCAGCGCATTGAGCAGCGCAGCGGCGATGATGATCGCCGTGCCATGCTGATCATCGTGAAATACCGGGATGTCGAGCTGATCGATCAGCGCCTGCTCGATCTCGAAACAATGCGGCGCCGCGATGTCCTCGAGGTTGATGCCGCCAAAGGTCGGCGCGATGCGCATGACGGTCTCGATGAATTCCTGTGGTCGCTTGGCATTCACCTCGATATCGAACACATCGATACCGGCAAAGTGCTTGAACAGCACACCCTTGCCCTCCATCACCGGCTTGCCGGCCAGTGCACCGACGTTACCCAGCCCCAGCACCGCGCTGCCGTCGGTGATAACCGCCACCAGGTTGCCCTTGGCCGTGTACTTGTACGCATCCAGCGGATCGGCGGCGATGCACCGGACTGGTTCGGCGACGCCAGGCGTGTAGGCGAGGGCGAGATCGCGCTGGGTGCGGGTCGACTTGGACACCTCTACGCTGATCTTTCCCGGGCGCGGATTCGCGTGATAATCGAGTGCGGCCTGGTTGATCTCGAAATCGGCGTCTTGGTTATTTTGATCTGCCTGACTCATTGACTGACTCCGGGGTCCGGGCGATGTGCCCTGATTCGAAACGACAAAAGGCGCCACGAGGGCGCCTTCCGGGAACCATCCAAGCCGGAAAGGCTCAGCGGCGGAAACGCTTGCGGAACTGATCGACGCGACCCGCGGTATCCATCAGCTTCTGCTGGCCGGTATAGAAAGGGTGGCAGGCAGAGCACACTTCGACCTGCAGGGATTCCTCGCCCAGGGTCGAGCGCGTATTAAAGGTATTGCCGCAGCTGCAGACGACCTTGATTTCGGTGTACTTCGGATGCAAGTCCGCTTTCATTGCCTTACTCCAACGCCCCCTGCGAGACACAGCGGGCCGTCATATGAACCTTGAATTGCGCACGCGGCGCGAAAGGCCGCGTACTCTAAGACAAGGCGGCGGCGAATGCAAGCGGCTGCGGCGTCACTCGCGGGTGCGTGCAAATGCGAGCACCTGCGCGGCCACGGGCGGTTCCACGCCCTGCATCTGATCGTGGCCGCTGAACCGGGTCTGCAACTCGACAAACCGGTCGTTCAGACCGCCCGGGCCCAGCACCGCACGCCACATCATGCGCGAGATACGCAGACAGGCCGCCATTGGCGTACGTGCGAGACGTCGCTCCTGGTCGATTCGCCACTGCAGGCGCCGCAGGCGTTCACGGTTGCCTTCCGGCGCACTCTCTATCACCGCCTCGATCGCGGCGAGTCGCATTGATTCAAAGGCTTCGGGATCCGAGCGTGCTACTTCAGACCATGTATCAAAATCAATCTCGGCTGTTTTTTTGTTTTCCATCGCATTCACCCTAAAGTTATTTTCGGGGCTGCCGACAAACGTCGGTTTTCTCTACCTTCACGGGCAAGCTACCACACAGTTTCAGGCCCTGTCTTGGCGAATCTAAATGCGTAAAACGGGATACCGATTCCCTCATTTTTCGTATGTTTTTCAACTGGTTATGTGCGCCACTCAGGAAACAACGGTTTCTTGACGCCACAACAGCCCGCCGCTCGGTGCGTGCAGCGACAACAACCGGTCGAGCCGGATCTGGTACACCTTGCCTACCGTATCGCGCAGCATCAGGTATTCGGCGCTGTCACGTGTGACCACGTCGAACACAACCGCGTCCAGCCCGAACACCACGCCCGCGGCATCCCGGGCACGGGCGCCGACAGTCGTGCGGCGCATCGCCAGCAGCTCGAGGATCGAATGCTGGTCGCAGTCAATCGGCCGGTAGCCATCGTCAGTCGTCATCGCGTCTCACCTCCAGGACCCAATCGCCCCCCTGATCCACCAGGTGCACCTCGATCGGCCGGCAGCAAACAGTGCAATCCTCGATATAAGCCTGCTCCCCGGCCGATCCGTCGACCTGCAGCTCGGTCAGCTCACCGCAGTAAGGGCACTGTACCCATTGATAAAAAAAGGCTTCCATGACGCAGCTCTCACTCCGGCTCGAACAGGGCGAGCAGGTCGTTCAAAAAGTCGAAACCACGTTGCGTGGGCCGCAGACGCGCCGGGTCGTCGGCCAGCAGGCCGAGCGCGCGCGCCGCCGCCAGCGGACCGGCAACTGTCTCCAGCGAGAGACCGGTTCGCTGCTCGAACAACGCCGCCGGCACACCATCGCGAAGGCGCAGCGCGTTCAGCAGAAACTCGATCGGCAGCTCGTCGGCCGCAAGCGCGCGCTCGTTCGACACCGCGCCGTCGGCGGCCGCGCGCATGTAGGCATCGGGCTGGCGCTGCTTGTTGCGCCGGCGCACGACCGGGCCCGGCAGGGTCAGCTTGCCATGCGCGCCGGCACCGATGCCGAGGTAGTCGCCGAACTGCCAGTAATTGAGGTTGTGCCGGCATTGCCGGCCGTCGCGAGCATAGGCCGAGACCTCGTACTGCCGATAGCCGGCGGCGGCCAGCATCTCCCGCCCCGCCTCCTGCACGTCGGCCAACTGTTCGTCGTCGGGAAGCTCCGGCCGCTGATGGTAGAAAAGCGTGTTGGGCTCCAGCGTCAACTGGTACCAGGACAGGTGCTCAGGTTCGAGTGCGATGACTGCCCGCAACTCCTCCAGGGCGCCGCCGACGGTCTGCTCCGGCAGGCCGAACATCAGGTCGAGGTTTATGTTGTCGAAACCCGCCACACGCGCCAGCCGATAGGCGGCAACCGCCTCGGCGGCGGAATGGATGCGACCGATTGCGGCCAGCGTTGAGTCGTCCAGGCTCTGCACGCCGATCGAAAGGCGATTGACCCCGGCGGCACGATAGGCGGCAAAACGTGCTGCTTCCGCAGTACCCGGATTGGCTTCCAGCGTGACCTCGAGGTCATCCACGAGTCGCAGTCTGTGCGCAATCCCATCAATGATCCGATCCAGCACCCTGGCACTCAGCAGACTCGGGGTTCCACCGCCAAAAAACACGCTGACGACCGGCGGCCGGGACTGGCCCGTCAATTCCGCATCGAGATCCAGCAACAGCGCTGTCGCATAGGCCTGCTGATCGACACCCGCGTGCTGTGTATGCGAATTGAAATCGCAATAGGGGCACTTGCGCACACACCACGGGACGTGGACATACAGCGACAATGGCATCGTCGCATCATCCGGGTCACGGCCGGGCCCCGTCTGGCGATCTGAATTCCCTTTGATACTCATGACTTGATTCAAGTTTGCGGGCAGGTGGCCGCCCACCTGATTCTCCGCTCTTTTTTGGCGTTTGACCCCACATGCCGGCGACCCGAAGGCCTCATGCAACCGCGGTGCCCCATGATCCCGCTTGACCGTCTCGCGGTCGAGGCGAATCTCGTCGTGCATCCGTGGGCGGCGATGCGCGATGTCGTCAGCGGCATGGCTGATGCCGATGCCCTGACGGCGCTGGTGGTGGACGAGCGCCGCGCTGTCGGTATCGTTACCCAGCAGGATATCGTCCGCCTCATGGCCGGCGACGTCGATTGGCACGACTGCAGCGTGGACCAGGTGATGACGGCCCCGGTGGTCACGGTGCCGGCCAATATGTCATGTCATGCGGCCTACCACCTGATGCTGGAGAAAGGTGTCCGCCACCTGGTGATTGACGATGTTCCGACCGGAAAGTTTCGTGTGATCGGCGAGAAATCGTTTCTCGACAAGGGCAACCTGCGCGATGACACCGCGGCACCCCGTGTGGCCTCGATCATGCAACGCAACCCGATCACGCTGCCGCCGGATGCGAGCATGCGCGACGCGGTGTCACTGATGAGTCGCGAGCACAGCGACTACGTGATCGTGGCACATCACGACCGGCCGCTCGGGATCGTCAGCGAGCGCGATATCTTCCGCCGGACGGAGGCGCTGATCGACGACCCCGGGACGTGCATCGACGCAGTGATGTGCACACCGGTGCTTACCATTCAGCCCGATGCACCACTCAACACCGCTCTGGAGCAGATGCAGACCTATGGTGTGCGCCGCCTGGTGGTGGTGGGCCTGGACAGCCGCATCATAGGTCTTGTGACATTGCATCAGCTGATTGCCGACCGGCAGCGCCGCTACCTGGCGGTACTGCAGGCCAACCTGCAGGACTGCGAAGAGCAGCAGTTCCTGGGCCAGTTGCTCGATGTGGTCAGTGACGGCGTGGTCATCGTCGAGGCGGCCACCGGCCTGATCGTCAGGACCAACCCCCAGCTGTCGGATTGGCTGGGCTATCGCGAGGCCGACACGCCCGGCATGACGCTGGCGGACATCGCCCCCGAACCCGCCCACCAGGCACGTTGGCGGCAGGAGGGTCCGGGGCCATCCGCCGACCCTGTGTTCAGGGCGCGCCTGCGCGCTCGCGACGGCCGCGACATCAACGCCGAGATTTCGACCAAGCAGGTCGTGTTCAACGGGCAGTCCCTGATCGTCGCCGTGGTCCGCGACCTGACCCAGCGCGAGGCGGCAGCGGCCGCACTGCAGGCCAGCGAGCAACGCCAGCGCCTGGTCGCGAAGGTGTTCGAGAACAGCAACGAAGGCGTGGTGATCACCGATGGGATCGCGCGGATCATCGAGGTCAATCCGGCGTTCAGCCGCATTACCGGCTACGCCCCGCACGAGGTGATCGGCAAGACCCCGAACGTGCTCAGCTCCGGGCGCCACGATTCCGCCTTCTACCAGGTGATGTGGCGCCAGCTGAGGGAGGCCGGTGCGTGGCGTGGCGAGATCTGGAATCGGCGCAAGAACGGCGAGGTCTACCCGGAGTGGCTCAGTATCGCGGCGGTGCGCGACGAAGCGGACCGGGTACAGCACTACGTCGCGATCTTCTCCGACATCAGCGAACAACACCGCAGCCGCCAGGAGATCGAGTACCTGGCCCATCACGACGCTCTGACCGACCTGCCCAACCGGCTGTTGTTCAACGCGCGACTGGATCACGCGATCAGCCAGGCCAAGCGGTCGAAACAGCTGCTCGCGGTGCTGTTCGTCGATCTTGATCGCTTCAAGACCATCAACGACAGCCTCGGTCACGCGCTGGGTGACGAAGTCCTGCGCCGGGTCGCCGAACGCATGCGCCTGGCGATGCGTGGCGAAGACACCATGGCCCGGCTGGGCGGTGATGAGTTCATCATCCTGCTGGAAAACATCAACCCGGCGGGTGCCTGCGAGGTCGCGGAAAAGCTCGCCACCGCGCTCGGCAAGCCGCTGCAGCTGGAAGACGAGCCGGTCTACATCAGCCTAAGTATCGGCATCAGCCTGTATCCGCGCGATGGAGAGGATGTCGATACCCTGGTCAGGAACGCCGATGCCGCGATGTACAAGGCGAAATCGAGCGGGCGCGACAACTTCCAGTTCTACACCCCGGAGCTCACCGACGAGGTGCTGGAGCAGGCGTTCCTGCAGAACCATCTGCGCCGTGCGATCGAGCAGCAGGAGTTCCGCGTCTTCTACCAGCCGCAAGTCGATATCGAGACAGGGCGGGCCACCGGGGTTGAGGCGTTGCTGCGCTGGCAACACCCGAGTGAAGGGCTGATCATGCCGATGCGCTTCATCCCGCTGCTGGAAGAACAGGGCCTGATGCGCCATGTCGGTCCCTGGGTCCTGCGCCGCGCCTGCGAAGACTATCTGCGCTGGCGGGAGGCTGGCGTCGCCCCGCGCAGCATGGCCGTCAACCTGTCGGGCGCACAGATCCAGGCGCAGGGCGCGGTGGAACAGATCGCGCGCATTCTGGCCGAGACCGGCATGCAGCCCGACTGCCTGGAACTGGAGGTCACGGAGACCTTCGTGATGGACGACCCCGAGTCGAACATCAACACACTGCACCGCCTTCGCGCACTCGGCATCCGCCTGGCGATCGACGACTTCGGCACCGGCTATTCCTCGCTCGCCTATCTGAAACGCCTGCCGATCAACAAGCTCAAGATCGACCGTTCGTTCGTCAGGGACGTGCCCGGCGACGCCGACGACGAGGCGATCACGCGCGCGGTGATCGGCCTGGGCAAGACGCTGAACCTGGACATCATCGCCGAGGGCGTGGAGCGCCAGACCTGCGTCGATTTCCTGCTGCGCGAGGGCTGTTACTTCGGCCAGGGCTTCCTGTGGGGCAAACCGATGCCGGAGGACGAGATCGCCGCCTGGCTCACGCGGCATACGCAACCGTGAGCTGTCGATCCGTCAAGGATCAGGCGATTGCCTGGAGATTCGCATAGGCCACCACCAGCCACTTGGCACCAGCGGCCTCGAAGTTGACCTGTACCCGAGCGCCGTTGCCCTGACCCTCGGCATTCAGCACCACGCCCTCGCCGAACTTCGGGTGCGCCACCCGCTGACCCAGGCGAAACCCGGCCGCGTCCTGCGCCGCGGTTAGGGAGCCGGAGGAGGGCGCATAGGGACGGCTGATGTTGGGCCTCGCACGCACCTCCTCGATCAGATCTGCCGGGATCTCGCGCAGGAAGCGCGACGGCAGCGGATAGCTCTCGGAGCCGTGCAGGCGCCGGCTCTCGGCGTGGCTCAGGTAGAGCTGCACCATCGCCCGCGTCATGCCGACATAACACAGCCGGCGCTCCTCCTCGAGGCGCTCCGGGTCCTCGGCCGACATGCTGTGCGGAAACAGCCCCTCTTCCATGCCGCCGATGAACACCAGCGGAAATTCGAGCCCCTTGGCCGAATGCAGCGTCATCAGCTGCACACAGTCCTCGTATTCGTCGGCCTGGGTGTCGCCGGCCTCGAGCGCGGCATGGGCGAGGAAGGCGTCCATCTCGGAAAGGCCGCTCTCGTCAGCATCGGTGAACTCGAACTGGCGACAGGCATTGACCAGTTCTTCCAGGTTCTCGATCCGGTCCTGCCCCTTGCCATCACGGCTCTTCTCGAAATGCTCCTTCAGATGCGAGGCCTCGATGACGAAATCGGCGCGCCCGGCGAGGTCGCCGTTGATACTGCCGGCATCGATCTCCTCGATCAGGTCGAGAAAACCACGCAGTGCGTTCGCGGCGCGCGCGGGCATCGCACCGCCACGCAGCAGGTCACCGGCCGCCTGCCACAGCGAGCAACCGAAGTCGCGGGCATGGGCGCGCACCGCGTCGAGCGTGCGCGGGCCTATGCCGCGCGGCGGCTGGTTGACTGCGCGTTCGAACGACGGGTCATCGTGGCGGTTGGATACGAGGCGCAGGTAGGCCAGCGCATCCTTGATCTCGGCGCGTTCGAAGAATCGCAGCCCGCCGTACACGCGGTAGGGGATGCCGGCCTGCAACAGGGCCTCCTCAAACAGGCGTGACTGCGCCGTGGTGCGGTACAGGATGGCGCACTCGGCCCGCCGGCTGCCCTGGTCGACCGCGGTGCGGATGCGCTCGATCACGAAGCGCGCCTCGTCGACCTCGTTGAAAGCGCCGTACAGACGGATCGGCTCCCCGTCACCGTCCTCGGTCCACAACTGCTTGCCCAGGCGGGTGGGGTTGTTGGCGATCACCGCGTTCGCTCCGCGCAGGATGTTGCCGGTCGAGCGGTAGTTTTGTTCCAGGCGCACCACGGTGGCATCGGGATAGTGGCTCTGGAAATCCTGGATGTTCTCCACCCGCGCGCCACGCCAGCCGTAGATGGACTGGTCGTCGTCACCGACCACGAACAGCTTCTGCGCACTCCCGGCGAGCAGCCGCAGCCAGGCGTACTGGATGCTGTTGGTGTCCTGGAACTCGTCGACCAGGATCGCCCCGAAGCGCTCGCGATAGTGCGCCAGCACGTCTGGCCGGTCGCGCCACAGCTCGTGTGCGCGCAGCAGCAGCTCGGCAAAGTCGACGCTGCCGGCGCGCCGGCAGGCCGCCTCATACTCACGGTAGATCGCGATCATCTGGCGCTGGTAGGGATCACCGCCGTGGTCGAGGTGTTCGGCGCGCAGACCCTCGTCCTTCTGCTTGTTGATGAACCACTGCACCTGGCGCGGCGGCCACTTGCTGTCGTCGAGGTTCATCTCGCGGATGATGCGCTTGACCAGCCGCTGCTGGTCGTCCGCGTCGAGGATCTGGAAACCCTGCGGCAGGCCCGCCTCCTGCCAGTGCGCGCGCAGCAGACGGTGTGCCAGGCCGTGGAAGGTGCCGACCCACATGCCGCCCACCGGCTGTCCGAGCAGCGCCTCGATGCGGTGCCTCATCTCGCGCGCGGCCTTGTTGGTGAATGTCACGGCGAGGATGCCCCAGGGCGACAGCCCCTCGACCTGGATCAGCCAGGCGATGCGGTGGACCAGCACCCGGGTCTTGCCCGAACCGGCACCGGCCAGCACCAGTGCGCTACCCAGAGGTGCGGTGACCGCGGCGCGCTGGGCGTCGTTGAGGCCGTCGATGATGTGAGATACGTCCATCGGGGGATATTAACAGCACCCTGCGGACGGCATTCACCGGGACACCCGCGTCGTCGTCTCTGACCGGGTCCATTGCGCTGCCATTGACACCGCGCAGGCCGTGCGGCAGGGAAAATGATTATCCTTGAACCATCATTGCGCAATGACGGCCAGCCGCAACAATACGGAGTGAATCGACCCATGGCATACACCACCGAGGACATCCGCAATATCGCTTTCGTCGGCCATACCGCCGCCGGCAAGACCACACTGATCGAAGCCCTGCTGGCGAGCGCAGGAAGGATTCCGCAGCCCGGTGAGGTGTCACGCGGCAACACGGTATGCGACTTCGATCCACTGGAAAAGGAAAGGGGCCATTCACTCGACACCGCACTCGTATCGCTCGACTGGCAGGGCTGTCACATCAACCTGATCGACACCCCGGGGGCACCGGACACCCTGGGCAAGGCAGTGGCAGCACTGCCGGCTGTCGAGACCGCGGCCGTGGTGGTGAACGCCCGGGCCGGCATCGAGGCGGTTACCGTCCGGATGATGCAGCGTGCCGCCGAGCGCGGGCTGTGCCGGCTGATCATCGTCAACCGCATCGATGCCGAGGATGCCGATCTGCCGGCGGTGCTGACGCAACTGCAACAGGCCTTCGGCAAGGAGTGTCTGCCGCTGAACCTGCCGGCAGCCAATGCAAGCCGGGTGGTCGACTGTTTCTTCAATCCGAGCGGCGACAGCGACTTCTCCAGTGTCGCGGCAACACACCAGGCGCTGATCGACCAGGTGGTGGAGGTCAACGAAGAACTGATGACGCTGTACCTGGAGCAGGGCGAGGAGCTTGCGCCCGAGCAACTGCATACCCCGTTCGAGCAGGCCCTGCGCGAGGGCCATCTGATCCCGGTCTGCTTCGTCTCCGCGCGCAGCGGTGCCGGCGTGGCCGAGCTGCTGGACGTGCTGGTGCGTCTGGCACCCAATCCCACCGAGGGCAACCCGCCGCGCTGCCTGATCGGCGAGGGCGACAAGGCCGTTCCCTACGCCGTGGTGCCTGACGCGGGCCGGCATGTGGTGGCACATGTGTTCAAGGTCATCTTCGACCCGTTCGTCGGCAAGCTCGCACTGTTCCGGATTCACCAGGGAACGGTCACCCGCGACAGCCAGCTGTTCATCGGCGATGGCCGCAAACCTTTCAAGGTGGGGCACCTGTTCACCCTGTTCGGCAAGGAACACCCGGAGGTGACCGACGGTATCCCCGGCGATATCCGCGCAGTGGCCAAGATCGACGACATCCACCCTGACGCCATCCTGCACGACTCGCACGACGAGGACTTCCTGCATTTGCAACCGTCACGATTCCCCTTGCCGGTAGCCGGCCTGGCAATCCGTACCCGCCGCATCCAGGACGAACAGCGTCTTGCCGACGCGTTGCACAAACTGTTGGAGGAGGACCCCAGCCTGGCCCTTGAGGCCAATCCGAGTACCCGTGAGACAGTGCTGCGCGGGCTGTCGGAACTGCACCTGCGGACCACGCTCGATCAGCTGCAGGCGCGTTACCGCATCGAGTTGGATACCGACAGACCCAGCGTCGCCTACCGCGAGACCATCACAGCCAGCGCGCTGGGCCAGCACCGCCACAAGAAGCAGACCGGTGGTGCCGGGCAATTCGGCGAGGTCGTGCTGCGTGTCGAACCGCTGCCGCGCGGCAGCGGTTTTGAATTTGTCTCGGCGGTGGTCGGCGGCGCCATTCCCGGGTCATTGATCCCGGCGGTCGAAAAGGGCGTGCGCGAGGGCCTTGCGGCCGGCGCGATCGCCGGCTATCCGCTGGTTGATCTCAAGGTGGTGGTGACCGACGGAAAACATCATCCGGTCGACTCGAAGGAAGTCGCGTTTGCTGCCGCCGGACGCAAGGCTCTGATCGCCGCGGTACGCGAAGCGCATCCGGTGGTGATGGAGCCGATCGTCGACCTCGAGGTGCAGGTGCCTCAAGACTCGATCGGCAACATCACCGGAGACCTGGCCGGGCGGCGTGGCCGTGTTCTGGGGACCCGCGCCCTGGCCCATGGCCGCATGATGGTCATTGCGCAGGCGCCGCTGTCCGAGCTGGACGAATACCCCGAACGGCTCAAGGCGATGACCGGCGGCAGTGCCAGTTACACGCTGGAACTGGCGGAGTACGAACCCGTGCCCGAATCACTGCAGCGCGAGCTGTGCGCAGCGTTCAAGCACGGTGGCGAGGCCGACTGAAGCGCCCCTTCCGGGGGATTGCCACTGTCTGACGGCCGCGAATCGGCTCACGACGCCAACGCCGACTGCAGCATCCCCTCGCGTTCGATGAACGCGACGATCGTTTCGAGTCCCTGGCGGGTCTTCATGTTGGCGAACACCCATGGGCGATCGCCTCGCATGCGGTTGGTATCGGCCTCCATCACCTCGAGCGAGGCGCCAACGTAGGGAGCGAGATCGATCTTGTTGATCACCAGCAGGTCTGAGCGGGTGATGCCGGGGCCGCCCTTGCGGGGGATCTTTTCGCCCTCGGCGACGTCGATCACATAGATCGTCAGGTCGGCCAGCTCGGGGCTGAAGGTAGCCGATAGATTGTCACCGCCGCTCTCGATGAACACCACATCGAGATCGGGGAACCTGTGCTGCAGGTCCTCGACCGCCGCCAGGTTCATCGAGGCATCCTCGCGGATCGCGGTATGCGGACAGCCGCCGGTCTCGACGCCGACGATGCGCTCGAACGGCAGCGCCTCGGCGCGCATCAGGATCTTGGCGTCCTCCTGGGTATAGATGTCGTTGGTAACCACCGCGATGTCGTAGCGCTCGCGCAAGGCCTTGCACAACACCTCGAGCAGCGCCGTCTTGCCCGAACCGACCGGTCCGCCGACGCCGACCCGCAGGGCCTGTTTGTTCGATGCCATCGCTATCTCCGTGTTCGGCCCGCCCGTGTCAGGAACGGAACAGGCGGGTGTACTGTGTCTCGTGTCGCGCACTGGCGATCGCCAGCGCCGGCGCACCAGCGCCGATGTCTTCATCGTCGATCGCGAGTGCGCGCCCGACCGCCAATGGCAGGCGTTCGGCGAGCGCCAGCTGCACGCGCTGACCATCGGTCTGGCCGAGCGGCACCAGCTTTATCGCCGCCGCGACCTGGTTTTCCAGCCAGCCCCAGGCATAACCCAGGGCGCAGTCCTCGACGCCGATCGCCCAGTGCACCGCGGCCAGCGCGAACGGTGCGGCCTGACAGTGCGACAGCGCGTCCCGCCATACCGCTGCATGTCCGATGCCCAGGTCGCCCAGCAGTGTGATCAGCGCGCGGGCGCGCTGCCGCTCCTCGGCACGCAGTTCGCGCGACTCGCGGCTCGCGTAGAGCATTCGGCCCCAGTGAGCGATGGCATCCGGGTGGGCGTCTTCGCAAGCAGCGTAGAGACGGCACAACACCGGCAGATCCAGATGAGTCAGGCCATCGTCCAGCAGGCCCTCGAGCCAGTCGCACAGTGTCGCGCTGTCGTTCACCCAACCGGCATCGACCGCCCATTCCAGTCCCTGTGAGTAGGTAAAGGCACCGATCGGCAGCGCCGGGCTGACCAGCTGCATCAGGCGCAGGCGGCCGAGGGCACCGGTCGATGATTCAGCCGGCGACATCTTCGTGCCGGTGGTGCGGCTCGTGGTCGTCATGGGCGTGATGATGTGCGTGAGCGTGCGCAGTGCCGCCGTAGGCCCCGGCTTCGGGCTCGAACGGGACCTGCGCAAAAGTCGGCTGCAGGCCGAGGCCACGCAGCATGTCGTCGAGCACATGGTCGTGTTGATAGCGAAGCACGCCGGCCTCGATCTGCAACGCGACGTGACGATTGCCAAGGTGGTAACAGGCCCGCGCCAACTGCAGGGGGTCGTCACAGCGCACCTCGGACACGGATTCCGCGGCAGCCCTGACCTGGACGATCAGGCCATTGCCGTCGCCCAGCAGGTCGCCATCGTGTAGCACCTGGCCACGTTCGAGAAAAACGCCCGCCACGATTCCATTGTCCAGCGTCACGCGCTGGCGACTGCGGATGCGTCGTTCCAGCGGCAGGGTCAGGGACACGTTCGCCTCGCCGCGCGCGACACGACGATTCAGTTCGACCATGTCCGTCCCCTCCCTCGCCATGGCTCAGAACAGGAAATAGCGCTGGGCCATCGGCAGCACGTCGGCCGGTTCGCAGCTCAGCAGTTCGCCGTCAGCGCGCACCTCGTAGGTCTGCGGATCGACCTCGATGTTCGGCTGCCAGTCGTTCAACACCATGTCCGCCTTCTGCACACCGCGGCAGTTGCGCACCACACCGATCAGCGACTCCAGGCCGAGGTGGCGGTGTACATCCAACTCGTGGGCAGAGCGCGACAGGAAGGTCATCCGGGTGGCGTGGCGTGCACCACCGGTGGCACCGAACATCGGCCGGTAGTGCACCGGCTGCGGGGTCGGGATCGATGCGTTCGGGTCACCCATCGGCGCTGCGGCGATCATCCCGGCCTTGATGATCAGGCTGGGCTTGGCGCCGAAGAAGGCCGGCTTCCACAGCACCAGGTCAGCCAGCTTGCCGACCTCGACCGAGCCGACCTCGTGTGAAATGCCGTGGGCGATTGCCGGATTGATGGTGTACTTGGCGATATAGCGGCGTGCGCGCAGGTTGTCGTGCGTGCCCGGGTCGCCTTTCAGGCTGCCGCGCTGTACCTTCATCTTGTGCGCGGTCTGCCAGGTGCGGGTGATCACCTCGCCGACCCGGCCCATCGCCTGCGAGTCCGATGCAATCATCGAAAAAGCCCCCAGGTCGTGCAGGATGTCCTCGGCGGCGATGGTCTCACGGCGGATCCGTGACTCGGCGAAGGCGACATCCTCGGCAATCGATGGCGACAGGTGGTGACACACCATCAGCATGTCGAGGTGCTCATCGACCGTGTTCACTGTATACGGCCGTGTCGGGTTGGTCGACGACGGCAGCACATTGGGATAGCCGCAGGCCCTGATGATGTCGGGCGCGTGGCCACCACCGGCACCCTCGGTGTGGTAGGTGTGGATGGTGCGACCGGCCATTGCCGCCAGCGAATCCTCGACGAAACCGGATTCGTTCAGCGTGTCGGTGTGGATGGCCACCTGGACATCGAAGTTCTCTGCGACCGTCAGGCAGTTGTCTATCGCCGCCGGCGTGGTGCCCCAGTCCTCGTGCAGTTTCAACCCGATCGCGCCGGCGGCGACCTGTTCGGACAGGGGCCCGGGGCGCGAGGCATTGCCCTTGCCGAGAAACCCGAGGTTGACCGGCAATGCATCGGCCGCCTGCAGCATGCGCTGGATGTTCCACGGCCCGGGCGTGCATGTCGTCGCATTGGTGCCAGTGGCCGGTCCTGTTCCGCCGCCGAGCATGGTCGTTATGCCAGACATCAACGCGTCGTCGATCTGTTGCGGACAGATGAAGTGGATATGCGAGTCGATGCCCCCGGCGGTCAGGATCTGGCCTTCACCCGCGATCGCCTCGGTACCGGCGCCGATCACGATGTCGACGCCCGGCTGCACATCCGGGTTGCCTGCCTTGCCGATGCCGACGATCCGGCCGTTCTTGATTCCGACGTCGGCCTTGACCACGCCCCAGTGGTCGAGGATCAGCGCGTTGGTGATCACCACGTCCACGACCTGTGCCGACGGCTGCTGGCTCTGCCCCATGCCGTCTCGGATCACCTTGCCGCCGCCGAACTTGACCTCGTCACCGTAGACGGTGCGGTCTTCCTCGACCTCGATGAACAGTTCTGAATCGGCCAGGCGCACCCGATCGCCGACCGTCGGTCCGTACATCTCTGCGTACGCCTGTCTGCTTATCCTGGTCATCGGCCGTTCCCCCGATCGAGTGGCCCCATGATGTGCCCCCGAAATCCGTACACATGGCGGTCACCCGCATAGGCGACCAGTTCCACAGTGCGCGTCTGGCCCGGTTCGAAGCGCACGGCGGTGCCGGCCGGGATATTCAGGCGGAATCCGCGCGATCTGTCTCGCTCGAACTGCAGCGCCTCGTTGGTCTCGAAAAAGTGATAGTGCGAACCGACCTGGATCGGCCGGTCGCCGGTGTTGGCCACCGACAGGGATACTGTCTCGCGACCCGCGTTCAACTCGATCTCGCCTGCGGCGGCGATCACCTCACCTGGAATCATCGCTGTGCTCTCCTCGCCTGGTCGGCGCCGTCAGGTTCATACGATCGGGTCGTGCACTGTGACCAGCTTGGTGCCGTCGGGGAAAGTCGCCTCGACCTGCACCTCGGGGATCATTTCGGGGACGCCTTCCATCACCTCGTCGCGAGTCAGCAATGTGCGACCGTGGTCCATCAGGTCGGCGACCGTGCGGCCGTCACGCGCACCCTCCATGATCGCGGCGCTGATGTAGGCCACGGCCTCGGGGTAGTTCAGTTTCACGCCGCGCGCCTTGCGCCGCTCGGCGACCAGCGCAGCCGTGAACAACAGCAGTTTGTCTTTCTCTCTGGGGGTCAGCTCCATGGACTCGGCTCTCTCAATAAATCAGGTGGACCAGATGCGCGGCACGCTGGCAGTGCGGCCCAGCGTCGACGGGCGCAGCAGCTGCCATACGGCATTGAACAGACGTCGCGCACGCTCGGTGGATCTGCCGAGATAGCGCACCACCAGGATGTCGTCGATCAGCGTGGCACCTGCGTAGTCGGGACCCTCGACCAGCAACAGGTCACGGCAGGCCTCGACCTCGTCCTCGCCGGCGTGGCTGAGATACAGGGTGCCACCCACCGGCAGCCCGGCCATCAGCGACAGGCGCGAACGGTTGTCGGCACTCACGCGCAGGCGATCCAGGACCAAGGGCACCCCGTCGCGCACGATGGCGGTGCGGCTGTCGATGCGGCCGCTTTCGAACACCTCGTCGATGGTCGGCCGGCCGAGACAGTGAATCTCCCACAGCGCGAGGCGCGCGTCACCCTGCAGCTCGACGTTCGTCTGCAGCATCGCCTGCGCGCCTGGAAAAAAGATGTTCTCCTGCGGCAGCCATTCCAGGCTTGCCCCCGGGGCCACGATCAGGTGTTGATCCTGGCTCGCACGGGGCCCGCCGCTACGATAGAACTTGGTCGCCCCCGGCGTGGTGACCAGCGCGTGAGCGCCGCTGCGGACATGCACATCGATGTCGAGGGTGTCTCCGCCGACCACACCGCCGGGCGGATGCAGCAGGTAGACATGACAGATGCCACCCTCGGGGTAGAAGGGCCGCTGCACCGCGAGAGGCCCCAGCCGCCTGCGTTCGGCCAGCACGGTGCGTCGCGCCTGCGGGCGAAACCCCAGATGCAGGCTGGCCTGCCAGCCCTGGGTGCGTCTCAACGTCTGCGTGGCCGCATCCATCGCGGACCCGGTCAGCGGCGGATGCGGCCGAGCGGTAACAGCACCAGCGGCAGCAGCGCAAGGAACAGCCAGCCATGCTCGGCCGCGTGTTGCAGCATCGGCGTATCGGCGACATGGGCGCTGGCGCTGCCTGCACCGGCGATCAGCAACGAGGTCAGGACGATCTTGTTCACTATTGCGTACTCCAATGCCTAGACGGTCAGGTACTGCTGGATCAGGTCTTCATTCAACGCCGCCATGCCGCCGGTGGCAACCGCACGGCCGCGGTCGAGCAGGCAGAAGCGGTCAGCGACCTTGCGGGCGAAAGGCAGCTTCTGTTCGACCAGCAGCACGGTCAATCCCATCTCGCGATTCAGGCGGCGTACGATGTTGCCGATCTCGGAAACGATATTCGGCTGGATGCCCTCGGTCGGTTCATCCAGGATCAACAGTCTCGGGTCGGTGACCAATGCCCGCCCGATTGCCAGTTGCTGCTGCTGGCCGCCGGACAGGTCGCCGCCGCGGCGGCCGAGCATCTGGTGCAGCACCGGGAACATCTCGAAGATGAACTCGGGGATACGGCGCAGACCGTCGCGCCGTGCCGGCAGGCCGATCAGCAGGTTTTCCTCCACGCTGAGCAGCGGAAAGATCTGTCGGCCCTGCGGGACATAGCCGACACCCAGGCCGGCACGCTGTTCGGCGCCAACCCGGCGCAGATCGGTCTCTCCATACTGGATGCTCCCGTCCCTGATTGGTAACAGACCCATTATGCATTTGAGCAATGTGGTCTTGCCGACGCCGTTGCGCCCCATAAGCACAGTGCACTGGCCTTCGGGAACCTCGAGGTCGAGGTCCCACAGCGTGTGCGACTGCCCGTAGTACTGGTTCAGCTGCTCGATCTTCAGCATGCTGACCACTCCATCGCTGCCCGCGCCCTCATTCGCCAAGATAGACCTCCATCACTTTCGGGTCCTGTTGCACCTGGTCCATGCTGCCCTCCGCCAGCACCGAGCCCTGGTGCAGCACGGTGACCCGCGAATCCAGCGCACGCACGAAATCCATATCATGCTCGACGACCACCACCGAGTGCTCGCCGGCCAGCGAGGTCAGCAGTTCGACCGTGCGATCCATCTCCTGATGAGTCATGCCAGCAGCCGGTTCGTCCACCAGCAGCAACAGGGGGTTCTGCATCAGCAACATGCCGATTTCCAGCCACTGTTTCTGGCCGTGCGACAGGGCCCCGGCCGGGCGTTGTCCGGAATCAGCCAGACCGATCAGTTCGAGAACCTCGTCGATCCGGGCACGTTCATGCGGCGCAAGGCGTGCGCGCAGTGTGCGCCATACACCTTTGGGCCCGG
>JACKMP010000005.1 GCA_024235315.1 Chromatiaceae bacterium | reverse complement strand
AGCCCAGACGCCCCTAGACTTTTTCATCCCCCCCCTACGCACGTGCGCGACCCTCGTCGATCAGGTCCAAATCAGTATTCATCGTTTCATTGCCTCGTCATGGGTAACCAGCCGCTGCCAGCCGGCCGGGTCTGCCTCGGCCAGGCGCAGTGCCTCGGCCAGTTCGTCGGGTGCGTATTGCCAGCGTTCGGCCATCGCATGAATTTTTTTCAAAAGCCCGGAATCACTACCATCAAAACCTACAAAACCTCGTTCCCAGGGGTTTTGATGGTTTTGTAGGTACTCATTCGGGGGCTTTGAAAAATTTTTCAGTCGGTCGATGTAGCTCACGGTGACACCTCGGCGAGCACTGCCGGGTTGATCTGAAACATCGCAGACGGTCGCCCGCCAGCAGTGCCGGGCTTGATGTCGATGCGACGTAGATAGCCGAGGTCACACAGCATTTCAGTAGCGCTATGCACCAGCTCGGGACTGTTCAAGTGCGCCCATCCGGCCAGGTAGACATCGCGGGCGCTGAATCCGTCCGTCACCTTACCGGTGCGGATCCGTTTCAAGAGTGCGGTTGCACTATCGGTCGATGGCCCGGTGCCGGCGGCATAGATGCGTTCAGCATGGGTGCGCAGGTACTCGGCCCAGGAAAGGGCGCGCAGCAGGGTGGTCTGCCCGATGATGTGCTCGCCGTCGGCCATGCCGCAGACCAGTGCCAGCGCCGGGACCAGCTTTCGGTATTTGGCCAGGTGCGACTCGACAGCAGGGTGCAGGTCGCCAGCACGCAGCGCCCGCTCGAAGTCGACTCGCCACTGGTCAAATTCATCCTGAGCAGCAGCATCGAAACGCAGAATCGACGGTATCAGTGCGCCGGTCTCCGGGTCGCTGGCGGGTGCCATTGCGTCGACGTGCAGGAACACGTCGAACGCACGCTGTTTGGCGGCGGTGTCGGGCCAGCGGTCGACGTTGTGCCACTCGCCGGTCACGTCCGGCCAGACCAGCAGACCAAACCGCTGCAGCAGGCCATCGTCGCCGGCACCGCCATGCACTGCATCGCGGATATAGGATTGCAGGCGCCCCGGCTGGATGCCGCCGAGCATGGCAATACAGACCGCCTCGATATGCAGGTTGCGGCCGCGCATGATGCGGTCGAAGGTGTAACTCTGGTTGCCGTCATAGCCCTGCAGGTAGAACGCTCGCGCGCCCTCTTGGCCATCTTTGTCGAGACTGCGCAGCAGACCGTGCAGTTCGTCGCGGTAGGCCAGCACGCCGAATGGGTTTTCCATCAGGATCTCGCCGAGCGCCTCGACGCTGCTGTCGTTGACGCGGTACCGGCGCAGCGGTGGCGGTCGCAGTTCCTCGGCCTCGACGGCACTGCGCAGCAGTTGCTCGGCCTCAAGCACCTTGCCTTTGTTCATGGCCTTCTGCGCTGCTGCCTCGGCAGACTTGGACTTGATCTTCTCAAGCCGGGTGTCGACTTCGAACTCCCGCAGTTCGTCCTCGTGCGCGTCGCTGGCAGCGGCCTGCAGGCGGTCGAGCGGCCGCAGTGACTCGGACAGCGCCGGGGATTTCATAACACCAGGTCGGCCAACGACGCCGCCCCATAGATTTGGGAATACCAGCCAATCGTCGTGCCGCTTCGGCGCTATGCACGTCCTGCGTCCGATGACAGACGACAGCGCCACCATAGCGCCGACAGCCGGGAAGTCAGGCGGACATTGCATGCGGTCTGCAATGTCGCTCACCCAGCCGCGCAGCGACTCCGGCAGCAGCGCCACGTCGAAGGCTTGCACTGGCAGCAGCATGCTTGGGATCGGCTTAGGCGATTCCCATGCGGGCGGCATCTCGGCAACATTCTCATTGCTCGCGGGCATCATCGGCGCATCTCCCGCTGCAACAGGCGCAGGTCGCAGAAGTCTGTCGGTTTACCGCTCACGTCCAGGCCGTCGAATTGCGGATAGATCACGCGGGCGCCGACGCCATCAGCGGCACGTCTTGCGTGCGTCAGTCCGGGGTTGCCATCGGTCCATTGATCGTTATCGGCCGCGATGACCAGCCGCGCGTGTCGGTACCGGCTGCGCAGTGCATTGGCGACGTGTGCCAGGTTGCCGCAGTTGAACGCGACGGCGACCGGGGCATGCGGGCGAAAATACAGATGCAGGGCCGCGCCAGTAGCGAAACCCTCGGCAATAAAAATTTCTAGACCCCCAGACTCGGCACCTACAAAACCTTCAAAACCCCCAATCGGGTAGAACAGCCCGGTGGTCCGCCCGCCACGCAGGAACAGCTTGGTGCCGTCTTCGTCGATGGTCTGGCAGCTCCACAGTCCGCCGTCGATGTCGAACATCGGCACTACCAGTCGACGGTCACGCTGGCGGATGCCCAGCGGGAGCACGGCTTTGCCTTTCAAGTACGGATGCCACATGGCAGGCGCTGCCGCGTTCCACAGCGCGAACGCATTGCGCGTAGCCTGCTCTCGCGCTCTGTCGCGCGCCTGATCGGCTTTTCGGATGCGTTCACGATAGTCGTCCAGCCAATGCGATGCGCTGCCGACACGCCCACTCCAGCCGCATCGGAAACACTGGTACAGGCCACGGTCGAGATTCACCGACAGCGTTTTGCTGCGCCCGCTGCATTGCGGGCAATGGGTGCGCTGCTGACCGTGCGAATCGCGCAGCGATATGCCGAGGTCGTCAAACGTGGCCGCCGTCATTGGTCGCCCTCCTGCTCGGCCAGGAAGCCGTCGACGATGCGGTGCCCGATCTGGATTTCCTCGCGGCAGGCATCGGCGTTGGCGTCGAGTGCATCGGCTACGATGCGCAGCAGTGCGGCGACGCGGTGCGTCTGGTGGTAGGGCTGTTCGCCGGGTTGCTGGGTCAAGATTTCCCGAACGCTGCTATCATTCATGCTGGTCACCCACTCGAAACGGGCGGCCTTCATCAGCTTCATCTTTTGCGCCGTCGGCAGTACCAGTGCCGGCGGCGTTTTCGTTGTTGCGCCTGTCCCGAGGCGCAATGTCTTCGAGCGACGGATAAGCGCCTGCCTCGACGCGCGCCTCGCGCAGCCTGCTCCAGAGTTCTTCGGCAAGGTCGTGCGCTTCATCGGCAAGACGCTCCATCAGTCCGGCAATCTGCGGCAGGGTATCGACGGCCAGCTCGTCAGCCGGCGCGCTGCCGAGCAGGTCGGCAACGGCCGCCAGGGTCGACAACCTGGTGTCCAGTTCGCTGCTGAGCGTGGTTTCGTGCGTCTCTGTCGTCATGCTGAAACCCTCCGCTTCTGCCGACTGGTCGGCGTGTCAGGCAGCACGCGTTGCACCTCGGCCAGGAATGCCGCGGCGCGGCCGATGACCAGCTGGGCCTCGACGGGCAGGGGTTGCGTGGTGAGCAGGCCGACGAGCGCGTTCTGCTGGCGCTTGGCGAGTTCGCTGGTTGGTACGAAGTCGGGGCTGCTCATGCTGCGTCGCCCCCGAAACGCTCGAACCGTTGCGCGACAAGTCGCCGCACCAGGCCGCGAACGTCATCGTTCGACGCACCGACTGCTCGAGCGCGCAGCACCGCGTCGAGTTCGTCCTCGAGCACGCCGGAACGGTTTTTCGCCAGCTTGACGACGGGTGGCAGCAGGCCGTCGGCTGCCAAGCGGTAATAGGACGGCGGCGCGAGCAGGGCGCGTTTGCTGGCCACCGGCACGGTCAGGAAATTGATCATCGGATTGCCTCTTAGGTCTGGTTAAACCAAAGCGGTGCTAGGCCGCTTTAGAGGCATTAAAGGCGCGGGTGGGGTAGGCAGTTAAGCCGGGTTGCTTCGGAATTTTCGGGAAGCAACCCGCCCTAGTTCAGAATTGCGTATCGGAAAGGGTCGAGTTCACCAGGTCTTTACCCAGAGACACCTCGATCAGGCTGCCCAGCTCGGCCATGAACCCGTAGAACCACGTCGACTTGGGCGGTGGGTTGCCGAACACACCTTGATGCGCCCATGCCACCAACCGAACAAGGTCGCGCGCCTGGCGTTTGCTGCGCGAGACGTTTGTCGGCGTGATCTTGCCTTGCGCGTACTGCATGACGGCGGCGAGGTCGCGCATGCACTGCACCTGCTCGCGCAACCACTCGGCAAAGGGTGGCTTGTCGTGCAGCAGATCGGGCGGCAGGTCGACCTCGGGCTGCGTACACCACACCAGGGCATCGAAGTGTCCGGCGACTGTATCCAGTGTCAGCCGGTCGAGACGGTTCAGCGAATTGGCCAGCCGCCGCACATCGTTCTGCACCTGGTCGAGTTGCAGCACCATGTCGCTTTCGGATGCGCCGTCTTCGGTGATGTTTTCCCAGGTGTCGACCGCTTCAGAGACCTGCACCAGGAAACGCTCGACCTTTCCGCTGCCAAGGCGCTTGGGTAGCAGGCGCGCGAGTTCTGCGCGCTGTTCAGTGGTCAATCGGTTGCTGTCGACCATGTGGCCGCCGCCTTGTTCGTAGTAGCGCAGGCTCATGATGCGCTCCGCAGTGCCACCACCTTCGCCTGTCGACGCAGATAGTCGGCCCAGGCCTTGAGCATGTCCCGGCGCCGTTCCAGCTTGTCGCCGCGCTCGTAGGCCGCCTGCGCCTTGTTCTTGATGATGTGGGCGAGCTGCGCCTCGGACAGGTCGCCGGGGAACGTGGTTGTCTCCATCGCCCAGTCTTTGAAAGTGGACCGGAACCCGTGAACCGTGAGTTCAGGTCTGCGCATGTCGTCCTTGAGAAACTTCAGCATCGCCATGTTCGAGATATGCGGGTTGCCGCGCAGGCCGGGGAACAGGAACTCGCTGTTGTCGATGTGAGGGATTGCGTCGAGCAGGTCGACGGCGGTCTGCGTCAATGGCACGCGGTGCTCGCGCTTTGCCTTCATGCGCGCTGCCGGGATCGTCCACACCTTGGCGTCGGTGTCGAACTCGTCCCACCGCGCAGCGGTGATTTCGTTGGTCCGGGTAGTGGTCAGGATCAGCAGTTGCAGCGCCTGTGCCGACAGCGACGTGTACCCGACCAGTGCCTGCCAGAACGCCGGCACGTCGGCATAGGGAAGGGCGGCGTAATGGGTCACTTTCTTAACCTTGCTTGGCATCGGCAACACCATGTCGAGATTGCCGCGCCATAGTGCCGGGTTGGGCGCCTGGCGGTAGCCCTTCACGATGGCCCAGGACAGCACGCGCTCTATGCGTCCGCGCACGCGGGTGGCGGTCTCGGTCTTCGTCTGCCAAATCGGCGTCAGTATCGACAGCAGGTGCTCGAGGTCGACCTGGTCGACGGGCAGGTGCCCGATGACGGGGTCGGCGTAAGTCTTCAACGTGGCTTCCCACTGCGCTTGGTGCTTCGGGTTGCTCCACTCGGCGCGCTTGGCCTTGATGAACTGCGCGGCACACTCCTTGAAGGTCAACGCGGTCGGCTCGGTGCCGCTGCGGTCACGGGTGCGCGGGTCGACGCCTTGGCGGATTAGCTTCCGGCAGTCGCTCATTGCTTCGCGCGCATCGGCCAGGGACTTGTCGGCGTAGCTGCCGAGACCAATCTCGGGACGCTTGCCCTGCCAGCGGAAGCGGAACAGCCACGACTTGCTGCCGGTCTTGGATACAGAAAGGAACAGGCCGTTGCCATCGGCATACAACCCGGGGTCTTTGATGTTGCGGCAGAACTGCGCCGTCAGTAGATTGGATTTGGCCATGATCAGCACCTCGCTTTGGCTTGCTGGTTGTGGCGGCCTCGGCGGTGTTGCTGCACTGCCGGGGCCACTTCATCCCATCCTTTGTCCCATCCTTTCGGATGCGATGGGGGATGACCAAATAAAACGCCCTGAGCGGTAAAAAGTCAATCAAGACGGGTAGTTAGGTGATGAAATAATACGCGCTGAGATGCGCCGAAACAGCTAACAAACGGACTCCCTCTCCGCCAATAAAGCAAAAGGCCCCCACGCGGGGCCTTTTGCTTTATTCGGGGAGTGGCGGTTTGATGAGAACCCTTCGGTTCGACAAGCCAGCGCGCAGCGATGGCGCAGGACGCCGGCTATGCCGGCGCCCCGAAGGGGTGAGGCGCGTAGCGCCGAATCAATCCCTGATGAGTTATCTGATCTTCCATAACGGAGCCTTCTGGTTCCAGATCCGCGTCCCGAAAAAGCTGCAGATCCGTTAGGGTCGGTTGGTCCGACTGAACCTGCAGACCAATGACCGCAAGGTCGCCAAACCCCTCGCGCTGCACCTGGGCAGAGGGAATTGCCCGTGAGTTCAAAGAAGGTCCGAAGGTCCCCCATGTTTAGACATACCGTGTCTCGTTCAAGCTATCAAAACTCGTGGTCAATGGCGGTGGTCATGAATCAATCTAAGGTCGTGCCACATTGATTCAACATGCTGATTATGTTCACATTAAAAGGCTTGCCTCGGGGCATGGGCCAAATTTGTTTGACGGGCCCTGGAGTCAATGCATCGTTGTGTTGGCAAACGTGGCAAAACAAAAAATCTTAGGGGGCGCATGGAAGGCTCAAACTTCGCTTTTCTGCAGGGATACGATCCATTGTTTCTGCAGTTGGCAGTGGCGGCAGAGCGTTCTTTTGTTCCCGATCCAAACACCACCCTGATCAAACTGCGTCAGCTTGGCGAGGCGATCGCGCGGGACATTGCGGCGAGCATCGGTATTGAAGCTGACGAGCAAACCCGCCAGCTCGACCTGCTGCGTGAAATTGACTACAGGTTGCGATTCGACCGCAACGTCAACGAGGCCTTCCATCAGATCCGCCGCCTTGGCAACAAGGCAACCCATGACGTTTCCTCAAGCACCCATAAAGACGCACTCAAAGCACTGCAGATAGCCTGGGCGCTGTGTGGGTGGTTCTACCGTACGTTCGGCGGCGAGAAGGCCAAGGGTCTGAAGCTTCCACCCTTTGAGAAGCCCGAAGATCCTTCTCTCGTCGTTCGGGCGCTGGAAGAACGGATTCGGACGCTGGAAAGCGAAAGCCAACGTACCGTAGAGCGTCTGAAGATCGCGGAGGCCCTGAAAGGGGCAGAGGCGGACAAGCTCGAAGCCGAGCGTCGCCGTGCTGCTCAGATTGCCGACGAGAGTCGAATCTGGGAGCAGTTGGCAGTAGAACACGAGCAGGCGCTCATTCAACTGAAAGCTCAGTTTGCGTCGAATGCCGCGCAGAAGGTTTCGTTCTTCACCGGTCAGGCATTAGAAAAGCAGAAGGCCTTCATTCAGTCCGTTGAGTCGTCGGTCTTCAGCCTGAGCGAAGCCGACACGCGTGTCCTGATCGACGAGCAACTCAGCGAGGCAGGGTGGGAGGCCGATACCGAGAATCTCACCTTTGCGAAGGGTGCAAGGCCTGAGCTCAACCGTTGTAAGGCGATTGCCGAGTGGCCAACGGAATCAGGTCCCGCCGACTATGTGCTGTTTGACGGTCTGATGCCGGTCGCCGTCGTAGAGGCCAAACGAAAGGCCAAAAATGTCTATAGCGCTGTGGATCAGGGTAAGCGCTACGCGGAAGGGTTTGATGCCAAGGGCGCGTGTGAATTACCGGTAGGGTGGGGTAAGTACCGCATTCCCCTGGTGTTCGCCACGAATGGACGGCCGTATCTGAAACAACTCGAGCACGAGAGTGGTATCTGGTTTTTGGACGTTCGTGTCGATACGAACCGGCGGCGCGCCTTGCAGGGTTGGTACCGCCCGTTCGAGATCCGCAGTTACCTCGCGCAAGACAACCGCGCCGCCGAGGAACAGCTCGAGGCGACTGGCTTTGAATACGACTTGCGCCTCCGTCCCTATCAAATCGAGGCCATTCAGGCGGTTGAGCGATCGATTGGGCAAGGTGATCAACGCGCCTTGGTCGCGATGGCCACAGGCACCGGCAAAACGAAAACCTGCATCGCCCTGGTGTATCGCCTGCTCAAGGCTCAGCGTTTTCGCCGTGTGCTGTTTCTGGTCGACAGGTCGGCCTTAGGTGAACAGGCCACAAATGCGTTCAACGAAACGCGCATGGAAAACCTGCAGACCTTCGCCGACAGCTTCGATATCAAGGAATTGGTCGACAAGTCGCCCGATGACGATACCAAGGTGCACATCGCCACCGTGCAGGGCATGGTCAAACGCATCCTATATCCGGGCGAAAACGATAAGCCGTCGGTCGGCCAGTACGATTGTATCGTCGTCGATGAATGCCACAGGGGCTACCTGCTCGATCGTGAACTGAGCGATACTGAACTGCAGTTCCGCGACCAGTCCGACTATGTCTCCAAGTACCGATCTGTCATCGAGTATTTCGATGCCTACAAGGTGGGGCTGACGGCAACGCCCGCACTGCATACAGTCGACATCTTCGGCGACCCGGTGTACAGCTACAGCTACACCGAAGCGGTCATCGACGGCTACCTGGTCGACCACCAGCCGCCAATCCGCATCAAGACCAAACTCGCTGAGGATGGTATTCACTACCAGGTGAACGAAGAGGTCCAGGTGTATAACACCGAGACCAACCAGGTTGAGTTGTTCAAAACGCCTGACGAGCTCGATTTCGATGTTGCCCAGTTCAACCGCAACGTGATCAACCGCAACTTCAACCGGGCGGTGATTGCCCATCTGATCGAGAACGATCTGATCGATCCCTATCAGCCAGCGAAAACACTGGTCTTCTGTGTTACAGACAAGCACGCCGACATGGTGGTCGAGTTGTTCAAGGAGGTATGCGACGGCTACCTGGGTGGCGTGGAAGACGACGCCATTCAGAAGATCACCGGGCAAAGTGACAAGCCGCTGGACAAGATCCGTCACTACAAGAACGATCGCCTGCCCAATATCGCGGTCACCGTGGATCTGTTGACCACAGGCATCGACGTGCCCGAGATCTGCAACCTGGTGTTCATCCGCCGCGTCAACAGCCGCATCCTGTTCGAGCAGATGCTGGGTAGGGCGACTCGCCGGTGCGATGAATTGGCCAAGGAAACCTTCCGCATCTTTGATGCCGTCGATATCTACAAGACGCTCGAAAAGGTCAACAGCATGAAGCCGGTGGCCACAAATCCCGGCCTGACTTTCACCAAACTCGAGATTGAACTCATCCAGGCCGACAAGCCGGAGTTGCAGCGCCTCGCGCGCGACCAGTTTCTGGCCAAGCTGCAGAGTAAAAGGCGTCATCTGTTGCCCGAGCGCGAAATGCAGTTCGAAGCGATCGCCGGCCAGTCACCGGGCGATTTCTGCGACACCTTGAAAAAGATGCCTCTGCAGGATGTCGCCGCCTGGTTCACCGCGCACCCGGGTCTGGGTGAGATCCTGGATGCCAGATTCGGCGGCGGGTCGGGTGGCGCGCCGGTCGTAATCTCAGACCACAACGACGAAGTGATTGGCGTGGCTTATGGCTATGGCGATGGCCAAAAGCCCGCAGACTATCTGCAGTCGTTCGCCGCCTACATCAATGCCAATTCCAACCGACTACCGGCGCTGCAGGTGGTGATCCAGCGCCCCTGGGAGTTGACCCGGCAAGGCCTGAAGCAACTGGCCGTCGAACTGGAACGCAACCAGTTCCGCGAGCAGGATCTGACGGCCGCCTGGAAAGAGGCCAAGAATGAGGACATCGCGGCGCGGATCATCGGGTTCATCCGCCAGGCCGCCCTGGGCGAGGCCCTGATCCCCTGGGAGCAACGTGTCGACATGGCGCTGCAAAAGATCCTCGCGATGCAGGACTGGAAGACACCACAGAAGGACTGGCTCAACGCCATCGCCAAGCAGATGAAGGCGAATATCGTCGTCGACGCGCCCGCGCTGAACCAGGAGCCCTTCACCTCGCGTTTCGGTGGACTCCGGCGGGCCAATAAGCTGTTCGACGGCGATGCCGAAGCGGTCCTGGACCAGTTCAACCACGGCCTGTGGGCATCGTCGCCGGATAAGGCCAGTTAGTCCGCGGGCTGGTCCATGAGCCGAATAAGCGCTACTATTCGGCTCATATTCTGATTCGATAAAACCGCATATTCGGCGCATGTACATCTGGCAGCAACCGGACTGGAAAGCATCACAAGGCGAGCGAACGGCCCCGGCGTTCAGCTGGGATGCGCCTGCGTTGCGGCCACGTCTGGATGCCATCCGCCTGCTGCAGGGGCGGCTGCTCGGGCAGTCTGACCTGGTTGCCGATGGGACCGATCAACAGGCGCAACTCGACGCGCTGTTACAGACCGCGCTGCGCACCAGCGAGATCGAAGGCGAAGCCCTCAATGCGGGTTCGGTACGCTCGTCTGTGGTACGCAGGCTCGGCCTGCAGAAGGCGGGCTTTGTCCAGGGCCTGAAAGATGCGCCCGGCACGCCGCAGACCGAGGCATTGGTCGGACTGCTGCTCGAAGCCACGGCCGATACCGGGCAACCCTTATCCATCGAGAAACTCTGCCATTGGCAGGCCGCGTTGTTCCCCGAGCCACCGCTGCTCGGCAATATCCGAATCGGCGAATTGCGCGGGGATGAGCCGATGCAGGTGGTCTCCGGGCGCATCGATCGACCCGTTGTTCACTTCGAGGCCCCGCCGCGCGATGGCCTGGAGGCCGAACTGCAGCGCTTCGTCGACTGGTTCAACGCCCCGCCGGGCGGGCTCGATCCGATCCTGCGAGCAGGCATCGCCCACCTCTGGTTGATCACGCTGCATCCGTTCGACGACGGCAATGGCCGTGTCACCCGCGCGGTCACCGATCGCGCCCTGGCGCAGGCCGAACAATCGACGATTCGCTTCTACTCGCTCAGTGCCGCGATCATGGCGCGCCGTAACGAATACTACGAGCAACTCGAAGCCGCGCAGAAGGGCGCACTCGATATCTCGCCCTGGCTGGGCTGGTTCCTGTCCGTGCTCGAAGATGCACTGCACCAGGGCCTGCGGCGCTTCGAGCGTGTGGTACAGAAAACCCGCTACTGGCAACGCCACAGCCAGACGGTACTGAGCGAACGCCAGATCAAGGTCCTCAACCGTCTCCTGGACGGGCAGGGCGAAGAATTCGAACACGGCATCAATGCCAGCAAGTACATGAGCATCGCCAAGGTCAGCAAGGCTACCGCCACGCGCGAGCTGGGTGATTTGCTGGCCAAAGGCTGCCTGCACAAACTGCCCGGAGGTGGGCGCAGTACGCGCTACGCCATCAACGACACCCAAGGCAAAACAAAGCCATGAGCACACAAGACATCGTCGCCAAACTCTGGAACCTGTGTAACGTACTGCGTGACGATGGCGTCACCTACCACCAATACGTTACCGAGCTCACCTATCTGCTATTTCTCAAGATGGCAGAAGAGACGGATACTGAGACTGATAGAAAAACCGGCAAAGAGCGCATCCCGGCCGGTTATCGCTGGGCCGATCTCAAGCATTACAACGATGCCGATCGCCTCGAGGAATACAAAAAGCAGCTGATCCACCTCGGTACGCATGGCTCGCGCATCACCCGGATGATCTTCACCAACGCCACCTCGGTGATCCGCAAGCCGAAAACGCTGACGACACTCATCACCGAGATCGACAAGCTCGACTGGTACGACGCCAAGAAAGAAGGCCTCGGCGACCTGTACGAGGGCCTGCTGAAAAAGAACGCCGACGAAAAGAAATCCGGCGCCGGTCAGTACTTCACCCCGCGCGTGCTGATCGACGTGATCGTCAGGCTGATGCAGCCGCAACTGGGTGACCGCATCTGCGATCCGGCCGCCGGCACGGGGGGCTTTCTGATCAGCGCCCACCAGTACCTCGACGACAACAACGATATCCTCGGCCTGAACGAAAAGGCCTACGAGCGTTACCAGCACGACACCTTCTACGGCATGGAGCTGGTGCCTGACACCCACCGCCTGGCGATGATGAACCTGATGCTGCACAACCTGGCGGTGGACGACGAAAACGCCGGCATCCTGTTCGGCGACACGCTCTCGTCCGAAGGCACGGTGCTCAAACCGAGCACGCTGGTGCTGAGCAATCCGCCGTTCGGCACCAAGCAGGGCGGGGGCGGCCCGACCCGTGAAGACCTGCTGCACTACACCAGCAATAAGCAGCTGGCCTTTCTGCACGTGATCTATCACCGCCTGCTGGCAAATGGCGGACGTGCCGCGATCGTACTGCCCGACAACGTGTTGTTCGAGGGCGGCATCGGCAAGACCATCCGCCGCGACCTGATGGACAAGTGCAACCTGCACACCATCTTGCGCCTGCCTACCGGCATCTTCTACGCCCAGGGCGTGAAGACCAATGTGCTGTTTTTCAGCAAGCCGAAAGACCCAACCAAAGACACCGGCAATACGCAGAACGTCTGGGTATACGACCTGCGTACCAACATGCCGCAGTTCGGCAAACGCACACTGCTGACGCAGCAACACTTCGATGACTTCATTGCCTGCTTTGGGAACAAGGCCGACGGTAGTGCAAAGCGAAAACAACACGATGACAACGAACGCTGGCGCTGTTTCAGTCGCGACGAGATCGCGCAGAAAGACGACTCTCTGGACCTGAGTTGGATCAAGGACGAGAGCAGCGTGGATGCCGCCGATCTGCCGGCGCCGGAGCTGCTGGCGGCCGAGGCGATGGGGGAGCTGACCGAGGCGTTGCGGGAGCTGGATGGGCTGATGCGGGCTTTGGGGGCGGAGGATGAGGCCGTTGCACAGCGGGAATTGGTTGCTGAAACGCTGGGGATGAATTTGGTCCCATGAACGATAGTAGTTTTCCATCTTCTTGGCGCATGGTGAGCCTTGAAAGCTGTGTGCAGATCTTGGACTCAATGCGAGTTCCTGTTAACAACACAGAACGCGCGGCACGCATTGAAGGAAAAAACGCAAACGAGTTGTATCCATACTACGGAGCAACCGGTCGAGTTGGTTTAATTGATGAATATATTTTCGATGACGACCTTGTAGCACTTGGTGAGGATGGTGTTCCGTTTCTGGATCCCACAAAAGCAAAAGCATATTCATTGCGAGGCAAAACATGGGTTAACAATCACGCCCATGTGTTGAAAGCGTTGGAGGGGCTGACCACCAACACTTACATTCGCCATTACCTGAATGCCTTTGACTACCAAGGCTATGTGAATGGCGCCACTCGGCTCAAGCTAACCCAGGCGAACATGCGCCGAATCCCGATTCCGTTGGCAAGTCTTGATGAACAAAAACAAATCGCCAACAAACTGGACGAACTGCTGGCGCAGGTGGACAGCATCAAGACCCGCCTCGACGCCATCCCCACCATCCTCAAACGCTTCCGCCAATCCGTCCTCGCCGCCGCGGTGAGTGGGGGGTTGACGGAGGATTGGCGCGGCAAGGTCGCCAAGTCTTGGAAAAGCTACGCTATTGGCGACATCGCCATTGTATTGAATGGAAAAGCTTTCCCGAGTAAGGAGTATGCAGACAATGGCATTCGATTACTCCGGCCTGGAAATCTTCATGTGACCGGTAAAGTTGTATGGACGGATAAGAATTCGACATTCTTGCCAGAGGTATGGGCTGAGCGCCGCCCAGAGTTATTGTTGACTGCCGGCGCTCTACTCATGAATTTGACGGCACAATCGCTGAAAGATGAGTTCCTTGGTCGCGTGTGTGTTCTCGGGCAGTCAAGTGAGCCCGTATTGCTCAACCAACGCATTGCGTCATTTGAGTCACGACTTGACTATGACATCACTCCCTACCTCTATGTGTACTTCAAATCGCCATTGTTTCGCGAGTTTGTCGATACGTTGGACAGTGGAACGCTCATTAAACACATGAGTACCAATGATGTGTTGAATCATCGGATCACGTTGCCCGATTCAGCTGAGCAAACAGAAATTGTTCGGCGAGTGAAGCATCTGTTCACCTTTGCCGATCAAATCGAACAACGCCTCACCGAAGCCCAAACCCGCATCAACCAACTCACCCAATCCATCCTCGCCAAGGCCTTCCACGGCGCACTCACCGCCGACTGGCGTGAACAGCACCCGGAACTGATCAGTGGTGAGCATTCGGCCGAGGCCCTGCTGGCGCAGATTCAGGCAGCGCGTGCGAAACTGGAGACGAACAAGCGGGCTCGCCGTAAGAAGGTGGCTTCGACGTGAGGGCGATAGTGGCGCGTCACACAGACGACGCTATTGCCCCGTTATGCCCGCGCAGGCGGCAATCCCTGTGCGCGATGGTCCTGGACCCCCGCCTGCGCGTGGATGACCGCAGGTCGGTCAACAGTTGTCCCCTCGCGGGGTTCCAATGAGTCGCTACCAACCGCCTTACACCATCACCCCGGAGATCCTGGGCCGGGTCGCTGCGATCAGTGAGGCCATTGGCAGGCTGAGTGTGCTGACCGATCAGACCAATTGCGGATGATCCTCGACGCGGTCAGCACTGCGAGCCCCCATGTTACCCCCCATGTCACCCCCAAATCGGCGAGTTGCTGAGAGTGGTTCACGACGAGATGAGCTGTGAAGACTTGCAGGCCGCGCTGGGTCTTTCCGGCCGCAAATCCTTCCGCGAGCGCTATCTCAAGCCGGCCCTGGCTTTTGACGACGGGCCTGATCGAGATGACCCTGCCGGACAAACCCACCAGCAGCCTGCAGCGGTATCTCCTGACCGACCGCGGGCATGCAAGGCTGGCGCAGCAGGGAACGAGGTGATCTTCAGTGCGCTTCGCTGCTATAATGACCATGGTTGTATGACTAGGGTTAAACATGACAGATTCAATATCCAAGTCGCAGTTCAAAGCCAAGGCACTCGAGCTGTTCCGCGAGGTGGAGCTAACCGGCAAACCGGTGATCGTGACGGATCGCGGTACGCCGACGGTCGAGGTGCGTCGCTACCGTGACCAGCGCCGCGATCCATTGGCCGTTCTCAAGGGCAGCGTGGCCGAGTATCGTGACCCGACCGAGCCGGTGGCGGAAGACGACTGGGCGGCGCTGCGTTGATCGTTCTCGATACCCATGTGCTGATCTGGTGGGTTGACGGTGACGAGCGACTCTCACCCGTCGCGCGTCGGGCGATCGAAGACGAGCTGACCGGTCGTCAGCAGCTGCTGATCTCGGCGATCAGTGCCTGGGAGATTGCCATGCTGATCGAGAAGGGGCGGTTGGTCTTGACCATGGACATCGGGGACTGGCTGGCTACCGTCGAGGCGATCGAGGGTGTTGTCTTCGTCCCGGTGGATCACGAGGTGGCCGTGCAGTCGGTGCGCCTGCCGGGTGAGTTTCATCCGGACCCGGCCGACCGGATGATTGTCGCGCTGGCGCGTCATCACGCGGTGCCGTTGCTGACCGCGGATGCCAAGATACAGGCCTATCGTCACGTGCAGACGGTGTGGTGACGATGCTGATGGTGTGCCGCCCGGCTTGTGCATTTGACGCAAATGGGCGAGTCACGGCCTGGACCGACCTCCCTTGGATCGACCTCGATGCTATTCACGGATAACCGGACCCATTTCTTTCGTCCCCTGAACGGCAAATACCGCGCCCAGGTCGCCGACTGCCTCAGCGTGTTCTACGAGCGCCTTTACGGCGCGTTCGCCGATTACAGTCGCAGCTTCACCCGCGACCAGGTGATCGAAATCTTCGAAGAGGCGATCGCGCGCAGCCCGGTGCTCGACGCTGACGAAGGTGATGAGTTTGCGGCCGGGCCAAGGACGCAACGCGAGCAGGCCAACTGGGTACTCAGCCTGCTGGTGGATAACGGCTGGCTGGAGCGTCACATCGACGATGCCACCTTGCAGGCTACCTATGCGTTTTCGCGTTTTGGCCGTCTGTTCACCCAGCCGATGGTGGATTCGGCGGGCGGTGGGTTCCGTACCCGGCATCGCAACACCCGTAACACCCGCAATGCGCTCAAATCCTTTCTGGAAAAGGGTGAGGTCTACGACCTGCTGGATGCCTATGAGTATTCCGAGCGCATCGTGTCTGACTTTTCGGATGTGATCGCGGAGCTGGACGAGCGGCGTCGCCAACTGGTGCGGGAGGTCGAGTCGCAGCAGGTGGTACAGCGTGCATCGGATGAGTTCTTTGATTTCATGGAGAAGCGTTTCATGCCGGATGTCGCCATCCGGCTGTCGGCGGATTCGGTGGAAAAGTACCGCGACGAGATCAGTGAGCTGATCGATCAGGTCAAACGCAAGCGCAGGGATTTCAAGGCCCAGGCCGAACGCGACCTGCGAAGGGCGGCCCCCGAGCTGCTTCGCGAACCGCACGTGTCTGTGCTGATGACCGTTCTCGATGGTATCGAGTCACGTATGCATAACGCCTCGGCCGTGATGCTGCCCGCGCTGCGCCAGGCGCTCAATGGCTTCACCCGCCGTGCGGATATCATCATGCGTCAGCTCAGCTACGCCGGGGGTGCCTCGCGCAACCAGCTAAACAGCCTGCTTGAACGTTTTCGCCTGGCATCGGGCGAGCAGCGTGCCGAGGCGCTGAAGAGTGCGGGAGAGGCATTGGCGACGCTGTCGGTGGGGCTGCCGGACGCCGACAGCATCCGCCTGATGGCGGCGAGAAAGCCTCGGACCGTCAACAGCGCGGTCGAGGAGGCGGCGGAGCACGACATCGCGGCGCGACGGCAGATGTACGTGCAGGCGGCTGTGGATCTGGCGTTTACTTTCAACAACGAGAAACAACGTGACTACGTGATCGAGGCGCTCAGTGAGGGGCATCGTATTCATACCCAGAATCTGCCAATTCGCGATGCAAAGGAGCTGTTGATGAGCGCACATGCGATAGAGGTGGGAGGGGTAACGTCGAGTGAGTTTGCGTTCAAGATCACGCCGACCAACCACAGGGTCACAACCGACTATTTCGATGCCACCGATGAATTCACGATCGAACTGATTACCAGGCCAGACGATGTTGCGTGATTATCTGGAAGAACGGCTGGACAAGGCGGGCGTGTCGCTCGACGAATATCAGGAGCTGTGCCTGCGGTTGCTCAGTTATGGCGTGTTGTGCCGGGATGAGAGCCAGATAGAACAGCAGCTCTACGACCGCTATGTACGGGTGCCGGAGTTGGTCGATGACTATCTCGGCATGGTCGGTATCCGGCTGTTCCACGATCGGCGGTTCGCCTATGTGAGGTTGTATCCACCCGGTGCCCGCGTGCCGGGTATGGACGACGCCGAGAACAGTGCATTCTCAACCGGACTGCGCGCCCGGCTGCGCCAGGACGAGGTGGCCTTGCTGCTCGTGCTGCGGCAGCTCTATGACAAGGCACTGCGCGAAGGGCAGGTGGACGAAGGCGGTTATGTGACCGAATCCCTCGAGTCGATCGGTATCGCAATGCGCAACCAGATCGGCCGCACTCTGCCCGAGAAACTGACCGAACGAAAACGGGTATTTGAGCGTCTGCGCAAGCTGCGCCTGATCCAGTATCGCCTGGACCAGAACCTCGATTCCGGCGAGGCGGGGCTGCGGATCCATCCGATGATCGTTACCTTCGTCACCGACGAAGCGCTGGCAGCGCTGGACGAGGCGCTACCGGATGACCTGGAAGCGGGTGTGGAAGAGAGCGGGGAGCTCGACGATGTTTCTTAAGCGCTTCATCTTCGTCAACTGGGGCAACGTGCCGACCATCGATTTCGAGTTCGGGCCGATCAGCCTGTTCTCGGGCGGAAACGGCTCGGGCAAGACCACGGCTGCTGATGCCATTCAGACGGTGATGACGGCGGCGCATGAGAACCTTTTTCAGTACAACCCGGGACAGGACGAAACGACGCAGCGAGGGCGGGGCGGTAAACGTGTGCGTTCGCTCGCATCGTATGTGCTGGGCTGTGACGATGGAAGCTACGCGCGCCTGGATCCGTCGGACGGTTACCTGGCGGCGATTTTCCATCCGAACAAAGGTGAAGCGGCAGACCCGTTCACCGCCATCATCGCGGTGCGTGCGTGGCTGGACCAGGCTGGCAACAATACGGTGGCACGCGAAGATGCTGCCCAGTTTTATGTGTTGCCCGGTGTCGAGCTGGAACAGAAGCACTTCGTTCTGCAGACGGCGGTTGGCAGACAGATCGTGCCACTCACCGACCTCCAGACCCTGCTCATCAAAGAGCTGGGCAAGCGCCATGTCGAGCGTTACGACGGCAAGAAGGCGTACCTGAGACGGCTGTACGGTGCCCTGCGCGGAAAGAACGAATCGGTGTCGGATATCGAGGCGGTCGCGGCCGCCCGTGCCTTCTCGCGGTTCATGGCCTACAAGCCGGTCAAGAGCATCGATCGCTTCGTTGCCGACGAGATCCTGGAGCAGAAGGATCTGGGCGAAGCGATCCGCTCGGTATCCTCGCAGTTGAAGACCATTCACGGCATGGAGCGTGACGCCGCTCAGCTGACGAAGTCGATCGAGACACTGGAGCGTGCCAGGGGCCATGCGCAGTCCTACATCGAGTATTGGATCGACCTGAATCTGCTCGACTACACCCTGGCCAAGGCGGAGTACGAGCTGCGTCAGCAGGACTATGTTCGTGGCCGGGAGCAGCAACGCGACAAGCGCGCTGCATTGGCCGATGCGGACAAGGCGCTGCGTGCAACTGACGAAGAAACCAGGCTGCTACGTCAGCAGCTGGTGACGCTGGAGGCGCAGCGCCAGGGCATCGATGCGCTGAAGAAGAAAGACGAACTCGAACGCGAAGCGAAGCAGCTCGACGAGTCGCTGCGCCATACGGTGAGGCAGGTCCTGGAAGCCGATCAGGTGATTGCAGCGAACATCAGGGGCACGCGGAACATTGCGAATGCCCTGGCCGACCAGGAGCTGGCAGCCGCCATGCCGCAGGTTGCCGGGCTCGACGGCCTGGGGCTTGCGCAGGCCGTCAATGAGTCGGAAAAATCGGTCCTTTCCGATATCCACGACCTGGTGCAGCGTGATGCGATCGGCGCCGTTTCCGCTGTCGCGGACCGTCTCGATGGACTGCACCAGGTGCAAGCGGCGCACAATCGCTGGTACAGCTTCTGGCACGACAAACAGGGCGACAGCAGCAACCGTGATCAGCTCGCCGAGTGGGCACACGGTCGCAGGGTGCGTTACAAGGCGTTGACGTCGCAGCGCGATGAGAAGCGGCGCGAGATCGCCAGGCTCGAAGCCAATCAGGTCAGTTATCCGCCTTTTGTCGAGCGTGCCATTCAGGCCATCCGGCAGCAATGTCCGGCGGCGGACCCCCATGTGCTCTGCGATCACGTCGAGGTCAAGGATCCGCGTTGGCAGGCGGCAATCGAGGGCTATATCGGTGGTGCGCGGTTCTCGATCCTGGTCGTCGGTGACTACGAGGCCGAGGCGATCAGGATCGTGCGCGGGATGCCGGGGCGAGATAACCGGGCGCGCGTGATTCAAGGTGATAAAGCCGCCGAAGATGCCGCCAGGATATCTATCGATCCCAATTCGATCATCCATGTGCTGGAATTCACCCATGCCGTCGCTCGCGCCTATCTGCTTGCCAGCTATGGCACGGTACTGCGGGTTGGTTCGGCGGATGAGTTGCGTCGGACCCGACGTGGCGTGACCGAAGACGGTATGGGCTCGGGTAATTACAGCATGTGGCGCTGTGACCTGCCCGACAGCGAGCTGGTGTTTGGTGCAGGCGCCAGGGAACGTGCGCGTGTCGCTAAACTGGCAGAACTCGAAGCTATCGAGCTGGAGTGGAACCAGGCTAATGACCTGATGCAGCAGGCGGATGCCTTGCTGCGGGCCGTCGACAGCCTGAGGCCGTCCGTCTATGGGGATGTCTTGCAGGCGGTGCTCTCACTTCATCGGAAGATCGAAGAGAATACGGCCATGCTGGCGCAGCTGGATTTGTCCGAGCACCAGGATCTGGAGGAGCGACTCGCGACGCTACAAGGCAAAAGCGATGAACTGAAAGCGCGGGAAGCCGATCTGAATGAGAAGAAAGGCCGACTGCAGACAGAGCTGGAGGGGATCGAAAAACAACTCCATGCCTTGAGCAACCTTCAGGAGAAAAACCAGCAGAAAGTTGAGTCACACGAAAACGCCTTGCAGGGTATCACCGCGGTATGGCCGGATTTCGATGTCGATGGTCGCCTGAGCTGGGCGGATCAGGAGGCGAAGGATCTGAATGTCACGATAGCCAACAACCAGCGAGGCGAGATCGAGAAGTCACTGCATGCCGCTGAGCGGCGCACGTCAGAGGATATTCTCTCGCACAATCAGCATTGTCGTCCTTCTGACGCGATAGTGTATTCCGCCTTCAGCGGCGATTACGGACCCGCGCTATTCAAGTCCATCTGCGATGTCAGCCGCGAGATAGATCGTGTCCACAACATCCTGGTCGAGAAGCGTCAGGCGTTGGCCGAGTTGAAAGACGTGTTCAACAACGCTTTCGTGTCGCATTTGTGCCATGCGATCTATCAGGCATTGGGCGAGGGCAAGCGGCAAATCGAGCTGCTCAACAAGGAGCTGCAGCACCACCAGTTCGGTGCTGACCGCGAAACCTTCCGCTTCGACAGTGACTGGGTGGCCGAGTATCGTGACTACGCGCGTTTCTTCGAGGAAGTGGTAAAAACACCGGGGCTGGGCGACGAATTCACTTTGTTCGACGGGTCGCTGAGTGAGCGGTCAGGAAAGGTCCGTGACGAACTCATGGAAATGCTGCTTGACGAGGATGAGACCCGGGCGATGCGCGATCTGGAGCGCATCGCCGACTATCGTAACTACCGCCGTTACGAGATCTACAAAGAGGTGGAGGGTAAGGAACCCATCCCGCTGAGCGAATACGGCACAGGATCGGGCGGACAGCTGGAGACGCCGGCCTACATCATTCGTGCAGCCGCGATAACGTCGGCATTTCGATTCGCCGAAGGCTTGACCCATTTGCGTATGGTGCTCGTGGACGAAGCGTTCTCGAAAATGGATGAGACCCGATCGCGGGAAGTGATCAAGTACCTGACCGAATCACTTGGCCTGCAGTTGATCTTCATCATGCCGACCAGCAAATGCGGGCCCTATATGGATCTCATCAGCAATGAGTTCGTGTTCGCGAAAGTGCAAAGTGAAGCGCCACGCGGACAGCTGATGACCCGAGTGTTGGTCGACCGTAAGCAATGCAACCAGGAGCGCATCAAGACGTTGTGGGAGTCACACAGGCGGTCTGTATACCAGCAGGCGCAGCTGGATTTCATGGAAGAATTTGCTGCGGGATGAACGGGAAGAGCGGGTCTCGTTCTGAGGTGGGCGAGGAAATGCCCAAGCGACCGGAGTGGCTCGACGATGAGTTGGAAATCGTCGCGATCCTCGGTGCATTCCTTGATAAGTTGGATCAAAAGCCGCTCGCCGATCGAGAGCGAATGCCCAGTATCGCTATTTCGAAGACTATCGCACCGGCGCTGCATCGACACGATGAGTCAGCAGATCGAACCTGGGAGCTGATGCGTAGTCTTGAGGGCATCGTCTTTGAAGTCCGGATGAGCCGCAAGCGCCAGCCTTATGACGCGGGGTACGTCGGAGCCTCGCTGCGGTTCCTTGAGGAATCTGAAGCGATTTGCCGTGAATGGTTGGCCCGGCCGCGGCAGAAACGTTACCAGGAGGCGTGGCTGAGCGCCGTCGAGACGCATGCCGATGCCTTCGCGGACGCCGGAGTATCGCTCCGTGGTCGCCCCGTCAGGGTGACTGGCAAATCAGCGGATGAAGTGGTGCAGGGTTTCACCCAAATCGGTTCTTTTCAGAATGGCAAGTTCACCCTGCGTCAATTGAGTGCTCGGGCGTTTTGGGGTCATTCGAAGGTTCTGGATACGAGAGAGGATTTGCTGCAGCAGTTGTATCCGGAGATTGAATTTGCACCGCGTCCCGTACTCTTGCATGTATGCCTCCCGGAATCCTTCAATGGGGTGCTCTTTATCGAGAACCAGGACACCTACATCCAAGCCCTGGCAGGTAGGCCTGCGGAGGTTGATGGGCTCGCGCTGGTTTACGGTGCGGGCTTTAAGAGTAGTGCAGGCCGTATCAGGACCCGCGAAGGCGCCATCCTGCACTACCAGGGAGGATCCACTGGGAGCCGTCAGGCGGATTTCGAAGCGTGGTGGTTTGATCAGCGATCTCCGGAGTGGCCAACGTGGTTCTGGGGTGATCTGGACTTCTCGGGCATGGAGATTCTTAAGGCACTGCGGCAGCGGTTCGGCGACGTGCAGGCATGGCAGCCGGGGTATGCGCCGATGATGCGACTGCTGCGCGAGGGGAGGGGACATTCACCGGACACGGCGGACAAAGCCGAACAAGTCGATCCTGGCAGCACTGGGTGTCCCTATGCCGACGAAGAACTGCTGCCGGCGATGTGGGAGATTGGGCGGTTCGTCGATCAAGAGGCGGTTTGACTGACCGGAACCGGTGCTGTCCCTCCGTGCAGGAAATAGTTCGGATCATTCGACTGCGGTCACAATGGCGCTGCGCGGAAAGGTCAGTCTCACCGACTGCCTGCTTTGTGCGGTTGTCCTCCGCGCAATTACCACGACAGGGCGCACAACCGCTGGCGTGTGGCTCACGCGTTGTTGCCGCTCTCGCAGGGTACATAGAGGATCCAGATTCCCGAAGCGCGCGGTTATGGCCAACCCACCGACCAAAGCCTCCAGCTTGTGCCCACGCACATTTGAGCCAGCCGCCGGTGCTTCTGGATGGACCGGTTCCATTCGTGCGTTATCCCACGCCACAGGGTTACGGCTATGCCCTGCTAGCCGAGCCGATTCCCACCTACAGGCCCGGCGGCTTCGGGGTGACGATTACAAACAGTCCACCGAACCCAATAGTCGAATGAGGGGTGGCTTGGGCGATTGCCAACCAAACCCGGGGCATCGATTATCATGGCCACCCTGACGGCATCAGCCCCCTCTTTTTCTACGAGCGTTATCCACGATGAGTGAGTCGGACCCCGGTACGCCCCTGCGCCTCACTCAGCTGTCATCCGGCGGTGGCTGCGGTTGCAAAATCGCGCCTGCGGTGCTCGAACAGATCCTGGCGGATACGCCCTTCGCCAAAGGGCTGGCCGGGGACTTCCCCGATCTGCTGGTGGGTATCGAGACCTCGGACGATGCCGCGGTATGGCGGCTGAACGAGAGCCAGGCGATCGTTGCGACCACTGATTTTTTCATGCCGATCGTCGACGACCCGTACGAATTTGGGCGGATCGCCGCGACAAACGCGATCTCCGACATCTACGCGATGGGCGGGCGCCCGCTGTTTGCGCTTGCCCTGGTCGGGATGCCGATCGACCGCCTGCCGCACGACACCATCCGACGGATACTCTCCGGTGGCGAGGCGGTGGCCAGTAAGGCGGGTATCCCGATCGCCGGGGGGCATTCCATCGATTCCGGGGAACCGATTTACGGTCTGGTGGCGATCGGCATCGTCGACCCACGCCGGATCAAGACGAACCGCGCCGGTCGGCCCGGCGATGTCCTCATCCTCGGCAAGGGGCTCGGGGTGGGGATCTATTCGGCGGCGATGAAGCAGGGTCGGCTGCCGCAGGCGGATTACGAGGCGATGATCGCCTCGACGACCCGGCTCAATACCCCGGGCGTCGCCCTGGGTGGGTTGGACGGGGTACATGCCATGACCGACGTCACCGGCTTCGGCCTGCTGGGGCATGCGCTGGAGCTCGCACGCGGCTCCCGACTGACGGCCCGCATTACGTATTCCCAGGTGCCGGTGCTGCCCGGCGTGCGTGAGCTGGCACTGGCCGGCCTGGTGACCGGCGCCGGCGCGCGCAACTGGGCCGGGTACGGTAGCGGTGTCGAGCTGTTCGACGGTTGCAGCGCCTGGCAGAAGGCCGTACTCACCGACCCGCAGACCAGTGGCGGGCTGCTCGTTACCTGTGCCCCGGATTCCGAGGCACAGGTACTTGCGCTGTTTCGGGCAGAGGGCTTCGAGCACGCCTGCCGGGTCGGATGGCTCGACGACGGTCCGGCACGGGTCGTCGTGACACCCTGAGCAGGTGCTGACGAGCGCTATCCAGTTGGCGCTACTGATTGTTCCCGGGTCGGGTGGCGCTGGTCTAGGATACATAGCCATCTCAAGCCGAACGGTTGCCTGAAACGGGGTGGCGGGTGCGCCACCCCACGATGCTGACGACCATGCGATCGAAGGAAGTGAACATGCATGAAAAAACGAATCGCGGACCGGCGGGCGCCATGGTGCTTGGCGTGCTGCTCGCGCTGGGCCTTTCCGTCCTCGGCTATCAGCTGGCAGACGCGATGGTGAGTTTCAAGGCGGCCGAGCGCGCGGTGACGGTCAAGGGGCTTGCCGAGCGCGAGGTCGCAGCGGACACGGTCATCTGGCCGATCCGCTTCAATGCGGCTGACGATGATCTGCAAGGCCTGTATTCGACCCTCGACAGGCAGGGTGGGCTCGTGACGACCTTCCTTCATGAAGCGGGGTTCTCGCAGGAGGAGATCACGCCATCGGCACCGGCCATCGTGGACCGGCGTGCCCAGGGTTATGGCAATCCCGCCGCCCAGGATCTGCGTTACGCAGGCAACGTTACCGTCACTGTGTATTCCAGGAACGTCAACCGCGTGCTGCAGGCGATGCGGCGGCTGACCGAATTGGGCAAACAGGGTATCGCCATTGCGGGTGAAGACTACGGCGTGCGTACCGAGTTTCTGTACACGGCGCTGAACGATATCAAGCCTGCCATGATCGAGGAGGCCACGCGCAATGCGCGCGAGGTTGCGGCCAAGTTTGCGCAGGATTCCGAGAGTCGTCTGGGTAAGATCCGCACGGCCAATCAGGGGCTGTTCAGCATCCAGGACCGCGACAGCAATACGGCCCATATCAAGAAGGTGCGCGTGGTTTCGACGGTCGAGTATTACCTGGTCGATTGAAACGTTGCGTGGTGCTTGATATGTCACGCCGGGCGATGAGGTCGGGTGTTTGCCGGCGACAGGTCCCGACCCCCCGGGTGGGCATGCGAGGTCACCCGACTGCTTATCAACGATTGGAGGCTGCATGTTGAAGCGTACTTTTCTGTTCCTGGTCATGGCCGTTCTCGTATCTGCACCGTCGGCCGCGCCGAAGCTGCTTTGGGAGACGGCAGGCCTTGCCGCGCCGGAGTCGGTTGTCTACGACAGCAAACGTGATCGACTGCTGGTATCCAATATCAATGGCGCCCCGGATGCGAAAGACGGCAATGGCTTTATCTCCGTGGTGGATACGACGGGGAAGATACGCAACCTGCACTGGATCGAGGGGCTCGATGCCCCCAAGGGACTTGCGCTACATGGTGACAGGCTCTATATCGCCGACCTGCAGTCACTGGTGGTCGCTGATCTCGAGACGGGAAAAGTCGTTGCACGTTATCCGGGCGAGAACGCGAAGTTCTTCAACGATGTTGCGGTCGATGCCCAGGGCAATGTCTACGTCTCCGACCAGCAGGGTTTCAGCATCCATCGCCTGAGTGCCGGGCAATTCAAGCCCTGGCTGGTCGCTGACAAGCACACCTTGTGTTCTCCCAATGGTCTCCTGGCAGAGGCGTCTCGCCTGCTGGTGGGCTGCTGGACCTACATGATCGACGAGTTCGATGACAATGTTGCCGGTCATCTGCGTGCCGTAAGTTACGACGACCAGTCGATCAGCGATGTGGGCGATGGTTCACCACAGGGCTACCTGGACGGTGTCGAGAGTGACGGTGCCGGTGGATACCTGGTTACCGACTGGGTGGCGGGCAGGCTGCTGGCCATTGATGCCGGGGGTGGCGTCAGCGAGGTCCTGACACTCGAAAACGGCTCGGCCGACCACGCCGTGGTCACCGAGGCTGGTGTGATCTACATCCCGATGATGAACAACGACACACTCCGGGCGTACCGGTTGGATTAACGAACCGGCCCTGAATCCTGTGCGCGCGATCGTTCGGTTGCGCAGGCCAGCAGTTGCTGTCTGTCATTGTGCCCGGCAGACAGCATCCGTAAGGTGGCCGACTCGAAAAGCGGTTCAACGTCATGGAGTGTTTGTATGTACGAGTTCAATCTCACGCTGGAATTGCCCTTTGAGCAGGCTGTCGACAAGGTGCGCGAGACCCTGCTTTCAGAGCATCTGGGCATCGTCAGTGACGTCGATGTGCAGGCCATATTCAAGAACAAGATGGGCAAGGAGATCCGCCCTTACCATATCTATGGTGCGTGCAACCCCAAGCTCGCGGATCGTGTGATCGCCAGCGAGCCCAATGCGGGCGTGTTGCTGCCGTGCAATTTCATCCTGCGCGAGACGGACGACGGCAATACGGTGTTGAGTTTCATGGACCCGGTGCCGGTGCTCGGTCTGACGGCGACGGACGAACCAAAGGCCGTGGCGGCGGAGGCCAGGGTCATGCTGCAAAAAGTGATTGCGAAGCTGTCGGCCTGAGCAGGTTGTCCGGTGTCCCGGCGGGGTGGCGGGTCCAGTCCGCCAGCCCTGCATTGAGTGAATGCTCAGCATCAAGAGATATCATCGGACCGCAGCTGCAAATTGCGCGGGCATGGCCGCTATGCCTGGTCAGTTGCTGTAGTCTTTCCCCATCCTGAAAACATGAGCCACCAACGATGACGTTCAAGATCCCGCCTCATGGCAGTGAGCATCTGGTCAATCTCCTCGCCGATCCCGAACGCGCCGAGGCCCTGAAGCACGAATCCGGCGCTTTCCCTTCGGTTACCCTGACGCAACGGCAATTGTGCGATCTGGAATTGTTGATGAACGGGGCGTTCACCCCGTTGACCGGCTTCATGGGTCAGCAGGCCTACGAGGCGGTGATCGATTCGTTGAGTCTTCCCGATGGCACCTTGTGGCCGGTGCCGATAGTGCTCGACGTCACGGAGAAGTTCGCCGAGAAGCTCAACCCGGGCGACCGCGTCGCGTTGCGCGACGGCGAAGGTTTCATGCCGGCGGTGCTGACCGTCGACGACATCTGGCGCCCGGACAGGAAGCACGAGGCGGAAAAGGTTTATGGCACCAATGATCCGTCACATCCGGGCGTGCGTTACCTGCTCAGCGCGGTCAATCCGGTTTACATCGGCGGACGCATCGAGGGTGTGCAGGCGCCGGTGCACCATGATTTCGAGAGTCTCTGGGATACGCCAGAGGAGATGCGCGCCCAGTTCAGCAAGCTCGGCTGGCGACGCGTCGTGGCATTCCAGACCAGCAAGCCGCTGCATCGTCTGCAGCGCGAGATAACGCTGAATCTGGCGAAGGAACTGCAGGCGCACATCCTGCTGCATCCCACTGTGGGCATGACCAAACCCGGCGATCTTCAATACTACGCCCGGGTGCACTGCTACCAGGCGATCATGCGGCACTTTCCGCACAACCTGGCGATGCTGTCGCTGTTGCCCTTGGCGATGCGCATGGCCGGCCCGCGCGAGGCCTTGTGGCACGCGATCGTGCACCAGAACTATGGCTGCTCTCACCTGATCGTCGGACCTAAACATGCCGGTCCGCCGCAACCGCATGGTGACGACGCCCCTTACTACGATTCCTCTGCCTCCCGCGACCTGATCGATGCACATGCACACCGCCTGGGTATCGAGATCGTGCACGTCGAACCGCAGCACTACGTGCCGTCCAGGCAGCGCTTCATGGGTGCGTCACAGATCGTGGCCGAGGATCTGGAGGGCGTGGAGTACACGGACGCTCAGCTCAAGCGCGATCTGGCGATGGGCGACGAGCCGCCGAAGTGGTTCAGTTACCCGGAGGTGGTGGCCGCGCTGCGCAATGTCTACCCGCCGCGCAACCGGCTGGGCTTCACGCTGTTCTTTACCGGCCTTTCGGGGTCAGGCAAATCGACGCTGGCCAAGATCATCTACGGCAAGCTCGTCGAGGGAGGGCGCCGCCCGGCGACCCTGCTGGATGGTGATATCGTCCGTCAGAATCTGTCCAGCGAGCTGGGTTTCTCCAAGCAGCATCGTGACCTCAATATCAGACGGATCGGCTATGTTGCCAGCGAGATCACGAAGAACGGCGGCATCGCAATCTGTGCGCCGATTGCGCCATACCGCGAGACCCGTCGTGCAGTGCGCGAGATGATCGAGGAGCGTGGGGCCTTTATCGAGATCTTTGTCGCGACACCGCTGGATGTCTGTGAATCGCGCGACCGCAAGGGTTTGTACGCCAAGGCCCGGAAGGGGCTGATCCCGGAGTTCACCGGGATCAGCGATCCCTACGAGGTACCGGAAAGGGCTGAGCTGGTGATCGATACGGCCAATGTCAGCCCGATGGAGGCGGCACAGGAGATCTACCTGTACCTGCTCAAGGAAGGGTATATCGACGGCTGAACAGCCGGTGCCGCGGCATACAACGAAAAAAGCCCGCACGCAGCGGGCTTTCTTTCAAGGGAATCCGTGGTCAGTGGACCTTCTTGATCTCGTCGAACGGGTCGGCTTCGGCCTCGTCGGGCGCCACGTGATGGTCGCGCGGGCTCCACATGCCGTGGCAGCGGTCTGCCTCGACGCCCTGGATGGTCAACATCGTCCATACGGCGGCGATGCCCCACATCCCGAATCCCAGACCGACGGTATACCAGCTGATGCCGGGTTCTCCGGTCGGCCCGCCGAGCAGGCCATAGATCACGCTGACCACGCCGAACAGCCAGAATACCGTGACCGGTGCCGCGCAGTTGGTGCCGCAGCCGTAACGACAGGCGCCCACCGGGGGGAACAGCGCCGACGTCATGTAACTCCTCATCCCCATGCTCAAACCACCCTTGTCGCGTTCTTATAATATTGAGGATTGATTATTATCATGCGTCAAACCGTCGGGCAACCGTTATTCGTTGCACGATCTGCAGGGTTTTCCCCAATATAAATAGGGGCTTAGGCGCGCAGGTCCGATGGCAGATGTGGCCGGATAACGTCCGCCATCTCGCGGTGCAACCGGATGTTCGCCGTAATCACATTGCCGGTTTCCAGGTGCCGGCTGCCGCCGCCGATGTCGCTGACGACCCCGCCGGCCTCCTGCACCAGCAGGGCACCGGCGGCGAAATCCCAGATCGACAGGCCCAGTTCCCAGAAGCCATCCAGACGACCGGCGGCCACATAGGCGAAATCGAGTGCCGCCGAACCGGGACGCCGGATGCCGGCGGTTTCCTTGGTCAGGTCCTTGAGCATCCCCAGATAGGCGTCGATATAACGCTGGTCACGGAACGGTATGCCGGTACCGAGCAGAGCGCCTTTGAGGGTCTTCTGCTCGGTCACCCGCAGGCGACGGTCGTTCAGCAGTGCGCCGCCGCCGCGGTCGGCGGTGAACATCTCGTCACGCAGTGGGTCGTACACGACGGCGCTTTCCAGTCGCCCGCGGTGCATCAGGGCGATGGAGATCGCGAACTGGGGGAAGCCGTGAAGGTAGTTCGTGGTGCCATCCAGCGGGTCGACGATCCACTGGAAGTCGTCCTTGCCATGCGTGCCGCTTTCCTCGGCGAGAATGGAATGGCCGGGGTAGGCCCGACGCAGGGTGTCGATGATTGCCTGTTCGGCGTTGCGATCGACTTCGCTGACGTAGTCGTTCACCTGCTTTTCCGACACCGTGAGGCTGTCGAGGCGGGTGAACGAGCGCATGATGACATTTCCGGCCTGGCGGGCCGCGCGGACGGCGATATTGGTCGTTGGATTCATGGCGCGCGAGGATACGGGAAATGCCATCGATCTGGAAGGCAGATGCCGCGCCCCGCCGTTTTGTTAAAGTGCGGCCATGATCGAAAACGTCCGTATCGTCATGGTGCATACCTCACATCCCGGCAACATCGGCGCGGCCGCGCGCGCGATGAAAAACATGTGCGTTTCGCAGTTGGCGCTGGTGAATCCACGTGAATTCCCCAACGCCGAGGCAACTGCACGGGCATCCGGTGCCGACGATATCCTCGCCGCGGCTCACACGGTCGAGGACCTCGCCTCGGCAGTTGCCGACTGTCGTGTCGTTATTGGTGCCAGCGCGCGTATCCGCAGTGTGCGGTGGCCGCTGCTGGCACCGCGCGAGGCAGCCGAGGTCGCGGCGCTCGAGGCCAGATCTGCGCCGGTGGCGATCGTGTTCGGACGTGAGAGCTCAGGTCTGAGCAATGACGAACTCGATCTGTGTACCCATCTGGTGCATATCCCGACCAACCCTGCCTACAGTTCACTCAACGTGGCAATGGCTGTGCAGGTGATCTGCTATGAGCTCATGCTGACGACAGTCGCGGACGCCGGGCCGGCGCCAACGACGTCGCCAGATCCGGCGCAGGGGCGCATGGCGAGCATTGCCGAGATGGAGGGGTTCTTCGGCCACCTGGCGCAGGCGCTTGACGAGATAGGATTCACCGACGAGCGGCGATCGGAAAAGCTGCTGCGCCGCCTGCGGCGGCTGTTTCATCGGGCGGCACCCGACAGCGAAGAGGTAAATATCCTGCGGGGTATCCTGAGTGCCGCGCAGGGACGCAAGTCGATGCGCCGCTAGTGTGCCGCGGCCCGATTGAGTACAGTGCGAAGCGGTTTGGCCAGTTTCCGCAGTATTACCCATGTTCGAGCATATTCGGGAAGACGTACGCGTTATCTTCGATCGTGACCCGGCGGCGCGCAGCACGCTGGAGATCGTGACCGCCTATCCCGGACTGCACGCGGTCATCTTTCATCGATTCGCGCACTGGCTTTGGCTGGCCGGAGCGAAGTGGCTGGCGCGACTGGTGTCGCACCTCGGGCGCTGGCTCACCGGTATCGAGATCCATCCCGGTGCGACCATCGGGCGACGTTTCTTCATCGACCATGGTATGGGCGTGGTGATTGGCGAAACCGCGGTGATCGGCGATGACTGCACCCTCTACCACGGTGTGACGCTGGGTGGCACCACCTGGCAGAAGGGAAAGCGTCATCCGACCCTCGCCAACGATGTGGTGGTCGGTGCCGGCGCCAAGGTGCTGGGCCCGATTCAGATCGGTCCTGGCGCGCGCATCGGTTCCAACGCCGTGGTCCTGCGTGACGTGCCGGCGAATGGCACGGTTGTCGGTGTGCCGGGGCGGCTCATCGAACGCAAGGACGGCGGCACAGACACCGAGCGCCGTGAAAAGATCGCGTCCAAGATGGGCTTCGATGCCTATGGCGCCACGGCCGACGCCCCCGACCCTGTGGCGCATGCGATCAACTGCATGCTCGACCATGTACACGTGCTCGAAACTAAGATGCAGCGCATGTGCGAGGCGATGCGTGAGATGGGCTTCGAACCCGGAGACGAGGAACTGCCCGGGCTGGACTCCTGCGAGATCATTTCCACCGCCGAGGAACTGCAGAAAATGCAGCTCAACGAGGTCGACAAAGTCGATTGAATTCCGCGTATTTCGGGTGCTTTGGAATTCTTGACTAATTTACTCGGCAATGTATAGTCCGCAGCATTCACGGCGGCGGAGTTGATTAGAGTGAGGCTGACGACCAAAGGCCGCTATGCGGTAACTGCGATGCTCGATCTTGCCATTCATCACGGCGGCGGGCCCATAACGCTGGCCGATATCGCGCAACGCCAGGGTATTTCCCTTTCTTATCTCGAGCAGCTGTTCGCACGCCTGCGCAAACGCAACCTGGTGTCCAGCGTGCGTGGCCCGGGTGGTGGATATACGCTCGGTCGCGAGGCGTCGGGTATCTTCGTCGCCCAGGTGATCGCCGCGGTCGACGAAAACGTCGACACAACCCGGTGTGGCGGGGCGCACAATTGCCAGGATAATCAACAGTGTCTGACCCACGACCTGTGGCAGGACCTGAGCAACCGAATCTACGATTACCTGAACCAGATCAGCCTGCAGGACCTGATGAACCGCAGCGGTGTTCAGGAGGTGGCGGAGCGGCAGGAGAACGGCGACGCCCGGACCTCGGTAAGCCTGGGTCGCCTCAAGGCGGAATCGGCTGGCGCCTGATCCCGGGGAAGGCCAGAAATCTAGCAGTCTCGGAGCGTTTGTGTCATGAAACTCCCTATTTACCTCGACTATTCAGCGACGACACCGGTGGATCCCCGGGTCGCCGAGAAGATGTGTGCATGCCTGACACCGGATGGCGTGTTTGGCAATGCGGCGTCGCGCTCGCACCCGTTCGGCTGGGCGGCGGAGCAGCTGGTTGACGAGGCGCGTGCCAATGTGGCGATGCTGGTGGGTGCGGATCCTAAAGAGATCGTGTGGACATCCGGGGCGACCGAGTCGGACAACCTGGCGATCAAGGGGGCAGCACACTTCTATCAGAAGCAGGGCAAGCACATCATCACGCTGAAGACCGAGCACAAGGCGGTCCTGGACACCTGCCGCCAGCTTGAGCGCGAAGGCTTCGAAGTGACTTACCTGGATGTGCAACCAAACGGTCTGCTCGATCTGGCGGTCTTCGAAGCGGCGATCCGCCCGGATACCATCCTTGCATCCGTGATGCACGTGAACAACGAAATCGGCGTGATCCAGGACATCGCGGCGATCGGCGCGATCTGTCGTGAACGCAAGGTCCTGTTCCATGTGGATGCGGCGCAGAGCCCGGGTAAGGTGGCTATCGATCTGTCGGTGCTGCCCGTGGACCTGATGAGTTTCAGCGCCCACAAGATCTACGGTCCCAAAGGGATTGGAGCCTTGTACGTGCAGCGCAAGCCACGCATCCGCCTGGAGGCGCAGATGCATGGTGGCGGGCATGAGCGGGGCCTGCGTTCAGGTACGCTGGCCACACACCAGATCGTCGGCATGGGCGAGGCCTTCCGGCTGGCGCGTGAAGAGATGGTGGAAGAGAACGCACGCATCATGGTCCTGCGCGACAAGCTGCTGGCTGGTTTGCAAGACATGGAGGAGGTCTATGTCAACGGCGACCTCGAGCGGCGGATCGCCGGCAATCTCAATATCAGCTTCAATTTTGTCGAGGGCGAGAGCCTGATGATGGCGTTGAAGGACATGGCGGTGTCGTCGGGCTCGGCATGCACCTCTTCCAGTCTGGAACCGAGCTACGTCCTGCGCGCGCTGGGGCGTGAGGACGAATTGGCACACAGCTCGATCCGATTCACGCTGGGGCGGTTCACCACGGAAGAAGAGATCGACTACGTGCTGACGCAGGTGCGCGCGCAAGTCGATCGACTGCGCGAGCTGAGCCCGTTGTGGGACATGTTCAAGGAAGGTGTCGACCTGCGCAGTGTGCAGTGGGCCGCCCACTAGAAACATCCTGGCCGGCCGTCGCCGATGGCGGGGGCCCGGTGCCTTGTGGCAGATCTGCTGGAGATAACAAGTTATGGCATACAGTGACAAAGTCATCGACCACTACGAAAACCCGCGCAATGTCGGCGTACTCGACAAGAGCGCGTTGAATGTGGGTACCGGCATGGTCGGCGCACCGGCCTGCGGTGATGTGATGCGCCTGCAGATCCAGGTCAACGAGCAGGGCGTGATCGAAGACGCGAAGTTCAAGACCTACGGTTGTGGTTCGGCGATCGCGTCGAGCTCGCTGCTGACCGAATGGGTCAAGGGCAAGACGCTCGATGAGGCCCGCCAGATCAAGAACTCCCAGATCGCCGAGGAGCTGGCACTGCCGCCGGTCAAGGTGCATTGCTCGGTGTTGGCCGAGGATGCGATCAAGGCCGCGATTGCCGACTACCAGTCGAAGTCAGCGGGTACGACTGATCGTCAGTCGCTCGAGGTCTCTGCTGCCTGAACCGGTTCCTCGGCGGCATGGTCTGCCAACGGCAGGCGCAGAATCGCCATCGTCCCGGTCTGGGCATCTGACTTGAGTTCGATTTTGCCGCCGTGCGCGCTGACGATGCGTTGCACGATCGGCAGGCCGAGCCCGGTACCGCCGGGCTTCGAGGTGAAAAACGGCTCGAACACGCGTTGCAGCGTCTTCTCCGGTATCGCCTCGCCCCCGTTAGCGATCACCACCTCTGCCCATTCGTTGCCTATCGGTCGGCAATTTATCTTCACGGCGATGCCTGGAGGCGATGCCTGCTGGGCATTGTGCAGCAGGTTGATCAGCACCTGGCGCAGCCGGTCGCGGTCGACAGATACCGGCGGGCAGGGTGTCGACGTTATCTCTATTGATTCCGGGGTCTGCATCTCGGCCTTGACGGTCTCGGCGACCAGGTCGGCGATGTCTTGTGGTGAGCGCTTGAGCGACAGCGGCTTGGCGTAAAGCAGGATGTCGGCCAGCAATCTCTCCAGCCTGGCGACCTCGTCGGCACCCAGGTCGGCACGTTTTTTTGCGCTGTCGGGCAGATCGTCGAGCCCCCGCAGGTGCTCCAGTGCCAGGCTGATCGTCGCCAGCGGATTGCGGATCTCATGCGCGATGCCAGAGGCGAACTGTCCTATCGTTGCCAGGCGGCTGTTCTCGACCAGCTGGATGGTCCGACCCAGGCTGACGCCGAGCAATACGCCCAGATTGCGCAGCAGTGCCAGGTGCTCACTGCGATAGCTGTTGGGGTAGCGGTTTGCGAACACCGCGACACCATGCAGGTTGGGGGCGCTGCCGATCGGAAGAAAAATCGCGTCGCGCCGGCCCAGTTGCGCCAACCGTCGTAGAAAGACGTAGGCGTCTGACAACGCAGCCATGTCGCGGACGTCGGGGATGTGCAGTGGTTCGCGGCTGTTGATGCATTCTTCGAGCAGCGTGCGTTCAGGCTCGAAGCTCAGTTCACCGATGTTGTCCGGTTTACCGTCGCTGAAGGCCTTTTCGAGATGAATCCGGCCGTCCGGGCCGAACACCAACACCCCGATCCAGTCGACGGGAATGAATGAAGGAAGGCTTTCCGAAAGTGTCCGCAGCATGCTTTCAAGATCGGCGCCCTGTTCCAGCCTTGTCAGCAGTTTGCGCAGTGAATCCATGCGCTCTGACAGGCGGTTGAATGAATCTGCCAGCCAGCCGATCTCGTTGTTGTGTATGACCGGCACCTTGTGCGCAAAGTCGCCATTTGCAACCAGGCGGAAGCCCTCGACGGCAACGCCCAGGGGGCTGAGTACGCGCAGATAGAACCACGCGAAGATCCCGACGGCGACGATCAGAGCAGCCGCCAGCAACAGGCGGTTCACCAGGTTGGCCCTGGCGGCGCGGGCAGCGACATCATCTGCCAGCGTGGTCGACAGACGTCCGGCGATCTCCCCCAGCGGGGCATGATTTTCCACGATCCACTTGGCGGCCCATTCGAGCCTGGGTTCAGTGGGATCGGGGCCGGTGCGTTCATCGAGCTGCGCCAGGAACGCGCTCCAGGCTTGCGCAAGCTCACGGGCAATCGCCAGGGAATGCGGCGGCAGGTCGGGTGTCATCGCCATGGATTCGCCGGTTACCGAACGGTCCACGCGGTTTCTGGCGAAGGCATCGATGACGTGAGTCAGTTCCGCGCGGGCGGTCTTGAGATCCTCGAAGTACAGACGCAAGTCGCGGTAATAGCTTGGGTAGTCCCGAGGGGCATTCTCCTGGTAGCGCATGGCCTGTACGGCAAGTTGCTGCTGATTGAACTGCAGGCGGCCGGCCAGCTGCACCAGCGTGTCGTCGCTGTGCTGTTGATCGATCACGTGCAGCGAATACATCGTCGATCCGGCGAACAGCAGGGTCAGCAGCCCGATGGCGAGGCTGATCTGTGCCTTTAGCGTGTGCAGGACTCTGGGCAAATCGGATCTCCGGAATGGGTTTGCGGCCCACGATCGTAGACGGTGTCGACCGCGGTACAGGGAACGGGTTGTTTGCGACTATAGTAGCCGTTTCGACTGTGACGGCCCCGCACGTCGCCGCTTGCGGCCGGCATGTGCCAGCCGTTGCGCCGCCAAAAACGATGGGATTCGAGCATGCAGCGTCCACAATCCGGTGAACTGATTACCCTGAGAGACTTTGTCCGCTGGGGTGCCAGCCGTTTCAACGAGGCCGGGCTGTTTTTCGGCCATGGCACGGACAATGCGCTGGACGAGGCGCTTGCCCTGGTCCTGCACGGTGTACACCTGGGGCACGATCTGCCGGCGGACTACCTGGCGGCGCGCGTTGCCGCAGATGAGGTCGTGCGGATACTCGATCTGTTCCAGGCCCGCATTGAGCGGCGTGTGCCGGCGGCCTACCTCACCGGCGAGGCGCGGTTCGCCGGCCTCGATTTCTTCGTCGACGACAATGTACTGATCCCACGTTCGCCCATTGCCGAACTGATCGATGAGGGATTTGCCCCCTGGCTGGACCCGGACCAGGTAACCAGCGTGCTCGACCTGTGTTGCGGCAGCGGCTGCATCGGCATCGCCAGTGCCTACGCCTTTCCACAGGCGCTGGTGGATCTCAGCGACATCTCGCCGGCGGCCCTGGAAGTGGCGACGCGCAATATTGAGCGTCATCGTCTCGAAGGAAGGGTGAGGGCCCTGCATGCGGATGTCTTCGAAGGCCTGGATGGAGAGCGCTACGACCTGATCGTCAGCAATCCGCCGTATGTCAGCAGTGCTGAAATGGCGACACTGCCGGCGGAATACCGGCATGAGCCTGAACTCGCGCTGGAGGCCGGCGACGACGGTATGGATGTCGTCGCGCGTATCCTCAGCGGCAGCGCGGATTACCTGCGCCCGGGTGGTATAATTGTCGTCGAAGTGGGCGCGAGTGCCGATCTGCTGATGGCGCGTTACCCCGGAGTTCCATTCCTGTGGCTGGATTTCGCGCGCGGCGGTGACGGTGTGTTTCTGTTGACCGCCGAACAGCTGGACGAGTATCGCGAGGTTTTTGAGGAGGCTGGTACATGAGTCTGCACAGGGCGCGCAGCGCCGAGGAATATGCCGAGTGGGTCAAGCAGGCAGTGTTCGAGGTTGGTGATCTCAAGAACTGTCTGCTGTACGAGATGGAGGAACTGCAGCAGTTCCCCGCGTACATCGAGCCTCTCGAGGAGGGGATTCAGCAGGTCTACGACGCCATGGTGGCCGGCACCTATCGGTTCGGCCGTGAGGATCTTGCATTTATGGATGTATTGCGGCGGCACGAAGAGCATGTGCCGTTTCATACACTGTTGAAACAGATCAACGAAACGCATCGCAAAGGCCTGGATGTCCCGGATCAGGACTGACGGTTCGTCGACGTGCATCAGTGCCGTAGAGGCGGGGAATATCTAGAATGCCGAACATGCAACAGACGCTCGTTCTCGACCAGGAACTGATCAGCCGCTACGACCAGTCGGGTCCGCGATATACCTCGTATCCGACGGCGGTACAGTTTCACGAAGGTTTCGGACCCGCCGAATACCGTGCTGCCGCGCGTGCGAGCAATGCCTCCGGGCGGCCGTTGTCGCTGTATTTCCACATCCCGTTCTGCGATACCGTTTGTTACTACTGTGCGTGCAACAAGGTGGTGACCAAGGATCGTTCACGCGCCCAGCCCTATCTCGATCGGTTGTATCGGGAGATGGCGATGCAGAGCGAGTTGTTCGACGACACCCGCCCGGTCGAGCAGCTGCACTGGGGTGGCGGCACGCCCACCTTTATCAGCGAAGAGCAGATGCGTGAGCTGATGGCGGAGACCGCCAGGCACTTTCGGCTGCTGGACGACGACAGCGGCGAGTATTCGATTGAGATCGATCCGCGCGAGGTCACCGAGGCCACGATCGGCGTGTTGCGCGAAATCGGCTTTAACCGCATGAGCCTGGGGCTTCAGGACCTCGACCCCAAGGTTCAGCAGGCGGTCAATCGCATCCAGAGTGCGCAGGAGACATTCGGTGCACTCGACGCGGCGCGGCGCGAGGGCTTTCGTTCAATCAGTGTGGACCTGATCTACGGCCTGCCATTTCAGACCGCCACGTCATTTGTCGCCACACTGGACCGGGTGATAGAGGCCGCGCCGGACCGGCTGTCGGTCTTCAACTATGCGCACCTGCCCGAGCGCTTCAAGCCGCAGCGTCGGATCAACGAGGACGAGCTGCCGAGCCCGGACCAGAAGCTGGACATGCTGCAACAGATCGGCGAGCACCTGGCGGCGGCTGGCTATGTCTACATCGGCATGGATCACTTCGCACGCCCCGATGACGAACTTGCCCTGGCGCAGCGTGAAGGCCAGCTGTACCGCAATTTCCAGGGCTACTCGACGCACGCACACTGTGACCTGGTCGCCCTGGGCGTTACCTCGATCGGCATGGTCGGCAACACCTATGCGCAGAACATGCGCACCCTGGATGAGTACTACGCCCGCATCGATGCCGGCGAGCTGGCGGTGTTTCGCGGCATCGAGCTGACACACGACGACGAACTCCGACGCGCGGTGATCACCCAGTTGATCTGCAATTTCACTTTGGACATGGACGCGGTCGGGCGCGAGTGGGATATCCGCTTTGCGGACTACTTCGCCGGTGAACTTGGCCGCTTGCAGGCGATGGCCCGGGACGGCCTGATCGCGATCGATGACAGGGTGATCGACGTCCTGCCTGCCGGCCGTCTGCTGATCCGCAACATCTGCATGGTCTTCGACCGTTATCTTGGCGCCGCCGGCCAGACCGCGCGTTTCTCCAAGGTTATCTGACACTGCCGGCGGTCGTTCGAGCGATCACCACGCACCCGAAACCGTAGCCAGCGCCACGACAGCAGCCGTTCGGCACGCTGATGCCGCTTTTTTGCGCTGTTTCGGGCGGTGTCCTGTCTTGTATAATGCGCGATTGCACCGAACAGGCGAGAGTGGCGGAACTGGTAGACGCGCTGGATTTAGGTTCCAGTGGGGCAACCCGTGAGAGTTCGAGTCTCTCCTTTCGCACCATCGGTCTGTGGTGGCATAGATATCCAGCCGGCTCCGGTGGCGGGCATTTTGAATAACGACGAGAGTTAACAGGCAGTACAGGCTGCCGGGGTGAATTGGAATGCAAGTTTCTATTGAATCGGGCGAAGGTCTCGAGAAGCGTCTTCTGGTGGATCTGCCTGCAGATCGGGTCGCGGCGGTGATGGACAAGAAGCTCCAGGACCTGGCGCGGCATGCGCGCCTGGACGGTTTTCGCCCCGGCAAGGTGCCGATGCGCACCATCAAGCAGCGCTTCGGCGAGCAGGTCCGTCAGGAGGCCTACGGCACCCTGATCCAGGAAACCCTGTATGAGGCGGCAGGCCAGCACAAACTGATGCCGGCCGGCGAGCCGCAGGTGGAATTGCGCGAGGCCGCCGAAGAGGGAGGCCTGGGTTACACCGCGACCTTCGAGGTGATGCCTGAAGTGACCGTCGGCGACCTGTCCGGCCAGTCGGTTGCCCGGCCGGTGGCAGAGGTCGCTGAGAGCGACATCGACGAGATGATCGACAAACTGCGCAAGCAGCGCACGGTGTGGAATGACGTCGAACGCGGTGCCAGTGACGGCGATACCGTCTACATGGATTTCAAGGGCATGATCGACGGTGAGGTCTTTGAAGGCGGGTCGGCGCAGAATGTGCCACTGATCCTCGGCTCGGGCGCGATGATCCCCGGTTTCGAATCCGGACTGCTCGGTGCCAAGGCAGGCGACGAGCGCACGCTGGACGTCAAATTCCCCGACGACTACCGTGCCCAGCATCTGGCGGGCAAGGATGCGACTTTTGAGGTCAAGGTGTTGCGGGTGTCCGAGCCCCAGCTGCCGGAGATCGACGAGGAGTTCGTCAAGGCCTTCGGTGTGGAGGCGGGCACCGTGGAGGCGTTGCGCGCTGACGTCGGCAAGAACATGCAGCATGAGCTGACGCAGAAGCTCAAGGGCATCACCAAAGAACATGTAATGGATGCGCTGATCGCGGCCAGTCCCCTGGATATCCCCAAGGCGATGGTGAATCAGGAAGCCGAGCGCATGAAGCAGCAGGTGATTCAGGACATGCAGCAGCGCGGGCAGCAGTCGAGCATGGACCTGCCGGCCAGCGTATTTGCCGAACAGGCGAAGCGGCGCGTGCATCTGGGTCTCCTGGTGGCGGAGATCATCAGCACGCAGCAGATCAAGGCGCAGGACGAGCAGTTGCGCGAGACCATCGCTGCATTTGCCGAGTCGTACGAAAATCCGCAGGAAGTGGTCGACTATTACATGCAGGACAAGTCCGCGCGTACCAGCATCGAGAACCTCGTGCTCGAGAACCAGGTGGTGGACTGGGTGCTGACCCAGGTGCAGGTGACCGAAGAGCCAAAGACGTTCGCCGGGATAATGGAAAACACGGCTTAAAGCAGGCTTGCCCGGTCGGGTTTTTAGGGGTAGCTTCAAGTAATTCCAATAACATCCGATAAGCAGCGTATGAATCAATTCGAACCGATGAATCTTGGCCTTGTGCCGATGGTGGTGGAGCAGAGCGCGCGCGGCGAGCGGGCCTACGACATCTATTCGAGGCTGCTCAAAGAACGCGTGATTTTCTGTGTCGGGCCGGTGGAAGACCAGATGGCCAATCTGATCGTCGCGCAGCTGCTGTTCCTGGAATCGGAAAACCCGGACAAAGACGTTCATCTTTATATCAATTCGCCTGGCGGATCCGTGACCGCCGGGCTCGCGATCTACGACACCATGCAGTTCATCCGCCCACATGTCACCACGATGTGTATCGGGCAGGCGGCGAGCATGGGTGCGCTGCTTCTGGCCGGAGGAGAAAAGGGCAAGCGTTACGCCCTGCCGCATTCGCGGATCATGATCCACCAGCCACTGGGCGGATTCCAGGGACAGGCCACGGACATCGAGATCCACGCGCGCGAGATTCTGCTGATTCGCGAAAAGCTCAACAAGATACTCTCTAATCACACTGGCCAGGATATCGAGCGCATCGGACTGGACACCGACCGGGACAACTTTATGAGCGGTGAGCAGTCGGTCGCCTACGGACTGATTGATCAGGTATTGGATCGGCGGCCCGACCAAGCCAAGTAAATAGGCGGATAGCCACGCGGTTTGGGTGGCTTGTCATCCGAAAGCATTCGGATATGATCACCGAAACGGAGTACGCGGCGGCGCCGCAAAATCTGCCCGGGCGGCGACGCAAAGACAAGGTACACGACTATGAGCGACGATAAAAAGCACGGAAAGGGCGAGGACGGCAAGCTGCTGTACTGCTCGTTTTGCGGCAAGAGTCAGCACGAGGTGCGCAAGCTCATTGCGGGGCCATCTGTCTTTATCTGCGACGAATGTGTCGAACTTTGTAACGATATCATCCGTGAAGAGATGCAGGACAACGTCGGACACACGTCCGACAAGCTGCCGATTCCGCAGGATATCAATGCCACGCTCGACCAGTATGTCATCGGTCAGACGCGGGCCAAGAAAGTTCTTTCGGTCGCTGTTTACAACCACTACAAGCGGCTCGAGGCGAAGGCCAAGAAGGACGACGTCGAGATCGCCAAGAGCAATATCCTGCTGATCGGGCCGACCGGTTCGGGTAAGACCTTGCTGGCCGAGACCCTGGCGCGGTTGCTCAATGTGCCGTTTACGATTGCTGATGCGACCACGCTCACCGAGGCCGGTTATGTCGGCGAGGACGTGGAAAACATCATCCAAAAGCTGTTGCAGAAATGCGACTACGATGTCGAGAAGGCGCAGACCGGGATTGTTTATATCGACGAGATCGACAAGATCTCGCGCAAGTCCGACAACCCGTCGATCACGCGCGATGTGTCGGGTGAGGGTGTGCAGCAGGCGTTGCTCAAGCTGATCGAGGGTACGGTTGCGTCGGTGCCCCCGCAGGGAGGGCGCAAGCACCCGCAGCAGGAGTTCCTGCAGGTTGATACCTCCAATGTGCTGTTCATTGTCGGCGGGGCATTTGCCGGCCTCGACAAGGTCATTCGCGACCGTTCCGAAAAAGGTGGTATCGGGTTTTCTGCCGAGGTGCGCAGCAAGGAAGACAAACGCAACGTCGGCGAGATCCTGAGCAACGTCGAACCCGAGGACCTGATCCGTTACGGCCTGATTCCGGAGTTTGTCGGCCGTCTGCCGGTCGTGGCGACGCTTGAAGAACTCGACGAGGAGGCATTGGTGCAGATCCTCACGGAGCCGCGCAATGCCCTGATCAAACAGTACCAGCGGCTCTTCGAGATGGAGGGTGCTGAACTCGAGGTGCGTGACGAAGCCTTGCGGGCGATTGCCCGACGGGCGATGGAACGCAAGACCGGCGCGCGCGGTCTGCGCACCATCCTCGAACACGTGCTTCTCGACACCATGTACGATCTGCCCTCGCTGGAGGGTGTCAGCAAGGTTGTCATCGACGAAGGCGTGATCAAGGGCGAATCCGCCCCCTACATTATTTTCGGTGGTGCCGAGCCGAGGCAGATTGCGGCCTCCGACTGAGCGTTATCCATCGGATACAGATGGTCGCGGGGCACATGGCCGCCGTGATTCCGTTTGCGTTTTCAGAAGATCGCGCGTCTTTGCGTTGCCGGGTGCGACACCGGCCGGGCGCAGGATGCAGCGACATATCAGGGTAATTTGCGGGTTGAATTTTCCCGCACCAATCCCCATCTTCACACGGTCGAAACGTCTTTGAACCCTTGGCACGATCGACGGCCAATATTGCTGCGCGCATTGCTGCGTGCCGACGGAGGAAATCAATGGGACAGGAAGATACCGCGGTGAGTATGCGAGACGACCAGCCGAGTGCTGTCCCGGTGCTGCCGTTGCGGGATGTGGTGGTATACCCGCACATGGTCATTCCGCTGTTTGTGGGCCGCGAGAAATCGATCAAGGCCCTGGACGCAGCGATGGCGGACAACAAGCAGATACTGCTGGTTGCGCAAAAGAGTGCCGACGTCGACGAACCGCAGCCGGCGGATATGTACGAGATCGGGACCCTGGCGAGCATCCTGCAGTTGCTCAAGCTCCCGGACGGTACCGTCAAGGTGCTGGTCGAGGGGGCCGAGCGCGCCCAGATCAAGGAGGTGATGTCGGACAACGAGTTCTTCACGGCTGAAATCGAGCCGGCGGGTGACCTCATCGAGTTGCCCGAGCGCGAGATGGAAGTGCTGATGCGCTCAGCGACAGCACTATTCGACCAGTACGTGAAGCTGAACAAGAAAGTGCCGCCGGAGGTCCTGACCTCTCTGGCAAGCATTGACGAGCCGTCGCGTCTGGCCGACACGATGGCCGCTCACATGGCGCTGAAGCTCGACGAGAAGCAGCACGTCCTCGAGATGTTCAATGTGCGCGAGCGCCTCGAACACCTGATGGCGCTGATGGAGGGTGAGAACGACATCCTGCAGATGGAGAAGCGTATCCGCGGCAGGGTGAAGCGCCAGATGGAAAAGAATCAGCGCGAGTACTACCTCAACGAACAGATGAAGGCGATCCAGAAGGAACTCGGCGAGCTCGACGATGCGCCGAATGAACTCGAGGATCTCGCCGAAAAGATCGAAAAGGCGGGCATGAGCAAAGAGGCGCGCACCAAGGCGAGCGCGGAGCTCAACAAGCTCAAGCTGATGTCGCCGATGTCGGCCGAAGCCACGGTGGTACGCAACTATATCGACGCCCTGGTCAGCGTGCCGTGGAAGAAGCGCACCAAGGTGCGTAACGACCTTGCCAAGGCCGAGGAAGTCCTGGATGCCGATCACTTCGGTCTCGAGAAAGTCAAGGAGCGCATCCTTGAATATCTCGCCGTGCAGCAGCGCGTTCGCAAACTCAAGGGCCCGATTCTGTGCCTGGTTGGCCCGCCCGGCGTGGGCAAGACTTCGCTCGGCCAGTCGATTGCGCGTGCCACGAACCGCAAGTTCATTCGCATGGCACTCGGCGGTGTCCGTGACGAAGCCGAGATCCGCGGACATCGCCGCACCTATATCGGTGCAATGCCCGGCAAGATCGTGCAGAACCTGACCAAGGCTGGTACCAAGAATCCGTTCTTCCTGCTCGACGAGATCGACAAGATGGCGATGGATTTCCGTGGCGACCCGGCGTCCGCGCTACTCGAGGTGCTCGACCCCGAACAGAATCACACCTTCCAGGATCACTACCTGGAGGTGGACTTCGACCTGTCCGAGGTGATGTTCGTCGCCACCGCCAACAGCATGAATATCCCACCGGCGCTGCTGGACCGAATGGAGGTGATCCGTCTGTCCGGATACACCGAAGACGAGAAGGTCAGCATTGCGGAGAACTACCTGGTTCCCAAGCAGATTCAGAACAACGGGTTAAAGATAGAGGAACTGGTCATCAAGGAGGCGGCGCTGCGCGATATCGTGCGTTACTACACCCGTGAAGCCGGTGTGCGTAATCTCGAGCGCGAGATCTCCAAGATCTGCCGTAAGGTGGTGAAGGACGTGCTGCTCGAAGCCAAGCAGGGCAAGCGCGTCACCGTGGGGCCGAAAAACCTGGAGAAGTATCTTGGTGTCAAGCGCTTCCGGTACGGGCGCGCGGACGAGCATGACCAGGTCGGTCAGGTCACCGGGCTTGCCTGGACCGAGGTCGGCGGCGAACTGCTGCGGATCGAGACGGCACTTACCCCCGGCAAAGGTCGCCTGACCCACACAGGGCAACTCGGTGACGTGATGAAGGAATCGATTCAGGCCGCCATGACCGTGGTGCGCAGTCGCGCCGCGTCGCTCGGGTTGGACAACGACTTTTACCAGAAGACCGATGTGCACATCCATGTTCCCGAAGGCGCAACGCCAAAAGACGGTCCGAGTGCCGGCATCGGCATGGCGACCTCGTTGACCTCGGCATTGACCGGTATCCCCGTACGCGCCGATGTGGCGATGACCGGAGAGATCACCCTGCGGGGTGAGGTGCTGCCGATCGGTGGCCTCAAGGAGAAACTGCTGGCAGCGCTGCGTGGTGGCATCCAGACTGTGATCATCCCGCACGAAAATGAGCGTGACCTGGTTGAGATGCCGAAAAATATCAAGCAGCATCTCGACATCAAGCCGGTGCGCTGGATCGATGAGGTCCTCGAAATCGCCTTGGCGGAGCGGCCGAAGCCTCGCCAGCCGAAAGACGCGGACGAGGTTAAGTCTGCTGACGCGAAAGAAGAAAATGCGGAAGACGCCAACGATGCCCTGCGGCATCATTGAAACTGAACCGCAACACTGGTAGAAACCTTTGTCAGGCGAGCCATATCAGGGACATTGATCGGCTCGCTTGACACTGAATTTTTCAGGCTGCTATAAAGCTGCCCGCATAATAGAGTCAGGCCAACTGACAATGTCTTATTCCACCCAAATTGCAGCCAGCCATGGACCGGGTTGTATTTTCCAACAGGGGGCACCGTCCGAATGAACAAATCTGAACTGATCGAGGCTATGGCCGATTCCGCTGATATCTCGAAGGCTGCAGCCGGTAGGGCGCTGGACGGCTTGATTGATGCCATCACCAAAGCGGTAAAGAACAATGACACAGTGTCGGTCGTGGGATTCGGCACTTTCCTGCTGCGTGAGCGCGCAGCACGCACCGGTCGTAATCCCAAGACCGGCAACACGATCGAGATCGCGGCCTCCAAGGCACCTGCATTTAAAGCTGGCAAAGCATTTAAAGACGCAGTAAACTAGCGCGCCTCGTATCGGGGTGCTTAGCTCAGCTGGGAGAGCATCGCCCTTACAAGGCGAGGGTCGCAGGTTCGATCCCTGCAGCACCCACCAAGAATCTGGAGTGGTAGTTCAGTTGGTTAGAATACCGGCCTGTCACGCCGGGGGTCGCGGGTTCGAGCCCCGTCCACTCCGCCATATCTAGGGTTAAACGGGGTATCGTTCGATACCCCGTTTTCTTTTCCGACTTTGCAACAGACTTAAGCGAAATATGCTGCAGGCCATAAGAGAAAAAGCCCAGGGCTGGATCGCCTGGACCATCGTCATTCTTATCAGCGTCCCGTTTGCCCTCTGGGGTATTCAGGAATATCTCGGCACCGGCAGCGAGCCTGAGGTGGCTGTCGTCAACGGCGAAAAGATCACCCAGCGCATGCTCGATCAGCGGGTGCGCGATTTCCGTGAAAACCTGCGATTCTCACTTGGCGACAACTACAGCGCCGAGCTTTTCGATGATGCCCGGCTGAAGCCGCAAGTGCTGAATGCGATGATCGAGGAGAGATTGCTGGCCGATAGCGCCGGTGATTGGAACCTGCGCACCGGTGATGCGCAGGCGCGTGGATTCATCGTCTCGGTGCCGGCATTTCAGAGAGACGGCCAATTCGACCAGCAGGCCTATGAAGCCGCGGTCCGCAATCGCGGCATGAGCCGTGTCAGCTTCGAACAGGGTGTGCGCCAGGACCTCGCGCTGTCGCAGTTGCGCAGTGGTATTCGCGAGACCGTGTTTGTGACCGAGGCGGATCTCAAGACGCGCATCCGCCTGGGTGCCGAGCAGCGTACCGTGCGTTATGCGCGGGTGCCCGCAGCCTCTTTCATCGACCAGGCGGTCCCGGGTGAAGATCAGTTGCGGCGTTATTATGAAAGCAATCTGGATCGTTACCGGACGCCCGAACGGGTGCAGGCCAGCTACCTGCTGTTGGACGCGTCCTCGCTCGGTGGGTTGGTCGAGGTAAGCGACGAGGCGTTGCAACAGTATTTCCGTGACCACAGGGCAGAGTTCGTCGCGCGTGAAGAGCGCGAGATGCGACACATCCTGGTCGCGATTGCGGCAGGTGCGGGTGATGAGGACGTGGCCAAAGCGCAGGCCAAGGCCGATGACTTGCTCGCGCAGCTGCGTGGTGGTGCTGATTTCGCCAGCATCGCGCAGGAAAACTCGGATGATCCCGGCTCGGCGAAGAGCGGCGGGGACCTCGGTTGGGTCGAGCGAGGCCTGATGGTCACGGCGTTCGAGGATGCAGCTTTTGCTCTGCCGAAAGGAGAACTCAGTGATCCGGTGCGCACCGAGTTTGGTTTCCACATTATCCAGGTGACCGATGTGCGTGGCGGGTCGGATGCCAGTTTTGCCGATATGCGCGAAAAAATCGAAGCGGCGTATCGCAAGTTCGAGGCCGAGAACCTGTATTTCGACTACGCGGAGAGACTGGCGCAACTGGCTTATGAGAACTCGGCCAGCCTGACGCCGGCCGCAGAGGCGTTGGGCCTGACAGTCAGTACGACTGACTGGGTGACGCGAAACGGTCAGCTGCCTGCACCACTTGACGATCCCAAGGTCATGAATGCGGTGTTCTCGGACGACGTGTTGGTCGAGGGACATAACAGTGAACTCATCGAGGTCGGCTCACAGCGCGCAGTCGTGGTGCGGGTCGCGGAGCACGAGCCTGCCGGCGTCAAGGGATTCGACGAGATCCGGGCGACCATCGAATCCGATTTCAGGAAGACCAATGCGTCCGAAGTGGCGGCGCAGACCGGTGCGACCTTTGTCGGAGAACTCGAATCCGGCAGCAAGAATCTGGCGGACCTGGCGGCTGAGCACGCATGGGTGATCGAGGAGCCCGGCAAGATCGGGCGCGATGACCGTGTTGTTCCCGCCGAGATACTGGACAAGGTGTTTGGTCTGGCGCCACCTCAGTCGTCGAAGCCGCAATATGCCGGTGTGGTGTCGGCAGAGGGCGACTATTTCCTGATCGAGCTCGCCTCGGCGCAGGGTGGGGAGCTGGCATCGATGCCGCAGGCTGAACGGGCCGCGGTGATGGAACAGGCTGTGGCGCAGGCGGCGAATGCGCAACTGAACTATGTCACCCGCAGCCTGCGCGAACAGGCAGACATCAAACTTGTTCCGATCAAGGAATGAGTGCACAGCGCAAAGCGGGTTAACGAAAAAAGCGGCCAGGCGGCCGCTTTTTTTGCTCAGGTGCTTCGAGGAGGGTCCGTCTATGCCATGCCCAGAATGTGGTACCCGGAGTCGACGTACAGCACATCACCTGTGATACCCGATGCCAGGTCCGAGCACAGAAATGCCGTTGCGTTGCCGACCTCGTCGATCGTGACATTTCGTCGCAGAGGCGTCTTTTGTTCTGCCTCGGCGAGCATGCCCCGAAAGCCGCTGATCCCGGAGGCTGCCAGTGTCCTGATCGGACCCGCCGATACCGCATTGACGCGTGTCCCTTCCGGGCCGAGCGCATCGGCCAGGTAACGCACGTTGGCCTCGAGCGCGGCCTTGGCCACCCCCATGACGTTATAGTTGGGAACTGTACGCACGGCACCCAGGTAGCTCATCGTGACGATGGCACCGTTGCGCCCCTGCATCATCGTGCGCCCCGCCTTGGCCAGCGCGGCAAGGCTGTAGGCGCTGATATCGTGTGCGATACGGAAGCCGTCACGCGTCACTGCGTCGATATACGAGCCCTCGAGTTGCTCACGCGGGGCGAAGCCAACCGAGTGGATCAGGCAGTCCAGACCGTCCCAGCGCTGTGCCAGTTGAGCGAATGCCGAGTCGATCTCCTCGTCGCTGCCGACGTCGAGTGGCAACACAATGTCCGAGCCGAACTCCGCGGCGAAACCGGTCACCCGGTCGCGCAGCTTCTCACCCTGGTAGGTGAAGGCGAGTTCGGCGCCTTCGCGATGCATCGCCTTGGCGATACCGTAGGCAATCGAGCGATTGCTCGCGACGCCGACAATCAGCGCGCGTTTGTTGTCTAAGAATCCCATATGATTTCCTCGCGATCCTGAATCCTGGTGGGGAACAAACGGGCTGACAGACACCCGCTGCAATGCGATCATCATCGGGCTTTTTGTGATGCCCGAAGCCTGACACGAAAACGTTCAAAGAATGGCGCGTAACTTAACTCAAAGATTTCCGGCATTCAAAGTTTCGCGGTCTCGTCGGAGCCGGTTCGGTTGGACGCTGGTACTGGCGGTGCTGGTAACTTTGACCGGTTGCACCGAACAGGCGTGGAATGACCCTTATCGCGCAGGGGAGTCTGCAAAGGCGGTTTTTTACAGTTCATTTTCTGAACGTCCCAAACATTTAGATCCGGCTCGCTCCTACAGCTCAAACGAGTGGGCGTTCATTTCGCAGGTCTACGAGCCGCCGCTGCAATATCATTTTCTGCGGCGCCCCTACAGCCTGGTTCCACTGACAGCGGCGGACATGCCGCAGATTCGGTACTACGCACATGACGGTTCCGAACTGAACGACCAGGCGCCCGCTGCCGATGTCGCCTATACCGACTACATCCTGCGCATCCAGCCAGGTATCCGTTACCAGCCGCATCCGGCACTGGCAGTCAATACTGACGGCAGCCCGGCGTACTGGCCGCTCAGCGCCGGGCAGACGCTGCGCGTCAACACCCTTGCCGATTTTCCGCTGACAGGTACGCGTGAACTGGTGGCCGCTGACTACATCTATCAGATCAAGCGGCTGGCGTTTACCGCCAACCATTCACCGGTGGCAGGCCTGATGGCGGGGCATATTCGCGGCTTTGCCGACTTCGCCGCTGAATCCAAAGCGGCCTATGAGCAGTTGGTGGCGAAGACGGGTGAGACCAGGCCCTGGCTCGACCTGCGCACTATCGATATGGCTGGTGTCGAAGAGATCGATCGCTACACCTATCGCATTCGCATCGAAAAGAAATATCCGCAGTTTGTGTTCTGGCTGGCGATGAATTTCTTTGCCCCGATGCCCTGGGAGGCAGAACGCTTCTACCAGCAGCCGGGGTTGGACGAAAAGAACGTCAATCTGCACTGGTACCCGATCGGTACAGGCCCCTTCATGTTGACCGAGAACAATCCGAACCTGCGGATGGTGCTGGTGCGCAATCCCAATTTTCACGGCGAGCGTTATCCGTCGGATGGTCCACAGGATGCACGTGAAGAGGGTCTGCTGGATGATGCGGGACGCCCGATGCCATTTATTGATCGCGCAGTGTATTCGCTGGAGAACGAAGCGATCCCGCGCTGGAACAAGTTCCTGCAGGGCTACTACGACAACTCCGGAATCGGTTCCGACAGTTTCGATCAGGCGGTGCAGTTCGGCAGCAGCGGCGAAGCGAGCCTGACCGAGTCGATGATTGAAAAGGGTATTCGCCTGAGTACCGCAATCGAGACATCGGTGTTCTATACGGGCTTCAATATGCTGGACCCGGTGGTAGGTGGAGACAGCGAGCGTGCGCGCCTGCTGCGCCAGGCAATCGCCATTGCGATGGATTTCGAGGAATTCATCTCTATCTTCCAGAACGGCCGTGGCGAGGTGGCACAGAGCCCGCTGCCGCCTGGCATATTCGGCTATCGCGATGGTGAGCAGGGCGTCAACCCGATCACGCACGAATGGCTGAACGGTGTCGCGCGACGGCGCGGTATCGAACAGGCGCAGCAGTTGCTGGAAAAGGCCGGTTATGCCGGGGGGCGTGATCCGCAGTCCGGTGGTCCGCTGATCCTTTACTACGATACCCCGGCGGCCGGGCCGGACAGCAAGGCGACACTGCAGTGGTATCGCAAGCAGCTCGCCAAGCTGGGCATTGAGTTGGTCATCCGGGCCACTGACTACAATCGCTTTCAGGACAAGATGCTTACCGGTACCGCGCAGATTTTCAGCTGGGGCTGGAATGCAGACTACCCGGACCCGGAGAATTTCTTCTTTCTGCTGTACGGCCCCAATGCCAAGGTCGAGTCCAAGGGGGAGAATGCGGCCAATTTCAGCAATGCCGAATTCGACGAGTTGTTCGTCAGGATGAAAGACCTGCCCAACGGCGAGGAGCGGCAGGCGGTCATTGATCGCATGGTCGGGATCCTGCGCGAGGAATCACCCTGGCTGTTCGGCTTCTTCCCCAAGGCATTCAGCCTTCACCATGCCTGGTACAAGAACGCCAAACCGCACCTGATGGCCAACAACACGCTGAAATACAAGCGCGTGGACGGCCCAGTGCGTGCGGCAGCACAACAGGCGTGGAACCGACCGGTGCTGTGGCCGGTCGGGCTGCTGCTCGGACTGCTGGTCGTGTCGCTGATCCCCGCGATACGCGGATTTCGTGCGCGAGAAAGGAGTAGGGCGCTGTGACTGCCTACATCATTCGTCGCCTGTTGTACGCCCTGCCAATCCTGATTGGCGTGAATGCGCTCACCTTCGTGCTGTTCTTTGTGGTCAATTCACCTGACGACATGGCGAGAATGCACCTTGGCAGCAAGCGTGTGACCGACGCAGCCATCCAGTCCTGGAAACAGGATCATGGTTACGACAGGCCACTGTTGGTCAACACGGCGCAGCAGGGTGCCGCAGTGTTCACCGACACGATTCTGTTCGAAAAATCGATCCGCTTGTTTCTGTTCGACTTCGGTCAGTCCGACAGCGGGCGTGATATCGGCCATGACATATCGCAGCGCATGTGGCCCAGCCTCGCGATCGCGGTGCCGACGCTGCTGATCGGTCTCGCCGTGAATATCACTTTTGCATTGCTGCTGGCCTTTTTTCGTGCGACCTACCTGGATTTCTGGGGTGTGGTGCTGTGCGTGGCAATGATGTCGATCTCAGGGCTGTTCTACATCATCGGTGGCCAGTTCCTGGTCGGAAAGGTGCTGAACCTGGTGCCGATATCCGGTTACGACACCGGTGTAAACGCCTGGAAGTTCATCGTCCTGCCGATGATCGTCGGGGTGGTCGGTGGCATCGGCTCAGGAACCCGCTGGTACCGCACGCTGTTTCTCGAAGAGGTTCATCGCGACTATGTCCGGTCGGCACGCGCCAAGGGTGTTTCCGAACACCTGGTGTTGTTTCGCCATGTGCTGCGCAATGCGCTGATCCCGATCCTGACCGGGGTGGTCGTTGTGTTGCCATTGCTGTTCATTGGCAGTCTGCTCACCGAGTCGTTCTTTGGTATACCGGGTCTGGGAAGCTACACGATCGATGCGATCAACAGCCAGGATTTCGCCATTGTGCGTGCCATGGTGTTCCTGGGTGCGGTGCTGTATATCCTCGGCCTGTTGTTGACCGATATCTCCTACACAATCGCCGATCCGCGCGTGAGGCTGGACTGAGTCATGCCGTTTCAGCCGGTCATACTGTGGACGGACGCCCTGATCTACCTGTTGCTGGGCCTGGCGATGGCGATGGTCTGGTATACGCGCCGTTACGAGCACCTGCTACAGCCGTGGCGGCGGGTGGCCGGTAGTCGCACCGGCCAGGCGACGATGGTCGTGCTTGCGTTTTACCTTCTGATCGGACTGCTCGATACGCTGCATTTCAATCCGAAGACCAGCGACGATGCCAACGGCAAGCCGGTCTATTCAACCGAGGTGTTAAGCCTGTTTGATGTGATTGCGGGACCGCTTCGCACGCAACGTGAAAAGACCTACTCGTCGCCTTTTTCGTCCCACCTGTTCAGCAAGGAAAACGTGGAACAGGCGGACGGCAGCCTGGTGCGGGACTATCCGCGCCTGCTCTACGGCGGTGCGCACCTGGATGCCGACGGCAGCGGCAGGGCTGCTGATATCGCGTGGCGCTCGCTGTCCGGTGCATTCAACGGAGCGCTTGCCTGGGCCGCGCTGCTGATCCTGTTGTGTCGCTTCGATCGACGTCGCCTGCATCGCCTGCTGATGGGCCGGATGGACAACCCCTGGCACATCGGCGCCTGGAGCGCGTTGGGGCTGATCATGATGTTTGCCGCGCTGTGGGAGCTGGCCGGCTACTATCACGTGTTGGGAACGGACAAGGTAGGCGAGGACGTGTTTTTCCAGTCGCTCAAGAGCATCCGCACCGGCCTGGTCATCGGTACCGTGACCACGCTGGTCATGCTGCCGGCGGCGATCATGCTCGGGATCATGGCCGGGTACTTCCGCGGTTGGGTGGACGACTTCATTCAGTATCTGTACACGACGCTGAACTCGATACCAGGGGTACTGTTGATCGCGGCGGCTGTGCTGATGATGCAGATCTATATGAGCAATCATGCCGATGAATTCAACAGCCTGACCGAGCGCGCCGACCTGCGTCTGCTGTTTTTGTGCCTGATCCTTGGTGTAACCAGCTGGACCTCGCTGTGCCGCCTGTTGCGGGGCGAGGCGCTGAAACTGCGTGAGCTTGAGTATGTACAGGCGGCACGTGCATTCGGGGTCGGTCATTTCCGCATTCTGTTGCGCCATGTCGTTCCCAATGTGATGCACATCGTGCTGATCACGATCGTGCTCGATTTCAGCGGCCTGGTGCTGGCGGAGGCGGTACTTTCGTACATAAGTATCGGCGTCGATCCGGCGACCAACAGCTGGGGCAATATGATCAACGGGGCACGCCTTGAACTGGCCAGGGAGCCGGTCGTGTGGTGGTCGCTGCTCGCGGCCTTCGGGTTCATGTTCACCCTGGTGCTGGCGGCCAATCTCTTTTCCGACGTGGTGCGCGACGCCTTCGATCCGCGCCTGAGACAGCAGCGATGAGCCGCACGATGAAAGCCACACACGAGCAGCCGATGTCGAGGCCACCATTGCTGGCGATCGAGGATCTGTCCACCCATCTGGGGAGCGACACCACGCCGGTACGTGCTGTCGACGGGGTCAGCCTGAGTATTCGCCGCGGCGAGACATTCGTATTGCTTGGTGAGTCCGGTTGCGGGAAATCGATGATCGCACTGTCGATCATGCGCCTGTTGCCGCACTCGGGGCGCATCGTTGCCGGTGATGTACTGCTTGACGGGCAGTCGCTGCGTGCACTGTCCGAAGCGGAAATGCGGGCCGAGCGGGGTGGTCGAATCGGAATGATCTTTCAGGAGCCGATGACCTCGCTGAATCCGGTGATGACTGTCGGTGAACAGGTCGCCGAGGCGGTCCGTCTGCATGACCCCGACAGTCGTGGCAAGGTCAGGTCGAGGGTGGCCGAGTTGTTCCGTGCGGTTGGAATACCCGATCCGCAGGAGCGGTTGAAGGCGTATCCGCACCAGCTGTCCGGTGGCATGAAGCAACGCGTGATGATTGCGATGGCGTTGGCTGGACGTCCGGCATTGTTGATTGCCGACGAGCCGACCACGGCGCTGGACGTCACGATCCAGGCACAGGTGCTCGATCTCCTCAGAAAACTGCAGCAGGAAACCGATATGGCGATCCTGCTGATCACCCATGACCTGGGTGTGGTGGCTGAGATGGCGGATCGGGTCGGGGTCATGTATGCGGGACAGCTGCTGGAGATCAGCGACGTCAAGAGCTTTTTCGAGCGGCCTGCGCACCCCTACAGTCGCAAGCTGTTCAGATCAGTTCCCGATGCTGCCAAGCGTGGCCACGGGCTCGATGTGATCCCCGGCATCGTGCCTGCACTGGATCAGCCCTTCAACAGCTGCCGTTTCGCTGATCGTTGCGAGCTGGTGCACGATGCCTGTCGCAGCAGCCTGCCACCTTGGCGCGGTGCACCGCAGGATGGCTATCGCTGTCACCTGACCATGGAGCAGATGCCGGATTCGGCAGCTGCGGCGGTTGTGGGTGAGACGGCTGCATCGCAAACGGCCGATCAGCTGCTACAGGTGGAACAACTGAAGGTGCATTTCCCCATCCAGGCGGGGATCCTGCGGCGGGTTGTTGGTTATGTAAAGGCGGTGGACGGGCTTGATCTTGCGATCCCGACCGGGCGCACCGTTGCACTGGTGGGCGAGTCCGGTTGCGGCAAGACGACGGTCGGCAAGGCGATACTGCAGCTGCCTGGGCCGACCGCCGGCCGGGTGCTGTTCGACGGCGTCGATCTGGCCAGCGTCAAGGGCCGCGAACTGCGTCGCCTGCGGAGGGAGTTTCAGATCATCTTCCAGGATCCCGCGTCGTCGATGAATCCGCGCATGCTGGTCGAGGACATCATCGCCGAGGGCCTGGTGGCACAGGGTCTTGGCGGTAATCGCGCACAACGCAGGGTGCTGGTGGAGAAGCTGCTGGACCAGGTCGGCATGCGGCCGAATGCTGCGGACCGTTATCCACACGAGTTTTCAGGGGGGCAGCGTCAGCGCATCGCAATTGCCCGCGCGCTGGCGCTCAAGCCGCGCCTGATCGTGTGCGATGAACCGACCAGTGCCCTGGATGTCTCGGTGCAGGCGCAGGTGCTCAATCTGCTCAAGGATCTGCAGGCTGAACTGGGCCTGTCGTACCTGTTTATCACGCACAACATCTCGGTCGTCGCCTACCTCGCACACGAGGTGGCGGTGATGTATCTCGGCCGCATCGTCGAATACGGCGACGTCGACAGCGTGCTGCGTGAACCCCTGCATCCCTATACCGCTGCACTGCTCAGTGCGGTGCCGGTCGCTGACCCGGCACACCACAGGGAAGTAATCAGGCTGGAAGGGGATATGCCATCACCGAGCGATCCGCCAAGCGGCTGCCATTTTCATCCGCGCTGTCCGCACGCGAGTGCAATCTGCCGGGAGCGCTATCCGGCAACGGTCGAGGTTGCGCCGGGCAGACGGGTGAGTTGCTGGCTGGTGGGCGCCCAGGACCGTTAGACCGCTGCTGCAATTGCAGTGGCGTCAGGCGTCCGGATCGATGAAGACGGTGATTTTCTCACCCGGCTGGATGTAACGACCGACGCGGTTCCAGCGTTTCAGGTCGGTAACCGAGACCTGGAAGCGCCTGGCGATGGTGTACAACGAGTCGCCCTTGCGGACGCGGTAGTTCATGCGTTGTCGCGCGTGGCCGATCGAACCACTGTCTGCCAGTGTCACGGAATCCGACAGGGGTATCAGGAGGTCACGGCCGGCACGAATGCGTGAGTCTTTCAGACCATTGGAACGCGCGATAGCGTCGACCGTGACACCGTACTCCCGGGCAATCCGGCTGAGGCTGTCACCGGCGCGAATCGTATGGTGCTGCCATCGAAGGCGCCCCGTGGCCGGAAGGGCCGCCACTGCCTGTTCGAATGAAGCCACCTTGTCGATCGGCAGCAGCAACTCATGGGGTCCGTCGGGCCGACTTGCCCAGCGCTTGTGGCCGGCATTGAGCGCCAGCAGGTCTTCGACCGGCATCTCTGCAAGGTCGGCCGCGATGTTCAGGTCGATCTGGCCACGGGTGCGTGCAGTGGCGAAGTAAGGCCGATCATCGATTTCGGGAAGATCGAGACCATAGGCTTCGGGGTCTGCGACGATGGTGGCCAGCGCCAGCAGGCGGGGGACATATCGATCGGTTTCACCGGGCAGATCGAGTGACCAGAAGTCGGCGTTGTCACCACGCCGTGTCGCCTGCGTGATGGCGCGCCCGACGGTCCCGGCACCGGCGTTGTAGGCGGCCAGCGTAAGTAGCCAATCACCGGAAAACTGCTTGTTCAGTTGTGACAGGTAAGCGATTGCCGATTGGGTGGAGGCCCTTACCGAGCGCCTCTTGTCGAACCACCAATCCTGCTCGAGCCCCATCATGTTTCCGGTTGCCGGCATGAATTGCCACAGTCCGGCCGCGCCATTGGGTGAATAGACGTGCGCTTGAAAGCCACTTTCAACCGCTGGTAGCAGCGCCAGTTCAGCAGGTAGTCCGGCCTTTTCGATTTCTTCGAGGATGTAATGCAGGTATGGTTCCGAGCGCGCCATCAGCGCGCGAAACGCGTTTGGTGAGCGCTGCAGACGGCCGATCTCATGCGCGACTCGCGGATTCGACACCTCCGCGAGCCGGTAACCCTGCCGCAGGTGGACCCAGATCGAGGGATCATCCGGTGGTGCTGCCAGCGGTGGTGACAAGGCACCATCCTTGTGCCCGGATGCGATTGCCGCGCTGACCGTCCGGGGAACCAGCTGTTCGGTCGGCATCGGCAGGGGTTGTGACATCTGTGGATCGGGCCGGCTGCCCTGGCCCATACACCCGGCGAGCCCCAGTGCAACCGCCGATACCATAAAGGCCGTGAGGATGAACGGGCGTTGCTGATGCGGGGCGCTTTGGTCAGAATCGGACATGTCGTTCACCGCGGTCATGTGCGGTGAATATACGGGATGAGCGAACGAGGTTCCAGCGCCGCCAACACGATGTCTAATTCCAAGTTTTGTTACAAAGAAATCAATGAGTTGGGAGACGCACTAGCGCGCTGGTACGAAGCCTCGCCCGGGCAGCGCATCGCCGCCCATGAGCGTGAGGCGCTGATCGGCATGGTCGCTGACCTGTTCGGCTACCAGTTGCTGCAACTCGGTGAACTGGGTGAGGCCGAGAGACACCTCGGTCATTGTCCGGTGCAACGCAAAACCCTGATTACGCGACGTGCCGATGCGAAATTTCCGAGTGTCATCCGGGCGGATGCCCAGCATCTGCCGGTGGCGGCCGACAGTGTCGACGCGGTCATCCTGGTGCACACTCTGGATTTTTCGCCCGACCCGCACCAGGTGCTGCGCGAGGTGGAGCGGGTGCTGATCGCCGAAGGCAGGGTGATCATCATCGGCTTCAATCCCTTCAGCCTGTGGGGACTGTGGCGACTGTTCGGGCGTTGGAAAGGGGCCATCCCGTGGTGCGGCCATTTTCTCTCCTATCCACGCCTGAGCGATTGGCTGACACTGATGGGGTTTGGTATCGAACGTATGGATGTCATGGAGTTTCGGCCACCGACGCGCAGTGGCCAGTTCGATGCGGTGGAAAGGCTGGGGCGCCGCGTGTGGCCCATGCTGGCCGGTGTCTATGTGGTGCGCGCGGTCAAGCGCATCTCGCGGGTGACGCCGGTGCGCCAGCGCTGGTCACGCCTGCGCGTGCTCGGGCCGCGCGCAATCGAGCCGACGGTCCGGGAGATCAACGATGTCTGAACGGGTCGAGCTCTATACCGACGGTGCCTGCAAGGGTAACCCCGGCCCCGGTGGCTGGGGTGCTGTGCTGCGATTCAACGGCACCGAAAAGGAGTTGTTCGGTGGCGCCGAGGCGACAACCAACAACCGCATGGAGCTGATGGCAGTGATCGAGGGCCTGCGGGCACTCAAGCGTTCCTGCGTCGTGGATGTCACTACAGATTCGCAGTATGTGAAAAACGGTATCACCCAGTGGATCCACAACTGGAAGCGCAACGGTTGGCGTACCGCTGCGCGAAAGCCGGTCAAGAACGACGACCTGTGGCGCATGCTGGACGAGGCGGTTGCGCGGCACGAGGTCAGCTGGCATTGGGTCAAGGGCCATGCCGGGCATCCGGAAAACGAGCGTGCCGATGCCCTGGCCAACCAGGGAATCGCCCGGCTCGATGGCAATCGCGGCGGCACGTCGAAAGGAAACTGATGCGACAGATCGTACTGGATACAGAGACCACCGGCCTGGAGCCGGCGCAGGGGCACCGCATTATCGAGATCGGCTGCGTCGAGCTGGTCGAGCGGCGGCTCACCGGCAACAATTTTCATGTCTACCTTCAACCCGATCGGCAGATCGATGCTGCCGCAATCGAAGTGCATGGCATCACCAACGAGTTCCTGGCCGACAAGGCTCGCTTTGCAGACATCGCCGCCGATCTGCTGGCTTATCTGAGCGGTGCCGAGTTGGTGATACATAACGCACCGTTCGACGTCGGATTCCTCGATGCCGAGCTGGCCCGGCTGGATGGCTACGGTACTACCCTCGATCACTGTGCTGTGCTCGATACCCTGGTCATGGCACGCAAGAAGCATCCGGGACAGCGCAATTCACTCGATGCGCTGTGCGGCCGTTACGATGTGGACAACAGCAGGCGGGACAAGCACGGCGCTTTGCTGGACGCCGAGATACTTGCGGACGTCTACCTGGCGATGACCGGCGGCCAGGGGGCGCTGTCGTTGGATGTGGACACGGGCGCTGGTGGTGCGGACGACGGCAATCCGGGTATTCAGACCCTCGACCGCGAAGGGCTGCAGTTGGTGGTCGTGCATGCCGACGCCGATGAGTTGGTCGCGCACGAAGAGCGCCTTCAGGCGATCGACGAGGCGGCAGGAGGCAAGGCGGTATGGCGGCGCCTGTAGCGCACGTTGCAGGGCGAAAGCGTCGTCAGTCGAGGCGTGTTTCACCGCTGCCAGGCATCGCCAGGCGGCCTTCGATACGCCAGGATTTGTCCTGGGGATGGACCTCCAATTTCCAGTTCGCCGGACCCAGGGACTCGATGCGTCCAGCGTAACGCGTGGCGCTCAATCGGGTCAGGAGCACAGTCTGGTCCTGGTCCGGTCGGGTCGGATGGACAACTTTCATTGACAGCGTGGGTTCTGCCACCGCGTTGGTGTCAGCCAGTGTCAAGGTGATCGCGCCCGTGTCGACGGCGAGACTCAGCGTGCCCGCGATACCCAGGGCCTTTGCCTTGGCGGTACTGTCCGCGTCCATGTGGACGGCCAGTCCTTCCTTGTAATAGTCATCGCTGACCAGGCCGTCATCGGTACGGATCGCGATATTGAGGGTCACGATGGACGCGATCACCACGGCCAATGGCAGGCTGATCAGGAACCATGGCCAGAACTGTTTGTACCAGGGTTCGGTGTCTTCACGGGGTGGACGCATTTGGGGTGTTGTCCTTATCGCGATACCGGTCCGAGGAATCGGGCATGCTCGTCGATCGAAAGATCCGGCGTAATCTCCGATTCGATGTGGAACATGATTTCACTGCTGGTCGATTTTAGCGCGATCGGGTCGATTTCGATGCGCAGTGGGAGGTCGATGACGGCGCCACTGTCGATCTCGATTCCTTCGGTCTGGCCAATTACCTGCAGTCCTTCGAGGCCGGAAACCGAAAGACGGAAGCGTTGTGGCTGGGCGTCCATGTTGATCAGTTTAAGGTTGTACACGTTCTGCACCAGCCCCATATCGGTTTCCGTGTACAGCACGTTGCGGTCACGGATGATGTCCACCTCGAGTGGTATGCGCGTGAGCAGGCCATACATCAGGCCGGCGCTGACGATCGAGAGAATCGAAATGTACACCCAAATGCGTGGCCGGATGATTTTCGTGGGCTTGCCCTGCAGCGAGTTTTCGGTGGTGTATTTCACCAGGCCACGCGGGTAACCCATTTTATCCATCACGTCGTCACAGACGTCGATACAGGCGGCGCAGCCGATGCACTGGTATTGCAGGCCGTCACGGATATCGATGCCGACCGGACATACCTGGACGCACAGGCCGCAGTCGATGCAGTCACCCAGGCCGACGTTGGCCGACGGGGTTCCACGCTTGCGCGAGCCACGAGGATTGCCACGCTTTTCGTCATACGAAATGACCAGCGTGTCATGGTCGAACATGGCGCTCTGGAAGCGCGCATAGGGACACATATAGATACACACCTGTTCGCGCATGAAGCCGGCGTTGCCGTAGGTCGCGAAGCCATAGAAGAAGATCCAGAACGTCTCCCATGGGCCAAGGTTCCAGCTAAGGAAGCTGGTCCACAGCTCCTGGATCGGTGTGAAATAGCCGACGAAGGTGAAGCCCGTCCACAGTGAGAACAACAACCATGCGCCGTGCTTGGTGCCTTTGACGACAAAGTACGATGCATCGCGCGGGCCCTTGTCACGCTTCTTCTGTTTCTTCGATCCGCCTTCGATCTTTTGCTCGATCCACATGTAGATCTCGGTCCACACTGTCTGCGGACAGGCATAGCCACACCAAAGCCGGCCGGCCAGCGCGGTGAACATGAAAAGCGCGATCGCCGCGATGATCAGCAGCATCGAGAGGTAGAAGAAATCCTGCGGCCAGAAGGTCAGGCCGAAGATGTGAAACTTGCGCGCAGGCAGATCGAAAAGAACCGCCTGGTGGCCGTCCCAGTTGATCCAGGGCAGGCCATAGTAGATACCCAGCAGTGCACCCATGGCGAGCAGGCGCAGCGCGGCAAAGATCCCGTGCACCTCGCGCGGGTAGATCTTCTCGCGCTTCTTATACAGCTCCTGTTCGATCGAAGCATCGTTCTTGTTGGCGGCAGGCTGGGACATCGTCTGCAGTTCCCTATCAGGCTTCGTTGGAGTGGGTATCGGGTGTGCGGCGGTTCATCGGCCGCCGGAAGTAACAGGTCAGGGCGCAACTGATCGATGTCAGCAACCAGAAGCAGAAGAACCCAATAGTGTATCCGCCCATTCGGGTCAGATCGGGAAAGCCACCGATCATCCCCAACTCGGCTGGATCGAATAGCGTGAAAAAGATGATGGTGGCCAGACTTGCGGTAAGGAACGATGGCCACATGACCGAAACGATCTGCTGCAATACCGGCAGCTGGTTCTTGTCAGGCGCAGAAGCTGGCAGGGTCGACATGGTCTGTACCTTTGAAGTCGCCGGGTAGATGCGATCCGGCATGCTGTAATCACGGGAACCGAATCGTGCTCAATGCCCGTTCCCGCAGGAGCAGGGGTCGGCAAAGGGCGGTTCAGCTTAATAGATTATGGCCCTGGAAACGGGTGGATGTCCTTGATAAATCGCATTATCTTGGAACCTTCCACCCGCCCAGGGCCATCGCCGGGTCTTACTGATTTGACAGGCTGATAACGTAGGCTGTCAGCAGGTGTACCTTCTCATCGCCAAGCAGGTCCTTGTGCGCTGGCATCACGCCGGCACGACCGTTGGTGATGGTCTGCTTGATGATTCCTTCGCTGCCGCCGTAAAGCCAGGTGCCGTCGGTCAGGTTGGGTCCGCCAAGCATCTGGTTGCCGGTGCCATCCATCCCGTGGCACGCGAGGCAACCGACGGTCATGAACACCTCTTTGCCTGCCTCGGCCTTGGCCGCGTCGACGTTGCGTCCAGCAAGGCTCATCACGTAGGCCGCAACCTGGTCGATCTTCTCATCGCCGATGTTCAGTCCACCTTCACCGGGGCCGTGTTTCGGCATCATGCCGGTGCGGCCGTTGGCGATTGACATCTGGATCTGCTCGGGCGAGCCACCCCACAGCCAGTCACCGTCGGTCAGGTTGGGGAAGCCGCGCGATCCGCCGGCATCCGAACCATGACACTGCATGCAGTAGGTCAGGAACAGGCGCTTGCCCATTTCCCGTGCTTCCTGGTACTCGGGCTTGGCCGCCAGATCTGTCACCGCCACAGCGGCATACTGCTTGAAGATCGGGTCGTACTTTTCCGCTGCCTTGTCCATTTCGGCCTGGTACTGACTGCCGTGTGACGTCCAGCCAAGGAAGCCCCCGAACTTGCCGAGGCCCGGGTAGAGGGCCAGGTAGGCTGCGGCAAAGAACAGGGTGATGTAGAACAGCCACAGCCACCAGCGCGGCAGAGGGTTGTTGTACTCCTGCAGGTCGCCATCCCAGGTGTGACCGGTGACGTCGCCCTGTGCGGCCTCACCGGCACGGCTACGCATGGTCCACCAGATCAGCCAGAAGCAGCCCAGGATGTTGGCTACGGTGAGAACGATGATCCATCCACTCCAGAAACTGCTCATGACAGGTTCTCCTTCTTGATCGTCGCCTGGTGCCGCTCTTCATCGGCAAAAGGCAGGTTCGCGGCCTCGTCGAAAGATGACTTACGACGCTTGCTGTAGGCCCAGAAGATGATCCCGACGAACGAGATCAACAATATGGCTGTCTGCCATGCACGGATGTCGTTGATATCCATAACGATCACCACTGCTTGGAAGCCAGGCCGAGACCCTGCAGATAGGCAACCAGTGCCTGTGCTTCGGTCTTGCCTTCGACTTCTTTCTTGGCATTGGCCATGTCCTGCTCGCTATACAGCTCGCAGCTCGGGCAGGTCGCGCCCACAGCAACGTTGAGAGCCTTCATCTTGGTTGCCGTGTCGTCACCGCTCAGCGTCGAACCGCTGAGCCAGGAGTACGACGGCATGTTGGACTCAGGTACCACGTTGCGCGGGTTGTCCAGGTGGACGAAGTGCCAGTCATCACTGTAACGGCCACCAACGCGGGCGAGGTCCGGACCGGTACGCTTGGAACCCCACTGGAAGGGGTGGTCGTAGACCGACTCACCGGCCACCGAGTAGTGGCCGTAGCGCTCGGTTTCGGCGCGGAACGGACGGATCATCTGCGAGTGGCAGTTGTAGCAGCCTTCGCGGACGTAGATGTCCCGTCCTTCAAGACGCAGTGCGCTGTACTTCTGCACGCCCGGTGCCGGCACTGTGGTATCCGTCAGGAAGAACAGGGGGACGATCTCGACCAGTCCACCGATGCTGATCACCAGGATGACCAGTATCGCCAGAAGGCCGACGTTCTTTTCAACGACTTCATGTGACATTGTCGATACTCCTTCGGATCAGTGGGCGGCCGGTGCCGGGATGGCATCGTCAGCGTCTGCGGTACGGCCTGCGCCAACCGTCTTCCATACGTTGTAAGCCATCAGCAGCATGCCGGTGAGGAACATGGCGCCGCCAAGCAAACGAACGTAGTAGAACGGATAGGTGCGTTCGACCGACTCGATGAAGGAATAGGTCAGGGTGCCGTCAGCATTGACTGCACGCCACATCAGACCCTGCATGACACCGGCGATCCACATGGCCGCGATGTACAGGACCACGCCGATGGTGGCGATCCAGAAATGCAGCTCGACCAGCGCCATGCTGAACATCTGGACCCGACCGAACAGGCGCGGGATCAGGTAGTACAGTGAACCGATCGAAACCATGGCGACCCAACCCAGGGCACCCGAATGCACGTGGCCAACCGTCCAGTCGGTGTAGTGCGACAGGGCGTTGACGGTCTTGATCGACATCATCGGACCTTCGAAGGTCGACATGCCGTAGAAAGACAACGATACGATCAGGAACTTCAGGACCGGGTCGGTGCGCAGCTTATGCCAGGCACCGGACAGGGTCATGATGCCGTTGATCATGCCGCCCCAGGAAGGCGCCAGCAGGATCAATGAGAACACCATGCCAACCGACTGCGCCCAGTCGGGCAGGGCGGTGTAGTGCAGGTGATGTGGACCGGCCCACATGTAGGTGGAGATCAGTGCCCAGAAGTGCACCACCGACAGACGATAGGAGTACACGGGACGGCCTGCCTGCTTCGGAACGAAGTAATACATCATGCCGAGGAAGGCGGTGGTCAGGAAGAAGCCCACGGCGTTGTGCCCGTACCACCACTGCACCATGGCGTCGATGGCGCCCGGGTAGAAGCTGTAACCCTTGGTCAGGCTGACCGGAATGAACGCGCTGTTGACGATGTGCAGCACGGCGATGGTCAGGATGAACGCGCCGAAGAACCAGTTGGCAACGTAGATGTGCTTGACCTTGCGGGTGGCAACAGTCCCGAAGAACACGATGGCGTAGCTCACCCAGACCACAGCGATCAGCAGGTCGATCGGCCACTCCAGCTCGGCGTATTCCTTGCCCGAGGTGATGCCCAGCGGCAGGGTCACAGCGGCCAGGACGATGATCGCCATCCAGCCCCAGAAGGTGAACGCAGCCAGTGGTCCGCCAAAAAGCCGGGCCTGGCTGGTGCGCTGCACCACATAGTAGGAGGTGGCAAACAATGCGGAACCGCCGAAGGCGAAGATCACGGCATTGGTATGCAACGGGCGCAGGCGGCCGTAGCTAAGAAAAGAAATGCCGTCCCAAAGTGCAAAATCTGGAAAGGCCAGCTGAGCCGCGACTATGACGCCGACGAGCATCCCAACGATGCCCCAGACGACCGTCATAATCGCAAACTGGCGCACGACCTTATAGTTGTACGTGGTCTGTGACTCCATTACGCGTCTCCCAAGTGAAAAAAATTTCGGCCAGTCCAAACTCGCCGGATGGACTGACCTGCGGCGCACCCTAAATCTTTATAAGGATTGGCTACTTTGATGTGGGTCAACTGCGTGTGGCGCAGTCGGCTGGCAATTCTTTTTGTCGCTTTGCACTTGATCCAGGTCAAGTGGAGGGATTGGCCCGATGACGCTCGGCGTCAGTCTGATGGGTCACCATCGCGCGCAGTCGATCAATATCGATGATCTGCACGTGCTTGCGCTCCACCTTCAAAATCTTGTCGTCCTGGAACCGGGTGAACAGTCTGCTGACCGTTTCGAGTGCGAGGCCGAGGTAGCTGCCGATTTCCTGGCGTGACATGCTGAGAAAAAAATCGGTGGCTGAAAACCCGCGACGCTTGAAGCGTTCCGAGAGACTGAGAAGGAACGAGGCGACGCGCTCTTCCGCCGTGCTGCGTCCAAGCAGTGCCATCATCTCGGCGTCGTGGCTGATTTCTTTGCTGAGCAGTCGGAACATCTGGTGCTGGAGGCTGGGGATGTTCGAGGAGAGGTCTTCGAGCCGCTCGAACGGCAATTCGCAGATCGCTGTCGTCTCAAGGGCGCGGGCGCTGCAACCATGTTGCCCGTCCTGGATCGCGTCCAGTCCCAGCACTTCGCCAGGCAGGTGGAATCCCACCACCTGTTCATCGCCGTCGTTGGTCTGGGTGAAGGTCTTGACTGCGCCGGTCTTGACCACGAAAAGGTGGCGAAACGGCTCACCCGCACGGAACAGGTTGTCGCCGCGCTGCAGCGGTCGGTTGCGTTTGACGATGGCGTGGAGACGGTCGACGTCTTCGGGACGAAGGCCCATCGGGAGACACAGTGCCGACAGACTGCAGTCGCGACAGGCAACCTTGATTTTGTCGAGTGAAATTACGTTTCTTTCCGTCACTGTTGATGTCCCGGTCGATATACAGTTGAGCGTTCCTTTGTCGGTCAATTGTGCGAAGTTTTTTGACCTCGATCAATATCTCCGGTTAGGGGCAAAAAAAACCCGTCCATGAAGCGGACGGGTTTTTCGTAGCGCCAGAGCTTTACTGGTTGGCTGCCGGAGCCTCGGGCGCCGGCGGCGCCATCATCGGTGCGCCATAACCGGGGCCATAGCCGCCGTAACCCGGGTAGCCGCCCCAGGGACCGCCGCCCCAGCCGCCGTATCCCGGCTGGCTGTAGTTATAACCACGGCCCCAACCGTCACCGGCGCCGTAGCCGGAACCGTAGCCGCGCATATTGGTGTTGCCGCGGCCACTCATGTTCATGCTGAAATCACCGGCGCCGGTGCCGCCGGCGTCACCCCAGCCGTCACCCCAGCCAGAGGTGTTGCCATAGCCGGTGCCACGGTTGTAGCTGTTGTCCCAGCCAGAACCGCCCCACGGGCCGCCGCCGCCGCTCCAGGGACCGCCGCCCCACCAAGCGCTGGCCGATGACATGCTGAGTGCAGCTGCGCCAGCGACAACCGCAGCGCCGAATGCTTTTACGAACTTCCGCATTTGGATGACTCCTTAAGTGCGTTCTTGTATGAAATATAGTGTGCATCCCTGCATCGACAGTACCCGTCTGTTAGGAAGAGAGCAGTCGGCACGGACCCGGGTTCCTTCGTCCCGGGCAAGGATCACTATAGACCAAGCAGGACCCCACCACTAGCGGATAAAAGTAAAAGTGCAGGCATAAAGTATTGGAATATAAGGCAATGATAATGTGACAGCTTGATCGATGTTGGTTTTGTCGGTCTCGCCGGATGCAGTTTCGATTGAGCGCAGAGAGGGCTTCTGCTACCGTTCGGTCCCGTCCGTTTCAACCTCCGTTGAGCCCTCCGGCGCATGGCTAAATGCATATTTATTACGGGCGGCGTTGTGTCGTCCCTCGGCAAAGGTATTGCCTCTGCCTCCCTCGGTGCTTTGCTTGAAGCCCGTGGCCTGAAGGTCACGATGATCAAGCTGGATCCCTATATCAATGTGGATCCCGGCACCATGAGTCCTTTTCAGCACGGCGAGGTGTTCGTCACCGACGATGGTGCGGAGACGGATCTCGATCTGGGACACTATGAGCGTTTCATCCGCACCACGATGGGGCGGAACAACAACTTCACCACCGGACAGATCTACGACAACGTCATCCGCAAGGAAAGGCGCGGCGACTATCTAGGCGGCACGGTGCAGGTGATCCCCCATATCACCAACGAGATCAAGGAGTGCGTCCTGCGCGGCGCCGGTGATGCGGACGTCGCGCTGGTCGAGATCGGTGGTACCGTCGGGGACATTGAATCCCTGCCGTTCCTCGAGGCCATCCGTCAGATGGGTGTCGAGATGGGACGTGAAAACGTGCTGTTCATGCACCTGACCCTGGTGCCGTATATCCCGACCGCGGGCGAGATAAAGACCAAGCCGACGCAGCATTCGGTCAAAGAGCTGCGCTCGATCGGCATCCAGCCGGACGTACTGGTCTGCCGGGCCGACCGTCCGGTACCCGATGGAGAACGGCGCAAGATCGCGCTGTTCACCAATGTCCCGGAGCGCGCCGTGATCTCGGCGATCGACGCCGACAGTATCTATCGGATTCCGCTGATGCTGCATGCCCAGGACTTGGACCAGATCGTCGTCGATCAACTGCACCTGGATGTGCCACCAGCCGATCTGAGCGAATGGCAGGCGGTCGTCGATGGCCTGGACAAGGTGCAGGGCGAAGTGGATATCGCGATGGTCGGCAAATACGTCGATCTGACCGAATCCTACAAGTCACTCAACGAGGCCCTGGTGCATGCCGGCATCAAGTCGGCGCGCCATGTCAATATCCATTACATCGATTCCGAACAATTGGAGACGGCAGGCATCGACGGCCTGCGCGGCATGGACGCGATTCTGGTTCCGGGGGGCTTCGGTGAGCGTGGTGTCGAGGGCAAGATTGCGGCCGCGCGTTTCGCGCGTGAAAACAACGTTCCCTACCTCGGGATCTGTCTCGGAATGCAGGTGGCGGTGATCGAATTCGCGCGCAACGTGGCGCACATGGAAGGCGCTCACAGCACCGAGTTCAATCCGCGTACGCCTTACCCGGTGATCGCGCTGATCACCGAATGGCTGAATGCCGACGGTTCGGTCGAGCAGCGCGGAGCCGGTGTCAACCTGGGCGGCACGATGCGTCTGGGAGGCCAGCACTGCAAACTCGCCAAGGGCACCATTTCTCGCCAGCTGTATGGCAAAGACATGATCAGCGAGCGCCACCGCCACCGTTACGAGTTCAACAATGGTTTCCGCCAGGAACTCGAAGACGCCGGTATGAAAGTGGCCGGGACGTCGATCGACGGACGCCTCGTCGAGATGATCGAGATCCCCGCGCACCCATGGTTCGTGGCCTGCCAGTTTCATCCCGAGTTCACGTCGACGCCACGATATGGCCACCCGTTGTTCCAGGGCTTCATCGAAGCGGCGGTGATCCACCGCAACACAAATTTGAAAGAGGCGGCGACGGTATGAACCTGTGTGGCTTCGAGATTGGACTGGAACAACCGTTTTTCCTGATCGCCGGCACTTGCGTGATCGAGGGCGAGTCCTCGGCGCTGTCCGTGGCCGCTGCACTGAAAGACATAACCACCGAACTTGGTATCCCGTTCATCTACAAGTCGTCGTTCGACAAGGCCAACCGCTCCTCCCACGACAGCCCGCGCGGGCCTGGCCTGCATGAGGGCCTGCGGATCCTCGAACGTGTGAAGACCGAGTTGGGTCTGCCGGTGCTGACCGATGTCCATGAAGACACGCCGCTGGACGAGGTCGCGGCCGTCGTCGACGTCTTGCAGACGCCGGCTTTTCTGTGTCGGCAGACCAATTTCATTCAGTCGGTGGCACGGGCCGGGCGCCCGGTGAACATCAAGAAAGGGCAGTTCCTGGCGCCTTGGGACATGGGCAACGTGGTCGACAAGGCGCGAGCGACCGGCAATCAGCAGATCATGGTCTGTGAACGCGGCGTGTCGTTCGGATACAACACGCTCGTGTCCGACATGCGCGGCCTGGCCGTGATGCGTTCGACCGGCTGCCCGGTGGTGTTCGACGCCACCCATTCGGTGCAGCAGCCTGGCGGCCTGGGTAGCAAATCCGGTGGACAGCGCGAGCATGTGCCGGTTCTGGCGCGCGCGGCGATGGCGGCAGGGATCTCCGGTCTCTTCATGGAGACGCATCCGGATCCGGCGAACGCACTTTCCGACGGCCCGAACTCGTGGCCGCTGGACAGGATGCGGCCGCTGCTGGAGACGCTTGTCGAGATCGACCAGGCAGTCAAGCGCCGGGGCTTCATCGAACGGGACCTGTGACGCCGGCCGGACCGGGTACGATTCAGAAAACCATGCGGCCCGCTGCGTGCGGCGTTTCCAACGTGGCAGCTTCGCCGGCTTTGTCCGCATGTCCACGGTATTTTTCGACATTCAGGAGTTCCCATGTCTGAAATCATCGACATCCGCGCGCGTGAGATCCTCGATTCGCGCGGCAATCCCACGATCGAAGCCGATGTGTTGACCGCTGCCGGCGCCATTGGTCGCGCGGTGGCCCCCTCGGGCGCCTCGACCGGTTCGCGCGAGGCGCTGGAGCTGCGTGATGGCGACAAGGGGCGTTATCTCGGAAAGGGTGTGTTGACCGCCGTGGGCCACGTCAATGGCGAGATCCGCAGCGCCCTGCTGGACCAGGAAGTCGGCGGCCAGGAGGCGATCGATCGCCGCCTGATCGACCTGGACGGCACCGAGAACAAATCCCGCCTCGGCGCGAATGCCATCCTGTCGGTGTCGCTCGCCGCGGCACACGCTGCCGCGCAGGAGAAGGCGATGCCGCTGTATCAATCGCTGGGTACCGGTGATTACCGGATGCCGGTGCCCATGATGAACATCATCAACGGTGGCGAACACGCGGATAACAGCGTCGACCTGCAGGAATTCATGATTCTGCCCGTTGCGGCCGGCTCTATCCGGGAGGCCGTGCGCTATGGCGCCGAGGTGTTTCACGCGCTGAAGTCGGTGCTCGGAAAGCGGGCGCTGGCGACTACGGTGGGTGACGAGGGCGGCTTCGCCCCCAATCTGCGCTCCAATGAAGAGGCGATCGAGGTCATCCTCGAGGCAATCAACAAGGCAGGCTTCAAGGCGGGCGAGGACATCTACCTCGGTCTCGACGCCGCGAGTTCGGAGTTCTTCAAGGACGGAAGGTACGTACTGGCCTCGGAAGGCAAGTCATTCGATTCGGCCGGGTTCGTCGATTTTCTTGCCGGTTGGGTGGACCAGTATCCGATCATCTCGATCGAGGACGGCATGGACGAGGGCGATTGGGCGGGATGGAAGTTGCTGACCGAGAGACTGGGCAAGCGCATTCAGTTGGTCGGCGACGACCTTTTCGTCACCAACACACGGATCCTCAGGGAGGGCATCGACAAGGGCATCGCCAACTCGATCCTGATCAAGTTCAATCAGATCGGCACGCTTACGGAGACCCTGGAGGCGATCCGTATGGCGCATGATGCCGGCTACAGCGCGGTGATCTCACATCGTTCCGGCGAGACCGAAGACACCACCATTGCCGACCTCGCGGTAGCCACGGCAACCGGCCAGATCAAGACCGGCTCCCTGTCGCGTTCTGACCGTGTGGCGAAGTACAACCAGCTGATGCGTATCGAGGACCAGCTTGGCGATGATGCAGTGTTCGCCGGCAAAAGCGCCTTCCCCTGTTTCTAGGCCTGACTGGGTCGGCGGTGAGCTGGAAGCTGCAGCTGGCGTTTGGTGTGATTCTGCTGGTACTCGTGGCGTTGCAGTACCGTCTTTGGGTTGGTGAAGGCAGTTTCGCCGAGGTCGTCACGCTCAAGCGCCAGCTGGCGGCCCAGCGTGCCGAACTGGCTGATCTGTACGAGCGCAACGCCACGCTGCAAGCCGAAGTCGACGACCTCAAAGATGGGCTGGCGGCGATCGAAGCGCGCGCACGCAGCGAGCTCGGTCTGATCCGCGAAGGCGAAACCTATTTTCAACTGTTGCCTCCGGAGGGAAAGGCACGTGACTGAGCCCAGGTTCTGGGCGATTGTGCCAGCCGCCGGTGTGGGCAGACGTATGGGTGGCGCTGTCCCCAAGCAATACCTCGAGCTCAATGGGCGCGCGGTGATTGACCACACGATCGAACGCATTCTGTTGCATCCCTCGATCGACGGTCTGTATCTCTCATTGAGTGAACACGACAGCTGGTGGGGGGCTACCGAGTTCGCGGGGCATCCCGACCTGGTGCGGGTCGACGGCGGTGTCGAGCGCTGCCACTCGGTGTTGAATGCGCTGCAGGTCCTGTCCGCGCGTGCCGATCGTGCCGACTGGGTGCTGGTGCATGACGCGGCGCGGCCCTGTGTCACCCGGAAAGACATCGATCGCCTCATTCACATGCTGCATGGCCACGATGTTGGCGGGCTTCTCGGGATGCCCGTGCATGACACCATGAAACGGACCGACGCTGCCGACCGCATCGTCGAGACAGTTGCACGGACGCACCTCTGGCGCGCCTTTACGCCGCAGATGTTTCGTTTCGGTCTACTGTTCGATGCCCTGCAGGGCGCGCTGAATGCGGCTTATCTGGTGACCGACGAGGCAAGTGCCGTCGAGTGGTCAGGGAGGCGCCCGATAATGATCGAGAGCCGTGCCGACAACATCAAGATCACTCAGCCCGAGGACCTGGCGTTGGCTGCCTACTATCTGGCGCGTCAGGAAGAGGAGTCCGCGGCCGACTGGCATACACCCTGAACCGCATCGGTTACAGATGCAGTACGCGACGCGAAGTGGCAGTCGTCTCCCGCGCAATCTCGTCTTCTGGTAAGCCGCGCAGACTGGCCAGCGCAGACAACACCTCCGGGAGGTAGGCGGGGCTGTTGCGTTGATGCTGATGCGAGGCGACCGTCATATCCGGCGCGTCGGTCTCAAGCACGATTGCATCGAGCGGCAGCGCAACTGCCAGGCGTCGCAGGTGATTCGATCGCTCGAAGGTCAGCATACCGCCAAATCCCAGGTGGAACCCCATGTCGAGATAGCGATCTGCCTGTGCCAGGCTGCCGTTGAATGCATGGCAGAATCCGCCGTTGAGGCGGTATCGCCTGAGCGTGTTGAGCATGGCGTCATGTGCCTTGCGCACATGTAGCACCACGGGCAGATCGAATGCCTGTGCAATCTCCAGTTGACCCTCCAACAGGCGTTGTTGCTGGTCCCGGTCGAGATCCGGCACAAACCAGTCCAGCCCGATCTCCCCGATGGCCACGGGCCGCGTTCGGGCCACCTGCGCGGCCAGAGCCGCAATGTCATCAGGTTCGTGCCGGTGCAGGTATACCGGGTGCAGCCCCAGGGCTGGATGCAGCTGGGCATCGGCGGCGCACAGCCGGAGCAATGCCGGCCAGGTGGCGCGCTGCACTGCCGGCACCAATAGCTCGGCGACACCTGCTGCGCGTGCGGCGGTGAGCACCTCGTCGCGGTCGGCGTCGAACTCCTCGACATCGAGATGGCAATGCGTATCGAACAGTTCCATGACGTCAGTCTAGCGCGCCACCGGTGTTATGATCGCGCTCCCCTCAGGCACCCGTGTGAAACCGTTATGCGTATCGGTCATGGCTTCGATGCACATCGCTTCTGTGAAGGCACTCATATCACGATCGGTGGCGTCCGCATCGATCACGACAGGGGCCTGGAGGCGCATTCGGACGGCGATGTGCTGATTCATGCCATCTGTGACGCGATTCTTGGTGCGGCCGGGCTTGGTGACATAGGGCGGCATTTTCCCGATTCGGACGACCAGTACCGGGGCATCGACAGCCGCGTGTTGCTGCGACGCGTGCGCGATGCGGTGGCGGCGCGTGGCCTGCGGGTCTCCAATCTCGACGCCACGGTCGTGGCCCAGGCGCCGCGGATGGGCCCGCACATTCAGGAGATGTGTGCAAATCTGGCCCAGGAGATGGGTGTTGCGCAGGACCGGGTCAACGTCAAGGCGACCACGACCGAACGCATGGGGTATACGGGGCGGGGCGAGGGGATCGCTGCACATGCGGTCGTGCTGCTGGTGGCGATCTGATGACGCAGTCGCCGCCTCCGGATGATCCGACGCTGGATCTGCCTTTCGCCCACGGGGGGCCTGTGCTGAGCGGGCGCCTGCGCGCCTCGCCCGAGGACTTTGTCGTTGAGGAGCAGCTGGGTTACCAGGCATCGGGAGACGGTGAGCACGTCTTTCTCACGGTGCGAAAACGCGAACGCAATACCCAGGATGTGGCGAGGGCGATTGCCCGGCTCGCCGGTGTGCCCCAGGTGGCGATCGGTTATGCGGGCCTGAAAGACCGCAACGCGGTGACGACGCAGCATTTCTCGGTACAGCTCCCGGGGCGCGAGGCGCCGGACTGGTCGACGATCGAAGATGAATCCCTGCAGGTGATCGCTGCGCAACGGCACAACCGCAAGATCCGCCGCGGCTCGCTGCGCGGCAACCGCTTCCGGATCAGGGTCGACAGCGTGGTGGGTGATGTCGCCGAGGCAGAGCGGCAGTTACAGCGCATCCGCGATGCCGGCGTACCCAACTACTTCGGCAGTCAGCGGTTTGGGCGCGGTGGACAGAACCTGCGGCGTGCCGATGATCTGCTGGCCGGGCGTGGTCGCCGCGGTGGGCGCGAGCAACGCAGCATGATCCTGTCGGCGGCGCGTTCGCAGCTGTTCAACCAGGTGTTGGCGGCGCGCGTCAATGCAGGCACCTGGGACAGGGCGATAGCGGGCGATGTGATGTCCCTTGCGGGGTCGCAACGGCAGTTCATGTACGACGCCGCGGATCCGACGATCGCCGACAGGCTGGCGAGACTGGATGTGCATCCGACCGGCCCGCTGTGCGGCCGCCCCGGCCGTGCCCTGCAGGTCGAAGCCGATGCAAGGCTGAATGAGGAGCGTGCACTGGCCGAGGCGCAGTCATGGATCGAGGGGTTGACGCGCCTGGGGCTGGATGCCGACCGTCGTTCGCTGCGTCTGGTGGCGGACGGGCTGGACTGGAGTTGGCAGGACAATTCACTTCTGCTGTCGTTTCAATTGGTCGCGGGGGCTTTTGCGACTGCCGTATTGCGAGAAATCGTCCGCTCACACGATGCAGACGAAGCCGATCCTGATTCCTGATCCCTGGGCGACCGACTAGTCGAACCGTCGATACTTTCCTGACAGGAGCACGTACACAGCACCAGTACCGCCATCCCAACGCGGCGCGGTCACAAAGGCGAGCACTTCGTCCTTCTGCCGCAGCCATTGGTTGGTCTTCTGCTTCAACATCGGCTGCTGGCCACCGGAACCAATGCCCTTGCCATGGATGATGCGGACGCAGCGCCGGCCGCTCGCCAGGCTATGGTTGAGGAACCTCGCCAACGCGGGCTTGGCCTCACGTACGCGAAGGCCGTGCAGGTCGAGTGTCCCCTGCGCCTCGATCACACCGCGCTGGAGATCGCGAAACACGCGGTTCTGGATGCCCGGACGGCGAAACTCCAGAAATTCTCCGGTCTCGATTGCCAGATCAGCGAAGTCATCCACGCGCTCATCGCCGACGGGCAGGTTGAGGGGTTCCGGGCGGCGCTTCTTGCGGTACGGGTCGGCGCGACCATCTTCGATGGGCTCGACGTCGCGCATCGCCTCGCGAAACTCGCCCTCACCTTTGTCGTCCGGGTTGTCGTCTGGGTTTCCCATGGCGATGATTGAAACGGCTAAACGGTCCCAGATCAAGGTGAGGCAGGGCAGGGTTTGCAGTATCATCGGTCAGCCAAAAAAACCGCCCGGCGGCAGTGTCCGGTCGGCACTCAGGATGGTATGCGAATTCTTCTCAGCAACGATGATGGTTATCAGGCCCCGGGCCTGGAGGCACTGCACGGCGCCATCTCCGGCATTGCGGAAACGATCGTGGTGGCGCCGGACCGTGATCGAAGCGGCGCCAGCAACTCCCTCACCCTGGAACAACCGATCCGTGCGCGCACCGGCGAGAATGGCTTCATCCGCGTGGAAGGTACGCCGACCGACTGCGTTCACCTCGCGATCACCGGGCTGTTGGAAGAAGAACCGGATATGGTGGTCTCGGGGATCAACGCGGGCGCAAACATGGGTGACGACGTGATCTATTCGGGTACGGTGGCCGCCGCTACCGAAGGACGATTTCTCGGGTATCCGGCGATCGCGATCTCGATCGCCTCGCATACGCCGCGTTACTTCGACTCAGCGGCGCGGGTCGCCGTCGACCTGGTGCAGCGCCTATGCGAAAGACCTCTTGCGGCGGACTCGATTCTCAACGTCAATGTACCGGACCTTCCTTATGACCAGCTGAAGGGGATGCTGGCAACCCGCCTGGGGCATCGGCACAAGGCCGAGCCGGTGGTAAAGGCGGAAGACCCGCGCGGTCGGCCGATCTACTGGGTGGGCCCCGCAGGTGCGGAGCAGGATGCGGGACCCGGCACCGATTTTCATGCGGTGCGCAATGGCTTCGTCTCGGTCACACCGTTACAGGTCGATCTCACCCGACACCAGGCACTGGAATCGCTGGCGGCATGGCTGGAGCGTCAGGAATGACACCGGGGCATCTTGGTATCGGCATGACTTCGCAGCGTACCCGCGAGCGTCTGGTCCAGCGTTTGCGCGATGAAGGCATACGCGACCGTCAGGTACTCGACTGCATGCGCAACACCCCGCGCCACCTGTTCGTCGACGAGGCGCTGGCGAGTCGCGCCTACGAGGATACGGCGCTGCCGATCGGTAACGGTCAGACGATCTCCCAGCCCTATATCGTCGCGCGCATGACAGAGGCACTGCTGGAAGCCGGACCGCTGGAAAGCGTCATGGAAGTGGGGACGGGTTCAGGGTACCAGACCGCGGTGCTCGCGCCTCTGGTGCGACGCGTCTATACCGTCGAACGGATCAAGGTGCTGCTGGATCAGGCGCGTCGCCGTTTCCAGGCATTGAAGATACGTAACATCGTCACCAAGCATACCGACGGGGGCATGGGGCTGCCCGAGTATGCGCCGTTTGACGGCATCATCGTCACAGCCGCACCTGAGGGCATCCCCTTGGCGCTGGTGGAGCAGCTTTGCCCAGGCGGCCGGATGGTTCTGCCGATCGGGCGCCGCGACGAGCAGGCGCTCGTGCGGGTGATTCGCACGAGCGACGGTTATGAACACGAACTGCTGGAGCGGGTGAGCTTCGTCCCGCTGCTTACCGGCGTGACCTGAATGAAGATCTTTTCGCCATTGTATGCAAGGGCGATGCGCTGGGCACGTCATCCACGCGCGCCCTGGTATCTGGGTGGGCTGAGTTTTGCCGAATCCTCGTTCTTTCCGATTCCGCCTGACGTGATGCTCGCACCGATGAGCCTGGCACAACCGCGCCGTGCCGTGTGGTTTGCGACCTTGACCACCCTGGCCTCCGTGCTGGGCGGCATGTTCGGTTACCTGATCGGCGTGTTTGCGTTTGAACTCGTTCAGCCCTGGCTGGAGGAGGGTCGTTACGCGGCTACCTTCACGCTGGCCAAACAATGGTTCGATGAATGGGGCTTCCTCGCCATCTTCGCCGCCGGCTTTTCACCGATTCCATACAAGGTGTTCACTATCACGGCGGGCGTCGTCAGCATGGCGTTCCTGCCCTTCCTGCTGGCATCGTTTATCGGGCGCGGCCTGCGCTTCTACCTGGTCGCCCTGTTGATGTCCTGGGGTGGTGAGGCAATGGAGCAGAGGTTGCACCGCTGGGTCGACTGGCTGGGATGGTTGACGGTTGCAGCGCTGCTCATCATATTCATCATCTACAGATCATGATCTGGCGTCGCAAAGTACCGGGGATTTGAAGCACGAAGCCTTACGGAAATCGTTGTGTACAGTATTGTCCGGCTGGTGCGGACGGATGCTGCTCGCATGCTGCCTTGCTGGCGCTGTCGTTCACCTGTCGGGTTGTACGGCGAGCTGGCGTGCGCCGGTGGAAACGCGTGGCAGCAGGGCGCCGGCACCGAAGCCCGTGCGTGGCACGCTGCGTGCCGACGAATATCGCGTGCAGCGTGGTGACACGCTGTATGGCATCGCGTGGCAGCGAGGCGTCGACTACCGCCTGATCGCCGCGTGGAATGGGATACGTCCTCCTTACCACATCTTTACCGGGCAGACGCTTCGCCTCACGCCGCCTCCGGCCAGAAGGCCTCCACCACCCGCGTCAACGACCGCAGCACGAGCAACCGTCAATCCGGAAAAGCGGCCCCAGCGTAAACCCGAACCTGCTCCATCACCGACACGGCGGCTTGCTTGGATCTGGCCTGCTCGTGGCCAGATCGTATCGTCGTTCAAGGCGGACGATCCATTGCGAAACGGCATCAAGATAGCCGGTCGCAACGGTCTCCCGATCAAGGCCGCCGAGGCCGGAAAGGTCGTGTATAGCGGTAGTGGACTGATCGGCTACGGGCAGCTTATCATCGTCAAACATAATGATAATTATCTGAGTGCTTACGGGCACAACAGATCGATCCTGGTCAAAGAAGGCGATCAGGTCACCAAAGGACAAGACATTGCAGAGATGGGCACTGCCAACAATGGCAACCCGCTACTGCATTTCGAAATCAGACGCGACGGTAAACCTGTCGATCCCCTGGGGCTGTTGCCGCGACGGTGATCGTACGGTCGTGTGCACGGGTCTGACAGGCGTAGTCACAAAGTGATGGAGGGGGCATGCCCGCAAAGAGCGAGGATGTTGATCTGGAAGTCGTCGACGAACTGGACGAGGTGGTCGATGAGACAGATCTCGATGCGGATGACGCGAAAGAACTGGACATCGAAGAGCCAGACGAAGATGGCAAGTATGCAGCCGGCGAGATTCCCGACAGCCAACTCGATGCGACGCGTCTCTACCTCAACGAGATAGGCTTCTCCAAGCTCCTGACTGCCGAAGAGGAGGTCTACTACGCGCGGCTTGCACAGAAGGGAGATGCGGCTGCCAGGCGGCGCATGATCGAATGCAATCTGCGTCTCGTGGTCAAGATCGCACGTCGCTACATGAATCGCGGATTGGCACTTCTCGACCTGATCGAGGAAGGCAATCTGGGTCTGATCAGAGCGGTCGAGAAATTCGACCCGGAGCGCGGCTTCCGCTTCTCGACCTATGCGACCTGGTGGATTCGCCAGACCATCGAGCGTGCGATCATGAACCAGACGCGCACGATCCGGCTGCCGATCCACGTGGTCAAGGAAATCAACGTCTACCTGAGGGCGGCGCGCCAACTTACCCAGACGCTCGACCACGAGCCGACGGCTGAAGAAATCGCCGACCTCCTCGACAGGCCACTCAACGAAGTCAAGCGCATGCTTGGCCTGAACGAGCGTGTGACGTCGGTCGACACGCCGTACGGCAAGGATGCAGACAAGCCGCTGCTCGATACGATTGCCGACGAGAACGCAAGAGATCCCACCGAACATATCCAGGCCGATGATCTGTCAGGGCATCTGGATGAATGGCTAGGCAAGCTCAACGAAAAGCAGCGCGAGGTGGTGGAACGGCGTTTTGGCCTGCATGGCTACGAAAACTCGACGCTCGAGCAGGTTGCCAATGAACTGGGCGTGACCCGCGAGCGTGTCCGCCAGATCCAGATGGATGCGCTGAAACGCCTGCGTGGGATCCTCGAACAGGAAGGTTTTTCGATCGATACGATCTTCAAGTGACCCATTGGTGGGAAGGCGGGGCAGGTGACGCCGCGCCGATTGGCCCTTGCGCTGTCGTGGTATCGCAGGCGCCGATTCGGGTATTCTGTCGGCCGGTCGTAACGGAGCCCGGATCGCATGACAGACAGCAGCAAAGAACGAGAAATCCTTTTGGTGATGCGCAAGGTATTGGCGCAAATCGTCAAGGACACGACCCCGCCGAGTCGCGCCATGAAACACCCGTTGTCCGAACAGACGATCCAGGACGTGCGACAGTGTCTCGGGTTGATCTCGTTGCGCGAGCGTGAACTGGCGGACGCTGCCGGTGTCGCCCAAGAGCGACCCTACTACAGCGACGAAAAATCACCATCCACCGTCGTGCCCCTGGGGCGCATCGGCAAGGTGGCTAAAAATACCGACGAGTGAAGCGGCCGGATCATGGCGACGCGGGGCCCGCATTCACAGGGCCCTGCGTCGGTTTCAATCGGCCTTTTCGAGGTTCTGGACCTCGATCCGCGCATCGTTGCGGATCGCATCGATCGCCTTCGCAACCTGCTCCTGCTGGATCCGGCGTTCCAGTTCCGGGCGAACGCTGTCGAAGTCGGGCGGCGGCAATGCGCGGCTCGCTTCGCGCAGAATGACATGCCAGCCGAATTGCGTCTTGACCGGTGCCTTGCTGTAGGCGCCGTCAGCCAGTTTTGCAGTCGCGGCCGAAAACTCGGGAACCATGGCTGCTGGTTCGAACCAGCCGAGGTCGCCCCCCACTGACTTGCTCGGACCAATCGAGCGCTCGGTGGCGAGGGTGGCGAAGTCGGCGCCTTTGTCGAGGTCGGCGATGACCTCCAGTGCGGCGTTTTCACTGTCGAGCAGGATGTGCCGGGCCTTGAATTCCTGGCCGCCGCCTGCCAGATATTCCGACTCATAGAGTTCGCGCAACCTGGCTTCGTCGATCTTGGTCTGCCGCATCTGACTGCGCACGAAGGTCTGTGCGATCAGACGGATGCGTGCGACCTCCAGGGCTGCCGCCACCTCGGGATGCGCCGCAAGTTCCCGGCCCTGCGCGGAATTGGCCACCATGACGCTATTGACCAGCTCATTGAGCAGCGCAATCTGGCCTTCCGCATCATCCGGCGCACGCCCGGTCTGGCTGGCGAACAGCGCAAGATGCAGATTGGTGATCGCAAAGTCATCGACCTTGACCAGAGTCTGCGGCGTGACCTGCTCTTCGCCTGCCACGGTGGCCGAGACGAGGAGACACCATGCCGCGGCGCTGATTCGTAATCCGATCCCACGCATACCCTCGAACTCCTTGCCCAACGCGGGGCGACTTATTGCGGAAAGACCTGCTTGAACGGTTTGACGGTGACCGTGGCATAGACGCCAGCGGCCACATAGGGGTCTGCATCCGCCCATGCGGAGGCGTCCTCCAGACATGCGAATTCGGCGATGATCAGGCTGCCGGTGAAGCCGGCGTCACCGGGATCTGCACTGTCAATCGCGGGATTGGGTCCCGCGAGTACCAGTCGCCCCTCCCTCTGTAAATGCTGCAGGCGCTCGAGATGTGCAGGACGTGCGGCCTTGCGCAAAGGGAGGCTGTTGGTCACATCGGTACTGACGATGCTGTAGAGCATGGGTTCAATCCTCGGTAGTGGATTCGTCCGGTTCGACGAACCGGGCAAGGTAAAAGCCCTGGGCCAGCATGAACACCAGGGTCAGTCCAAGAAAACCGAACAGCTTGAAGTTGACCCAGACCGCTTCGGAGAAGTTGTAGGCGATATAAAGGTTCAAGACCCCCATCGCGGTAAAGAACGTGACCCAGGCTGTATTGAGCCGCAGCCAGGCGGCGTCGGGCATATTGACCGCGTGATCCATCATGCGGCGCAGCAGGCTGCGCTTCATGAACAGCTGCGAGAGGAGGAAAGCCACGGCGAACAGCCAGTTCACCACGGTCGGCTTCCACTTGATGAATGTCGGGTCGCGCAACGCCAGCGTGAGTCCGCCAAACACCACCAGCAGGCCGAGCGTGACCCAGTGCATGGTCTCGACCTTGCCGTATCGCAGCCGGTTGTAAACGACCTGTACCGCGGCCGCGGCGATTGCAACCTGTGTTGCGATATAGATATCGAAAAGCTGATAGGCGATAAAGAACAGAATGACCGGAAACAGGTCAGCGAGAATTTTCATCAGATCGAATCGTTGTTGTGTTCAGTGAAGGCGCCGCGGCACCGCATGGGCGAGGTAATAACGTCGGACCACTGTGCGGACATGCTCCGGGTAATCTATAACAGCCATCTGCTCCATGCCCTCCGCGAAAAAACGTTCAGCATCGTTCGGCAGCAGTTCGACTATCGCGTTGAACGCGGGTTCCATGAATTCAGCATTGAGACTGCGCGTGGCCACGATGGCCCGATTCAGCAGCAGCAGACGCCATGGGTTCCTCGGGTTGCCGGCCGAGCCTTCCTCTGCTGCAGGGCTGGTGGCATCGATCAGCTCGCAGCACTGGCAATACAGGCTGGCCATGGTTTCAGGGCTGCTCGACTGGTTGGCAAAGTGCGCCAATGCATTGACCACGGATTCCAGACGCCGGATCTCGCCGCCATGACGGGCGATCCAAAGGGCATAGGGGAAGCTCAAATGCTCGATTTCAGCCGCCAGCGTCGGGTGATCGAGGCGTGATGCCGTGCCGGCAAGTTCACTGAGCAGCTGCAGGCCGTACTCGCTGAGGGTGTTGAGTTCAGCCGGGCTTATGCCCGGGACATGCGCGTCCGACTGCAGGTGGTCGAGCATATCGATCAGCTGCAACAGGGCGTCGCCGGTCGGGCGCGGGTCGTCAGCGTCCTGCGGGTCGCGGCACGAGGACTCCCAGGTTTCGTGGACCAGCGTGGCCAGTTCGCGCACGCGCTCGCGCAGGTAGGAGAGGTCGGCCGGGGGCATGCTCATGGCGGGGCAGTTTAGCACGCGTCCAGGGTGGCGAAATCCGTGCGCTGTGGCGCGTTTTTTGCCGGGCACCGCGCCGACTGCGGGCCTGCTGATAGAATGCCCGCCATGTCGCCACAATTTGATTTGCATGCTCACTCCACTGCTTCCGACGGGACACTTGCGCCAGCGCAGCTGATGCGGCGTGCGCATGCCGCCGGGGTTGGTGTGATGGCGCTGACTGACCACGATACCCTTGAAGGCCTGGCCGAGGCAGCGGACAGTGCCCGTGCACTCGGTCTTGGATTTGTACCCGGGGTGGAGATTTCGGTGACCTGGGGCGAGGCGACCGTGCACATCGTCGGGCTGGGTGTGGATCCGGACAACGAGGAGTTGCGCGTCGGACTGGCGGGGCTGCGTGAGTTTCGCGACTGGCGCGCGCAGGAGATCGGGCGTCGCCTGGACAAAGCCGGAATCCCGGAGGCGTTTGCCGGTGCCCGCGCCCTGTCGAACGGACGGTTGATCAGTCGCACGCACTTTGCCCGCTTCTTGGTGGATAATGGCTACGCGTCCGACGTGCGGGCCGTGTTCCGCAAGTTCCTGGTCGGCGGCAAGCCGGGTTTCGTCAGCGGACGCTGGGCGGGCCTCGAGGAGGCGGTGCGCTGGATCCGCCTGGCCGGCGGACAGGCGGTGATCGCACATCCCGCAAGATACAAGATGACTCGCAGCAAGCTGCGTCGGCTGATCGGCGAGTTCGTAGAAGTCGGCGGTGCGGCGCTCGAGGTGGTCTCCGGCAGCCACAGCCGGGATGACAGTTTTTCCATGGCGGTACTGGCGCGCGACTTCGGATTGCTGGCGTCTGCCGGGTCTGATTACCACGGCCCCGAGCACCCATGGATCGAGCTCGGCAGGCTACCGGCGCTGCCGGACGGATGTAGCGCGATTTGGAAGGACTGGCGCATCAGCCATTGAAATAAGAAATGTCGCAGTTTTTTCAGGTCCACCCGGACAACCCGCAGGCACGGCTGATCCGTCAGGCCGTCGAGATCGTGCGCGATAGCGGCGTCATCATCTATCCGACCGACTCAAGTTACGCTATCGGTTGCCAGATCGGCGACAAGGCGGCGATGGATCGTATCCGTCAGATCCGGCGACTCAATGATGATCACAACTTCACGCTGATCGGACGCAGCCTGTCGGAGTTGTCGGCATACACCAAGCTGGACAACCAGGCGCATCGCCTGATCAAGAACTTGACCCCCGGCCCTTACACCTTCATTCTCAAAGCGACCAAGCAGGTGCCCAAACGCCTGATGCATGCCAAGCGCAAGACCATCGGCGTCAGGATTCCGGACAATCGCGTGGCCATGGCGTTGCTCGATGAGCTCAATGAACCACTGTTGAGCAGCACCTTGATACTGCCGGGCGACGATATGCCGATGATGGATCCGTACGAGATGAACCAGATCCTCGGACACGGCGTCGACCTGATCCTCGACGGCGGTTACTGCGGTTTCGAACCGACCAGCGTGATCGATCTTCATGATGAGACACCAAAGGTGCGGCGGGTCGGAAAAGGCGACGTCAGTCTTTTCGAGGCATGACCATGGCCGGTGCCGCTGTCGGTGGGTGTCGTCGCCGCCGAGCCTGACAATCGGGCAACCCGGCGATATTGCTGCCCCCTCAACTTCGAAGGACGACAGCCGATCAACCTTCAATCATCCTTGCGAGCGGGATCTCTATGTACAAGGCCTATTACCGACTCAGAGGCGACCCGTTTCGCCTGAGCCCAGATCACGCCTTTTGCTATCGTTATCCGAGTTTTGCCAAGGGGCGCGCCTACATGCAGTATGCGCTGCAGGCAGCGGAAGGTTTCGTGGTCGTGACCGGCGCCCCCGGTATGGGCAAGACGACACTGATCAACGATCTGCTCTCGGATTACGGCCCCTCCGATTACCTGGTGGCGACCCTGGTCAATACCATGCTCGAGGCCAACGATATCCTGCGCTCCGCGGCGTACGAATTCGGCATCAACGTCGAGGGTCTGGATACCGCGACGGTGCTGCAGCGGATCAAGCAACTTTTCACCCAGTCACATCAGGATGGGCGTCCGCCATTGCTGGTGGTCGATGAGGCGCAGAACCTGAGCCTCAATGCGCTTGAAGAGCTTCGACTGCTAACCAACCTGCAGATTCAAGGCAAGCCACTGCTGCAGATCTTTCTCGTTGGCCAGGAAGGCTTGCGCGAAAAACTGGCGGACCCGAGGTTGGAGCAGTTGCGTCAGCGGGTGACCGCGGCGGCACATCTGAATGCGTTGACCCAGGAGCAGACGGCGGCGTACATCCTGCACCGGCTCAAGGTCGTTGGATGGAACAATTTCCCACGGATCAAGGCGTCGGTTCTGCCGGTAATCGAGGCGGCCTGTCAAGGCGTGCCCCGCCGCATCAACCAGTTCTGCAGTCGGCTGTTGTTACATGGTGCCGTGGAGGAAAAGGCGGTGCTCGGCGTGGAAGATGCCAAGACCGTGTTCCAGGAACTGTCGGAAGAGCGCCTCAGCCATGTGCCCGTGGGTCTCGGCTCGACACTCAACACCGAATTCATTGACGAGCCGGAGCACGAGGAAGACGCAACAGAGGCGGGCAATGGCGCCAGGGAGCCGGTGTTCGCGAATGCCGAGGAGCTGCTGCGCGAACAGAAAAAAGTGGTGATGCCCCGGCCGCACGCCGCAGCCCCGTTGGTAGGCGCTGCGGATATCGTGCCCAGTCTGGAGGAAACCTTTGGAGGCCGCCGTGGGCCACGGGTGCACAGACAGCGCCATCGGCCCGAGCCGGATCACGACGCGCACGAACCGGCCGAGCGGCTGGCGCCTTATCCATCCGGTCGCCGTCCGCCGCCGCGGCATGGCAGCGGGTTGGGTTGGGTCGTGGTGCTTTCGTTGCTGATCGGGGGCGGCGCCTATGTCTGGTACCAGATGGACCGGCGGGCATTGGTGACGCTGCTGGACCGGCAGATCGAGATGTATCTGCCGGATTTGGCCGTCGATACCGCGGCCAGAGATGCTGCCGCGTTGACCGCTGATCTGCCGCCGATCCTCGGCGCCGGCACCACTGCCGGCATCCCAGGTGCAGCTTCTGACGAATCTGCGTCCGAGGCCGCCGTGGCCGGGGATGTCAAACCCCGTTAGGCGTCGATCCGACCGGGTGCTGCCGGCGCAAGCGGGCAGCGCTCGCCCCGAGCAGGCCGAGGCCGATCAGTAACAGGGTGCCAGGAAGCGGTACGGCATTGTCCTGCAGGACGAGACTGGTCGGCAGGGCGGCGAGTATCGGTTTCTTCCCGAATATCAGGCCGTCCATGCCGAAGACATCGTGCCCGGTGAAGGTGATCGATGTGATGCCGACATCGGAAACGAAGCCGAAGAACGACTTGCTCGTGTTGCGCAGAGTCTTGGAGGGATCCAGTTCGATCGGATCGGTGCCCGTCAGCTCCTGCAGCACGATGGTGGTATCCGCAGTGCCGTTGTTCAGGCCCCGGAACGTGGCCCCGAACGCGTAGATCGGGTCGTCGAATTCCAGTACCAGGTCGACCCCGTTCTTGATCTTCACGCGGGCGAACTTTGTCTTGTTCACGCGCAGCCAGGCTTTTTTGGTCACGCGGTTGAGGCCGACGCGTTTGCCGTTCCTGAGCTTCTTGAACTTCGGTGTTCTGACATCTTCGTCGCTTTCCATTCGCATGCTGAAGTCGCCCAGATCCAGTGCCGTCGTGGCAAATGAACGCTGTCCGCCGTTTTTGGCGTTTTCGACCTGGTTGAAGCCCTGGCGGCTGAGGACGAGGTCAGCCTCGGCGACCTCTGCCTTGAACGCGCTGCGCGTATTGATTGGCGTCGCCGCGGCCGTCGGCACCAGGCCGGTGCCCAGAATTGCAACAAGGCTCAGGTGACTCAGTATTTCCCGAAGTTTTGTCATTTCCCGATGACTCACTTCAGTCCGCGCCATCTTTATTCGAGGCATTTGCCCGTAACAGGCATAAAGCCAGCCATAAGCGTAAAAAGGCAATGAAACACAAGTAAAAACAGGATATTGAACTAGTTTCCCAAGTAAGCGCTTTCCCAAATGTGACGCGGTGTAAAGATTTCTGACGTGGCTGGGGCAGATCTTGCCAGACGTCAAAAAACTGCCAGCAGATTGGGTCGTCACCGGAATGTCCGCACTGCGACATCGGCCCGGCGATATAATCGCGCGCATGGAAGAACTGAACCTGGCGCAACGCGTCGCCATCTGGGCACTGCCGCTGATATTCGCTGTCACAGTGCATGAGGCCGCGCACGGCTGGGTGGCCAACCGGCTCGGTGATCCGACCGCCCGGGACCTGGGGCGGATCACCTTCAATCCACTGCCACATATCGACCTGGTCGGTACCATCCTGGTGCCGATCCTGATGCTGAGCTTTACGGGATTCCTCATCGGATGGGCAAAGCCGGTGCCTGTGTCGATCGGTCGCTTGCATTCGCCAAAGCGGGATATGGCGATCGTGGCGGCCGCCGGGCCGGGTGTGAACCTGCTGATGGCACTGCTGTGGTCGGCCGTCCTGTTGCTCGCGCATTCCCTGGTGCATACCGCAGAGGCGGTGGCGATTCCATTGCTGCTGATGGCGGTTGCCGGGGTGTTCGTCAATATGGTGCTGATGGCGATAAACCTGTTGCCGGTCCCGCCGCTCGATGGGGGGCGCATCCTGACCGGTGTCCTGCCGATTCGGCTGGCCAGGCACTTTGCCCGCATTGAACCTTACGGAATGATCATTCTGATCGCGCTGCTGATCAGTGGCGTGATAGGGATGATTCTCGGCCCCGTGGTGTTTGGTGCAATCAAACTAATGCCCGGTTCGGACTTGGTGTTGGGTATACTTCCGAGCTTGTTTCCCTAGGAGATTCTCTTGGCCGCTGTTGCTGCACAACATGCCCGCGTATTGTCCGGCATGCGCCCGACAGGACGCCTGCACCTCGGGCACTACCATGGCGTTCTGAAAAACTGGGTCGAGCTGCAGCACGAGTACCAGTGTTTCTTTTTCGTCGCCGACTGGCACGCGCTGACCACGCACTACGACGATCCGAGCATGATCCCGCAAAGTACCTGGGACATGGTCATCGACTGGCTGGCTGCCGGTGTCAACCCGGGCGAGGCGACCCTGTTTGTCCAGTCCCGTGTGCCCGAACACGCCGAACTACACCTCCTGCTGTCGATGATCACCCCTCTCGGTTGGCTGGAGCGGGTGCCGACCTACAAGGATCAGCAGGAAAGACTGAAGGAAAAGGACCTCTCGACCTACGGTTTCCTCGGCTATCCACTGCTGCAGTCGGCTGACATCCTGGTTTATCGGGCCGGCCTGGTGCCGGTTGGCGAGGACCAGGTGGTGCACGTCGAGCTGACGCGCGAGGTCGCGCGTCGCTTCAACCATATCTATGGCCGCGAGCCGGACTTCGAAGACAAGGCCGAGCAGGCGATCAAGAAGATGGGCAAGAAGAACGCCAAGCTGTACCACGGCTATCGGCGTTCGTTCCAGGAGCAGGGCGACGAGGAGGCCCTGGCCGCGGCGCGGGCGCTGCTGGAGTCGCAACAGAATATCGGCATCGCTGACCGGGACCGCCTGTTCGGCTACCTCGAGGGAGGCGGTATGGTGATTCTTCCCGAGCCGCAGCCTTTGCTGACAAAGGCGGCCAAGATGCCGGGTCTGGATGGACAGAAGATGTCCAAGTCGTACGGCAACACCATTGCGTTGGATGCATCGCCGGCGGATGTCGAGAAACAGATGCGCACCATGCCGACCGACCCGGCGCGGGTACGTCGTACCGACCCGGGCAATCCGGAAATCTGCCCGGTCTGGCAGTTTCACCAGGTGTACTCGGACGAGGCGGTCAAGGACTGGGTGCAACAGGGTTGCAGGTCCGCCGGCATCGGTTGCATCGAGTGCAAGCAGCCGGTGATCGACGCCGTGCTCGCCGAACTGAAGCCAATCCAGGAGCGCGGTCGCGAATATGCAGCCCAGCCCGACCTGGTGCACAACATCGTCAACGAGGGCTGCGAACGCGCACGCGAGGTGGCGCGCGAGACGATGGAAGAGGTGCGTCATGCGATGTCGCTCGACTACTGACCAGCCGGACTATCTTCCTTGACCGAACCACAGGCCGAAGCCGTCGCGCCACAACAGCAGGAAATGCCGTTCGCCGTGGTGCAGGGGCAGCCGCAATACGCGCTGCCCAAGGATCTTTACATCCCGCCGGACGCACTCGAGGTGTTTCTCGATGCCTTCGAAGGCCCGCTCGATCTGCTGCTGTACCTGATACGGCGGCAGAATCTCGACATCCTCGATATCCCGATCGCCGACATCACGCAACAGTACATGGAGTACATCGAGCTGATGCAGGACATGCGCCTGGAACTGGCGGCGGAATACCTGGTGATGGCGGCGATGCTCGCCGAGATCAAGTCACGCATGTTGCTGCCACGTCCGCAGAGCGAGGATGACGACGAGCACGATCCGCGGGCAGAGCTGATCAGGCGTCTGCAGGAGTACGAGCGTTTCAAGCAGGCGGCGGAGGATATCAACGAGCTGCCGCAGATCGGACGCGATGTCTTTCCCGTGGTGGCCGAGGTGCCATTCAAGCACGTCGATCAGAAACCGCCGGACGTCGACCTGAAAGAGGTGTTGCTGGCACTCAAGGATGTCCTGCATCGTGCAGACATGTTCAGCAGCCACCATATCGCGCGCGAACCCCTGTCACTGCGCGAACGTATGAGCCGGGTGCTGGAATGCGTCACGACCGACCGCTTCACCCAGTTTACCGATCTGTTCGATATCAGCGAGGGTCGCCAGGGTGTCGTGGTGACCTTCATGGCGATCCTCGAACTCATCAAACAGCAACTGGTCGAGTTGGTGCAGGCCGAATCCTATGCGCCGATTCATGTCCGGGCACGTGGTGGCTAACGATGTCGGAACCGACTGAACTCAAGAATATTGTCGAGGCTGCACTGCTGGCAGCGGGCAGGCCGTTGTCGCTGGAAGCGATCCAGAATCTGTTCAACGAAATCGAGTGCCCCGACAAGAAACAGCTGCGTGCGGTGCTGGAGCAACTTGCCGCCGACTATCAGGGCCGCGGAATCGAGATTGCGGAGGTCGCCAGCGGTTGGCGAATTCAGGTCGGCGCCGCCTGCTCGGCCTGGGTATCGCGGCTGTGGGACGAGCGGCCTGCACGTTATTCGCGGGCACTGATGGAGACGCTGGCACTGATCGCGTATCGCCAGCCGATCACGCGTGGTGAGATCGAGGATATCCGTGGTGTGGCGGTGAGTACGAATATCGTCAAGACCCTGATGGAGCGCGAATGGGTGCGTGTGGTCGGTCACCGCGACGTCCCGGGCAGGCCCTCCCTGTATGGGACGACACGCGAGTTTCTCGATTATTTCGGCCTGAAGTCGCTCGATGAGTTGCCGACGCTGGCCGAACTTCGCGATCTGGATGAGATCAATCGCGAGCTCGATCTGAACGACCCGGACCGCGTCACGGATCCGGAGGCGGTGGCTGCACAAGACGTCGACGCGGCGGTTGCGCCATCGGACGAACAGGACACTCTTGCCGAAGCCGAAGCCGAAGCCGAAGCCGAAGCCGAAGCCGAAGCCGAAGCCGAAGCCGAAGCCGAAGCCGAAGCCGAAGCCGAAGCCGAAGCCGAAGCCGAAGCCGAAGCCGAAGCCGAAGCCGAAGCCGAAGCCGAAGCCGAAGCCGAAGCCGAAGCCGAAGCCGAAGCCGAAGCCGAAGCCGAAGCCGAAGCCGAAGTGGGCGACGAGCAGCGATGAAGCCCAAGCAGCCGGCAGGCGAAAGACTGCAAAAACTCCTGGCCAATGCCGGCCTGGGGTCGAGGCGTCATCTGGAGACGTTGATCAGCGAGGGCCGGGTCAAGGTCAATGGCGCCGTCGCCAAACTCGGTGACCGCGCGACACCCGACGATCGTATCGAAATCGGCGGCCGGCCGGTCGGCGGCAAACGTCTGGTGAGCGATCAGCGTTTCGTGATCATCTACAACAAACCCGAGGGTGAACTGGTTACCCGCAACGACCCGGAAGGACGCAAGACGGTGTTTGAACACCTGCCGCGCCTGCCGACCGGGCGCTGGATTGCGGTGGGTCGCCTGGACGTGAACAGTGCAGGTTTGCTGCTGCTCACCAACGATGGTGAGCTGGCGAACCGTCTTATGCACCCACGTACCCAGATCGACCGCGAATACGCCGTGCGGGTCAACGGTGAGGTCACGCCGGAAATGGTCAGGCAACTGGTGAGCGGCGTGCAGCTCGAAGATGGGCCTGCGCGCTTCGAAGACGTGGTCGATGCTGGGGGGGAAGGCAGCAACCGCTGGTTTCACCTTGTCATCATGGAAGGCCGCAAACGCGAGGTGCGCCGCCTTTGGGAGGCGGTCGGGGTCACGGTATCGCGCCTCAAGCGCGTGCGCTATGGACCGATCATCCTCGACAGCAGCGTCAAGGCCGGACAGTGGCGCGAGCTGGACGGTGATGAACAACGCGCCCTGTTGAAGGTCGTGGAGATCAATGACAGACGCCCCTGGGGCCGCCTGCGCAAGAAATCGACAGCGAAAAAGGCGGCGCCCGCCGCCTCGCCCTGGAAGCCGCGCGGCAGGCGCTGAAACGACAGGCCGGCACGTGGCACGGTTCCATCCTCCCGTCGGCATCTTGCCGACGATCTTCACTTACCTGCAGGAACTGTACGGCGTGCAGCCGTGGTGGCCGGCCGATTCCGCATTTGAGATCATCGTCGGAGCGGTGCTTACCCAGAACGCCGCCTGGACCAACGTCGAAAGGGCCATCGAGCGGCTCAAGGCGGCGGATCTGCTGACGTTGCCTGCGATACTGGCGGCTGACCCGGCGACCTTGTCCGAAGCGATCCGGCCCTCCGGCTACTACAACGTCAAGACGCAGCGGCTACTCAATCTGTGCGTGTTTCTCGAGCGGCAGGGCGGGCTCGACGCGTTTGCACAGCAGTTGATGGAGAGTCAGCGTGCGGGGTTGCTCGGAGTAAAAGGCGTGGGTCCGGAGACTGCTGACGACATCCTGTTGTATGCATTCGATCGACCGGTATTCGTGATCGACACCTATACGAGACGCCTGCTGACGCGATTCGAACTGGTGCAGGGGGCGGAGACCTACGAGGAGCTGAGGCTGGGTTTCGAGCGTGAGCTACCGGCCGACGTTGAATTGTTCAAGCAATTTCACGCACTGATCGTGATACATGCCAAGGAGGCGTGTCGAAAGGTGCCGCATTGCCCACGCTGTGCGCTGGCCGCAGTCTGCCCCACCGGGCGGCGCTGCGGTCAGGCGTCGAGTACCTAAGCGAGGACGCTGCGGTTGCGACCGTTGTTCTTGGCCGCATACAGTGCTTTGTCGGCACGCTCGAAAAATCTGTCAGCCTGTTCCTTGCCTTGCAGGCGTGCGATACCCACGCTGACGGTTATTGCGGCATCGCGTCCACGCACCGTGGTCAATGCTGCGATGTTCTGCCGAATGCGTTCCGCCAGCAGCATGGCGCCTTCTTCTGCCGTGTGGCTGGCGAGGACGACGAACTCCTCACCGCCGAAACGAAACAACAGATCACTGCGCCGGACCGTGTTGGCGATCGTCTGTGACACCGCCACCAGCACGTCGTCCCCAAAGGTATGGCCGTGGAGGTCGTTGAACTGCTTGAAATGATCGATGTCGATTACCAGCACGCTTAGCGGCAGGTCCTGGCGTTGCGCGAGATCGACTTCGCGGGCCAGTGAACCCTTGAGGGCCATGCGGTTGTAGACGCCGGTCAAGGGGTCACGTGATGCCAGTTCCACGGCCTGCTTGTAGCTCAGTGCGTTGCGCAGGGGATAGACCAGCGCGCACAGCAGATTCTCCAGCGAGCGTATTTCCTTGTCGACGAAAGGCACCTCACGACAGACCCTGATGCTGCCGAGTGTCTTGTCCTCGAGTTTGAGATCGTAAGTGGCGCGATGCGAGGCCTCGCGGCCGTAGTGCACCGTGCTTTCGTCGTTGGGCAGTGTGTACTGCAGGCCGTCGATCGCCAGGTAACGCTGGATCTCCTTGCCGAACAGTTCGATCTGCGCCTCGACATCCAGCGTTGTTTGCAGGATGCTCGAAAGCTCCAGGACCCGCGGCCCCAGATTTTCGGGGGCGGTCGGGAAGACAGTGCCGTGCGTCTGAAGTGGATTGACCAATGCAAGGTTGCCTGTATGGATATGGCCGAGCGTTTCCATTCTGCATTCCCGATAGCTGTAAAGACAGCATTCGTAAAGCGAAACTCGTGCCAGATATTCTTTTTGTATTTAAAACAACAGCTTGATGAAGCTCGCAGCCGCAGTGACGAGATAGTGTCGGTTTTTGACCCTTACTCGAAATTCCCATATGCCGGAACAATGGCGTTTCTTGGGAACCCTGTTCGGCGGCAGCTTTCCGGCATATTAGACAAAACCAGCGTAGCCGGCATGTCCGGCGGGCATAATTTTCCCGTTGCGGGCCGGGTCGGTCCCAGGTCGCCATTAGTCGGAGTGTTTATGCATATCGTGATCCCATGGCTGGTCCTTTTGCTGGCTGGCATGTCGGCTAATGCGGCAGAGGCGCCAGTGGACGGCGCGGCCCTCGGCGCGGGGATGGTGAACCCCGGGTACCAGGAGAAGCCGGCTTGGTTCAAGGAGTCATTCCTCGATATCCGCGAAGACATCGCTGAGGCGACGACGACTGGCAGGAGAGTACTGCTCTATTTCTACCAGGATGGCTGCCCATACTGCGCGAAACTGCTCAATGACAATTTCGGCAACAGGGAGATCGCGGAAAAGACGCAACAGGGCTTTGATGTCATTGCCATCAACATGTGGGGTGACCGCGAGGTGACGGATCTGCAGGGCGCGCTGACGACCGAAAAGGCCTTTGCCGCGGCACTGCGGGTGCAATACACACCGACGCTGCTGTTTCTCGACGAAAGCGGTGATGTGGTGTTGCGGATCAATGGGTATTTCGCCCCGCACAAGTTCGCGGTGGCACTCGATTTCGTGGCCGGCAGGCATGAGCGAAAGGGGAGCTTCGCGGATTTCTTCGCCTCAGCGTCACCAAGGGCCGCGAACCTGAAGCTGAGCAGCCTGCCCGGTACGCTCGCAAGCCCGTTGAAACTGGCTGACCGCGGCGACCACGGGCGGCCGTTGCTGGTGCTGTTCGAACAAGGCAGTTGCATCGCATGCGACGAACTGCATAGCGATACCCTGTCGCGCAGCGAACTGGCATATGCGCTGACAAACCTCGACGTGGCACAGGTCGACCTGCGTTCCACGGACCCGCTGCAGACGCCGGACGGACGCCAGCTCGGTGCACGTGACTGGGCACGGGAACTCGGCATCCAATATGCGCCGAGCCTGGTTTTCTTCGACAGGCAGGGCAACGAGGTGTTTCGCACCGAGGCGTACCTGAGAGCTTTCCACGTGCATGGAGCGATCGATTACGTGGTATCCGGTGCCTATCGCTGGCAACCTTCGTTTCAACGCTTCCTGCAGCACAGGACAGAGATGCTGGCGGAGCGCGGGATCAAGGTCGATTTGATGGACTGAGGCAGCTGCTGGAACTGGTTACCGAACGTTCAGTAATGCCCGCGTGCCTTGTGCTGCCCTCAGCCACTGGCCTCGACCGCTTGGGGCGTGTGCAGGCGGGAGCGCAACGCCTCGATCGGTTCCGGTTTTCCAAACAGATAACCCTGAAACTGGCGACAACCCTTGGATAGCAGAAAGCGCAACGCTTCGTCGGTCTCCACGCCCTCTGCAATCACCTCCATTCCCAGGTGTCGGGCCATCACGATGATGGTGTCGACGATGACGGCATCGTTCGGATCGGTGCCGATATCACGCACGAACGACTGGTCGATCTTCAAGGTGTCCAGTGGCAGGCGTTTCAGATAGGCAAGGGATGAGTGCCCGGTGCCGAAGTCATCGACCGAGAAGCTGATGCCCAGCGCCTTGAGTGTGTGCATGCGCTCTACGGTCTGTTCGATGTTGTCGATAACGACACTTTCGGTGATTTCCAGCGTCAGACGCTCCGGCGGGGCACCTGTGTCTGCCAGGATCACCCGCACGCGTTCGACGAAACCGGCCTCGCGAAACTGTTTCGGGCTGATATTCACGGAAATGTGCAGGTCCGCATCGGCACTGAGTCGCGCGAGGTCATCGCAGGCGCGTCGCAGTACCCAGTCTCCCAGCTGGTATATCAATCCCGTCTCTTCCGCTATACGGATGAACTGCGCCGGTGACACGAGGCCGTGTTCAGGATGCTTCCAGCGTGCCAAAGCCTCGGCACCGATGAGCTTTCCGTCGTCGGCCACCTGTGGCTGGTAGTACAGCTCGAGTCCGCCGTGGGCAAGTGCGTGGCGCAGGCCGCGTTCGATCTTCAGGCGTTCGTCGACCGCAGCCTGCATGCTCGGCAGGAACAGCTGTGTGGTGTCGCGACCGCTTTCCTTCGCGCTGTACATCGCCACGTCAGCCTGCTGCAGCAGGTCCTCGGGATCCTGCTGCCCCATGGGAAACAGCGTCACGCCGATGCTAGCGGAAAGATGCAGGGTGTGGCCTTCAATCTTGAAGGGGTGGCGGAACAGCTCCAGCAGTTCGATGGCGAGTTGGCGGGAGTTGGCCACCGCGTTACCGTCTGATGCGCCGATCTCGGGGATCAGGGCGACGAATTCGTCGCCGCCGATGCGTGCAACTGTGTCTTCGCCGCGCAGCCGTCGGAGCAGGCGCGCGGCGACAGACTGCAGCAGCATGTCGCCGATGCGGTGTCCGAGGGAATCGTTGATGGTCTTGAAATGATCCAGATCGAGGAACAGCACGGCACCCATATGACCGTGGCGGATCGAACGTGCCATTTCCTGATGCAGGCGGTCGAGCAGCAGCCGCCGGTTGGGAAGCCCGGTCAGTTGGTCAAAAAGGGCCTGGTGGCGGATGGTGCGCTCGGCCTGCCGTCTTTCGTTGCGGATCTGCAGTGATTCCAGAATGGTTCTGTGAAGCCGCCCGGACGATACGACGATCATCAGCGCGAACAGGGCCGTCATCAGTGCCATCGTATGACCAAGCACGTGATCCGCTGCGAGGAACCGCCACATCATCGGTCCCAGTGTCAGCAGCAGGAAGCCGGCTGCCAGGCCATGCACCGCTGATAATGTGGTCACTGCCGCTGCGCTGATGCCGGCGATGACGAACGCAAGGAAGACCTGGTGCACCATGCTGTCCGCAGGGAAAAGGAATAGCGCGGTCGATCCCCAAAGTGCGCCGGTCAGCAGGGTGCCGATTGCGGCCAGTGAGCGCCAGGATGGGTCGGCTCGCGATGCCTCGGTGGTCGCTGTAAAACGCCGGTAGGTGTACCAGCGAAAGACGGATGCCGCGGAGATGGCGAAAAACCAGGTGAGTATGAAAGCGTGAGCGACCAGTGCCCAGAGCGCAGCACTGAGAATGATGCTGTTGATCAGATTCGCCGCCAGTGAAAGCGGGACGGCGGCAAAGACGATCTTTACCTGTTCGAGCGGAATATTTACGTTGTCGTCAGAGTCCCTTGATCGCACGTCAGGCGTTGCAGTCATGCAGGCTGTAGCGTCTGCGCGTCAAGCGACTTGAGCCGGATCCAGCCCTGTTCAGTGTGCCATTGTGATCCAGCCCTCTGGCATCCGGCCGCCAGGCGGTCGGTCACGCTTCAGTCGTCCCAGCTCAGCCGCTGTCCGGTGGTGCCGCGGCTGTCCGGTCCGATCGCCCACAAATAGAGCGGGGCCAGTGTCTCCGGGGTTTTCAGGTCGGCGTTGTCTTCGCCGGGGAACGCCCGTTTGCGCATGGCGGTGCGGGTCGGGCCCGGGTCGATGCAGTTGACGCGAATTGCGCTGTTGTCGAGCTCGGCCGCGAGCGTCTGTGTCAATCCCTCGATGGCGAACTTGGACACACCGTACGCACCCCAGTAGGCCTTGCCCTGGTGTCCGGCCGCGTCCGTGGTGAACAACACACTGGCATCGGGTGACTGCTCCAGCAATGGCAGGCACGCCTGGGTGATGAAGAAGGGCGCATTGACATTGACCTGCATCACCTTCAGCCAGTCGTCGCCGTCGTAGTCCTTGATCCGGCTGAGATAGGGCAGGTTGGCAGCGTTGTGCAGGATACCGTCGAGGCGCTCGAAATTGCTGTGTATTGCGTGTGCCAGTTCGTCGTAGTCGTAGGGTGACGCGCCCTCCAGGTGCATCGGATAGATGGCCGGTATCGGGCCGTGTGCAGCTTCGATCTGATCGTATACCGCCTCGAGTTTCGCTACGGACTTGCCCAGCAGCACGACGGTTGCGCCGTGTGCCGCATACGCGAGCGCGGCAGCACGGCCGATGCCGTCACCGGCACCGGTGACGAGGATGATCCGATCTTCCAGGAGATTTTCGGCGGGACGGTAGTCTGCATGCATGGATGTGTTCTCTGTATACGGTCATTGGCTGCGCCAGGCGGTCCACAGCAGGGCGATGGGCGCACGTTCCACCAGGGTGTCGGCAACAGGATAACCGCTGTTGCGGATTTTTTTGTGCATTGCCTTGCTCAACGCCAGCAGCCGCGCGGCCAGTACCGGCAATGGTCGTGTCGGCGTGGTATCGAACGCGGCCAACAGGGCGTCCAGGCGCTGCGTGCGCAACTCGGACGGCGACTGGCGCAGTGTTGTGGCGCCGAGGTCCGGCGGCACACGCTGCGGTGACCGGGCCAGTCGGCGGATCCGTTCCACCGCGGCGCAATAGCCCCCGCATTCGACGCAGCACCTTTCCCCCTCGGGAGCAAGTCCGTCGAGGCGGTTCAGCAGCACAAAAAGGCCGCCGAAAGAGCGGCGGCAGTTGGCAGTGAACGCACCGTCGTCGTGCACCTGCGGCGAACGGATCTCGTCGTCGGCGGCTTCGATGATCGCCGACATCGGCATTTCCGACCCTGCGCCGACGCCGGTGTTCTGAAGCGCGACGGTGAGCGGATGACGGCATCGCCGGACGCTCAGCAGCGAAACCTCCTGACGCCACCAGTCGAGTTTCAGACGTGCCACGCCGGGGTCGGTGTGCTGCTCGACAATCTCCTGCACCAGCTCGTACCAGGCCAGCAGCAGCGCGTTGCGCTCACGTTGCTCCGGCGGACAGAAGCGTACTGCGTAGTAGGCGGCCGAGCCGACCGGTATGGCGCGATTGGGGAAGCCCCAAGCGCCATCGTCAGGCGACGTCGGCGTCATCGTTCAGAAGTTCGAGCAGTTGTCCGGGGGTCTCGATCATCAGATCGCACTGCCAGTCCTCCGGCGGGTCTTCCGGGTGCAGATAGCCGAACAGCGCACCCACGGTGAGACAACCGGCGGCACGCCCGGCCTCGATGTCACGTCCGGCGTCCCCGACGTACCAGGTCTCCGCAGGATCACAGCCAAGCAGCCGGCAGGCGTGCAGGACAGGTTGCGGGTGCGGTTTGCGCTGCGCGCAGGTGTCCCCGCTGACCACACACCCGGCGCGCTGGTCCAGCCGCATTGCGGTGATCAGCGGATCGGTCAGCCAGGCAGGCTTGTTGGTGACGATGCCCCAGGGCTGCGCATGCGCCTCAAGGTGTTCCAGTACCTCGGCCATGCCGGGAAAGAGAACGGTCTCGCGACACAGGTTGGCGGCGTAGACGTCGAGCAGGTATTGCCGACGCTGCTCGAACCCCGGCTGGTCGCGTGACATGCCGAAGCCCAGCTCGATCAGCGCTATCCCGCCATGTGATACGACCGGACGGATGGTTGCGAATGGCAGCGGCTCGCGTTCGAATCGCAACAGTGTCTGGTTCAGCGCATAAGCGAGGTCGGGGGCGGTGTCAGCGAGGGTGCCGTCGAGGTCGAACAGCACGGCACGCGGCGGTTTTCTCACGCAGGCTCCGGGCAGGCGGTTGCGATCATATAGTTGACGTCGACGTCGCGCGGGTCGAGCCGGTAGACGCCGGACAGGGGGTTGTAGGTGAGCCCGGTAATATCACGCATATCGAGTCCTGCCCCGCGTATCCAGCGTGACAGCTCGGACGGCCGGATGAATTTGGCGTAATCGTGGGTGCCACGGGGTAGCAGCCGCAGCACATACTCGGCACCGACGATCGCAAACAGATAAGACTTGGGATTGCGGTTGATGGTCGAGAAGAACACCTGTCCGCCCGGTTTGACCAGGGTGGCACAGGCGGCGACCACCGACGCCGGGTCCGGTACATGTTCAAGCATCTCCATACAGGTTACGACATCGAACTGTGCCGGCATCTCGTCCGCCAGCTGCTCGACGGGTACTTGTCGATAGTCCACGTGCTGGCCGCTCTCGAGCAGGTGCAGCCGCGCCACCTCGAGCGGTGCCTCTCCCATGTCGATGCCGGTGACGGTCGCCCCGCGTGCCGCCATCGATTCGGCGAGGATGCCACCGCCGCAGCCGACATCCAGTACCTGTTTGCCGCTCAGCCCGGCACGGGCATCGATATAGTCCAGTCGCAGCGGGTTGATCTCGTGCAGTGGCTTGAATTCACTGTTGGGATCCCACCAGCGCGAGGCCAGCTGCTCGAACTTGCTGACTTCGGCATGGTCGACATTGACGGCTGCACACATGGTCACGGACCTTCTGTTCAATCTGGCTGGTCATTATAAGGCGTGGGGGCGTTCCCGGTCGCGCCGTCAGGGCGGTGCGGTCGGTGATCAGCCGGGGTTGTCCACGATGCGCGTGTGCCAGCCCGCCGCGCGCTGCAGCGTCTGCGCCAGGTCGATCGTGGTCAGCGCGCGATTCTTCAGCACCTGCCGGCCATTGATCCACACGTGCCGCACCTGTTCGCGTCCGGCCGCATACACGAGCTGGGACACCGGGTTGAATACCGGTTGGGTCTCCGGCTGCGCGAGGTCGATCGCGACGATGTCGGCGGCCTTGCCAACCGCCAGGGAGCCGGTCAGGTCATCGATGCCGAGCGCGCGGGCGCCGGCCAGGGTCGCCATGTAGAGCGCCTGTTGCGCCGGCAGGGCGCAGGCGTCACCGGTGTTGCCCTTGGCCAGCAGCGCGGCAGACTGCATCTCGGCGAGCATGTCCAGGTCATTGTTGCTGGCGGCGCCGTCGGTGCCGAGCGCGACGTTGATCCCGGCCTCGAGCAGTCGTGTCACCGGACAGTGACCGGAGGCGAGCTTCAGATTCGATTGCGGGCAGTGCACCACATGTGCACCGCTGCCGGCGAACAGATCAATCTCGTCGTCGCCGAGCTGGGTCATGTGGACGGCCATCAGTGTCGGGTTGATCAGGTTGAGACGGTGCAGGCGTTCGATCGGCCGATGACCGTACTGCCCGACGCTGCCGCTGACCTCGGCTGCCGTCTCGTGGACGTGCATGTGCACCGGCAGCTCGAGTTCATTGGCCAGCGTGACGACCCGGCGTAGCGGGGCGTCGGAGACAGAGTAGGGCGCGTGAGGGGCAAATGCGGTGCGCACCAGCGGGTCGCCCCGGAACTGGTCGTGAACCGCGATCGCCCTGTCCAGGTAGGCGTCGGCATCGCTGGCCCACGCCGACGGGAAGTCGATCAGGATCAGACCGATGCTGGCACGCATACCGGCCTGAGCGGCGACCCGTCCGGTGACATCGGCAAAGAAGTACATATCGTTGAAGCAGGTGGTGCCGCTGCGGATCATCTCGGCGATCGCGAGCCGCGAGCCGTCGGCAACGAATTCCTCATGCACCCAACGGGCCTCGGCCGGCCAGATATGCTCGTTCAGCCAGGTCATCAGCGGCAGGTCGTCGGCGAGGCCGCGGAACAGCGTCATCGGACTGTGCGTGTGGGCATTGATCAGACCGGGCATCAGCGCATGGCCGGGCAGTGTGACGGTTTCGCGCGCAGTGACCTGGTGTTGCGCCTCGTCGTGCGTGAGGATCGCCGAGATCCTGCCTCCATCAATGGCAATACTGTGTTGCGCGAGCGCGCCGGGCCGGTCGACCGGTATCACCCAGTCGGCATGGATAAGCAGGTCTGTTTGCACGATTCTTTGCCGTTGTTGGTCGCCAGGCGGCTAAAATAGCGCAATTTCCTGCCTTTACCCTATTGAGAGATGCGCCACAGACGCGCCGAGTGACCTGACGCCATGAAGGAAGTGACCCTGAATATCGCTGTGACCGCCGACGTCGCCGTGCTGTGGCAGGACGACCGGCTTTATCTTCTCGACCAGCGACTGCTGCCGCGGCGCGAGGTGTTCATCGAGTGCGGCGACGCTGCCACTACCGCCGCGGCGATCCGTGCGATGGTAGTTCGCGGCGCGCCGGCCATCGGCATCGCCGCTGCCTACGGCGTCGTGCTGGCGGCGCGGCAGCGTTTTGCACAGGATGCGGAGAGTTGGCGGCACGCGCTGGAGGATGATCTGCAGGTGCTGGCCGGGTCGCGCCCAACGGCAATCAACCTGTTCTGGGCGATCGCGCGCATGCGCGAGTTGCTTTCAACGCTGACCGGGACGAATCCGGTTCCGGCCTTGCTGGCCGAGGCGCAGGCTATCCATCAACGCGACCGTGCGGACAATCGTCGCATGGGTGACTACGGTGCCAGCCTGATCGCCGGGCCGACCGCTGTGATCACCCATTGCAACACCGGTGGTCTCGCAACAGGGGGATGGGGCACCGCCTTGGGCGTTATCCGCAGTGCGCATGCCCAGGGCAAGATCGACACCGTGTATGCCGACGAGACGCGCCCCTGGCTGCAGGGTGCAAGATTGACCGCCTGGGAGCTGGCGCGAGACGGTATCCCGGTGAAGCTGATGGCCGACAGCGCGGCGGCGGCGCGCATGGCTGCGGGTGGGATCAGCTGGGTTATCGTCGGTTCCGACCGCATCGCGGCCAACGGTGACGTCGCCAACAAGATCGGGACCTACGGCCTGGCTGTCGCGGCACGCCATCACGGTGTGCGTTTCATGGTGGCGGCCCCGACCTCGACGATCGATATGGAAACCACCGACGGCCGCGCGATTCCGATCGAGGAACGGCCTGCGCAAGAGGTCCTGCAGTGCGGTGGCCAGCGCATCGCGGCGGAAGGTGCCGGGGCCTGGAACCCGGTGTTTGATGTGACCCCGGCCGAGCTGGTCGACGCGATCGTCACCGAGCGTGGAATCATCGAGCGCCCGGATCGTGCGAAGCTGGCGGCGCACATGGGCGCCGCCTGATCGGCTGCAGGTGACTCAAGCGGCCGCCTGGGTCATCCGGGCGCTGTTCAGTGCTGCGAGCACAGCGCGCATCGACGCGCTCACGGTATCGCGGTCGAAGGCGGCACCTGCAGAACGCTGTCCGTCGATATTCAGCTGCACATAGGCCACGGCCTCGGCATTGGTCGCCTCACCCAGCGAGTGCTCGGTGTAATCGACGACGTTGATACGGTTGCCGTAACTCGCGGTCCAGGCGTTGACGAAAGCCTCGATCGCCCCTTCGCCACTGCCGCGGATTGTGTCCACACGACCATTGTCGCTGATGCTCGCCTCGATGCGGTCGACACCCTGCTCGCGGTGCAGGCGGTAACCGGTCAACGCGACCGGGGCGCCGGCATTGGCGAAGTGCTCGATGAAGAGCTCGTGGATGCGCTGGCTGCCGATCTCGCCGCTGTGCGTCTCGCTTTCGCGCTGCACGATCTGCGCGAGCTCGACCTGCATCCAGCGCGGCAATGTCAGGCCGTAGTCGCGCTCCAGCACGAATGCCACGCCGCCTTTGCCCGACTGGCTGTTGACGCGAATGATCGCCTGGTAGTCGCGTCCCAGGTCACGTGGGTCGATCGGCAGGTAGGCGACCTGCCAGGGCTCGTCGGCGGTCTGCCGGTGCAGGCACTTGCGGATTGCGTCCTGGTGGCTGCCCGAAAACGCGGTGTACACCAGTTCGCCGATCCACGGATGGCGCGGATGGACCGGCAGGCCCGTGCACTGCGTATACACCTGTATCACCTCGTCGGGGTTGGAGAGGTCCAGTTGCGGGTCGACGCCCTGGCTGTACAGGTTCATCGCCAGCGTGACGATATCCATGTTGCCGGTACGCTCGCCGTTGCCCAGCAACGTGCCCTCGACACGGTCTGCACCTGCCATCAGGCCCAGCTCGGCGGCCGCGACCGCGGTACCCCTGTCATTGTGCGTGTGCAGTGAGACGATCAGCGCGTCGCGGCGTGCGACGTGGCGGCAGAAATACTCGACCTGGTCGGCGAACACGTTCGGTGTGCTGCTCTCGACTGTGGCCGGCAGGTTGATGATGCAGGGACGCCCGGGCGTCGGCTGCCAGACCGCGGTGACCGCGTCGCAGACCTCGACCGCGTAGTCCCACTCGGTATTGGAAAAGCTCTCCGGGGAATACTGGAACACCCATTCGGTGTCGGGATAGCGGGCGGCTTCGCGCTGCAGCATCCTGGCCCCCTCGACCGCGATCGACTTGATGCCCTCGCGATCGCGCCCGAACACCCGCTCACGCTGTACGGTCGAGGTCGAGTTGTAGACGTGTACGATCGCGCGCCGCGCGCCGCTCAATGCCTCGAAGGTGCGTTTGATCAGCGGCTCTCGCGCCTGCACCAGTACCTGGACGGTGACATCCCCGGGGATGCGGTCTTCCTCGATCAGCCAGCGCACGAAGTCGAAGTCAGGCTGGCTGGCCGAGGGGAAACCGACTTCGATCTCCTTGATGCCGATCTTGACCAGCAAGTCCCACAGGCGGCGCTTCTGTGTCACGTTCATCGGTTCGAGCAATGCCTGGTTGCCATCACGCAGGTCGACGCTGGCCCAGGTCGGGGCGTGCTCGATGGTCTGGTCCGGCCACTGACGACTGCGCATTGGCAGGGCCTGCGTCGGACGGTACTTGCGGTGGTTGAACGTGCTCACGGTCTTCACTCCAGGTTGTCATCTCGAAAGTCGACCCTCCCCGTGTCGGGGAGGGAGCGGGTCCTGCCGGTCGTTTTGTGACGCGGGTTCGGTGTGCTGTACGGGGCTTCGTGGGCCGCTGGCAGCGGATTGTCAGCTTGTGGCCGACAGGGAAAGCATAAAGCGGGTCAGCGGGTGTTTGATTGCGAAAATGGCGAAAAGATGGCTGAATAGAGCAATTAAATTGTGCTAATTATGAAATCCAAGGTGTAATATGCCTTTAGCGGAAATAGAGGAGGCAGGGGGATGGAGGTCGACAGGTTTGATCGCCGGATACTCGAGGTACTGCAGGCCGAAGGGCGCATCAGCAACCAGGATCTTGCAGAACGCATCGGGCTCTCGCCCTCGCCCTGCCTTCGGCGTGTGCGCGCCCTGGAGGACAGCGGGGTGATCGCCGGCTACCGGGCGGTGCTGGACGCTCGCAAGCTGGGCCTGACGCTGCTGGCCCTCATCCATATCTCAATGGACCGGCATACCCCAGAGCGTTTCGCCAATTTCGAGGAAAAGGTGCGCGCTTTGCCCGAAGTGCTGGAGTGCCTGCTGATCACCGGTCAGGATGCCGACTACCAGCTCAAGGTCATCGTGCGCGACATGGAGGCCTACCAGGCGCTACTGCTGAACAAGATCACCCGGATCGAGGGGGTGAGTGGGGTACATTCGAGTTTCGTCATGCGCCGGGTTGTGGATACGACTGCTCTGCCGCTGCCCTGAATGACATGAATCAATGCGTCAGATTGGATGTCGGCCTAGCATTCCAAATGCCGTGTGCCTGGAAGGATGTGAACATGCGAGGGAGGTCCGTGCGATCACTGCTCTGGCTGGGACTCTATGCGGCCTGCGCGTCGGCGCTGGCCGATGCGTCGGCGCAGCAAGCCTATTGCGAATGGCAGTCCGCAGACTTTGCGATCGCGTCCCCGTTGTGTGGCCTTGACGGTGACCCGGCACGCGGGCGCGCGCTGGCCGCCGACAGTCATGGCGGAAACTGCCTGGCCTGTCATCCGATGCCCATCGATGAGGAACCGTTCCACGGGACCATCGGGCCACCGTTGCAGGGGATCGGCGCGCGTTATTCGGCCGCGCAGATCCGTCTGCGGATCGTCGATGAAAAGCAGCTCAACCCAATGACCATCATGCCCGGTTTCTATCGTGACCCGGCACTGGCCAACCGCATTGCGGGTGAGTTCTGGGGAAAGACCTTTCTTTCCGCGCAGCAGGTCGAAGACCTGGTCGCCTACCTGGTAACGCTGAAATGACGCGGCTGCTGGCGACGCTGATGCTTGTCACGCTGACGTTGCCGGCACAGGCCGAGCCCGTCAGCGGCTACGCCTTTCTCGACGACAGTACGCGCGAGATGCAGGACGACGATTTTTCCAATCCCGGTATGGTGGCAGTGGATCGGGGGGCCGAACTGTTCCACGAGCTGCGCGACAGCGAGGTGCACAGCTGCTCGAGTTGCCATGGCGAAAATGGCGAGGGGATGGACATCAAGGCCATCGCACGTTACCCGGTGTTCAATGCCAATCTCGGCGGGCTGGTGACGCTGCAGGAGCGCGTCAATTACTGTTGGGAGATCAATCTCGACCGTTTTCCGCTGACCCCCGGGAGCTCCGAGCTGATCGCACTCGAGACTTACGTTCGCCATCTTGCCAAAGGCGAGACGGTGAATGTGCAGACCGACGGCGACATGGCGCCGCTGCTGGCCCGTGGCGAGGCCCTGTACAACACGCGCTTCGGCCAGCTCGACATGTCCTGCGGGCACTGTCATGTGCAGCACCAGGGTCAGATGTTGCGGGGTCAGAGGCTCAGCCAGGGGCAGGCCAACGGGTTCCCGGAATACCGTCTCGGCAGGGGGCGGATCACCAGCCTGCAACAGCGCCTGACCGAGTGCTTTGTGTCGTTTCGCGCCGAGCCGTTCGAGGAGGGCTCGCCCGAGTACGATCTGCTCGAGCTGTACATCATGTCGCGGGCCAATGGCCTGGAGATCGAGACGCCTGCCGTCAGGTTCTGAATCGGCCGTTGGCCAATGGCCAATTTCGCGGTTTCAAATGTGTCGAGTTGCCCTCTGGCGCCATATGCGGCGTTCTGTGACGTTTTTCGGGCATGACGCACCCTGGGGGGTATGGTAGTATTCGCCCCTTGTTTCGCCCCAGAATTACAAGCGAACCCGGCCGCCGGCCGCGTTTCACACAACGACACAGGGGTGCTGACCGGGAAAGCCGCCAATGACCGAGTTCGCCAAGGAAATCCTCCCCGTCAATCTCGAAGACGAGATGCAGCAGTCCTATCTGGACTACGCGATGAGCGTCATCGTCGGCCGCGCGTTGCCGGATGTGCGGGACGGGCTCAAGCCGGTGCACCGGCGCGTGCTGTTCGCGATGGGTGAACTGGGCAACGACTGGAACAAGCCCTACAAGAAGTCGGCCCGTGTGGTCGGTGACGTGATCGGTAAGTACCACCCGCATGGCGACACGGCTGTGTACGACACCATCGTGCGCATGGCGCAGCCCTTCTCGCTGCGCTACATGCTGGTCGACGGCCAGGGCAACTTCGGGTCGGTCGACGGAGACGCCCCGGCGGCGATGCGTTACACGGAAGTGCGCATGGCCAAGATCGCGCACGAACTGCTCGCCGACATCGACAAGGAAACCGTCGATTTCAGCCCCAACTACGACGAGTCCGAGCGTGAGCCCCAGGTCCTGCCGGCCAAGATACCGAACCTGCTGATCAACGGCTCCTCGGGGATCGCGGTCGGTATGGCGACCAATATCCCGCCGCACAATCTAACCGAAGTCATCAACGCCTGTGTTCGTGTCATCGAAGAGCCTGGGGTCAGTATCGACGAGCTGATGGAGATCGTGCCGGGACCGGATTTCCCCACCGCGGCGATCATCAACGGTGTTCACGGCGTGCGCGAGGCGTACCGCACCGGGCGCGGAAAGGTCTATATCCGCTCGCGCACCTCGATCGAGGACATGGATAACGGTCGGCAGCGGATCGTGGTTCACGAGCTGCCGTACCAGGTCAACAAGGCCCGGCTGCTGGAAAAGATCGCCGAACTGGTCAAGGACAAGAAGCTCGAAGGCATCTCCGAGCTGCGCGATGAGTCCGACAAGGACGGCATGCGCATGGTCATCGAACTGCGCCGCGGCGAGGTGGCCGAGGTCGTGCTGAACAATCTGTTCCAGCAGACCCAGATGCAGAACGTGTTCGGCATCAACGTGGTCGCCCTGGTCGACGGTCAGCCACGCACGCTCAACCTCAAGCAGTTGCTGGAGTACTTCCTGCGTCATCGCCGCGAGGTGGTGACCCGCCGTACCCTGTTCGACCTGCGCAAGGCGCGCGAAAGGGCGCATATCCTCGAAGGCCTGGCGGTCGCTCTGGCCAACATCGACGAGGTGATCGCACTGATCAAGGCGGCGCCGAGCCCAGCCGAGGCAAAGCGCCTGCTGGTCGAGCGCAGCTGGCAGTCGAGTGCGGTGGAGGCGATGCTCGCTCGGGCCGGCGCCGATGCCTCGCGCCCCGAAGACCTGTCGGCGGAATTCGGTTTGACCGAACAGGGCTATCACCTGACCGAGACCCAGGCACAGGCGATTCTGGATCTGCGGCTGCAAAAGCTGACCGGGCTTGAGCAGGAAAAAATAATCAATGAATTCCAAGAGATACTGGATAAAATTGCCGCTCTACTTGAGATTCTTTCCAGCCCTGATCGCCTGATGCAGGTGATCAGGGACGAGCTGATCGAGATCCGCGAACAGTTTGGCGACGCGCGTCGCAGCGAGATCGTGCGCAACCAGATGGACCTGACCCTCGAGGACCTGATCACCGAGGAAGACGTGGTGGTGACCCTGTCGCACCAGGGCTATGCGAAGGCGCAGCCGGTCGGTGACTACCGGGCACAGCGCCGCGGCGGGCGTGGCAAGACGGCGACCTCGACCAAGGACGAGGACTTCGTCGAAAAACTGTTCGTCGCCAATACCCACGACACCATCCTGTGCTTCTCCAGCCGCGGCAAGTGCTACTGGCTGAAGGTCTATGAACTGCCGCAGGCCGGGCGCACCGCGCGCGGCCGGCCGATGGTCAACCTGCTGCCGCTGGAGCAGGGCGAACGCATCAACGCGATACTGCCGGTGCGCGAGTACACCGAAGACCGCTTCGTGTTCATGGCGACGGCCTCCGGAACCGTCAAGAAGACCCCGCTGGTCGATTTCTCGCGCCCGCGCTCGAGCGGCATCATCGCGGTCGACCTGCGCGACGACGACCAGCTGATCGGTGTCGACATTACCGACGGCAGCCAGAGCATCATGCTGTTCACCTCGGCCGGCAAGGCGATCCGGTTCAAGGAATCGGACGTGCGCGCGATGGGCCGGACCGCCTGTGGTGTGCGCGGCGTCAGGCTCGGCAAGAAACAGCGCGTGATCTCGCTGATCATCGGCGACGAAGGCGACGTGATGACGGTCACCGAGAACGGTTTCGGCAAGCGCACGGCGATCGGGCAGTTCCCGGTCAAGGGTCGCGGCGGCATGGGCGTGATCTCGATCAAGACCTCGGAGCGCAACGGTGAGCAGGTCGGTGCGGTGCGGGTCAGCGAAGTCGACGAGATCATGCTGATCACCGACGGTGGCACCCTGGTGCGCACCCGGGTCGCCGATGTCTCGCAGATGGGGCGCGACACCCAGGGCGTCACGATGATCCGCCTGTCCAAGGATGAGCGCCTGATCGGCATCGAGCGCGTCGATGCACTCGACGGTGATGATGTCGAGGCGGAGCAGGTCGGCGCATCCGACGACGATGCCGGCGAGACAGCGGATTGAGCGACCGGATTCGCCACCGCAAGATGCGCTGGTCGGGGCTGCTTGCCTGATCGGCGTTTTTCCCACTTTTAATTTTTTGTGATTCGGGATTGAAAAAAATGGCACGTGTTTACAATTTCAGCGCAGGCCCCGCAGCCCTTCCGGAAGAGGTGCTGCTGCAGGCCCAGTCCGAAATGCTGGATTGGCATGGCTCGGGCATGTCGGTGATGGAGATGAGCCACCGTGGCAAGGAGTTCATGTCGATTGCCGCCGAGGCCGAAGCCGATCTGCGCGAGCTGATGGGGGTTCCGTCGAACTACAAGGTGCTGTTCCTGCAGGGCGGCGCCTCCAGCCAGTTCGCGATGATCCCGATGAACCTGATCGGACGTACCGGCAAGGCCGACTATTTCCGTACCGGCTCGTGGTCCAAGAAGGCGATCTCCGAGGCCAAACGCTACGGTGATGTGAAGGTCACGGTAAACAGTGAGATCGACGGAAAATTCACCTCCGTTCCTGCGGCCGGTGATCTGTCGGTATCGGCCGATGCCGCCTACGTGCACTACACGCCGAACGAGACGATCGAAGGCGTGGAGTTTGCCTATATCCCGGATACCGGCGATGTCCCGCTGGTTGCCGACCTGTCGTCCACCATACTGTCGCGGCCGATCGATGTATCGCGCTTCGGCCTGATCTATGCCGGGGCCCAGAAGAATATCGGGCCTGCCGGACTCACGCTGGTTATCGTGCGTGAGGATCTGATCGGTACACCGCTCGACGGCACGCCGACGATGTTCAACTACGCGACCCACGCCGACAACGAGTCGATGTACAACACGCCGCCGACCTATGGCTGGTACCTGGCCGGCCTGGTGTTCAAGTGGCTCAAGGGCAAGGGCGGGCTGGCCGGTATGGCCGAGATCAACCGACGCAAGGCGACGCTGCTGTACGACGCGATCGACAATTCCTCTTTCTATGCAAACCCGGTCGACCCGACATGCCGTTCGTGGATGAACGTGCCGTTCACGCTGGCCGATGCGGCCCTGGACGAGGCCTTCCTGAAGGGTGCAAGCGCGGCCGGTCTCAAGACGTTGAAGGGGCATCGTTCGGTGGGCGGTATGCGCGCCAGCATCTACAACCCGATGCCGGAGGCCGGGGTGAAGGCGCTGGTCGATTACATGGCCGAGTTTGAACGCACGCATGGTTGAGTACCGGTGCCGGTCGATCGGCAGGGCGCACCAGGCGGTGGCAACGGAAAGGGCAGATTGATGTACAAGATTCAGACGTTGAACAACATTTCGGTGGTCGGTCTCGACCGTTTCCCGCGTGACCGCTACGAGATCGCGTCGGAGATGGCGAACCCGGACGCGGTCCTGGTGCGCTCGGCAAAGATGCACGACATGAAACTGGCGCCGTCGGTGAAGGCGATCGGGCGCGCCGGTGCCGGTGTGAACAATATCCCGGTCGACACGATGACGGCTGCCGGTATCCCCGTGTTCAACGCGCCGGGTGCAAACGCGAATGCGGTCAAGGAACTCGTCGTCGCCGGGATGCTGATGGCGGCGCGCAATATCGGCCAGGCGTGGCAGTTCGCCACCTCGCTGTCGGGCGACGATGCGACGATCAACAGGGAAGTCGAGGCAGGCAAGAAGAACTTTGTCGGCTTCGAATTGCCTGGGCGCACCCTCGGGGTCATCGGCCTCGGCGCTATCGGGGTCAAGGTTGCGAACGCGGCCCGGGCGCTGGGGATGAAGGTCATCGGCTACGATCCCACCATCACGGTCCGTGCCGCCTGGGCGCTGGACTCCGACGTGCAGCAGGCGCTGTCGGTCGACGATTTGGCGGCGCGGTCGGATTTCATCACCTTTCACGTGCCGCTGACCGACACCACCCGAAACATGATCAACGCCGACCGGCTGCGCCTGATGAAGAAGGGCTCGGTGCTGCTCAACTTCGCACGCAACGGCATCATCGACGACGAGGCAGCGGTCGCGGCACTGAACAGCGGCCAGCTGTATGCCTATGTCTGTGATTTCCCCAGCAACCTGCTCAAAGACCATCCGCGGGTCATCACCCTGCCGCACCTGGGTGCATCGACTGCCGAGGCCGAGGAAAACTGCGCTCTGATGGTCGCCGACCAGGTGCGTGACTGGCTCGAAAACGGCAATGTCAGCAATGCGGTCAATTTTCCCGAGATCAATCTGCCACGTACCGAGGATGGCTACCGCATCGCCGTGGTCAACAGCAATGTGCCGAACATGCTGGGTCAGATCTCCACCGACCTGGCGGCGGCAGGCCTCAACATCATCGATATGCTGAACAAGTCGCGTGGCGAGATCGCCGTGACATTGATCGATGTCGACAGTCCTCCCTCGGAAGATTCCATGCAGCGGATCACCGGGATCAGCGGCGTGCTGTCAGTGCGTTGCCTGGGCTGCGACTGAGCGGACAGGCCGCATTCATGGACAGTGGCGAGCGGCAGGCGGGGGCAGGGTTTGCACGTCCGGCACCGCCTGGGGTTTTCGTAACGGCTAGAATCCCGTCATGAGCGAAGAAGATCAACTTGGCAGGATCCGCGATCGGATCGATGACCTCGACGAACAGATCCAGACGCTGCTGAACGCGCGCGCGCTTGCCGCACAGGAGGTCGCCAGGATCAAACTCGCCTCGGACCCGCAGGCGGTGTTCTACCGCCCCGAGCGTGAGGCCCAGGTCCTGCGCATGGTCAAGGAGCGCAATACCGGGCCCCTGGGCGGTGAAGCGGTTGCACGCCTGTTCCGCGAGATCATGTCCGAGTGCCTGGCCCTGGAGCTGCCGTTGAAGATCGCCTACCTCGGGCCAGAGGGGACCTTCACCCAGGCCGCGGCGCTCAAGCATTTCGGGCATGCGGTAGCCACGGTTCCGCTGGCGGCGATCTCCGACGTGTTCCAGGAGGTCGAGGGTGGCAGCTGTCACTATGGCGTGGTTCCGGTCGAGAACTCCACCGAGGGCGTGATCAGCCACACGCTGGACATGTTCCTGAATTCGCCGTTGAAGATCTGCGGCGAGGTCACGTTGCGGATTCACCAGAACCTGATGGGCAACAATCCCGATCTTGGTGCGCTGAAGGTCGTTTATTCGCATCAACAGTCACTGGCGCAGTGCCGCGGCTGGCTCGATCGTCACCTGCCGCAGGTCGAGCGTATACCCGTCGGCAGCAATGCCGAGGCCGCCAGAAAGGCGGCCGAATCGAGGGACGCCGCGGCGATTGCCGGGACCACCGCGGCCGATCTGTACGGTCTGCAGTTGCTGGCGCCGAATATCGAGGACGATCCCGGCAACACCACGCGGTTTCTCGTGATTGGTCAGCAGTCGGTGCCGCCGTCGGGCGACGACAAGACCAGCCTGCTGTTGTCGACCCGCAACGAGGCGGGAGGCCTTTACCGTCTGCTGGCTCCGCTGGCCGAGCATGGCATCAGCATGACCCGCATCGAGTCCAGGCCGTCGCGCCGCGGCAACTGGGACTATGTCTTTTTCGTCGATATCAAGGGTCACCGCGACGACGAGAAACTGCAACTTGCGTTGGCCGCGTTGCAGCAGCAGGCCGGGATGTTCAAGGAGTTGGGCTCTTATCCCAGGGCCGTGCTGTGACAACAGGTATGTCCTTCGTGCACCGGTCCGCGGCATGTCCATCCATCCTCTGATTCACCCAGGACTTGCAGCAATCCCCCATGGCTAATCGATTCATTCAACAGGCTGCTCCCGGGCTCGCTTCGCTCAAGCCGTATGTGCCCGGCAAGCCCTTGTCCGAACTCGAACGCGAACTCGGTATCAGCGGTTCGATCAAGCTGGCATCGAACGAAAATCCGCTCGGTCCCAGCCCGCAGGTGCGTGCCGCGCTGCAGGCGCAGATCGCCGATGTACCGCGCTACCCCGATGGCGGGGCCTACGAGCTGCGCCGCGCGCTGGCGAGGCATCACGACCTGGAGCCGGCGTGCGTGACCGTGGGCAACGGCTCGAACGACGTGCTGGACATGATCGCGCGGGTGTTCCTGTGGGCTGGCCGCGAGAGCCTGTTTTCGCAATATGCGTTTGCGGTGTACCCGATCAGCAGCATGGCGGTCGGCGCCACATTGCGCGTTGCACCGGCAAAGGACTACGGGCACGACCTGGATGCCATGCGCGACCTGATCACGGATCAGACCGGCGTGGTGTGGATCGCCAATCCGAACAACCCGACGGGCACCTGCCTGGGGCAGGGCGCCTTGCGCGAATTCATCGAGTCCGTTCCCTCGACCATCCCGGTGGTGCTGGACGAGGCGTATTTCGAATACGCGATTGACGCCGATTACCCCGACACCAGCCGCTGGCTGGGTGATTTTCCGAACCTGATCGTGACCAGGACCTTTTCCAAGGCCTATGGCCTGGCGGCGCTGCGCGTCGGTTACGGCCTGTCTCATCCCGATGTGGCCGATCTGCTCAACCGGGTGCGCCAGCCGTTCAATGTCGACAGCTTTGCCCAGGCCGGGGCGCTGGCGGCACTGGCCGATCGCGAACATCTGCAGCAGTCGGTGGCGCTCAACCGGCGCGGTATGGCGCAACTGGTCGACGGCGTGCAGCGTATCGGCCTGCAGTTCATCCCCTCGGCGGGTAACTTCCTCACCATCGACCTGGGTCGTGAGGCCGGCCCGGTGGATCAGGCGTTGCTGCGACTCGGCGTGATCACCCGCCCGGTTGCCAACTATGGCCTGCCGAATCACCTGCGGGTGAGCATTGGCCTGGAATCGGAAAACGCGCGCTTCCTGCAGGCGCTGGAGCAGGTGCTGTGAGTGGGTCGATCGGCAGGCTCGCGGTCATCGGCGTCGGCCTGATCGGTGGCTCCCTGGCGCGTGCGCTGCGGGCCGCCGGCAAGGTGGACCAGATCGTGGGCTGTGGTCGCGGCAAGGCCAATCTCGACGAAGCGGTGGCGCTGGGCGTCATCGACCGATCAACGCACGATATCGCCGAGGCAGTACGCGATGCCGATGTCGTGTTTCTGTCGGTGCCGCTGGGGGCGATGCGCGGAGCATTCGCGGCCATGCGCGACAGCCTGCCGGAGACGGCGTTGATCACCGACGGCGGCAGCGCCAAGGGCAGCGTGGTCGCCGATTGCCGGGCGGTGGCCCCAGAGCTGCTGGCACGCTTCGTACCCGGGCACCCGATTGCAGGTACCGAGAACAACGGTGTCGCCGCCTCTTTCGCCGAGCTCTATCAGAACCGGCGCGTGATCCTCACGCCGTTGGCGGAGAATGACGCGGCGTCCGTGGGGCGTGTGCGCGAGATGTGGCAGGCCTGCGGCGCCGAGGTCACCGAGATGCCGGTACAGCACCACGACGAGGTGCTGGCGGCGACCAGTCATCTGCCGCACATGCTGGCGTTCGGGCTGGTCGATATGCTCGCGCGCCTGAAGGAGAACGACGAGGTGTTCCGTTACGCCGCCGGCGGCTTTCGCGACTTCACGCGCATCGCGTCGAGCAATCCGGTGATGTGGCGGGATATCTGCATTGCCAACCGACAGGCACTGGGGCCGATGCTGGCCGCCTTCGCCGACGAGATGAATGAACTGGCGGCACGCATCGGCGAGGCCGACGGTGATGCGCTGTTGGCGATCTTCGAGCGCGCCAAGGCGGCGCGTGACCGCTACATCGACGGCCTGAAGTGAGCGGGCGGGGCGGCGTGTGATCCGCTTGTTCAGCGCTGCTCAGGTGACCAGCGGCCGAGGATCCAGCGCGCGCAGAGCAGGGCGGTGAGCAGCACCACGACGCCACTGAAGACCACGTCGCTGAGAAAGTGTGCGCCCTGGGCGATGCGGCCGAAACCCGCCGCCGCACCGGTCAGTCCACCATAGAGCAGCCAGCGCCGGTCGCGCAGCACCCAGGCGAAAGCCAGGAAGAAGAACCCCATGCCGGCATGGCCACTGACGAAAGAGCAGTTTTTTTCACACTGGTCGGCGATGACGAACGCAGGTGTAAAGGTCTTGTCACCGCCGAACTGCTCGACTTGCGACGGCCGGGCGCGACCGGATTCCGCCTTCAGTATGCTGTTGACGACGATGCCGGGGCCGATCGCCAGGGTGACGCACAGGAAGACGATAGACCGGCGCAGAGGGCGCTCGTGCTCGCCGCCCCAGCGTCGGCTGGCGTACAGCAGCCACAACAGCAGCGGCACCAGAAAGAATGGTGTGTAGCGGAAAAGGTAGTAACTGAATTGTACCGGCAGGGTCTGGCTGAGGAAGAAGCCGTCCTGCGGGTCGTAGAACAACCCGGCGAACCACAGGTCGATACCCGGCATCAGTCGAAACAGCAGGGCGAGGCCCACGATCAGCCATAACGGCCACATTTTCAGGGTCAATTGCATGTCGAGTGTCAGCGAATGGTTGGAATCGCGTGAGGACGTCCGGCCCGGTGAGCGGCAAAGGCCCAATGCGCAGGGTCGCGTAAAGCGGGGTCATTGAATGTCCAAAACCAGGCCAAGTCAACCGAGAGACCGGACCCGCGGATGAATCCCTGGCGCCGACCCGCAGTCAAATGGCTGATTGCCGCCCTGATGCTGCTGGCACTCGCCTGGTGGGTGCAGGACAGTATCGGGTGGATCACCCTGTTGCGTCCCTGGCTGGCGTTTCCGCCGGGAGAACTGCTGCTACTCGTGATCCTGACCGCGCTCAGCTATCTGACCCGCGCGGCACGACTGTACGATCTCTACAGTCCGCGTCTGCCAGCACCGTTCCCGCTCTACCTGCGCATCAACGTGCTGCATACCACGGTGCTGAACCTGCTGCCGATGCGCACCGGCGAGGCGGCGTTTCCGCTGATGATGAAACGACACTTCAGCGAGCGCTATGCCAGCAGCATCGCCAACCTGCTGTGGTTGCGCGTTGCCGACTTCTGGATCCTGTTGTGGCTGGGTTTGCTGGTGTACGCAGTGCGCGGTCCGGCATTGCTGTGGGTGCCAGTCGCGCTGGGACTGATAGTGCCGCTGCTGCTGCAGCCTCTGCGCGCAAAGATCATGTCGGCAACCATGGGGCGGGAGAGCAGACTGGCAGGCCTGCTGCGTATCCTGGTCAGCGGTCTGCCTCAGCAGTTCACGCGATACCTGCGCCTGTTGCTGTGGACGGTGCTGACTTGGTCGCTGAAACTCGCCGCATTCGTCAGCGTTGCCGGTTACTTCGTGGATGCGTCGATGTCGACGCTGGTCCCGGGGATCATCGCCGCAGAAATCAGCAATGCGCTGCCGATCCAGGGCGTTGCAGGGTTCGGCAACTACGAGGCGGCGATGGTGTTGGGCGGCAGTCTGAGCGCGCTGCCGGCCGAGGCGCTGCTTGCTGCCGCGGTCAATCTGCACCTGTTCATTTTGGCCTGCACGCTGATTTTCGGTGCCCTGGCGCTGCTGATTCCGGTCAAACGGTCCGGCGCTTGAGTAATAATACGCCGTCATCCCGCTCAACCGGACCGCGCCGTGAATAATCCGCAGACTTTGTCGATCATCATCCCCCTGTACAACGAGCAGGAAAACGTCGATGCCCTGGTGAAGCGGGTGCACGAGGGACTGGCCGGCTGCGCCATGCAGTGGGAATTGATCTGCGTCGATGATGGCAGCCGCGATGCAACCTGGACGCGCCTGCTCGCTGCGGTCGAGCATTTCGGGCTGCATGTCAAACCGTTGCGCCTGAGCCGCAACTTCGGCCAGACCGCGGCGATGCAGGCCGGGATCGACGTGGCACGTGGCGAGTTCATCGCAACGCTGGATGGCGATCTGCAGAACGACCCGGCCGACATCCCGCGCATGATCAGGGAGCTTATCGAGCGCGATCTCGACCTGCTGCAGGGCTGGCGAAAGGCACGCAAGGATGCGCTGGTGCTGCGCAAGATCCCCTCGCGCATCGCCAACAAGCTGATCGCAAAGGTGACCGGCGTGGCGCTCAATGACTACGGCTGCAGTCTCAAGGTATACCGTGCCGCGATGATCAAGAAGATCCGTCTGTTCGGCGAGATGCATCGTTTCATTCCGGTGTGGGCGGCGACCGTGACCAGCCCCTCGCGCATCGGCGAGACCGTGGTTGGCCATCAGGCGCGTGTCGCAGGCGAGTCCAAATACGGTATCTCGCGCACCTTCAGGGTGCTGCTCGACCTGCTCGCGATGTACTTCTTCCTGCGTTACCGCGCGCGGCCGGGGCACTTCTTCGGCAGTATTGGTCTGGCGCTGGGAGCTATCGGCTCCTTCATCATGATGTACCTGATGGTGGTCAAGTTCGGGATGGGCGAATCGATCGGTGAACGTCCATTGCTGCTGGTGGGTATCCTGTGCCTGATCGCCTCGGCGCAGTTCCTCACCACCGGCGTGCTGTCAGAACTGCTGGCCCGCACCTTCTTCGAGTCCAGCGGCAGGCCGGCCTATTCGCTCGCTGACGGCGACGGCGAGATCGCAGCCGAATGGCACCAGGTATGACGAGCGGCCGGTTCGGCGGCACCGCGGATCATCCGCCAGGGTCCGCTCCGTGTGGTCTTCGATGACCGAGGTGCTGCGCGGGCGCCTGCTGCTGTTTGCCGTTGTCGCCATCCTGGGTGTGTATCGCGCGCTGGTGATCTGGGGCACCGAGCTGCCACTGTTCTACGACCAGGCCTATTACTACTACTGGTCTCTGCATCCCGACTGGGGCTACTTCTCCAAGCCGCCGATGGTGGCGTGGTTGATCTTCGTCACCACCAGTCTGTGGGGCGCATCGGAACTGGCGGTGAACGCCGGCGCCATCATCCTGTACTCGCTGACCGCTGTCGTCGTCTACGCGATCGGCCGTGAACTCTATGACGAGCGCAGCGGCGTGTGGGCGGGGATCTCGTTCGCCTGCATGCCGGTGGTCGGTTTCAACTCGCTGTTCGTGTCCACCGATGCGCCGCTGATGTTCTTCTGGGCCTTGACGATCCTGCTGTTCATCAAGGCCGCCGGCGACGGGCGCTGGCGCTGGTGGCTGGGTACCGGTCTGGTTGCCGGCCTGGGGCTGCTGAGCAAGTACAGCATGGGTGTGCTGGCTGTCGGCCTGCTGGCCTGGCTGCTGGCCGATCGTGCGCAACGCCACTGGCTGGCCGATGTCCGCTTGTGGGCGGGACTGCTGGTCGCGGTGCTGGTCGTCGCGCCCAACCTGTGGTGGAACGCACAGAACGACTTCATCAGCTTCCGTCACACCGCCGAGATCTCGCAGCTCGATCGCGACCTGTTCCATCCTGAGCGTCTGCTAGAGTTCATCGCTGCCCAGTTCGGCGTGTTCGGGCCGGTATTCATGGGGCTGTTTCTGTGGAAGGCGTTTTCGCCGTCGAGTTACCGCGAGGATCGGCACCGGTTGATGTTGCTGACGGCACTGGCGATGCTGGGCGTGATCAGCGTACAGGCCCTGCTGACACGGGCGCATCCGAACTGGGCGGCGCCGGCATTCGTCAGCGCGACGATCTTCGTGTCTGCGCTGCTGGTGCGGGAGAACCGCGTACGCCTGTTTGCCTGGGCGATGGCGATCAACCTGGTGCTGCTCAGTGTGCTCTACCACTATCACCCGATCGCCAACGTGCTCGGTATCGAGTTGACCCGTGGCAAGACACCTTACTACCGGGTGCTCGGCTGGCGCGAGCTCGGGGCCGAGGTGTCCAGGGTCAGAGCGGACTATCCGCAGGCGGTGCTGCTGAGCAATTCGCGCAAGCACCTGGCCTACCTGTCCTATTACGCGGTGCCGCGCGATATGCACGTCGCCGCGTGGTGGCCGGCCGGCGGGATTCCCCACAACCACTATGAGCTGGTCGCCGATATCACGCGCAGCGATGCCGACGAGTTCGTGTTCGTCGGTGAGTACGGGCTGGAACCGGCGGAACTGGCGATGTTCGAGCAGCACGAGTACCTCGGGGAGCGTCATGTTCAGGTATTTCCGGACATGGTCCTCTCGGTGCAGCTCTACCACCTGCGCGGGTTCAAGGGCTACACCCGTTAGCCGGTTGCGGGCATGGTCTTAACGCCATGTTTTTCCAGCGAATACTTGTCTTTTTTGCGGCCTGAGACTAGCCTTGCGCCCCTTTATTCGCAGAGGACACTCCGTTGGCGTCGAGCAATGTGCAGTTTGTGGCCCGCCCTGGCGGTCGCCTTTCCGGGACGCTGCGGGTGCCCGGTGACAAGTCGATATCGCACCGTTCGATCATGCTCGGCTCTCTGGCCGAGGGCGTGACCCGGGTCAGCGGGTTTCTCGAAGGCGATGACAGCCTGGCGACGCTGCGTGCTTTCCGCGACATGGGCGTGCAGATCGACGGACCGCACGACGGCAGGGTCACGATCCATGGCGTCGGGATGCACGGCCTGAAGCCGCCATCGGCGCCGTTGGATCTCGGCAATTCCGGGACCTCGATGCGCCTGATGTGCGGCCTGCTGGCCGGGCAGGGTATGGACGTCACGCTGGTCGGCGATGCCTCACTGTCGCGTCGACCGATGAAACGGGTGACCGAGCCTCTGGCGCGGATGGGGGCGAGGATCGACAGCGCCGAAGGCGGTACCGCACCACTGCACATCAACGCTGTCGACGCGCTCGACGCACTGCACTACGACATGCCGGTGGCCAGCGCCCAGGTCAAATCGTGCCTGTTGTTGGCCGGCATGTATGCACAGGGTGAGACCTGTGTGACCGAGCCGGCGCCGACGCGCGACCATACCGAGCGCATGCTGCAGGGCTTCGGCTACAAGGTGCAGCGAGAGGGCAGTCGGGCCTGCCTGAGCGGTGGCGGCAGCCTGCAGGCCTGCGACATCGACGTGCCGGCGGATATCTCCTCGGCGGCATTCTTCCTGGTCGGCGCCAGCATCGCGCAAGGCTCTGATCTGCTGCTCGAACACGTCGGCATGAATCCGACCCGTGACGGCGTGATCAATATCCTGCGGTTGATGGGCGCCGATATCGAGGTGCTCAATGCGCGTGTGGTCGGCGGCGAGCCGGTGGCCGATCTGCGTGTGCGCTCGGCACCGCTCAAGGGTATCCGTATCCCGCAGGACCAGGTGCCGCTGGCGATCGATGAGTTTCCGGTGCTGTTCATTGCGGCTGCCTGTGCACAGGGTGAAACGGTGCTCACCGGGGCCGAAGAGTTGCGGGTCAAGGAGTCCGACCGCATCCAGGTGATGGCGGACGGGCTGGCGGCGCTGGGTGTGGATGCGCGTCCGACGCCGGACGGGATCGTGATCCAGGGTGGCGGGGCCATCGCCGGCGGGCGGGTCGACAGCCATGGCGACCACCGTATCGCGATGGCGTTCACGATCGCGGCATTGCGCGCCGACGGAGACATTCAGATCGATGACTGCGCCAATGTGAACACCTCGTTTCCACGGTTTGTCGAGCTCGCCGCCGCCGCGGGCTGCCGGGTGGCACTGCACGATGCCTGACACGCTGCCGGTAATCACGATCGACGGTCCGAGCGGCTCGGGCAAGGGCACGGTGACGCAGCGCGTGGCAGACCGGCTCGGTTGGCGTGTGTTGGATTCCGGCGCGCTCTACCGGCTGGTTGGCTTTGCTGTCGATCAGCGAGCGGTCGGATTTGAAGATGAAAGTAAAATCAGCGAGATAGCTGAACATCTTAATGTTGAATTTAATAACGGGAAGATCTTTCTCGACGGTCGCGAGGTGACGGATCTGATCCGCACGGAGGGGGCGGGCAACAACGCATCCAGGGTCGCCGCGATGCCCGGCGTACGCGCGGCGCTTCTCGACTGGCAGCGCGGCTATGCGCAGCCGCCCGGCCTGGTGGCCGACGGCCGCGACATGGGCACCACGGTTTTCCCCAACGCCGGGGTCAAGATCTTTCTTACCGCGAGCGCCGCAGAGCGCGCACAAAGACGCTATAAGCAGTTGAAAGAAAAAGGATTGCCTGCTAATCTCGCCGCCCTTGAGACTGAGATCGAAGAGCGCGATGAGCGTGATCGCAGTCGGGCGGCATCGCCCCTGGTACCGGCAGCGGATGCAATCGTGATCGATTCCACCGCGCTCAGTATCGAGGACGTCGTCGAAACGGTGTTGCGGAACGCCCAAAGGGTGTATCCCGCAACGTCATAGCGGCCAACCTGAAGTTGGCCAGGGTGCCCGGCATGCCGGGTTGTCGTTACTTTGGAAAAATCCGGACTGGGTTCGCTCACCGGTAGGATGGTCCGTCATGCGCGGATCGGGAATCAATACACATGTCTGAAAGCTTCGCCGAGCTCTTTGAACAGAGCCTCAACAACACCAATCTCCAGCCTGGCGCCATTGTCATCGGCACTGTCGTCGCGATCGAGAATGACCACGTCATCGTCAATGCGGGCCTCAAGTCCGAGGGCGTGATCCCCAAGATTCAGTTCACCGACATGGATGGCAACATCGAATGTGCGGTGGGCGACCAGGTCGAGGTCGCGCTGGATGCCGTCGAAGACGGATTCGGTGCCACCCGTCTGTCGCGTGAGAAGGCCAAGCGCCATCACGCATGGCACAAGCTCGAAAAGGCTTTCGAGGCCGAGGAAATCGTCGTCGGTCGCATCAACGGCAAGGTCAAGGGCGGTTTCACCGTCGAGCTCGACCAGATCCGTGCGTTCCTGCCCGGTTCGCTGGTCGATGTACGCCCGGTGCGCGATACCTCTTATCTGGAAGGCAAGGACCTCGAATTCAAGGTCATCAAGCTGGACCAGAAGCGCAACAACGTCGTGGTCTCGCGCCGTGCCGTGGTTGAGCAGGAATACAGCGAAGAGCGCGACAAGCTGCTCGACAACCTGCAGGAAGGCCAGGAAGTCAAAGGCGTGGTCAAGAACCTCACCGACTACGGTGCGTTCGTCGACCTCGGCGGCATCGACGGCCTGCTGCATATCACCGACATGGCGTGGAAGCGCGTCAAGCATCCGTCCGAAGTGGTCGAGATCGGTGACGAAGTCAGCGTCAAGGTACTGAAGTTCGATCGCGAGAAGATGCGCGTATCGCTCGGCCTGAAGCAGATGGGCGAGGATCCGTGGGAGAACATCACCCGTCGCTACCCGGAACACACCCGCCTGTTCGGCAAGGTCACCAACATCGCCGACTACGGTGCGTTCGTCGAGATCGAGGACGGTGTGGAAGGCCTGGTGCACGTCTCCGAGATGGACTGGACCAACAAGAACGTACACCCGAGCAAGGTCGTCACCCTGGGTGACGAGGTCGAGGTCGTGGTGCTGGACATCGACGAGGAGCGTCGTCGTATCTCCCTGGGCATGAAGCAGTGCCAGGCCAACCCGTGGGAAGACTTCTCGCAGAAGTTCAACAAGGGTGACCACGTGCGCGGCGTCATCAAGTCGATCACCGATTTCGGTATCTTCATCGGCCTGGACGGCGGCATCGACGGCCTGGTTCATCTGTCGGACATCTCGTGGGACGACACCGGCGAGGCCATGATCCGCAACTACAAGAAGGGTCAGGAACTCGAAACCGTGGTGCTGGCAGTCGATCCCGAGCGTGAGCGTATCTCGCTGGGTATCAAGCAGCTGGACAAGGACCCGATGTCGAGCTTCCTTGCGCTGAACGAAAAGGGCGCCATCGTCACCGGTACTGTGCAGGAAGTCGACGCCAAGGGCGCCGTGATTGCACTGTCCGACGGTGTCGAGGGTTACCTGCGTGCCTCCGAGCTGTCGCGCGACCGCGTCGAGGACGCCCGTTCGGTCCTGAAGGAAGGTGAGACCATCGAGGCCAAGTTCATGGGCGTGGATCGCAAGAACCGCACCATCAGCCTGTCGATCAAGGCCAAGGACTACGAAGAAGAGAAGGCAGCTATCGCGACCTATACCAGCGATGGCGCCAGCTTGGGTACGACGGCGTTCGGTGAGCTTCTGAAAGATCACCTCGACGCCAACAAAGAATAAGTGATCGCAAGATCGCAATAACAATGACGGCGGCTTCGGCCGCCCGATTTACCTGGGATTGGGCTGGGGTTTAATGACCAAATCGGAATTGATCGAAGTCATTGCTCGCGAGCAGAGCCATCTGGCGTATCGAGACGTCGAGTTGGCGGTCAAGTGCATGATCGAGCAGATGAGTCAGGCGCTGGCGTCCGGCGACCGGATAGAGATCCGCGGGTTCGGCAGCTTTTCGCTGCATTTCCGTCCGCCACGTATGGGACGGAACCCGAAGACCGGCGACTCCGTCGAGTTGAGCGGCAAGTATGTTCCGCACTTCAAACCGGGTAAGGAGATGCGCGAACGCGTGAATCTCAAGTTCGAGGCCGAAATGGCCGAGCAGAAGGACAAGACCGGCTGATTGCCGGGACCCCGCTATCGAATTCGCAAGCCGGCTGCACGCCGGCTTTTTTGTTTCCCGGGTAATGGTTCCTGACGTACTGCCGGCACGGCTCAATCGGCGCCCGGTTTCGCCGGCAGCGTGGGTTTGGATTCGTCGCGGAAGCCAACGCCGGCCTGTTCACGTTGCGGTTCGGCCGGGTTTGCCGAGGCCTGCCGGATCGTGCTGCCGATCTGGCGTTTACCTTCGGCCTGACGTTGCCCTGCCTGTGCCAGTGCGAGGTGCAGCGCTTTCTGGTAGGCCAGTCTGTGCACCCGCGGCTGCGGGTCCGCGAGGCCCTGGACCCAGAGCAGGATCTCTCCCTGGTCTCCGCTTCTCGTGTCCGGTTCATGGACGCGAAACGCCAGCAGTTGGAATTCATCCGGCAACGCGGCATCGCTCGGCCAGCCGCGGATCGCCTGAATCATCTGGAAGTGACCGATGTAAAACAGCGGCAGGGCGATCAGCAGTGCGCTCACCAACCAACGCGGCCGCCGGCTGTGGGTTGCCAGCAGCGTGGTAACGACCGCGACAGGGACAACATAGAGCAGCGTCAGCCATGTCTCGGCAGACGCCGTCATGGATTGGGTCCCGGGTCCAGCGTGAACGGTGTCAAGCGTTTCTGCAGCTGGTTGATCTGCCCGATGCCGCCGCTGTAGTCGAGGGTGAATCGCACGACCGTCTGTTCATCATCCTGTCTGGTCAGCAGCACCTTGCGGACATACACGGTCTGCAGCGTCGGGTTGACCTTCTCGACCTTGACCAGTGCCTCGACCGGCTGCGCCTGCGCGGCGGCGAAGTAGTAGAGGTTGACGGTGTACTCGCCGGGGATGATGCCGCGGATGGTGACGACTTCCTGGTTGATCGGATAGACCACCTCCTTGCCGTCGATGATGATGGTGTCGTTCACTTCACCACGGTCGTCGCGATCCAGGTGCAGCCAGCTGGCATCCTTGCTCAGGTAGGACACGGTCTCGCCGATCGGGTCCTGTACCCACAGGTCGATGTCGTCGGCCAGGTGGTCCGGCCAGGTCACCGAGATGATGAATTCGGCCTTCAGATTGATCCTTCCCTTGCGTGCGTCCGGATTCATGAACATCACTGAAATCAGGAACAGGAAAGTGAAGCCGAGCAGGGCGTTGAACAGCAGGTCGACGAACGGATCGACGGTGTTCGCGCGCCGCAGACTGCGCCGCCGCATCGCTCAGCTCATCGTCAGCCGGCGCAGCTGGCCGGTGACGTGGACTTCGGAGAGCTCGATGATCTCGGCCATCAGGCGATCGACGGCACCGTCGAGCAGGCGGTATTGGAAGCCCAGCAGGATGCCGGCGCCGAGACCGGTCAGCGTGGTGTACAGCGCGATGCGCATACCGCCACTCATGCTGGTCAGCAGTTGCTGCAATGCATGGATATCCACGCTCGAGACATGTGCGACCGAGCCGAGCATGAAGATGAATCCGATGACGGTGCCGAGCAGGCCGAGGCGGATCATCAGGTCGGCCAGGAACCAGCCGGTTTCGTGACCACGGCCCAGCGCATTCTCGAGCCGTTCCAGCAGCAGGTCCTGGTTGCACAGGCTGCCGTGCTGCAGTGTCTTGTTGGCCAGCAAATGCAGGTGATGGTGAGCATACGAATCGGACGCGGTGGCTGCCGCAAAGCAGGCGCCCTGTTCCGCATCGCGTATGAACAGCGCTTCGTTGCCGCGTGCCTGAGTGGCCAGTTGCATCGCGCTGCAAAGTTCGTTGCCCAACTGGCGCGCCCGGCGTCCGGCATCCAGACTCGCGACGATGAACAGGCACAGGATGACTGCCGACAGGTAACTCTGGTCGGTGCTTATCAGCTGGTCGATGAGGTTGTTACGGAATGCGGCGAAACCACCGAATATCACGAGGCCGAAGAACACCAACCAGCGGTAGAAGGTGCCATAGGCACCGGTGCAGCGTGTCATGGCGAACCGGTCTAAAGGAGTACAGGCGTTCGCCGCAGTATAAACAAACCCAACATCAATCAGGTGGTTGGCAGTCCCTTGCCGTTGGGGGTTCCATTTGGGGGTCTGGCCTGGTCAGGCACTGATGGCTAGCGCAACCAGATACATCAGCAGTGCGGCGCCGAACACACTGATCTCGAACACGGAGCGAGAGCGGCTGCGGCGCAGCGCGACGTTGAAATCCATGATGCTGTCGACCTTGTGGCCATTCAGGTCGCGCATGTAGTAACGGCTGTGTGACATGGGTGGTTCCTCGTAGCGTTCTCGTTAGGTTCTCTGAATTCTAGCAGCAAAAGAGAACAAAGCAAGAACGGAACATTTGGGATATCCCATCTGGACAGTGAACATGTGGGTATATGCAAGTATACTAATGCCGCCGCAAGTCAAAGGGGCGCGATTTTGAATCACCGACTCGTCGAGCAGTGTGTCGAAAATCTCTGTCGTAAGGGCTGTCGTGCGGTCTGGTCTGACCTCGATGCCCTCGAAGACGGCGAGATTGTCCCAGAAGCCGAGGGACTCTCCTCGGCGGAAGTGAATGCGGTGGTGACCGAACTCCGGGAAGTGATGGCCGTCTACGAAGGCACCTGCGCCGTCGGCTGAATGCTTGTAACAGCGCGTCGGTCCGTTCAGACTAAGCGCCCCAAAATCAACAGAAAAACTGCCGTCAATGCGTGTCGCCCTGCGCGTTGAGATTGGCTCCCTGCGTGGTCTGCGCGAGGGGGTGCCGAATCTCATGCGACTGTTCAGTGAATTCCAGGTGCGTGCCACCTTCCTGTTCCCGCTTGGGTGCGATTACGCCGGCAGGTCGCCGCTGTCCGCGTGGCGTGCGCGCCGGCGCCAGGGGCTGGCGGCCCTTGCCTACGGCACGCTGCTGGCTGCACCGGAACTCGGACGCGAGGGTGCTGCCCTGATCTCGGCGGCGCGCGACAACGGGCACGAGGTCGGCCTGTTCGGTCTGTCGCCGCAGCAATGGGCGCACAGGCTGGCGCACGCCGACACAGACTGGATACATCAGCAGTGCGCAGACCTGTGGTCGGCCTACCTGGATATCGGCGGTGTCGCGCCTGCGGCATTGGCCACGCCCGACTGGCAGGTCCATCCCGCGCTGCTCGGGGAGCTGTCCCCGGCGCGCTACCGTTTTTCTTCGATGACGCGCGGCCGCTTGCCCTACTACCCGGTCCTTCAGGGAGTGCGTTCGGCGGTGCCCGAGATCCCGACCACGCTGCCGACCGTGGACGAGATGCTGCGCCAGCCCGGTGTCACCGCGGGCAATGTGCATGAGTTCCTGTACGCCGAGAGCCGCCACCTGCTGCCCGCGGGCCATGTCTACGCCGCCAGTGCCGAACGCGAAGGCATCGAAATGCTGCCACTGATGGAAAAGCTGCTGGTGATGTGGAAGGGCCAGGACGGCTCCGTGCGGGCGCTGGGCGACGCGATCAGGGAAATCGATCTGTCCACGCTGCCGCACCACCAGGTGGGTTGGGGCAAGGTGGATGGCAGCGACCGGCACATGGCGATGCAGAGCGTCGCGGTGCCGGCGTGAACGGCGACAAACGGTGCACAGACGCCCAATTGCGCCGCGTGGTCTATGTCGCTGATTCCGGCATTCACGGCACAGGTCTGTTTGCCTCACGCGAGATTGCCGCCGGTGAATACATCGGCACCTTTCACGGTCCGCCGGCCACCAGGGACGGGATGTACGTCCTGTGGGTGTTCGACGAAGACGATCCGCGCCAGCCGGTCGGACGCAGCGGTCGCAACCTGCTGCGTTATATCAATCACGAGTCACCGGGCAATGCGGCGTTTGATGGCTTCGACCTGTACGCGTGCTGCGTTATCGGGTGCGACCAGGAGATCACCATCGACTACGCAAGCGGGCCGTGAGGCTGCGCGAGGTGCGCCGGGATGACTGATTCAGACAAGCGTGACAGGCTGTTTGCCGATGCCGCAGGGTCGCCGGCCGACTTCGTGTTCGATGACGCCGTTGCGGCGGTGTTTCCGGACATGATCAAACGTTCGGTGCCCGGCTACCCGGCGATCATCAACATGATCCAGCTGCTGGCCGAACGTTATGCGCAGCCGCACACCAGCCTGGTTGATCTGGGCTGTTCGCTCGGCGCTTCCACGGCGGCGCTGGCGCTTGGCAGTGCCGACAGGCCGTGTCGTGTGATCGGTGTCGACAACGCCCCGGCGATGTTGGCGCGTGCAACCGGGATGGCGGCCGCGCGTTACCCGCAGGTCGAATGGCAGTGCGCCGACGTGCGCGAGGTGGCGATCGAGAACGCCTCGATCGTGGTGCTGAACTTCACCCTGCAGTTCCTGCCGCCTGCGGATCGGCTGGCGCTGCTGTCGCGTATCCAGGCCGGTCTCACGCCGGGCGGTATCCTGATCCTGTCGGAGAAGATCGCCGGTGCCGACCCCGCAGCCGACGACCTGCTGATCGAGATGCACCACGCGTTCAAGCGCGCCAACGGCTACAGCGACCTGGAGATCAGCCGCAAGCGCAGCGCACTGGAAAAAGTGCTGCTGCCGGAGACACTGCACACCCACCAGGCGCGCCTGCAGCAGGCCGGATTCACGCGCTCCGACCTGTGGTTCCAGTGCTTCAATTTCGTGTCGCTGGTTGCAGGCAAGTGATCGATGCCGAGCATGTCCGGCGTGTCCTTGCCGATGCCGGCATGCAACGCTGGGCAGACGTTGTCGCTTCGCAGCTCGACCAGTTCTTCCGGCTTGCCCCGCACGGCGATTGGGCGCGTTGGCAGCAGGCAGTCGACACGCTGCCCGAACTCGGCGGGGGGCACGTCGACTGCCGTGACGGGGCGCTCGACATACAGCCGTCGGTCGATCTGTTACCCGCCGCGCGCGATGCCCTGACAGATACGCTCAAGACCCTGCACCCCTGGCGCAAGGGACCATACCGTATCGCCGGCATCCACATCGATACCGAGTGGCGGTCAGACTGGAAATGGGACCGCGTGCTGCCGCACCTGGCGCCGCTGACCGATCGCGTGGTCCTCGATGTCGGCTGCGGCAACGGCTATCACTGCTGGCGCATCGCCGACGCCGGCGCGCGTACCGTGATCGGTATCGACCCGACGGCGGTGTTCATGGCGCAGTTTCTTGCCATTCATAAACTGGTGTCCGGCATGGCGCCCGACCTTGCTGCACGCGTGCAGGTGCTGCCACTGGGCATCGAGGCCGTTCCCTCCAGCCTTGGCGCCTTCGACAGCGTGTTCTCGATGGGCATCCTCTACCATCGGCGTTCGCCGATCGATCACCTGTTCGATCTGCGCGCCGCGCTGCGGCCGGGCGGCCAGCTGGTACTGGAGACGCTGGTCATCGAAGGGCAGGGCGATCAGGTGCTGGTGCCCCAGGGACGTTACGCCAAGATGCGCAACGTCTGGTTCATCCCGACCACGACGATGCTCGCGCGCTGGCTGGAACGTTGCGGTTTCACAAACGTGCGCACCGTGGACGTCACCCCGACCACCGTCGAGGAACAGCGTTCCACTGCATGGATGATGTTCGAATCCCTTGCAGATTTTCTCGACCCCGCCGATAACCGGTTTACGATCGAGGGCCACCCCGCACCGATACGCGCGGTCCTGATCGCAGAGGCTTAGTCAAAAACGGGCGTGGAGGATATGCGCAGAATGACCGTGAAACCGAAGTTCTTTGTCGGACAGATCGTGCATCACAACCGCTTCGATTACCGCGGTGTGATCGTCGATGTGGACGCCAGTTTTCAGGGCACGGAATCCTGGTACGACCAGGTGGCGCGCTCACGTCCTCCGAAGGATCAGCCCTGGTATCGCATCCTGGTGGATGGCATTGACCAGGAGACCTATGTCGCGGAACGCCACCTCGAGCCGGCGCCCGATACCACCCCGGTCTCTCACCCCGAGCTGCTGAAGCTGTTCAACGGTTTCGCGGATGGGGTCTATCAGCACCGGACACACTGAACGGCGCGCGCCGTGGCTCAACGATTCTTCGCTGGCGGTACCGAATAGGTGCCGACCACATGCGCCACCGGTTGTGGATCGCCTTCCGAATAGAGTGATACCTCGCCGACAATCAACGACCGGCCGACCTTCAGCAGTTTGCACACACCGATGATGTCGCGTTCAGCGGACGGCTTGCGCAGGAAATTGATCGTCAGGCTGGTGGTGACTGCAAGCGCGACGAGGCCGATTTCACCGAGAATCGCGACATACAGCGCGACATCCGCCACCGCCATCAACACCGGGCCCGATACCGTACCGCCAGGGCGCAGTTCGTCGAAACCGATTGCATGACGGACAGTCGCAGACCGTTCGCCAAGGGCATCGACGGTGCACTTGGTCTGCGGGAACTCGGTACTCAGAAAGGCGGTCATGTCTTCTTTGCTGACCATGTTGGATTCCTCGCAATGCCGGTTCACGCCGTCTTCTGCAGTCGCTTCACTTCCTTGTACCGGAAGCACGAGGTGAGGTGATCGTTCACCATGCCGACCGCCTGCATATAGGCATAGCAGGTGGTCGCACCGACGAACTTGAAGCCGCGTTTTTTCAGGCTCTTGCTCATTGCCGCCGATTCGTCGGAGCTGGTCGGGATGTCGGCGCTCGATACCCGCTTGTTGTTCAGCGGCTTGCCGCCGACGAACGACCAGATGAAGGCGTCGAAGCTGCCGAATTCGTCCTGCACCGCCAGAAAGCGTTTTGCGTTTTCAACCGTCGCGGCGATTTTGAGTCGGTGGCGCACGATGCCCGGGTTGCCGAGCAGTTTCTCGATGCGCCGTGCCGGATAAGCCGCGATCTTCCGCGCCTCGAAATTGTCGAATGCGGCCCGATACCCGGCGCGCTTGTTCAGGATCGTCGACCAGCTCAACCCGGCCTGGGCGCCCTCGAGGATCAGCATCTCGAACAGCAGCCGGTCGTCATGCACCGGTACGCCCCATTCTTCATCGTGGTAGGCCATGTCCAGCGGATTCGATCCTGCCCAGTCGCATCGTTTCATTGTTCTGTCCATAACCCTTTGTCAGTTGCACCACTGCCTCTCGCAGGGGATGCCGTCACGATCGCCATCCATCTCGGTTCCGGGGCAGTTGCGCAGGTAGAACGTTGCTTCCTCACATGAGGTCATCTGCGAACAATGCGTCTTTCCACTGCAGCGGAAATCTTCTTTGATCCTGCTGGCAGGCGCCTTGAAAGGCTGCGACCGGAATGGCGCCAGCGTCGAGCTCCATTTGCCGTTCGACCAACTGTACACGGTGGCTCCCACCCCCAACACCAACGCCAGCGTCAGCATCTTTCCAAAGACACCGCCCGTTCGCGCGGCACGCCTGGCGCCCGGCCGGTGCCGGGCAGGTTTGGACGATGCCACGCCCTCGATACTGGCATTCACGGCTCGTGGCCTGCCATCGTTGTCCAGGTGAATGTCAAAGGTGATCACATCACCTGCGATCGGGCGTCGGGCCGCATTCCTGAGTGCCGAGATGTGCACGAACACATCGCGCCCGCCATCGGACGGGTGGATGAACCCGAAACCCTTGTCATCGTTCCAGCGACTCAGCGTGCCTTTCAAGGCCGATACTCCCGATGGAAGATGCCCTTCCGATGCCGTGTGTTGGCCGTCTGGCTAGGCGTCAAAGTCATACCGCACTTCCACGCCATCACGCGAGATCGTTGCAATGACCTTCGTACCACGGGTGAAGTACAGCGGCTCGCTCTCGATCTCCCGGCCGCTGGCGAAGCGGACTTTGAACGTCATCGCGGCTTCATCATCGACACTGAAGCGATGGGACGACTGCGGCAGGATCTCGCCGATGTCCCGCTCGCCGCCCCGCCACGCCGCGACCACGGAGACAGTCTCGGACGAACGGTTGATCACCTCGAATTCAGGATCGAAGAACGACGGTATCGCGAAGATGACCAGGGCAAGAAAGAACAGTATTGACGCGGCAGTAAGGGCTTTGGAGATACGGCTTAGCATTGTGCGGTATGGCGGCCGGTCAGGCGCCTGCCGGGTGGGAGGGGTGCGTCCGATGAAACGTAAAGTGTCGTTTTTTCATGGCTTACTGATCGGCGGTTTGTAGCCGACATTTCCCAGCCGCTCAGCCACTTCGCCAACCGGGTAGACATGTCGACACTGTCGTTTGTCAAAGATTCTTATCGAGATGGGCTTCGGTTGCCTTCACTAGCTCTTTGATGAAACGAATTGCTTTTGCCAGCTCATCTCTCTTGATCAGATGTGGCAGTGGTGAGCCATTGTTCACAGGCTTAGAACGGTGCACGGCATCTCCCCGCTTTGAAATCCATTCGTTCAATAGCTTTTTTGCGCTCACCTGATCAGTACTAGCCCAATTCCATCCCTGCGTGACATCAACTTCCAGATAGTCAAAGAAAAGCCGCTTTGTCTTATCTGCGTCAGGATTATTGAACCGTTTCAACTCGTTCTTGAGCTGATTCTCGATGAACCTTCCAGCGTAACTTCCAGCGACAACGCTCAATTTCTTAACCAAACCCTCGGTAACGCGATCTTCGACATAGGTTTCCCAAGCGGTTAAAGCCATCACCAAACCAGCTCGTTTCAGTACCTCTGCATTATCAGGCGGGGGATTGGCATTTATCGCATCGAAATGCCTAAGCAAATCTTCAGCATCTTTGATTCCATACTCAAACGAGATTCCTGCTAACGACATCTCTTATCTCCAACACCTTGGAAACGGGCGCGCAGTGTGCTGCGCGTCCCGACGAGCGAATGTGAGCGAGTTGATCACGCCTGGATTTCCCCTCGCTTCTTGAGCAGCGACTTGTGCTGCACGTTCGCGAAGCCACTGTACGAAAACCAAAGGACCAATGCGTACAACGCCAGAACAAACAACATTACCCCGAATACCAATCCAAGGTTCAACCTGGAGAACACCTTCGATAGACCGGACAATTGGCCAAGCTGGCCGGTGCCGCCAAGGACCGCGCCGATCAAGACCACCGATACCAGGACACTCGCCGCAAGCGATGCCCATGTGAGCTTTTTTCTTTCAGCTGACGTTGGCACTCGTTCATGATCCTTTACGAACTTTGATGCTGCAACGGCGACAGCCGCGATCAGAGCGCCCATCGAGGAACCCGCGCCACCATCGAGGCCAAGAATCGATGTGATGATCGCGAAGATGATCAACGCCACCGCATAAGCGATGCCAAAGCGAACCACATAGGGGAAAATTGCAACTTCCGTATTCATAACGATCTCCTTATCAAAAATCTTACGCCCAGGTAAGCAGCCCACGGCGCAGCCGTGGGTCCGAGTGTGGAGCAGAGCGACGAACGACTTGAGCGCCTTTTTAGCCGTTGCCCTCACTCAGCCGGCCCTCGACGTATTTGTGCAGAATGCTGGCAATCAGGGTTTGATAAGGGATACCTTCTGCCAGGGCGCGTTTCTGCAACCCGCGCAAATCTTTCGATGACAGCCTGATGTTGATACGCGCATCTTTCTTGAACATTGCTTCTGCGTATTCTTGGTGCCGCTTCTGCGTATTCGCCGCTTTTTTCGACCGCTTGAGCTTGCCCTTCTCAAACGCCTCAAGAACCTCGCGCTCTTCACTCGATAGTTTGCTCATGATTCTTCACCCAGATAACTCTTCGTTGCCTTGCGGCTGGGAATGATCGTTTTCAGGAAAACCTCTTCTTCCGATTCAACGAACGGAACCAGGTAGACGTATTCCTCAATGGCAATGACATGAATCTGCTGCCCGGGATAACGCTCTTGATTGGGATGATCGACGGTATCGAGGATATCGCCGGCCATGATGTGGAAGACCACATCCTCGAACGACACACCTCGCTCGGCTTTCAGCAGAGCATTTTTCTCAGCATTCCATGAAATTGGCTTCATGGGCCGAGACTAGCACAATGTGTGCCTATTGTCTTTTGACGGCTAACGCTTAAATCAGCCGACTAAAAAGCGCGTAGCGGTTTTTTGGTCGGATGAATTTACTTGTTACATACACATAAGGGAAAATTGCAACTTCCGTATTTATAACGATCTCCTTTTCAAAAAATCTTACGCTTGGGTAAGATGCGCGCATTGTTACTGCGCGTCATCCTTAACCCCTTTTTTAGCGTCTTTGCTTTCAACGACGTCCTGTGATGCGGATGAAGTGTTATTTGGTTTCCTTGTTGCTGCAGATATCAGAAACCACAAACCCATTAGAAGTACCCACAGGATTCCATATTTGTAGTTAACTAGAAACTTATCGAAACCTGTAACACGAGTAGAAAAATTAAATGACCCTAGCCCATTTTCATGAGTCAAATTAAAGTCTTCCTCATAGTGCTCTGACATTCCTTCCTCGCTCCATATCGATAGAGTGACTGAGTTGTTTGCCCTGAGGTCACCAACTTTAATGCTTTGATTAAAATTCGATACAGATTGGGTATTGTCGTTACGGGTTACAAGGACCACACCATTCAAAGGGGTGTCGATATGAATATTTTTTGCCGCCTTATCACCCGTATTCTTGATTATCACAGCAGTAAATGAACGATATTTTTCGATATCGTATTGAAATTTAGGTGTCCATTTAGATTTCGAGACTTCGTAGATATTTTTGCCAATTTTTTCTAATTTTTCCTCTGGTACATCTAGGTCAGGTATGGTCGCGAGGGCCTTGGTGATTTCAGTTTCATACAATGCAGCCCTTAAGCCATCAATTGCGGTTATTAAATCTGGGGAAATTACGTAACGCTGATAATACACGGATGCCACAACGTCTTCTTTCGAAGGAAACATCGCAATCCATAGTCCGTAGGCAGTCGCCGCAAGTGTAAGAACAGCACTGGCTTTACCGAACGTTTCCCAAAAACTACTAGATATTGCCATACGATATGCTTCCCGACGCTAACGCCCACGCTTTGTGCCGCACGGCGAAGCCGGGCGTCCCTGCGAGGAACAAAGTGACGAACGACAAGAGCTACTTGTTAGGATTTTTATTGCCATTTTGGCTAGGAATAGTTTTCAACGGGCCAATTTTCTCAGAGGAGAACACTACACCGCTTAGATTATCGAATTTGAAAACAGCATATTCTCTTTTGAACGACATTTGTCCTTTGTCAAAGGGAATACTAACCACAATGTTTCCGTAAATCCGAGCTACCGCCAGTACGCCCAATTTTTCGTTTTCGAATACATCATACGTAGTTAGATTTTCAGCATTGTGCCTTCCTGCAGCAAATGCCAAAACGAACGGAATTAAGACGATAAAGACGATTCCCGCGCCATCTTGAAGCAATTCGAACGTGCTTTTTTTCTTCTTGTGAACCGATTCGGATGGGAAAACCTCGGCAAAAAAGCAATATGCTTTCGCCGAAAAGCCCTGCAACCATACCCACCTTTTTTCGGCACCTCTCAAGACGATTATCAGGAACATCACCCCTACTGTGAGAAAGAAGGCGATTGGCAAATACTCGGAGCCTCGGAGCAGCAAATAAATGATAGGAAAGAAGCCGAAGTACAGCATTAACAAACCAATGGTTTTGACTATGTTGTATTCACTATCTGAACTATCGATTGCTAGTGATAACCAGAACAGCAAGGCAAAGATATAGAGTGCTCCGAATAGAGCTGCTGAGATCATCGCTGGGGCATCTATAGATATTAGCGCGGAAGGTAGGCCATAGAAGGACAGATATCCCATCTCATAAACGAACGAAAACGCATACACAACGACAGGAACGGTTCCTAACAGAACCCCCTCCGACAACTGAAGCTTCTTCTTTTCTTTGGGGCTAGTTGATGGCTGTTCTGACATCCGATGTAAGCCTTTTCGATCCTAATGCCGCATTCAGCGGCTTGTCCGCTGCAATGCTTTGTTAAGCCAGCTCTTCAATTTTAGTCCAGTGTATACAGTTATCCGGAAGAACTGCGCCTTCCACCCCAATAAGGTAATCGAGTAACGATTTAACTCGATTTCTTGCATCGTCACTGCTTCGTATTCTAGTTAATGCATTATATGGCTTCTCGTCCTTCACCTCTTCACCGAAAAGAGCTGTTTCGAAACAGGTTTTACAAGCAACTAGATTTGCCTTTCCGTCTTCATCGAGTAGCTGGGCTATTGTGTTATTCATGCCCCAAGCAGGATTTTTATTTCCTTTGGCTGTTATCTCTTCATCGGTGTCATGGAGGATGAAAAATGACTTAGAAAACTGCTTTAATACTTTGGCAACAGAGGGAATTATGCCCTTTCCTCGAGCCCTTATTATTTGAACATCCCCATACTGCTCGGGGAACATTTCTTTGATCATTGAAAACGCCGTGTATTCTGTATCGCCTTCAACTATTAACTGACGACCGCCGAAGAAAAACTCATGAACATACGGGTCACATATATTCATCAGCTTAAGATTTTTTTTATCATCGTCATCCAGCCTTGCTCTTTCAGGTCTATATAGAGTGGTACTTTTTACTTCACTATCATTGTCTCTAAACACCCTAACGATGGTGGTATTGTCTTTAGATAGATCAATAAATATTGGAGAGTGAGAAGTAATCATTACTTGCCAGTTTCCGCTGGCTGGCAGGTCATATAGGACCGATCTTGCTTCTCGAATAGCCGATGGATGCAAGCAAATCTCGGGCTCATCCAGTAGTAGCACGTGTGGGCGAGAACCCTTTTTATCTTGTGACTCTGAAAGATATTTTAACGTGGCCCATAATAGAGTTCTTCTAGCTCCGCTACCCTGGTGCTCAATTGAGGAAAAATAGCCATCCTCAGGCCCCATTAACAAGTCTGTATTGGTTTTAAATGGTTGGTAAGAACCTTCTAAATCAGCTTCAGGCTTGGCATCAAACTTAATCTTATGCGTTGGAAATAGCTTTCCTAAGTATTCTGAAATCTCATTTTCAATTATTTTTATTTCATCTTCAGTTGCCTGTACAACTTTTGTTTGGAGATCTTTTATCTTGTCTAAAACAAGCTCGTAGTCAGACTTCTCTTGCTCAGGATCTGACTTAATATCAGACAACTTTTCCCTGAGAAGACTGGTTATCAGTTTTGTTATTTCAGATGCTTGTTTATCTGGTGTTGCGAAAGCGTCTATTCTGTGAGGCAATGGCCGGCGTGAATTTGCGACATTTGGGGCGCCCCATGGCACCTGATCATCCCAACCATTCTTTTGAACATCAAAACCTTGACGTTTTGGATCTTTGTTCGGGCTATCCCACACCCATTTTTCGCGAATTAACCACTCACCATCGGAAGTAGGATCAAGCCATCTCTCGCCAGGCGCATCGCTAAATACAATAGTATGAAGTTCAATCGTTGGGAGGTTATCAGGGTCAACTTGGCCGTTTGGGAAATCATTGATTGTTAATTTCCCATCTTTTGATCCGTGCGACATTACAATTTCATAAGCCCTCAGAATACTGCTTTTGCCAACATTGTTGGGGCCAACCAGGACAACGATATCATCCAACTCTACTTCCACCTTCTCAGACCCAATTGATCTGAAATTTTGGATAATGAGTTTATGCAACCTAGGCCGTGGTGCATTCTCTTCTTCTCCGACAAGAGCAACAACTTCCTCTACTTTCTTCTTCGCGGCCATGTGATTTCCTTATTGGCTTAACAGCTAGATAGACAGATATTGCCTGAAATGACATAGGCAGTGACTGCCTATCTCAACGAGCGATCGTATCTGGTAGCGCGTCTGCACCAGTTCACTTCCGAAACTGCAGGTACAGCAGTTCCCATTCGAGCGAGACGCCGGTCGTGTCGGTGGTGATACCGACCTGCGCATCGAGTGCCTTGAGCAGTGATTCATCGTCCACGGCGAGCAGCCCGAACAGGCTGCGGCAGAATTCGGCGAGGTCGTCGGTGTTGGCAAAGTGCCAGGGGCAGGGCGCGACTTCGCAGCGCACGAGCGAGGCCTGTTGTTGCACCGCCGTCTGGAATTCGCGGCTTTCCGGGTCGAGGTAGTCGCCCGAATGCCCCATGCCGTTGTGCATGCCGACGAACTGATCGAGGAAGCGGGTGATGTTGGAGTCTGCCGCGACGTCGCCGATGCACAGCCAGCCGCCGGGGCGCAGGGCCGCCAGCGCCGCTTGTATGAACCCCGTCTTGTTGGAGACGTGGTGCAGCGCGGCGAGCGAGACGATCAGGTCGGCGCCCGGGGCGGGCAGCTCGGGGCTTTCGAGGTCGACCGGCAATACGCCCTGGGTGGCGAAGCCGGCCGAGGGGTCGAACTGGATCAGTTGTGCATTGGCGGCGATGAAGCGGTGCAGGTAGCCACCGCCGGACGGCAGGTCGAACACGCGCTTGAGCGGGGCCGTGTCGATGCCCTTGAACAGTTGTCTGAATTCTTCATCGCGCGCGGTCGGATAGGCGCGCATCGCGGCGTCGTACTTGTGCCCGCGAACATTGAAGACGTCGGCGTATCGGTCCATGGCAGGGCCTTCCCTGTTCCGGCGGCCACGATTCCGCTGTGGCCGGGGTTCACGTCTCTTGCGAGACCCTCGATGTTGCCACTATAGCGGCATCTGGCCGGGTATCTGCAGCGCAGTGGGCCGGTGCACACCGAACAGGGGAGATCCGCGCCATCGCGCGGCCGCAACCGTTGCCGCGCTACCGGCGGCCCGGGTCAGTGGTAACGCCGCATCTGGCCGACCAGCACGCCCTGCACCTGCACGCGCTCCGGGCTGTAGTGCATCGCCGCCAGACTGCTGTTGGCCGGGTGCAGCACCACCTCGCCGGATTTCGCCTCCAGGCGCTTGAGTGTCGCCTCTTCACCGTCGACCAGGGCCACCACGATCTCGCCGTTGCGCGCATGGTCGCGATGCTCGATCACCACCCAGTCGCCGTCGAGGATGCCTTCCTCGATCATCGAGTCGCCGCGCACCTCGAGCACATAGCAGGGCTTGCCGGAGCGCAGCTGCGCCGGCACGTCGATCATCTCCGGGTTGCGGATCGCCTCGATCGGCCGGCCCGCCGCGATGTAGCCGTACAGCGGCAGGGCGTCGCTGTCGCCCATCGGCGGCATGTCCTCTTCGACGAGGCGGATGCCGCGACGCAGGTTGTTCATCGGCTCGACCAGCCCGGCCTCGATCAGGGCCTGGATCTGCTTGTGCAGCGAGCCGCGCGAGCTCAGGCCGAGCGCGTCGCACAGTTCGTCGAGCGTCGGCGGGTGCGGGAAGTCGTCGAGGTGCTCGCGCAGGTATTCGTGGATTTCCTGCTGGCGCCGGGTGAGTGTCGGAGGGACCATGCTGTTCTCGCTGTGTTGCCGAAAAGTTCTGTATCTGTTCTATACTGCTGCTGATTATAGAACATCAAGAGAACTTTGCCATGTCGGCATTGCCGTTGCCCGTCTCCTCCGAACCGAACGATCCGGTCGACCGGCTGACCCGTCGCCTGAAGACGAAATACGCCGGGCGCATCTGCGCCGAGTTGACGCTGCCGGCACGTCCGGCGCAGACCGCGCCACTGCCGGCCGGGCTGGATGAGCGACTGCTGCGGGCGCTGCGTGCACGCGGCATCCACGAGCTGTATGCGCACCAGGCCGAGGCCTGGCGGCTGGCCGGCGAGGGCCGCCACTTCGTCGTGGTGACGCCGACCGCCTCGGGCAAGACGCTGTGCTACAACCTGCCGGTGCTGCAGGCTGTGTGCAACGGGCAGGGCAAGGCGCTGTACCTGTTCCCGACCAAGGCACTGGCGCAGGACCAGGTCGCCGAACTGCTCGAACTGAACAGGGCCGGTGAACTGGGCGTGCGTGCCTACACCTTCGACGGCGACACGCCCGGCGATGCGCGCAAGGCGGTGCGCACGCGCGGCGACATCGTGGTCAGCAACCCGGACATGCTGCACCAGGCGATCCTGCCGCATCACACCAAGTGGGCGCAGTTCTTCGAGAACCTGCAATACGTCGTGATCGACGAGATGCACACCTACCGTGGCGTGTTCGGGGCGCACGTCGCCAACCTGATCCGGCGCCTCAAGCGCATCCTCGCGTTCTACGGTGCCTCGCCGCAGTTCGTGTTCTGCTCGGCGACCATCGCCAACCCGGTCGAGCTGGCCACCCGGCTGCTCGGCGAGGACGTCGCCGCGGTGACGCGCAGCGGCGCGCCGCAGGGTGAGCGCCGGCTGCTGTTGTGGAACCCGCCGGTGATCAATCCCGATCTGGGGCTGCGTGCCTCGGCGCGCTCGCAGACCAACCGTATCGCGCGTCTGGCCACGCGGATCGGTCTCAAGAGCATCGTGTTCGCACGCTCGCGGCTGATGGTCGAGGTGCTGACCAAGTACCTGAAGGACGTGTTCGACAAGGACCCGCGCCGGCCGCCGCGCGTGTTCGCCTACCGTGGTGGTTATCTGCCGACGCAGCGGCGCGAGACCGAGCGGCGCCTGCGTGACGGCAGCATCGATTGCGTGATCAGCACCTCGGCGCTGGAGCTCGGCGTCGATATCGGCAGCCTCGATGTCTGCGTGCTGAACGGCTATCCGGGCAGCATCGCGGCGACCTGGCAGCGCCTCGGCCGCGCCGGGCGCCGCAACCGCACCTCGCTCGGCGTGCTGGTCGCCGGCAGCGAGCCGCTGGATCAGTACATCGTGCGCAACCCGGATTTCTTTCTCGGTGCCTCGCCCGAGCACGCGCGCATCGATCCCGATCAGCTGCTGGTGCTGCTCGACCACGTGCGCTGCGCCGCGTTCGAGCTGCCGTTCCACGCCGACGAGCGGTTTGGCAGCCGGCATCCGCTGGAGCAGTTTCTGCAGTACCTGGGCGACGAGGGCGTGGTGCACCGCGAGGGCGACACCTGGCACTGGGCGACCGATGCCTATCCGGCCAACGCGGTGTCGCTGCGCTCAGTGGCCGAGGGTAATTTCCTGGTGGTCGACCAGGACCACGACAGCCGTCAGGTCATCGCCGAGGTCGACTTCAGCTCGGCGCCGGAGACGATCTATCCGGGCGCGATCTACATGCTGCAGGCGGCGCCGTACCAGGTCGAGTCGCTCGACTGGGACGGGCGCAAGGCCTATGTGCGGCCGACCCGTGCCGACTACTACACGGATGCGATCGTGTACACGCGGTTGAAGATCCTCGAGCGCTTCGCCGAACGGGCCACGGCACAGGCACGCGTGGCACATGGGGAGGTGCACCTGGTGCGGCGTTTCGCCGGCTACAAGAAGATCCGCTACTACACCCACGAGAACATCGGCTACGGCAACATCAACCTGCCGGACCAGGAGATGCACACCACTGCGGCGTGGTGGGAGATCCGCCCGGGCGAGCTCGAACGTGCCTTGCCGTCGCGGCAGATGGCGCTGGATGGTTTTCTCGGTGCGGCCTATGCGATGCACCACGTCGCCGCGCTGCAGATGATGAGTGAGACCTCGGACCTGGGGCGCGCGGTCGGTGACGGTGATGGCAAGTGGTTCGCGACGCAGGGCGCCAACGGGCGGGGGCAGATGCGTGACGTCTCCGGCGAGGAGATCGCGCCCGATTACCAGGGTGCGTTCCGCCCCGCGGTATTCCTGTATGACAACCATCCGGGTGGCATCGGTCTGTCCGAGCCTTTGTATGCGCGTCAGGCCGAGGTGGTGCGCGGTGCCCTGGAGCTGGTCGAACGCTGCGACTGCCGCTACGGCTGTCCGTCGTGTGTCGGACCCGTGCTGGCCAGCGACGAGGAACGTGGCTATTCGCCGCGTGCGCTCGCAGCGACCGTGCTGGGGCTGTTTGCCGCTGCTGCCGACGTGGCGCCGCGGCCGGCATGAACCTCGCCGGGCGACTCGATCGTCTGCGCGGCCGTCCTGCCGAACAGACGCCCGACACGCTGGCGCACCAGCTGCAGCGGCTGGATGGCCGACGCACGGCGAAGGCCGTGTCACCACCGCGCATCGACGCACTTGCACGGGCGCTGCAGGCGGACGTGCACGGTGATTCGCTGCTGCTGCGCGAGCATGCCTACGCATTGCCCGGATGCCAGGGTGACCCGCCAGACCTGACGATGCTGCCGGAGGTGCAAGGTCTGCGCGATCCCGACTGGGTATACCTCGATACCGAGACCACCGGGCTGTCCGGCGGGGTAGGCAATCTTGCGTTCATGGTCGGGGTTGCACGCTATACCGATGCACGGACGCTGTCGGTCCGCCAGTACCTGCTGGGCAGCTTTGCCGCCGAGGCGGTGATGCTGCGCGAACTGGTCGACTGGGTCGGGCGTGATGCCGTGCTGGTCAGTTACAACGGCAAGTGCTTCGATCTGCCGTTGCTGGACGCACGCTGTGCGATGCAGCGCGTAGCCGATGGACTGGGCAGGCTGCGGCATCTCGACCTGATGTACACGGTGCGTCGCGCCTATCGACGGTATTGGCCAGACTGTCGTCTGCAGACAGCCGAGAAGCGCCTGCTGGATCTGCACCGGGCCGGCGACCTGCCCGGGTCCGAGGCGCCGGCAGCGTGGCAGGCGTGGCTGCGACGCGGTTCGACAGCACCGCTTGGTGGCGTGTTGCAGCACAACTTCCAGGACGTGGCATCACTGGCACTGTTGCACCGCGATCTGTTACGTGACTACGCTGGCCGTGGCGAGGCCAGGGTCGATCATGCCGCGATCAGTCGCGCCTGGCAGCAGGCCGGTCACGAGTCGTTGGCCTGCCGGGTGCTGGAAGCGGCAGTTGCCCATCTCGACGAGGCGGGCACACTACAGCTTGCTGCGCTGTACCGGCGGTGCGGGGAATGGGCGAGGGCAGAGGCGCTGTGGCTGCAATTGCACGCCGCTGGCAGCACCCTGGCCGCCAGCGAACTCAGCAAGTACTACGAGCACCGCAGACGCGACTACCGCCGCGCGATTGATTTTGCGGCCGTCTGCGAGCCATCCGAGCGCAGTACCAGGTGCGGGCGGCTGCAGGGCAAGATCGGCAGCAATCTGCCGTTGCCATTGGGTGGTGGGATTGCCGGGAGCAACACCCCGTAGGAGGCCAGCCCCTGGCCGATAGGATCTGGCGCGGCAATCGCCGAGAGGGCTCGGCTCCTACGAACGCATTGGGTGGTGGGATTGCCGGGAGCAACACCCCGTAGGAGGCCAGCCCCTGGCCGATTGGATCTGGCGCGGCAATCGCCGAGGGGGCTCGGCTCCTACGAAATCATCGGGCGGCAATCGCCGAGAGGGCTCGGCTCCTACGAAATCATCGGGCGGCTATCGCCGAGGGGGCTCGGCTCCTACGAACGCATTGGGTGGTGGGATTGCCGGGAGCACCGACCCGTAGGAGGCCAGCCTCTGGCCGATAGGCTTCGGTGCGGTTATCGCCGAGGGGGCTCGGCTCCTACGAAATCATTGGGTGGTGGGATTGCCGGGAGCACCGACCCGTAGGAGGCCAGCCTCTGGCCGATAGGCTTCGGTGCGGTTATCGCCGAGGGGGCTCGGCTCCTACGCACTCACTGATATCAATCGGTGAAGGCGATGAAGTAACCCGCGCCATCGGCAGCGGGCAGGCAGCGCGCGAGTTGGCCGTCGCGTCGGGCCTGTAACAGCCGGCGGCCCAACGGCAGGAACAGCGTCTCGCGCCCGTCCTCTGCTGCAGCGTCGAAGCGGATCAGGTAGGAGCTGGCGGATTGTGGTGTCCGCAGCAACTGCTCGACGGCCTGTAGCGCCTGTTCGTCGGGCATTCCCTGCAGGTCGAGTACCGCCTCGGCATCGCCGGGTTCAAAGGCGAGCTTGTGCAGCGGGTTGGCATCGAAAAAAGGCATGGCGGGATCAGACTCAGCTCAAGGGGTCTCGTCGAGTATGACAAATGAAAGGAATGTGGTGCCTAACAGCATGCCTGCAATGATAGCCGGAGAGGCCTGGACAATCATCACCAGTCCGCTGGCGATCCAGACGTTCTTGACGATGCGTTGTTTGCGCCTGTACGCGACGGTGTAGCGTCGTCGGTGCGGGTGTTCGGCGTCCGGTGACTGGTCTTCGATCCAGTGCGGGAGGATGTATCGCCGCAACAATTCCTGAAAATCCACGGTTACCTCCGTCGCGGGAAATGACTCGATGTCCGTGCAGACCTGTTCTTGAACTTTAGCCCAATTCTGCGGCCTGACTGCCCGCGTCCACGGCGCGCTACCCTTGGTGGAACGCGACGCAGAGCATTGTGTTAAAACATGACGCAATCTCATCGGGTGCGGCATAGTGGGCGCTTCGTGGCCAGGGGTGATGCAATGCAGGAATACGATGTTGTCGTGATTGGCAGCGGGCCGGCGGGTGAAGGCGCCAGCATGAAGCTCTCGAAGCAGGGCAAGCGCGTCGCGGTTGTCGAGATGCAGGACCAGGTCGGCGGCAATTGCACGCACAAGGGTACGATCCCCAGCAAGGCGCTGCGTCATGCGATTCAACTGCTGGCCGACTACCGCCACCACCCGCTGTTCGAACACACGGTCGGTTTCATGGATGTGTCGTGGCCACAGCTGCTGCGCACCGCCGATGAGGTCATATCGCGTCAGGTCAGCATGCGGCACCGTTTTTACGGGCGCAACCGGGTCGATGTGATCCATGGCAAGGCACGCTTTCTCGACAGCAACAGCATCGAGATCGCGCGTCCTTCGGGCAATGCCCTGAGAATCCATGCCAGGCATTTTGTGATTGCCACCGGGTCACGCCCCTACCGGCCACCGCAGCTGGATTTCTCCGACCCACGGATACTCGACAGCGATACGGTGCTGCAGATGGCCTACACGCCACGCCGTGTCACCATCTACGGGGCCGGGGTCATTGGCTGCGAGTATGCGTCGATCTTTGCCAATCTCGACGTGAAGGTGAATCTGATCAATACGCGTGATCGTCTGCTGTCGTTCCTGGACGACGAGATCACCGACGCACTCAGTTACCACCTGCGCGACCAGGGCGTGGTGATCGTGCATAACGAGACCATCGATACGGTCGAGAGCACGGACAAGGGCGTGGTGATGCACTGCAAGTCCGGCAAGGTGTTGCGCTCGGATGTGCTGTTCTGGGCCAACGGCCGCAGTGGCAACACCGAGGACATGGGCCTGGCAGAGATCGGCGTCACCATCAACCAGCGTGGCCAGATCGAGGTCGACGAGACCTTCCGCACCTCGGTCGAAAACATCTTTTCGGTTGGCGATGTCATCGGACCGCCGGCCCTGGCCAGCGCCAGTTACGATCAGGGACGGTTCGTCGGCCATCTGATTGCCGACGGCAGCTGTGACTGGGACCTGCTCGGTGATATCCCGACCGGCATCTACACCAGCCCCGAGATCAGCTCGGTCGGGCGCAACGAGCGTGAACTGACCGAGCAGAATATTCCGTACGAGGTCGGGCGCGCCGACTTCAAGAACCTGGCGCGTGCGCAGATCGCCGGGCGCAGTGTCGGCATGCTGAAGCTGTTGTTTCACCGGGAGACGCTGGCATTGCTCGGTATTCACTGTTTCGGCGAGCAGGCCTCGGAGATCGTGCATATCGGCCAGGCCATCATGTCGCAGCCGGGTGAGGCCAATACCATCGACTATTTCGCCAACACCACGTTCAACTATCCGACGATGGCGGAGGCCTACCGGGTGGCGGCGCTGTATGGACGCAACCGCATTCGTTGAAAGCCGATAAGGTGAGACAACGCGAAGCGTCTCCTCGTCCCCCTCTCCCGCACGCGGGAGAGGGATGGGGTGAGGGCAACGGTCATGGTGTCATGCCGTCGCATGTTCCGGGGAGGAAAACACCATGAGCGTCAGGCGATGCGGAAAATCTGGCCGAAATTGGCGACCTCGAAGATCGTCTTGATCGTCGCATTGGCGCCAGTCAGGGTGACGGATTTGGCGTCTTTTCCGACATGTTCGCGCAGGCGGATCAGCATGCCCAGTCCGGCGCTGTCGACGTAGTTCGAGTTTGAAAAATCCACTGTCACCGGTTTGCCGGCGGGCAGGGCCTGATAGGCATTGCGAAAATCGCGGTTCACTTCGAAGGTGAAATCGCCAGTGACGATGATCGTGGTCTTGCCATCCTTTTCGGTGACGCGGATTCTCGACATTGCTTGTTATCCCGGGTTTGCCAGGTCGCCAAGGATAGGGATGCAATGCCGCGAAGGCAATGTGATTGGTTGGCTGTGCGGCGCTTAATGCGCCTGCCGCCGGGGTGGGTCAGGACTTCTTTTTGCGATCGCTGGAGGTGCTGAGCATGTCCTGCCAGAGCTTCATGTTCTGTTCGCCGAGTTTCACCCAGTAGTCCATCGGTGTCCCTTCCAGCGCCTTGCCCATCTGTGTCTGGATGACCTTCTGCTGCTCGCTGAAGAACTGCAGGCTGGTATCGAGGTATTCGGCAAACCCGGTCTGCGTGGCCTCGCCATAGTTCTTGATGAAACGCGACAGCACGTCAGCGGAGAACAGCGGTTCACCGCCGGATTCCTGCTCCATGATGATCTGCAGCAGGATGTTGCGCGTGATGTCTTCCTCGCTCTGGCGATCGATCACCTTGAACGGGATCTCTTTCAGCACCATCTCGCGCACTTCGTCGAGTGTGATGTAGCGGCTCTCGGTGGTGTCGTACAGGCGGCGGTTGGGGTATTTTTTTATCAGTCGCTCAGCAGCCATAACACGGCACTCCTCACGCCGTAGATTTTCAATAAACGCATACCGTTTGCAGGGTCATTATACGGAACCCCGCCGGCAAAAAGCATAAGGCATTGGATTCCCGGCGCACTGCATAATCAATGCATGTGCTGGCCGCCATTGGACGCGAAGTTGGCGCCAGTGATGAACCCCGCATCCTCCGACGCGAGGAACGCGACCAGTGCCGCGATCTCTTCCGGCCTGCCCAGGCGACCGGCCGGAATCTGCGCAATGATCTGCTCACGTACGTCTTCGCGCACCGCCATCACCATGTCGGTGGCGATATACCCGGGTGACACCGTGTTCACCGTGACGCCTTTGCGTGCCACTTCCTGTGCCAGCGCCATCGTGAATCCGTGCATCCCGGCCTTGGCTGCGCAGTAGTTGGTCTGGCCGAAACAACCCTTCTGGCCGTTGACCGAGGCGATGTTGATGACCCGCCCCCAGCCACGCTCGCTCATGTCATTGACGAACTGGTGACAGACGTTGAAGACACTGTCGAGATTGGCATTGATCACCTGCCGCCATTTCTCAACTGTGATCTTCCGAAACGAGGCATCGCGCGTGATCCCGGCGTTGTTGACCACGATATCGACCGTTCCCAGCCGCGATTCGACCTCGCTCTTCATGCGTACGCAGTCGTCGTAGTCGCCGACGTCGCACGCCACCAGCAAAGGCTCGAAGGCCTGGTCTTGCGCCCAGGCCTCGGCCTTTTCGGCATTCCGATAGGTGGTCGCGATGCGCACACCGGCGTCGGCCAGCCGTTGGCAAATGGCCGACCCGATGCCGCCCGTACCACCTGTTATCAGTGCTACCTTGTTTTTGAGTTCAGGCATCTCACCCCACACTTTCCACGGCCATTGCGACCCCCTGGCCGCCGCCGATACAAAGTGTAGCCAAACCTTTGCGAGCATGTTCGCGCTGCATGCCGTGCAGCAGGGTGACCAGCACGCGAGCGCCCGATGCACCGATCGGGTGGCCGATCGAGATCGCACCGCCGGACACGTTGACCTTGGCCATGTCCCAGCCCAGCTCCTTGTTCACGGACATCGCCTGTGCGGCAAATGCCTCGTTCGCCTCGACCAGATCCAGATCGGCGACCGCCCAGCCGGCCTTCTGCAGACACTTCTTGGTTGCCGGGATCGGGCCCGTGCCCATGATCGCCGGGTCGACACCGGCGCTGGAGAACGACACGATGCGCACCAGCGGCTTGAGGCCGAGTTCAGCTGCCTTGTCGGCCGACATCACGACCACGGCGGCGGCGCCGTCGTTGATACCGGAGGCGTTGCCTGCGGTGACGGTACCGTCTTTCTTGAACGCGGGGCGCAGGCCGCCCAGTTTCTCGGCCGTGGTGCCGGCGCGCGGAAACTCGTCCTTGGCGAACACCACCGGGTCACCTTTGCGCTGCGGGATCTCGATCGGGACGATCTCGGCATCGAAGTTGCCGGCCGCCTGGGCCTTCTCGGTGCGGTTTTGCGACTCGGCGGCGAACAGATCCTGCTCGGCACGGCTGAAGCTGTACTTGTCGGCGATGTTTTCAGCGGTGATGCCCATGTGGCAGTCATTGAAAGCGCACCACAGACCATCCTTGATCATGGTGTCGGTCATCTGCCAGTCGCCCATCATCTTGCCCTTGCGCGATGCCGGCAGGACGTGCGGTGAGGCGCTCATGTTTTCCTGGCCGCCCGCGATCACGATATCGGCGTCGCCACACATCACCGCCTGGAAGGCGAGGTGTACGGCCTTCAGGCCGCTGCCGCAGACCTTGTTGATCGTCATCGCCGGGGTCTCCTGAGAAAGCCCCGCCTCGATCACGGTCTGCCGCGCCGGGTTTTGACCGGAGCCTGCGGTCAGCACCTGGCCGAGGATGACCTCGTCGATCTGGTCGGGCTTCAGGCCCGTGCGCTGAAGCAGGTTCTTGACCACGGCTGCGCCCAGCTTGTGCGCCGGTACGTCGGCCAGGCTGCCGCCAAACGAACCCACTGCGGTACGCGCGGCCGCGACGATTACGACATCTTTGCTCATGAAATCCTCCGGTTATTGAATGGTCCCTGCGGCTGCGGCAGGGAGCGCTAAAGTAACTAGACTGTCAGCGTCACCCCGGGCGTTTTTTTTGTCGCCCGGTGGCGGCCACTGAACTTTGTTGCACTGCACAAGAATGCATGTTAGCGTGTTTTGGTGCAATGCACAAACCCGGTGAACACGCCGGTTGATGGGCCACGAGAAGCAATTGCCACGAACCACCTTGGACCACTGATTATGAGTACAAATTCGAACAACTGGAACGAGACGTTGATGAACGACTGGGTCGCCACCCAGCGTAAATACTGGGATACCTGGAGCGATTTCGCCAGGAAATCGGGCGTCGGTGGCGCCCAGGGCCCCGCTGCCAATCCTTTTGGCGCCTTCGGGTCTTTCACCGCAAACCCGTTTGCACAGAACCCTTTCATGCAGAATCCGTTCGCCCAGAACCCGATGGGTGGCAACCCGTTTGGCGGGGCAGCCAACCCGTTCACCGGAATGGTCGAACAGTGGTGGTCGTCGGTGAAGCCGCAGGCCCAGGGCGACATCGGCGGTGTCGCGCAGCGCTTCTACGACATGGGCAAGAGCTTCATGTCGATGGCTGAGGGCATGTTCGGTGCGTCTGGCCAGGAGCAACCGGATGCGGCGATGCAGATGTGGATGTCCTCGATGCAGGCCGCACTGCAGCAGTGGATTGCGCAGGTGCAGAACAACATGGACCTGGCGACGCCGGATCTGCCGGGCGTCAGCGGCACCACGCTCAACACATGGGCGCAGCTGGCGGACACCCTCGCGCCCTGGCTGAACATGTCGCAGGACTACCTCAAGGATATTGCTGCCGGCCATCTGCCCGGCGGCATCGAGATGCCGGGGCTGGGCGCAGCGCAGGAACAGTTCTGCCGTGCACTGTCGGTGCCGGGGCTGGGTTACACGCGCGAGCAGCAGGAACACATCCAGCAGCTGGCGCGGCATCTGCTCACGTACCACGAGGCATTTCGCGCCTACAAGGTCGCCTTTGGCAAGACCGCGCTGGCGTCGCTGGAATCGGTCCAGAAGCGTCTGCAGGATATGCACGCGGCGGGACAGAAGATCGAGTCGCTGCGTGCCCTGTATGACATGTGGGTGGACGCCAGCGAAGAGGCCTACGGTGAGTTCGTGATGAGCGACGAATACCAGGTGGTGTACGGCGATCTCGTGAACTCGCTGATGCGGGTGCGCAAGGACATGAACGAGCTGGCGGAACAGCACTACCAGCTGATGAACATTCCGACGCGTTCGGAGATCGATACCGTACAGCGCCGGCAGCAGGAACAGCGCCGCGAGAACCGCCACCTGCGGCGTGAGATTGCCGAGATGCGGGCGCAGATCGAGCAATTGGCCAAGGCCAGGCCCGAAGCGGCACGGCCAAGACAGCAGCAGGCCAAAGCGCCGGCACAGGACAGGCTGCCGATCGATGATGTCGCGGAAGACCTGACGGCTATCAAGGGGATCGGCCCCAAGATGGCGGAAAAGCTTTACGACCAGGGCATCAAGAATTACGCCCAGCTGGCGGCGATGAACACCAAGTTTGCAGAACAGCTCGACGAGGCGCTGAAGGCGCAGGGACGCATCCTGCGTGACGACTGGATCGGGCAGGCAAAGAAACTGCTCGGCTGACCGCGAACCAAGACCAAAGGGTGACTTAAAGATGATTCCGTTTCAGATGCGACCCGACGAGATCCTGAGTGAGGCTCGCGGCTTCAACGAAAAACTGGCCAAGGGAGTGGGCAACCTCATGGAGGTCGGCGATATCCCGACCGGCATCACCCCGAAAGAGGTGGTGTACAAGGAAGACAAGCTGGTGCTGTACCGCTACAAGAGTGAACAGCCGGCGAGCAACAAGACGCCGCTATTGATCGTGTATGCACTGGTCAATCGCCCCTACATGGCTGACCTGCAGGAAAACCGTTCGACCATCCGTGGCCTGCTGGATGCCGGACAGGACGTGTACCTGATCGACTGGGGATATCCGGACGCCGCCGATCGTTACCTGACGATGGACGACTACATCAACGGTTATCTCGATCGCTGTATCGACGTCATCTGCGCGCGTCACGGCATCGACAAGCTGAACCTGCTGGGCATCTGCCAGGGCGGTGCGTTCAGCCTTTGCTATGCGTCGATGCACCCGGAAAAGGTCAGGAACCTGGTGACGATGGTCACCCCGGTCGACTTCAAGACGCCGGACAACATGCTCAGCCACTGGGTGCAGAACGTGGACATCGACCTGCTGGTCGATACGCAGGGCAACATCCCTGGTGAGATGCTCAACTGGACCTTCCTGAACCTCAAGCCTTACCAGCTGATGGCGCAGAAATACCTGGGTGTGGTCGACCTGATGGACGACCCCAAGGCGCTGAAAAACTTCATGCGCATGGAAAAGTGGATATTCGACAGTCCGGATCAGGCTGGCGAGACCTTCCGTCAGTTCATCAAGGACTTCTTCCAACAGAACAAGCTGATGAAAGGCGAGGTGCAGATCGGTGAGTACACCGTCGATCTGCGCAAGGTGAAGATGCCGGTGCTCAACGTGTTTGCCGAGCAGGACCATCTGGTGCCGCCGGACGCCTCCAGGGCGCTCAAAAAGGTGGTGGGCAGCAAGGACTATACCGAGCTGTCGTTCCCTGGTGGCCACATCGGTATCTATGTCAGCGGCAAGGCGCAGAAGACCATCCCGCCGGCAATCGGTGAGTGGCTCAACAAGCGCTGATCGGACGCCGTCGGACCCGAAAAGGCCTGCCACCCGACAGGGTGGTGGGCCTTTTTCTGTGCGCCGCAATGCCGGGTGCGGGAGGCATCGTGTGCTGCCGCCACCATGATTGCGCCAGCCTATGATGAGGTTGACGGATTAACTATAAGTATTTCCCGCGCACTACTCTTAGTCTTGTGACGATAGATCAGTTGTAATTTAGGGAAGTCTTTTCATGACAGAGCGCATATCCGCCGGCGGCCTGCAGGTTGCGAAAACACTTTACGATTTCATCGAGAACAAGGCCCTTCCCGGCACCGGTGTGGCGACCGACGCCTTCTGGCAGGGATTTGGCGCCATCGTCACGGATCTTGCACCGCTGAATCGGGCCCTGTTGTCCAAGCGTGAGCAGCTGCAGGCACAGGTCGATGAATGGTGCCTGGCAAGGCGCGGTGAGCCACTGGACATGCCAGCTTACAAGGCATTTCTGTCCGGGATCGGCTACCTGGTGCCGGAAGGGGAACCTTTCTCGATCACCACGGACAACGTCGACGACGAGATTGCGCATGTCGCCGGTCCGCAGCTGGTGGTCCCGGTCAACAATGCACGCTATGCACTCAATGCCGCGAATGCGCGTTGGGGCAGCCTGTACGATGCCTTTTACGGCACTGACGTGATACCCGAAGACGACGGCCTGGAAAAAGGCCTGACGTTCAACGTGAAGCGCGGTGCTGCAGTTGTCGCGCGGGTCGCTGCGTTTCTCGACGATGCGGTGCCACTGACCGAAGGTTCGCACGCCGAGGTGAGCGAGTACGCACTGGTCCATTTCAATGACCACATGGGGTTGTCAGCGACCCTGGCCGACGGTCGGACCACCGGCCTGGTCGATCCTGCCGAGTTCGTCGGCTATCGCGAGCGCGAAGGAAAGCTCGGCAATATCGTGCTGCGCAACAACGGACTGCATATCGATATCGTGATCGAGCGCGATCACCCGGTGGCGCAGTTGCACCCAGCCGGCATCCGCGACGTGTACCTCGAATCGGCCGTGACCACGATCATGGACTGCGAGGACTCGGTGGCGGCGGTGGATGCGGAAGACAAGGTGCAGGTCTATGGCAACTGGCTCGGGCTGATGCAGGGCAGCCTGTCCGAGCGTTTCTACAAGCGCGGCCAGCCGGTCGAGCGTGCACTCAACCCGGACCGTGAGTACACGTCTTCCCGAAGTGGCACGCTGAGTCTGCCGGGCCGCAGCCTGATGCTGGTGCGCAACGTCGGCCACCTGATGACCAATGACGCCATCCTGGATCAGTCGGGGCACGAGATACCGGAAGGTATTCTGGATGCGATGTTGACCAGCCTGATCGCTATGCACGATCTGCGCGGCAACAGCCGTTTCCGCAATTCGCGAAGCGGCAGCGTGTATATCGTCAAGCCGAAGATGCACGGGCCGGAGGAAGTCGCCTTTACCAATACCCTGTTCGGGCGGGTGGAGGATGTACTCGGCCTGGCGCGCAATACCCTCAAGGTCGGCATCATGGACGAGGAGAGACGCACCACGGTCAACCTGATGGAGTGCATCCGCGCCGCCAGCGAGCGCGTCATCTTCATCAATACCGGCTTTCTCGATCGCACCGGCGATGAGATCCACACCAGCATGGAACTCGGCCCGGTGCTTCCCAAGGCCGAGATCAAGACCCAACCCTGGATTGCCGCGTACGAAGACTGGAACGTCGATGTCGGCCTGGCCTGTGGACTGGCCGGCCGCGCTCAGATCGGCAAAGGCATGTGGGCGATCCCGGACCAGATGGCAAACATGGTGCAGACCAAGACCGCGCACCCACAGGCAGGTGCAAACTGCGCCTGGGTGCCATCACCGACCGCAGCGACACTGCATGCCATGCACTATCATGATATCGACGTGGCGCAACGGCAGGCCGAACTCAAGTCCCGCCCGCGTGCCAGCCTCGACGACATCCTGACGCCGCCGCTGATGGCGGATCCCTCGCGGCTGTCGGCGGCGCAGATCCAGCGCGAGCTGGACAACAACGCGCAGGGCATCCTCGGCTACGTGGTGCGCTGGATCGATCAGGGAGTCGGTTGTTCGAAGGTGCCGGATATCAACGATGTCGGCCTGATGGAGGACCGCGCCACATTGCGCATATCCAGCCAGCACATCGCCAACTGGCTGCATCATGGGATCTGTGACGAGGCCCAGGTCGTCGAGACCATGCGCCGCATGGCGGTGGTCGTCGATCAGCAGAACGCGGCCGACCCCGAGTACCGGCCGATGGCGCCGGACTACGACGGCATCGCGTTTCAGGCGGCGCTCGATCTCGTGCTGAAGGGGAGAGTGCAGCCCAGTGGTTATACCGAACCGGTCCTGCATGCACGGCGTGTGGAACTGAAGAAACAGCGACATCAGGTCGCCTGACCGAGGCCTGGCCAAGGGGAGCGCATGGCACGACTGAGTCCCTACTTTGCCTACAAAACCGACGGCGAGGGCAGGGGTTATCTGGAGGTCTACCTGCGAGGCAATGCGCTGCTGCGTCTTGCTGCCACCAATAAAGGTACGGCGTTCAGCGAACGTGAGCGCCGCGAGCTGGGGCTTGAAGGGATGCTGCCGCCACAGGTCTGCGATCTGCCGCAGCAGGTGGCGCGTCTATATCGCGGTTTCTGCCGTCAGCCGGATGACATCGCGAAATACCAGTATCTGCGCGCGATGCAGGAACGCTCCGAGGTGCGGTTTTATGCCGTTCTGCAGCAGCATCTCGAGGAGATGATGCCGATCGTTTATACGCCCACTGTGGGTAAGGCGGTCCAGCAGTACAGCGACCTCTACCAGGCGCCGCGCGGGATCACGGTATCGACCAAGAACATCGACCATATCGACCAGATCCTCGCCGACTACCCGCTGTTGGATGTCCGCATGATCGTTGCCACGGATTCCTCGGCCATCCTCGGTATCGGTGACCAGGGACACGGCGGCCTGGCGATCTGCATCGGCAAACTGGCACTGTATACCGCCGGCGCAGGGGTCAGCCCGTTCCATACCATGCCGGTCAATTTCGATGTCGGCACCGACCGTCGGGAATTGCTCGAAGACCCGGATTACCTCGGCATTCACGAGCCGCGCCTGCGCGGTGACGCCTATCTGGAGCTGGTCGACCGCTTTGTCGACGCCGTCAAGCGACGCTGGCCGAAGACGGTCATCCAGTGGGAAGACTTTGCCAAGGATGTCGCGTTCAAGGTCCTCGAGCGATATCGCGACCGCATTGCGTCGTTCAATGACGATATCCAGGGCACGGGTGCGGTGACGCTGGCCGGATTGATCGCGGCATGCAAGCTCAAGGGTGAGGCGCTGACCGATCAGCGCATCTGTGTGGTCGGCGCCGGTGCCGGTGGCGTTGGTGTGGCCAAGGCGATTCAACAGGGCCTGGTGCATGAGGGCCTGTCGCGCGAACAGGCGCGGCGTCAGATGTTCGTGATGGACGTTGGCGGCCTGGTCGTCGAAGGGGTGTCGGCGCAGGGCTACCAGTTGCCGGTCAGCCAGTATCAGGAGACCTACGCGGACTGGTCGATCAGCGGCGAGGTGCCCAGCCTGCTGGAGGTGATCGAGCAGGCCAGACCGACCGTGCTGCTTGGCCTGACCGGTGTCAGCGGCCTTTTCAGCGAGCCACTGGTCAGGCACATGGCGGAGAACGCCGAGCGACCGATCATCTTCCCGCTGTCCAATCCGACCTCGAACTGCGAGGCGATCCCCCAGGACCTGATCGCCTGGACCAATGGCAAGGCGATCATCGCCAGCGGCAGTCCGTTTGCCGACACCGAGTACGAGGGCGCGCGCGTCCCTGTCGGTCAGGGCAACAACGCGTTCGTGTTTCCCGGTATCGGTTTCGCCGCCATCCTCGGTCGCTGTCGCCGCATAAGCGATGCAATGATCATCGAGTCGGCCTTTGCGCTGGCCGACTACACCGAACGCCACTATCTGTCGCGAGAACGCATCTTTCCGCCGATCAACGATTTGCGGGAGGTCAGCGTCGAAGTCGCGACCAAGGTCCTGGCGGTGGCATTGCGCGACGGCTCGGCGAGTCGGACGGACCTGGACAGCGAGGATCTTGCGGCGCTGGGTGACTACGTGAGGGCGCGCATGTGGCGGCCGGAGTACCTGCCCTACCGGGTGGCCGAGGGTGCCTTGTAGCGGTGGCGGAGAGGGCAGACGTGCTCAGCGCAGGATAGCGTTTATCAATACTTTGCATTTGTTCCGTCTGTTGCGCTGCACAAAAATAAATAATAGGGCGTAAGTAGCTGTTTAAACACAATAAAAAATTGGCGTTCGGTTGTCTTCCGGGTTGTGATCGGTCCGCGGTTGAGATTGATCGATTGTCTTTATGCGGGTAGCTTTAGCGGATTGTTGCAACGCAACAAAACGGTTCGTAACGTCGCTGTATGACCCCGGTCGGCAGCGCCGCGATTCATACAATTAAATGAGTGAGACGGGAGATAGGCGATGACCCGAGAAGATCAGATCAAGGCATTGGAAAAGGATTGGGCGGAAAACCCGCGTTGGCTGGACGTTGAGCGCGGCTATTCGGCGGCGGACGTCGTGCGTCTGCGTGGCTCGGTCCAGCCAGAGTACACCCTGGCCAAGCGCGGAGCCGAGAAGCTGTGGGGCCTGGTCCACGGCGATGCCAAGAAGGGCTACGTCAACTGCATGGGCGCGCTGACCGGCGGACAGGCTGTGCAGCAGGCGAAAGCGGGCATCGAGGCCATCTATCTGTCCGGTTGGCAGGTGGCTGCCGATGGCAACACCTCCGAGACCATGTACCCCGACCAGTCGCTGTACGCCTACGACTCCGTGCCGACGATGGTGCGCCGTATCAACAATGCGTTCAAACGCTCGGACGAGATCCAGTGGTCGCGCGGCGTCGGCCCGGGTGACGAGGGTTATCTCGATTACTTCCTGCCGATCGTGGCCGATGCCGAGGCCGGCTTCGGTGGCGTGCTCAACGCCTTCGAACTGATGAAGAACATGATCGCCAACGGCGCTTCGGGGGTGCACTTCGAGGACCAGCTCGCGGCGGTGAAGAAGTGCGGTCACATGGGCGGCAAGGTGCTGGTGCCGACCCGCGAGGCTGTCGAGAAGCTGATCGCAGCGCGCCTCGCATCCGACGTGATGGGTGTGCCGACGCTGCTGCTGGCACGCACCGATTCGGAGGCGGCCAACCTGCTGACCAATGACGTCGACCCGAACGACAAGCCGTTCCTCACCGGCGAGCGTACCTCGGAGGGTTTCTACCGTGTGAAAAACGGCCTCGAACAGGCGATCAGCCGCGGCGTGGCCTATGCACCTTACGCGGATCTGGTGTGGTGCGAGACCGGCACCCCGGACCTCGGTTTTGCCCGCGAGTTCGCGGAGGCCGTGCTGGCCGCCAATCCGAACAAGCTGCTGGCCTACAACTGCTCGCCGTCGTTCAACTGGAAGAAGAACCTCGACGACACCACGATCGCGAAGTTCCAGGACGAGTTGTCGGCGATGGGCTACAAGTACCAGTTCATCACCCTCGCCGGTATCCATAACATGTGGTACCACATGTTCGACCTGGCCTATGACTACGCCCGCGGCGAGGGCATGAAGCATTATGTCGAGAAGGTCCAGGAGCCGGAGTTTGCCGCACGTGACAAGGGCTACACCTTCGTGTCGCATCAACAGGAGGTCGGTGTCGGCTATTTCGATGACGTCACCACGGTCATCCAGGGCGGCGCCTCGTCGGTGACGGCACTCACCGGCTCGACCGAAGAAGAGCAGTTCGGCTAGGCATCGCGCCGGCCCGTTGCGGTGACCCCGGGGCGTCCTGTGCCCGGGGGTCGCGGCGGGCCGGGCGGGTCCTGCGGACAAGGGACTGGAAGGATTGCCGTGTCGAAGTGTCTTGAGCAATCGGGCGTCACCGTCCTGGCCCGTCATGAGGATGGTGTTCCAGGGACCGAACATTCATCATTGAACCTGCAATCGGAGATATTGGCAGGCCACAACCGGATGACGGAACTCAACGCGCGCCGCATTGCCGCGACCATCCTCGACGGCTTCAATCGCCACTACCGGATCTTCCTCGAGATCACCGGCCAGGCGAGGCAACGCTTCGAGGCATGCGACTGGCGTGGACAGCGTCAGGCGGCGAGTGATCGCATCAATCTCTATACGCAGCGGGTCAGCGAGGCCACCGAACGTCTGAAGGCAGAGTTCAGGCTCGACAGTGACGTTGATGAAGACCTGTGGCGTGAGGTCAAGCTGCGCTATATCGGCTTGCTTTACGAACACAAGCAGCCCGAACTCGCGGAGACCTTCTACAACTCCGTGTTCACCTGGCTTTTCCACCGCCGCTACTACAACAACGACAACATCTTCGTGCGTCCCGGTCTGTCGACCGAGTATCTGGACGACGATGATCCGGTATACGACAGTTATTATCCGACGCGGCACGGCCTCACCCGTTCAGTGCGCGTGATCCTGCAGGCCATCCCACTCAGCCTGCCGTTCGAGGATCTCAACCGCGATGTTCGGCGACTGGTCCGTCACATCAAGATGCGCGGTATGCCGGGGCTGGAGCTGCGCCGGCACTTCCATCTGCAGGTGCTGCGCGCGCCGTTCTATCGCAACAAAGCCGCTTATATCGTCGGCCGCGCGATCAATGGCGCCGAGGTCATCCCGTTCGTGATCCCGATTCTGAACAACGAGAAAGGCGGCGTTTACGTCGATACGCTGTTGATGGAGGGCGACGACATCGCCAATCTGTTCAGTTTCGCGCGCGCCTATTTCATGGTCGAGACCGGAACCCCGGCCGCGGTGGTGCATTTCCTCAACCGTATGCTGCCGACCAAGACCAAGGCAGATCTGTATACCTCGATCGGGCTGCAGAAGCAGGGCAAGAGCGAGTTCTACCGCGGATTTCTGCACCACCTCGCGCATTCCAACGACAAGCTGGAGATCGCTCCCGGCATCAAGGGCATGGTCATGACGGTGTTCACCATGCCGTCCTACCCCTATGTGTTCAAGGTCATCAACGACTACTTCCGGCCGCCAAAGGAAGTCAATCGCGAGATCGTCAAGCGCAAATACCAGATCGTGAAGATGCACGACAGGGTCGGGCGCATGGCCGATACGCTCGAATATTCGTACGCCGCGTTTCCCATTGCGCGCATCACCGACGAGCTGATGGCGGAGCTGAAGGACAAGTGCGGCAAGAGCCTGGAGATCGAGGGCGACAAGGTGATCGTGCGCCACCTCTATATCGAGCGTCGCCTCGATCCGCTGAATCTGTATTTCCAGACAGCGACGAAGGAACAGAAGGAAGATGCCGTGATCGGTTTCGGCAATGCGGTCAAGGAGATGGCCGAGGCGAACATTTTCGCCGGTGATCTCCTCTACAAGAACTTCGGGGTGACGCGGCACGGGCGGGTGATCTTTTACGACTACGATGAGATCGAGTTCATGACCGACATGAATTTCCGACACATCCCGGCGCCGCGTACCCCGGAAGACGAACTGGCAGCCGAGCCCTGGTACTCGGTTGCACCGAACGACGTCTTTCCCGAGGAATTCGCCAGTTTTCTGCTGATCGACCCGGACCTGCGCCGGGCCTTCATGCGGCACCACCGCGACATGCTCGGTCCCGAATACTGGAAAGGCGTGCAGCAGGACATTCGTGACGGCAGGCAGCGCGATGTCTTCCCCTATTCGGTCAGCAAGCGCTTTCGCTTCATCTACGGCGAGGAATGACAGGCCACCATGCAATTCAAGACGGCGGATTTGTGCGATGAGTACGCGGATTCACTGCAGGTCTGCGATCCCGGTTTCTCAAGTTTCGGCGGGCGTGCCCGTTTCCATGGACAGATCTCGACGATCAAATGCTTCGAAGACAATTCGCTGGTCAGGGAGGCGGTGGCCGAGCCCGGCGAGGGTCGTGTGCTGGTGGTCGATGCCGGTGGCTCGAGGCGCTGCGCGATGCTCGGAGACCTGCTGGCCGCCAAGGCGGTGGAGAACGGCTGGGCCGGGGTGTTGATGAACGGCCTGATCAGGGACTCGGCGGACATCGCGCGCATGGATCTTGGGGTAAAGGCACTCGGCACGCATCCGCTCAAGAGCGTCAAGAAGGGCGTCGGCGAGCGTGACGTGGAGGTGCGTTTTTCCGGTGTCCGGTTCGTGCCCGGGGCCTACCTGTACGCAGATGAGGACGGCGTGATTTGCAGCGCCTGCGCACTGTCGCCGGCGGGCGCCTGACCGCCGGGTAACGACAGGCCGTGAACCCGGCGTCCGGGTATACACTTGGCGCTGGGCGCAAGCGGCTCGATGCAGGGGTGCGTCGCAATAACAACATGAGAGGTTCAAGCAATGAGCAAGCCTGATGCAACGATCGACAGTCCGATACTCGCGCGGGTGGTACACAAATCGGTTGTCGTCGACCTGCCGGGACTGCATCGCGTCGACAAGCTGATGCTCAATCTCTCGCCGCAGGGCCGCTCGTTCGCGGCCGGGTCGGATGTCGCCTTCCTCGTACCCGGACACGATCCCGGTGATCTCGCCCGCGGCCTGCGGCGCTACTCGGTCGAATCTGTCGGTGCCGTACCGTTCGAAGACTCTATCGACATCACCATCTATGTCCGCGACCACGGAAATGCCGGGTCTGGCATGGCGCATCACCTGATGGGTCTGGCGCAGGGCGACAGCGTGCCGATATACGGGCCATTCGCCTACCCCTTCTATCCCCCGATGGGCTCGCGCAGCAACATGGTGATCATCGGTGCCGGCTGCGGCATGGTGCCTTTCCGCTGGCTGGCGCACAAAGTCCAGTCCCGGAAGCTCGACTGGATGGGCAAGGTTCTGATGCTCGAAGGACCGCAGACCGGGCTCGAGCACCTGTATATGAACGAGCACGGGGCCGACCAGGACCAGTATTTCGACGCTGCCACGCAGCGCGCTTTCGATGCCCTGAAGACCCGCTACTCGGCGACTGCGCTGGATCGTGCCGAAAGCACAACCGCCAACATGGATGCCCTGTGGCGTCTGATGGGGCAGGGTAGCGTGTTCGTCTATCTGGCGGGCTATCGCGGGGTCGCGCAGGCGATGGACGAGGCGATGGCACATCACCTGCGGTTGCCTGGCCGCTGGCAGGAGGCGAAAGCGGCACTGGTCAGTGCCGGTCACTGGCTGGAATTCCTGTATGACTGACACGGTCAGCCGTTCGGTGTACTTCGTTTCCGAAAGCACCGGTATTACTGCGGAGGCGTACGGGCAGAGCCTGTTGTCGCAGTTCGGTGATGCGCGCTTCATCAAACGCTATACCCCGTTCATCAACACCCGAGAGAAGGCGCAGGCCCTTGCCAACGAGCTGGCGCACCGGGCGGAGGCCGAGGGCAAGAAGCCGATCGTGTTCGCAACCATGGTCGACGAGGAGATCAACACGCTGCTCAAACATGCCGAGTGTCACTACTTCGAGCTGTTCGACCGCTTCATGCCCGAGCTGACCGAGGCGCTCGGCATGGCGCCGGTCCGCCAGTCGGGAATAAGTCACGGCCTGGTCAATCCGGCAAACTACGAGGCACGCATCGAGACCATCAACTATGCGCTGCACAACGACGACGGTATGCGTCTGAACAAGTTCGGCAAGGCCGACGTTATCCTGGTCGGGGTGTCGCGCTCCGGCAAGACGCCGACCTGTCTGTACCTCGCGCTGCACTATGGCATGCGCGCGGCGAACTATCCGATTACCGAAGAGGATTTCGAGAAGGGCGATCTTCCCGACGAACTGTTGGCGCACAAGAAGAAGATCTTCGCCCTGACAATCGAGCCCGAGCGCCTGGCCGCGATACGCGAGCTGCGGCGACCGAACAGCGACTATGCTTCCCTGCGGCGCTGCTACAAGGAGGTGCAGATGGCGCAGGACATGTTTCACCGTCATGGCATGACGGTACTGGATTCCACGACGCACTCGATCGAGGAACTGGCGTCTTTGATAAAAAAGAGCCTGTAAGAAGGCAAAGTAGAGGACTGCAATGAGCGAATACATCCTGTGGCTGCATGAAGTGGAGATGAGTGACGTCGACCGTGTCGGCGGCAAGAACGCATCTCTGGGCGAAATGCTGCGCAACCTGACCGCTGATGGAAGCGTCAAAGTGCCGGGCGGTTTTGCCACCACGGCCCAGGCGTATCGCGAATTCCTTGCGCATGACGGCCTGGCAGACCGCATCAACAAGACACTCGATGAGCTCGATGTCGACGACGTGAACAAGCTCGCGGCCACTGGCAGGCAGATCCGTCAGTGGGTGATGGACACGCCTTTCCCACCGGCCCTGGACGCCGCAGTCAAGCAGGCCTACGAGACGCTGGAGAAGGAATACGGCACCGAAGTCACCTGGGCGGTGCGCTCCTCCGCGACGGCGGAAGACCTGCCCGACGCGTCGTTTGCCGGTCAGCAGGAGACGGTCCTCAACGTGTCCGGCCTCTCAGACATCAAACAACGCATCCACGAGGTATTCGCCTCGCTGTTCAACGATCGCGCCATCTCCTATCGCGTGCATCAGGGCTTCGATCATTCGCTGGTGGCGCTGTCGGCCGGCATTCAGAAAATGGTGCGCTCGGACATCGGTGCGAGTGGCGTCATGTTCACGCTGGATACCGAGAGCGGGTTTCGTGACGCGGTATTCGTGACCGCCAGCTACGGCCTCGGCGAGATGGTCGTGCAGGGTGCGGTCAACCCCGATGAGTTCTATGTGCACAAACCGACCCTTGCGGCCGGCAGGCCGGCGATCCTGCGGCGCAATGTCGGCAGCAAGGCGATCAAGATGATCTATGCAGAGGGGGGCGCTCACCCGGTGACGACGGTGCCGGTGGACGATGCCGAACGGCGGCGCTTCTGCCTGACCGACGAGCAGATCGAGGGCCTTGCGCGCCAGGCGATGCACATTGAACAACACTACGGCCGCCCGATGGATATCGAGTGGGCACTGGACGGCATCGATGGTGAGCTGTACATCGTGCAGGCGCGCCCGGAGACGGTGCAGAGCCGCTCCGGCAACGTGATCGAACGCTATGAGATGAAGGGCAAGTCCGAGGTGCTCGTCGAGGGCCGGTCGATCGGCGCCCGTATCGGCGCCGGCAAGGCGCGGATCATCACCAGCCTGGATGATATGGACAAGATCAGCGAGGGCGACGTGCTGGTCACCGACATGACGGACCCGGACTGGGAGCCGATCATGAAGCGAGCGGCGGCGATCGTCACCAACCGCGGCGGCCGTACCTGTCACGCCGCGATCATTGCCCGTGAGCTCGGCGTGCCTGCGGTGGTCGGTTGCGGCGATGCCACGAAGAAGGTGAAGGACGGTCAGCCGGTGACGGTGTCCTGCGCCGAAGGTGACAGTGGCTATGTGTATGACGGCGAGCTGGATTTCGAGCTCAAGCGCATCGAACTCGACAGCATGCCATCGGTGCCGGTGAAGGTGATGATGAACGTCGGCAACCCTGAACGTGCGTTCAGTTTTGCACAGATCCCGAATGCGGGCGTGGGGCTGGCGCGCCTGGAATTCATCATCAACAACATGGTGGGCATCCACCCGCAGGCGCTGTTGCAGCTCAACCGGGTACCGGCTGACATCCGTGCCGAGATCGATGAACGTATTGCCGCTTATGGTGATCCGCGCGAGTACTTCGTCAAACGCGTGGTCGAGGGGATCGCCAGCATCGCGGCGGCCTTCCATCCGCAGCCGGTAATCCTGCGCATGTCGGACTTCAAGTCGAACGAATACGCCAACCTGGTGGCCGGCACACTGTACGAGCCGCACGAGGAAAACCCGATGATCGGTTTCCGCGGTGCTGCACGTTACCTGGCGCCGAGTTTCCGTGCCTGTTTCGACATGGAGTGCGAGGCGATTCGCCGCGTACGCGACGACATGGGCCTCACCAACCTCGAGATCATGATCCCATTCGTGCGTACGCTGGAAGAGGCCGCCGGCGTGGAGCGTCTGCTCGGTGAGAACGGCCTGAAACGTGGCGAGGGAGGCCTGCGCGTGATCATGATGTGCGAGCTGCCGTCGAATGCGGTGCTGGCTGAGGAATTTCTCGAATATTTCGATGGCTTCTCGATCGGCTCGAATGACATGACGCAGCTGACCCTCGGCCTCGATCGCGATTCCGGCCTGATCGCGCACAGCTTCGACGAGCGCAATCCGGCGGTGCTCAAGATGCTGGATATGGCGATTACGGCGTGCCGAAAGGCCGGCAAGTACGTGGGTATCTGCGGCCAGGGCCCGTCCGACCATCCTGATCTGGCGAAGTGGTTGCTTGACCGCGGGATCAGCAGCATCTCGCTGAACCCGGATACCGTGATCGATACCTGGCTGTACCTGGCCGGCCAGACGCGCGACTGATTGTATGCACCGAAGAACGGGGCCTCGCGGGCCCCGTTCACCTGCCGGGTACGGCCGTGAACGAAGCGGTCTTTGAGCTGCGCAGCAGTCGAGGCTCGATCACCGACGCTTCCACCGGACGATACAGCAGGAATCCCTGCGCCAGGTCGCAGCCTTCGCTGTGCACATAGTCCATCTGGGCCTGGGTCTCGACGCCCTCCGCCAGGACCCGCTTGCCCATGCTGTGCCCCATCGCGATAACCGCCTTTACGATCGCGCAGTCCATCTTGCCGTCTGGCAGGTCTTTGACGAAGGCACGGTCGATCTTGAGGATATCGACCGGCAGATTCTTCAGGTAGCCGAGGGACGAATAACCGGTGCCAAAGTCATCGAGCGAAATCGTACTGCCGCGTTCACGCAGATCGGAAAGCCTGGCAATCGTCTGTTCCGAGGCATCGATCAACGCGTGCTCGGTCAACTCGATGCCGATATCGGCCGGGCTGATCCCCGCATCGTCGACCACCTGCAGCAGTTGCGGAATCATTTCATTGATCAGCTGGCTGGCGCCGGAGAAATTGATGTCGATGCGAACGTCGTGGATACCCTGGCGCTTCCATTGCGCACGTTGGCGTATGGCCTCGGTGATCACAAACGATTGTATCTGACGCATCAGCACGGACTGTTCGGCGATCGGGATGAATTCACCTGGTGGGATCTCCCTGCCTTCACGGCGCCAGCGCAGCAGTGCCTCGCAACTGCAGATGCGCCCACTGGCAATCTCGACCTGGGGCTGGTACACGAGATACAGATCGCCGTCGGCAAGCGCCTCGCGCAATCCCTGCTCGATCTGCTGGCGTCTGGCCAGGGCCTCATTCATGGTTGTGGTGTAGAAGCGATAACAGTCGCGGCCGGCTTCTTTCGCGGTGTACATCGCGGCGTCCGCCGTTCGCAGCAGGTCGCTGGGGGATTCAGCGTCATCGGGGTAGATGCTGATGCCGATGCTCACCGAAACAAAGAGTTCCCGTTCCGCGACCTGGATCATCGGTTGCAATGCCTCAAACACTTTTCGCGCGACATGCTCGATCTGTTTGGCGCCCGGCATGCTGGAAAGAAGAATGACGAATTCGTCACCGCCGAAACGCGAAAGCAGGTCGTAGCTGCGCAGGCATCCGGACATTCGCTCGGCAACGATCTTCAGCAGTTTGTCTCCTGCTTCATGGCCGAAGGAGTCGTTGATGTTCTTGAAATTGTCGAGGTCGATGAACAGCAGGGCGAGCTTGCGGCCGAAACGCTCGGCCTCGGCCACGCGCAGGGTCAGTTGCTCATCCAGAAGATAGCGGTTCGGCAGTCCGGTCAACGCGTCCAGTGTGGCCATGCGTTCGAGTGCGCTTTGTGCCTCGAGGCGGCGATCATATTCAGATTGGGCACGCCGGACCTGTCGACGGTAGCGCCGAAGCTGGTAGACCAGGATGAGTCCCAGCAGCTGCAGGGTGACAACGCTGCCGGCAAGCTGCCAGCCCAGCTGGGCGATCGCCCGGTACGTCGGTTCGAGTGTCTTTTCCAGGACCATGGTGGCATGACCGCGGTAGGAGAAGGGGATCGCGGTCCTGTGCTGTTGCGTGCGGGCACCGGGTGCATCACGGCGGAACTCCCCGAGAATGAACCCGTTGTCGGCAGTCAGGTCCAGGCGCACCGTGTCGCTGTTGAGGCTGCCCCATGATGCGATCTGTTCCCGCGCCTGCTGGTACTCGCCGGCACGTAGCGCGGCTGCCAGGATGTGCTGGACATAGCCTGCCTCCGTCACCAGCTGTTCCTGCGCGCGATCGAGCCGGGTGTTTTTCTCATTGAGAAAGATCAGCGTCGTGATCAAGATGGCGACCAGGCTCATCACGCCCCAGGTGGCCGCCAGGCCGCGCAGATGGCTGGACTCAGCGCCCGGCATCCTGCCCATCCTGCTGGTCGTCTTGTTGTCCTGTCATTGTCAGCAACTTGCGCAGAGGGTCGTAGTCACGGTCCGACACTGGGACGAGACCGGTGGCGTCGCGGTGCAGAGCCTTGAGCGCCAGCATTCCCTCGGGGTCGTCGGCGATGCCGAGCAGCAGCATGCGGATCTTTTCCACCAGCAGTGGCGGCATATCGCCACGGGCCACAAACAGGTGCTCCGAAACCTCGGGCATTCTCGCCAGTGATCGGAGTCCGCGCTCGCTGAAATCCTCGTAGACCTCGCTCTTGATCGCCCCCGCATCCATCTGGCCGCTCAGCACCGCCAGTGCAACGTTCGAGTGCCCACGGTAGTTGGCGTAGTGGCTGAGATCACCCAGGGATATCCCGGCCGCGGCGAGTACCGCCTGGGGGACGACCGTGCTCATGGTGGACTCGGGATCACCGAACGCAAATGCCTTGCCACGAAGCTCGGTGACATGCTGCAGCGGGCTGTTGTCCCGCACCACGATGTGGCCGACCAGGACCGCCTTGCCATTGCGTTCGAGGCGCGCGAGCAGCGGCTTGCTGCCGTGCTTCTCGACCATGTGGACATAGGAAATCGGCCCGAGGTAGGCGATATCGATGCGGTCGTGCCCGACCTCGTCGACGTGTTCGGCGTAGTCGCGCCCAACCTTTACCTTGAGGGTCACGCCGAGTGATCTGGCGAGGTAGTGCGCGAGCGGCTGGAAGCGGTTCTGCAGCTCGCCGTACGAAAGGTAGGGATGCACACCGAGCAAAAGGGTCCGCCCGGCAGGGTCCACCGCGTGCACAGCGACGCTGTGACCCAGCAGGAGGGAAAATACCATCCATGCCCCGATCACCCGACGGATGCGGTCTCGGCGATGGCCTGGGTCGTTTCGCATGTTTTGTACCCGTGTCCGGATGAAATCCTCACCCTTTTTCCCTGGGGCTGGCGCAGCTGCGCGCCCTGGCGGCAGCTTGCGACGTGGACGCTGATGCTATCGGCCGCGGCGGCGGGCGCTTGAGGACAGGCGATCAGGCGGGTGCAGGCGGGGTTGATGCCTCGTCGATACCTGAGGCAAGGCGGCGAAGCGGAGAATTAATGTCGACATAATTGAAAAATCAATGGTAGAAAACCGCCCAAGAGGTCGTCTTTCCAGATCTTCACGCTAAAATTGTCGACACTTTGTGCCATTGCATTAACCTGAGTCGATCGAAAACGGGCACGGCCACGGTTCTGTCGGGGACGATGCGAAAGTAGCCTGGCTGATCCACGCATACAAAAAAGGGGGAATAAATGAGCAATTACAAGGCGCTCTATCAACGTTCGCTGGCAGACCCGTCCGGTTTCTGGGGCGAGGCCGCGGCGTCGCTGCATTGGGACCAGCCCTGGGACCGGGTACTCGATCCGGACGCCAGGCCGGTGCCACGCTGGTTCCCCGGCGGCAAGCTGAACACCTGTTTCAACGCCGTTGACCGCCACGTCGAGGCCGGCCGCGGTGAGCAGGCGGCACTGATCTATGACTCGCCGGTTACCGGTCAGAAGAAAACCTACTCCTATACCCAATTGCGCGATGAGGTCGCAGCCTTCGCCGGCGCTCTGCGCGCGCAGGGGATATCCAAGGGTGACCGTGTCCTGATCTACATGCCGATGATCCCTGAAGCGGCGATTGCGATGCTGGCGTCAGCCCGACTGGGTGCCGTGCACTCGGTGGTGTTCGGTGGATTCGCCGCCAACGAGCTGGCGACCCGGATCAACGATGCGAAGCCGAAGGTCATCGTCAGCGCATCCTGCGGGATCGAGCCAAACCGCGTCGTGGTCTACAAACCATTGCTCGATGAGGCGATGAAAATCTCGTTACACAAGCCGTCAGCCTGCATCATCAAGGCGCGGCCACAGGCCGAGGCGCCGCTGACCGAAGGCCGCGACCTCGACTGGGATGCCGTGGTGGGCGCCGCACAACCGGCCGAGTGTGTCCCGGTCGATGCGACCGATCCGCTGTATATCCTGTACACCTCCGGCACCACCGGACAACCCAAGGGCGTGGTGCGCGACAACGGTGGTCATGCGGTGGCCATGCACTGGACCATGAAGCATATCTATGATGTCGAGGCAGGCGACGTGTACTGGGCGGCCTCTGACGTCGGTTGGGTGGTCGGGCACAGCTACATCGTCTACGGTCCGCTGCTCGCCGGCTGCACGACACTGATGTACGAAGGCAAGCCGGTCGGCACGCCTGACCCCGGTGCGTTCTGGCGTGTGATCAGTGAGTACGGCGTCAAGGTGCTGTTCACCGCGCCAACGGCGTTCCGGGCGATCAAGAAAGAGGACCCGAATGGTGAGTTCCTGAAGAAATACGACCTGTCGTGCATGCAGGCACTGTTTCTCGCCGGCGAGCGCTGTGACCCGGATACCCTGTTCTGGGCGCGCGACAAGCTCGGCAAGCCGGTGGTGGATCACTGGTGGCAGACCGAGACCGGTTGGGCGATTGCGGCCAATCCGATGGGCATAGAGCCGATGGAGGTGAAGCCGGGCTCGCCGACGGTGGCGATGCCTGGGTACGACGTGCGCATCCTCTCGGAGGAGGGCGCCGAGATGGCCGACGGCGACATGGGCAACATCGTGATCAAGCTGCCGATGCCGCCGTCCTGCCTGCCGACCCTGTGGGGCAACGACCAGCGTTTCATCGATTCCTACCTGAGCAAGTATCCCGGGTATTACCTGACCGGCGACGCGGGCTACCGTGACAAGGACGGTTACCTGTGGATCATGAGTCGCACCGACGATGTCATCAACGTGGCCGGGCACCGTCTGTCGACCGGTGCGATGGAGGAGGTGCTCGCCGGTCATGCCGACGTGGCGGAATGTGCGGTGATCGGGGTGGCCGATGCGCTCAAGGGCCAGCTGCCGCTGGGCATGGTGGTGCTCAAGGCCGGCGTCGAGCGCGATGAGAAGGAGGTACTGGCCGAACTGGTGAAGCGTGTGCGTGACCTGATAGGCCCGGTTGCTGCGTTCAAACTGGTAGCGGTGGTCAAGCGCCTGCCGAAGACAAGGTCCGGCAAGATCCTGCGTGGCACCATGGTGAAAATCGCCGATGGAGAGGACTACAAGATGCCGGCGACCATCGACGATCCGGCAATCCTCGACGAAATCGCCGAATCCCTGCGCAGCCTCGGTTATGCCAAGGGCTGAGGCGACGGCCACGCAGCAACCGGACGGCGGCCTGTCCGCCGTCGTCGGCGGCACCATCCCCGATCGCATCTTCTCGCTGCTGCGCGAAGCGATCGTGGAGGGTGACATTCCGCCGGGCAGCAAGATCAGCGAGCCCGAACTGGCGCGCCGCTACGGCATCAGTCGCGGCCCGCTGCGTGAGGCGATCGGGCGCCTGGAGGCCTGCGGACTGGTGGTGCGCCGGCCCAATGTCGGTGCGCGCGTGGTGACCATGAGCAGTCGCCAGTTGCTGGAGATCTTCCATGTGCGCGAGGCGCTGGAAGGCATGGCGGCACGGCTGGCGGCGCAGAACATGAGTGACGAGGAGATCGTGGATCTGCGACGTCTGCTGGAGCAGCACGGGCAACAGATCGCGCAGGACGCCGACCATGCGTACTTTCAGCGTGAAGGCGATCTGGATTTCCACTACCGGATTGTCCAGGGCAGTCACAACGCGCGCATCGTCGACCTGTTGTGCAACGACCTCTACCACCTGGTGCGCCTGTACCGCTACCAGTTCGGCATGGCGAGCAAGCGCGGCCCCCGGGCATTCGTCGAGCACGAACACATCGTGGATGCGATCGAGCGCCGCGATGCGGAGATGGCCGAACTGATGATGCGTGCCCACGTGCGCGCCTCGCGGGAGAACGTCGAGCGTCTGCTCGCCGCACGCAAGTAATTTTTCCGCCACCGGACCGGAGGCATCGGCCGCCAGGCGCGTGCCCCTGGAAGACTGGCAAGCAACGCAATCGGGAAACCAAATGACTATCGAATCAGCAGGCAGGAAATTCAGGGACGCTGTGGCGGGCGAGAAGCCGCTGCAGTGCATCGGTGCGATCAACGCCTACCATGCGCGGCTGGCCGAGGCCACCGGCTACAAGGCGCTTTACATCTCCGGTGGCGGTGTTGCCGCCGGTTCTTGCGGCATTCCGGATCTCGGTATCACCACGATGGAAGACGTGTTGACCGATCTCAAGCGGATCACCGATGTCACAACCCTGCCGGTGCTGGTGGATATCGACACCGGTTGGGGCGGCGCGTTCAACATCGCGCGCACGGTGCGTTCGATGATCAAGTGTGGGGCCGGAGCGGTCCACATCGAAGACCAGGTACAGCAGAAGCGCTGTGGTCATCGGCCGAACAAGGCCATCGTGTCGCAAGTGGAGATGGTGGACCGGATCAAGGCGGCGGTCGATGCGCGGACCGATCCGGACTTCGTCATCATGGCACGCACCGATGCGCTGGCGGTCGAGGGCATGCAGTCGGCGATCGACCGCGCCTGCGCCTGCGTCGAGGCCGGGGCAGACATGATCTTCCCCGAGGCCATCAATGAGTTGCCGCAATACCGTGAGTTCGTCGATGCGGTAAAGGTCCCGGTGCTCGCCAACATCACCGAGTTCGGGGCGACGCCACTGTTTACCACAGAGGAACTGGCGGGCGCCGGCGTCAGCATTGCGCTGTACCCGCTGTCGGCGTTCCGCGCCGCGAATGCGGCGGCACTCAGGGTCTACCAGACCTTGCGCGCCGAAGGCACACAGAAGAACGTGATCGATATCATGCAGAGCCGCATGGATCTCTACGACTACCTGGGTTACCACGCGTTCGAACAAAAGCTCGACCAGCTGTTCGAATCGGAAGCCGACTGACTGTTGCAACCGCAGGACGGGATCGGTTCTGCCGAGGCCGGCCAATGACATCTGGAGCCAGAAACAATGAGTGAACAAGTCCTACCCAAAGCCAAGAAGTCCGTCGCCCTGTCGGGCACCGTCGCGGGCAACACCGCCATCTGTACGGTCGGCAGGACCGGCAACGATCTGCACTATCGCGGCTACGATATCCTCGATTTTGCCGAGACCTGTGAGTTCGAGGAGATCGCCCATCTGCTGGTCCACGGCAAGTTGCCGACACAGGCCGAGTTGACAGCCTACAAGGCCAAGCTGCGCTCATTGCGTGGGCTGCCGGTGGCCGTCAAACAGGCGCTCGAGGCGCTGCCGGCCTCGGCGCATCCGATGGATGTGATGCGCACCGGCTGTTCCGTGTTGGGCTGCTGCCTGCCGGAGAAGGATGATCATGCCGAGCCCGAGGCACGCAATATCATTGACCGCCTGGTGGCCAGCTTCGGTTCGATGCTGTTGTACTGGTATCACTTCGCGGTCAATGGCAAGCGGATCGACGTCGAGACCGATGACGACACCGTCGGTGGACACATCCTGCATCTGCTGCATGGCGAGAAGCCGCGCGAGTCCTGGGTGCGTGCGATGCATACATCGCTGATCCTTTACGCCGAGCATGAATTCAACGCCTCGACCTTCACCGCGCGCGTGGTGGCGGGCACCAATTCCGATATGCATTCGGCGATCACCGCGGCGATAGGCGCGCTGCGTGGTCCCAAGCACGGCGGTGCCAACGAAGAGGCGTTCCGCATCCAGAGTCGTTACGACGATCCCGACCAGGCCGAGGCGGATATCCGCGAGCGCGTCGGGCGCAAGGAGATCGTGATCGGCTTCGGCCACCCGGTCTACACCATCGGTGATCCGCGCAACGATGTGATCAAGCGCGTGGCGCGCAGCCTGTCCGAAGAAAATGGCAACATGAAGATGTTCAATGTCGCCGACCGCCTGGAGTCGGTGATGTGGGAGATCAAGAAGATGTTCCCCAACCTCGACTGGTTCTCTGCCGTGTCATACAACCAGATGGGCGTGCCCACCGATATGTTCACGCCATTGTTCGTCATCTCGCGCACTACCGGTTGGGGTGCGCATGTGATCGAACAGCGCCAGGACGGCAAGATCATCCGGCCGTCGGCGAACTATGTGGGGCCGGAGAATCAGTCGTTCGTGCCGATCGACAAGCGATGAGTTGGAATGACCTTTGAGCCGCTTGCCGTTACCCACGGGGATTTAGATGAATACCGAATACCGTAAGAACCTGCCGGGCACCCAGCTGGACTATTTCGACGCCCGTGCGGCGATCGATGCAATCGCGCCCGGTGCCTATGACGGTCTGCCCTATACCTCACGTGTGCTGGCCGAAAACCTGGTCCGGCGCTGTGATCCGGCGTCACTCGAGGATGCACTGAAGCAGCTGATCGAGCGCAGGCAGGAGCTGGATTTCCCCTGGTTCCCGGCACGCGTGGTGTGTCACGACATCCTGGGGCAGACCGCGTTGGTCGATCTCGCCGGCCTGCGAGATGCGATCGCCGAAAAGGGTGGTGATCCGTCGCAGGTCAACCCGGTGGTGCCGACCCAGTTGATCGTCGACCACTCACTGGCTGTCGAATGCGGCGGTGACGACCCGGATGCGTTCGCCAAGAACCGTGCGATCGAGGACCGGCGCAACGAGGACCGCTTCCACTTCATCAACTGGACCAAGAAGGCGTTCAAGAACGTCGACGTGATCCAACCGGGTAACGGCATCATGCACCAGATCAACCTGGAGAAGATGTCCCCGGTGATCCATGCGCTCGATGGCGTCGCCTTTCCCGATACCCTGGTCGGCACCGACAGCCATACGCCGCATGTGGACGCGCTGGGTGTGATCGCGATTGGCGTCGGCGGACTGGAGGCGGAGAGCGTGATGCTCGGCCGGGCGTCGTATATGCGGCTGCCGGACATCATCGGTGTCGAACTGACCGGCCGGCGGCAGCCCGGCATCACCGCCACCGATATCGTGCTGGCATTGACCGAATTCCTGCGCAACCAGAAAGTGGTGTCGTCCTACCTGGAGTTCTTTGGCGAGGGTGCAGCCGATCTGACGCTCGGTGACCGCGCGACCATCTCGAACATGACACCGGAGTTCGGGGCCTCGGCCGCGATGTTCTATATCGACGACAAGACCATCGACTATCTCAAGCTGACCGGTCGCGAACCTGCGCAGGTCGAGCTGGTCGAGACCTACGCGAAACAGGCGGGCCTGTGGGCGGACAGCCTGAAGGGTGCGGTATACGGGCGTACCCTCACGTTCGACCTGTCCAGCGTGGTGCGCAATATCGCCGGCCCTTCCAATCCGCACCGCCGGGTGCCGACGTCCGAGCTGGCGGCGCGTGGGATTGCCGGCAAGGTCGAGAACGAGCCGGGCCTGATGCCGGATGGCGCCGTCATCATTGCGGCAATCACCAGCTGCACCAACACCAGCAACCCGCGCAATGTGGTGGCCGCCGGTCTGTTGGCGCGCAAGGCGAACGCGCTGGGCCTGGTGCGCAAACCCTGGGTCAAGTCCTCGTTTGCGCCCGGCTCCAAGGTGGCGCAGCTGTACCTGGAAGAGGCGGGGCTGTTGCCCGAGCTGGAAAAGCTTGGCTTCGGTATCGTCGGTTTCGCCTGCACCACCTGCAACGGCATGAGCGGTGCGCTGGACCCCGGGATCCAGCAGGAGATCATCGATCGCGATCTTTATGCCACCGCGGTGCTGTCGGGCAACCGAAACTTTGATGGCCGCATCCATCCCTATGCGAAGCAGGCGTTCCTGGCCTCACCACCGCTGGTCGTCGCCTATGCCATCGCCGGCACCATCCGCTTCGATATCGAGAACGAGGCACTGGGAACCGATGGGGCCGGCAATCCTGTCACGCTGAAAGACATCTGGCCGAGCGACGAGGAGATCGATGCGATCGTCAACGCGAGCGTGAAACCCGAGCAGTTCCGACAGGTGTACATCCCGATGTTCGCGGCCTCGGTCGAATCGGGCGAAAAGATCAGCCCGTTGTATGACTGGCGGCCGCAGAGCACCTATATCCGGCGCCCGCCCTACTGGGAAGGCGCGCTGGCCGGCGTGCGGACAATGCGGGGCATGCGGCCACTGGCGGTGCTGGGTGACAACATCACGACCGATCACCTTTCGCCATCGAATGCCATCATGGCGAGCAGTGCCGCTGGCGAGTACCTGGCGAAGATGGGACTGCCGGAAGAAGACTTCAACTCCTATGCCACACACCGCGGTGATCACCTGACGGCACAGCGGGCAACCTTCGCCAACCCGAAGCTGCTCAATGAGATGGTGCAGGAGAACGGACAGATCAAACAGGGTTCACTGGCGCGCATCGAGCCGGAAGGCAAGGTGACCCGCATGTGGGAGGCGATCGAGACCTACATGGCACGCAAGCAGCCGTTGATCATCGTCGCCGGCGCCGACTACGGTCAGGGTTCGTCGCGCGACTGGGCGGCCAAAGGCGTGCGGCTGGCGGGCGTCGAGGCGATCGTCGCCGAGGGCTTCGAGCGCATCCATCGCACCAACCTGGTGGGCATGGGCGTGCTGCCGCTGGAATTCAAGGCGGGAGAGACGCGCAAGACCTACGCCATCGACGGTACCGAGACCTTTGATGTCGTTGGTGAGCCGACACCGCGTGCCGAGCTGACGCTGGTGGTTCACCGCAGTAACGGAGAGACTGCCGAGGTACCGGTGACCTGTCGCCTGGATACCGCCGAAGAGGTGGCGATCTATCAGGCTGGCGGTGTGCTGCAACGGTTCGCCCAGGACTTTCTCGAATCGGCCGCGGCCGGTTGAATCAGGCAGGTGATCGCAATGACATCCGTACCCCAGATCAGAATACCGGCCACCTACATGCGTGGCGGCACCAGCAAAGGTGTGTTCTTCAACCTGGGCGACCTGCCGCAGGCGGCGCAGGTACCGGGTGAGGCACGCGACCGGCTGTTGCTGCGCGTCATCGGCAGCCCGGACCCTTATGGCAAGCACACCGACGGCATGGGCGGTGCGACATCGAGCACCAGCAAGACAGTCATTCTGGCCAAGAGCGGCAGACCCGATCACGACGTCGACTACCTGTTCGGTCAGGTATCGATCGACAGGCCTTTCGTCGACTGGAGCGGAAACTGCGGCAACCTGACCGCCGCGGTCGGCTCGTTCGCCATCGCCAGCGGCCTGGTGGATGCGCAGCGGATCCCGGAGAACGGCATTGCGGTCGTGCGTATCTGGCAGGCCAACATCCACAAGACAATCATCGCCCATGTTCCCATTGCCAACGGGGAGGTGCAGGAGACCGGTGACTTCGAACTCGATGGCGTGACTTTCCCGGCGGCCGAGGTGCAGGTGGAGTTCATCGACCCCGCCGATGCCGAAGGCGCGATGTTTCCCACCGGCAACCTGGTGGACGACCTCGACGTGCCCGGTGTCGGCACCTTCAGGGCGACGATGATCAACGCCGGTATCCCGACGATCTTTCTGGACGCCGGGGCCATCGGGTACAGCGGTACCGAGCTGCAGGACGCGATCAACGGCGACAACGCGGCCCTGTCGATGTTCGAGAACATCCGTGCCCACGGCGCGCTGCGCATGGGGTTGATCAAGGACGTTGCCGAGGCCGCCGGTCGTCAACACACCCCCAAGGTGGCCTTTGTCGCCCCACCGCAGGACTACCTGGCTTCCAGTGGCAAGCAGATTTCGGCCGCGGACATCGATCTCAATGTACGGGCGCTGTCGATGGGAAAACTGCATCACGCGATGATGGGCACCGCGGCGGTGGCGATCGGCACGGCCGCCGCGATCCCGGGCACCCTGGTCAACCTGGCGGCCGGCGGTGGTGACCGTAACAGCGTTACCTTCGGTCATCCATCGGGCACATTGAAGGTCGGTGCGGCGGCGAGCCGCAAAGGCGGCGAGTGGACGGTCGACAAGGTGGTCATGAGCCGCAGTGCGCGGGTGTTGATGGAAGGCTGGGTGCGCATTCCGGGCGACGCATTCTGAATCCGCGTATCGGCCGGGGCGGCGACCTTGACGCCACCGGCCGTGCGACGCACATTCGGACAGGTGAACCCATCTGTCCATTCCCTGATCGATCCCGGCAACCCGTCGTGTCGGCTGCTGGCCGTCGGCGTACTCAGCATATTCAGCGCGGCAGGCATGGCGGCGTTCGAGTTGGGGTTTTCGGTCGATGACATCGAAGGGGAGGGCTGGCGTGCCGATGGCATCGCGATCAGCCTGAGTGAGGTCGCCGTCGATCACTACGCCGTCGCGATCACGGTGGCGAATCTGGTGCTGCCGGACAGCCATGGAACCCTCGAGGGTCTCCGGCTCGAATGTCCGGACGTGTCGCGCGACGGGTCCGCTTGGCTGTGTGAGCACGGACGCCTGAAGCTGCAGGCGTCACCGATCGAGCCACAGGATGCGACCTGGCAGGGCAGCTACGTTGACGACGGCCACCTGCAGATCACGATACCCCGGCTGGCGTTGGCGCAGGGCACGGTGGCACTGGAACTGAATGCCGATGATGGCGTCTGGTCCGCACGGCTGCAGCCTCATCGCACCACGATCGCACGACTGGCGGCCCTCAGCGGCCAGCTCGCGTTGCCATCCGACTGGGGCATCGAGGGACGCGCCAGCGGCCTGGTCAAGCTGGGGGGCGGCCCTGCGGGCCTTGAGTCCGTCGACGCCGACCTGGTGTTCGACCAGCTTGCCTATGCTTCACCCGATGGCACCCAGGCGGCGGAGAAGGTGGTCATCAAGACCGAGCTGCGCGGGCGGGTACGCAAGGCGTTATGGCGCTTCGATGCCACTTTGGCCTGGCCCAGCGGTGCCGCTTATGCAGAGCCGCTTTTCATCGATGCCAGTGATGGACCTGTGACACTCAGCCTCTCGGGCAGCTGGTCGCCGCAGCAGGTGCGCCTGCAGCTGGACGGCGGCTCGCTGGAACTGGCAGGTACCGCAGCCGTCTCCGCAACCGGCCTGTTCCAGGGACCTGGGCTCGCACCGAAAGACCTGACCATTGCCCTGCACAGTGACGATGCCGGTCGGCTGTACGGGCGCCTGCTGCAGCCATTCCTGATCGGCACCCCGGCGGATGACATGCAGGTCGCGGGTCACGTCGGACTGGTTCTGCACTTCGACGAACAAGGTCTGGACCAGGCAGGCCTGGAGATCAAGGATCTCGCGCTGGAGGACCGACAGGGTCGCTTCGCCCTCGACGATACCGACGGCAGCATCGGCTGGGACCGCAGCAAGGTGGTGCCGGTCTCAAGGTTGGCGATCGCGGGCGCCAGCATCTACCGAATACCCACGGGCGCCTTTGACGTCCGGGTTCATTTTGCCGCTGATCGCATCGATCTGGTGGAGCCGGTTGTGGTGCCGGTGCTGGGCGGTTCGATCGCGCTCGACCGTTTTGCGCTGAGCGGCGCACTGATCGCCGGTGCCAGGCCGAAGTGGGAGGCCAGTGCCTCGTTGCGCGATGTCTCATTGGAGCAGTTGACCCGGACCCTGGAATGGCCACCGTTCAATGGCAGTCTGAGCGCACAGCTGCGCGAACTGAATTATGTCGAAGGTCTGTTCAGCGTCGGTGGCGGCCTCGAATTCAGCGCGTTCGGCGGTCGTATCGAGGTCAGTGGGCTGAGCATCCAGGATCCGCTCGGCACCGTGCCGGTGCTGAAAGCGGACGCGATCATGCGTGGGCTCGAACTCGAGGCACTGACCGAGACCTTCGCGTTCGGCCGCATCGAGGGCAGACTGGATGCCGACATGCGCAGCATCCAGCTGGTCGGCTGGCAGCCCGACCGCTTCGACCTGCACCTGTATACGCCGCAGAACGATGACTCGCGTCACAGAATCAGTCAGCGTGCGGTGGAAAATCTGACCGAGCTGGGCAGTGGTGTGCCGGCCGGGCTGTCGGCCACGGTGCTGCGTGTTTTCGACGAATTTCGCTACGACAGGATCGATCTGAGAATACTGCTGCAGGGCAGTGTGGCCGACCTCGACGGGCTTGCGCGACCGGATGGCGGCTACTACCTTGTGAAGGGTTCGGGTCTGCCCAGGATCGACGTGATCGGGCGCAACCGCAGCGTGGCGTGGAAAGACCTGGTGGAACGCTTGCAACAGATTCAGGTCGAAGGGGCACAGATCAAATGATCGAGACGGGACGAGGCATGTTGAACAGGATTATCGGACTTCCACTGATGGTGTTGGCTTTGACGGCCTGCGTCACGATCAATATCTATTTTCCCGCGGCGGCGGCGGAGGAGGCGGCGCGCACCATCGTGCGCGATGTGCTCAAGAGCGAGCCGCAGGAGCAGGCACCTCCGGCCAGGCCGGACGACAAACAGTCGTATACACCGCAGGGGCACCCACTGGCCATTGCATTCGGGGTGATGATGGAGGCACTGGTGGCGCCGGCGCAGGCGGCACAGGCCGACATCAATATCAATACCGCGGCGATCAGTGCGATCCGCGCCAGTATGCAGAAACGCCAATCCAGGCTGGCCCCGTTCTACCGCAGCGGGGTGATCGGGTTCGACAACAAGGGCTCGGTCACGATACGCGATCTCAACGCCGCCGCATTGGGCGAACGCAACCAGGTGAAAAAACTGGTGGCGGACGAGAACGCCGACCGTGCGAAACTGTACAGCGAGATCGCCCGCGCCAATGGCCATCCGGAATGGGAGGCCGAAGTGCGCGGCACCTTCGCCAAGGTGTGGGTGCAGGAGGCATTGCCCGGATACTGGCTGCAGGACGCCAGTGGCGGTTGGCGTCAACGCTGACAAGCGACTGCCGCGTCACGCTGACAGGGCCTTTGTCGGCCCTGTCAGTAACCTATCGTCAATCCCCGCTCACTTGCCGTTCTTGCCGCCACAGACCACCTTCGGCGGTAGTAGCCAGCGCAGTTCGCCGACCCCGAATTCAATCTGCTGCCAGGCCTCGATTTCCAGATCGACGCGCAGCATTGCACCGGTCGGTACGCGGATCAGTGCTTTCCCGACGAGGCGGCCGGCGAGGTCGGACCAGGTCGGTTCGTGACCGGTGAGCAGCAGGCAGTCGGGGGCGTCGTCCAGGCCCTTCAGCCAGCTGAGCATGGCTGTGGCCGAACTCTCGTACAGCGCGCTGTCGATCCGTATCGGGCATTTCCAGTGGCCGGCCCGGGCGGCCAGATGCAAGGTTTCGCGGGCGCGTATCGCCGACGAGCTGACGGCGAGCCCAGGCACCTGCCGGGTCCTGCTCAGCATGCGCCCCATGCAGCGGGCAGCGTCCTTGCCGCGACTGGTCAGTGGTCGTTCATGGTCGGTGCGGTAGGGGCTGTCCCAGTCGGATTTTCCGTGGCGAAAAAGGATCAGGCTGAGCATCGTTTGCTTTCCGTCAAGTGCGCGGTGGCGATTACGCTAACACGACGCCCGGCTTCAAGCCCACACTGAATCAAACATCCGGATATCGAAAGGGTGGGTTTCGGCACCTTCGTCCGGGATAGGTCGGTACCTCGTCGATTCAACCGGTGAGCCGGGAGTGCTGTCCATGTGCTGGTTTGGCGAGCAACAAAGTCGACTGAGCGTCGAACGGCTGTTCACTGCGCTGTTTCTCGCCGTCCTGCTCGGCGCTTGCGCGACCACGCCGCTTGGTCGTTCCGACCTGCTTGGATTCATACGGGATGGCCAGACGACGCGTGAGGAGACATACCTGCACCTCGGCGAACCGACTGCGTTCTACGAGGGTGGTCGCATCATGAGTTTTCGTCTTGGCGAGGACGGTGGTGGCTACTTTCTACTGGCGAAGGCCCCCGGTTTCTCCGGGGTCAGATCCAGCCTGATCCTGGTGTTCGATGAAGGCGGGGTTCTCAAGCGTCATGCCTTGGTCCAGGTCAAGGCGCCCTGAGACGCGACATCGCTGGATTCCCGGCGCATATGGGCGCGGAGCAGTGCTGTTGCTGGCCCTTGTGTTGTCCGCCTGCCCGGTGCCGCTGCCCTCGGGTTATAGCGGTGCGTCGCGGGAAAACCTCGACATCGGGGTCAGCAAACAGTTGAAGAAGGGCGTCACCACGCGTGCGGATGTGCTGTTGCTGCTCGGTGAGCCGGACGGCATTGGCCCGGATGACGCGTGGTTTGCGTACGGTTCGGTCTATGGAAGAGGCGGGGTCGTGTTCGTGCTGTTCGCGGGAGGTGGTGCCGCAGGCGCGGGTGGCGAAAAAATGGAATACCGCCGCCTGGTGATCAGCTTCGATCCGCAGGGCCTGATGACCGACGCTGATTTCGTCGATCGAGAATGCTGGGAGGGCATCGTTGGTCTGGGTTCCGGCGGCGGCCGGTCGCCGCCTTGCCTGAAGATCGATGCGCCAAATGGTACGGACGCTGCAGCGCCTGAAACACACGAATTGCGTTGACGGCACCCGCACAGGCGGGCGCTCACAACGTGATTGCGCGTTGTTCAACCGGGTTTGCGCAACAGGTCTACCCGCAACGGGGTGAGAAACTCAGCGATGCCGTCATCGTCGACATGTGGCAGAAACCGCTGCTTCACTGTCTCGTACAGGGCATCGTCGATGTCGAACTCGGAATGGGTGGCGCCGATGATGCGGCGCTCGAATTCCTCGAAGCCCTCGAATCGCGTCGTGTTGAAGAAATGGACCTCCTGCTGCAACTCGAACAGGCCGGACTCCACCGCACGCACGGTGGCCGCAAACGCAGCTTCACGGACCGTTTTCTCGTCGTTGAACAGGCGCAGGATATCGTTGAAGTCACCGGCATAGACCGGCTCGGAAATGTACGCCAGTCCACCGGGCCGCAGTACGCGCGCGATCTCGCGAAACGCGGCGTCCATGTCATCGACGGGAACGTGGTGCAGCGACTTGAGCATGATGACGGCATCGACCGATGCATCCGGCAGGGCGATCGCCTGGGCGCCGCCGTACACGAAACTCACATTGGGCAGATCCGGGATCAGCAGGTTTTTCTCGTGCTGGATACGGTCCACCTCCATCGCGACGATCTCGCGCAGTGGGAAGGACTCGGCAAGACGGCGCGTCGTGAACGCCGCGCCACAGCCCAGCTCCAGCAGGCGGGCATTGTCGAGTGGTAACAGTTTGCCGATCTGGTCGAAATCGGATGAACGCGGCAGCTTGCCGTCAAGCGCGATCTGCATCATGTCAAACAGGGTTCCGTTTTTTTGACAGTTTATGCAGTGCCGCTGTCGATTGACAATGCGTGATCGCAATGGTCTGCCGTGGACAGAAGCGGATAACAGGCATGGCCCGGCGCTGCATAGACCAACAATTGACGCAAATGGGTGGTATGTTGCCGATCGATGCCGGTCGATGACGGCGCCCGTGCAAGCTGCAAGGAAAAACCGGTGGCCATCGAGACACCCGAACAGCATGAAGCCCTGATCAGGGCGCTGATGGACACGGCCCGCTGGCCGCAGGGCGGTGGCGACCGTAGGCGGATCGACACGCACATCTCCAGTGTCATTCTCGCCGGCAACCTTGCCTACAAGATCAAAAAGCCTCTCGATCTGGGCTTTCTCGACTTCGTCAGCCTGCAGGCGCGCGAACAGGCCTGTCGTGAGGAACTGCGCCTGAACCGGCGTCTGGCACCTGACATCTACCTGGATGCGCTGCCGCTCACCGGTTCCGTCGATGCGCCTCGGGTCGACGGTGGAGGTCCGGTGATCGACTGGGCTGTGGTAATGCGGCGCTTCGATCCGGACGCCATCCTCTCCAATCTGGCGGCGGAGTTGACCCCCTCGCTGATCGCGCGTCTGGCGCGACGCGTCGCCGGGTTTCATGCCGGCGCGGCGGTGAGTCCCGACACCGCGCCTTATGGCGGTCCGGAAACCGCGCTGGCGCCGATGCAGGACAACTTCGATCAGATCACCGGACTGACCGGCGACGGGCATCCATCGCTGAATGGACTGCGGGCCTGGACACTGGAGCGGTATGCGGACCTGCTCGACACCCTGTGTCGACGCAAGGCCACGGGCCATGTACGCGAATGCCATGGCGATCTGCACCTGGGCAATGTCGCCCTGATCGACGGTGAGCCGGTGGTATTCGATGCCATCGAGTTCAGTCCCGGCCTGCGTTGGATCGATACGCAAAACGACGTCGCCTTCCTGACGATGGACCTGCATCACGGTGGGCGTGCCGCCCTGGCTTACTGTTTCCTGGATCGCTACCTGCAGATCACGGGAGACTACGAAGGGCTTGCGGTGCTGCGGTTCTACGAGGTGTATCGGGCGATGGTGCGGGCCAAGATCGCGGCCATCCGCCAGCAACAGGACCTGCCGGCGCAGGAGCGCCAGCTGGTCGAGATCGAGCTGGCCAGTTACCTCGTGTTGGCCGAACGACTCACGGCGGCACGGCGCGGTGCCCTGATCATCACTTACGGCCTTTCCGGCAGCGGCAAGAGCTTCCAGGGCGCGGCACTGACCGGGCCGCTGCCGGCGCTGTGTCTGCGTTCGGATGTCGAGCGCAAGCGTCTGCTGGGCGTGGATCCGGGCGAGGACGCGACGGCGCTGGGTGGCTATTCGCCCGACCTGACCCGGCGCACTTATGCGCGCCTTGCCGAACTCGCACGCAGCGTGGTCGATGCCGGTTATGTCGCGGTCGTCGATGCGACCTTTCTGCTGGCCGCGCAGCGTGCGCCGTTCAGCGAGCTCGCGGCGGAACTGGGAGTGCCATTCGTGATCCTTGATTGTGATGCCCCGGTCGAGGTGCTGAGGCAACGCATCCTGATGCGCAGGCAGGAGGCGGGCAACGTCTCGGATGCCGATCTCGCGGTCCTGGAACGTCAGCTGGTCGTGCGTGAACCGCTGTCGGACGCAGAGCTCGGCTACGCCATCCGGGTGCGACCGGAAAGTGATCCGCCGGTTGCGGTATTGCGACAGCGGCTGGTGCGGTAGATGGGTCGATACAACACCTTTGGCGAAGGGGTGCCGGACATTTTCGTTCTCCCGGGGTATTCATTCCACATAGCCGCTCAGTTCGAGATAGCCGACACCGCTGTGACTGCCGGAGACCACCACGGCACCCTCCCAGTAGTGAACCGTGTGGCGCATCGCCTGCTCGTCGAACGCAGCCTCGATGTTCAGGTCCAGGGCGTGCTGCGGGATTGAGAGGTGCCATGCGACCGGGTAGGCGACGCCATCTTCATCTTGCCAGGTGCGCATCGGCACCGCCTGTACGCTGTCCAGTGACAAAGTGTGTGTCGTGCCGTCCGTATCGACGAGCACCCCGCTGCTGAACCGTTGCGCCGCGCCGTCTTTGCCGCGCAACCGGTAGAACATCAGGTCACGACCATCGTCGAGCTGCAGCGCGAACCAGTCCCAGCCTGCCTGATCCGTGGCCAGCGCCGAGCTCGACCATTCACGGTCGAACCAGGAGTTGCCGCTGACGCGATATTGCCGGTTCTCGATGCGGATCTCGCCTCGCGTCGGCAGCCGTGTATAGGAGTAGTAGTACGAGGCGTTGCCGGGCGAGTCCCCCTTGCGCGACAGTCCCCGCTCGCCCTGCAACACCAACGGTCGGTTGCCGCGTTCGAGGGTCAGCGCAATCGCCATGTCGCTGTCGGCTGCATCGAGGCGGACGGGAAACGGGTCGCCCGGTTCACCTTCGATCGACCATGGTCCCAGCCACACCCGTAGCGGATCACTTTGCGCGCCCGCCAGGCCGACGGCGGCACGGCTGAAGCGCTCGCGGCTGTGGTGTAGACGCCGTTCGAGGTCGCTGACCGCCAGGTGGCCCATGTAGATCTGGCCGGTGCGCCAGTCCGAGTCATCAGCTGCGGGGTCTGGCGTGAGACCGATACGGAACAGCGTGAGCTGGTAACCGAAACGCGCACCATCGTCACTGTGCAGGTTGCCGGTGAAGTACCACCACTCGGTCGCGTATGCGGGGTGTGCGCCGTGATCGGCAGGGAACTCGAAAGGCCGCGGTACAGTGGCGCGCGCAAAACCGGGATCGGGCTCGGCCCCCATGCGCTGGCCGATCTGCACTGTTGCCTGGGCGGCCTGTCGGGCGGGCGGGGTGGGCTGCTCACAGGCCGCGAGCATCACAATCAGCATCAGGCAGAGACGCCACATGCTCAGGCCTCGCGCAACTGCGGCGCCGGGTCGTCCACGCTGGCGCGCCAGGCGGGGTAGAGCGCAGCCAGGAAGGCAGCACCGGCACCGAGCACCAGGGCCGACCAAAGAGGTGAGGCGCTGATCAGAAACGGCATGCTCCAGCCGAACGCCCGCAACTGGATGGCGGCGGTCAGCACCCATGCCATCAGCAGCCCGACAGGGATCGCGACCAGCGCGGCGAGCAGGCCGATGAGCACCGACTCCACGACAATCAACCGACTCAGCTGCCACCGGGTCAGACCCAGCGCGCGCAGCACCGCGAATTCCTTCCGGCGTTCGAGCTGCACTGCCATCAAGGCGCTCAATATGCCGGCGAAGGCGACCAGTAGCGACAGCAGCCGCAGCGCCTCGGTGATGCGGAAGGTGCGATCGAACACGGCCATCGACTCGTCGTGGATCGCCCGTGCGGCGGTGAAGACCAGGCCGTCTTCGGCGGCGAACTGCACACGGGCGGCCTGCAGCAGCACGGCTGCGTTCCGGTCAGAGAACAGCGCCACGGTATTCACCGCGGTGTCAGACCAGTGGTCCCGGTAATGTGGCCGTGCAATGAACACGCGCCCGTGCTCGCTCGCATAGTCACGAAAAACCGCGGCCACCGGAAATTCGACATCTCCTGCGGGCGTCGGCAGGCGCAGCGATTCACCGGCCCGCAGTTGCAGGCGGTGTGCGAAGGGTTCCGAGATCAGCAGCTCGCCGCGGTCGAAGCGTTGCCATACATCGCCATCCGTTTGTGCGACGAATCGGAAGCCCGTGCGGGACTGCGGCGCCAGGTCTGCGGCGACCAGTGTGATGCGCCGGTTGTCGCTGTATAGCGACCGGTTGCGATAGAGGCTTGCCGCGCTCACCGGCGCCAGCCGTGTTGCCTGGGTGACGATAGACCGTGGCAACGTGGCGCCGTCAGCGAAGGCCTCCGAGGCGATGTACAGATCGGCGCTGAGCAGGTCGCCCAGCCACCCGCTGACGGCACCTCGCATGCTCTCGACCATTACCGCAACACCGACGCCGGCGCTCAGGGCCACCATCAGGGCGGCGGCCGCGGTGCCCAGACGCGACAGATGGCGATCGAGGTCGCGCACGGCCATACGCCGGATGCCGCCCAGCGGGAGGCGGTCGAGCGCCCGGTGCAGCAGCCGCAGCGCCAGCGGGGTCAGCAGGGCGGCACCCAGCAGCATCACGAAAAGCCCGGCGAACCCGGCGAGCACGCCGCCCGGAAACTCGAACGCCAGCAGCAGGCCGGCGGCCATCAATATGCCCCCGGCGATGGCGAGGCGCGGCAGCCTTTGCCGGATCGATTGCTCCAGCGCGGCGCGCGAAAGCGTGGTGAGCGGCGGTGTGCGCGCAGCCTGTGCTGCCGGGAACCAGGCCGCCAGCACTGTGCCGCCGAGGCCGAGCAGGGCGCCCTTGGCCAGCGACCAGGCGTTCAGCTGCAGAGCGTCTGCGGGCACGTCGTAGTACAGCTCGCTGACGGTGGCGGCCACCAGCGTGGTCAGGCCCTGACCGAGTGCGATGCCCAGCACGCTGCCGAGCAGCGTGCCGACGATGCCCAGCGCGACGGCCTCGGCGAGGATCAGGCGATGGATCTGGGTGTCAGTGACGCCGAGTGCACGCAGGCGTCCCAGCAGGTTGCGGCGCTGCACGATCGACAGGCTCAACGCATTGAAGATCAGAAATGCACCGACCAGCAGCGCGAGCAGGCTCATCGCGGTCAGGTTCAGTTCAAACGCTGCGGACAGTCCGACGATGCCCTGGGTCTGCTCGTCCACGCTGAGCAGTCGGGCCCAGCCGGGCAGGCGTTCTTTCAGCCATGCCTCTGCCTCGGTGTCGAGTATGAGATCGATGTGGCTGATGTCTCCGTGCATCGCGCTCAGGGCCTGCGCAGTGGCGATGTCGGCCACCAGCAGGTCACGACTGGCGAGCGAGTCGTCGTCATCGACGTCGAGGATCTCGAGCGCAGCGGGCCGGCCCTGATGGTCGACCTTCAGGACATCGCCGATCGTCACGCCGAGGTGATCGGCCGCAGAGGTGCTGAGTACCACAACGCCCGGCCGTGTCAGCCAGGTCCGCAGCCGGTCGAAGCCGCTGATTGTGCTGCCCGTGTCGCGGTGCATGGAACGCTCGGCAAACAGGTCGATGCCAACCAGCCGAAACCTTTCCTGCATCCCTTCGACGCGTACACGGGTGCTGATCACAGGTGCCATTGGCGGATGCCCGGGTGTCGTGAGCAGTGCTGTGTACAGGGTCTGCGGCAGGTATCCCTGAGTCCCTATCAGCCGGTGCGTGGCGGCACCGCGCAACTGACTGGCCGAGCGCGCGAACGAAGCACTGGCCGCGGCATTGGCGAGATCAACGGCTACCACCACGGCGACGCCCATCATCACACCGGCCAGCATCAGCGCCGCCTGCCAGCGGTGCCGTGTGTGGTGGCGCAGGCCGGCGCGCAACAGCAGTGGAGAGACGAAGTGGCGGATCACGCGGCGTGGATTCCACCCTGCCGCAGGTACAGCACGCGGTCAGCCGCTGCCGCCACCGGCGGGCTGTGCGTGACCACCAGCAGGGTCGTGTCGTGATGCCGCGCCATGTCGCTGAGCAGGCCGAACACCTGACGCCCGGTGTCCTCGTCGAGGTTGCCGGTCGGCTCGTCGGCGAGCAGGATCTTCGGCCGATGGGCGAGCGCCCTGGCGACGGCGATGCGCTGCTGCTCGCCGCCGGAGAGTGTCTCCGGGTAACGATCCGCCACGGCCGGCAGACCGACCTGGCCGAGTAGCTGCTGCACCCGCTGCCGTGCCTGACGCGCGTCGGTGTCGAGCAGCTCCATCGGCAGCCTGATGTTCTCGCCGACCGTCAGCGTGGGGATCAGATTGAAAAACTGGAACACGAAACCGATGTCGCGACGGCGCAGCAGCGTGCGCTCCGGCTCACCGACCGCATGGACGTCGATGCCGTCGATGCAGACGCTGCCGGCGTCCGGGGTGTCGATGCCGCTGATCAGGTTCAGCAGTGTGGTCTTTCCGCTGCCACTGGCACCCAGCAATGCAACCACCTCGCCGCGCCCGGCAGCCAGGGACAGGTCGTCGAACACGGTCTGCCGGTGAACGCCTGAGCAGAAGTGCCTGCTCAGGCCGGTCACCTGAAGGACACTGTGGTCGTCGGCATTGGGAGATCGGTCTGCGTTATTCAGGGGTCCGCCCATGCGTGAAGTGTACTGTCGATGCAAGTGTACGCCGCCACCCGGGGGGGGCGAGATGGCGGCTGGCAGGGGGCTGTGTACGCTATCTTGGACGGTTGCCAGATGCGAATGATTCTCCGCTGCGTCCCTGATCAGAAATAATTCGTTAAACCTTACGTTTGGCGTATTGAATTCCGCTGTCGTGCGCCCACAATACCTGAGCAAATAGCTAGGAAATTAGACAGATTATGAGCTCGACATCAAAACAGGTGGATGCACTGGTCGAACGCGGTTACGAACACGGTTTCGTGACCGATATCGAGACCGACGTCATACCGCCGGGCCTCGACGAAGATGTCATCCGCTTCATCTCGCAGCGTAAACAGGAACCCGAGTGGGTGCTCGAATATCGCCTGAAGGCGTTTCGGCACTGGCTGGGGATGACGCCGCCGGTATGGTCATCGGTGCACTATCCGCAGATCGACTTCCAGGCGATCTCGTATTTCGCGGCGCCGACGAAGAAACCGGTGCTGGAGAGCCTGGACCAGGTCGATCCGGAGTTGCTGCGGACCTACGAGAAACTCGGCATCCCACTGGAGGAGCAGAAGGCGCTGTCGGGCGTGGCCGTCGACGCGGTGTTCGACAGTGTCTCGGTGGCCACCACCTTCCGCAAGAACCTGGCGGACGCCGGGGTGATCTTCTGCTCGATCTCGGAGGCGGCGCGTGAGCACCCCGAGCTGTTGCGCGAGTACCTGGGTTCAGTGGTGCCGCACACGGACAATTTCTATGCCGCACTCAATGCCGCGGTATTCACCGATGGCACCTTCGTGTACATCCCCAGGGGTGTGCGTTGCCCGATGGAACTGTCGACGTATTTTCGCATCAACGCGCAGAACACCGGGCAGTTCGAGCGTACCCTGATCGTCGCCGAGGAGGGCAGCCACGTCAGCTACCTGGAGGGGTGCACGGCGCCGCAGCGCGATGAGAACCAGCTGCACGCCGCAGTCGTCGAGCTGGTCGCGATGCAGGACGCGCAGATCAAGTATTCGACGGTACAGAACTGGTATCCGGGCGATGCGCAGGGCAAGGGCGGAATCTACAACTTCGTGACCAAACGCGGGGACTGTCGCGGTGCACGCTCGAAGATCTCCTGGACCCAGGTCGAGACCGGGTCTGCCATCACCTGGAAGTATCCGAGCTGCCTGCTGCGCGGTGACGATTCGGTCGGGGAATTCTATTCGGTCGCGGTGACCAAGGGTCACCAGCAGGCAGACACCGGCACCAAGATGATTCACCTCGGGCGCAATACGCGCAGCACCATCGTGTCGAAGGGCATCTCGGCCGGCGACGGCCAGCAGGCCTACCGCGGTCTGGTGCGCATGGCACAGCGGGCGGAGAACGCGCGCAATCATACGCAGTGTGATTCGCTGCTGATCGGAGACCGCTGTGCGGCCCACACCTTTCCCTACATCGAGGTGAAGAACCCGACCGCCAAGGTCGAACACGAGGCGACCACATCGAAGATCGGTGACGACCAGCTGTTTTACTGCCGCAGCCGTGGGCTGTCCGAGGAGGATGCCGTGTCACTGATCGTGAACGGTTTCTGCAAAGAGATCTTCAATGAACTGCCGATGGAGTTTGCCGTCGAAGCGCAAAAGCTGCTGGCCATCAGCCTCGAAGGGGCGGTCGGTTGAGTTGTAAAGGCGAGATGCCAGGAGAGATCACATGATGCTGTCTATCAAGAATCTGAAAGCACAGGTCGAGGGCAAGGAGATTATCAAGGGACTCGACCTGCAGGTCGGTCCCGGCGAGGTGCACGCGATCATGGGGCCGAACGGCTCCGGCAAGAGCACGTTGGCGCACATCCTGGCGGGGCGCGACGGTTACGACGTGACCGATGGCGAGATCCTGTTCGAGGGCCGGAGCCTGATCGGGCTGGCGCCTGAAGAACGCGCCAGTCGCGGCATCTTCCTGGCGTTCCAGTATCCGGTCGAGCTGCCGGGCGTCAACAACACGCATTTCCTGAAAGAGGCACTGAACGCGCAGCGCAAGGCGCGTGGTGAGCCGGAGCTGGATTCGGTGGCTTTCCTCAAACTGATCCGCGAGAAACTGGCGATGGTGTCGATGTCGCCGGAACTGCTCAAGCGCCCGGTCAATGCCGGCTTTTCCGGCGGCGAGAAAAAGCGCAACGAGATATTGCAGATGGCGCTGCTCGAGCCCAGGCTCGCGATCCTCGACGAGACCGACTCGGGGCTCGATATCGACGCTCTAAAAACGGTGTCTGACGGCGTCAATGCGCTGCGCAGCCCCGATCGCTCGGTCATCCTGGTGACGCACTACCAGCGCCTGCTGGACTACATCCAGCCGGACTTCGTGCACGTGCTGGCCGGCGGCAGGATCGTGCGCTCCGGCGACAAGGGGCTGGCGAAAGAGCTGGAGGCCAAGGGCTACGGCTGGCTGTCCGGCCAGGATGAGGCCGCATGAGCAGCGACACCCAGACACAGCATGATGTGCAGGAGATCCTGCGCCTGGGGCAGCAACGTATGGCACGTGTGATGCCGGATACTGACTGGCAGTCGGCAACCAGAAAGCGTGGCACGGCGGGTGTCGCAACAATGGCGCGACCTGACCGCAAACAGGAGGCCTGGCGCTATACGCCACTCGGCTTCCTCGACCAGGCTGAGTTCCAGCCGATTGTCGAGGGGCCTTTCGATGCGCTGCAACTGTCGGACATCGATGACCTGATGCTGACCGATCCGCCCCGCATCCGCCTGGTGTTCGTCAACGGTTATCTGGCGTCCGGTCTGTGCGCGATGGCGAAGTCGGCTGACGGCGTCACCCTCAGCAGTCTGGCCGGCGGGCTCGGCGAGGTGCCGGCAATGCTCAGGCAGCAGCTGGACGCAATCGCCGAGCACAACCATGTTTTTGCGGCGCTCAACAGTGCGCTGATGTCGGATGGGGCGTTGATTCACCTGGCGGCCGGGGTGCACCTGGATGGCCCGATCGAGATCCTGCACGTGTCGGTCGGGCTCGAGCAGCCGGGAATCTGTCACCCGCGACACCTGATCGTGCTCGAAGACGGTGCGCGTGCCGAGGTCATCGAACGCTATTGCGGCCTCGGCGACGGGGCTTACTTCACGAATGCACTGATCGAGGTGTCGCTGGGCAGCGACAGCGAGCTTTTGCATCAGCGGATGCAGGAAGAGAGTCCCCATGCCCAGCACCTGAGCGACCTGCAGGTGCACCTCGGGGCACGCAGCCTCTATCGGCTGACGCTGGCCGCACTGGGGGGCGCCTGGTCGCGCAACGACGTGCGAGTGACCTTCGGCGGTGAAGGTGCGACGGCCGAACTCGACGGCCTGATGCTGGCCCGCGACCGGCAATTCAACGATGTACACCTCGACGTGCGCCATGAGGTGCCGCACTGCACCAGCCGTGAGACCTTCAAAGGCATCCTCGATGGCAGCGGCCGTGTGGTGTTCGACGGCCATATCGTAGTGGCACGTGATGCGCAAAAGACCGATGCAGTGTTGTCGAACCGCAACCTGATGCTGGCGCGTTCGGCCGAGGTGGACACCAAACCGCAGCTCGAAATCTATGCCGATGATGTGAAATGCAGTCATGGGACGACCGTGGGTGAGCTCGATCCCGACATGCTGTTCTATCTGCGTTCGCGCGGCATCCCGGCGGATCAGGCGAAACAGATGTTGTGCCAGGGCTTTGCGCAGGAGGTGTTCGACACGATGGCGAGTCAGGCGCTGCGTGCGCGGGCCGGCCAGTTGCTGGCTTCACGGTTGCTGACGTCGACCCCGGAGCAGGGGGAACGGTGATGTCTGCATGGTTACGCAACTGGTTTGAAGGGAGCAGCAGGGTGCACGAGGAAGCAGAGGATCGACGCCTTGAAGGGATCATCGCCGCGCTGCGCACGGTGTTCGATCCTGAGATCCCGACCAACGTCTACGACCTTGGCCTGATCTACGCGATCGACGCTGTGGGTGACAGCGGGATTGTGATCAAGATGACCCTGACCGCGCCGGGCTGTCCGGTCGCCGGCACCCTGCCGGGCCTGGTGGAACGCGCGGTCGAAACCGTCGACGGCGTCGAGCACTGCCAGGTTGACCTGGTATGGGACCCGCCGTGGACCAAAGACAGGATGAGCGAGGCGGCACAACTCGAACTGGGGATGATGTGAGCGTCGCCACGGCTTTCCAGAGTCTCAGATAGAGTATTCCTTCTCTCCTCGGGAGAAGCTCAGGACGGGGCTGGACCCCCTCACCCCAGCCCTCTCCCAGAGGGGAGAGGGTTGGCCGATAAAGTGTTTTTGGAGCATCAACGAAATGGCAATTCAATTGACGGAGGCTGCGGCCCGCCACGTGGCGGGACAGCTGGCGAAACGCGGCAGCGGCGAAGGCCTGCGCATCGGCACGAAGAAGAGCGGCTGCACCGGATTTGCCTACGTGGTCGACTACGCAGACTCGATCGAAGCCGGCGATCACGTGTTCGAGAGTCACGGTGTGAAGCTGGTGGTGGACGACAGGTCGCTGCCGAATCTCGATGGCCTGGTGGTCGACTTTGTCAGGACCAATCTCCTGAACGAGGGTTTCGAATTCCGCAATCCCAATATCAAGGAAACCTGCGGCTGTGGCGAGTCGTTCAGCGTGTGAGGCAGTCATGCTGACGGCAGACGAGTTCGTCGAGAACTTCGAGTTCCTGGATGACTGGGACGCGCGGTACGCGTACCTGGTCGAACTGGGCGAGGCGATGCCGCCGCTCGATGAGCGTCTGCGCACCGATGGAAACCGTGTACAGGGGTGCATCAGCAAGGTCTGGGTCGCACCGCTGGCCGACCCTCAGGGACATGGCCGGCTGCGTTACGTCGGGGACTGCGATACGGCGATCATCAAGGGCGTGCTCGCGGTGCTGGTCGAACTGTTTTCCGGTCACACGCCGCAGGAGATCGAGGCACTCGACATCGACGCCCTGTTCGACCGCATCAAGCTGGCCGAGCACCTGAGTCCGAATCGGCACTTCGGCATCTACGCAATCGTCGAACTGATGAAGTCACAGGCGCGGGCCTTCGCGCAAGGCTGACTCGCACCGCTTGCGGTTATCATGACGCTTTACATTGGCTGCGAAGGCAGGGTGCGATGCTCGACGACGTCAGAAACTACTACGGCAACATACTGAAGACCTCGGCCGATCTGCAGACCAATGCGTGCTGCACAGGTGCGGCGATGCCGCCTGCGATTCGCGAGATCCTGAATCTGCTGGCACCGGAAGTCGTACAGCGTTACTACGGTTGCGGCCTGGTCGTGCCCGCGCTGCTCGACGGCCTGCGCGTGCTCGACCTCGGCTGTGGAGCCGGGCGCGACGTCTATCTGCTGTCGCGCCTGGTCGGTGAGCACGGTTCGGTGGTCGGTGTCGACATGACGCGGGAACAGCTGGATGTCGCCGAATCTTACACTGACGAGCATGCGCGGCGCTTCGGCTACCGTCAGTCCAATGTCACCTTCATTGAGGGCGAATTGGAGGAACTCGACGAGCTGGGTCTCGAACCGGGCAGCTTCGACCTGATCGTCTCGAACTGCGTGATCAATCTCTGCCGCGACAAGGCGCGTGTACTGCAGCACGCGTATGCCTTGCTCAAGGAGGGTGGTGAGCTTTATTTCTCCGATGTCTATGCCGACCGGCGCGTGCCGGCCGAGGTTGCGCAACACCCGGTGCTGTATTCGGAATGCCTGGGAGGCGCGCTGTACTGGAACGACCTGATCGGGATTGCCCGGCATGCGGGTTTCGTCGACCCACGTCTGGTCGAAGACAGCCGGATCACCGTGAACAACGATACGCTGACACAACTGCTCGGCGGGCTGCGCTTTTTCTCTGCGACCTATCGGCTGTTCAAGCTTCAGGCGCTGGAAGCTGCATGCGAAGACTATGGCCTGGCGGTGATCTACAAGGGCGATATTGCCGGGCACCCGGTGGTCTTTGACCTGGACAAGCAGCATCGTTTCGAGAAGGGCAGAGTGGTGCCGGTCTGTGGCAACACCTGGCGTATGCTCGGAGAGACACGTCTGAGCCCGCATTTCGACTTTATCGGCGACATGGGCACCCACTATGGAATCTTCGAAGGTTGCGGTACCGCATTGCCGTTCGATACGTCAGCTGCTGGCGGGGTGAGTGGCCCGGGCTGCTGCTGAAGCCGGGCCCCTGATGCGCGCGATTTCTGTCAGTCGCTTTGCGGGGACGGGGATCGCCGCCAGACATTGACCGCTGGCCAGTGTGTCTGCAGGTACAGTTCCTCCACCTTCTGCCGTGCCCAGGGTGTCTTGCGCAGGAACGTCAGACAGGACTTGATGCTCGGGTCGCTGCTGAAGCACTTGATGCGAAACCGTCGGCCCAACTCGTCCCAGCCATACCTTTCCACCAACCGGTCGAGCATGTTCTGCAGGGTTACGCCGTGCAGCGGGTCGTTGCGGCCATGACCGCCAGCGCCGTCACCCGGCAAGGTTGCTTTCCGCGTGCGGTTTCGATTCTGCCTTCTTGACGCGGATCCGGCTTCCCGCCACGTCCCGGCCGTTGAGTGATTTCATCGCTGCCTTGGCCTCACCGGCCTTGGGCATCTCGACGAAACCGAACCCTTTGGAGCGGCCGGAGTCCGCGTCAATGACCAGTGAGCACGACTGGACGGTACCGAAGGCCTCGAACATCTCCCGGACTTCGGGCTCGGTCGTCGTGCGGGCGAGATTGCGGATCAGTAGCTTCATGGGTTTCCCGGGTCATTGTGCAGCGCACACAATATACAACGTCCCGGGGCCGGGTTGCAGACAAGCACGCACAGGCCGTGACGGCGGGCCCGCATTTTCGGTTAATCTGCCGGCCGGTCTTTGATGTACGCCAGGGGAAGAGATGAAAAGAATCAGTGCCTCGGTCAGTCCGGAAGGCAGCCTGGAGGTGTTGTCGCAGCTCGAGGTCAGGACCCTGCTGGACACCAGCGCGAGCGGCCTGTACCGCCTTTTTCGCAACTGCGCCCTGGCGGTCCTCAACAGTGGCAGCCATACCGACGACGCCCGCGAGATCTTCGACACCTACCGCGATTTCGGCATCAACCTGATGCAGCGCAACCAGGGCATCAAGCTGCGGCTGGAAAACGCACCGGCTGCGGCCTTCGTCGACGGCAAGATGATCCAGGGGATTCGCGAGCACCTGTTCGCGGTGCTGCGCGACATCATCTACACCCACAACGAGATTCAGGGTGATCCGACACTCGATCTGTCAAAAAGCGAACACATGACGACCGCGGTGTTTCATATCCTGCGCAATGCGCGGGTACTTCGCCCGAGCGTGGATCCGAATATCGTCGTGTGCTGGGGTGGGCACTCGATCGGCCGAGAGGAGTACGACTACACGAAGGAAGTCGGGTACCAGTTCGGATTGCGGGGCCTGGATGTGTGCACCGGCTGCGGGCCGGGTGCGATGAAGGGGCCAATGAAAGGCGCGACGATCGGGCATGCCAAGCAGCGTATCACCGGGGGGCGTTACCTCGGCCTGACCGAGCCCGGCATCATTGCCTCCGAGCCGCCCAACCCGATCGTCAACGAGCTGGTGATCCTGCCGGATATCGAGAAGCGCCTGGAGGCCTTCGTGCGTATCGGGCACGGCGTGGTGATCTTCCCCGGCGGGGTGGGCACCACCGAGGAGCTGCTGTATCTGCTGGGAATCCTGATGCATCCGGACAATGCCGGGCATCCGTTCCCGCTGTTGCTGACCGGTCCGACCGAGAGCGCCGACTACTTCGAGGCGGTGGACAGCTATGTGGGCAGCACGCTGGGGCCGGCGGCACAGGGCCTGTACGAGATCATCATCGGCGATCCGGTAGCCGTTGCGCAGTCGATGAAAGCCGCAATGGACAGGGTGAAGACGTTCCGGTGCGATGGCCGCGATGCGTTCTATTTCAACTGGCAGTTGCGTGTCGAGAAGGACTTCCAGGAACCGTTCGTGCCGACCCACGAAGCCATGGCTGGCCTGTCGCTGCAGCGTAATCAGGCGCCGCACAAGCTGGCAGCCAATCTGCGCCGGGTCTTCTCGGGGATTGTCGCCGGCAACGTCAAAGAGCACGGCATCCGGGCGGTCGAGGAGAACGGGCCGTTCGAAATCCATGCCGAAGCGGATATGGCGGCCGCGATGGATGATCTGCTGCAACGCTTCGTGCAGCAACGGCGGATGAAGCTGGAAGGCGATTACACACCTTGTTACACGTTGGCCCGTTAGCCCTGGAACGCTTGACCTGAGGCAATTCCCGACCCTTGAAAACGCGTCCTTCGGGCCTATCTATACAGCAGGAGGGCGGGGACTCACCCCGCCGTGGATGTCGTTTCTATGCAACTGATAGGGAGGATGCCGTCATGACCCTGATGAAATACGAACCCTGGAGCCTGTTGGAACAGATGCGCCGTGAAATGGAGCGCTCGATGGACACCCGTACCGCCGAAGGCAGCAATGTCGCCACCAGCGACTGGGTGCCGGCAGTGGATATCAAGGAAGACAAGGACAGCTTCAAGATTGTGGCCGATATCCCGGGTGTGGATCCGAAAGATATCGAGGTGCACATGGAAAACGGCATGCTGACGATCAAGGGTGAGAAGGAATCGGAGAAGAAGGACGAGCGCGAAGGTTACAAGCGCGTCGAGCGCACCTACGGCAGTTTTTATCGCCGCTTCAGCCTTCCTGATACCGCAGATGCGAACAAGATCTCGGCCAAGAGCAACCATGGCGTGCTCGAGGTGACGATCGGCAAGCAGGAAAAGGCTCAGCCGCGCAAGATCTCGGTCAACAGCTGACTACCAAAGGGCGCCGCCATGCGGCGCCCGGTTTGCCGCCGAGCCACGCTGATATCGCGACAACAGGCGTCGATCGATGGATTACAAAGACTACTATGCGGTGATGGGCGTGGCGCGTGAGGCGACGCAGGACGAGATCAAGCGTGCCTACCGCAAGTTGGCGCGCAAATATCACCCGGACGTCAGCAAAGAGGCCGATGCGGAGCGCCGCTTCAAGGAGCTTGGCGAGGCCTATGAAGTCCTCAAGGATCCCGAAAAGCGTGCCGCCTATGACCAGCTGGGCAGGGACTGGCGCGCCGGCCAGGAGTTCCGGCCGCCGCCGGGTTGGGACGCCGGGTTCGAGTTTTCCGGCGGCGGTTCGGGCAGTGCCGGTCGTGGCGGCTTCTCGGATTTCTTCGAGAGCCTGTTCGGACAGGGTGGCAATTTCCGCAGTGCCGGCTTCACCCGCGGTGGTCGTGTCTCTGGTCGCGGAGAGGACCATCATGCCAGGGTCGAGGTCAGCCTCGAGGATGCATTCAACGGTGCCACCCTGGGACTGAAGCTGCGTATCCCGGAATACGATGCACACGGCCGACTCAGTGATCATCTGCGCAATCTGCAGGTCAAGATCCCGCGCGGCGTGACCAGTGGCAAACGCATCCGCCTGGCCGGGCAGGGCGGCGCCGGTTTCAACGGCGGGTCTGCCGGCGACCTGTTTCTCGAAGTCACGATCAAGCCGCATAAGCAGTATCAGGTCGAGGGCAAGGACGTCTTTCTTAACCTGCCGGTGACGCCGTGGGAGGCGGCACTCGGCGGCAAGGTCAAGGTCCCCACACTGGGCGGTGCAGTCGATCTCAATATCCCGGCCGGGGCGCGCAGTGGTCAGAAACTGCGCCTGAAAGGTCGTGGACTGCCGGTCCCCAAAGAGACGGCGGGCGACCAGTTCGTGGTGCTGCAGATCGTTGCGCCGCCGGCGGATACTGCGGCAAAGCGGGCACTGTACGAGCAGATGGCGCGCGACATGCCGTTCAACCCACGCGCCCACCTGGGAGGTTGACGTGACCGGCGACCAGCAACTCTTCCAACCCGATGTCGAATACAGCTTCTCGCTGGCCGAGATGTCGCAATGCTGCGGCGTTTCCAACGAGGCGATCGTGATCCTCGTTGGTGAGGGCGTGTTGAGTCCGAGCGGGCATTCGCAGCGTGAATGGCAGTTCGCGGGGGCAGATCTGGCGCGGGCATTGTGTGCGGTGCGACTGGAACGCGATCTCGGGCTGAACCCCGCGGGAGCTGCCTTGGCGGTCGAACTGATGGACGAAATGCAGCAGTTGCGTCAACGCGTCCGTCTGTTGGAGAGACTGGTATTCGACTGAAGCGACACCCGCCCGGGAAATATCAGTCACCGGGACCGGGGATATCGATCGCGCGAAACCACTCATCCAGCGGCTGCACCAGCGGCTCGGCGCCATTACCCAAATACCATGAATCGACCGCAAAAGGCGCGTCTGTCGTGGTCTCCCGTATCACGGCAGTATGGTGGAAGCTGAATATCCAGCGCTGCCGTTTCGCCGGGGTGCCGACCTTGTGCCAGCGCAGCAGGCCGGAGTCTTCGAGCACGTGCAGAAAGGTGGTTGTGTTCAGCGATTCCGCGATGCAGTCGAGCTGGCCGGCCTGGTCGTTGTCGCCGTCGTTGCCCGGCAGATCGCGCGAGGTCCCGGTTTGCGTGCCGACCATCTGCTCCATTCGGGCAATGGCCAGTGCAATCGACCGGCGCTCCTGTGCAGCGCTGGCTGCAGGCGCGATCAATGCCGTGAGCTCCCGCCATTGTTCCTCGCCGAGCAACGCTGCACGTTGTGTACGGCAGTGAAAGTTGATGCACACATCGAGCGCCTTCGGTGCCGCACCTGCAGTGGATGACACTGCTGCAGCAAGGCAGCACGCCCTGCCGGCGGATTTCCCATACTGAAAGATTTTCGACGATGCCGCTGGCAAGTTGGCCTGGCTCTCCCCGGGTTGCCGCTCCAAGCGTACCGGCGCGCGGTCGGTAACAAAAGATTCATTTGTCGAAATATCTGATAATCGATATATTCGGCCAAGTGAATATAGCCCCGATAATGCTGTTCGCGGCCTTGTCGCATGAGACGCGCCTGCGCTGCCTGATGCTGTTGCTGGTCCATGCGGAACTTTGCGTCTGCGAGTTGACGTACGCACTCGGTGTGGCGCAGCCGCACGTATCGCGGCATCTCGCGCAATTGCGAGAACTCGGCGTGGTGACCGATCGCCGGGACGGGCTTTGGATCCACTACCGCATCAATGCAAAGCTGCCCGAATGGGCGATCGAGGTGTTGCGCAACGCGCAACGCGGCATCGCTGACAGCCTTCCATATGCAGCCGATCGGGTGGCGCTGACAGCGATGCCCGACAGACCAGGTCTGCCGCGCTGCGGCTGAGACCGGCGCGCGTCTCTCTCCATTCATTCAAGGGTTTTCGATATGACGGTTCGGGTGGGTATCAACGGTTTCGGGCGCATGGGCCGGCTCGGTCTGCGTGCAGGCTGGGGTAGCAGCGTATTCGAGATTGTTCAGGTCAACGAGATCGCGACCGACGCGGCAGGATCGGCGCATCTGCTGCAGTTCGATTCTGTCCACGGCGTCTGGCCGGTGGCCTGCGATGCGACAGGAAACACGATGCAGCTCGAAGGCAGCCCTGTGGCACACAGCAGCAATGCTGCCATTGCCGACACCGATTGGTCTGGCTGCGATATCGTGATCGAGGCGACCGGCCGACACCATAAGAAGCCGACCGGTCTGCAGGCCTACTTCGATCAGGGCGTAAAAAAAGTCGTGGTGGCAGCACCGACCGAAGGCGCGTTGAATATCGTCTATGGCATCAATCATCACCTGTACGATGCCAACGTACATCATCTGGTCACGGCCGCCTCTTGTACCACCAACTGCCTTGCACCGGTGGTCAAGGTCATGCACGAGAAGATCGGCATCGTCCACGGGTGCATGACAACGATTCACGACATCACCAATACCCAGACCATTGTCGACAAGGGACACAAGGATCTGCGGCGTGCACGTGCCTGCGGCCAATCACTGATTCCGACCACGACCGGATCGGCCAAAGCGATCACCCGAATTTTCCCGGAACTTGACGGCAAACTGAATGGCCATGCGGTGCGTGTGCCACTGCTCAATGCATCGTTGACCGATTTCGTGTTCGAGGCGGCGCGCCCCGTCAGCGTCGACGAGGTCAACCGGCATTTTCGAGATGCAGCGGAAGGTGAGCTCAAAGGGATACTCGGCTACGAGGAACGGCCGCTGGTATCCGTTGACTATCTCAATGATCCACGTTCTTCGATCGTCGATGCGCTGTCGACCATGGTGATCGACGGCACCCAGGTCAAGGTCTACGCCTGGTACGACAACGAGTGGGGCTACGTCAATCGCATGATGGATATCGTGACGCTTATTGCGCGGGGTATGTAGTTGTGGACCTGAAAATGCTCGGCCTGGTATTCGGCACGGTGTTTCTCGCGGAACTCGGTGACAAGACACAACTCGCGACCCTGTTGTTCGCGGCTGACAGGGACATCAACAAATGGTTGGTTTTTGCCGGTGCGTCGCTGGCACTGATAGCGACATCAGCGATAGGCGTGCTCGGTGGTGCATTGATTTCACAGTACATCAGTGAACGTACGCTTCATACGATCGCCGGCGTCGGTTTCATCCTGATAGGCGTGTGGACCCTGGTGCGCTGAATCGTCTATGGACGCCGGGCTGCGTAATTATTTCGTTGTCACCGCCGGTTACTGGGCATTCACGGTCACCGACGGTGCAATCCGCATGCTGGTGGTGTTGTATTTCCACCTGCTGGGCTACTCACCGTTCGAAGTGGCGATGCTGTTCCTGTTCTACGAATTCTTCGGTGTCGTCACCAACCTGGTTGGCGGCTGGTTGGGGGCACGTATCGGCCTGAACCTGACGATGCATATCGGCATGGCGATGCAGGTCGTCGCACTGTTGATGCTGACTGTGCCGGATGCCTGGCTGTCGGTGCCTTACGTGATGGCGGCGCAGGCCTTGTCCGGTGTCGCCAAGGACCTGAACAAGATGTCGGCCAAGGCCAGTGTGAAGGCGATGGTGGGTATGGCGGGCGAGTCGACACTGTTCAGGTATGTCGCACTGCTGACCGGTTCGAAGAATGCGCTCAAGGGTGCCGGATTTTTCGTCGGTGCCGCGCTGCTCGACCAGATCGGGTTCCGTAACACCCTGTACGTCCTCGCGGGTCTGCTTGCCCTTGTTCTGGCCGTCACTGCTGCTGTATTGCCGCGAGGCGTCGGCAAGACCAGTGCCAGGGCCAAGTTCACCCAGGTGTTTTCGAATCGCGCCGAGATCAACTGGCTCGCGGGGGCGCGTTTTTTCCTGTTTGGCGCTCGCGACGTCTGGTTTGTGGTGGGACTGCCGGTATTCCTGTATTCCGTGCTCGGTTGGTCGTTTACGCAGGTCGGCAGCTTCTTTGCGGCCTGGGTGATCGGTTACGGATTGGTGCAGGCGGCTGCGCCCCGGCTTGTCAGGCGCAGCCATGACGGCGCCGGACCGAGCGGTACCACGGCGCGTAGCTGGGCCTTCGCGCTGGCGGTGCTGCCAGCCGCGATGGCCATCGGGTTGCATCAGGGCTGGGATGCTCAGTGGGTGGTGGTCGGCGGGATGGTGTTGTTTGCAGTGGTTTTCGCGATCAACTCTGCGGTTCACTCCTACCTGATCCTTGCCTATTCGGATTTCGACAAGGTGTCGATGAACGTCGGCTTCTATTACATGGCAAATGCCGGCGGACGGCTGGCCGGTACGGTGCTGTCGGGCTGGGCGTACCAGACACACGGGCTGATTGCTTGCCTCTGGTGGTCGACGGCCTTCGTGGCGGCAGCCGCGTTGCTGTCGCTAAGACTCCCGAATGTGACTCCTCCGGGCGCGGGTCGCCAGCAGCCGAGCGTTGAGGCGATAGGGTAGGGCTCGTGTGCCTGGGTGCCGCGGAATCAACGTGCCAGAGGCTGGACTGATCTGGGTCTGCGCAACCGCACGCAAGGTGCGCGATACTGCATTGGGACTCAACTGCCGGGAACGGGCACGGGACAATGTGTGAACTGTTTGCGATGTGCAGCCGGGAGCCCACCTCGGTCGGGTTCTCTTTGCAGCGACTCGCCCGGCGTGGCGGGGCCGAGGGGCCGCACCGCGATGGTTGGGGAGTGGCATTTTACGCCGAGCGCGATGCGCTGCTTTTGCGCGAACCCGGGGCGGCCAGCGAAAGCGGTTTGGTGCGTTACATCGAGGATCATGGACCGCCCAGTGCCATGGTGATCTCGCACATCCGCCTCGCCACCTTCGGGGAGTCGGCGTTGCGCAATACCCAGCCATTCATGCGCGAACTGGGCGGGCGCGCCCATGTGTTTGCACACAATGGTGACCTGCCCGGATGGGAACGCGGGGCGCAGCCGCGGTCCGCACGGTTTCGCCCGGTCGGCGAGAGCGACTCCGAGGCGGTGTTCTGCCAGCTGCTGACCCGGCTGGCGGTGCTGTGGGACAGGCAGGGTAATGGTGTTCCGATGCTCGCCGAGCGGCTGGAAGCCATCGCCGAATTTGCGGCGACGCTGCGCGCAATCGGGATTGCGAATTTTCTCTATTCGGACAGCGACGCCTTGTTCGTCCACGCGCACCACCGGATCCCCGACGGCACGGTGAAGCAGCCCGGCCTTCACCTGTTGCAACGCAGCTGCGAGGAGTCAGTGCCGGACCTGACGGACTCCGGCATCCGTCTGCGCACAGTGCAGCAGGCGCTGACGTTGGTGGCGAGTGCGCCTCTGACCGGCGAGGACTGGTGCGCGTTGGATGAAGGCGAGGTTCTGGCGATCCAGCGGGGGAGTGTCACGTCGCGATTGCGGGCGTGACGTCGCGGCCGGTGATATTTCCCGGGGGACGGGGCGTTCACGAGCGTGGTTTTGCACCCCTCCGGTGAGGTTTGAGACTAAAATCCCCCTTTAATGACTGAACGTCGCCTATATCCACGCCATTCGCTGTCCTGTGCGCTGCGTGTCATTGATCACCTGGGCACGCCGCACGACGCGACATCCTGCGATGTCTCCATCGTCGGTCTCAGTCTTTACATGGGCCGTGCCGATGTGGTTGATCTCGCGCAGGGCGGATCGATTCTGACGCCGGGCGATGCGTTCGAGGTGGATCTGCCGACGGCCCCCACGGACCCCGGAAGTGATCTGCTGCGCCTTGGCTGCCGTGTCAGGCACGTGCGGCGACTGTCGCTGGAGCGCTACCTGATCGGCGTCCTGTTTGCCGATCCGAGTGACACGGAGCTGGCGAAGCTCGAAGCGTTACTCAAACGGATCAGCGAGGGGCGGTTCGTTTAGGCCGCGATGCTGCATGAGCCAGGGGAGCTCCCGTCATCGATACGCCTTGCCAAAGTTCAGTTCGAGACGCACGAGCAGTGAGAGCTCTTCGTGGAAATCATTCTCCTCCGGCCAGGCGATCATCGGCTGAATGTCGACGTAGGCCCAAGTCTTGTAGACCAGCCGGCGATAGCGTAGCCGCGCAAAATAGTTGTGAACCTCCCACTCCGGATCGTCGTCGGCGCCGGCGCCGATTTCGTACGCCAGGCCGGCACGGGAGGCCAGGCGCTGGAACAAAGAGAATACCTGTGCGGCATTGGTTTGCGCGGTGTCGTGCCGCCATGCAAGGCTGGTGGCGGAACGGAACAGTATTTCGTCACTAAGTCTGTGGTCGAAGTCGACCGTCCCGTCCAGGCCCGCACCATCTTCGCTGAACCACGATGCCGTACCTGAGAGCCGTGACACCCAGTCGCCGAGCGTGATATAGCGAATGGCGCGCAACCGCGCGTAAGGGTCTGGCGGCCAGGTGGCGCGTACGCCCAGGGATGGGCGCAACAGCCACCTGCTGGCCTGAACCTCACCTTCGAGTCCCAGGGTATAGTCGGATGTCTCGCCCAAGGCCCGGAAGGGGTCGTCGATCGGTGCGTCTTGCGCTTGTCGGTCCGGATCATCTTCCAGCACAAGGCGCAGGCGGTTTTTTGCACCCGGCAGGGCCATTTTCGCCCTGATGCTGCCGTTCAGCTTGAGCGCTTCCCCTTCCTCACTGCTGGCGTCGATACTGATCTGCAGCGTGCTGTCGTTTTCTTCTTCGAAGGCGCGGTCGTCGGCGAAAAAGCGATCGACACGTTTGGCCATGTCCTCGACCACGGCGGAGACCTTGGTGTGTGTGGCGTCGATCGGCTCTGACGGTGTGTGGATCAGGGCCGACTCGTCGGCGGCAGCGATCACGTTCGCCTGGACCAGGAGAAGCAGCAGGCAGGTGCCAATCCACCCGAGGAGCGTCGGCGAAGCCGGCGCGCTGCGGCGCGCGGGTAGGCAAAATGCAAGCATTGGAGAAGCCTTTCCTGCTGAATGTCACTGGAGGCAAAGATCTTGGTACATCGTACCAAATCCCGTCGCAGTGTTGATTCATGGCACCGGCTCGTGCGTTGTGAATCCATTCTCGAAGACCTGTTTCAGTCGGGTCGCCTGCCGGCGTGAGGTGCGTCTCCTCGAAACAGCAGCAGGTCGTTGCGCCGCAGACATACAGTCATTTTCTGCCCGGGTTGCAGCGGGTGACGCTGCAATGCACGGGCGGGCAGGCGCATCTGCAGCGTCTCTTCCGGCAACCCGTCCGGCGTCAGCCAGACCAGCAGATCAGCACCGAGTTCAACGTGTTCCACGATCCGGCAGGCAACTGGATTCTCGAGGTGATCACCCCAGGGCTTGTCGTCACGCACCATCAGCACGTTGCCAGGTTGGATTCCCCAGCGCACCGGCCCGACAGCGGTGAATCGTTCGTCGACCTTCAGCCGATGCGGTCCCCACTCGAGAAATTGCGAGCCCGGTACCCCGGTGCTGGCGAGCCTGCCTTCGAAGATGTTCGGGATATCCAGCAGCCGGGCGGCTGACTCACAACAGGGTCGTGCCAGGACCTCGCGCGTCGGTCCCGCCTGCAGCAACCGGCCCCGATCGATCAGGCACAGGTGCGAGGCCAGTTGTGCCGCCTCGTCCAGGTCGTGGGTGACCAGCACCGTGGTCAGCCCAAGTTGCTCGTGCAGCCGTTTGATCTCGACGTACAAAAGGCGCTTGGTGGTGCGATCGACCGCCGAAAAGGGTTCGTCGAGCAGCAGCAGCTGAGGCTCGCGCGCGATCGCGCGGGCCAGGGCGAGTCGCTGCCTTTGCCCACCCGACAGGGCGCGCGGATATCGGTCCGCGAGTTCACCGATATGCACCTGATCCAGAAACGCCTGCGCCCTTGCAGGACGTTGCGTTGCCGGCAGCTGGCGCAGTGACATCATCACGTTGCCGAGCGCAGTCAGGTGAGGAAAAAGCCCGTACTGCTGGGGTACGAAGCCGATCGGCCGATGACGGGTCGGGATGAAGCGCCTCGTGTCTGAATCACTCCAGACCTCGCCGTGCATCCGGATGGTGGCACGTACCGGGTGCAGCAACCCGGCGATCGCGCGCAGGATCGAGGTTTTTCCACAGCCGGAAGGGCCGAGCAGTGCGGTGATGCTGCCGGCCGGCAGGGTCGTGCACAGGTCCAGATCAGGCCCCTGGTTGCGCAGCTCGAGTTCCAGGCTCATACCGGGCGCCGTGCATTCATCATGCGACCGACCATGCCGTAGCTGACCACGATGGTGGTCAGGGAGATCGCCAGCAACAGCAGCGACATCGCGTTTGCCCCGGCGAGATCGAACGCCTGGGTACGGTCGTAGATCGAGATTGCGACCGTCTTGGTCTCGCCCGGGATATTGCCGCCGACCATCAGTACCACGCCGAACTCGCCCAAGGTATGCGCGAACGTGATCACCGCCGCGGACAACATGCCCGGCCATGAGAGCGGCAGGTCGATGCGTAAGAAGCGCTGCCAGAAGCCAAGACCGCAGCACTGCCCGGCCTCACGCACCTCGAGTGGGATGGCCTCGAATGCACGCTGGATCGGCTGCACCGCGAACGGAATATTGAAGATGATCGAGGCCAGCACCAGGCCGCTGAAGCTGAATACCAGCGGTTGTCCGAAAAGCTGCTCATAGGTCTGTCCAAGCCAGCTCTGACGCCCAAGGACGATCAGCAGATAGAAGCCGATGACGGTCGGCGGCAACACCAGCGGGAGGGCGATCAGCCCCTCCACCCAGGGCTTGATGCCGCGTCTTGTGGTCGCCAGCCAGTATGCAGCGGGAATCGACAGCGGCAGCAGCAGGGCCAGGGTGACCAGCGCCAGCTGCAGGCTGAGTGAAAAGGACTGCCAGTCCAAGCCCGTTACTCCTTCATCGGTTCATCAGGTACGACGAATCCGAAATCGGCCAGGGTCCTGCGTGCCTCACTCGTCTGCAGGAAACGATAGAACGCGACGGCGGTGGTGCCGGCGTTGCGCAGCAGCACCATGCGCTGGCGCAGCGGTTCGTCTGAATGCCAGTCGGCCGGTATCGTGGCGAAAGTGCCGAGTGCCGCCAGCTGGGGCGCTTTCGACAGCGACAGTGGGATGATGCCGCCGTCGGTGGAGCCGGAACTGGCGAACTGGGCGGCCTGTGCGGCGTTCTCGCCCAGTACCAGCATCGGCTGGATCTGCGGCCACAGGCCGGCGGTTTGCAGCGCGGCGCGCGCGGCGCGGCCATACGGGGCGTGTTCCGGGTTGGCGATCGCAAACCGGTGCAGCCGGCCCTGCGCGATCGATTGGCCCAGGTGATCGAGTTGTTCGTCGGCGGTCAGTATCGAACTGTGCGGTGCGAACACGACAATGCGGCCGACGGCATAAAGTGACCCGCGGTCGCGTGTCAGACCCTGATCAGCGAGGCGAAAGACATAGTTCTCGTCGGCTGACAGGAAGATCTCGAATGGGGCGCCGTTTTCGATCTGGGTGGTGAAGTTGCCCGAGGAGCCAAAACTGACGCGGACGGCATTTCCCGTGGTCGCCTGGAAGTCTTCGGCCAGCCGTTCCAGGGCGAACCTCAGGTCCGCGGCAGCTGCGATGACAGGTGCCTCGTTGGCCGTGGTGCGGCCATGCGCCAGGACGACCAGCGCGATTAGAATCAGGCGCAGCACGGCTGGCATGAAAATCACCCGAAAGGAGTAGGCCGCCGATACTAAAGGGCCCTGGAGGGATGGGCAAATGCGCTGACTGCCTGGCTGGACAGGCCTGCACGACATACCGGCACGCTGCTCGGCGACGATGGTTTTCGTTGCAGTTTCTGATCGACGTCAGTCGGTAGGGGAAAGGCACGCAAGTTCCCACCATGGCGCTGTCGTGGTTCCGCTTTGGGTAAGAAGAATGCGATGAAGCGCGGCGTTGTCGCAGCCGGGGTTTCCCCTGCGACCGGGTTCATTCAGGGCGTCTTCGACCCGCAGGGTGACATCCGTCCGCGAGGCGCCGGCTTCAGCGTCCACGGTGGCGCAATCGAGCCGAGCAGGTGTCGAATGGTTGCTGCGATCGGGAGGTGTCGGAACGGGGTTCCGGGACGGTGTAACATGAGAGCCGTAACATTAACGGGACATGCCGCCGTCTGGTGATGGGTCTGACGGCGGATGCCGAATGCGCGCATGCGACAGTGAGGATGACGTGGTCGATATCACGAAACTACCGGACAACTTCATTGGCAAAGACGACCGTGAGCGCCTGGAGGCGTTCGGTGGACATACTATTGCGCGCGGCAGGGCCACGCGATGGCACTGGGCGAGAACCCCGGCGGGTGATGACTGCTTCGAGATGTTTGCCGGCGGCGTCGACGAGCATCGTGTCGCGCACGTGGTGCGTGATCGTGCAGCGGATTGTTTTCGCGTATTCGATGCCGACAACCGCGAGCTGGTCAACGGTGAACTCGAGCACATCATGGCTGCACTGGAGCAGTTTCTCGCCGCGCGGCACGGTGAAT
>JACKMP010000004.1 GCA_024235315.1 Chromatiaceae bacterium | reverse complement strand
TACGCGGCCTTTGCCGAGGCCGCTTCTGCTGCCGGCGTGGATGGGGTGCTGACCGTCGATATCCCGCCGGAAGAGGGCGAAGTCTTCGTGCCGGCGATGAAGGCATGGGGCATCGATCCGATCTTCCTGCTGGCTCCGACCAGCAATCGGGCACGCATCGAACGCATCACCGCGGCCGCCAGTGGATTCGTCTACTACGTGTCGTTGAAAGGGGTGACCGGTGCGGCCAACCTGTCGCTGGACAGTGTGCGGGAGAAACTGGCAGAGATCCGCAGCTGCACCGATCTTCCTGTCGGTGTCGGCTTTGGCATCAAGGATGCGCAGACCGCGGCGGCAATGGCACGGTTTGCCGACGCCGTCGTCGTCGGCAGCGCCCTGGTATCGCGCATTGAGGCCAACATCGGTAAGCCGACGACCGCGATCGACCAGATCAGGACTGTGCTCGGCGAGATGCGCACCGCGATGGACGCAGGTTGAGCAGGGCGATCTGCTAGAATTTCGCCAGGCAAGAAACGGGGATACGCATGAGCTGGTTCGAAAAACTGATGCCCAGTCGGATCCGGACCGAGGGCGGCAACAAAAAGGCCGTGCCGGAGGGTCTGTGGGCCAAGTGTCCCAGCTGCAGTGCTGTTCTCTACCGCGCGGAGATGGAGCGCAACATGGAGGTCTGCCCCAAGTGTGGACACCATAACCGCATCGGTGCGCGACGACGCCTGGATCTCTTTCTCGACCCGGAGCCGCGCGACGAGATCGCATCCGACCTGGAGTCGGGCGACCCCCTGAAGTTCAAGGACAGCAAGAAATACAAAGAACGTCTGGCCGCGGCACAGAAGAAGACTGGTGAGAAGGACGCGCTGGTGGTGTTGCGTGGGCAACTCAAGGGGCGCGATATCGTCGCTGCGGCGTTCGAGTTCGGCTTCATGGGCGGCTCGATGGGCTCTGTGGTGGGTGAGCGCTTCGTGCAGGGCGTCAATACCGCGATAGAGCGGCGTTGCCCGATGGTGTGCTTTTCCGCCAGCGGTGGTGCGCGCATGCAGGAGTCTCTGTTCTCGCTGATGCAGATGGCGAAGACGTCGGCAGCACTGCAGCGCATGTCACGTCGCGGCCTGCCTTTTATCTCGGTGATGACCGATCCCACGATGGGCGGGGTGTCCGCCAGTTTTGCGATGCTTGGCGACATCAATATCGGTGAGCCCGGGGCATTGATCGGCTTCGCCGGGCCGAGGGTGATCGAGCAGACGGTGCGCGAGAAGCTGCCGGAAGGTTTTCAGCGCAGCGAGTTTCTGCTCGAGCACGGTGCGGTTGACACCATCATCGACCGGCGCGAGATGCGCGACCGACTTGCCAATATCCTCGGCATGCTCTCGACCGAGAAACGCAGCTAGTCCGTATTGCTCCGATCATGAGATTCGAAACCCTGGCCGCCTGGTTGGATTGGCAGGCCGGACTCAACCCGAAATCCATCGATCTCGGGCTCGATCGGGTGCGCCTGGTGTGGGATCGTCTGGGCGCGCCGACGATGGATGCGGCGGTGATCACCATCGCTGGCACCAACGGCAAGGGCTCGAGTGTGGCTTTCGCCGAATCGATCCTGCAGGCGGGCGGCTATCGCACCGGCTGCTATACCTCACCGCACCTGCAGCGCTACAACGAACGTATCCGGGTCGACCAGACCCCGGTGGACGACGCACAGTTGTGTGCGGCGTTCGAACGCGTTGACCAGGCCCGTGACGGCGTCCCGTTGACCTATTTCGAATTCGGTACGCTGGCGGCGCTGTGCATATTCAGTGACGTCCGGCTCGATGCCATCGTCCTGGAAGTGGGACTGGGCGGACGCCTGGATGCCGTCAACCTGATCGATCCGGATGTGTCGCTGATCACCAGTATCGGGCTCGATCACCAGGATTGGCTGGGAACCGATCGCGAGTCGATCGGTGCGGAGAAGGCAGGCATCATGCGCGCCGGTCGACCGGCGGTGTTCAGCGGAACGAAGATGCCCGACAGCATCCGCGCACAGGCGCAGCGCCTGGGCGCCCGGTTGCTGGTCGCGGGCGAAGACTACCGGGTCGAGCTCAATGCACAGGGCTGGGAGCTGCTGGCCGCCGAGGCATCGCGCCGTTCACTGCCGCAGCCGGGCATGCGCGGCCGCGTGCAGGTCGACAATGCGGCCGGCGTACTGGTCGCACTTGGCTGTCTTTCGGCGCGCCTGCCGCTCGGCCAGCATGCGGTGCGCAGTGGCCTGCTGGCGGCGCGCGTACCGGGGCGTTTCGATGTGCGACCGGGACGTCCGACCTGGGTGCTGGATGTCGCGCACAATCCTGCTGCAGCGGCAGTACTGAGCGATACGCTCGGTGACTTTTTCTGCAGCGGCCGATCGCTTGCGGTGTGCGGGATGTTGGCCGACAAGGATGCTGCCGGAACCGCTGCAGCTCTCGCCGGCCGCTTTGATGCCTGGTATCTCGTGGACCTGTCGAAGGAGCCGCGCGGCATGTCGGCCGCGCAGCTCGCCGAGAGGCTGCGTCCGGTTCTGGGTGACACGCCGGTCGACACGGGTGGCGGCGTAGGGCAGGTGATGGCTCATGTCGCTGCGGATGCGGGTGCAGAGGACCGGGTGGTGGTGTTCGGCTCGTTTCTTACTGTCGGGGCTGCGATGGACTGGTTGGCGAGTGACAGATCGGCAGCCGCAAAAGCGTGACGCTGCAGGTATAATTCACACTTTGGCTTGGCAGAAAAAGTGATGGATGAAGGCCTGAAAAAGCGCTTGATCGGTGCGGCTGTGTTGGCGTCGCTTGCCGTCATCTTCGTGCCGATGCTGTTCGAGGAGCCACCTTCGCGGCCGCCACCGCTTCCCCCCTTACCGGCCAAGCCGCCGGTGAGCGACTTCGCCTCCGAGATGCTGCGCGAGGAGGTGGCTGCGGTTGCGCCGTTGGCGCCGCGCGAAATAAAGGCGGAAGTGGATACCGGCTCAGGGCCCGTCGCGGTAGAGCCTGTCAAACCGAGAACCGGGCTGACTGCATGGGCGGTGCAGGTGGGCAGCTTTTCGAGCCAGGAGAATGCCGAGAAGCTGGTCGCGAGGTTGCGCGAGGCCAAACTGCCGACGCCGGACGCGGAGCTCGTGGATATCAAGGGCAAACGGTATTACAGGGTGAAGGTGGGTCCTGTCGTCGAGCGGGCGGAGGCGGAGGGAATGGCTGCCAGGGTCAGCGAGATCGCGGGGACCCGAACCCAGGTGCAACAGTACCCGTGACGTGCGCTCAGTGTCGGGCCGACACCCTGCTTCTGATAGAATCGCCTAGCTCGCCTGGAGCGGTCTGATCCGTGGTCTGGCTGGATTTCCTGATTCTGGGGATCATCCTGCTGTCGTCGTTGATCAGTCTGGCGCGCGGTTTCGTGCGCGAGGCCTTTTCGCTGGCGATATGGGTACTGGCGTTCTGGGTCAGCTGGAGTTTCTTCCGTCACCTTGAAGTGCCGATGCGCGCGTGGATCGATTCTCCGACAGCGCGCCTGGGGATAGCCTTCGCGCTGCTGATGATCGTGACCCTGGTCGTCGGCGGCCTGGTCAATTACCTGATCATTCAACTGGTCGAGCGTACAGGGATGACGGGTACGGATCGCCTGATCGGGATGGTTTTCGGCGCCGCCCGCGGTGTCCTGCTGGTGGCGGCGTTGGTATTGTTGGCCGGGTTGACGCCACTGCCCGGCGAGCATTGGTGGGCCGAATCCACGCTGGTTGGCTATTTCGAAGAACTGGCTTTTTGGCTGCGCGATCTTTTGCCGCCGGAGTTTGCGGAACGGTTTCGCTACAAGGCATAGACACCTGATCGGTTTGAGGGCAAGTGCGAAATGTGCGGAGTTGTTGGAATCGTCGGAACCGGACCGGTCAACCAGTCGCTGTATGACGCCTTGCTGGTGCTGCAGCATCGAGGGCAGGACGCCGCCGGGATAATGACCTGCGAGAACGGCCGCTTGCATTTGCGCAAGGATAATGGGCTGGCCCGCGATGTATTCGATACCCAGCACATGATCAGCCTGCCCGGCAATATGGGTATTGCGCACGTGCGCTATCCGACTGCCGGCTGCTCGTCTTCGGCCGAGGCACAGCCGTTCTACGTCAATTCACCTTTCGGAATCTGTCTGGCACACAACGGCAACCTGACCAATGCGGCGGATCTCAAGCGCGATCTGTTCCGTGACGATCGGCGGCATATCAATACAGATTCGGACTCCGAGATACTGCTCAACGTGTTTGCTCACGAGTTGGGCGAAACCAGCAACCTGTCGTTCGACGAGAACGACATTTTCCGTGCAGTATCCGGCGTGCATCGACGTTGCCGCGGCGGTTACGCGGCAGTCGCCATGATCCCTGGTTTTGGTGTGATCGCATTCCGCGACCCCAACGGTATCCGGCCGCTGGTGTTCGGTGTGCGCGAAAGTGCCAACGGTCCGGAAATGATGGTGGCGTCGGAAAGCGTGGCCCTGGATACACTGGATTTCGACCGTGTACGCGATGTCGATCCGGGCGAGGCGATCCTGTTCACCGAGGACGGCAAACTGCACACGCGGCAGTGCGCCGAGAACTGGCAGCGCAGCCCCTGCATCTTCGAGTTCGTGTACTTTGCCAGACCCGATTCGATCATCGATGACATCTTTGTTCACAAGGCGCGCCTGCGTATGGGCAAGAAGCTGGCGAGGAAGATCGAGCGCGTTTTGGGCAAAGACAAGATCGACGTGGTGATCCCGATACCGGATACCAGTCGTACCTCGGCGATGAGCCTGGCGCACGAGCTGGACGTGCGGTTCACCGAGGGATTTATCAAGAACCGCTACATCGGCCGCACCTTTATCATGCCGGGGCAGACCGCGCGCAAGAAATCGGTGCGCCAGAAACTCAATCCGATCGATGTCGAGTTCAAAGGCAAGAGCGTGTTGCTGGTGGACGACTCGATCGTGCGTGGGACGACGTCCCGCCAGATCGTGCAGATGGCGCGTGACGCCGGTGCGCGCAAGGTCTACTTTGCGTCTGCGGCGCCGCCAGTGCGCTACCCCAACGTCTACGGCATCGATATGCCGGCAGCCTCCGAACTCATCGCACATGGGCGTACCGATGAAGAGGTGTGTGCCTGGATCGGTGCAGATGGCCTCATATACCAGGATCTGCAGGACCTTATCGATGCGGTCGGTAAGAAGGGCAAGACCGCAGTGCAGCGATTCGACACCTCGGTCTTCAACGGGGAGTATGTCACCGGGGACATTACGCCCGAGTACCTCGGACGACTGGAGGAGAGCCGCAACGACGATGCCAAGGCATCGCGTGAAATGAACCCGGGTACCGTCATCGGTCTGCACAACGACCGCTGAGCACATTGCGCACGGGTGGTTGACCGTACTCGGCCGCCGGACTAGTCTTCACACGAAGCGCCGATTTGGCTCAGATTGCGGGCGCTATACAAATGCTGCTAAAGCGAGGTGAAACCTGCTTTGGCGCGCCCGAGCGGGTTTTTTTGTTTATTGTGGCCGTGCGTGACGTCGCGGCAGCCGGAGGCAGTAGCTTGAGCGAATTCGATCACGACTGGTCCCTCGAGACCCTCGGAATAAGGGTCGGACATCATCGTACCGGCGAAGGTGAGCACAGCGAGCCGATATTCGCGACATCCAGTTTCGTTTTTGGCACGGCGGCAGAGGCGGCGGCACGGTTTTCCGGCGATGCGGCGGGCAACATCTATTCACGGTTCACCAACCCCACGGTGCGGGCGTTCGAGGAACGACTCGCCGCGATGGAGGGCGGCGAGTGCTGCGTGGCGACCGCCTCCGGGATGTCGGCCATCCTGGCGACCTGTATGGGACTGCTGACCCAGGGTGACCATATAGTCAGTTCCCGCAGTATCTTCGGCAGCACGACAGTGCTGTTCGACAAATACCTTGCGCGTTTTGGTATCACCACGGACTACGCGGATCTCGCCGATCTCGCCGACTGGGAGCGCCGTATCACGCCGAAGACGCGCCTGCTGTTCGTCGAAACGCCGTCCAATCCGCTGATCGAATTGGGCGATATTCGCGCGCTGGCGGAAATCGCGCGTCGCAACGGGTGTCTGCTGGTCGTCGACAACTGCCTTTGTACCCCGGCACTGCAGCGGCCGCTGGAGATGGGTGCCGACATCGTGATCCATTCGGCGACCAAGTATCTGGACGGGCAGGGCCGCGCGGTCGGCGGCGCCGTCGTAGGTGACCACAAGAGGGTGGGCGAGGACGTGTTTGGTGTGCTGCGCACCAGCGGGCCGACGATGAGTCCGTTTGCTGCATGGATCTTTCTGAAGGGCCTGGAGACCCTGGCGCTGAGGATGCAGGCGCATTCAGCCAATGCACAACGGGTCGCGGACTGGCTGGTGCAGCAGCGTGGAGTTGGCCGTGTACATTACCCGGGTCTGGCAAGCCACCCGCAGTATGAGTTGGCACGGGCGCAGCAAAAGGCAGCGGGCGGTATCGTCGCCTTCGAAGTGGAAGGTGGCCGCGAGGCGGCCTGGCGAGTGGTCGATGCCACGCGGATGCTGTCGATCACCGCCAACCTGGGGGATGTGAAAACCACGATCACACACCCCGCGACCACCACGCACGGGCGACTCAGCGATGCGCAGCGTGAAGCGGCAGGGATCACTGAGGGATTGTTGAGGGTTGCAGTGGGGCTGGAGGACTTCAAGGATATCCGTGATGACCTCGCGCGCGGACTGCTCCAGGGATAAAGCCGGTTTATCGGGTTGAAAAAGTAAGTAAATAAGAATACACTAATAAACGTTCGACGACGCTCAAGGGTGGGGCCGGGCCGGTTCCATGCAGCACGCCGGAAGCCGCGAAATTCCTATGAGCATGCGTATCTATCTATACTGCTTTTCAAGCGCGGGGGACTGCGCAAAACGAGAAGCAAAATTCAGGAGAGTTTCATGGCAAGTTTTCGTGTAGTGGCCGCGTCGTTGCTTTTGGTGGGCAGTCAGATTTCGGTAGCTGATCAGACGGCTCCGCAGCCGGGTGTCGGTCCTTACGGCTACGCTCCGCAGGCCGGTTATGGCTATGGCCCGATGCCTTACGGTGCTGGTCCGTTCAACGGTGGCCCGTTTGGTGGTGCGCCCTTCAGCAACGGGCCCTTTGGTGGTGGACCGTTCAACAACGGGTCTTATGGCGGTGGTCCTTTCGGTGGAGGTCCCTTCAACAATGGTCCATTCGGCGGCGGTGGTAGCCCGATGCGCGGTGTCCCGTTCATGCAGAGCTTCGACATGTCTCGTCCTGACAGCTTCAACCCGATGCGTCCGCATGTCTGGGGCGCGGGACCGCAGGTATGGTTGAATCCCACCGACCCGAAAGAGGGTATGTCGCAGGCATGGGATGACATGATGAACGCACCGCACCGCATGGGTCGCGTCCCGCCGGGTTGGAAGGCGCCTTCGATCGATATCCCCAATCCGATCGATGTTGGTGACGAGTTCGAGAAGAACGCGCGCCGTGCGCCGACCATCATGCGCGACAACTTCAGCTTCAACTGATCCGGCTCGCGCCTCAGACTACGATCCGATTCGTGTCCCCCGTTGCGCCGATGCTGTCGGCGCGGCTTGGCGGGATTAGTACCCGACGCCCCGCATCCGCGGGGCGTTTCTTTGCCCGCCGACGGCTCAGTACTTTCTTGCTTGACTTCGGTTAAGTCGATTTGCTGCTGTGCGCACTATCATTGGGCAGCAGATTTGACCCGTCAAAGGGTTGTCTCTCGAATGAAGCACGAGGCATGAGGCCGGGAGTCGCCTGGCAGCCTCGATCAAGCGATGGTGTTGCATGAGATTCACAGGTTTCAGCAGGGCGGGGCATCGTCACCCGACGCGATCACAACGGGCGATGACCGCCTGGGTGTTGATCGTGGGCTTTCTGCTGCAACCGGTTCTGGCCTACCTGGTCACGCCGATCGTCGCGCACGATACCCACGGACAACAGGTCGTGATCTGTACCCTCAAGGGCCAGAAGCTGGTCACGATCGAGGGTCTCCAGCTTGCCGACAACCAAGACACCGAGCACTGCTCGGCGCTCAAACTTTACCAGATGGCGAGTGCGACTCAGGTGTCTGAACCGCCCCTGCCGCCACAGTTGACACTGTATGCGGTCGAGTACCTCGACCAGACGGCGAACCATCAACATCGCAGCCTGCACTTCTCTGCCTATTCGACACGCGCCCCTCCGGCGATTTCCTGAAGCCCCGATTTTATCGCTCGCAATCTGCGGCCTTGCCGGCAGTTGAGTGATGCCTCTGCGCGTCATTCCTGCGTGGCCGGACAGCGTGGTGGGTGGCGTCATGGTCCATAGACCAAACTTCAGGAATTATTCACGTGAACAAATTGAATGCATCTGTTTCATTCCGGCTCAGCCGGCTTTCATTGGCAATTGCCCTGGTTCCGTTCGCCCATCTGGTGGTCGCGGAGGAAACCCGCCTGAGCCCGATCGCCGTCGAAGCCCAGGCCGACGCGGCACAACCGTTGACCACCTCGACCGTTGGCACGGAGACCGTGCAGTTTCTGCGCCCTGCCACCAGTGACACCGCCAGCCTGCTGCGTGATGTGCCCGGTGTGAGCCTGTACGGTGCCGGTGGTGTCTCCAGTCTGCCATCGATTCGTGGTCTGGCCGATGATCGTCTGCGCATCAAGGTCGACGGTATGGACCTGATCGCCTCCTGCCCGAACCACATGAACCCGCCCTTGTCCTACATCGATCCGAGCAATATCGGAACGTTGAAGGTTTTTGCCGGTATTACGCCGGTCAGCGTGGGTGGCGACAGCATTGGCGGTACCATCATCGCCGACACGCTTGCTCCGGAGTTTGCGGCGCCCGGCGAGCAGGCGCTTACAAAGGGCGAGGTGGGCGCGTTCTACCGCAGCAACAACAACGCGTTCGGCGGCAATCTCTCTGCAATGCACGCGACCGAGGTGTTCAACATCAACTACAACGGTTCGTACAGCAAGGCCGACAACTATACTGCCGGCGGCGATTTCAAGACCACAACTGCCACCGGCCGGGTCGGGCATACACTGCCGCTCGATGAAGTGGGTTCGACTGCCTACGAGACACAGACGCATGACCTCGGGATGGCACTGAAGGCGGGCGGTGACATATTCGAGGCCCAACTCGGCTATCAGAAAGTGCCGGAGCAGCTCTATCCGAATCAGCGCATGGATATGCTCGACAACATCCAGAAACGGATCAACCTGAGCTGGCTCGGCGGGTTCGACTGGGGTGACCTGGAGACGCGCGTCTACCATGAAACCGTCGAGCACTACATGGACTTTGGCCCCGACAAGCGTTTCTGGTACGGACCCAACTCGCAGCCGCCCGCGACTGCAGAGGTCGGCACCCCCTGTTCCCCGATCGGATTCATGACCTGCGCATCTGGCATGCCAATGTACAGTGAAGGCAAGACCACAGGTGCCACGATCAAGGCAGATATCGATCTGACGTCGCAGGACGTCATGCGCGTGGGGGGCGAGTATCAGCGTTATCGCCTCGATGACTACTGGACCCCCTCCGGTGGTGGCATGTGGCCCGGTACTTTCCTGAACATCAACGACGGCAAGCGCGATCGTGCGGCCGTTTTTGCCGAGTGGGAATCACAGCTCAGCCCCGAATGGCTGACGCTGCTCGGCGTGCGATACGAAAGGGTGACGACGGATGCCGGTGATGTGCAGGGCTACAAGACGACGGCCCCGGCGCCCGGTAATCAGATCGCCGAAGCGGCTGCGTTCAATGCGCTCGAGCACGAGAAGAACGACGACAATATCGATCTGACCGCACTGGTGCGTTACTCCTATGACGCCAATCTGGACATGGAGTTTGGGTTTGCACGCAAGGTGCGCTCGCCAAACCTCTACGAACGCTATACCTGGTCTACCTGGGCGATGCCGGCCGCGATGAACAACTTTGTCGGTGACGGCAACGGTTACGTGGGTAACATCGATCTGGAGCCGGAAAAAGCGCATACGGTATCAGCAACCTTCGATTGGCATGCCACCGATCGCCACTGGGAGTTCAAGGCGACGCCGTACTACACCCATGTGAGCGACTACATCGACGCTATCCCTGTCGGGGTATGGGTGCCGAATCAGTTCAATGTCCTGCAATATGCCAACCAGTCGGCACGGCTTTACGGCATCGACCTGTCCGGACAGATGCCGCTGGCGCGGAACGACTGGGGTTCCTGGGGGCTGAAGGGGCTGGTGAATTATACCGACGGCAAGAACCGCGACAGCGGCGACAATCTTTACAATATCATGCCGCTCAACGCCCGATTCACGCTGACACAGGAAATCGGGGGTTGGAGCAATGGTATCGAACTGGTGGTGGTGGATGACAAGGATGATGTCTCCAGTGTTCGTAACGAGGTCAAGACATCGGGCTATACCCTGCTCAATCTGCGCGGGAGCCATTCCTGGAAGCAGGTGCGTGTTGATTTCGGCGTCGAGAACCTGTTTGACACCTTCTATTCGCTGCCGACAGGAGGCGCCTATACCGGGCAGGGCACGACCATGCAGCTCAACGGTATTCCATGGGGGATCGCTGTTCCGGGTATGGGCCGTTCGTTCTATGCCGGGGTGAACGTGTCATTCTGAGGCGCGGGTCAAATGAGGTGTGCGGCGCCGGCATTATGCTGGCGTCGCAAAGGCAGCCTGGCGGGATATCAGGGTGCTGCGATGAAGGAGGCCGTAAAGTGTCTGAAAGATGGATATGAGCGGGTTTGATCAGGCGTCATTGATGATCCTGCTCAAGGGTTATCTGGATATCACCGTGTTCGGTGTACTGGGCTTCATGAGTTTCCTCATGATCGCCTATGCGGTCGAGCGCACGTTGTTCTTTGCGCGTGTGGATCTGGCCGACTATGTCGACCGTCACAATCTCGAGGTCGCGTTGACGCGCCATCTCACCGTCATTGCCTCGGTGGCCTCGAATGCGCCCTATATCGGGTTGCTCGGCACCGTGCTTGGCATTCTGGTCACCTTCCACGACCTGTCACAGGGTGCGGAGCTTTCCGCATCCGCGGTGATGCTCGGGCTGGCACTGGCTTTGAAGGCCACAGCCGCCGGCCTGCTGGTCGCCATCCCGGCCACGCTCATCTATAACGGGCTGGTGCGGCGGGTCGACGTGCTGACCGCGCGCTGGCACAGCCAGCAGGGCGTGACATGAAACCGATGTCGACGATGAACGTGATCCCGTTCATCGATATCATGTTGGTGCTGCTTGCCATCGTGCTGACGACGGCGACCTTCGTCGCTCAGGGCAAGATCCCTGTCACCCTCCCAAAGGCTTCGGAAGCGCAGCCGCTGCAACTGCATCAGCCGGTCGAACTGACGGTCTCGGATGCAGGCAGGCTGTTCATCGATGGGCAGGAGGCGACACTGGACAGTCTGACGCAGCGTCTTGCACAGCTGCACAAAGATACCCCGATGTTGTTGCGTATCGATGAGAAGGCCCAGTTCCGGCACTTCGTTGCGATCATCGATCTGCTTAAAGCCGCGCAGTTGAAGAATGTGTCCATCGCCACCAAAGCGCCGGGTGGTTGATGTCGAACTGCCGTTGGATAGGGTTCGTGTTCTCCGGCCTACTTCACCTGGCCGTGGTTGCCGCTATCGCCGTCCCCGGGCCGGCGGCCGTGCAGTCGGCGCAGAATGATCGGATAGTGCCGATCAGTCTCGACATGTTCGAGCTGCCGGTGAAACCCCAAGTGGTGGAATCCGAGCCGTCGCCTGCGGCACTGCCTGAACCGCCGCAGGTCGAGGACGTGCCTCCACCTGAAGAGGTTGTTCAGCAGCTGCCGGAGCCGTCCCCGCCGGAACCGGTTCCTGAGCCGGAGCCAATACCGGAACCCATAGCGGCGGAACCTCCAAAACCAGCGGTCAGGCCGGTGGAAAAACCACTACTGGTAAAGACAGCGCGTGCGCCACGGGCCGCGGGGGCGCCATCCGCCGTCGAGGTTCCCTTGCCGGAGGCAGCGAGCGTAGTGCGCGATGCCGTGATCGATGCCGCGCCGCGCACCGGACCGATAAAAGACTCCTACCTGGCCGAACTGGCGGCACAGATAAACCGCAAGAAATTCTATCCGCGTGCGTCCCGGCGATTCGGTGAGGAAGGCACGGTAGTGCTCAGCTTCGTGCTGCAGAAAGACGGTCGGGTGACAGATCTGGCGGTCGCCCAGTCCTCGGGGTCGGAGAGACTCGATGAAGCGGCGCTGACCACCCTGCAGCGGGTGATGCCGTTCCGTCCCATTCCGGACGTGCTGCAACGCGACGATTGGCCGATCTCGGTTCCGATCGCGTTCAACCTGCGTCGCTAGCCCGACAAACGACGAAGCCCGGCACTTGGCCGGGCTTGAGCGGGTTGGCGGCCACATCGGGGGATGTGGCCGCGGTTCAGCGGATCACTTGTTCTCGCGGTTGTCGATCAGGTTGTCGACCACGGTCGGGTCAGCCAGTGTCGAGGTGTCACCCAGTGCATCGATCTCGTTGGCGGCGATCTTGCGCAGGATGCGGCGCATGATCTTGCCGGACCGGGTCTTTGGCAGCCCCGGGGCCCACTGGATCAGGTTGACCTTGGCGATTGGCCCGATCTCGTTGCGTACCAGCTTGACCAGTTCCGACTTCAGTTCATCCGTGCCCTCCTCACCGGCCATCAGTGTGACATAGGCATAGATGCCCTGACCGGTCAGGTCATGCGGATAGCCGACGACCGCTGCCTCGGCGACCTTCTCGTGCAGCACGAGTGCGGATTCGATCTCAGCGGTGCCCAGGCGGTGGCCGGATACGTTCAGCACGTCGTCGACACGACCGGTTATCCAGTAGTAGCCGTCAGCATCGCGCCGTGCGCCGTCGCCGGTGAAGTAATAGCCCGGGAACATCGCAAAATAGGTCTCGTAGAAGCGTTTGTGGTCGCCGTACACGGTCCGCATCATGCTTGGCCAAGGGGCCTTGATCGCAAGGTTGCCCTCGGCCGGGTTGCCATCGATCTCATTGCCCTGGTCGTCGAGCAGGCACGGCTGCACGCCAAAGAACGGCTTGGTTGCCGAGCCCGGCTTGAGCGGTGTGGCACCAGGCAGTGGCGTCAGCATGTGCGCGCCGGTCTCGGTCTGCCACCAGGTGTCGACGATCGGGCAGCGCTCGTCACCGACCACGCGGTGATACCACTCCCAGGCCTCCGGGTTGATCGGTTCACCGACAGTGCCGAGCAGGCGCAGTGACTTGCGGCTGGTCTTTTTGACGGGTTCTTCACCGGCGCCCATCAGTGAGCGGATCGCGGTCGGCGCAGTATAGAAGGTGGCGACGTTGTGCTTGTCGCAGACCTGCCAGAAGCGCGAGATATCCGGGTAGGTCGGAATGCCCTCGAACATCAGCGTGGTCGCGCCGTTGGCCAGCGGGCCGTACACGATGTAGCTGTGGCCGGTGACCCAGCCGACGTCGGCCGTACACCAATAGACTTCGCCGTCCTTGTAGTCGAACACGGTCTTGTGCGTCATTGCTGCCTGAAGCAGGTAGCCGCCGGTGGTGTGCAGTACGCCCTTGGGCTTGCCGGTCGAGCCCGAGGTATAGAGGATGAACAGCGGATCATCGGCATCCATCTCCTCCGCCGGGCAGTCGACCGAAGCGGCGCCAACCGCCTCGTGGTACCAGACGTCACGACCGTCGACCCACTTGACCGGATCGCCACCGCGCCTGACCACGATACAGGTGTCGACCTGCGGGCAGGATTCGAGCGCCTTGTCGGCATTGGTCTTGAGCGGGACCTTCTTGCCGCCACGCATGGATTGGTCGGAGGTGATCACGCACCTGCAGTCCGCGTCGTTGATACGGTCTTTCAGGGCGTCCGGGGAGAACCCACCAAACACGATCGAGTGGACTGCTCCGATACGGGTACAGGCCAGCATCGCCACTGCCGCTTCCGGGATCATCGGCAGGTACAGCGAGACGCGGTCGCCTTTCTTCACACCGCGGCTCTTGAGCACGTTGGCGAATCGGCATACCTCTTCGTGCAACTGGCGGAAGGTGATCTTGCGGTCGATGTTGGGGTCGTCCGCCTCCCAGATGATGGCGACCTGGTCGCCGCGTTGCTCCAGGTGCCGATCCAGGCAGTTGTGGGAGACGTTGAGCTTGCCGCCCTTGAACCAGTTGATGTGCAGGTCGTCCTGCTTGAATGACCAGTCCAGAACGCTGTCCCATTTCCTGAACCAGCTCAGGTACTGTTCGGCCTGTTCGCCCCAAAAGCCCGCAGGATCGTTGACCGAGCGTTGGTACATCTCTTCGTACTGTGCGGCATTGACGTTTGCCTGTGCCGCGAAATCGGCGGGTACGGGATAGGTCTTAACCTCTGACATGAGTCATCCTCCGGGAACGGGTTCTTAAAATTAGTCGACCATTGTTTTGATTAGGGGGAAGGGCTGTCAACTTATCGGGTATTAAACCGTTTAATAGTGAACATATCAGGCTGTCAGCCGAGTGCTGAATACTAACCCTTTCCATTCAATGCTGCAGGGTCAGCAGGCGCGTCGTGAAGGCCGCAGCGGCGGGCGACAGCACGGCACCGCGGCGTGCAATCACTGCCAGGCGGCGTTCGATACGCAGGCCCTGAACCGGGACCTCGATGACATCGCCCTGCTGCTCGATACCCAATTGACTGACGAACGCCAGGTTGCCGGTGGTCGATACCATGCGCAGGATCGCCGGGATCGAGCGCAATTCCATCACCACGTTGACCTCGACCCCGCCATCGCGAAGCTTGCCGTCGATGATGTGCCGAAGCGCGCTGCCGGCCTCGAATGCGACGAAGGCCTGATCGGCGAGGTCGTGGATACGTACGCGCCGCCGTTGTGCCAGTGGGTGGTCGTGACGCGCCACCAGCACGATGCGATCGGTGGCCAGGGGTGTCACCTCGAGTTCGCGGTCGCGCACCGGCAGTGTGACCACACCGAGTTCGAGATGCCCTGCAACGACGTCGTCGGCGATTTCGCTGCTGCCGGCCTCACGCATCTGGAAGCGTACATGCGGATGGGCGCCCTGAAACGCGGCAATGGCCTCCGGCAGGATGAACGATACGGCCGTGGCGCCGCCGCCAATACGCACCGTGCCACCTTCGAGACGTCGCTGGCTGGATACCATCTCGCGCATCTGCTCGTACCGGGCAACGATGCCCTGGGCCTCGGACTGCACGAGGCGACCGATCTCGGTCAGCGCGGCACCCTTGCGGCCGCGCACCAGCAGGGCAGCGCCGAGGTGCTGTTCCAGTTGCTGGATGCGGCGCGACAGGGCCGGTTGGGTGACGCCGATGCGTTCCGCCGCCTCAGTGATCGCCCCGGACTCGGCGACTGCAAGGAAAGAGCGTAGGAGGGTCAGGTCCATACATGCAAAAATAGCATGTTATTTATGCAAAGTATCCATTATACGTATGTTATGCACTTTGTTATTTTTGCACTGCAGCAACGGAATGAGCCTGCACCAGCCACATTGCCTGGATAGCTGGGCCGGATATTCAAGGGTCTTAACCATCCACCGGACGCTGGCCGACTAGACTTCGGCAGTCAATCGGTGAATCAGAGAGTGAGGTGAACACATGCTCGAAGCCTACCGTAAACATGTCGAGGAACGTGCCACACAGGGTATTCCACCACTGCCGCTGAATGCCGAACAGGTCAACGAGCTGGTGCTGTTGCTGAAGAATCCGCCGGCCGGAGAGGAGCAGGTGCTGGTCGATCTGCTGACCGACCGGGTGCCGCCTGGCGTGGACGAGGCCGCGTATGTCAAAGCCGGCTTTCTCGCCGCCGTCGCCAAAGGTGAGGCCACATCCCCGCTGATCGACGGGCACAAGGCCGTGGAACTGCTCGGGACCATGCTGGGCGGTTACAACATCCAGCCGCTGATCGAGTTGCTCGACGATGCCGAACTGGGCGAACTCGCCGCCGAACAGCTCAAGTTCACGCTGCTGATGTTCGATGCCTTCCATGACGTCGAGGAGAAAGCCAAGGCGGGCAACGCCAATGCCAGGGCGGTGATCCAGTCGTGGGCAGATGCCGAGTGGTTCACGCGGAAACCGAAGCTGGCGGACGAGATCAAACTGACGGTGTTCAAGGTGAGCGGTGAGACCAACACCGACGACCTGTCGCCGGCACAGGACGCGTGGTCGCGTCCGGACATCCCGCTGCACGCATTGGCGATGCTGAAGAACGCGCGTGACGGCATCGAGCCGGACGACGCCGGCAAGGTCGGCCCGATGCAGGCGATCGGTGCCCTCAAGCAGAAAGGTCTTCCGCTGGCTTATGTCGGCGACGTGGTGGGTACCGGGTCGTCGCGCAAGTCCGCAACCAACTCGGTGCTGTGGCACATGGGTGACGATATCCCGTTCGTGCCCAACAAACGCGCCGGTGGCGTGGTACTGGGCGGCAAGATCGCGCCGATCTTCTTCAATACGGTCGAGGACTCCGGCGCGCTGCCGATCGAGTGCCCGGTTGAGAACCTGAACATGGGCGACGTGATAGTGATCAAGCCGTATGCCGGCACGATCGAAAACGACGCCGGCGAGGTGATCAGCAGTTTTTCGCTCAAGACCGAGGTGCTGCTCGACGAGGTGCGGGCAGGCGGGCGCATCCCGCTGATCATCGGCCGCAGTCTGACCACCAAGGCACGCGAGTCGCTCGGCCTTGGTCACAGCGATGTGTTCCGCAAACCCGTCGATCCAGCTGACAGCGGCAAGGGTTTCACGCTGGCGCAGAAAATGGTTGGAAAGGCCTGCGGCGTCGCCGGCATACGCCCCGGCACCTATTGTGAACCGCGCATGAGCACTGTTGGCAGCCAGGACACCACTGGCCCGATGACCCGCGACGAGCTCAAGGAACTGGCATGCCTCGGTTTCTCGGCCGACCTGGTGATGCAGTCGTTCTGCCACACCGCGGCCTACCCCAAGCCGGTCGACGTCAATACCCAGCACACGCTGCCGGATTTCATCCAGACCCGTGGTGGCGTGTCGTTGCGGCCCGGCGACGGCATCATCCACAGCTGGCTGAACCGCATGCTGCTGCCCGACCAGGTGGGCACCGGTGGTGACTCGCACACCCGCTTTCCCCTCGGTATCTCGTTCCCGGCCGGTTCCGGCCTGGTGGCGTTCGGTGCCGCACTCGGTGTGATCCCGCTGGATATGCCTGAATCAGTGCTGGTGCGGTTCAGCGGAAAGATGCAGCCGGGTATCACGCTACGCGACCTGGTGAACGCAATCCCCTATGCGGCAATCCAGCGCGGCCTGCTGACCGTCGAGAAGAAGGGCAAGAAGAATGTCTACAACGGCCGCATCCTGGAGATCCAGGGCCTGCCGGACCTGACCGTCGAGCAGGCGTTCGAGCTGTCCGATGCATCGGCCGAGCGTTCAGCCGGCGGCTGCACCATCGAGCTGTCGGAGAAATCGGTTGCCGAATACCTGCGTTCGAACATCGTGATGCTGCGCTGGATGATCGACAACGGTTACCAGGACGCACGAACACTCGAGCGGCGCGCCCGAGCGATGGAGGAATGGCTGGCGGATCCGAGCCTGATGCGCGCGGACCCCGATGCGGAGTATGCCGAGGTGATCGAGATCGATATGTCCGCGATCAAGGAACCGCTGCTGGCATGTCCGAATGACCCGGACGATGTGAAACCCCTGTCCGAGGTCGCCGGGCGCAAGATCGACGAGGTGTTCATCGGTTCGTGCATGACCAACATTGGTCACTTCCGCGCCGCCGGCAAACTGCTCGAGGCGGCCGGCGGGGTGATCCCGACACGCCTGTGGATCGCGCCGCCGACCAAGATGGACGAGCACCAGCTGATGGAGGAGGGCTACTACTTCCTGTTTGCCAGCGCCGGCGCCCGTACCGAGATGCCCGGCTGTTCATTGTGCATGGGCAACCAGGCGCGAATTGCTGCCAATTCGACCGCGGTCTCTACCTCGACCCGCAACTTCCCGAATCGGCTGGGTCAGGGGGCTGATGTGTTTCTCGCCTCGGCCGAACTGGCCGCCGTGGCGTCGGTGCTGGGCAAACTGCCGACCGTTGAGGAATACATGCAGTACGCGACCAGGATCGACAGCATGGCGCCGGAGATCTATCGCTACCTGAACTTCGACCAGATGCCGGCGTTCGTCGAATCGGCAAAACGTGGTCAGGAAGTGGTACTGAAACTGGCGATGTAGCGGCGCTCGCGACACCTGGCATTGTCTGGAAGCCCCGGCCGCATGGTCGGGGCTTTTTGTCGAGCGGCCGGGCCAGCCCTGGTGCAGATTTCCCGCCGGCGGTCGATATATACAACATCCACCTCCGATGCGGCATCGACGAAATGAAACCAGGCTTTCAGCAGTATCCTCAACATCTCACGGCCATCAGCACGACGCCGGCACGGCGCCGGAAACACGCGGATTGTTCAGTCAATTACACGCATGAGCTGGGCGACGAGGCGAAGGAAATTGCCGGTCGTTTCGTGGTCCGTGCGGTGCCTCTGCTGTATGGAGTATTGGCTGGTGTGTTGATGGGAAATCTTGCTGCCGGCCTGCTGGTTGGCGGGCTGGTCTCGCTCATCGCCGATGTGACAATGGGCAGCCATTCCCTGCTGCGAGGGTTGCTGGGTTCTAGGCGCGCGGCGTCACAAACATCCGCATGATCTTGGCAGATGTCTCCCCGTCGCCCACGATCGCAGCGGTCCATTTCGGTATCGCCTGAATGGCCCAGATGACAAAAACGACCAGGACGATCTTCCTGCCACGAGACATTGCCTGAAAACGCTCGAGGATCTCGGCGGGGCTTTCGTCACCCTCGTTTTTCACCTTTCACCCGCTTCTGACGAGACGCCGGGCTGGGTTGCCCGATCTGTTTGACCAAAGACTAGCACCGGTTTCGGTTGCCGCCAGCCGGATGATGCACGGGGTAATCGGGTCTGTCATCGGTCCCGGATGCGCTCCTTCCGGCCGGTGTTGCCGACAGCACCACAGTTTGCAGGGTTGTTGACCGGTGCCTCGGCGATTGCGATTTCGATCGTTCGACTAGACTGCAGGGAATCGGGCGGATACCCCGTCCGGTTGCGCCTGCCCTGACCTGTTTCCCGGTCTCCCGTATTGACAGTCACAGCGCGAAGCCCGGCGGAGTGTTCCGTGGTCGTCGGGCGCTTGTCGGGTACGAGGCGCGTCACCTGAAAGAGAGAGTGTTATGCATACGATAACGATTTCGCTGCTGACCTGCGGCCTTCTGTGCGTCACCGCCGCGGCAGAGGCGGGCACCCGGCACCGCCGGATGCGCAGGTCTACATCATCGAGCCGGCGGATGGGGCGGTGGTGAACAGCCCGGTGACCGTCAAGTTCGGACTCTCCGGAATGGGCGTGGCGCCGGCGGGTGTCGAGCGCGCCAACACCGGGCATCATCACCTGCTGATCGATCTGCCGGACCAGCCTCCGGATCTGAGCCGCTCCGGCTGACGACCAGCACAGGCATTTCGGCGGCGGTCAGACACAGACCGCGATCATGCTGCCGCCCGGCCAGCACACGCTGCAACTGCTGCTGGGGATCACAATCATGTTCCGCACGACCCGCCCGTAATGTCTCAGCGGATCACGATCACGGTCCGGTAGGCATAGGGGCGCACCGCGCACCCGGCGCTACCGTGGTGCGCGGGCCGGCTGTTGCAAACATGCGTGCGGCCAAGCCTGCCGCGCCGACCTTTTCTCCGGTGGCCATGAGGCACAGCCGTTCGATTTCGCGTTGGCGTGCTAATGTCCGCGGAAAGCGGTCAGTGATTCAGGAGGCGGGAGGCATGGTTCGGTCTGGGGATGTCTGTTGGTTGGCCGCTGGCTGTTATGGGTGTTGGCCGTGGCGCTGCCGCCGACGGCCGGTACCGCGACCCAGGTCGTGCCGGTGATCGTCGTGCCCGCCCTGATGATGGACTTCGAAGATCGTATCGAGGCGCTCGGCACGCTGCGCGCCAATGAGTCGGTGGCGTTGACCGCAACCGTCACCGAGACCATCAGCGCCTTGCATTCGACGATGGTGATCGCGTGCAAGCGGGGCAGGTGCTGGCCGAAATGACCAGCGTCGAAGAACATGCGCTGCTGACCGAGGGCAGGGCCACGGTCGGTGAGGCGGAACGGCAGTACCGCAGGGTCCAGTCGCTGGCGACCCAGGGCACAGCGGCCAAGTCACTGCTCGATGAGCGTGCCGGGAGTGGAAACGGCAAGGGCCCGGCTGACGGCGATCGAGTCCCGTCTGTCCGACCGGCTGATCAAGGCGCCATTTTCCGGCGTCGTGGGGCTTCGCAACATCAGTGTCGGGGCGCTGGTGGAGCCGGGCGACCTGATCACCACGCTGGACGACGATTCGGTGATGAAACTCGATCTCGCGGTACCGAGTCTGTTCGTGCCCAGTCTCGTGATCGGTATGCCGGTCGATGCGGTAACCCGAGCCTATGGTGAGCGCGCGATTCGACGGTCGTTTGCACAGTATCGACAGCCGTATCGACACGGTGACGCGCTCGATCAAGGTGAGGGTGATACTGCCCAATCCGGAACGCCTGCTGAAACCCGGCATGCTGATGCAGGTGACGCTGCGCAAGGATGCCCGCAGGACGCTGGTACTGCCTGAAGCGGCGCTGATGCCGCAGGGGCGGGAGCAGTTCGTCATGGTTGCGGTGCCGGCAGGACAGGGGCACAAGGTCGAGCGTCGGCAGGTCACCATAGGCTCGCGCCGGCCCGGTGAGGTCGAGGTGTTGCAGGGGTGCAGGCGGGTGAACTCGTCGTCACCCATGGGACGATGCGTGTTCGTCCCGGGCAGGCGGTCAGTGTGCGGGCGATCGGCGACGGTTCGGAGTCACTGGCCGAACTTCTCAAGTCGCCGCCGGCCGTGCAGGAGGCGGAGTCGGCAAAATGATCCTTTCCGACGTTTCAGTCACCCGGCCGGTATTCGCGTCGGTGCTGTCGCTGCTGTTGATTGCCTTCGGCCTGGTGGCGTTCGACCGGTTGCCGTTGCGTGAATACCCGGATATCGACCCCCGGTGGTTTCCATCGAGACCGTATACCGTGGTGCCGCAGCCAATGTGGTCGAGAGCCGCATCACTCAGCTGATCGAGGATCGGATTTCCGGTGTGGAGGGCATCCGCTATATCCAGTCCGTCAGTGAGGACGGGCGCTCGGCGATCACGGTGAGTTCCACATCGATCGCGATATCGATGGTGCCGCCAATGACATACGGGACCGTGTGTCAACGGTACTCGATGATCTACCGGACGAGGCGGAGCCACCAGAGATCCAGAAGGTGGACAGCAATGAAGACGTGATCATGTGGCTGAACCTGGTCAGCGACCGCATGAGCGTGCCGGAACTTTCGGACTATGCGCGGCGTTATCTGGTGGATCGCTTTTCTGTCCTCGACGGCGTGGCACGGGTCCGCCTTGGTGGCGGACAGACGTTCGCGATGCGGATCTGGCTCGATCGCAAGGAACTGGCCGCCCGCAACCTGTCGGTCAGTGATGTCGAGAATGCCCTGCGTGCAGAAAATCTCGAACTGCCTGCGGGCAGCCCTCGATTCAGTGGATCGTCAGTTCACGGTCCGCGTCGCGCGCAACTTCCAGGCGGCGGAAGATTTCAAACAGCTGGTGCTGATGCGCGGCACGGATGGTTATCTGGTCCGCCTCGGCGATGTCGCCCGGGTGGAGAAGGGTGCCGAGGAGACCCGCACCTTTTTCCGCGGCAACGGTGTCCCGATGGTCGGGATCGGCGTCATCAAGCAGTCGAAAGCCAACACGATCGAGGTGGCCGAAGGCGCCAAGCGCGAGATGGAGCGCATCAATCCGACACTGCCGGAGGGCATGGCCATCAAGCAGAGTTTCGATTCGTCGGTATTCATCGAAGGGGCGGTCGCCGAGGTCTACAAGACGCTCGCCATCGCCATCGCGATGGTCGTGTCGGTGATCTTTCTGTTTCTCGGCAGCGTGCGCGCGACGCTGGTCCCTGCGGTGACGGTGCCGGTATCGCTGATCGCCACGTTCCTGGTGCTGTTGATGCTGGGGTTTTCCATCAACATCCTGACCCTGCTGGCCCTGGTTCTGGCGATCGGACTGGTCGTCGATGATGCGATCGTGGTCCTGGAGAACATCGACCGACGGATGACGCAGTATGGCGAGACGCGCCTGGTGGCCGCTTTCAAGGGTACGCGCCAGGTCGCGTTTGCAGTCATTGCGACAACCATAGTGCTGATCGCTGTGTTCGTGCCGATCGCTTTCCTGCAGGGCGACGTCGGGCGGTTGTTTTCCGAGTTCGCACTGACGATGGCGGCGGCCGTCGGTTTCTCGAGTTTCGTCGCGCTGTCGTTGTCGCCAATGCTGGCATCGCAGATCCTGCCGAAGGATGGCGCCAAGGCCCGCCTTGCGCTCGCCGTGGATCGGGTGTTCGGCGGGATACGTGATGGCTATCTATGGATGCTGCGTGGCGCCCTGCATCATCGATGGCTCGTTGGGCTGGTCTTTCTCGCGATTCTTGTCGGGACGCAATGGTTGATCGAAAAGATGCCCAGCGAGTATGCGCCGAAGGAGGACCGCGGCACTTTCTTTGTCATTGTCAGCGGCCCAGAAGGCGCGACTTACGAATACATGAAAGAGTATATGGATGAGATTGAGCGACGACTGATGCCGCTGGTCGAGTCCGGCGAGGTTTCGCGTCTGTTGGTCCGTGCACCGCGGACCTTCAGCAATTTTTCTATATTCAACAGCGGTATCGTGGTCAACGTATTGGACGACTGGGCAAGGCGGCGGAGCGCGTGGGAGATCATGGACGACGTGAGCAGACGCCTGGCCGACCTGTCCGGTGTGCGTGCATTTCCGTTGATGCGCCAGGGCTTCGGCAAGCGTATCCAGAAACCCGTGCAGTTCGTCATTGGCGGCGGCACCTACGCCGAGCTGGCGGAATGGCGCGATATCCTGATCGACAGGATCGAGGAATCGAATCCGGGTCTCGAGGGAATCGACTGGGACTACAAGGAGACCAAGCCTCAGATCAGGGTGTTGATCGATTACGACCGTGCCGCCGATCTCGGCGTGACCGTCGGAGAGATCGGCCGCACGCTGGAGACGATGCTCGGATCGCGCCGGGTCACGAGTTTTATCGAGGAAGGTGAGGAGTACGACGTCATTCTCGAGGGTGAGCGGGTGGAGCAACGCTCACCGACGGATCTTTCCAACCTGTATGTGCGATCGATGCGCAGCGATCGACTGATCCCCCTGAGTAACCTGGTACGCCTCGAGGAAGTGGCGGACTCCATCAAGCTGAACCGGTACAACCGTGTGCGTGCGATCACCATCGAGGCGAACCTGAAGGACGGTCTTGCGCTTGGTGATGCGCTGTCCTATCTCGATGGCCTGGTTCAGGAGAGCCTGCCAGGCAAGGTCATCGTCGACTACAAGGGGCAGTCACAGGAATTCAGGTCGGCAGGGGAATCGATCCTGTTCGTGTTGATACTCGGCTCAGTCATCGTCTACCTCGTGCTTGCCGCACAGTTCGAGAGCTGGATACATCCGTTCGTGATCATGCTGACAGTGCCGCTGGCGATGGCCGGGGCGCTCCTGGGGCTGCACCTGAGCGGTTACTCGCTTAATCTGTACAGTCAGATTGGCCTGATCATGCTGGTCGGACTGGCAGCCAAGAACGGCATCCTGATCGTCGAGTTCGCCAATCAGTTGCGCGATGCGGGGCATGAGTTCCACGCAGCCCTTCTCGAAGCGGCTGAGGTCCGTTTCCGCCCGATCGTGATGACGGGGATCACGACGGCCGCTGGCTCGCTGCCCTTGCTGCTCTCTTCCGGTGCCGGTGCCGAGACCCGCGCGGTGATCGGGACCGTGATTCTTTACGGCGTGCTGGCAGCAACACTGTTCACCCTGTTCGTCGTGCCGGTTGCCTACGATTTGTTGGCGAAGCAAACCGGGTCGCCGCGGCAGCTGCAACGTCGGCTGGCGTCCGAGTTGGAACCGGACGATATGTAGATATCGATCGCCGGACTGCCTGAAGCGTCCCTGTCGGGGTGACGGTTGTATTGGCGAAAACACTTGATGCAAATTAATTCGTTTATTAGAAATAACTTATTGCATGACCTGTGTTGAGGATGTCTGCGGTCGTCGGTGAATGTGCCGATCGCTTTTCGGCAAGCTTCTCTATATATACCAGATAGCGTCATCTAATATGACGGTATTGGTTGAATTTCCTCCAGTCTTGCGCTCAAAACATTGAAGCGACATAAATATGGCGTATCTACGCGTCGGTTGGCGTGTGCGCGTCTATGTGTGCCGGTTGGCGAGATGGAGAAAGATTAATCCAGGTCAAAGCGACGAGTCGGCGATCATGGTTGGATACAACAAATAAATAGAACGATAAGTTGCGCCGCCAAGCGGTCAACAGAAAAACAACAATGCCACCAAGCGCTATTCGGAGGATCTATCGCATGTCGCGTTTCATACGTTCGGCTATTGGAGCTGTAGCGGCTCTCAGCTGTCTGGTCGTTATCGCCGCGCCTGTCGCTGTCGCGGACTCGATCCGGGAGGTCTCCTCGGAGGTCTGTCAAAACTGCCATAAGGAGATCTACCAGCAATGGAAGGGATCCATGCATGCCAACAGTACGGCACTGAGTGACCCGATTCACGGCACCTTCTACAAGCAGGTCGCCGGTGATCCGCTGCAGGAGGGTTTGAAAACCAAATCGGGTGCCTACCCGGTCTGCCTGCAGTGCCATGTTCCGAATGCGGCGCTGGACAAAGCGACCAAGATCGATGCCAAGGTTTCATACAAGGAAGGCGTCAACTGTGTGGCCTGCCACACGATCAAGGCGTTTAACGGCATCAATGCGCCAGGTGGCAAGCTGCGGTTGGGCATGGCGTCATACGAGCTCAGTGACAGCCTGCAGGGGCCGGCCGGCTTCAGCCGCGGTCTGCAACAATTGACCGCCGGCAATGACATGTTCGGCGGTGCCGCTGCAGATGACAGCAGCAAGCCCAATCCACACATCGGTGAGGCCGTGACCCTGGACGGCAAGGAGATCCCATCGTTGCCGCTCGAGGGCAATGCCGGCGTGATGAAATCCAACGCGGCCTGTATGGGGTGTCACGACAAACGAAACAATGCGCATGGCGTGCCATTATGTGCAACCGGCAACGAGTACATGGTCAGCAAGAGTGACGTCACCTGTCAGTATTGTCATATGCCGATGGTCGGCAACAGCGCGGATCACAGCATGGGTGGTGGTCATGACGGCGGCATGCTCAAGCGCAGCATCGTTTTCACGCTGGACGCGAAGACAGACAACGGCAAGGTGCTGGTCAACGCCACGTTGAAGAATCAGCAGCCGCATGCGCTGCCCACGGGTGCGCCGTTCCGCAATATCGTTTTCCGACTCACGGCCTATGACGCCAGCGGCAATGTGTTGTGGCAGAACGCGCCGGAGCATCCCGCGAAAGACGATCCGCAGGCCTACTTCGCTTACCTGTTGTCGGACGATGCCGGAAAGAATGCAATGCCGCCGACAGCCACTCAGCTTGGTGCGGATACGCGCCTGCGCCCACATGAGCAGCGGGTGCTGGGTTATGAAATCCCCGCAGAGGGCGTCGTCCTTGTGCGTGGCGAGGTGCACTACAACCTGCTGTGGAAGGTGCTTGCGGACAAGTTCCAGCATCTGCCGGAGGACCTGCGCTCACCACGTACGATCGCGGTGGCTGAAGTCCGCCTGTAGGGCGAGGCTGAATACCCGGGCGCCATCGGTGCCCGGGTGCAATGCACCTTCTAACCATGCCCAGTGCGCACAGGGACACCTCTCATGCCACCGAATTTGCGTTGTCTGCTCGTCGTACTGTCGCTGCTTAGCGGTACGGCCTGGGGCGCCAAAGTCAGCCTGACGCCCGACAACTGGGGCCATCCGGCGGGCGAGGATTGCGTCAGCTGCCACACCAAGTCATCGGCGGGTATCGCGGGGCAATGGAAAGAAAGCGCCCATGCCAGGGCTGGCGTGAACTGCATGGATTGCCATCAGGCAGAGGTTGGCGATGCCGATGCGATTACCCACGAGGGGCAGACTATTGCGACCGTGGTATCTCCCAAGGACTGCGGACGATGCCACACCACCGAGATGGAGCAGCAGCGCGGCTCCGTACACGCCGAAGCCGTGGCGGTGATCGCCGAGCGGATGCCGGCGATGGTCAACAATGTGGCGGGTCCTGCAATCGAGGCGGCCGGTTGCGCGCAGTGTCACGGTTCCGAGGTCAACCTGATGGCCAACGGCAAGCTCGACCCGAACACCTGGCCCAATTCAGGCATCGGTCGCATCAATCCCGACGGGTCTCGGGGGTCCTGCTCCTCGTGCCACGGCAGGCACCTGTTTTCCAAGGCCCAGGCGCGTGAGCCGCAGGCTTGTGTGCGTTGTCATTCCGGGCCGGATTCACCCGACAAGGAGGTCTTCGAGGCCTCGAAACACGGCATGGCGTTTATGGCCAATCGCGAAAAGATGAATCTGGACGGCGAAACATGGGTCGCCGGCAAGGACTACAGCGCGGCTCCTACCTGCGCGACCTGTCACATGGGCGCGGCCGGCAAGCTGCCTTCCACCCACGATGTCGGGATGCGTAACGCCTGGAACCTCAACACCCCGGTTTCGGAACGGCAGTATCTCGTGGTGTTCGACGATGGTGGCAAGCGCGAACTTCCGGAATCGATGTCGGCCCCTCGTCCGGGTAGTCGGGTGCCGAAACTTGATGGTACGGAAGCTGCGGTAAAGATGGTCGCTACACCGCAACGCCGGCGTGATGCGATGACGCTGGTGTGCCGCGAGTGCCATGGAAAGGATTTCGCCAATGCCTTCATGACCCAGTTCGACGAGGTCGTGCATCTGTACAACGAGAAGTTCGGCAAGCCGGCGCAAGCCATCATGCAGGATCTCTATTCACAGAAGAAGCTGACACCTGCGCCGTTCGATGAGCCCATCGAGTTCACCTATTGGGAGCTGTGGCATGACGAAGGGGCGCGTGCGCGGCATGGTGCATCGATGGCCAGCCCGAATCATGCGTGGTGGGAGGGCATGTACGTCGTTGGACGCAATTTCTACAGCCGTTTCCTCCCGCAGGTACGCGAGGTGGCCGGCAGTGACGCGGCGGGGATATTGGAGCGTCATCTCGGTTCCGTCGAGCAGCACCAGTGGCTGAAGGCGCCTGAAAAAGGCAGCCCGATCCTCGGCGTGGGCAATCCGCGGGGCGGGAATGAATAGAGGCCGACTTTTGCTGCTGCCCGATTTCATCACCCGACATGTGCTGTTTGCGATGGTGTTTGGTGGCGTCGCCGGGATCGGCTTCATGGTGTTTCTGATCGAATTCGATCACTACACCAGCAGTGAAGCCTTCTGTACCACTTGCCATTCGATGGAGCTGGCCGCCGAACCTTACCGGCAGTCGAGTCACTACCTGCCAGTGTCTGGCGTGCGTGCGAGCTGCGGCGACTGCCATGTCTCGCCAGGCGTTTTTGCGGCGACCTGGGACCATTTCGTCGGCGGCAAGGACCTGTTTCGGCAGATTTTTGGTGCCGATTACGACGATCCAGTCATCAATGCCCTGCACCTGCCGGAGGCGGCATTCAGCGCGCGCGACTGGTTCAGACGCAACGACTCACACACCTGTCGGCGTTGTCACGAGCAGGAGGCGATCGTCGGCAAGCGGGCGGATACGCTGGAGATCCACCAGCAGGACGCAAAGGACAAGACCTGCGTCGATTGCCACATCAATCTGGTTCATCGACCGGTACCGGAGCGCGCGACCTACAAACGCGATGCCTGGAACCGGATGGTGGAGCAGCAGTTTGGACTCGAGGCGGGCAGTGCCGAACGGCTGCTTGCCGAATAGGGCCCGTGCCATTGGCTGAGGGAGGTGCGGAATGAAGTTCCTGGTTCTGGGGTGCAAGACACTGCGTGAAGGCGTCGTCGTTGCAGTGACTTTTTTCGTCGCCGGCTTGCTGACCACGCTGGCGGGCCAGCACGTTGTGCCCGCCCTGCTGCACATGAATCACATGGTATTGCTGCTGGGCTTTGTGATGCTGCTGTTGGCGCCGCTGGTCCTGATATCGACCTTCCTGCTGTCGGTATGGCCGGGCGCCCACCAGAAAACTGAAAAATGCGACCACTGAACGTGTCCGCAGATCTCGGCTCCCCTGGCGCTAGTGTCTGCAGAGATCCAGCTGCCGGGCCGCCGCGGGGAACAGGACGATGACGGCACTCAAGATCATCAGCAACGGGCTGAGGAGCATGGCCAGCAGGCCGGCGCCGCTGAACAAGGCGACCACGACAGGATACTCGTTCGCCAGTGGCAGCATGCGCGGCGTTTGCAAGATGAAACCGAACACGAACAACACGGCTGCGAACACAACGGTCAAACGCAAATTTCTGCAATTGATCACTGACATGCGGTGCCTCCAAAAACTTACCGGGGCTGGCGATGCAAAATGATTAGTAAATTATTAAACACTAATACACTGATCCGGTCAACCATCTCGAATCGGTCCTTATTTCGAGCGAAGTCAGTCCGCCAGTCATTTCCGGGGTTCGATGGTCAATTGGTATCCTCATGGCCCGGGACGCTCTTTTCCCTGAGTCTTTATCTTGTCGCCTCAATTGCGGCGTTCTTTAGTCTCAGCGGGGTGGCGGGTGCCGTACAGCAGACATCGACTGCGGATCATTCAAAGTTCGAGCAACTGCGGGGCCCGTTCGAGAATGGCCCGGCGGTGACCAAGGCCTGCCTTGGATGTCATACGGAAGCCGCCAAGCAGTTGCACAAGACCACGCATTGGACGTGGGCGTTCGACAACGCGTTGACTGGCGAGAAACTGGGTAAGAAGAACGTCGTCAACAATTTCTGCGTAGCCACTGCGACCAACTGGCCGCGCTGTACCAGTTGTCACATCGGCTATGGCTGGAAGGATGACAAGTTCGACCTTACCTCGGAGGTCAATGTCGACTGCCTGGTGTGCCACGACACCACTGGGACCTACAAGAAGTTCCCGACGGATGCGGGGCACCCCAACTACGAGCCGAAGATGTGGCCACCGAAGAGTGGCAAGGTACGGCAACCGCCCGACCTGGTGAAAGTGGCGCAGGGTGTCGGTAAGCCGGGCCGAAGCAACTGCGGCGCCTGTCATTTCTATGGTGGGGGTGGCGACGGGGTGAAGCACGGCCATCTCGACTCGTCGATGCACAATCCCAAGCATGCGACCGATGTGCACATGGATGTCGATGGTCTGAATTTCACCTGTCAGACCTGCCACACTACCGGTGGCCATCAGATTTCCGGCAGCCGTTATGCCCCGACCGCGACCGATGAGAAGGGTATCGACATCCCGGGACGCACTGACGACAGCCGTGCATCCTGTGAATCCTGCCACGGCAACACGCCGCACGGGGCACAAGCCAATGCCAAGCTGAATCAACACACGGACAAGATTGCCTGTGTGACCTGCCATGTGCCGGAGTTCGCGCGCGGCGGTCGCAAGACCAAGATGTGGTGGGACTGGTCCACCGCGGGCCGCAAGGACCAGCATGGCAAACCGCTGGTGATCAAGGATGCCGACGGTTACGACACCTACGATTTCAAGAAGGGCGATTTCCGCTGGGAGTCCAACGTGGTCCCCGAGTACCGCTGGTTCAACGGCGAGGTCAGGCACGCGACCATGGGCAAGAAGATCGATGATTCGGCTGTCGTGCCGATCAATGTCACCAGTGGCAGCTACGACGACCCCAAGTCACGTATCTGGCCATTCAAGGTGATGCGCGGCCGCCAGCCTTACGACAGTGAAAACAAGGTGCTCGCAGTTCCCCACCTGTTCGGCAAGGATGGCGACGCCTACTGGAAGTCGTTCGATTGGGGCAGGGCGATCAAGGCCGGTTTCGACGCCACCGGGCAGCCGTTCAGCGGCAAATTCGGCTTCGTCGAGACCGAGTATGCATGGCCGGTGACACACATGGTGGCACCGAAAGAGCAGGCACTGAGCTGTGATGCCTGCCATAGCCGTGATGGCCGTCTGGCCAAACTGGGAGGCTTCTATATGCCGGGTCGAGATCGGCTGCAGTGGCTGGACTGGCTCGGTTGGCTGGCGGTGTTCGGCACTCTGGGTGGGGTGTCACTGCATGGGCTGCTGCGCCTGCTGACGGCGGGCAAGAGGAGGAGTTCCTGATGGCCAGGGTTCGAATGTATTCGCGGTTCCTGCGCTTGTGGCATTGGCTGCAGGCCCTGCTGGTGATCATGCTGCTGCTGACCGGATTCGAGGTGCACGGCAGTTACCGGCTGTTTGGATTCGAGCACGCGGTGGACTACCACAGGCTGGCGGCGTGGTCGCTGCTCGGGCTCTGGGCGTTGGCCTGGTTCTGGCATCTCACGACCGGGGAATGGAAACAGTACATCCCTTCACCCATCGACCGCGTTATCGCGATGCTGCGTTACTACGGTGTCGGAATCTTTCGCGGCGAACCACATCCGTTTCACAAGGATCGCTGGCACCGGCACAACCCGCTGCAGCGCATGGCCTATCTGTCGCTGCACGTGCTGATCGGTCCGGCGATCTGGATCAGTGGTCTCGCCTATATCAGCTATCCGTACTGGGCCCAGCTTGGGCTCGGTGGATTGTCGTTAGCGCCGGTCGCGCTGGTACACACCGCTGCCGCGTTTCTGATGCTGACGTTCCTCGTGGCGCATCTCTACCTGGCATTGACGACCAGCGAGGCGCCGTTCGCCTACCTCAAGGGGATGATCAGCGGTTACGAGGAAATCAGCGACGAGTCGAGATAACGACAGCTCCCACGTGGCTGCCGGGGTGGCGATGCCCGGCAGCCAGGCCGTCAACGCGCCGAGGGTTTCTTCATCGCGTCGCGTGTCATCTCGGCACGCACGGCGAGTGATCCCAGGCCCACGCCCTGCACATTTCCGTTCGCATCAGGTACAGGTGCCAAGCGTTCCCGGAGCTTCTGCGGAGTGATACGGCCGTGTAGGGCGTCGCGATAGGCGCAGACGATGCCGGCGACCTCGTGTGCCGGCTCGTCCACCAGCTCGATGCGGTAGCGGCCGACACCGGCCGCAGACAGGTCCGACAGCAGAGGGCCGGCCGACTGTGCCGCTGCATTGAACACCGTATTGCGGCACCCGATGTCGGCGAGCACCAGGTGGTCGGCACCGCCGGGGTCGCGCAGATGCAAGCCGTGTTTTTCACACGGCCGGCCACAATCTCGGTAGCTGTTTCCGCTCGACAGAAACCGAGCGAATACGCAGTACTCGGTGTGAAAGATCGGCAGATGGTGGTGCGCAATCACTTCGAGCCGGACGCGTTGTTCTGCCGGTAGCGCACGTGCGAGCGCGGCGATCTGCGCGCCATTGAGGTCATGCGTCAACGCCAGGCGGCTCAATCCACTGTCGAGCAACTGTTGTGCGCTGAGCAGGTTGGCGGCATTCAGCGAAAAATCACCGTGCAGCACGGGTACGCGCGTCTCGCCGTCATCGAGCAGGGCACCGCTGTCACCGTACTGTTGCAGCTGCCAAAGCAGACCGGCCGAACGAACCAGCAGGGCGTCCGGCTGCAGCCTGCAGAAGTACAGCCACAGCCGCTGTTCACCGGGCTTGAAGATGCGTGGCGCGGCGACCACCAGGCGCCGTCCCGCGTCTCGTATCTGCTGGCAGGCCTCTTTGAGTCCGTGGACCTCGAGAAAATCTACCACGATCTCGTCAACGTCCGGGATGGCTAGGGCCGCGTTCACCTGCGCCCCGCTGCGGCATAGCAGGCTGAGCCTGGGTATCGCAGGTTGCACCGGTCCATCATCCGGGGGCAGGCATGCCGGCAACACGGGGTCGACGGCGAGTCCGTCGGTTCGATGGTGTCGGCGCCTCGCGGCGAGCAGGTGGTCGACGGCCGCACGGCGCGCAGCCTTGATTTCGCCCAGTGCGATGAACAACCGGCCTTCGGCAAGCGACCCCTCAATACGCATTTCGTCGATGACAAACGGGGTGTCGCCGAGCTGTCCGATCGCCTTGCCGATCTTTCCGGCATCGAGAGGACTGGCGCTGGCGGTCTGCAGCGTCGCATCGCTGGCACCCCGGCCGGTGCGCCCCTCGCGGTCACTCAGGTTGACAAGAAGTGGTGTGCCCAGGCCGCCGGAGACAGCGAGCTCTACCGCTGCACGACGTGCGGCGCGGCGCGGATCAAGTGATGTGCCGCCTTCCTGGGCACTGTCGCGGCTGCGCCAGATCAGGTCGCCCACCCGAACGTGCTTGGCAACAAAATCCGGGCCGAAAAGAAGTTCGACTGTGCCCTGATCCGTCTCGCTGGTCAGTGATGTGCCGTCGGAATCGATGACGTGATGCACGTTGCCGCCGATCTCGCGTTGCTCGGGATGACCACTGTCGAATACCAGGCCATCGCCGCGTTTGACCGGCCCGTCGAGCTCGGCACGGATGCTGCGCCCGGTGACGTCCATGACGCGTCCGACGAATACGCCGCGATGCCGCGGGTTGCGCCCGATGACCAGTGCCTGGTGCCGGGGTCCTTCGAGAAACCCCGCGGTCAATCCGTCGGCCGCCGCATGCTGTCCGCGGGAAAAGACCTGTGCCAGCGCACGCCGTTGCCGGGTGTCCAGGGGGTGGTTGTCAGCGACATCGATGCCAGCGCCCAGGTCGTCCCAGATCTGATCCAGGGCCGTCCGGTAGGCCCTGACCGTTGCCACCACATATTCCGGACCCTTGAGGCGGCCTTCGATCTTGAAACTGTGGACGCCCGCCCGGACCAGGCGTGGAAGCAGCGGCAATGCCATCAGGTCCTGCGGCGACAGCAGGTATCGATGGTCGCCCCGATCGCATGGTTCACCATCGATCACCAAACCGTAGGGGAGGCGACAGGCCTGCGCGCACTGGCCGCGGTTGGCCGAACGACCGCCCCAGGCCTCGCTGGAAAAACACTGTCCGCTGTAGCTGACACACAGTGCGCCATGCACGAACACCTCGATCTCGAGCGGGCCATCGCGTACCACTCCGGCAATTTCATCAATCGACAGTTCGCGTCCCAAGACGACGCGGCTGACGCCAAGTCGGCGGGCAAACGCCACGCCCGCGACATCGGTGATCGACATCTGGGTGCTGCCGTGGATCGGCAGCCCGGGTGCCGTTTGCCGGGCCAGACGCGTCAACCCGATGTCCTGCACGATCAACGCATCGACCCCAGCCTGTGCGGCAGCACGTACCAGGTGCTCGGCGCGCTCGAGCTCTTCGTCAAAGACCAGGGTATTGAGGGTGAGGTAGCCGCGGACACCGCGTTCGTGCAGGTAGTCCATGGTCGCGGACAGCGTGTCCACGGCAAAAGAGGTGGCGCGTACGCGCGCGTTGAGGCCGCTGTCCAGGCCGAAATACACGGCATCGGCGCCGGCCCAGACCGCCGCTTCGAGTTGGGCCCGCCCGCCCGCCGGCGCAAGGATCTCGGGTTTGCGATCAGGCGTAAACGCGTGACGGGAGGGGGTGTGCATGGCCGAATTCTCGCAGATCCGAGACCGGCCGGTCGAATGTGACGGCAGAGGGGCAGCGAGTTCTCGGACCGGGCGATACGCCCGACCCGCCGTCGATCAATACAGAGGCGCCATGCCCAATAAAGTCAGCAGTCGTATTCACCCAGGTGTGCGCGCGGCGGGTTCCAGCGGATGCCGATCAGCGCCAGTACCGCGTAAGGCACGGCGAACAGCAGCAAGAGGCCAAGTTGGGACACGATCGGCAGGTCGTGCAACCCCATGTCCGGTGTCATCCCGGCATACAGGTCCAGGGCCAGGTATACCAGCGGCACGTGCAGGAGCACGATCAGCACGGCGATCATCAGGTGACGGAACAACGCAGTTGTGATCAAGGGCGGACACTCCAACACCGGCGCCCGCTGGTGCAGTGGCCGGATCCGGCCACCGCCAGGGGTGTCGTCTTACTGCTGGGTTTAGCGCCCGCCCGCCGCCGGGCTTTAGCCTGGGAATGCGTGTCCCACGATGGGCGCCGTGGTTCAGTGACGCAGCAACAGGGAGATACCGCTGACCACCAGCAGCAGGCTCACCGCCACCTGGAAGGTCCGTTGGGTGATGTTGGTGTGAACGTGCCCCCCGGCGTACAGGCCGATGGCCATGACTGGCAGCGAGAACGCCGCCAGCACCAGCCAGTCACGATCGAAGAAGCCACCTGAGAAATAGCCGGTCAGGCGGCCTGCGCCGTCCATCAGGAACACCGTGGCAAAGGTGGCCCGAAACTGGGTCTTCGGCAGTCCGCGGTGTTTGAGATAGACCACATAGAAGGGCCCGCCAGTGCCGAACAGGGTGCCGACCAGGCCGCCCAGAGCGCCTGCCGGGATGGCCCACAGCCCGGAAACCCTTGTGCTGCCTTCGTTCACGAACAGGGTGTACATGGCATACAGCAGCACGAAGACACCCAGGCCATGTGCCAACATGATGGAATCGACCGTCTTGAACAGATACAGACCCGTGAGCACGCCGACCGCGGTGAACGGCAGCAGCGGGAAGATCTGGCGCCACTGGATCTGTGCACGGTCTTTCAATCCATGACTGGCGGAGGCGACGTAATCGAGGAAGACCACCAGTGGGACGACCACGGTCAGCGGCAGGATCAGTGCCAGCAGGGGGATCGCGATCAGGCCGGAGCCAAAACCGGCGATGCCGCGCACCACATAGGCGGCGATCAGAGTAAAGGCACCGAACAGCCAGTAAGGGGCTGGGATCGAATCAAACACAAGGTTGGCCCTTGGTCGGGTGAATGCAGACAGGCTCTTGCACTGCTGCATCTGTTATGGATCCGTACCCCTGATCAATATCAGCCATACGAATCCAGTGCTTAGGCACTTAGTTATTGTTTTTTAATTTCATTTGGTTATAGAAGATTCTGCACGCGAATTGTAGCGCAGTAAAGAACGCTTTTCACAATTGGAGAAGTAAAAGACTTTATTGTTCCGACGAAGGGTCGGACCGGGAGTATTGCCGCTCAGGCCGCGCCTTGGGCGCGCTCGATCATCTCCTGTGCATGCCGACGTGTCTGTTCCGTGATGTCGACACCACCGAGCATGCGGGCGACTTCGTCGACACGAGCGTCCTCATCGAGGCAGTCGATACCGGTTTCGGTGGTCTTGCCATCGGTCATCTTATGCACACGCAGCTGATGGTGGGCCTGTGACGCCACCTGTGGCAGGTGGGTAACGCAAAGGACCTGGCGATCCCGGGCGAGTCGGCGCAGCAGCTGTCCGACGATCTCCGCGACTGCACCACCGATGCCGACGTCAACCTCATCGAATATCAGCGTCGGCACGCTGCCGCAGTTCGCGGTCGCTACCTGGATCGCGAGACTGATACGCGAAAGTTCACCGCCGGACGCGACATCGGACAGTGGCGCCTCCGGTTGTCCCGGGTTGGCGGCGACCAGGAACGTGACGCGGTCGATCCCGCTGGGGCCGGGCCTCTGATTGTCCGCTTCGCAGGCGACGCGCAGTCTGCCGCCGCGCATGCCCAGGGTCTGCATGCTGGCAGTGACCGTGCCGGACAATGCCTCGGCCGCCTTCCTGCGTGCGGTGGAGAGTCTGGCCGCGGCGTTCAGGTAGGCTTTCTCCGTCTCGTCGACCGCGTGCTGCAGGCGTATCAGATCGTGATCGGCGTTGGCCAGTGCCTGGGCCTCATCACGCAACCGTTGCAGCAGATCCATGAGTTGATCCGGATCGACGCGGTGCTTGCGTGCTGCATCGTGCAGACCTCCCAGCTGTGCATCGACCTGCTGCAGTCGCTCCGGGTCGAGCTCAACCCGGTCCTGATAGCGACGCAGCACCCCGACCGCCTCTTCGATCTGGATGCCGGCAGTCTCCAGCAGGTCACGGGCCTCGACAAGGGACGGGTCAAGCTCGGCGAGTGTTGTCAGGACACCACCGGCGTGATCCAGCGAACTTCGGATGGACGGCTCATCGTCATCGAGTGCCGCAAGCACCGTGGCACTGTCGCCGAGCAGCCTCTCGGCGTGTGCCAGCCTCGCCTGTTCCGCTTCCAGATCGGCGAGGTCGTCGCAATCGATCGCCACGTCTTCCAGTTCGCGAATCTGATAGCTCAGATAATCGAGTCGACTCGCACGATCATCGCCGGCCTGTCGCAGGGACGCGAGCTGATCAAGGGTGCTTCGCCAGGATTGGTACAGCTGCGCCAGTTCTCGCACTTCTGCGCGCAGCCCGGCATAGGCATCCAGCAGTTGGCGCTGAGCAGCGGCATGCAGCAGTGACTGATGGGCATGTTGCCCGTGGATGTCGACCAGCCGGTCACCCAGTTCACGCAGCAGTGCCTGCGGCGTCGGTATGCCATTGATGTAGGCACGGTTCCGGCCATTGCGTACCAACACGCGACGCAACAGACATTCACCGTCGGCCGCCAGGTCGTGCTGCGCCAGCCAATCAAGCGCCGGCGAGTCATCCTCGAGGTCGAAACCGACGCTGATCTCCGCCTGGTCTGCGCCGGCACGGATCATTCCGCTATCTGCCTTCTCCCCCAGTGCCAGGCCGAGGGCGTCGATCAGGATTGATTTTCCTGCGCCCGTCTCACCGGTGAGTGCCGTCATGCCGCGCCGCAGGTCGAGATCGAGGCTGCGCACGATGACCAGATTGCGAATCGTGATGCGGCTCAGCATCGATCGGTATCCGATCAGTTCTTCGGCAACTCGCCCCAGCCGAGCTTGGCCCGCAGGACGTCGAAATGATCGTGTCCGACCGGATGCAGCAGCCGGACGCGGGTGCGATGGCGGATCACCCTGAGTTTTTCACCTTCGCCGATGGTCAGGCTGGCTGCGCCGTCACAGGTGATGCGCACGTCCTGCGGGTCGGTATGTCCGCACACCGAGATCTCGATCTCACCGGCCGCATCGATCACGATCGGTCTGTTGCTCAGCGTATGTGGACAGATCGGTACCAGGGCAATGGCATCCAGTCCCGGTGTCAGCAAGGGGCCACCGCCGGACAGCGCGTATGCGGTCGAACCGGTCGGGGTGGAGATGATCAGTCCGTCCGAGCGCTGGGTGTTCACGAACCGGCCATCGATCCAGGTCTCGAACTCGATCATCCGCGCGATGTTCCACTTGTGCAGCACCACGTCGTTGAAGGCCAGCGCCGGCGGCTGATCGCCGATCTGCGCGCTGAGCAGGAAACGCTGATCCTCTTCGTACTTGCCGTCCAGTACGGCGGCCACGCAGCGGCCGATGTCGTCCGGCGTGATATCGACCAGGAATCCGAGTCTTCCGAGGTTTACCCCGAGCAATGGAATCTTGTGGTCGGTGAGCTGACGGGCCGCGCTCAAGAGGGTGCCATCGCCACCAACGACGATTGCAAGATCGCATTGCCTGCCCAATTCGTCGAGCGACAGGCCCTGGCCGAGTTGCAGCAGTGCGGCGGTGCGCTCGTCCGGCAGCAGGGTAAGCCGGCGCGCGGCCAGTACGTCGTGCAGTTGGCGCAAGGTGGAGATCAGCTTGCCGGCGACATCGGGCTTGGCGATGACCGCGATACGCTGAAACTGATTGGCCGGGTGATTCAAGATTCGGGTCGTTCCGCCGGTCGGGAAATGAAGCTGGAAACTAGCATGTGCCATGCCGCCAGCCAAGCGCGCCGGCGGTTTCCTTGACACCGTAAAATGCGCCTTCACATAATCCAGACGAACCCCTGGGTCCCGGCGCAGTCTATAGTTGCGTCATCCTCTTGACTGGCAGTGAGTAGTGGCAGCAGAAAGCCCGGAAAATGCGATCAGCGAACGTGCCCAGCACTTCTTGAAGGTGTTGATCGAGCGTTACATCCAGGATGGGCATCCCGTAGGTTCGCGCACGCTGGCCAAGGATGCCGGACTCGATCTCAGTCCGGCGACCATACGCAATGTGATGGCCGACCTCGAGGACCTTGGACTGGTGACGTCACCGCACACCTCTGCGGGGCGTATTCCGACGGTGCCCGGCTACCGGCTGTTCGTCGATTCCCTGTTGTCACTCAAGCCCCTGGACAAAGCCATGCTGCGCCAGGTCCAGCAGCGGCTGGATATCCGTGACGCGCCCTCGGGCCTGCTCGATTCGGCGTCGCGGCTGCTGTCCAGTCTCACCCATCTCGCGGGTGTGGTGATGGTGCCGAAGCACAACCAGGTCAGGATAAGGCAGATCGAATTCGTCCCGTTGTCGGAAGAGCGGGTGTTGACGGTGATCGTGACGTCCACCGGCGAGGTGTACAACCGGATCATCCGTACCTCCCGTGTGTTCAGCCGCAGCGAGCTGGAACAGCTCAGCAACTACATCACCAGCCACTACGCCGGCAGTGATCTCGCAGGTATCCGCCGCCGCGTGCTGCGCGAGATGCAGGAGACCAAGCGTAATCTCGATGCCCTGATGGTGCAGGCAATGGAAGTCGCCAGGGCCGCCTTCGTCGGTGACCTTGACGACGATGGAAAGGGCGACTTCGTGGTTGCCGGCCAGACCAACCTGATGGATTTCGACGAGCTGGCGCAGATGGACAGTCTGCGGTCTCTGTTCGATGCATTCACCGAAAAGCAGGAAATCCTGCATCTCCTCGATCGCAGCCTCGAGGCAGACGGCGTGCAGATCTTCATCGGCGAGGAATCCGGTTACAGCACGTTGAAGGATTGCTCGGTGATCACTGCGCCTTACGGGGTGAATTCGCAGGTGGTCGGGGTGCTGGGCGTCATCGGCCCCACGCGTATCGCCTACGATCGGGTGATCCCGATCGTTGAATTGACCGCAAAGGTGCTGGGCAGCGCGCTCGCCTCACGCTGATTTTTCCTGAATTTACCCGAGCCGGGCTTGTAATCCCGTCCGGTGCCCCCATCTGTTGAGCTGGAATCTGTGGGACCGGGTTTCCCGCCGAACAGAATTTTTCTGAATTTTCAAAATCTTGTGTGAGGTTCTGATGAGTGAGCAGCAGGATCGCCCGTTGCGTGAGAAGAGCGCCAGCGATGCGACGACAGAGGCAGGCGAGGCAACTTTCGAGGAGAGTGCTGCTGAGATGACGGCTGACAGCGAGATTGCGGAGAACTCCGCCGAAGACCTTTCCGGGCTCCTTGAGCAGGCCCGTGCCAAGGCTGACGAGCATTTCGAGCAGATGATGCGCGCACACGCGGAGCTGGAGAATCTCAAGCGCCGCCACGCGCGCGACCTGGAAAACGCACACAAATTCGCACTCGACAAATTCGTCGCCGAGCTGCTTGGCGTGTGGGACAGCCTCGAACTCGGCCACAGCGCGGCACAGGACGAAGCGGCGGACGTGCAAAAGTTGCGCGAAGGTACCGAGCTGACACTCAAGATGCTCAGCAATGCAATGGCCAAGTTCGGCGTCGAGCAGATCGACCCGATCAACCAGCCATTCAATCCGGAGTTTCATCAGGCGATGTCGATGCAGCCGCGTGGCGACGTGCCGGCGAATACCGTGGTGGCGGTCGTGCAAAAGGGCTACCTGTTGAACGGCCGCCTGGTCAGGCCGGCCATGGTGATGGTCTCGCAGGCCGCCCCGGCGTCTTGAAAAGACATAACAAAACCCCATTTAAACAACAGTTGCAAACGCATTCCCGAATCGGAGATTAGACATCATGGGCAAGATCATCGGCATCGACCTCGGCACCACCAACTCCTGCGTGGCGATCATGGAGGGCGGCAAGGCCAAGGTCATCGAGAACAGCGAAGGCGATCGCACGACGCCGTCGGTCATCGCCTATACCAACGATGGTGAGGTGCTGGTTGGCCAGAGCGCCAAGCGCCAGGCGGTGACCAACCCGAAGAACACGCTCTTTGCGATCAAGCGCCTGATAGGTCGTCGCTTCGGCGATAGCGTGGTCAAGAAGGACATCGACATGGTGCCCTACAAGATTGTCAAGGCGGACAACGGCGACGCCTGGGTCGAGGTGAACGGCAGCAAGATGGCGCCGCCGGAGATCTCGGCCAAGGTGCTGCAGAAGATGAAGAAGACCGCCGAGGACTATCTTGGTGAGACCGTGACCGAGGCGGTGATCACCGTGCCTGCCTACTTCAATGATTCGCAGCGCCAGGCGACCAAGGATGCCGGCCGCATCGCGGGGCTGGATGTCAAACGCATCATCAACGAGCCGACCGCCGCGGCGCTCGCCTATGGCCTGGACAAGTCGAAAGGCGACAAGAAACTGGCTGTCTATGACCTCGGTGGCGGTACCTTCGACGTATCAATCATCGAGATCGCCGAGGTGGACGGCGAACACCAGTTCGAGGTGTTGTCGACAAATGGCGACACCTTCCTCGGCGGTGAAGATTTCGACATGCGGATCATCGATTTCCTCGCGTCCGAGTTCAAAAAGGACCAGGGCGTCGATCTGAAGAACGATCCGCTGGCCCTGCAGCGTCTCAAAGAGGCCGCAGAAAAGGCCAAGATCGAGCTGTCGAGCAGCCAGCAGACCGATATCAACCTGCCGTACATCACCGCGGATGCCAGCGGCCCGAAGCACATGAACATCAAGCTGACCCGCGCCAAGCTGGAATCACTGGTCGATGAACTGGTGCAGCGCACGCTCGATCCGTGCAAGATCGCTCTCAAGGACGCGGGTGTGTCGGCTTCTGATATCGACGACGTGATCCTGGTCGGTGGCCAGACGCGGATGCCCAAGGTTCAGCAGCTGGTCGAGCAGTTCTTCGGCCAGGCGCCGCGCAAGGACGTGAACCCGGACGAGGCGGTCGCCGTGGGTGCGGCGATCCAGGGCGGGGTGCTGGGTGGCCAGGTCAAGGACGTGCTGCTGCTCGACGTGACGCCGTTGTCGCTGGGAATCGAGACGCTGGGCGGCGTGATGACCAAGCTGATCGAGAAGAACACCACGATCCCGACCAACGCCTCGCAGACCTTCTCGACCGCCGACGACAACCAGACTGCGGTGACCGTGCATGTGTTGCAGGGTGAGCGCGAGCAGGCCTCGGCGAACAAGTCGCTGGGCCGGTTCGACCTGAGCGACATTCCGCCGGCACCGCGCGGTATGCCGCAGATCGAGGTGAGCTTCGACATCGATGCCAACGGTATCCTGCATGTCTCGGCCAAGGACAAGGCGACTGGCAAGCAGCAGTCGATTCGCATCACTGCGTCTTCGGGTCTGTCCGAGGATGAGATCGCGCGCATGGTCAAGGATGCCGAGGCACATGCCGATGAGGACAAGAAGTTCCACGACCTGGTGCAGGTACGCAACCAGGCCGACAGCATGGTCCACGCGACCAGGAAGTCGATCCAGGAGATGGGCGAGGACAAGCTGGAAGCGGGCGAGAAAGAGGCCATCGACAAGGCGATCGAGGAACTCGAGGAGGCGATGAAAGGCTCCGACAAAGACGCGATCGAGGCCAAGACCAAGGCACTTGCCGAGGCCTCGGGTAAAATGGCTGAGCGCATGTACGCGCAGCAACCGGGTACGGCGCAGGATGCCGGTGCCACGGGCGACGCCGGTGCCTCGGGTGCCGAGTCGGGCAAGGCCGATGACGATGTCGTCGATGCCGAGTTCGAAGAGGTCAAAGACGGCAAGTGAGGCGGGTGTCGTGTGGCGTCGCGTCGGCGCCACGCCCGCACAGACCGTGCATCGTCCCCGTGGTCGGTGCACGGTTTTGTTTGTCGAGAGCGGAACGCAATGTATCCAGTGGTGCGATCTTCGCGCCGGGTTGATGTCGGTTTCGATGTTCGGTGCCGCCGTGAGTTGCGGCCTTCGTGCCTGTGCGTTCTTTGAGTTGTCCACTCAGAAGTACTGAAAACAGAAAATGTCGAAGCGCGATTATTACGAAGTCCTCGCCGTGGCCAAGAACGCCAGCGAGGCCGAAATAAAAAAGGCTTACCGCCGTCTGGCGATGAAGCATCACCCGGACCGCAATACCGGCGAAAAGGCTGGTGAGGCGGAGGCGAGCTTCAAGGAGGCCAAAGAGGCCTATGAAGTGCTGTCGGATGCGCAGAAGCGCGCGGCCTACGACCAGTTCGGACATGCGGGCGTCGACCCGTCGATGGGGGGTGGCCGCGGATTCGGCGGTGGCGGCGCCAGTTTCAGCGATATCTTCGGCGACGTTTTCGGCGATATTTTTGGCGGTGGTCGCGGCGGCGCCGGCGGTCCGCGGGTACAGCGTGGCTCGGACCTGCGTTACAACCTCGAACTCAGTCTCGAAGATGCCGTCGCCGGTACCAGCGTCAAGATAAAGGTGCCCACATGGGTCAGCTGCGATACCTGCGGTGGCAATGGCGCCAAGAAGGGCACCTCGGCGAAGACCTGCGGCACCTGCCACGGGGCTGGCCAGGTGCGCATGCAGCAGGGGTTCTTTTCGGTTCAGCAGACATGCCCGACCTGCCACGGCAAGGGCAGCGTGATCGAGGAGCCCTGTCCGGCGTGCCGTGGCGTGGGGCGCATCCAGGAGACCAAGACGCTGTCGGTCAAGGTCCCGCCTGGCGTCGATTCCGGCGACCGGATCCGCCTGGCGGGCGAGGGCGAGGCCGGGGACAACGGCGGCCCTCCAGGCGATCTTTATGTCCAGGTACATGTGCGCGAACACCCGATCTTCAGCCGTGACGACAGTCACCTGTATTGCGAGGTGCCGATTGACTTTCCGACTGCGGCATTGGGCGGTGAGCTCGAGGTCCCGACGCTCGATGGCAAGGTCAAGCTGAAGATCCCGGAGGGCACCCAGACAGGCAAGATGTTCCGGATGCGTGGCAAGGGTGTCAGGCCGGTACGTGGGGGTCCGCAGGGCGACCTGATCTGTCGGGTTGTCGTGGAGACCCCGGTCAAGCTGACCGACCAGCAGCGCAGCCTGCTCGGCCAGTTGCACGAATCGCTCAAGGGTGGCGGGCGCAAACACAGCCCGAATGCACATTCCTGGGTCGACAGCGTCAAGGGATTCTTCGAAAAGATGGGTCTATGAGCGCGGATCGACACTGATCCGGCGGTGCTAACATCACCCCGGACTCAGCGACACAAGCAATTCAACCAACAACGGGACGAGCAATGATCCGAGTGGCTGTGGTGGGCGCCGCGGGGCGTATGGGCAGGACCTTGATTCAGGCGGTGACGGCAGCTGACGGCATGACGCTGGCGGCGGCCACCGAGGCGCCGGATTCGACCCTGGTGGGTGCCGATGCCGGTGAACTGGCCGGTGTGGGCAAGTTGGGGGTGCTGGTCTCCCATAGCCTGACCAAGGTCGTGGATGACTTCGACGTGGTTATCGATTTCACCGGGCCGACAGCGACGATGGTCCATCTCGACGTCTGCCGCAAACACGGCAAGGCAATGGTCATCGGCACCACTGGATTGAGCGAGGCCAACAAGGCCGCGATCAGTGCGGCGGCCAAGGATATCGCCATCGTCTTTGCCCCCAACATGAGCGTCGGTGTGAATCTGTGTTTTCGCCTGCTCGAACTGGCTGCCAGGGTGATGGGCGGGGATGCCGACATCGAGATCATCGAGGCGCACCACCGGCACAAGGTTGACGCCCCGTCCGGTACCGCGCTGCGCATGGGCGAGGTGATCGCCGACACCTTGGGACGTGATTTGAAAGAGGTGGCGGTTTACGGTCGCGAAGGTCAGACCGGCGCGCGTGCTCCGCAAACCATCGGTTTCGAGACCATCCGTGCCGGGGACGTGGTGGGCGAGCACACGGTGTGGTTCGCTACTGAAGGCGAGCGTGTCGAGATCACGCACAAGGCGTCGAGCCGGATGACATTTGCCAAGGGTGCTGCGCGCGCCGCGGCATGGGTGGCGGCGCACGATCGGGGCCTGTTCGATATGCAGGATGTCCTCGGCTTGCGTTGAATTGCTGTTGCAAAGGGCCGCGACGCTCGGTCTCGCACTGCTGCTGTGTGCCTGCAGCGGCGGGCAGGATGCGCCGCAAGACCGGATTCGCGCGTCGATCGGTGCACTGCAACAGGCGGTGCAGGATGGTTCATTGAAACAGGCAGCCGGGTATCTGCATCCGAATTATCAGGACAAAAGCCATGCCAACAAGGCGGCCGCGCTGAGGTCGCTGTTTGCCTACCTGCGGCGGCACGACGCCATCCATTTGTTCGTGCGCATCACGTCGATCGAGGTTGCGCAACAGCAACAGACAGCACAGGCGGTCGCGTATGTCGCCATGGCCGGTGTGCCGGTGGCGTCGGTCGAGACCCTGGTGTCCGTCGAGGCCGACCTCTATCGCTTCGAGCTGCAGCTCGAGGAATACGACGGTAGCTGGATCGTCCGTCGTGCAGACTGGCAGCGAGCGGATGTGCGAGCCCTGTTACCGCATTGACGGCCACGGGTCAGTCCAGCAGCGCGAGCATCTGCGGGGCGGCGGTCTCCGGCCCGGGGCCTTCGGCGCTGAAATACCAGCTGACGGCTGCCTTGACGATGCTGCGCTGGCGCCGGCGGATCTGCGCCCCCGAAGTACCGCCCGCATCGCGCGCGATGAGCCGCGCCGTCTCCTGCAGGGCCTGCTGCGCGACCTGGCCGCACTCTGAACCGCCGGCTGGATAGGCTGCGTCGGCATAGGTCTGCAGCGCGACGGCAATTACCGCGGCCTGGTCATCGGTGCAGCGCAATGTGAAGGTCTTGCTTTTCAACTCTGCCCATACACCGGTATGGCCGCCCCGGTGACGCAGCGTGCTGCGCCGGAAGCCAGAAACAGGATCACATCGGCCAACGCCGTCGGAGGCACCCAATGGTCGAAATTCGCATCCGGCATGGCCTCGCGGTTTTGGGGTGTGTCGATGGTGCCGGGCAGGATGCAATTGACATTGATGTTGTCGAAGCGGTTCTCTGCTGCGAGTGACTCGGTCAGCGTCAGTACCGCCGCCTTCGATGCGCAATACGGCCCCATTCGTGCCTTGCCCTGCTCGGCCGCGCGTGCCGATACGTTGATGATGCGTCCGCCGCCATTGCCCTGCATGGCGGGGATGACGCGCCTGCACATGTTGAATACGGAGCGCGCGTTGAGATTCATCATGAAGTCCCAGTCGCGGTCACTGGTTTCCGGAACCGTCGGCCCCATGGTGAATCCACCGGCGATATTGGCAAGGATGTCGATCCTGCCGAACGCATCGAGCACCTCGTCGATACATTGGCCAACCGAGGTCGCATCAATCAGATTGGTCGGAAAGGCCTTTGCCGACGCCTGCCCCTGGCAGGCCGCGATTGTGCTTTCGATGCCGGCCGCGTTCAGGTCGAGCAGGGCGAGGTGTGCGCCCCGTTCCGCGAAGGCCTGTGCCACCGCTCGTCCCAGATTGCCGGCAGCCCCGGTGACCACGACCACAGATTGATTGAATTCGCTCAAAATGACATCTCCTTTCCGGTCGCGCCGGGGATCAATACCGGCAGACTAGCGGAAACAGTGATCGTGGAAAAATCACGGGGCGTCGGGAAATTGCGTTGTCGGGTCGATGGCACAAAGTCTGCTTTAACGCAGTTGAGCCTCGAATCGCAGGATGGATCACATGTTCCAATTACCGCTGCTCGGCAGTGCCACGCCGTCTTCCGGCAAGCTGCCGGGCCTTGACCGCGCAGACCCATGTGTCGGCCTGCAGGCCCTGCTGCAGGGCGCGGATGATCTGTCGAACGTATTCTCCGGCGAGTTGCAGGCGATGTTGATGCAGTTGACGCCACAGCTGCTGCAGCAGTTGGAGGAACTGGTCAGCGGTGGCATGACCTTGCCGCAGGCGGCAAAGTCGCTCCTCTCGGAGGCAGGAATGGCCGGCGGCACGGCCAGTTTTGCTGAATTGTTCCAGGGCGGTCTGCCGACGGCCGGGGACACCAAACTGGTGCCGGCCGGGTTGGCGCGTGAGGAAATCACTGCGGCGCACACAGGCGCGGCAGAGACACCGGCGGTACGCCTGCCCGGCACGATCGAGCTGTTGCAGATGCTCGCCTCACCAGCGGCTGCCCCTTCGGCCGCTGCGCCTTTGCTGACTGCGACAGGCGCCATGGTGAGCCAGCTGCCACCGCAACTGGCCGCGAATCTGTTGGACATGGGGGTCCCCCAGCAGGTTGGCGGAAAAGGATGGGATGGTGCGATCGCCGACCGCGTGATGTGGATGGTGCAGGGCGAACAACAGTTCGCCAAGCTGAAACTGAATCCACCCAATCTTGGGCCTCTGGAAGTGCGCGTCAGCGTCAGTCACGACCAGGCCAGTGTGTCGTTCACCGCCCAGCATGCGGTGGTCCGTGAGGCACTGGAGGCGGCGCTCCCGCGTCTGCGCGAGATGTTCGAGCAGCAATCGATGCAGCTGGTGAGGGCGGATGTCTCCGATCCGGGCGCTCAGCGTGGCGATGCGGCGCACGACTCCTCCGGCCAGGCGCACACCGCCGGCGGGCGTTGGAGCAACACCGCAGATGCCGGGCAGGATCCACTTGAGGACGCAGCCCAGGTATCCGCGGGCCTCGCCAAGGGCCTGATCGACCTGTTTGCCTGATGCGCGTGGCCGCCCGGCACAAGGGCGGGTACGGGTGCCGCCACGGAATCCTGTACGTTCCCTTTACTTGCTATCATGTTGCGTCGTCAGATGACCTTGCCGATAGCGCTGGGGGGATTCACGTTGGTCGTCATCAAACTCCTGTTTCTGCTGGTGTTCATGGTTGTTGGCGCCAGTTTCGCGATCATCAACGATGCGCCGGTGGTGGTCGATCTGTACTTCGTCACGCCGCAACTGCCGCTTTCCCTGTTGCTGCTTCTGGCGCTTGGGTTCGGCATTGCTCTCGGTGGCCTCGCCGGCATGGTCTATTTCATGCGCGTGAAAAAAGAGAACGCCGACCTGAAGCGCAAGACCCGCCTGGTCAGCGAAGAAGTGAAAAATCTGCGCGCCATGCCGATCAAAGGACGTTGATTCGGTGCAGGAACTCCTCCTCCTGTTGCTGCCCGTAGCGGCTGCTTCCGGTTGGCTGGCAGCCCGCAGGAGTGCGCGCAAGGAAAAGGGCGAGTGCGTCGGGGAGACAGGCCCCGTGTACTTCCGCGGTCTCAACCATCTGCTTAATGAAGAGCCGGACAAGGCGATCGACGCCTTCGTCGAGATGCTCGAGGTCGACAGTGATACTGTCGAGACCCATCTGGCGCTCGGCAATCTGTTTCGGCGCCGTGGCGAGGTCGAGCGCGCCATCCGCATCCACCAGAACCTGATTGCACGTCCCGCCCTGACCCGGGAACAGCGCGCCCAGGCGTTGCTGGAACTGGGGCAGGACTACATGCGCGCCGGACTGTTCGACCGTGCCGAGAACCTGTTTCGGGAACTCAAGGACACCAAGCTGCATGTGCGTGCCGCGCTCAAGAACCTGTTGGCCATCTATGAGAAGGAGCGCGACTGGCAGGCCAGTCTCGAGATGGCCGATCAGCTGGAAGCCCTGACCGGCGAGAGGATGGTGCTGCAGAAGTCGCACTACCATTGTGAATTGGCCCTGGCTGCCAAGGCCCAAGGCCGCGCATCCGAGGCCCAGGCACAACTGAAGAAGGCCTTGAGCGTCGACCGCGGTTGTGTACGGGCAAACCACCTGCAGGCGCAGTTTGCGGCGGGCCAGGGCGACTATCGTGGCGCCATTCGTATCCTCAAACAGACAGTCGATGAAGACGCCGACTACCTGCCGGAGGTCTTGCCCGAAATGGTGACCAGTTATCGTCATCTCGGTGAAATGCAGGAGCTGCGCGGCTACCTGCAGGAGATCAGTGCCGCGCAACCGGGCGCGGGTGCCGAACTGGCATTGGCCGAACTGATCAAGGAGCTGGATGGCGAATCCGCGGCCGCCGCGTACCTGGCAGCACAGTTGGCGAAGAAACCGAGTCTGACGCTGTTGTTGCGCAGCATCGAGATGAATGCGCGCATGCCTGAAAGCCAGTCGATGAATTTTCTCGACAGCCTGCGTCCGCACATCCGTCGCCTGCTGGATCAGCAGCCCATGTACCAATGCGGGCACTGCGGTTTCTCTGCCAAGACGCTGCATTGGCAATGCCCGAGTTGCCGGCGCTGGAGCACGATAAAGCGCAAGGCCGGGTGTGAAGCCGAGCTTTAAGCAATAGACCTTCGATGGAAAGATGCCTTCATGAATGCCAATGATCCACGTGTGATCGTCGCCCTCGATTTTGCTGCCGCTTCCTCGGCGATGGATCTGCTCGACCGCCTCGATCCCGCGCAGTGCAGGGTGAAGATCGGCAAAGAGATGTTTACGCGCGCCGGCCCCACGTTCGTCGAGCGGGTCGCGGCCAGGGGCTTCGAGATCTTTCTCGATCTCAAATACCACGATATCCCCAACACTGTCGCGGCGGCGTGCGCCGCGGCCGCCGATATGGGGGTGTGGATGATGAACGTGCATGCCTCCGGTGGCCGCAAGATGATGACCGCTGCCGCCGAACGCCTCGCCAAGGTGGATGATCGGCCGTTGCTGATCGCAGTCACCATCCTTACCAGCCTGGGACAGGAGGACATCGCGGAGATCGGTTACCAGGGGACGCCCGCAGACAATGTGCGTCGTCTTGCCGCCCTTGCGCAGGACAGTGGACTGGACGGGGTCGTGTGCTCGCCGCTCGAGGTGGCGCCACTGCGTACCGATCGTGCGGCGACTTTCCTGCTGGTGACGCCCGGCGTCAGACCGGCTGGCGCGGCGACGGATGATCAGAAGCGCGTCATGACGCCTGGTGATGCGATCCGTGCCGGCGCCAGTTATCTGGTCGTCGGGCGCCCGGTCACCGGGGCGCCGGACCCGCTCGCCAGCCTTGCCGCGATCAACGCCGAGGTGGCCGAAGCGCTCGCCTGAGTCTCACGGCAGTGCGCGGCCGGCCACCGGCCGTGGTGGGGGATTCGAACCCGGTTATTTTTGCCAATGCATAAAAAGAACCATGGCGCGAAGGGTGTCCAGGTTTGGTAGTTTTACGCCCCGATTTATAAGGTTATTGGAATATTGTTAGCCAATTGTTTTTGAAACAGTAACTTGGCTCGCAGATTTCGCCTTTAGACCCAAGTCCCGGGCGGGCTGTGATGCGCCGCCCATGGCATCACCCCAGGAGGCTCACGCATGATCAAGCCCGTCGGCTCCGACACTCTCAAACCCCTTTTCGTCTACGACTCGGCCAAGCACGACGCACTCAGCCACGACGCCGAGAGCCTGCCATCCCTGCTGATCAGTTCGCAGGCGGCCGGCAATGCCGTGATGATGGGCGCCGGTTATTTCAGCCCCTTGCCGGGTTTCATGAACGTGGCTGACGCGATGGGTGCGGCGGAAAAGATGACCCTGAGCGATGGCTCGTTCTTCCCGGTCCCGGTGATGTGCCTGGTCGAAAGCGCGGAAGCGATCGGGGACGCCAAGCGCATTGCGTTGCGTGACCCCAATGTCGAGGGCAATCCGGTACTGGCGGTTATGCAGGTGGAGGCCATTGAAGAAGTCTCCGATGAGCAGATGCAGGTGATGACCGAGAAGGTCTACCGTACCAGTGACCCGGAGCATCCGGGCGTCGCTGCATTCAACTCGCAGGGCCGGGTCTGCGTGTCGGGTCCAATCGAGGTACTGAACTTTTCTTACTTCATCACGGATTTCCCCGACACTTTCCGCACCGCAGTTGAGATCCGCAACGAAATTGCCGAGCGTGGCTGGAAAAAGGTTGTGGCCTTTCAGACCCGCAACCCGATGCATCTGGCGCATGAGGAACTCTGTCACATGGCCATGGATCGTCTTGGCTGTGACGGCCTGGTGATTCACATGCTGCTCGGCAAGCTCAAGCCGGGCGATATCCCTGCGCCGGTGCGTGATGCCGCGATTCGCAAGATGGTCGAACTGTACTTCCCGCCGAACAGTGCGATGGTCACCGGTTACGGCTTCGACATGCTTTATGCCGGTCCGCGTGAGGCCGTCCTGCATGCCTATTTCCGTCAGAACATGGGTGCGACACACTTCATCATTGGCCGCGATCATGCCGGCGTCGGTGACTACTACGGTGCGTTCGATGCGCAGACGATCTTCGACGATGAGGTGCCGGCTGGCGCGCTCGAGATCGAGGTCTTCAAGGCGGATCACACTGCATGGTCGAAGAAGCTCAACAAGGTGGTGATGATGTGCGAAGCGCCGGATCACCATAAAGATGACTTCGTGCTGTTGTCAGGCACCAAGGTGCGCGAGATGCTCGGCAACGGTATCGCCCCGCCGAAAGAGTTTTCGCGACCAGAAGTGGCCCAGATCCTTATCGACTATTACCAGTCGCTGAACTGAGCCGGTCAGGCACTTGTTGCATAATGGAACCCGCTCGCAAGAGCGGGTTTTTTCTTTGGTGCGATGATGACGCTCAAGTACGAATTACTCGGCGAGGAATGCATTCTTGACGGCTATTTCAAGATGCACCGTTACCGGTTGCGGCACAGCAGCTTTCACGGTGGCTGGTGCAAAGAGATTGTGCGTGAGCGCATCGAGCATCTGGCGGCGGTTTCGGTGCTGCTGTACGACCCGGGACAGGACAGCGTGGTCCTGGTCGAGCAGTTCAGGATCGGCCTGATGGGGCTGGCTGCGTCGCCCTGGAGCGTCGAGACCGTGTCGGGCTTTTGCGACACCACTCATGAGATGCCGGAACAGGTCGCCAGGCGCGAAGTGATCGAAGAGACTGGCTGCACCCTGAAGGCGCTGACCCACATCGGCGAGTTCGTGGTCAGCCCGGGGATGTCGGTGGAGCGTATCAATCTATACTGCGGGCGGGTCGATGCCGATGAGGCGGACGGTGTTCACGGCCTCGAACACGAGGGTGAGGAGATCCGCGTGGTGGTCATGCCACGTCGCCAGGCCGTCGGGGAACTGTTCGGCCGCCTGAATTCGACCAGCGTGATCATGACGCTGCAGTGGCTGGAGGCCAACCGCGCGCGCCTGCTCAGCGAGTGGGGCGAAGCCGGGAACCCGGGCTGAGCAGCGATCAATCGACGGCGATGACACGCAGTTCGATCTGTCGGTCCTGGCTGCGGTGGGTCTGCACGTGCAGTCCAAGGTCATCGCGATTACCGTAGTCCTGGCCACCGACCGAACCGAGTGTCATCCACTCGCCGAGATGTCCGCGCAGCACGCTGGAGGCCTGCTGTGCATCGAATCGGCCGTTCGGTGCAGCGCTTTCATTCTGCTGATAGATCTCGATCGTCACTCGATCGCCGTGTACCCGGGGCAGGGCCACGAAGCCGCTTGCCGTATCCCGGTACTGGACATCGAATCCCTGGACAATGTTGTTGCCGTAGATCTGCTGGTGCACCTGGTATACCGGCACTGACTGGCCAACCCGAATCAGCGCCGGCCGGCCGTCGAGTACCTGCACCCGGTGCAGGCTGTCGTTGCGGCCACGCGTCTGGAAATCACCGTAACCCAGCTGCGCGTTGCCGCCGGGCGGGACCTGGCCCAGGCGCACATTCCCTGTGTCCACGGCGTAGCCGATGCCGCGTGTCGAGATGGATTGATTGCCGGCCTGCCGCACCTCGATCAGCAACCGACGAGGGGGGCGGTCGAGTTCATTGATCAGGGACTGCACCTGCTCGATCTGTGCCGCAGTACCGCGCACGATCAGCTTGTCCTGGTAGGCCGATACGCTGCCGTCGCGACCGAGCAGTGGCCGTACCGTGTCGAGCAGCGCTGCAGCCGGTTGACTCACGATCCGGATCGTTGCGACCTCGACCGGTTCGGCAACGACCATCCCGGAGAAGCCGAGAAAGATCAAAATGGCGAGAAAGTTCATGATGTGGTCCCGTGGATTGCTGGGGGAAGTCTAGTCAGTATCCTGTGTGAGCGGCAGGATCATTCGGCGATGCTCGATCCCGGCATCGTCAAACACATCGCCTTCGCCCCGGAAACCCATGCGTGCATAGAACCCTTCGGCCCGGCACTGGGCGTGCAGGAAAACGCTGTCCTGACCCTTCTGCCGCGCGATCCCGATCAATGCCCGAAGCATCGCGGTGCCTATGCCCTGGCCGCGCCAGTTCTTCAGCACCGCCATCCGGCCGATGTGGCCGTCGGGCAGCAGGCGCGCGGTTGCCACTGGCGTACCGTCGTCGACCGTGGCAAGCAGATGGATCGCCCGGGCATCGTGACGGTCGTGTTCCAATTCGGCCGGTACACCCTGTTCGTCGACAAACACGGCAATCCGGACACCGAGCAGTTGCCGTTGCTGCAGCTGCCAGTCGACAGGGGCAATCTGTACTGCCATCAGTCCTGTTCCTGCGGTTCGAGAATGCCGGCGTTCAGGAGTTGGAGCAACAGGGTGCTGAGTGCCTCGGCCGATGCATCCAGCCGGGCGAGTTCGGTTGCACCGAAATGCCGGTGTTCGGCAATCAACTTCACCGCGTCTGTCATCCTGTGGTGGAGGCGCCTGCTTTCACCCTGGCTGAACAGGACGACCTCGTCATCGCCAATGCGTGCCCAGGCCATCCTTGCAAACGGATGGCGGTGCAGTTGCCTCCCGGCAGTCAGCCAGTCGTGAAGGTCCTGCTCCGACCAGGCTTCATCAGGCGGCAGCAGTTGAAATTGCGGCTTCGGCTCGGTCAGATGTTCGCCAAGCCAGACTCTGTAGTCGGTCGAGCGGGTCGACGGCAGCGGATCGAGCAGTCTCGCGGCCTCTTCACACGCGCCTTCGGACAATTCGGCCGGGCTTTCGAGGCGCAGATCCGGAGGATCGAGCAGTCGTCGCATGTCGGTGAGTGACACAAGGTGTTGAAACCAGTCTGCCGCCAGATCCTGCTGGCTCGGTGCGCGGAAACCCAGCGAATAGGTCATGCATTCACCTTCGGCGATACCCCAGTGCGCGATTCCGGGAGGCAGATAGAGTACGTCGCCCGGTTCGAGGATCCATTCCTCGTCGATATGGAAGTGCGAAAGGATTCGCTGCTCCAGGTCCGGTATCAGGTCGTCGTCGGAGTACTGCGTATAACTGAGACGCCAGCGGCGTCGGCCGCCTGCCTGCATCAGAAAGACGTCGTAGGCATCGGTATGCGGGCCAACGCCGCCCTGGTCGGTCGCATAGCTGATCATGATGTCGTCGATGCGCCAGGTCGGCACGAAGTCGAATCCTTCCATCAGCTGGGCCACGTCCGGCAGATATTTGTCGACGTCCTGAACCAGCAGGGTCCAGTGCGACGCCGGGAGCGCGGCAAATTCGTCCCCGGCGAACGGTCCGTGGCGGACTTCCCATGCACCGTTCGGGTGCTCGATGATCAACCGTGACTCGAACTCCGCTTCGCAGGCCAGTCCGGCAAGCTCGTCAGGTGCCAGGCGGAATGCCGTGGCGGGCATCGCCGAGCGCATCAACAGCGGCTTTTTCTGCCAGTAATCGCGCAGAAAAGTCGCACCGTCGATGCCGTGCGGAAGAGTGATTGCCGGTGTGGATGAAGTCACCGCAAAATGCCCCAGATGATTGATTTGATCGCACGGCGCTCAGGCCGGATGCCCATGACGCCCAGGCCGGAACTTTGGCACTGGCGGCGGATCGACGCGGGACAGAGTCTACCGTGCGCCCCGGCAATCTGCATGATGGCCACCGGAACCCGGCGATCAACGCACCGGTTTGCCACAAAACCGGCGAAAAGGTGGATATTCTGCGACAAACCCGAGGAAAAGGCCGGCCAAGGCTTGCAGTTCGCTCAATAGCTGGTTTAATGCGCGAGTTGGGGTCAGTTGGCAATCGCTAGAATTCCGGTGACAGTCGATGGCTGATTCTCGATTTACGAAATTGCCGCATTTTTTTGCAAGCTGGGGAGGAAATCCATGTTTGATAACGCGGGTAAGAAAAAAGTCGCTGCCATTCTGGCGCCTGTGGGCCTGATCATCGGTCTCTCGGGCAATGCAGTGCTGGCAGATGGGATGAATACATTTGCGACCAGTGGTTCCGGTGAGGGTGTGCTAACGGGTTACGGTGAGTGCCTGAAGGCCGTCGGCGGTGTCACGGATGCCGCGCCTTGTGTGAAGCCGATGGCGATGTCCGACGGTGATGCAGACGGCGACGGTGTGCCGGACAGCAAGGACAAATGCCCGAATACGCCGGCAGGTGCCGTCGTTGACGCGATGGGCTGTCCGAAGGACAGTGACGGTGACGGCGTGCCGGACTACAAAGACAACTGCCCGGGAACCCCCAAGGGTGCCAAGGTCGATCCGAGCGGCTGCGAGATTGCCGGCAACATGATGATCAACGTCACAGCCGATCATTTCGATTTCGACAGCGCCACGCTGAAGCCGGCCATGAAAGCCGAGCTTGACGGTGTCGCAGGCAAGGTAATGGCATCCAAGGGCAACGAGATGCTGGAGATCGTCGGGCACACCGACAGCACCGGACCGGATGCCTACAACCTTGGCCTTTCGGAGCGTCGTGCGCAGGCTGCTGCCGACTACCTCGGCGGCAAGGGGATCAGTGCATCGAACATGACTGTGAAGGGCATGGGCGAGAGTGCACCGATTGCCGACAACGCCACGCGTGATGGCCGTGCGATGAACCGTCGCGTCGAGATTATTACCAAGTAATCGACCCGCGTTCGACGTAAAAATCAGCCGCACCCTCCGGGGTGCGGCTTTTTTTTTCGATGCCGTTCAGTGTGGATCGGCCATCAGATATTGCGCGCCTGTTCGGCGGCATTGCCGATATAGCTGGCAGGGGTCATTTCCTTGAGCTTGGCCTTGACTGTATCCGGCAGATCCAGTGTGTCGATGAAGGCCTGCATGCCCGCCTGGTCGACACGCTGGCCGCGTGTCAGGGCCTTGAGTTTTTCGTACGGCTGTTCGATCCCGTAGCGTCTCATCACCGTCTGGATGGGCTCGGCGAGCACTTCCCAGTTGGCGTCGAGGTCGGAGGCCAGGCGCTGAGCATCGATTTCCAGCTTGTCGATGCCCCGCAGTGCAGACTGCAGGGCAATCGTTGTATAGGCCAGGCCGACACCCATATTGCGCAGTACTGTGGAATCTGTGAGATCGCGCTGCCAGCGCGAAACCGGCAACTTGAGTGCGAAATGGTCGAACAGCGCGTTGGCGATGCCGAGATTGCCTTCCGCGTTTTCGAAATCGATCGGATTGACCTTGTGCGGCATGGTCGATGAGCCGATCTCACCGGCGACCGTCTTCTGCCTGAAATAGCCGATCGAGATGTAGCTCCAGATGTCGCGGCAAAAATCGATCAGCACGGTGTTGAAACGGGCGACCGCATCGAAGAGTTCTGCCATGTAGTCGTGCGGCTCGATCTGGGTGGTGTAGGGGTTCCATGCGATGCCCAGAGATTCGACGAATGTTTGGGCATGCAGCACCCAGTCGATTTCCGGGTAGGCCGACAAATGTGCGTTGTAGTTGCCGACCGCACCGTTGATCTTCCCCATCAGCGTGACGGCGACAATCTGTTCGCGTTGCCTGAGCAGTCGAGCCACGACATTGGCCAGTTCCTTGCCGAGCGTTGTCGGCGAGGCCGGTTGTCCGTGCGTACGCGACAACATCGGATGATCGGCATATTTGTGGGCGAGTGAGCGGATTGCGTTTATGACCGCATCGACCTGCGGCAGCAGTACGGCATCGCGGCCTTCGCGCAGCATCAGGGCGTGCGAGAGATTGTTGATGTCCTCCGAGGTACAGGCGAAATGCACGAACTCGCTGACATTCTCCAGTTCGTCGTTGCCGGCAAATTTCTCCTTGATCAGGTATTCGACCGCTTTTACGTCGTGGTTGGTGGTGCGTTCGATGTCCTTGACGCGCTGGGCATCGGTCTCGGTAAACCCGGTGATGATCGACTCGAGTGCCGCCTCGGCTGCGCCACTGAAGGCAGGTACCTCGGTGATGCCCGGGTGCGCTGCGAGCGACTGCAGCCAGCGTATCTCTACCGTGACTCGAAAGCGGATCAGGCCGTACTCGCTGAAAATGGGTCGAAGGTCAGCGGTCTTGCTGCCATAGCGCCCATCGATCGGGGATATCGCGGTCAGGCTGGTGAGCTGCATGGGGATTCGGCCTCCGGGAGAAACTGGACGGCGGATTATAAGGCCTGTTGACGGGTGCGCGACCGTTGCCCCCGGATGCAGGGGGCCGTTCTCTCGCCGATCGGAACAGCGGCGCCATCGCCGAGAGGGCTCGGCGCTCGCTGGTCCGGTGGTGGACGGTCAATAACCGGGTTTCGGCAGTGTCTGCGTTGCCTGGTCCATTGGCCCTGTGGCTTCCTGCGTGGCCGCATTTCCCGTTACATCGGGCATGGCAGGGGGCTCCTGCCCCGGTTCGACGATCTGCGTGCTGTTCTCGCTTGCCGCGCCCTGAATCAACTCGCCAGTTTGCTGTTTGGTGCTGTCGTAGACCTCGGTCGCGGTCTGCTTGGTCGCCTCATAGGCCTCTGCAGCAGATTCCCTGGTGGCCTCGTATGCCTCGACTGCCCCTTCTTTGCCTGCTTCGAGCACTTCGCTGCCTTTCTCCTTGGCGGTCTGGTAGATCTCCGATGTCGTTTGCGTGGTGGCATCTACCGCGCGCACAGTGGCGTCCTTTGCGCTTTCGTAATATTCCTTGCTCTTTACGGCCGCATCGCTCGCCACGTCCTTGGTGGACTGCCACGCGGTCTCACCGAGCTTCTTGGTCTCCTGCGTCCATACCTTGGCCTGTTCCGTCAATGCACTGGGCTTGCTTTCCTCGGACGAGGCCTGCTGGTTGGTGGAATCGGTGCATGCGGCCAGCAGCAAGGGCAGGGTGAACAGGACAAGACTGTGGTTTTTCATGGGATGGTCTCCGGCACTTTACAGATTTGATTTTGGTGGCGCGCAGTCAATCATCAGCCGTTGGCGGATGCAATATTGCCTAGCGTCCTGTTTTGTCGACCAGTTCACGCGCCGTCACAGCGAGGGATCTGCGTCTCAGCAACAGGCCGAATTTGCTCCCGCCCGCCTGACGCCACAGGACGGCAGCGCGGATACCGCACAGCAGCGCGGTCCGGATGCGCGCGGCATTGTCGGGGTTCTGCAGGTGCAGGGGCTCTCCGCGGATCATGATGCGCGGGCCCAGCGTGCTTATTCGCTCCTGGTAGATCGTCGACAGCTGCTCGTGCTGCACGCCGTCGCCGAGCTCGAAATGGTCGCGCCGTCGCGCGAGCGCGACAAGGTCACTGTGCAGGCCCTGCATCGATGTATCGCTTTTCATAAGGCGGTCGGCCAGGTGCAGCAGAGAGACCACATAGCGCGATATCTCGAGGTCGCGCTGTCGCACGTGCTCCAGCTGTAGCAGCAGTGTGTTGACGCCGACGGCGACGCCCTGCACGCCACCGAACACGTGCTCGACCGACTCGGGCTCGAAATTGAACAGGGTCTCTCGACTGGACGTGAACACCGACGCATTGCAAGTGCCGCTGCGAGCGATGTCGCGTGCGAGGCCCGCCGCCTGGAATACACCGCCGAGGGCCAATACGCGGTCGGTTTCGGAATAGTTCGCCATGTCAGTCAGTCAATGATGCCCCCGCCCAGGCACACGTCGTGATCGTAGAAGACCACCGACTGTCCAGGCGTGAGGGCGCGTTGCGGGCGGTCGAACAGTACGTGTGCGACACCGTCCCTGTGTTCGACACTACAGTCCTGCAGTGGTTGCCGATGCCGGCAGCGTGCCATGCAGCGTAACACCTGTCCCGGGGGGCTGCCGTTGACCCAATGCAACTGTTGAGCGCTCAGGCTTTCGCGAAACAGCAGGGGGTGGTCGTGCCCCTGTGCCACGGTCAGCACATTGTCGGCCAGATTCTTGCCGACCACGTACCAGGGCTCGTCGGGCGCGTCGGAAATGCCCCCTATACCCAGGCCCTGGCGCTGTCCAAGTGTGTAGTACATCAGTCCCTGGTGGCGGCCGATCCGCTGCCCCGTGGTTGTTCTGATGTCGCCGGGATTGGCGGGAAGGTAGCGGGACAGAAAGTCACGGAATCTGCGCTCACCGATAAAACAGATCCCGGTGCTGTCCTTTTTCTCATGATTGGGGAAGCCGGCGCCGGTCGCGAGTTCGCGCACGACCGGTTTGTCGATGTCGGTCAGCGGAAACAGGGTGTGGCGCAATGCGTGTTGCCCGAGCATATACAGAAAGTAGGTCTGGTCCTTGTTTTCATCGTGTGCCCTGACCAGCTGCCAGACGTCATCGACGCAGCGCACACCGGCATAGTGCCCGGTGGCGATCTTGTCGGCGCCCAGATGCAGTGCATAGTCGAGAAACGCCTTGAACTTGATCTCCCTGTTGCACAGGACATCCGGGTTGGGGGTGCGTCCCGCACGGTATTCGGCGAGAAAATACGCGAACACGCGGTCCCAGTACTCGGTCGCGAAGTTGACGGTATGCAGTGGGATGTCGAGCACCTGTGCAACGGCGCGGGCATCGGCCAGGTCTTGTGCGGCACTGCAGTATTCCGCGTCGTCATCTTCTTCCCAGTTCTTCATGAACAGACCTTCGACCTGCCAGCCCTGCCGCAGCAACTGCAGGGCGGCCACCGACGAGTCGACACCGCCCGAGAGCCCGACGATGACTTTTCCCTTGCGCATTTACGGCTTTCTCTGTGGTTGAGCGGAGTATCGATCGACCATTCGAGGAACTGGGGGGTAGGGGGTTTGCATATGCATCGATGAATGTCGGCGAAACACCTAGAAGACGAACCCTGCAGGCTTCCAGCCATCCTTCCAGGTCGCGAGGTCGACGACATCCGGCGGCTGTCCGTTGTCGCGAAACCACGAGTCGACGACCCATAGGTCGCCGTTGGCGTTTTCTTGCAGCAGGGCTGAATAGTGCGGCCAGCCGCCGACAAGGAAGTAACCCCGGCGCACGATCGGTTGCACACTGTGCCATTTGAGCAGGCCAGCCTGCTCGAACAGCGAAAGATAGGTCGTGGTATTGGACGACTCGTCGACGCAGTCGAGCTGCGGTCGAAGTACACCGAATCCCCCGATATCGCCGGCCCGGTCGTCGGCGGTATCCGCCAGCCGGCCTGCCACACGTTCCATTTCCGCGATGGCATGACGGATCTGCTCACGCTCGCCCGCAGCGTCGACGGCGGCTTGCGCGAACGGCCGGGTCACCTGCTGCCAATCTGCCGGCTGCAGTGCGATGCGTCGCACCGACGAGCAGCCATGTCCGAAGCACACCGGCACGGCGTCGCGACCGAGCCTCGCCGGGTAGTCGTACAGGCGTGCGAGTTCCTCGTAGGCCTCACCACCGATTGCCGCGTGCGTCCCGAAGAAGGTCACCAGCAACATCACGTCAAACCAGCGCATGCAGATGATCCAGTGCCAGTGGCGCCCCAGTTTCAGCGTCATGCAGGCAGCGCAGCACCAGTGGGCTGCGTGGCGGCAGCAGGCCGCTGCGGACCTGTTCGCCGGTCAGCCAGTGCGTGGCCGTGATGTCCGGGTCGAGGGTACGTCCGGGCTGCGGATCGCTGACCTCGCCGATGAAACAGAAGCGCAGATAGGTGCGTTTGCTCCCCGGCAGGGTCCATTGGTAGACGCCCACCAACCCCTGCGGCGTGAATACCCGCGTGGTCTCCTCGAGGACTTCGCGATGGATCGCCTCCAGCAGCGTTTCGCCGAATTCCAGGTGTCCGGCCGGCTGGTTGATCACGGAATGACCGTCGGGCCGCTCTTCGACCATCAGGTAGCGATCGCGATCGCGGATCACCGCGGCAACAGTTACGGAAGGGGACCAGGTCATCATCGGATTCTACCATTTCAGCGTCGGCGACCCGGTGGCCGCGGTGTTCCGGCACGGGTGCGTCGAGGTGCCACCGGGGCATCGATAGTCACTGCTCGCCACTCGCCCGGCTGCAGGCCGTCGAGGCGCCAATCCCCGATCTGCCACCGCACGAGGCGCAGGGTGGGGAAACCGATCGCTGCGGTCATGCGTCTGACCTGGCGATTGCGGCCTTCGTGAATACGGATCTGCAGCCATTGGGTCGGGATATTGGCGCGGTAGCGCACCGGCGGGTCACGCGGCCATAGTGCCGGTGGCGTGATCAGCTGCACCTGGGCCGGTTTGGCCGGGCCGTCACGCAGGACGATCCCGTCTCGAAGCGGAGCGAGATCCGCGTCGCCGGGAATGTTTTCCACCTGAACCAGGTAGGTCTTCCAGGTCCCCTTGCCTGGAGTCGTCAGCTGGTGGGCGAGTGCCCCGTCGTCGGTCAACAGCAGCAAGCCCTCGCTGTCATAGTCGAGGCGGCCCGCCGGGTATACGCCCGGCTGTGCGATGTAATCGGCCAGGGTTGCGCGCCCGTCCCGGTCGGTGAACTGGGTCAGCACATTGTAGGGTTTATTGAAAAGTATCAATTGAGCCATAACATGAAGCCTCTGCCCAGGCGGTGCTAGAATCGCGCTTTCTCCCACACCCAAACCGGATGGTTGTAACCCAATGGCATTCGACAAAATCCAAGTGCCGGCAGACGGCAAGAAGATCACGGTCAACGCAGACAACTCGCTGAACGTGCCGGACAACCCGATTATCCCCTTCATCGAGGGTGATGGCATCGGTGTTGATATCAGCCCGGTGATGATGAAGGTGGTCGATGCGGCGGTGGACAAGGCTTTCGGTGGCAAGCGTCGGATCGCCTGGATGGAGATCTATGCCGGTGAGAAATCCACGCGGATCTACGGTGAAGGGGTGTGGCTGCCGGAAGAGAGCCTCGAGGCGGTCAAGGATTATGTGGTGTCGATCAAGGGGCCGTTGACCACCCCTGTCGGCGGTGGGATCCGCTCGCTGAACGTCACGCTGCGCCAGGAACTTGATCTGTATGTCTGCTTGCGCCCGGTGCGTTATTTCGATGGCACGCCGAGCCCGCTGCTGCATCCTGAATACACAGATATGGTGATCTTCCGCGAGAACTCGGAGGACATCTATGCCGGGGTCGAATGGCAATCGGGCAGCGCCGAGGCGAAAAAGGTGATCGATTTCCTGATCAATGAAATGGGCGTCACCAAGATCCGTTTTCCCGCGACCTCGGGGATCGGCGTCAAGCCGGTCTCCAGCGACGGCACCAAGCGCCTGGTGCGCAAGGCCATCCAGTACGCGATCGACAATGATCGTGCCTCTGTGACACTGGTGCACAAGGGCAACATCATGAAATTCACCGAAGGTGCCTTCAAGGAGTGGGGGTACGAGCTGGCCAAGCAGGAGTTCGGTGCAGTGGAACTCGATGGCGGCCCATGGTGCACCTTCAAGAACCCCAGGAGCGGCAAGGATATCGTGATCAAGGATGTGATCGCTGACGCCTTCCTGCAGCAGATACTGCTGCGTCCGAAGGAATATGACGTCATCGCGACCCTTAACCTCAATGGCGACTACGTGTCGGACGCCCTGGCGGCTCAGGTCGGTGGTATCGGTATTGCTCCCGGAGCGAACATGTCCGACTCCGTGGCGATGTTCGAGGCAACGCACGGCACGGCACCCAAGTATGCGGGTCAGGACAAGGTCAATCCCGGCTCGCTGATCCTGTCGGCGGAAATGATGTTGCGGCACATGGGCTGGACCGAGGCCGCCGACCTGATCATTTCGTCGATGGAGAAGGCGATCGGTGCGCGCACTGTGACCTACGATTTCGAGCGCTTGATGGATGGGGCGACGCTGCTGAGCTGTTCGGAGTTCGGCGATGCGATGATCAGCCACATGTGAGCCTTTCCCGGTAGCGGATAAAGAAAAAGCCTGCCGGGCGGCAGGCTTTTCTTTTTGCGAACCGTTCGCGATCCGGCTTACATCGCCTGTGCCGCCGCATGAAGGTTCTGCGCATGCAGACCCTTGGGCCCGTGTTCCACCTCAAACTCGACCCGTTGCCCTTCCTTCAGTGTTCTGTATCCTTCCATGTCGATCGCCGAGAAATGAACAAACACGTCCTGCTCGCCGTCATCCGGGGTCACGAATCCGTAGCCCTTGGCATTGTTGAACCACTTTACGATACCTGTGGCCATAAGCACTCCTCCGAAGCTGTCTTTACAACCATGGTGCTGACTTCTTTTTGCCGCCGGCGTGACAGGACGTCGGGCCGGTCAGATCATGAATTTATTGCACCAAGTTGGAGTATATCTACACGATTAGAATGGTCAAACGGCCATTAATGTCGTTTATTATTAAAGGCAATAAACAAATACTTAAATAACTTTAAAAACAATGGGTAGTGAGATTGTATTCAGATACTTTAGAGATTCGTTCTCTGCGATGTTGCGCGCCGATCCAGTGCATATACCACGGCCGCTGGCCCGCTCTGCACCGTCTCGGCGATGTGGCGTACTACAGGTCGCGAGGCCGCGCCATCGTGGTTCACGGCGTGCGGTTGGGTGCGAAAAACGGTTTCCCCGGTGCGCTGGAGCACGCTGTCCACACTGCTAGAATCGATGCCTGCGGCACGGCGGTGAAACCACGAACCCTTGGACTAGACTTAGGCTGATCATGAGTAGCGACAGAGAACAATTTGGCGGGGATGATGATCTGGCGGTCGAGCGTGCGCGACCGAAACTCAAGCGTCCGCCGATGTACAAGGTGTTGCTGTTGAACGACGACTACACTCCGATGGAGTTCGTCGTACACGTACTGGAGTATTTTTTCAGAATGGATCGGGAAAAGGCCACTCAAGTCATGCTGCACGTCCATACGCGCGGCATGGGGGTCTGCGGGGTGTTTTCCAAGGACATTGCGGAGACCAAGGTGGCGCAGGTCAACGACCATTCGCGTGCCAACCAGCATCCATTGCTGTGTACCCTGGAAGAGGCGTGACAAAGGTGGGGAACCAACGTTGGGCAGGGTGATCTGAACAACGTGGATGAATTGCGGTAATCGGAAGCAAATAGAGATGTTGAGCAAAGAACTTGAATTTACCCTCAACCAGGCGTTCAAGAGCGCCCGGGAGAAACAGCACGAGTTCATGACGATCGAACATCTGTTGCTGGCCCTGTTGGACAATCCGGCGGCAGCCCAGGTGCTGCGCGCCTGCGGTGCCGATATCGAAGGGCTGCGTCGTGACATCGACGGCTTTCTCGAAGAGACCACGCCGCTGATCATGGACGACGAGAGCCGCGAGACCCAACCGACGCTTGGTTTTCAGCGGGTATTGCAACGGGCCGTTTTTCACGTGCAGTCCTCGGAGAAGAAAGAGGTGACCGGTGCCAATGTGCTGGTCGCGATCTTCAGCGAGCAGGAATCGCAGGCAGTGTATTTCCTCGATCGCCAGAACATCACCCGACTGGACATCGTCAACTACATCTCGCACGGCATCTCGAAGGTGCCGAGCGACGAATCCACCGAACATGGCGGAGAAGCGGGTACCGGCGACGCCGAGAGCGGTGAGGGGCGGCAGGAGAGCGCCCTGGAGACCTATGCGAGTAATCTCAACGATCAGGCGCGTCGGGGCAAGATCGACCCGCTGATTGGCCGCCAGAGCGAGGTCGAGCGCACCATCCAGATCCTGTGCCGGCGACGCAAGAACAATCCGCTGTTCGTCGGCGAGGCAGGGGTTGGCAAGACGGCGATTGCCGAGGGGCTGGCAAAAAAAATCGTCGACGGCGAGGTGCCGGATGTCCTGGCCAACAGCACTTTGTATGCGCTGGACATGGGTGGCCTGGTCGCGGGGACCAAGTATCGCGGCGATTTCGAGAAGCGCCTGAAATCGGTATTGGCCGACCTGAGGCGTCACCCCGACGCGATCCTTTTCATCGACGAGATCCACACCATTATCGGTGCAGGCGCGGCCTCGGGCGGGGTGATGGATGCGTCCAACCTGATCAAACCGGTGTTGGCCTCGGGTGATCTGCGCTGTATCGGTTCGACCACCTACCAGGAGTACCGCGGCATTTTCGAGAAGGACCGCGCCCTGGCACGTCGTTTCCAGAAGATCGACATTGACGAACCGACAGTCGAGGAGACGGTACAGATCCTGCGGGGCCTCAAGACCCGTTTCGAGGAGCACCACCAGGTCAAGTATTCGCACAAGGCGTTGCGTGCGGCCGCGGAACTTGCCGACAAGTACATCAATGACCGGCATATGCCGGACAAGGCGATCGACGTGATCGACGAGGCTGGTGCGGCCAACCAGCTGCTGCCGGTGTCAAAGCGCAAGAAGACGGTCTCGGTCGCTGACGTGGAGACGGTAGTGGCAAAAATTGCGCGCATCCCGCCGCGCAAGGTGTCTTCGAGCGATACGGAGGCACTGCGTAACCTCAAGCGCGATCTGCAGATGGTGGTTTTCGGGCAGGATGAGGCCATCGACGCGCTGTCATCGGCGATCCGCATGAACCGATCCGGACTTGGAAACGAACAAAAGCCGGTGGGCAATTTCCTGTTCGCCGGCCCGACCGGTGTTGGCAAGACCGAAGTGACGCGGCAGCTCGCCCGCGTGCTCGGGCTCGAGCTGATCCGATTCGACATGTCCGAATACATGGAGCGGCATACCGTTTCGCGCCTGATCGGTGCGCCTCCGGGCTATGTCGGTTTCGACCAGGGCGGACTGCTGACCGAAGAAATCAACAAGCACCCACATTCGGTGTTGCTGCTCGATGAGGTCGAGAAGGCGCACCCGGATGTGTTCAATCTGCTGCTGCAGGTGATGGACCATGGAACCTTGACCGACAACAACGGGCGCAAGGCGGATTTTCGCAACGTGATACTGATCATGACGACGAATGCCGGGGCCAGCGAGGCGACACGGGCATCGATCGGTTTTACCACGCAGGATCACAGCAGCGACGCGATGTCCGCGATCCGCAAGCTGTTCACCCCCGAATTCCGCAACCGTCTGGATGCGATCATTCAGTTCAACGGCCTGGACAGGGCGACCATCCTCAGCGTCGTTGACAAGTTCCTGTTCGAGTTGGAACAGCAGCTGGAGGAAAAACACGTCAGCATGACAGTCGATGCCGGTGTACGGGACTGGATGGCTGAAAAAGGCTACGACCCGCAGATGGGGGCCAGGCCGATGGCGCGGGTTATCCAGGAACACATCAAGAAGCCCCTGGCCGAGGAGCTGCTGTTCGGCCGGCTGTCACACGGGGGTAGGGTTCGGATCTCTGTGGACGACGCGGAACTGGCGTTCGAAATCGAAGAGACGGCGGTACACTGAGGCGCAGGCCGCGGGCGGACAGGCGCCCTGCTGATCTGGTCGGTTGTCAGCGTTCCCGGTAGACGATGCGGCCTTTGCTCAGGTCGTAGGGTGTGAGTTCAACCTTGACCTTGTCACCGGTCAGGATGCGGATGTAGTGCTTGCGCATCTTGCCGGAGATATGCGCAGTCACGACGTGACCGTTCTCCAGTTCCACCCGGAACATCGTATTCGGCAACGTGTCCACCACGGTGCCTTCCATTTCGATTACGTCTTCTTTCGCCATTGATCCCGTCCGAACGATGGTAGCGCCACGGCGTGCTACCCAAGAGGCGCAAAATTATAGCAGAGCATAATGATCGCGACAGGTGTTAATCGTGCAGCCTGTCATCGGGGCCGAAACGTCGCCAGCGGCCGTCACGCCACAGCTCGATCGGGCGGAACCTGGACTTGTAGGTCATCTTGCGGCTGTCGCGAATCCAGTAGCCGAGATAAAGGTAGGGGAGTCCCGCAGCGCGGGTACGTTCGATCTGTTCGAGGATCGCAAAGGTGCCGAGTGAGCGCGCGCTCATGCCGGGCTCGAAGAAGGTGTAGACAGCCGACATTCCGTCACTCGGAAGATCAGTGACTGCGACTGCAACCAATTGATCGCCAACGAAAAACTCGAGAAGTTTCGTGTTGCACCACGGAGCGAGCAGGAATCCGAGATAGTCTGCCGTCGAGGCGTCTGCCATGCCGCCGTCCCGGTGTCGTGCCCGGGTATAGCGCTGGTAAAGGGCGTAATGACGCGGGTTGAACCCGGCGGGGTGCTCGCGGACTTCGACATCGGTATTGAGTGCGCGCACCCGGCGATGGGTCCGCCTAGCCACGAATTCGTCAACCGGCACACGGACCGACACGCATTGACTGCATGTCTCGCAGCGTGGTGCGTAGACCAGTTTGCCGCTACGGCGAAAGCCGTAATGCAGCAGTTCGCTATAGGTTGCCATGTCCATGGGGGCGTCGGGGTCGACGAACAGGGTGCTGCTGGTCTGTCCCGGCAGATAGTTGCAGGGATGGGGCGCCGACAGGTACAGGGGGATATTTGAACCTGTGTTTCTCATCGCGCCTGCCCCAGGTCGGCGGCGTTGCTTCGTGGACGTGGTGCCAGTGCGGGCGCGGAGCCGTACACCGCGGATGTCATCTCGTCCTGAAACCTTTCGCGGCTCAGTTCCCGTGCCCCGAGGCTGGCCAGGTGATGGGTGTAGACCTGGCAGTCGATCAGTCTCAGCGGCTGTGTGGTGGCGATCTCGTTCAGGAGCACCAGAGCCGTCTTCGAGGCGTCACTGGCGAGACTGAACATCGACTCGCCGAAAAACATCTGGCCGAGCTGGATGCCATAGAGTCCGCCAACCAGGTCGTTGCCGTGCCAGACCTCGATTGAATGTGCGTGCCCGGCACGGTGCAGTGACAGGTACGACTCGATCATGGCTGTGACCAGCCAGGTGCCCGACTGGCTCCCGCGTGGTGCCGCACACGCCCGGATGACGGCCTCGAACGACTGGTTGACGCTGACCTGGTAGGCGCGCCGGCGCAGCGAGCGGCGCAGCGAGCGAGAGACGTGCAGCGCGCCGGGATAGAGCACCATGCGTGGCGCCGGACTCCACCAGAGGATAGGTTGGCCGGCGCTGTACCAGGGAAAGATGCCGCGGCGGTAGGCGTTCAGGACCCGTGTCTCCGAGAGGTCTCCGCCGACTGCAAGCAGACCGTTGGGCTCGGACTCGGCCAGGCCCGGATCCGGAAAACCGATATCGGGCGGCGTGCCGTCGAGATCGAAGATCATGGCGTGCTGTCGGCCCGGTAGGGGCTGTGGGATTGCATCTCCGCCAGGTAATCGCGCATGCCTGCGCGCTCGTGGTCGAGGTGCCTGGCAATCGCCTCGTGAAATCTTGTGTCCGCCAGCCAGTGCGCGGAATAGGTCTCGGTTGGCAAAAAGCCACGTGCCACCTTGTGCTCGCCCTGGGCACCCGGCTCGAAGCGCGCCAGGCCGTGACGGATGCAGTAGTCGAGCCCCTGGTAGTAGCAGGCTTCGAAGTGCAGATTGTCAAAATGTGCACTGCAGCCCCAGTGTCGTCCGTACAGCGTATCGTCGCTGACCAGGCAAAAGGCTGCCGCCACCGGTCGCGATGCATGCTCGGCGAGTATCAACAGCACGCACTCCGGCATACTGCGGGCGATCGACTCGAAAAATCCCAACGACAGCGTCGGTGTGCCGCCGTGGCGATGGAAGGTCGATTCGTAGAGTTGATGGAAGGTCTCCCAGTCGTCATGGTCTGCACCATGCCCGTCGAGCTGGCGAAACACGATCCCGGCCTCGGCCACACGGCGGCGCTCCTTGCGGATGTTCTTGCGTTTGGCCGAACTCAGGGTGGCAAGAAAGGTATCGAAGTCGGCGTAGCGGCGGTTTTTCCAGTGAAATTGGCAACCGACCCGTCTTGCCAGTCCGGCCTGCTCGAGCAGCTGGGTCTCGGCGGCGGTGGTGAACAACCAGTGCAGCGAAGACGCTTTTGCCTGTCTGGCCAACTCCTGCGCAGCGGCGAGCAGCAATCGGCTGGACTGCGCCGGGGCGTCCGCCGCCACCAGCAGCTTTGGGCCGGTTGCAGGTGTATACGGTGAGGCGCTGACCAGTTTCGGGTAATAGCGCATGCCGTTGCGCGCATATGCATCGGCCCATGCCCAATCGAACACGAATTCGCCATACGAGTTGAATTTCAGGTACAGCGGCGCAGCGGCGACGAGTCGGTGTTGCGCGTCCCACAACGTCAGGTGTCGCGGCAGCCAGCCAAAATGCTCGCCCAGGCAACCTTCCTCCTCCAGTGCACTCAGGAACTCGTGGCGCAGGAAGGGAAAAGGGCCCGCGCCGAGCGCGTTCCAGGCAGCGCCGTCGATATCGGCGATACGCTCGATGATTCGCAGCGTTGGAGTGCCGGCCGTCTTGCTGTTGGGGGGCGTCATGGGCGAAACCGTATGATCATGACCTGCCGCGGTCAACGTTTCGATCTGGTGGGATAAAGAATTTCTTTCGCCGTCCGATACAGCCGTCGTGAACAATCAATCCGATCTTCTGAATCTGACTTCCGGTTCTGTACTGCAGATCCAGGCGACCGTGCCGGAAAATGCGCCGCGCTTTTCGGTCCGACTGATCGGATCCCTGCCCGGTGCCAGCCTGGTGGTCACCACGCCGACATTGGACGGCAAGGTGCAGATCGTGCGCGAGGGTCAGCGGTTCAACGTGCGTGTCCTCAAGGGTGAGCGGGTTCTCGGGTTCGTCGCCCAGATCCTGTACACGACGATGAAGCCTTACCCGCATATGCACCTCGAGTACCCGAGTCAATTCGAGCAGATCGTGGTGCGCAATGCGTCACGCGTATCGGCCGACATCGGCGCGATGGTGCGCAATACCGTCGAGGCCAACGAGGAGCAGAACTTCCATGCCGCGAGCATCGTCGATCTCAGCGAAAGTGGGGCGAAGATCGCCAGCGACCGGCACCTCGGCGAGGCGGCAGAGATACTGCACATCAGGTTCGAACTGATGATCAGCGGGGCTGCAGAGGAGCTTGGCCTGCTGGGCGACATCCGCAACGTCAACGAGCGTGTGGAGACAGGAGTGGAAGGCGAGAAGACCGTGGTCTACACCGGTGTCCAGTTCCGAACCCTGAGCCGCTATCAGCAGGTGCTGCTGCACGCCTGGGTGACCAACAAGGTCCTTCAGAGCGCATTGCGCTCGCAACGTGGCTGAGCATTCTCCCCGGAAACATGACAGTGCAGCGCGCCCGGTACCGGGCGCGCCCGCCGGCCGGGCCGGTCAGCCCTTTTTCTGCTCCAATGCGTCGAGGTACTTCTCGGCATCCAGCGCCGCCATACACCCGGTGCCGGCCGAGGTGATCGCCTGACGGTACACGTGATCCATGACGTCGCCGGCGGCAAACACACCGGCCACCGAGGTCGCTGTCGCATTCCCTTCGGTGCCGCTCTTCACCTTGATGTACCCCCCGGCCATGTCCAGTTGTCCCTGGAAGATGTCGGTATTGGGCTTGTGGCCGATCGCGATGAACAGGCCATGGATATCGATGTCCCTGGTGCTGCCGTCCTTGGTGCTCTTGATGCGCATCCCGGTCACGCCGCTGTTGTCGCCGAGCACCTCGTCCAGCACGTGGTTCCATTCGATCTTCACGTTGCCGTTCTTGGCTTTCTCAAACAGCTGCGTCTGCAGGATTTTCTCAGAGCGCAGGCTGTCGCGACGATGCACCAGCGTCACCTCCGAGGCAATGTTCGACAGGTACAGTGCCTCCTCGACGGCAGTGTTGCCGCCCCCGATGACAGCCACTTTCTGGTTGCGGTAGAAGAAACCGTCACAGGTTGCGCAGGCCGATACGCCTTTACCCTTGAACGCCTCTTCGGACGGCAGGCCGAGATACTGCGCCGAGGCGCCGGTCGCGATGATCAGGGCATCACAGGTATAGTGCTGACTGTCGCCCTTGAGGCGGAACGGGCGCTTGCCCAGATCGACCTCGGAGATGTAGTCGAACACCATTTCGGTCTCGAAGCGCTCGGCGTGCTTCTGCATCCGTGTCATCAGGTCCGGTCCCTGGACGCCATCGTTGTCTCCGGGCCAGTTGTCCACGTCGGTGGTGGTCATGAGCTGACCGCCCTGTTCCATGCCGGTGATCAGTACCGGATTCAGGTTGGCGCGGGCGGCGTAGACTGCTGCGGAATAGCCGGCTGGACCGGAACCCAGAATCAGCAGTCGGCAATGCTTGGTATCGCTCATGCGGAAATACTCCTGTCAATTTCTGCTTCGCCGCGTTTGCCCTCGGATGGGTGACGGGATGGCGAAGGGCTTGGGCGGGCAATACTATAAGGAAGCGCGTGCGGAGGTAAAACAATGCATTTGAAGGTGGGCGTACCAAAGGAAATCAAACCCCTGGAGGGCCGGGTTGGCTTGACACCGCCGGCAGCGGCCGAACTGATGCGGCGTGGTGCCCACGTGGCGGTGCAGCAGGGCGCCGGTGACGCCAGCGGCTACCCGGACGACGCGTACCTCGCAGTCGGGACACAGGTCCTGCCGGACGCCGATACACTGTACGAATGGGCACAGCTGGTGGTGAAGGTGAAAGAGCCGGTGGGCGAGGAAATCGATCGCCTGAGGCGTGAACACCTGCTGTTCTGTTATCTGCACCTGGCGGCCAACCCGGAACTCACGCGCCGCCTGTGCGGGATCGGCCTGACCGCGATCGCTTTCGAGACGGTGATGGACGAGGGGCGCCTGCCGATCCTGGTGCCGATGAGTGAGATTGCCGGTCGCATTGCGGTCCAGGTGGGTGCCCACCTGCTGCATACCCCGCAGGGTGGAAAGGGAATCCTGCTCGGCGGCCTGCCCAGTGTCGGGCGCGGCAACGTGGTGGTGCTGGGCGCGGGCAGCGCAGGCGGTGCGGCAGTGCGCGCCGCGGCGGCATTGGGCGCCAATGTCACGGTATTCGACAGGAACCCGCGGCAACTCGAACGCATGTACCGCATTGCACCCAACATCACGGCGCTGGTGCCGACGGATACGGTGATGGCGGAGGCGGTCATCGGTGCCGATCTGCTGATCGGTGCAGTGCTGTTGCCGGGCGCTGCCACGCCGCGCCTGGTGTCGCGCGCCCAGGTGGCGCAGATGCAGCCCGGAAGCGTGATTGCCGATATCGCGGTCGACCAGGGCGGGTGCATCGAGACCACACGGCCGACGACCTACGACGCACCGACCTATGTGGATGAAGGCGTTCAGCATTTCTGCGTCACCAATATGCCAGGTGCAGTGCCGCGCAGTGCCACCCAGGCGCTCACTGCCGCGATGCTGCCGTACCTGCTCACACTGCTGGATCCGGACTGGCGCGCCGACGTGCGTCTGGCGGGCGCTATCAACGTCGAGAAGGGCGCTATCGTCCATCCTGCGCTGCGCGGATGACTGTCTCTTGGCCCCGGCCTGTGCAATAATTCGCAAGTTACCTTTAGAAAACTGTATAAATTGCTGTTTCATATTGTTTATTTGGTGATTTCGAGATGCATGCCTCGCTGAGCAAGCGCCTCAAGGAAGGTGGATTCCTGCTGTTGCTGGCGATCGGTGCCTATTTCCTGATGGCGCTGTTTTCCTATTCGCCGGACGACCCGAGCTGGGTGTTCGAGAGTGCCAAGCAGCACGCCGACAACGCCGGCGGTGTGGCGGGCGCCTGGGCGGCCAGCGTGCTGTTCATGCTGTTCGGCAAGGTCGCGTACGTATTCCCGCTGATGATTGCCTGGGGCGGCTGGCTGATGTTTCGCGAACGCGACGACCAGCAGCACAGCGTGTATCTGCGTATTGCACGCTGGATCGGCTTCGTGCTCACCGTGCTCAGTGCCACAGCGCTCGCATCGTTGCGGATGGGCGGAGTCGACTCGCTGCCGGAGGGCCCGGGTGGCATTACCGGCGATCTGATCAGCAGCTCGGGCACCGCGGTGCTGAACGAGGCCGGGGCGATCCTGCTGCTGCTGACCCTGTTGCTGATCGGTATCACCTTGTTTGCCGGTGTGTCCTGGCTGGCGGTGATGGACGGTGTCGGCGGCTTCCTGCTCAACGTATGGCGCCAGGGCGTCGGCCTGGTGGGGAATCTCGCTGAGAAGCGGCAGGCCAGCCGGATGAAGCAGGAACGCCAGGAGGTGGTGAAGAAGGAGAAGCAGCGCAAGCGCGACAAGCCGCCACCCGTGATTGAAAAGAAAGAGCCGGAGATCCGCACCAGCGTGCGGGTCGAGAAAGAGCGGCAGATGACCCTGCTCGAGCCGGAGCCCAATACCGAGCTGCCGCCGCTCGGCCTGCTCGACCCGCCGCAGAAGAGTGGCAAGGGCCTGTCGACCGAGGCGCTGCAGGCGCTGTCGGGACAGGTCGAGCGCAAGCTCGCGGATTTTGGCGTCTCGGCCGAGGTCACGGCGGTACATCCCGGGCCCGTGGTCACATTGTTCGAACTGCAGCTGGCTCCTGGCACCAAGGCCAGCAAGGTGACCAACCTGTCGAAGGACCTTGCTCGCGCCCTGTCCGTGGTGTCGGTGCGCGTGGTCGAGGTCATCCCGGGCAAGACAGTGATAGGCCTGGAGATCCCCAACGAATACCGCGAGATGGTGCACCTCAGCGAGACCCTGCGCTCCGAGCCCTACGACCGATCAAGATCGCCGCTGACCCTGGCGCTGGGCAAGGACATCGTCGGGGAGCCGGTCGTCGCGGACCTCGCCAAGATGCCGCACGCGCTGATCGCGGGGACGACCGGCTCCGGCAAGTCTGTGGCCGTCAACGCGATGATCCTGAGCCTGGTGTACAAGGCCACGGCGGAAGAGATCCGCCTGATCATGATTGACCCGAAGATGCTGGAACTGTCGGTCTACGAGGGCATCCCGCACCTGTTGACCCCGGTGGTCACCGACATGAAAGAGGCGGCCAACGCGCTGCGCTGGTGTGTTGCCGAGATGGAGCGGCGCTATCGGCTGATGGCGGCACTGGGTGTGCGCAATATTGCCGGTTTCAACAAAAAGGTGAAGGACGCCGCCAAGGCGGGCGAGCCGATCAAGGATCCGTTGTTCAAGCGCGAGCCCGATCCGATCACCGGCGATCTGCCGGAGATCCCCGACCTGAAGACCATCCCCTACATCGTCGTCGTGATCGACGAGTTTGCCGACATGATGATGGTGGTCGGCAAGAAGGTCGAAGAGCTGATCGCCCGGCTGGCACAGAAGGCACGTGCCGCCGGCGTCCACCTGCTGCTGGCGACGCAGCGGCCTTCGGTGGATGTGATCACCGGTCTGATCAAGGCCAACATACCGACCCGGATCGCCTTCCAGGTGTCGTCGCGCGTCGATTCACGCACCATCCTTGACCAGATGGGTGCCGAGTCGCTGCTCGGGCACGGCGATATGCTTTATCTGCCTGCCGGCACCAGCATTCCTCAGCGCATCCACGGTGCCTTCGTCGACGATCACGAGGTGCATCGCGTGGTCAGTCACCTGAAGCAGAGCGGCAAGCCCAACTACGTCGACGAGATCCTGCAGGAACCAACCGAGGCGATCCCGGGTCTATCTGCCGAGGCGTCCGGCGTCGAACTGGAAGACCAGGATCCGCTGTTCGACGAGGCGGTGAATATCGTTACCGAATCGCGCCGGGCCTCGGTCTCGGGTGTGCAACGCCGCCTGAAGATCGGTTACAACAGGGCCGCGCGGCTGGTCGAGGAAATGGAGCGTATCGGTATCGTCACTGCCGCCGATGAGCGCGGCAACCGCGAAGTGCTGGCCCCGCCACCCGTGAAGGATTGATTTTGTCCAGACTGCTGTTCGCTGCCTGCCTGTTGGTCGCCCAGTCGTTCGCCGTGGCCGGCGCCGGGCGCCAGGCCCTGGACGACTTCCTCGATGGACTGACCACGCTGCAGGCCAAGTTCGAGCAGTCGGCGCTCGATTCCGAGAACGCGACCACCGGTCTGATGCATGGACTTTTCGTGCTGCAGCGTCCCGGCAAGTTTCGCTGGGACTATGTGGCACCGCGCAAGCAGGTGATTCTCGCCGACGGCCGCGACGTGTGGATCATCGAGGAAGAACTCAAGCAGGTCACGCAGCACTATCAGCGCTGGGCGCTCAAGGGTACGCCTGCGGCCTTTCTCACCACCGAGCAGTCGGTCGACAAGGACTTCGAGATCATCGAGGTGGGTGAGCGGCTGGGTATGCAGTGGCTGGAACTGATCCCGCGCGATCCGGAAAGCGATCTGGTCCGTGTCCTGCTGGCATTCGTCGGCCCTGAACTGCGGCACATGGAACTGAGCGACAAGTTTGGCCAGATCTCACGCTTCCGGTTTTTCGATATCCAGCGCAATGTTCCTATCGACCCGGTTCTGTTCGTGTACGAGGGCAAAGACGACTGGGACGTGTTGCAGGGCGACTGATTTGGGCACAGTTGACGTGTCGCCCCATCCCCGGTGCCTATAGATCCAGCGTAGCCGGATACAATGCGGTCCATGAAAAACGATGACCTGTTCGACGGCGACGATCCGGGTGCACGCCCGCTGGCCGATCGCGTGCGCCCATCCAGCTTGGGCGGCTATATCGGACAGGATCACCTGCTGGGCGAGGGTAAGCCGCTGCGCCGCGCGATCGAGAGTGGTCGCCTGCATTCGATGATCTTCTGGGGGCCGCCCGGCACCGGTAAGACCACGCTGGCGCGGCTGCTGGCCGGAGGCTCGGGCTATGCGTTCGAGACGATGTCGGCGGTGTTGGGTGGCGTCAAGGACATCCGTGCGGCGGTCGACAAGGCGCGCCACACGCGTGCCCAGAGTGGACGCGGTACCGTGCTGTTCATCGACGAGGTGCATCGCTTCAACAAGAGCCAGCAGGACGCCTTTCTGCCGCACGTCGAGGATGGCACGCTGTTGTTTGTCGGTGCCACCACCGAAAACCCCTCGTTCGAGCTCAACAACGCGTTGTTGTCCAGGGCGCGGGTATATGTTCTGAAGTCGCTCCCGGCAGACGCACTCAAGACGCTGCTGCAGCGTGCGCTGTCGGACCGGGAGCACGGCCTGGGTGAACGCCAGCTCGAAGTCAGCGATGAGGCACTGGACCTGCTGGCAGATGCGGCCGACGGCGATGCCAGGCGGGCGCTCAACCTGCTGGAGATCGCCGCCGATCTGGCGGAGTCTGATGTGATCTCCGATGCTGTGATCAGGGAAGTGGCCGCAGGGCAGGTGCGGCGCTTCGACAAGGGCGGCGAGGCTTTTTACGATCAGATCTCGGCACTGCATAAATCGGTGCGGGGCTCGTCGCCGGACGGGGCACTGTACTGGCTGTGCCGGATGTTGGACGGTGGCTGTGATCCGCTGTATGTGGCGCGTCGCGTGGTGCGTATGGCGTCCGAAGACATCGGCAACGCCGATCCGCGAGGGCTGGAGATTGCGCTCAATGCCTGGCAGGTCCAGGAGCGCCTCGGCAGCCCGGAGGGCGAACTGGCGATCGCCCAGGCAGTTGCCTATCTCGCCTGCGCACCCAAGAGCAACGCCGTCTACACCGCCTTCAACCTGGCCATGGCCAGCGCGCGCGATTCCGGCTCGCTCGAAGTGCCGGTGCACCTGCGCAACGCGCCCACCCGGCTGATGAAAGAACTTGGTTATGGCAAGGCTTACCGCTATGCGCACGACGAGCCGGGGGCCTTCGCCGCGGGCGAGACCTATCTGCCAGACGAGTTGCAGGATCTGCAGTTCTACCGCCCGGTCGCGCGCGGCCTGGAGATCAAGATTGCCGACAAGCTGGCACAGCTGCGCGAGTTGGATCGCCAGGCCATCGATCGCAAGGAAAGCGACGAATAGATGCGCTGCGCGGACCGATTATTCCTGCAACCGGGGCGGCGCTTTTTGTAGAATGCTTATTTCCCTGTACCCGGGCCGTGCCGTGAATCAGACCCTCGCCATTGCAGCCGGAGGCGCCGCCGGAGCGGTATTGCGCTTTTGGATGTCCAATGGTGTCTATGCGGTGCTGGGACGCGGATTTCCCTACGGGACGCTGGCGGTCAACGTACTGGGTTCGCTGTTGATGGGCTACCTGTATATCGCAATGATCGAACGCATGGGTGTGGGTGCCGAATGGCGTGCCTTTGCGCTGATCGGTCTGCTCGGCGCATTCACGACCTTCTCGACCTTTTCGATCGAGACCTTGAACCTGCTCGAACAGGCCGAGTATGCGAAGGCCGTCGCCAACATGGTGCTGAGCGTGCTGGCCTGTCTGGGTGCAACCTTTGTGGGCGTGCTGCTGGCGAGGCAGGTATGAAACAGAGCGACATTACGATGGTGCGGGTCTATTGCAGCGAAAAGGGCCATCAGCACCAGAAGATCATCGACCTGCTGCATCGCGAGCACCGTGTGACCGGCGTGACCGCCTTTCGGGGCATCGCTGGGTTTGGCAGATCGGGGTATCTGCACGACGCCGGGTTGCTGGATGTCTCGCTGGATCTGCCGGTGGTGGTCGAGTTCTTCGACGCAGCCGAGAAGGTGGCTGTGGTTCTGCCGCTTATCAATGACATCGTTGGGCCGGGACACATCGTATCTTGGCCCGCCAACGTAAACATGGATTGAACGATGCTGGACCCGAAACTTCTGCGAAACGAACTCGACACTGTCGCCAGCGCACTGGCCCGACGTGGCTTTGTACTCGACAAAGCGAAACTTGCTGTGCTCGAAACACAGCGCAAGTCCCTTCAGGTCGAGGCCGAGGCGCTGCAGAACGAGCGCAATACGCGCTCGAAAGCCATCGGCCGGGCCAAGGCGGCCAGCGAGGAAATCGCACCGTTGCTCGAAGAGGTCGCGAGCCTGGGAGACAGGTTGAAGGCCGCCAACGAGGCCCTGAACGCAATACAGGATGAATTGCAGGCCATCGCATTGGGCACGCCGAACCTGCCGCACGCCAGCGTGCCTGATGGCAGGGACGAGAACGACAACCGCGAGGAGCGCCGCTGGGGCGAGCCGCGTGAATTCGATTTCGAGCCGAGGGATCACGTGGACCTTGGCGCCGGTCTGGAGATGCTCGACTTCGACGCGGCCGCCAAGCTGACCGGTTCGCGTTTCGCGGTCATGAGCGGGCCGCTGGCACGCATGCACCGCGCCCTGACGCAGTTCATGCTCGACGTGCACACCGACGAGCATGGGTATACCGAGGCCTATGTGCCCTACATGGTCAACCCGGACAGCCTCCACGGCACCGGCCAGCTGCCCAAGTTCGCCGAGGATCTGTTTCGGTTGCAGGGAACCGACTATTTCCTGATCCCAACCGCCGAGGTGCCGCTGACCAATCTGGTGCGTGACGTGATTGTCGACGACAGTTACATGCCGCGGCGCTATGTCGCGCATACGCCGTGTTTCCGCTCGGAGGCGGGCGCCTACGGGAAGGACACCCGTGGCATGATCCGGCAGCACCAGTTCGACAAGGTCGAGTTGGTGCACATTGTGCGTCCGGCCGATGCCTTCGATGCCCTGGAGGCCCTGACCAGCCACGCGGAGACGATTCTGCAAAAGCTCGGCCTGCCATATCGGGTGGTCACGCTGTGCACCGGTGATATGGGCTTCTCGGCGACCAAGACCTATGACATCGAGGTCTGGCTGCCGGGGCAGGGCAAGTATCGTGAGATCTCGTCGTGCTCGAACATGGGCGACTTCCAGGCGCGGCGTATGCAGGCGCGCTGGCGCAATCCGGTGACCGGCAAGCCTGAGCTCGTGCATACGCTTAATGGTTCGGCGCTCGCGGTGGGTCGGACCCTGGTGGCGGTGATGGAGAACTACCAGCGGGCTGACGGCAGTATCGGGGTGCCCGATGTGCTCAGACCCTATATGGGCGGCGTCGAGGCACTCACAGCGGCTTGATGACCTGGCGTCCCGCCCGGGGATGATCGCCCGCCATCCGGCGACATCGTGCTGCATGCCGGCGTCCCGACTCTGGCGTTGCTTTGCGCACCATCGGGATGTGGGCGACCAGACCTCGGTTGCCGTCAGAGCAGGCCCCACGATCGCAGCCAGGTCATTCCGGCGGTGGTGAAGAATACCGAGCCAATCGTCGTCAATACGATGATATTGGCAGCCAGAGGTGCGTTGCCGCCCATGGCGCGTGTCATCGGATAACTGGACGCGGCGGTCGGCGCCGATGCCATCAGAAAGACGATGCCGAGATCCATGCCGCGCAGTCCGGCCAGATAGGCGGTAACCGTCAATAGTGCAGGAGACAACAGCACCTTGCCCAATGTGCCCGTCATTGCATTGCGTGACTCGAGGTTAAGGACATCCAGGCTCAGGGAGCCGCCGGTACACAGTAGCGCCAGCGGTAGTGCCATTTGCGCGAAGTACTGGCCAGTCTGCTGGATGAGTTGTGGCAGGGGAGTCTCGAAATAGGCAAACGGCAGGGCGGATACGATGCCGATGATCAGTGGGTTGCGGGCAATGGATTTCAGCGTCGAGAGTGCTGAACGATGGCGGTTCAGCGACCGGTTCAGAGTGATCACCGCCAGCACGTTGTACAACACAGTGACCATACCGAGGTACAGCGATGATGCGGCCAGCGCCGTTTCACCGTAGGCGTTGACGGCGTAAGCCAGCCCGATAACCCCCATATTGGCGCGAAAGGCACCTTGTACGACAACGCCCCGGTCCTGCGCCGGCTCGACCAGGCGCTTCGCAATCAACTCCATGACGAAGAAGGCAAGCAGGGTGCCCCCGACACCGACCACGATCAGGGAAAGGTTGGCCGTCTGTTCGAACCGGGTCTTGCTGATTATGAGAAACAGCAGCACCGGAAGCAGAACATTGAAAGCCAGCCTGCTGCCGGCATCGATGAAGGCATCATTGATGATGCGCCAGCGTGCCAGCAGCACGCCCATGGCCAGCATCAGCATGATCGGCGCGGTGACCGCAAGCGCAAACCCCAGATTATCGAAAAGTCCGCTCATCACCAGGTTATCCGGCCCAAAATTGAAAAGGCCCCTTCGCAGGAGCCTTTGCAATTTGGCGGAGGGGGTGGGATTCGAACCCACGGTGGGCTCTCACCCACGGCGGTTTTCAAGACCGCTGCATTCAACCGCTCTGCCACCCCTCCAGGTTTGGCAAGGCCGCGAAGGATACCGGAATTTCCCTATAAGACAACAGCCTTTAACCCTTGAACTGTCTTTGGAATGCCCCCACGGTTGGGGTATCCTTCGGGAAACTTTTGGACCGGCTGCCGGTCTGATTCGGTGATTTCAACGCAACAACTGCCCAGGAGGCATGTGCAATGAACCGTTACGAGAACGTTATCGCTCACAGTGGCGGCCAGGTGGTGTCGAGCAACAAGGTGCTGAAGAACACCTACCTGCTGCTCTCTGCAACCCTCGGCTTCAGCGCGCTGATGGCGGTATTTTCGATGGCGATCGGAGTGCCGCCGATCGCTTATCTGGTTGCCGTGATTGCGGCGATGGTATTGGGTGTTTTCGTGTTGCCGCGGACCGCAAACTCGACCAGCGGGATCGGGGTGATATTCCTGATCACCGGACTGCTCGGATTCGGTCTGGGTTCGATACTGAGTATGTATCTTGCCCTGCCGAATGGCCCGCAGGTGATCGCCACCGCGTTCGCGGGCACCGGCATCATCTTCCTCGGTCTGTCGGGTTATGCGCTGACCACGAAGCGTGACTTCAGCTTCATGGGCGGATTTCTGTTCGCCGGCATGATGGTCGTGGTGCTTGCGATGATTGCCAATATCTTCCTGCAGATGCCCGCACTGTCGCTGGCCGTATCCGGTGGCATCATTCTGATCATGAGCGGCTTCATTCTTTTCGATACCAGCCGCATCATCCAGGGTGGAGAGACCAACTACATCATGGCCACTTACGGCCTGTATCTGAGCATCTTCAACATCTTCATCAGCCTGCTGCAGATTCTTGGGATTATGGGTGGCGATGAGTGAACAGGCCGCATGCGCCTGGACAACCCCGGCCCGACGCCGGGGTTTTTTCTGTCTGAATGGAACGAGGAGATCCGCGATGGAGTGGATGCAGATCCTTGCAGTCGTCGCCGGCGTCATGATGCTTTTCGTGCTCTGGCCGGCCTACAAGCACTGGTCCGTCAACAGCCCCAAAGCAGAGAAGGGTGACTGGCAGGCCGTGCTGCTGCCGTTGGCCGCGGTGGTGGGATTGGTCGTACTTCTGATCATGGCCGTCAGATAGGCGGGCTGAGGGCATGGCTTTTTGTCGTTTGCGAGGAGCCTCCGGGCGATTGATTGCGATTGCCGGCGACGTGGTAACATCCCGTCGCCAAAAGAATTAATAACATCGTCTTACTTTTGCTGTGGCCGCCATGATCCGAATCATGCTCGTCGATGACCACGACCTGTTCCGCGCCGGGGTGCGCAGCATTCTGCAGGCCCAGGACGGGATGGTCGTTGTGGGCGAATATGCCAACGGTGAGGATGCGGTCAATGCGGTGCGCACCGAGGCGCCCGACCTGATCCTGATGGACGTGAACATGCCCGGTATCGGAGGCGTGGAGGCCACGCGCAAGATACTAAAGATCGCCCCGAACGCCAGGGTCATTGCGGTCACCGTGCTGAGTGACGATCCGTTTCCGAATCAGCTTCTGGATGCGGGTGCGCGCGGTTACATCTCCAAGGGCAGCGGTTCAGAGGAGATGCTCGAAGCGATCCGGATGGTGATGCGCGGCCAACACTATATTTCCGGCGATGTTGCACAGAAGCTCACCTTGGCCAATTTCCGCAAAGGCGGCGAGTCGTCGGTGCTGGGGACACTGTCGGCCCGAGAGATGCAGGTAATGATGATGATCACCCAGGGACAGGGTAACCAGCAGATTTCGGATGCGTTGTTTCTGAGCCCAAAGACGATCAGCACCTACCGACACCGGCTGTACGAAAAGCTGGATGTCTCCAACGACGTGGAACTGACTCACCTGGCGATCCGTCACGGTTTGCTCGAAAACGCCCAATGAGTGGTGTGCCGTTCGATCCGGACTGTCGACGCTGTGCACGGCTTGCCGGGTTTCTCGAAGAGGTCAAGGCGCAACATTCCTCCTATTTCTGCCGTCCGGTGCCACCTTTCGGCGACCCGGATCCCCGCTTGCTGGTTGTGGGTCTGGCGCCGGGATTGCACGGTGCGAATGCGACAGGAAGGCCGTTTACCGGTGACTATGCCGGCATACTCCTGTATCAGACCCTGCATAGCTTCGGTTTTGCCAGCGCGCCCCAGTCGATCAGCGTCGACGATGGCTTGAACCTGATTCGGTGTCGCATCACCAACGCGGTAAAGTGCCTGCCGCCACAGAACAAGCCGGTGGGTGCAGAGATCAACAACTGCCGGGATTTCCTTCAGCATGAGCTGGATGCTTTCGGTGCTGGCGGCGTGGTTGTGGCCTTGGGCGCCATTGCGCACAAATCGGTGATCACCGGGTTCGGTCTGCGGCAGAAGGATTTCATCTTTGGCCACGCCGCCGAACACGTGATGCCGCGTGGCATCCGGTTGATCGATTCTTACCACTGCAGCCGCTACAACACCCAGACCCGGCGCCTGACCGCGGACATGTTTGCACAGGTATTCTCGCGTGCGCGTGCCATTCTTGACTGAAAGTGAATCAGACAAACGCGGTGACGGAATCCGAATCCAGCTTTGACCACAAGCTCTTCCTGCGCAGCCTGACCCCGGGTCCGGGTGTCTACCGGATGCTGAATGCGCGGGGCGAGGTGATGTACGTCGGCAAAGCCAAGAACCTGCGTCGACGGGTCGGCAGCTATTTCACCCGTGCAGCGAATCGACGAATCGCCAGCATGGTGGCGCAGATCCGGGACATTGAGATCACGGCAACGCATACGGAAGCCGAGGCGCTGTTGCTGGAGAACAACCTGATCAAGGAGCACAAGCCGCGCTATAACGTGCTCCTGCGTGACGACAAGAGTTATCCCTACCTGTTCCTGTCGGAAGAGGAGTTCCCGCGGCTCGCATTCCACCGCGGGGCGCGCAAGGCCAAGGGTCGATTTTTCGGTCCCTATCCCAGTGCCAGTTCAGTACGCGAGACGCTGCAGCTGCTGCAGAAGCTGTTTCCCGTCCGGCAATGTGAAGACAGCTATTTTCGCAATCGCTCGCGACCCTGCCTGCAATATCAGATCCAGCGCTGCACCGCGCCCTGCGTGGGCTTCATTACGCCGGATGCGTACAACCAGGACGTGCGGGATACAGAGCTGTTTCTCGAGGGCAAGGCGTCGGATGTCGTCGAGCGCTGGATACACAAGATGGAGGCGGCTGCCGCGCGACTGGAGTTTGAAGAGGCGGCGCACCTGCGCGATCAGATCGGCACGCTGCGCGCGGTCCAGGAAAAACAGTATGTCAGCGGCGAACGGGGTGACCTCGATATCGTCGCTGTGGCCGCAGAGGGTGCGGTTGCCTGTGTGCAGCTGTTCTACGTGCGCCAGGGCCGCAATCTCGGAAACAAGAGCCTGTTTCCGCGTTCGGTTGACGGTGCCGAGCCGGGCGAGATCATCTCGGCGTTCATCGCGCAACACTATCTGGGTAAAGCGGTTCCGCAGCAGATTCTGGTCAGTGTGGAACCGGACGACAAGGCCGTTCTCGAAGAGTCGCTGAGCCTGCAGGCGGCGCGCAAGGTGACAATCCAGTCGCGTCCGCGTGGTGAACGTGCACGCTGGCTGAAAATGGCGGTGGACAATGCGGCGCTGGCGCTGGCCTCGCGGCTGGCCAGCGCCGGCAGCGCCCGCGCCCGGCTCGTTGCCCTGCAGGCGGTGCTTGACCTTGCCGAACCACCGCAGCGCATGGAATGCTTCGACATCAGCCATACCCAGGGTGACCAGACGGTCGCATCCTGCGTGGTGTTCGTCGATGGGGCGGCCAATAAGGCCGACTATCGCCGTTTCAACATCTCCGGGATCACGCCGGGTGATGACTATGCAGCCATGCGCCAGGCATTGGACCGTCGATACAGGCGGGTGTTGACTGGTGAGGGCAGGCTGCCGGACATCCTGCTGATCGACGGCGGTCTGGGCCAGCTGGCCGTGGCCGGCGAGATCATGGCAGAACTGGGCGTGGAGGGTGTCCTGCTGCTCGGCGTGGCCAAGGGGCCGGACCGGCGTCCTGGCATGGAGCAGCTCTTGTTGTTGGGGCGCAGTACCCCTCTTATACTGCCTGCAGACTCGCCGGCCCTGCACCTGGTGCAGCAGATCCGTGACGAGGCGCATCGATTTGCGATCACCGGACACCGTCAGCGACGCGGCAAGGCGAAAAAGCGCTCGATACTCGAGGACATCAGCGGCATCGGCCCGAAGCGCCGGGCGCGTCTACTCAAACAGTTCGGTGGCCTGCAGGGCCTGTCGCGTGCAGGCATCGAAGATATCAGTACCGTCGAAGGTGTCAGCGAGAAGCTGGCGCAAGAGATCTACGCGGCATTTCACGGTAACAAATGAGCCCAATTTATAATCTCCCGAATCTCTTGACGCTGCTGCGGATCGTGCTGATTCCGGTGTTCGTTGTGTTGTTCTACCTGCCGATGGCCTGGTCGCGCGAGGCGGCCACAGTAATCTTCGTATTGGCCGCGATCACCGACTGGTTGGATGGCTATCTGGCCCGCCGGATGCAACTGGTGTCGGCACTGGGGGCCTTCCTCGACCCTGTGGCCGACAAACTGATGGTTGCGACCGCCCTCGTTCTGGTGGTTCAGGCCGACCCACAGGTCGCTATTGCCGTGGCTGCCGCGGTGATCATCGGTCGCGAGATCACGATATCGGCGCTCCGCGAATGGATGGCCGAACTGGGAAAACGAACCCGGGTTGCGGTCTCGGAAATCGGCAAGTTCAAGACGGCGGCGCAAATGGCCGCGATCACACTCCTGATCTACCGGGACGATATCTGGGAGATCCCGGTGTATACGGTGGGCCTGGTTTTGCTGTATGTCGCGGTGGTCCTGACGCTATGGTCCATGACCTTGTATCTGCGTGCTGCATGGCCCAGTCTGAGCGGCGAAGATTCGCCGGCGCGCCTGCCGCAGGATTTACAGTAACAGGCTTGACACAAGTCGCCGAATGCCTAAAATACGGCGCTCGTTCGGCGGGAATAGCTCAGTTGGTAGAGCACAACCTTGCCAAGGTTGGGGTCGCGAGTTCGAGTCTCGTTTCCCGCTCCAGATATTTCCGGAAACCCCGCGCTCGAGCGGGGTTTCTTGTTTCAGCCGGCACGTCGTTGTCGCTGATGCGCCCAAATTGGCCGAGTGGCAGAGTGGTCATGCAGCGGATTGCAAATCCGTGGACGTCGGTTCGATTCCGGCCTCGGCCTCCACTTCAATTCTGATCCTTCGACAGCCCAGCGGCAGTCTTTTGGCGCCGGCCGTCGCGGTACGTACTTTTTTCGTCCCGCGGCGTCTCCCCGCACTCATACAAGATTCGTGATCGCTTGATCTGGCGCAGCCCGATTTCCCGCTTCTGCTTGTTCCGCCAACCGGTCGATCCGACACTGTAAACAAGGGATGGATGATGCTGTCAGCCCCAATCGCACCCGGAAATGGGCTGGGGCCGAAGGCGGCAAGAGCAGCATTTTCGTTGAGGGAGGTGGGAACCGTCACCGTCGGGTGAAGGAGGAACAATGGACCTCCAGGGGGATCTCAGCGGTCGCATCGTCAACCGCACACACTACACGTTGATCCCGGTGAACTGCGTAACGGATTCGGGCGCTAGGGTGGCGCTTGGGGGCGCGATAGAGCCGCTCAAGGAAAGCATCGCTTTCACCATCTCGGGTATTGGCACCTCCGGTGTTCATAGGCGCGGCCAGTGCATGTTCGCGATACATGATGATTTCGGCGCCGACACGCTGTCGCGGCTGATCGTTGAATGGGACTCGGTCGAATCCAACGAACCGGTCAACCTTTCGGCCTGGATCGAGGGCCGCGAATCTGCCGTGGTGGTGTGTTCGCTGGAGTCGGGCGAGCGGGGCCAGAGGTTTCTGACTTGCGTGGTCGACTGCCGGGGCTGAGCTGCCGGGCACAAGGGACAATGTTGTGCTGCATGGCTCACATGGCACCCGGTGATAGAATGCTGCGCTTGGCCATGCGGGTGGGCTTTCCGCATGGTGATCCCGTTCATCGGGACCCAAAAGTGCCATACCGCGCCCGGATGGCGGAACAGGTAGACGCAGCGGACTTAAAATCCGCCGGCCATTGCGGCCGTGCCGGTTCGACCCCGGCTCTGGGCACCATTTCAGCGGATATTCGGCCCCAGCGCCGCCTGTCCGCACGCGTTCACGGCTGTTGTGGCCATTTCACCCATCGGGGGCGGTCCGCGCTTCTTTCGATCACTGCGTCCAGGTGCTCGTCACGCACCAGGGCAGTGACAACATACTGGTCCCGGACGTGGCCCAGATCCTCGATGCGGTGAATGCGCGCAAGCGCGTGCTGACACATCAATTCCTCGAGCTGCTGGTGACTGATCGTGAACATCAGGGTCTTCATCGACATGTGACTCGTCCGGCGGCCTGCGGCTCAATCCACGGTGTCGGGCGGCCCGGCCTTGCGCATCCGGTCGAAGAAAATACGCACGAGGTTGGAGCGCGTGATCATGCCGATCGGCACCCGCTGCTCGTCGATGACGACGAGACGTTTGACCCGATGCTTCTTCATGGACTCCAGTGCTTCCTCGATGCACTGCTGCGGGCGGATGGTAATGACTTCGGTGACCATCAGCGCGCTGACCGTCTCGTTGGGTTCACGCAACTGGATCGGGTGTGAAAACATCCCTTCGAGGGTCTGCCAGAGGTTCTGTGAGGCGCGGTGGCAGGGGACGCCGATCGCGGTGAGCAGGTCCGCCTCTGTGATGATGCCCGCCAGATGGTTGAGATGATCGACCACAGGAAGGCCACTGATCTGATGCGTCAACAGAAGCTGCGCCGCCGCACTCAGCGGGGCATCCGGTGTCACGGTGTGCACCGGATGGGTCATCAGTGTGCGCACCCGTAGTGACTCGGCCCGCCGCATTTGTGCGTGTTTGCGCGCCTTGTCGGTGATCACGATGAGATCGCTCACAGTGACGTCGATGACGCTGCCCATTTCGTCGAGTGCGTGCTCGAAGTCCTCCCGGGACAGCGAACACCAATTGTCGTCAGGCATGATCTGCCCCCTGTCGGCGTTGAATGCAGGGATCCGCAGACAACCCGGGGCTGCTGCGACCGGCACTGCGTTTTCCTCGTACCTTATTCTAGGATAGACGGCTGGGGCGGTTCACAGGGGCGGACGACCGCGTGGGAGCCTGCTCGCTGAATCTGTAGGAAAAATCTGAAAGTGCGCCGTGCGGGGGATTCCTGCTTGCCGTGGACGGCGCAGTCCGTTAGTTTTTCCTGGCGAACCAGGGAGGCGGTTCGCTGCGAGTGTTCCGGAGCGACAGACCGGACTGACCCAAGGAAGGGCAGGGCATGCAAGACAGTACAAAGGTCGGTCAGCCGGATACCGGGCTGGCCTGCCTGATCATCGTTGCACGATTTCACGGCCTGGCCGCTGACATTGCGCAGGTACGACACACATCAGGTTCGACCGCGCCCATCCTGCCCGAAACCGAACTGTTGCGGGCCGGGAAGTCGCTGGGGTTGAAGATGCGACGCATCAGGTCGACCTGGCAGCGACTGCCACGTACCCCGTTGCCGACAATCGCGCAGACCCGCGACGGCAGGTGCATCGTGCTGGCCGGTGTCAGGGACAACGAGGTGTTGGTCCATGACCCGTGCGAGCCGCGTCCCCGTATCCTGTCGCGTGAGGCATTCGAGGCGGTCTGGTCCGGCAGGCTGATCCTCGCCGCCCGACGCCTGTCCGACCCGCAGGGCAGTGGGGCCTTCGGCTTCCGCTGGTTCCTTCCGGCGATCGTCAAATACCGTCGATTCTTTTTCGAGGTTCTGGCGGCATCGTTCTTCCTGCAGCTGTTCGCATTGATCACGCCGTTGTTTTTTCAGGTGATCATCGACAAGGTGTTGGTGCACCATGGGATGACCACGCTGGACGTGCTGGCAGTCGGACTGCTGGCCCTTTCTGTATTCGAGGTCGTCCTCGGCGGCCTGCGCACCTATCTGTTTTCGCATACCACCAACCGGGTCGACGTGATGCTCGGTGCCAAACTGTTCGGTCATCTGTTGCACCTGCCGCTGGCGTATTTCGAGTCGCGGCGCGTGGGCGATTCGGTGGCCCGCGTGCGCGAGCTGGAGAATATTCGCAATTTCCTGACCGGGTCATCGCTGACCCTGGTGATCGACCTGTTCTTCACCCTGGTGTTCTTCGTGGTGCTGTACTACTACAGCCCGGTGCTGGCAGGTGTGGTTGCCGGGGCTATCCCTTTCTACATCGTCCTTTCGGCCGGGGTAACGCCGGTCTTGCGAAAGCGCCTCGAAGACAAGTTCAACCGTGGTGCTGAAAATCAGGCCTTCCTGGTCGAGTCGGTCAACGGTATCGAGACGCTCAAGTCGATGGCGGTTGAACCGCAGATGCAGCGGCGCTGGGAGGAGCAGCTGGCCGGCTATGTCGCGTCCAGCTTCAGGGCCGCCCATCTGGGCAATATCGCCAGCCAGAGTGCTGGCCTCGTCAACAAGGTTACTGTGGTGCTGATCCTGTGGATCGGGGCGACGCTGGTGATGCGGGGGGAACTCTCGGTCGGCCAGCTGATCGCGTTCAACATGATCGCGGGGCGGATCAGCGGGCCGATTCTAAGATTGGTCCAGCTGTGGCAGGATTTCCAGCAGGCGGGCATATCGGTGCGGCGCCTGGGCGATATCCTCAACACCCCGACGGAGCCAGGTAGCAACCCGGGCCGCGCGACCCTGCCGGAGCTCAAGGGCGAGGTGCGCTTCGATCACGTCGATTTCCGTTACGCCCCCGGGCGCCCGCAGGTGCTCCGCGATATCGATCTCGTGGTCCGCCCGGGCGAGGTGGTGGGCATCGTTGGCAGGTCGGGTTCAGGCAAGAGCACCCTGACCAAGCTGATTCAACGTCTGTATGTGCCTGAAACGGGAAGAGTCCTGATCGATGGCGTCGATCTGGCCCTGGTCGAGCCGGCCTGGTTGCGCCGCCAGGTCGGGGTTGTTCTGCAGGAAAACTTTCTGTTCAACCGCAGCGTGCGCGAAAACATCGCGCTGGCCAATCCAGGCATGCCGATGGAACCGATAATGGCCGCGGCAAGACTGGCCGGGGCACATGATTTCATCCTCGAACTGCCCGAAGGGTATGACTCGCTGGTTGGTGAACATGGAACCAACCTGTCCGGCGGGCAGCGCCAGCGTATCGCGATCGCCCGCGCCCTGGTCACCAACCCCGGCATCCTGATCCTCGACGAGGCGACCAGCGCGCTTGACTACGAGTCCGAGCGCATCGTCCAGCAGAACATGCGCGCTATCAGCAAGGGCCGGACCGTGTTCATCATCGCCCACCGGTTGAGTGCGGTGCGTCATGCCGATCGGATCCTGGTGGTCGACCAGGGCCGGCTTGTCGAGCAGGGTCACCACGAAGCGCTGCTGAAGCAGCGCGGTATCTACGCCCGCCTGTACGCGATGCAGGCCGGACTGGCGGCTAGCGTCCGCGCGCCGCGTTCTTCCGCTCCCCCGGTCGCCCCGGACGCGCAACCTTCGCTCGGGGGGCAGGCATGAACCGCAGCGTCGAAACTGCTTTTCTGCCGGCTGTGCTGGAGCTCCAGGAGCGCCCGCCTTCACCGGCCGGGCGACTGATTCTTTGGACCATTCTGGCGTTCTTCGTGCTGGCGATCACCTGGGCGGGTATCAGCGAGGTCGACGTCGTCTCGGTCGCGCACGGGCGCATCATCCCGAGTGGACACAGCAAGACCGTGCAGCCGCTCGAGATTGGCACAGTGGCAGCGATCCACGTGATCGATGGACAGGCCGTTGAAGCCGGCGAGGTACTGATCGAGCTCGACCGGAGCAGCGCGCAGGCCGATGTCGACCGCCTGCGCGCCGAGCAAGACACGGTGCAACGCGAGATCCTGCGCTATCGGCAACTTGCAGAATGGCTCCTTTCCGACTCAATGCCGGGCGAACAGCAGCTGCAATCCGTCGATGACAAACTGCTGCGCGGACAGTGGTGGGAATTCAGCGACCGGATCGAAGTGCTTCGGCGCGAGCAGGATCAGCAACATACAGAGCGCCGAAGCGCGCAGCACCAGGTCGCGAAGCTCGAAGCCGTACTGCCGATCGTTGCACGCAAGGCCAGAGATCAGAAGGGTCTGGCGGACAAGCAACTGTTATCCGAACAGCAATACCTTGAGACCGAACAGGAACGCCGCGAAATTTTCCATGATCTGCGCACGCAGAAGGGAAGGGTGGATGAGCTTCAAGCCGCCGAACGGGCTCTGGATGCGCGTATCGCCTACACACGCAGCGAATTTCATCGTCAGGTGCTCGAGGGCCTGGATGAGGCGCAACACCGACAATCCACGATCAGGCAGGAACGGATCAAGGCCGAGACCCGGATCACGGCTCAGACCATCACTGCCCCCGTCAAGGGCGTGGTGCAGCAGCTTGCTGTTCACAGTGTCGGTGCGATCGTCACGCCGGCACAGCAACTGATGGTGATCGTTCCCGCGCGTGGAACGATGGAAGTCGAGGCGGTGCTCGAAAACAAGGATATCGGCTTCGTCGAAGTCGGCCAGCAGGCCGAAGTCAAGATTGATACCTTTCCATTTACCAAGTACGGCACCATTGCAGGAGAGGTGGTGGGTCTGTCCAGTGATGCAGTGGCGGATGACAGGATGGGACTGGTTTACAAGATGCGGGTGGCGATGAAACGTTCCAGCGTTGAAGTCAACGGCAAGCACGTCGACCTACAGCCGGGGATGGCTGTCGCGGTGGAAGCAAAAACAGGTACTCGTAGAATCATGGAATTCTTCCTGAGCCCGCTGTTGCGTTATGTGAAGGAGAGCGCGCGTGAGCGATAAGAATTCGGCGGCATACCGGCCATTGTTGCAAACGAGGGAATGGACATCGATGCGGTCTCAAACGGGGGGTAGATGCGTCATCGTGCGACAAGAGCGATGAAAATCGTAAAAAACAGCGTTTATCAACGTGTGCAAGATCAGGTGAATAACTTATGGCTTTTGTGAACGAACTCATCAGTGAAGATGACAGGAAGAAGTATGACCTCGACAAAGTGGAAAGTGGGCCAGGGATGCGCGCGAAAACTCCGCAACGGCAATGGACGATTGATCACGAGCGCGAAATTTATCTGCGGGTGATTAAGCGGGGACGAGAGGAGTACAACTACAAGTCGACCTGGCATTTCTGTTGGCGCGGTGAGCTCATGACGGTCTGCCTGGAGACGCTCAGTGCCGGAGGTGAACGCGGTGGCCATGGATGGTCGCATTACAAGTTGGTTGATTGCTATATGAAGGGTTTTTTTGTGCCAGACGATCTTTTGGATCGACGGGACGAGATAATTACGGATCTCAGGGACGCCCTGACGGCTTACAAAGGCGGCGGAATCCACTCGACCAGAAAGACCAGCGAGACAACGCTCACAATCTAGCCAGGGAAGACATACAAGGATGTACGAAACTTTATCTGATGCGCTGGATGCGCTCTCCAATCTGACCTCCACCGGTGATCTGCTCAAATCGGATCTGATGAACATCATTGGGCAGGTCTCAGTGCAGGCCGAGGGTGCCGTGACGGTGCTCTATAGCGGCGGTGTTGCTGGCGGCCCGGGAAGCAGCGAGATTATCGAAAACATGCTCGAAAACGACCTGGATATCCGGGTGGTGGATGAAAGTGCGGCAGCAAAGCTGATAGAGACGGACAGCTTCCGCAGGAAGGTCGCCGAGGCGTTTGGCATTGACTTCGAATTATTCGATACCGACGGTTATCGCGGTCCCGCCACCGATTGGCTCGGCCATGCAACCGAAGGACCCTGGGCGGACGTGTCGCGCCGGTTTGCTCAGGCAACAGTAGGAGACGTGCGGGTTGTGGCGCCGGAAGGAGATGTCTCCCGCATCCTGGCACAGACAGAATTGCCGGCTCTGCTCGACAATCCCAGTGTCACGTCCATCGATGGTGTCCCAAAGTTTCAACTGATCGAGTACGCAAATCAGCACGGGGCCGAAGCCCTTCGGCGACTTGTCTTCGATCATTCGCATATCAAAATATACCTATCAGGCGTGGCGTCCGGTGACCTGAGTCGCTACCTCGATTTCCCCTCGCCGGACCAGTGGGGTGAACTCCTGAAGGATCCGGTGAAATTCAGTGTGTCTCGCGATGCCATCGAGGTGCTGGAGCGCGATGGATTCCTGGACGAATTCGATACGACCATGAAACAGGCGGCTGAAGTTGGCGACGACATGGTCAGGCGCGGCCTCCTATTGCCATCGCTGAACAAGTTGGGGCGCCTCGGATCACTTGCAGCATTGTTGGTCGCTGCTCACAGCGCAGCGGCGGCGGCAGAGCGGGGTGATGATGAGCAGGCCAAGGCCATCATGGAAGACTGGGCAGTGGATGCAGCCGGTTCGGCGGCCGGCGAAGCACTGGGTGCCGCGGTTGGTGGTATCGCCGTGGGTTTGCTGGCGGCCGTGGGCGTGGTATCGGCGCCTGTAACCGCGGTTGTGGTGTTCGGCGCTGCAATCGCGGGCGGGTTCCTTGGCGCCGACGCGGCCAAAGATCTGTATGGCTCTCTGGCCGGTAAAGACGACGGGGATCGTCGCGAGATTCTGCGACGACTCGATGTGCTGTATTTCGGCGAAGGCAGTCCATTGACGACCGATACGATACCCGAGCGGGATTCTGGCTTTTTGTGGATCGATGAATTGGCGAAGCTTGGGACGAGTGGTGAGCTGTCGCCGGAATCCTTCGCGAATACCGCAAAAGTCAATCTCGCTTTCCGCTATGCATTGCTCAGGCTGAATCCGTTCGTCGTGCTTCAGTCCGAGTCCTTTTACGAACAGCTGCACAACGCCAACGGTGAGCTCGATCGCTTTGACGCTGCGTCAGGCAAGGGATTGACAGATGAATACCTGTTGGCCAGAGCCGAGGCTTTGTTTGCGTTTGTTCGGATGTTCAAGGCTGGTGAGAAGCTGACGGGTGGCAACGTGTATCCGGGGGGCTATGACATCCATTTCCTCGATGCGCAGATGCACACGGAGGCGGGTTCGGATGGTGTCATCCTGGACTTGCATTACACATCGGACTACAAGGATCAACGGCTCTTTGGCGCTGCGGGCGACGATGAACTGTACGGTTCGATGGGAGCTGACATGTTGTTCGGTGGTGACGGTGACGACCTTCTTGAAGGCAGGGCCAATGCCGACTACCTGGAAGGTGGGAAGGGCAAAGATACCTACAGAGCGGGTGCCGGAGATACCATCTTTGATCACGACGGCGATGGACGCATCTACTTCGACGGCGCCCTGCTGTTCGGGGGTGAGCGCATGGCCGGTGAAGCCGAGTACGTCGACGCCTCTGGAGATTTTCGATACATCTGGGACGGACAAGACCTCGACGTTGCCCGCGTGAGTGACAACGCCGTACTGCGGATCAAGAGTTTCGAGAATTTCGACTTCACTATTTCGCTGACCGAATTGCCGACGATTCCAGACCCGTTCCGCCCGGTGAGCAGTGGAACTGCGAACTCCGAGCGCATCGAGGGGCAGCACGAGTTGGCCTCGGGTTCCACCGACTGGGAGGCACTCAACAGCTACAACAAACCCGATCAGATCCTCGGCGGCGATGGCCGGGATTGGATCTATGCCTGGTCGCGTCCCGATCTGGATGACGATGGGAATTACCTGGGCAGTGCGCCGGACAACGATATCGTCGAGGGTGGGGTTGGCAAGGACTTCATCCATGGCGGAGCTGGAGATGACGTCCTTTATGCAACGACAGCGCTCGATTCAGCGGCGGTAAAGAGCGGTTTCGGTAGCCTGGTCTTCGGCGGCCCGCTGGGCGAGGAGGGGGACTTCGTCACCGCGGAGTCCGGCAATGACACAGTCTTTGGCAGCGGCAGACTCGACGGCCTGTTTGGCGGCGAGGGCAACGATTACCTCTATGCGGGGGGCGGCAACGACTTCATCTATGGAGATTGGCAGGCGTATCTGCCATATGAACATCTTGCGATCACCGACTACGACTACCAATGGATCGCGATCGACGACGAGGGAAACGTCACGACCTTCGTCGACTATGTGTCGGGCATCGGGGATGACCACATTTATGCGGGAAGTGGGGATGACAATGCCTGGGGAGAGGCGGGCAACGACATCATCTTTGGGGGCGAGGGTAATGACCGTCTGAACGGTGATATCGCGCGAATCAACCCGGACGGATCTCCAACCTTGCCGCCGTCCTTCCATGGCACTGATAGGCTCTATGGAGAAGGTGGCGACGATACGCTGATCGGAAACGGGGGTAGTGATTACCTGTTCGGTGGTGATGACAACGACTGGCTCGAAGGAGACCATCGTGTGGTCTTGCCCGGCGATCTGCCCTACCACGGCGACGACCAGCTCTATGGGGAAAGCGGTGCAGACACCCTGATCGGCTTGGGAGGGGATGACTTTCTCGACGGCGGTCCCGGCAACGATGTTCTGTATGGCGACCTGGGCGATCTCGATGCGGCGTTTCATGGCGTCGATGTGCTGCGTGGCGGCGATGGCAGCGACACGCTGATCGGCAATGGCGGCAACGATCAGTTGTTTGGAGGCGTCGGCGCCGACCATTACGAGTTTTCGCCGGGGGATGGCTTGGACACCATCGTCGATGGCGATGGGGGCGGACTGGGCGATACCCTGCATTTCGTTGGCGTCGGCGGTATTGGATCCGTGGCATTCACGCTTCTGGACGGCGATCTTTTCGCGAAGGTTGGCCAGGAGGGCTTTGTTTTCAGGGATTGGGACGTCAGCGAGTTTGGTGGCGTTCACTACTACGATGCGGACGGGGTTCAAATTGGCAGCCAGAGCACTGCCGATGTGGTCGCGATTGCCAATTTCGCACCCACCGTCGGCAGTGAATCATCGTCAGCGCAGGTCTTTGAAGACCGGCAGGTGAACATCTCGCTGGCGCAGATCGATTTTGCCGACGCCAATGGTGACACGCTGAACTTCTCGGCATCCTTGTCCGACGGCGGGATTTTGCCGGAATGGCTGACTCTGGATGCCGACATGCTGCGACTGACCGGTGTGCCGGACAATGGCGCGGTCGGCACCTATTCGATCCGTGTCACGGCTGAAGACGGTTATGGCGGCAGTGTTTCACATAGCGTCAGCCTGCGGGTCGACAACGTCAACGACGCACCGGAACTGGTCGCGGCGCTTCCGTCGCGCTCGGCGGCGACAGGGCTGGATTTCGAACATGACCTGTCGGGCTACTTCTTTGACGTTGACGCAGGCGACACGCTCTCGGTTCTGGTGACACTCGATAACGGCGACCCATTGCCGGATTGGATGATTTTCGACTCCGATACTTTGGTGTTGAAGGGCACCGCACCAGACGGCTTTGCCAATGACCTGACGATTCGCGCGGTGGCCAGCGACACCACCGGCACAGGAACAGCGGCCACCTACACGCTCTCGTTTCACGCGGCAGCCGATGCGCTGCAGACCAGCCTGCTGACGCGGGATGATCTCTCTGTAGGGGATGACGCTGGATACTACCCGTTCTATAAGGAGCGGGAGTACGTCGATTGGCAGAACGGTGTTGTCGGGGATATCAATGGCGATGGATACGACGACTACTATTTCGGTACAGACACCCCAGGACACGTCTTTTGGCGCGAACGCTTTACCGACACGGACGGTGCAGCCTTCCCCGATACAACAGCGGTGGTACAGATCGTCTATGGTGACGCCAACGGGTGGAGTGATGCCAGCCTGCGGACTACCAGTTTCACGCTGGGTAGTGATTCGATCTTTGATAGCGTGGGCGCCTCGGGCTTCGGCGTGGAGCCGGCTTTACTCGATGCGTACCGACTGACGCCACTTGGCGATGCAAACAACGACGGCTTTGATGACTTTGCACTGGGCAGCCGGGTTTTCTGGGGCAATACGCAGGGGTTTGGCGATACCTATGTCTGGGAAGATCTCGCATTGCAGCCTTTGCTGGGTCCCACCGATCAACCGGATTTCTCCAACGATGTGTTGGACCTGACGGTCGTGACCGGTGGTATACAACAGACGCTGCAGGCGAAGAATGTCGGTGATGTCAACGGCGATGGGCTTGATGACTATGTGACACCGGTGGATGTATCGACCTACGGTTCACCGATTGACACACCTTTCGCTGTGTCCGGTGCGCCGCACCAGCGGCCGGTGGATAGCTACTCCATTTCCGATAGCGCACGTGTCGAATCACTCCACGTGTTGTATGGCAAGTCCGGCGGATTTGCCAGCCCTATCGATCTTGACCAATTGAGTCCTGCCGAGGGATACACGATCGACGGTTTCACTCAATACGTGGAGACGCGGCAGGACTACGGGATGAGCTACGACGTCAACAGGGTCTCTTACCGTGCATTGGTTTCTGGTGGCGATATCGATGGGGATGGTCTCAATGACATCATGATAAGTACTTTAGCCGGTCTTGAGGCAGATACGAGTGGCTATGTTTTTCTCGGCGGCACCTATTCGGTTCGCAACTACATCCTGTTTGGAAATACCGATGCTGTGGGCAATATCGATCTGCTCAGCATGGCGCCCGACGAGGGAATGACGCAGGAGTACCTGCCCAATACCACGTCCTCGGGTCATGCACTCGTGCCCGGCTTGATCGAACTGGGCGGCGACGTCAATGGTGACGGCTTTGCGGACGCGGTTTCGGTGGTCGGTGACTACCGCGAGGCCGACTATGGCGGGCGGGTGGATCTGCGGGTTCTCTACGGAAGCGATCTGCGCAACAACGCTTTGTTCCAGGGTGGTGCCGGGAGCGATCAGCTGGTGGTGAAGAAGCAGGGGGCAGTCTATACCCTGGGTGGCAATGACACGGTCCTGATTCGGCCGTCCACCGGACAGAATCTCTACGAGGTGAATACGGGCACTGGCGACGACACGATCGATCTGCTGATCCCAGACAACAGCGGCTTGAGCAACGGTACTACTGCGAACCTGCGTGGGGGCGACGGCAGCGATATCTACAGTATTCGCACGACGACACCTATTCCGCCGGGTACAAGTGGTATCCGCGTGCCAGCCAACACAGTGGTCATCAATGATCGCTCGCTTCGCAATTCTTCGGCCGGTGGCAACTCACTGGTGGTCGGCTATGGCGCAACCGGTGGTGGCCAGACTGCGAGCCCGCATCTTGGTTTCGGTTCGCTCAAGCTCACCTTTGCTGAACTGGATCTGGCCATCCACCTCGAGAACTTCGACAAGCACCATGTGCTCGAGGGGCCGCGGGATATCGATACCTTCGATTTCGGAGATGGCCGGCCGGTGAGCTATGAGGAGCTGGTGGCGCGGGGATTCGATCTGATCGGTAGCGATGTCGCAGACTTTATCGAGGGCTCATCAGTCACGGATCGAATTCAAGGCATGGCCGGAGCCGACACGATGACTGGTGGCCGAGGAGATGATGAGCTGGCCGGGGGAGCCGGCGACGATATCCTCGATGGTGGCACTGGTGATGATCTTTACCAGTTCAACCTCGGTGACGGAACCGATCAGATCTCTGACCCGGAAGGCATGGATCAGATCGAATTCGGTGAGGGGCTCGATCCAACTGCGCTGGGCGTGACGCAGGTCGCCGATGACCTGACGTTGTCGTTCGCTTCGCTGGATCGATTGGTGCTGAAAGACTGGTTTGGCAGCAACTCACGGTTTCTGGAGCGCTTCGTTTTCTTTGACGGCACCACATTGCTTGCGGCAGACATCGAGCAGCGCCTGGCGATTCCTGGTGTCGTGCTGACCGGCACCCGGCGTAACGAAACCCTCACTGGCTCGGATGGCGATGACGAGATCCATGGTGACCGCGGCAACGACACGCTTTCGGGTCTGGGCGGTGACGACGTGATTGTCGGTGGCGGCGGTTGGGACCGTCTCCTGGGCGGGCCTGGCAATGATACGTTCAGGGTTTCGCCGGGTGATGGCTATGACGACATCTGGGGTGGTTCGGGTCATGACCGGATCATCGGCAGTGATTCCGATGACACGATCGGTCTGCACCGGCACTTCGGCATCGACAACAGTATTGAGGTGATCGACGGCGGCGCCGGCTACAACATAGTGGCCGGCAGCAACGCCGGCAACATGCTCGACTTCAGTGCGACGATGCTGCACGGGATCGCCGAGATACAGGGGGGCAACGGTCACGACACCATCACCGGGACACACGGAGATGACATGATTGTCGGTGGCCGGGGCTGGGACAGGCTTCAGGGTGGGGCAGGTGATGACACGTTCAGGGTGTCACCGGGTGATGGCTACGACGATATCCGGGGCGACGCCGGGTATGACCGGATCGTCGGCGGCGACGATGACGACATCATCGGCCTGCATCGGCACTTCGGCGTCGGCAACAGTATCGAGTTGATCGATGGTGGTGCCGGTCACAACGTGATTACCGGCAGTAATGCCAACAACGCACTCGACTTCAGTGCGACGACGCTGCAAGGGATCGCCCAGATCCAGGGCGCCAACGGCAACGACACCATTGTTGGTACAGACGATGACGACACAATCGTCGGTGGCCGGGGTTGGGACAGGCTCGAGGGCGGCACAGGCAACGATACCTACGTTTTTGCGCGCACACACGGCACAGACGTCATCACTGACAGCGCTGGGGACAACGATGTGCTGTCGCTCGTGGACATCAACCATGACCAGGCATGGTTCGCGAGGGTCGGCGACAGTCTCGAGGTGTCGGTCATTGGCACCAGGGACCGCGTCCGAGTCGCCGATTGGTTTACCGGGGCAGGCCCGCAGATCGAACAGCTGCAGGCTGCAGATGGGATGTTCGTTACGTCATCTTCTATCGATCTGCTCGTTTCCGCGATGGCGGCTTTCAACCCATCGCGAAGTGCCATTACGGACGGCAGTGTAGAACTGGATGCCTCGCTACGGGGCGAGATCGCTGCGGCCTGGCGGCATTCGGCAGGCACCGAAGCGTCCAGCCCAATCTGGCGCCTGTAGTGAGAATCGGATGCGAAGACGGCGGTTTCTCTGCGTATGGGAGCGCGGTGGGGGCAGCGCCCACCTGTTTCAGCTGTCGACCCTGGTGGAGACTGTGCAGCGAGCCGGTCACGAGGTCGTGCTTTGTGTCAAGGATGAACCCTATGTAAGAGGAGCCTTTCCTGGTAACGACATTGTGATATTCGGACTGCCCGCGATACTTCGGCCAGGGCACAATGCGCTGGCAAGGTCTCATGCCGGACTGTTGTACAACCTCGGATTCGGTCAGGCAGCTGCACTTGGCGCCTATCTGGAGCGCTGGCGGCGATTGATCGATGAGATTCGGCCGGAGGCGGTATTTTGTGATCATGCAGACGGTGCGTTGCTGGCATCGCTTAGCCTGTCGGTGCCAGCGATCGTGATCGGCCACGGTTTTTTCCATCCGCCTGCAGAGACACCCATCCCCGCCTATGAACTTGGTCTGCCGGTGAATGAAGCCGAAGTGACCCGGGTGGAGAGCGTCGTGTTGAACAGTATCAACTGCGCGCTAAAAGCGGCTGGCAGTTCGCCGTTGGGTAGCCTTGCGGATCTCTATGCGTATGCTGCAATGCTGGTCACCACATTTCCGGCACTCGATTGTTTCAGTGCCCGCGAGGGAGTCGATTACCTGGGGTCGCTCGGTCCGACGGATCGTCAGGCAGAGCCGGCCTGGAATCACGATGGCGAAAAGGCCTACTGCTATTTTTCGCGCGGATGTCTCCCGGATCGTGATTTCGTCCATCAGCTGCTGGAAGGCGGTTACAGCCTGCTGATTTCAGCGCCAGGCATCCGTGCTGCCGATCGTGTTTCACTGGCCGGGCAGGGTGTAACCGTTGTTGATCACCACGTCGATCTCGCGCAGGTATGTGCCGAATGCCGATTGATATTCTCCGAGGGAAACCACGGCACGACAGCGAAGATCTTGCGTTACGGACGGGCACCAATGCTGATCCCCAGACAGGTGGAGCAGCTCGCGACAGCGAACCGCTTGCAGCTTCAGTCGATGGGTGTTTTCCCGATTGGGCAGATCGGCCAGCCGATCTATCTGAACCTGATCGATGCCATCAACAATGATCCGGCTTACGAGAGGAACGCTCAGCGCTTCAGCAGTCGGTACCGCAACTGGGATGAGCGCCGGAGTGCAGCAAAGGTACAGGCGGCGATTACCGGGATGCTCAACTTCTGATCGAACGGCAGGCGAGTCGCATGGCGATGCATGCGGCGGTAACCGCTTACTCGGCACCTGTGATCTTCAGTCGCGAGTCCGTCGTGTGCTCGGGTTGATTGCGCATGTGATCGGCGGTGGCCAGGAAGGACTGTTCGAGTTTCTCCCTCAACGCTTGGTCGATCGGCATGTCGCGCAGAGCCTTGCGCATGCAATGCATCCACTGGTCGCGTTCTTTCGAGCCGATGGCGAAAGGGAGATGGCGGCGACGCAACATCGGATGGCCGTATTTCTGGACATACAGATCCGGCCCCCCCAGCCAGCCGGACAGGAACAGGTACAGCTTTTCGCGCGAGGCGCGCAGACTCGCTGCGTGCATCTGGCGCACGTCGCCGGCACCCTCTTCGCTGTCCATGTAGTCATAGAAGCGGTCGACCAGTTCACGAACGCCGGTCTCGCCACCAATCAGCTCATAGGGATTCTGTATGTTCATGTCGGCTGTTCCTGTCATGCGGTATACGGTCGATGTGCCAGTGCGGTCCTGCCCAGGACCAGAATGCCTCGCAGCTGTCGATGCTCGCTGGCGGGTCTTGCTGCCCCAGGTGCCGCCAGGCGGCAACAAGGCCCTGCACCGGGTCGGCGGAGTCGACCGGATGGGCGAGGTCGCGCTTGCTGAGTTTGTGTCCGTCTTTGCCGATGACCAGCGGGATATGGGCATAACGTGGCATCCGGTAGCCCAGCCGTCGCTGTAACGCGATCTGGCGGGGCGTGGACCAGAGCAGATCGGCGCCGCGGACGATGTCGGTGATGCCCTGCGCCTGGTCGTCGACCACCACCGCCAGTTGGTAGGCGAAATAGCCGTCGATGCGGCGGATGACGAAGTCGCCGACTTCATCGTCCAGGTTGTGCCCGGTCTCACCGACGATGCGGTCGCGAAACCTGATTACCTCGTCACCGACCGTGAAGCGCCAGGCGGCCATCACGTCTGGCGGAGGCGGTGAGCCTCGGCAGGTCCTGGGATAGACGAAGCCCTCGCAACCGGGTCGGGCAATTGCTGCGATGGCCCTGCGGCTGCAACTGCAGGGGTAGGCGGCTCCCAGTCCGACCAGTCGGTCAAGTGCCTCCTGGTAGAGGTGCGCGCGTTCACTCTGGCGCACCGGTTCCTGATCGGGAGACATGCCGAACGCGCGCAGATCGGACAGTATCGATTGTTCAGACCCGGTCCTGGTCCGGGTCTCGTCGACATCCTCGATCCGGATCAGCCATTCGCCGTTTTGATGGCGTGCGTCGGCATGGCTGGCGACAGCCGCGACCAGCGAGCCAAAATGCAGCGGTCCAGTCGGTGAAGGGGCGAAGCGCCCGCGGTATACGGGTGACGGCATTGCGCAGGTGCGGTGGATCAGCCCTGCTGACGTTCGAGAGCTTCCTGCTTGGTCTTGCAGTCGATACAAAGGTCAGCCGTCGGCCGGGCTTCCAGTCGTCCGATGCCGATCTCGACGCCACAGGATTCGCAATATCCGTAGTCATGTTCGTCGAGTTTCTTCAGTGCCTTGTCGATCTTGCTGAGCAGTTTGCGTTCGCGTTCGCGGGTCCGCAGCTCCATACCCATTTCCGACTCCTGCGATGCACGGTCGTTCGGGTCCGGGCAATGCACCGAGTCCACTTTCATGTGGTCGACAGTGCGATCCACCTCTTCCATGAGGTCACGGCGCCAGCTGTTGAGGATGTTGCGAAAATGCGACTCCTGATCCGCACTCATATACGGCTCACCCTCCTGTGACTGATAGGGTGCGATGCCAAGCCTGTCCGCCGGCGGAGTGAGTTCAGGGCTCATGATCTGAAACCTCGGATACGACGGGACCAAATTAACATTCACAGATGTTAAGGGCAATTTCGGCGTGATTTTCGGTAAGCTCGCCGCAAAATGTTTATAGGAGTCAATTGTGTACCGACCACAAGCATTGATTTTCGATGTCGACGGAACGCTCGCGGATACCGAGCGGGATGGCCACAGGGTGGCGTTCAACCGCGCATTTGGCGAGGCCGCCCTGGATTGGGACTGGTCGGTCGATTTGTATGGCCGATTGTTGAGTGTCACGGGCGGCAAGGAGCGCATTCAGTATTTCCTGGACGAGTTCCACAGGTCGTTCCCGCGACCTGAAGACCTCAACGGTTTTATTGCCGATTTGCACCGCAGCAAGACCAGGCACTACATGCGCATGATGGCCGAAGGGGCCATCCCTCTGCGTCCCGGGGTACGCCGTCTGCTCGAGGAGGCCCGCGCGGCCGGTGTCCGCCTCGCTATCGCCACGACCACGACACCGGAAAATGTCACAGCATTGATCGGCAGCACATTGCCGGCAGGGGCCGCGGGTTGGTTCGAAGTGATCGGGGCGGGTGACATCGTGGAAAGGAAAAAGCCGGCACCGGACATCTATTCATGGGTGCTGCAGCAGATGGGGCTCAAACCGCGGGAGGTCATGGCGTTCGAGGATTCGGCGCACGGGGTGACGGCGGCGCACCAGGCCGGGATTTCGCAGATCGTGGTCACCGTGAACGACTACACCCGCTCGCAGGACTTTGCCGATGCGACGGTCGTCCTGGATCACCTTGGCGAGCGTGACTCACCGGCGACGGCGCTTGCCGGTGAGGCACCGCAGGACGGCGTGGTGAACCTGTCCTACCTCGAAACGCTGTTCAATGCTGAAAGGATTGCGGTGTGACAGACGTCGCCCAACGAATGCGCGCGATCGCCCCGTTTCGTGTCATGGAGATCCTGGCCCGTGCGCGTGCGATGGAGGCGGCGGGGCGCGATGTCGTGCACATGGAAATCGGTGAGCCCGACTTCGTGTCACCACAGCCGGTGATCGATGCGGGAATTGCATCGCTTCGCGCCGGTCTTACACACTACACCCCCGCCGCCGGCCTGCCGAAATTGCGCGAGGCCATCGCCGCCTATTACCGGCAACGCTTCGCCGTGACGGTGGATCCGGCGCACATCATCATCACGCCGGGTTCGTCCGGGGCGCTGCAATTGGTGCTGGGGGCGCTGGTGAATCCAGGCGACGAAGTGCTGCTGACAGACCCCGGATATCCCTGCAATCGGCACATGGTCAGCCTGTTTGGCGGTATCCCGGTGCCTATGCCCGTGGCAGCCGACAATGGCTTCACGGTGTCACCGCAACAACTGCGCGATGCCATCACGGAACGGACGCGGGCGCTGATGGTGGCCTCTCCGGCGAATCCGACAGGCAATCTGATCGGTATCCAGGAACTGGGTCGGCTTTACGGGGTCTTGCGGGACAATAAGCAGAGTGTGCTGATCTGTGACGAGATCTACCAGGGACTGCAATACGACAGCACGGTCGAGACGGCCCTTGCACTGGGCGGCGACAACGTTGTCGTGATCAACAGTTTCTCGAAATATTTCGGTATGACCGGGTGGCGCGTTGGTTGGGCGGTGGTGCCCGGGTGGCTGATCGAGCCGATGGAGCGCCTGGCCCAGAATATCTTCCTCGCGGCGCCGACGCCGGCACAGCACGCGGCTGTTGCCGCATTCAGTCCCGCGAGCATGGAGATCCTGGAGGCGAGGCGGTATGAGTTTCAGCTCAGGCGTGATTTCCTGTTCGACGCCGTCAACCAACTCGGCTTCGCGATGACCGAAAAGCCGCTTGGTGCCTTCTACCTTTATGCCGATGCCAGCGCTTTCACCGACGACAGTGCCGGATTCGCAGAGGAACTCCTGGCGTCTGCCGGTGTGGCCGTCACACCCGGCCTGGACTTCGGCAGCAACCAGCCTGAACGACACGTGCGTTTTGCCTATACGACCGCACTCGACCGGTTGGAGACAGGAATGGAGCGGCTGCGGACGTTTCTACGCGCTGGCGCCGGTTGATCAGGTTGTTTGTGGTCGCAGGTCGTCGACCCACAGCCGCGTTGCGCCGGCCACGGCGGCCGGCATGGCGGCGAACTGCAATACGGGTATGAGCATCATCGTGGTTACACCGGCGCCGAAGGCCAATGCCTTGAGCCGCCTGCGCCGCAGGTGATCGCGTTGCTGATGTGGCCGCAGTGCATGATTGCCCATTGGGTAGTCGGCATACTCGATCGCCAGAAACCAGAACCCGAATATCAACCAACCGATCGTTGCCAGGATATTGACTCCCGGTACGAAGAACAGGATGAGCAACGGTAGCGCCCGGCTGACGAAGTAGAAAATCTTGCCAAGCTCGCCCGCCACGGCCGGTACGATGGCGCGCAGCAGAGACTCGTCACTTTCGGCCGGCAGCACGCCGGTTAATTTTTCTTCGACCCGTGCCGCTAACATGGCATTGAATGGCGCCGCGATCAGGTTCGCGATCAGCGTGAAGCCGTAGAATACGGCCAAAGCATAGGCGGCGGCGAACAGGATCCAGAGTAGCCAGCGCACGAACTCGAGCCAGCCGTGCTGCGGCAGCCACTCGTTCATGAAGTCGTCGAAGTAGCCGCCAGCAAAATAGGCCAGGCCGGCAAACAGGGCGATGTTGAGCAGCAGTGGGACCAGCACATAGCGGCGCAGACCGGGCTTGAGCATCAGGCGCAGGCCCTGAAACGGAAGGAAAAAGCCGCTGATGGCCGAGAGCATGACAAGTCCTTGCGGTGATGGCCTGAAGGCGGCATTTTAGCGCGGACGGCCGTCACTTCGGCGAGTTTGTCGGGATTTCGCTATGCATTCAGGTTCATATAGAATTCGCCGCTACAAGCGCTTGTGTCGCAAGCTTTTTTGCAGAAGTTTGAGTACACTCCCGGGGCCGTTCACGGCGGCGCGACACTGATACGACGGACTGCGACCATGATAGAGAGGACTGATATGACGAATCTCCTTAAACTAGCGCGTTTGACCCCGTTGCTGGGCGCTCTGGCAGGAGGGGCGCTGCTCACGGGATGTGCGTCGCAGACCGGTGCGCGCCCGGAGTTGCCGCCGGCGAGCGGTGATGCCCAGTATTCCACGCGTTACCGGATCGCCCCCGGCGACAATGTGCAGATCTTCGTGTGGCGCAATCCCGAGGTGAGCACCTCGGTCCCGGTGCGCCCGGATGGCCTGTTGTCGGCGCCGCTGCTCGAAGAAGTCCCCGCAGCGGGTAAGACACCGGCGGAGTTGGCCCGTGACCTCGAGGCCGAGCTGTCGACCTACCTGCGTGACCCGCTGGTGACGGTAATCGTCGACGCATTCGTCGGGACCTTCCGTGAGCAGATCCGTGTCGTGGGTGAAGCGACCCAGCCGCGGGCGATGCTGTACAACGATTCGATGACGCTGCTGGACGTGATGATTCAGTCAGGTGGGCTGACGGACTTCGCAGACGGCAACAATTCGACGCTGGTTCGGGTCATTGACGGCAAACAGGAAGAATTCCGCCTGCGGTTGGACGACCTGCTCCGCGATGGCGATATCACTGCTAACGTCGATATGCGTCCAGGCGACGTGATCATCGTACCGGAAGCATGGTTCTAAGAAGAGACAGTCAAGGATGCATGAAGTAGTCGTCCTTCTGCTGCGGTACGCCAGGGGAACCTGGCGTTTCCGTTGGTGGATGCTCGGGATCGCGTGGGCCGTCAGCATCGTTGGCTGGTCGGTGGTCGCAAAACTGCCGGATCAGTACGAGGCTTCAGCGCGCGTCTTTGTCGACACGACGTCGGTGCTGCGTCCGCTGCTCCAGGGTATCGCCATCAATACCGGCGATACGCAGCAGAAAATATTCCTGATGACGCGGACCTTGTTGAGCCGGCCGAACCTGGAAAAGGTCATGCGAATGACCGACCTCGATCTGCAGGCAACGACCGAGGCTGACAAGGACGAGATCATCGAAGACCTGAAAAAGAAAATCACTTTTTCGGGTACGTCGCGTGAGAATCTCTACACCATCAGTTACGAAGACGACTCGCCGGACCTGGCCAAGTTGGTCGTCAAGTCCCTGCTGACCATTTTTATGGAGAGCAACCTCGGCGAAGTGCGTAAGGATCAGGACACGGCAGCACAGTTCCTCGAGCAGCAGAAAGCCGAGTACGAGCGGCGGATGCGTGAGCTGGAGACTGAGCTGACGCGTTTCAAACAGCGCAACCTCACCCTGCTGCCCGAGGGCTCAGGTGGTTACTACGACCGCATCCGCGAGGGTAAGAGCCAGATCGAGGCAGTCAGGCTGGAGATCTCGGTGCTCGAGGAAAGACTGGAGACCACGCGCCGCCAGGTCGAGGGCGAGGAGCCTTCGTTCGGACTTGGCCCGGCACCGGAGACGGCGTTTACCGCCGAGACCGGTGATATCGACCGCCGCATCCAGTCCATCCAGTTGCGTCTGGATGAGCTCAGCATCAAGTACACCGACCGCCACCCCGACGTGATCCAGATGAAGAAGTCACTGGAGGATCTGAAAGGGCAGCGTGCCCAGATCATCGCGCAGGCGCGGCGTGATGCACCTCAGGGCGACGGCTCCGCGTACAACGTGGACAAGAACCCCATCTACCAGCAGATGCGTATCTCCATGGCACAGCTCGAGGCCGATGTGGCCGCGAAGAAACGGCTGCTGTCGGAATACGAGGCACAGGTGGCAGAGCTTGAGGGATCCATCGACAAGGTGCTCGCGCTCGAGGCGGAGCGACGTGACCTGATGAGCGACTACGAAATCGCGAAAAAGAACCACGGGGTGCTCGAGAGCCGCCTGGAGTCTGCGAAGCTCGGTCGCAAGGCCGACAACAGCTCGGACAACGTGCGTTTCCGGGTGGTCGATCCGCCACGTGCCCCGACCGTGCCGAGCGGCCCCAACAGGGTGCTATACAGTTCGCTGATCCTGCTCGCCGGACTTGCTGTCGGGTTTGGTGTCGCTTTCCTGATGTCGCAGTTCCGTCCCACGTTCGATGAGCGTCAGATGCTCAGTGACTCGCTCGGACTTCCCGTGCTTGGCAGCGTGAACATGGTGTGGACGTCCGATCAGATTCGCGCCCGCAAGGTTCGCAATGTCAGCTTCGTACTGACATTGAGCGGCTTGCTGCTGACCTTCGGTGTGGTGCTTGCGCTTTACCAGTTCAATATCGAGCTGCTCCCGCGGCTTGCTCAATCGCTAAACCTGGCATAACCATGAGCATTATCGAGAAAGCAGTCGACAAGATGATGGGCAAGCTGGAAGGCGCGGCCCAGGGCAGCCCCAAGGCCAGGGATCCGGACCCGGATCTCGGTGCGTCGCCAATGCCCGAAACTGTCCCGGTCGAGGCAGCGGCGGCCGATGCCCTGCAGGAGGAGGTCCCGCAGGTCAAGGTGCCGGCATCGGCGCGGGCAGAAGAGAAAATCGCAGCGGACGTCACGTCCGAAAGTGACGGGGATTATTCGCCGGCACGGGCCACTGCCGATCTGGAATTTGCCGGCGAAAGCTATTTGAGCATCAAATCGCTTGGGTTGGAGGGGGTTTTGTCGCCGGACTCGGAGCGTAGTCGTAGCGCTGAAGAGTACCGGATGATCAAGCGGCCGCTGCTGACGCGCGCGTTTGGCCACAACGCGATTGGCGAGACCCATCGCAACCTGATCATGGTGACCAGTTCGGTGGAAGGCGAAGGAAAGACCTTCAGCTCGCTGAACCTCGCAATTTCAATCGCGATGGAGATGGACCGTACGGTGCTTCTGGTCGATGCCGATCTCGCGAAGCCAGGGCTGTCGCGCCTGCTGAAAATCAACAATCTGCCGGGTTTGACCGATCGGCTGATCGATGACGACCTCGATCTGAAAGACCTGCTGGTGAAAACCGATATTCCGAAGTTTTCCGTACTACCGGCGGGGCGCCGGCACCGCCGTTCAACCGAACTGCTGGCCAGCAATACCATGCGTAACCTGCTGGACGAGCTGGCCCTGCGGTATTCCGACCGTGTGGTTCTGTTCGATTCGCCGCCGCTGCTCGCCACCAGTGAGGCCAGCGTTCTTGCCGAACAGATGGGACAGATCTGCCTTGTCGTCGAATCGGCAGTGACGCCGCAGTTCCTGGTCCAGGACGCACTGGCGCGCCTGAGCTCGGTGGACAACGTCTCCCTGATCCTGAACAAGTGCAAACCGGACCTCTTCATTGGCAAGTACGGCTACGGTTATGGCTATGGATATGGCTACGGCTATGGCTACGGTTATGGAAATGACGAGCGATAAGACTTATCCATCGGCCGGCGGTCATCGGACGGCACTTGCGGTGTCTTTTCTCTCACTGTTGATTTCGACGGGCAGTGCCGAGGCGGGTGACTGGACACTGACCGATGCGATAACGACAACCGCGACCTCGGTCGATCGCACCGGGAACAGCGCCCAATCCGGCCTGGTGTTTCAGGTCACCCCCGCATACACGCTGACCGGGCGCGGCGGACGAGTCGAAGGGAATGTCCACCTCAGGCCGACCTTTTCGGTTGGAACAGGCGATACCGATCCGCGCTTCATGACGAACGAGGGCTATGCCAGGGGCCGCATGGAAGTGGTCGAGGACGTGTTTTTTCTCGGCGCCAGCGCCAGTGCCAGGCTCGGTGGTGACACCGGCATCGCCGGACCGGTGGATGCAATCAACGTCAATACCGACGGCTATCAGAGCTATTCGATCGGACTGGCGCCGGAGTTCCGGGCGCATCTGAACAAATATGCCGATCTGGTCAGCAACAACTCGGTCGATTACGTCTGGTACAACCGCAATGATCAGAATGCCGGCAGTGATTCCCTGTCCGGTACGGCCCATATCGGAGCGCGCAGTGGCCGCATCTATGGTCCGCTGAGCTGGCGTGCCGATGCCTCCGTGCGCAAAACGACGTATGACTCGCGTGATGATCAATCAACCAGCTACTCCGCCGGACTCGGGTACCGCCTGAATTCGACCTGGGCGCTCAATGGCAGCCTGGGCTACGAGACGAATGACGTGCAAACGAGTCGGTCGAGCACGGACGGGGTGACCTGGGATGTCGGTACCGTCTGGACGCCGAATCCGCGCAACTCTGCCTCTTTCAGCTACGGCCAGCGATATTACGGTGATACGATTTCCGGCGACTACACGCATACCTCGCGGCGCACACGGCTGTCCCTTGGTGTTGTCCGTGAGGTGACCAACAGGCGCTACGCGCAACTTGTCGATTCGTTCTTCTTCCTCGCTGACGATCAGGGCAATCCGATTGTCGATCCGAGCAGTGGCCAACCCATCATTGTCAATGTGCCGCAGATTCAACAGGGCGACGAGGACTACCTGAACTCAGAGCTTCGGGGTGCGGTGAGCATTACCGGGCGGCGGACCAACGTGACGCTCTCCGGTTCCCTGTATCAAAGGACCTATGAGGTATCGGGCAACAAAGAGGACGGCTACGATCTGTCGCTGAATTTCACCCGTCAGCTCGGCTCTAACTTCAGTGCCTCGGCCGGCGGGTCATGGAGCCAGGAGAAGGCTTCGTTCCTCGGCGACAGCGACTATTACGACGTCCGCTTCGCCTTGACCCGCAACCTGTCGAAGCGGACCAGCGCATCACTGAACATTTCCCATCACGAACGCGATGCCAATGCTGCGAACAACAGCTATACCGAAAACAGGATCGGCATCTCGCTGACATCGAGTTTCCTCTAAATAATTATGTACGAGAATTTCTACCGCTTCTCAGGCAAGCCGTTTCAGTTGAGCCCCGATGCGCGCTTCTTTTTCAACAGCTCCGGGCACAACCGTGCGATGGCCTATCTGCGCTATGGCCTGCGGCAGGGTGAAGGTTTTATTGTGATCACCGGCGGGATTGGCACCGGCAAGACCATGCTGGTCAGCAATCTGTTCAACGAACTGCATGACGACAATGTCGTGGCGGCTCAGCTCGTCTCCACTCAGATCAACGAAGACGATGTACTGCGAATGATCAGTGCCGCCTTCGGGCTGGCGCACGAAAATCTCTCCAAGGCCGCACTGCTGCGCAACCTGGAGGTGTTTTTTCGCGCGCGCAGGGCCGAAGGGCGGCGCGTATTGCTGGTGGTCGATGAAGCGCAGAATCTATCACAGCGTGCCATCGAGGAGTTGCGCATGCTGTCCAACTACCAGGAGGATGGTCAGGCGCTGTTGCAGAGCTTCCTGCTCGGGCAACTGGAGCTGAAGCAGACATTGCAGGGCCCCGGCATGGAGCAGGTGCGCCAGCGGATCATCGCCGGGTATCACCTGCGGCCCCTCGATCGGCAGGAGCTTCAGGCGTATGTAGAGCACCGCCTTGCCCTGGTGGGATGGAAAAAAGACCCCGCAATAAGCGACGCCGCGTTCGACGCCATTTTCGCCTCGACCGGTGGCGTCCCGCGCCGCGTCAACACCCTGTGTGACCGCCTGATGCTGTTCGGTTCACTCGAAGAGCTGCATGAGCTGAACGACACCCATGTGCTGACGGTCGTGGAGGAAATGACACAGGAAATCGGCCGCGGGGATGGTGCTTCGGGGAATTCGTCCGGCGCCGGCGCCACGCAAAACCATGCGCGCGCCAGTGCCGATCGTCCGGCGGACCTGGAAGGCCGTGTGGCGCTGCTCGAACAGGAGGTTCACCAACTGCGCAGTACGCTGGCGAGGACCCGGCGCCTGGTGAAACAGGCAATCATGTTGCAGATGGACGCGGAAGACGAAGATGACACGCTCTGACCCTCCGCTGCGGCTATTGTGCATCGTCGGTGCACGTCCCAATTTCATGAAGATAGCGCCCCTGATGCGCGTATTCCGCGCCAGGCCGGATCGATTCGATGCACGCCTGGTGCACACCGGTCAGCACTACGACGAGGCGATGAAAGACGCCTTCTTTCGCCAGTTGCATATCCCTGAGCCGGATATCGACCTCGGTGTCGGTTCGGGCAGCCATGCGGTGCAGACAGCCGAGATCATGCGACGTTTCGAGCCGGTACTGGATGACCTTCAACCGGATGTCGTACTGGTGGTCGGCGATGTCAATTCGACCATCGCCTGTGCTCTCGTGGCGACCAAGAAGGGCATTGCGGTGGTGCATGTCGAGGCGGGCCTGCGAAGCGGCGACCGCGGTATGCCGGAAGAGATCAACAGGGTGCTGACCGACCAGATCTCCGATCTGTTGTTTACTACCGAAGCAGATGGTGCGACCAATCTGATGCGAGAAGGTATAGCGGCGGACAGGATACATTTCGTCGGTAACGTCATGATCGATACCCTGCTGGCCAACCGTGAGCGCGCCATACCGGCCGAAGAGACGCTGGGCGGCATCGCCGGGTTTGCCGGCGATCCGGCCGGGTTCGGTGTCCTGACGCTGCACCGTCCATCGAATGTGGACGATCCGGTGGTGTTGCGCCGCCTGCTGGAGGTGCTGGTGCAACTGAGCGAGCGTCTGCCGCTGGTGTTTCCGATTCACCCGCGGACGCGCGGCCGTATTGCGGATGCCGGGTTGAGCCCTGTGCTGGCAGCGAGCCGTATCGCACTGACCGACCCGCTCGGCTATCTGCAGTTGCTGGGTCTGATGGCAAAGGCGCGCATTGTCCTGACCGATTCGGGTGGATTACAGGAAGAAACCACGGCGCTCGGAATTCCCTGCGTAACTCTGCGCGAGAACACCGAGCGTCCAATTACCGTCGAACAGGGAACGAACACCATCGTCGGCACCGACCCCGCCAAGATCAAGGACTGTTTCGATGAGGTGATGGCCAGCGGTGGAAAATCCGGCAGGGTCCCCGAATTGTGGGACGGCCAGGCTGCCGAGCGCATCGCCGATACGCTGCTCGCATGGGCCGGTTCACGGGCCGAGGCGGCCTGATTGGCGTTTGCCATGTCGCAGCTGACCAATGTGATGACTGTCGACGTGGAAGACTACTTCCAGGTCTCGGCATTCGAGCGTTATGTCGGGCGTGATTCCTGGGATGATCGGGAATGTCGTGTGGAACGCAATGTGGACCGCATTCTCGAACTGTTCGACAGCCACGGTGTCAAGGCGACGTTCTTTACCCTGGGATGGGTCACCGAGCGCTACCCGGAGATGATCAGGCGTATCGTCGGGCAGGGCCACGAACTGGCCAGTCATGGCTGGTCGCATGTCCGGGTGACCCAGCAGCAACCGGCAGAATTTCGGCAGGATATCCTGCGCACCAAGGCGCTGCTGGAGGATGTCTCCGGGCAGGACGTGATCGGTTATCGGGCGGCGAGTTATTCGATCGGTGCCAACAATCTCTGGGCCCTCGAGCTGCTGCAGGAAACCGGGCACCGCTACAGTTCCAGCATCTATCCGATCAGGCATGACCTCTATGGGATGCCGGATGCGCCACGGTTTGCATTTTCACCGGGTAATGACGATTTCCTCGAGTTTCCGGTGACCACGGTGCGGTTGGGCAACAGGAACCTCCCCTGTGGTGGCGGTGGCTGGTTTCGCCTCGTGCCCTATGCGGGGATGCGTTGGGCAATCCGCAGGGTCAACAAGGTCGACCAGGAAGCGGCAATATTCTATTTCCATCCCTGGGAGATCGACCCGGAGCAGCCGCGGCAGCAGGGTATCGATGCCAAGACAAAGTTCCGCCACTACCTCAACCTGGAGCGTATGCAGCCGCGACTGAGCAGGCTCCTCGGTGATTTCGCCTGGGGTCGCATGGACGAAGTCCTGTATTGGCCACAATTGCAGCGTCTGGCGCATCGCAGCGCCAAGGCCTCTTGAACGGTGATTAGCGCATGGGCAGGGAGTCCGGGGAAGTGTCCGCGTGATTGATCTGGCGAGTACGATAGCGCCGCGCTGGCGCAGCAGCCTTACAGCGTGCGTAACGACATTTCTGATCATGCTGGCGCTGTTCTGGTCCACGGCCCAGGGTATGGCGTATGTCTGGTACAACTTCGAGACCTATACGCACGGGTTTCTGATCCTGCCGATCTCGCTTTGGCTGCTGTGGCAGAAGCGCCGGCATCTGGCTGCGTTTTCGCCGCAACCGACCCCCGTGTTCCTCGTGCTCGTGTTCGCCGGCCTGGCGGTGTGGTCGCTTGCGCGCCTGACCGGCGTGCAGGTGGTGGAGCAACTCGCCTTCGTCGGTATCGTGGTCACTTCGCTGGCCAGCCTGTTGGGCTGGCAGGTGTCGAAGTTTCTCGCATTCCCGCTGCTGTTCCTGTTCTTCGCGGTGCCAATGGGGGAAGACCTGGTTCCGCCGATGATGGAATTCACAGCCACATTCACCGTGGAGGCATTGCGCCTTACCGGCATTCCTGTGTACCGGGATGGTCTGTGGTTCTCGCTGCCCTCGGGAAACTGGTCGGTGGTCGAGGCGTGCAGCGGTGTGCGTTACCTGATTGCGTCCGCGACGCTCGGCGTGATGTATGCCTACATCACCTATCACACCCTGTGGAAAAGACTGCTCTTCATCGTCCTGTCGATCGTGGTACCGGTGATTGCCAACGGCGTACGTGCCTACATGATCGTGATGATCGGGCATCTGAGCAGCATGGAATATGCAACGGGTGTCGATCACCTGATCTATGGGTGGGTGTTTTTTGGCGTGGTGATGTTCGTTCTGTTCTGGATTGGATCGATCTGGCAGGAGCACGATACCCCCCCCGAGGTGGTGCTGCCGCCGAGGGAAATGAGTGACGAAAGGGTGGGGCGTCATGTCTGGATCACTGCGTTGATCGCGATTCTGGCTGCTGCCGGAACGGTTTGGGGCACGCACAAGGCTGGGGGCATCGATAGTCAACTGGTGCAGTCGCTGACGCCGCCGCCGGGGACGGGCGGGTGGGTCCTGCAGCAGGATCCGGTTGCCTGGTCGTCGGCGCATCAGCCGACCCCGCACGTCATCGAAGCGCGGTACGCCAATGGCTTGGGCCAGGTCCAGCTCTATGTCGTTCTGTTCCCACAACAGCGCCAGGGAGCCGAGGCGATCAACCAGGACAACAGGATATCGACTGAATTGGTGCGGCAGACCGGCCTTGGCTCAGACGTTGTGGATATGGGCGATCGCCAGGTGACCGTCAATCGCAACCGGGCGATCGTCAAGCAGGGTGCGATGGCGACGGAACACCTCGTATGGCAGTGGTATCGGGTTGCCGGGCGCAGCCTCACCAATCGCTACGAAGGCAAGGCCTGGGAGGCACTGGCACGGCTTTACCCGGGAAGAGCGGACGGGGCATGGATCGCGATCACCACACCACTCGATGAGCGGGCAGAGGACGAGGCGGCAAAAAGGCTCGCCGCGTTTGCACACAGCATGGCGCCGCAGATCGACAGGGCAATCGACACCTCTCTTGGCATCACCGAGTGACGGAATGACCTATGTGTGGTTTGGTCGGCATATTCGATACCCGGGAAAGGCGTGAGATAGATGGTGCGCTGCTCGAACGGCTGAACCAGAGCCAGTTCCATCGTGGACCGGACGAAGGCGGTGTGCACCTGGAGCCTGGGATCGGATTGGCGCATCGTCGCCTGTCGATCATTGACCTGTCGGGCGGGCAGCAGCCGCTGTTCAACGAGGACCGGTCGGTCGTGGTTGTGTACAACGGTGAGATCTACAATTTTGCCGAGCTGGCAAGCGAGCTGTCGGCGCTTGGTCACGTCTTTCGCACCCACTGCGACACCGAGGTCATCGTGCATGCCTGGGAGGCGTGGGGCGAAGCGTGCGTCCAGAAGTTCCGCGGCATGTTCGCGTTCGCCCTGTGGGATCGCAACAGTGAAGTGCTGTTTCTGGCACGCGACCGTCTCGGGATCAAGCCACTCTATTATTCGACGCTGGACGACGGCAGTCTGATCTTCGCCTCGGAGCTGAAAGCCCTGAAAGCCCATCCCGCGCTGAACAGGGCAATCGATGCGCAGGCCGTCGAAGAGTACTTCGCGTTGGGCTACATTCCCGAGCCGCGCAGCATCTTCCGCAATACCCACAAGCTGCGGCCCGGACACACGATGACCGTCAGGCGCGGCGCAGCGACGCTCCGGCAATCTGCTTACTGGGACGTGCCTTTCGACAGGCCGGCTGTCGACCCCTCGTTCGAAGATGCCGTCGACGAACTCCGCAGACAGCTCCGGGAAGCTGTCGGGATCCGGCTGATCGCGGAGGTGCCATTGGGCGCCTTCCTCTCCGGTGGCGTCGACTCCAGCAGCGTCGTTGCCATGATGGCGGACATCAGCCAGGGCGCGGTCAACACATGCTCGATCGCCTTTGGGGAGGCGGAGTACAACGAGGCGGAGTATGCCGCGGCAGTCGCGGACAAGTTCGGTTGTCGTCACCGTGTTGGGGCCGTGGACCCGAACGACGATTCACTGGTCGATCTGTTACCCGGACTCTACGACGAGCCGTTCGCTGACAGCTCGGCGATGCCAACCTACAGGGTTTGCGAACTGGCGCGAAAAAACGTCACTGTGGTGTTGTCGGGTGACGGTGGCGACGAGAGTTTTGCCGGTTACCGCCGTTACGCCGAGCATCTGAAAGACCTGTCCGCCAAGGCGAGGATGCCGGCGGTGTTGCGCCGCTTGCTCGGTGCCATGGGCGGGGTGTATCCCGATACACCGCTGCTTCCCGGCATACTGCGCCGGCGCCAGGGGCTGATCTCGATGGGCCAGGATCCGGTTGCCAGCTTTTGCGACACCAATGCGGTCATGAAACGCGACATGCGAATGGCGCTGTACAGCGACACTTTTCGCCGCAACCTGCAGGGTTACGAGGCAGTGGAGGTATTGCGTGGATATGCCGCCGCGGCGCCGACCGATGATCCGTTGTCACTGGTCCAGTATCTGGATCTGAAGACCTATCTGCCGGGCGACATCCTGACCAAGGTCGATCGTGCCAGCATGGCGCACTCGATCGAGGTCCGGGTGCCCTTGCTCGACCATAAGCTGGTCGAATGGGCCTCTTCTCTGCCGACCGCCTTCAAGCGCCGCGGCGAAGAGGGTAAGTATGTCCTGAAGAAGGCCATGGAGCCGTACCTGCCACAAGACATCTTGTACCGGTCCAAGCGGGGCTTCGCGGTCCCGCTGGCGCAATGGTTTCGCGGGCCATTGCGAGACCGCTTGCACAATGCGCTCGCCAGTGAGGCATTGATGGACAGCGGCGTGTTTGACCGCGCCCGGCTCAATCGTCTGTTTGCCGAGCACGAACGTGGCCTGCGCGACCTCAGTTCGCCGCTGTGGTCGGTACTGATGTTCGAGGCGTTCCTGCAGTCGGAAACCGTTTAGGGAAGCGCGATCCCCACCTTTTCCAGCATCTCGACCAGTGCAATCAACGGCAGACCGATCAATGAATTCGGGTCACGACCTTCGAGTGCCGAAAACAGCGTGATGCCATATCCCTCCGACTTGAAACTGCCGGCGCAGTCGAATGGCCGCTCGTGATCCACGTAACGCTCGATCTGGTCTCGCGCGAGCGATCGAAAATGTACTGTGAAGGGCTCGACCGTCACCTGTGCCCGGCCGGTCGCACTATCCAGCAGGCACAGGCCGGTATGGAAGTTCACGGCCCGGCCCGAGGCCTGTGACAGCTGGGCGATCGCGTTTTCCCGACTGCCCGGCTTGCCCTGGACCCGCCCTTCGACACAGGCGACCTGGTCTGACCCGATGATCAGGGCGTCGGGATGCCGCGATGCCACATCGCGTGCCTTGGCCTCGGCCAGGCGCCTCACCAGCCTCTCTGGCGGCTCGTCCGCATGGGGTGTCTCGTCGGTGTGCGGAGTGTCGGTGATGAACGGTACCGCGAGTTTTTCGAGCAGGGACTTGCGAAATGGCGAGGTGGATGCCAGGACCAGCTGCTTCACGAGGTGCTTCCCGAATCGGAGTGGAATATCAGTCTATCAGACAGCACTGATGGGCCAGAACCAGGGTATGGCAATTGATTCTCTCAATACCAGTCGAGGAGATTCTTCCATTAGAATGAGCCGTCCTTAATCCGCCCGCCGGTGGAAATAATCAATAGTGGCGGTGACGGTGCTGCGCCAGACGGCGTTCAGAAAATGATACTGGGGGGATGGTGCATGGATACCAATCTGTTGCTTGAGGGTCTGGGGCTCATGTTTCTTGGCATGGGCATCGTATTCGGGTTTCTTACCATCCTGGTATTCACTGTTATCGGCATGTCGGGCTTGACGACACGGTTTGCTGCGGTCGACCATGTCGATCCTTCCACGTCCTCCCCTTCTGCCATCGACGTTTCAGACCACCGACAGGTAGTCGCTGTCATTGCCGCCGCGGTGGCGCGCTATCGTGCCGCACGCGGTGCGTGAGTCGACTTTATTTCAATCAGGATTCAGACGTTCCATGACCATGAATAAACTCGCCATAACCGATGTCGTCTTGCGCGACGCACATCAGTCCCTGTTCGCGACACGGCTGCGTCTCGACGACATGCTGCCGATCGCAGAAAAGCTGGATCAGGTCGGATTCTGGTCGTTGGAGACCTGGGGGGGCGCGACTTTCGATGCCTGCATCCGTTTCCTCGGCGAGGATCCCTGGGAACGTCTGCGGGCATTGAAGAAGGCCATGCCCAATACGCCGATGCAGATGCTGTTTCGCGCGCAGAACATCCTTGGCTACCGCCACTACGGAGACGATGTCGTCGAGTGCTTCGTCGAACGTGCGGCGGCCAACGGTATGGATGTGTTCCGGATTTTCGATGCGATGAACGATCTGCGGAATTTCCAGACTGCAGTCGCGGCCACCCTGAAGGTCGGTAAACATGCGCAGGGGGCGATGTCGTACACGGTCAGCCCGGTGCATGATCTTCAGTACTGGCTGGACATGGCCAAGGGACTCGAAGACCTCGGCTGCCACTCGATCTGCATCAAGGACATGGCGGGACTGCTCACGCCTTACACCTGTTTCGAACTGGTGTCGCGCCTCAAAGAAACGGTTTCCGTGCCCATCGCGATGCAGTCACATGCCACGACCGGCATGAGCACGACGACGAACATCAAGGCGGCCGAGGCCGGCATCGATATGGTGGATACCTCGATTTCGTCGATGTCCATGACCTATGGGCATTCGGCCACCGAATCCGTGGTGGCTATTCTGCAGGGCACCGAACGCGATACCGGGCTTGATCTCAACCTGCTGGAGGAGATCGCGGCCTATTTCCGAGAAGTCAGAAAGAAATACGCCAAGTTCGAGGGCTCGTTGCGGGGTGTCGATTCCCGCATCCTGGTCGCCCAGGTGCCGGGCGGGATGTTGACCAACATGGAAAACCAGCTGCGCGAGCAGGGCGCGGCCGACCGGATGGACGATGTACTGGCCGAGATTCCGCGAGTACGCAAGGATCTCGGATACATTCCACTGGTGACGCCCACCTCACAGATCGTCGGTTCGCAGGCCGTCCTGAACGTGCTGACCGGAGAGCGTTACAAGAACATCACCAAGGAGACCGCCGGCGTTCTCAAGGGCGAGTACGGGGCCACGCCTGCACCCGTCGACAGCGAATTGCAGGCACGGGTGCTTGGTGACGCCGGAGAACCGATAACCTGTCGCCCCGCGGACCTGATTGGTGCAGAGCTGGACAATCTGACGGAGGAATTCCGGCGGCTGGCCGTCGAGCACGGTATCCGCGTCGCCAGCGATGAGATCGACGATGTTCTCACCTATGCGCTGTTCCCGCAGATCGGCCTCAAATTCCTGCAGAACCGGGACAATCCGGACGCCTTCGAGCCGCCACCGGGTACCGAAACTGCCCCGAAAGCGGAGGCCGCCGCGGTTACGACCACATCGGCGCCCGGTGCCCGTGAGGCGTATCACGTGACCGTCGACGGCCGTGGTTACAACGTTGTGGTCGAGCCCGGTGGCGACATCTCGAGCGTGCAGCCACATACGCCGCCGACCGCGGCGGCTGCAGTACCTCCTGCAGGACAAGCCACCAATATCCCGGCTCCGCTGGCAGGCAACATCTTCAAGGTCAACGTCGCGATTGGGCAGACCATCAAGTCGGGTGACATCATCATGATCCTCGAAGCCATGAAGATGGAGACCGAGGTGCGCTCGCCCGAGTCCGGAACCGTTCAGTCTGTCCTGGTGAAACAGGGCGATGCGGTCCAGGTCGGCGATATTCTCCTGACACTGAGCTAATCACCATGCTGGAACACGGTATCGAGGCCCTTTGGCAGTCCATGGGGATTGCCAACCTGGAGTGGGGCCAGCTTCTGATGGTGCTGGTCGGTGGACTCCTGATCTTTCTCGCCGTGCGCAAGGGTTTCGAGCCCCTGCTGCTTCTGCCTATCGGCTTCGGCTGCATCCTGGCCAACGTGCCGGTGGCGGGGCTGGCGGAAAACAGCGTCGGGCAGCTCCTGCTCGCCGGCAAGCCGGAGCACCTGAACGATCTGGCGCAGCTGCTCGGTGTTCCGGTTGCCGAAGTGAAGGCGGCAGCTGGCCACGCCACAGGTGCGGTGCTGACTGCAGCCAAGGCGCTTGCGCACGACTTGGGCTACGAACCGGGGATGCTGTACCAGTTCTACAGTGTGGCGATCAGTACAGGCGTGGCGCCGCTGCTGATCTTCATGGGCGTCGGGGCATTGACCGACTTCAGCGCACTGATCGCGAAGCCGTCGACGTTGTTGCTGGGTGCCGCGGCGCAGTTTGGCATCTTCATGACTCTGATCGGTGCACTGGCGCTCAATGCCTTTCCCGGGTTCGATTTCACGTTGGCCGATGCCTCGGCGATCGCGATCATCGGTGGTGCGGACGGTCCGACGGCCATTTTTCTCGCCTCCAAGCTGGCGCCTGACCTGCTGGGGGCAATCGCGGTGGCGGCCTATTCGTACATGGCGCTGGTCCCTATCATCCAACCACCGATCATGCGTGCACTGACCACCGACGCCGAGCGCCAGGTTGTGATGTCGCAGCTGCGCCCGGTCAGCAAGCTCGAAAAGATCCTGTTTCCGCTCACGGTTCTCCTGTTGTGCCTGCTGTTTCTGCCTTCGGCCGCACCGCTGATCGGGATGCTGACCTTCGGCAACCTGTTACGGGAGTCGGGAGTGGTCGATCGCCTCAGCAAGGCTGCACAGAACGAGATCATCAATGCGGTAACCATCATTCTCGGTCTATCCGTTGGATCCAAATTGCAGGCCGACAAGTTTCTGAGTGTCGAGACGCTCGGTATCCTCGCGCTCGGTGCGATTGCGTTCTGTGTCGGTACCGCTGCCGGGGTGTTGATGGGCAAGGTGATGTACCGCGTTTCGGGGGGAAAGGTGAACCCACTGATCGGTGCTGCGGGCGTTTCCGCGGTACCGATGGCGGCGCGGGTGGTCAACAAGGTCGGTCTCGAGGCGAACCACCACAATTTCCTGTTGATGCACGCGATGGGGCCGAATGTCGCCGGGGTCATAGGCTCCGCGGTCGCGGCCGGCGTTCTGCTGGCCGTGGTCGGCGGCTGAGTCGCCGCACTAAACGCCCGGATTTTATAAGTTTTATTGTTGCCTGATGGCGTGGTTTTTCATACAATTCCGCGCTTATGTTGTCGCTGCTGCCCGACTTCGCTGATCCGGTGCGCCTGTGTGCGCTGGGTAAGGTCTATGACGGCAAGGTGCCACTGGCAGAGCTGCCACGTCTTGCGCCGCTTTTGACTTCCACGGAAGGCGAGGCGGCGTTTGTCTTGGCGTTCGAGGTGGACGCGGATCGCCGGCCGGTTGTCAGGGTGAAGGTGAGTGCCAGTCTGGCGTTGCAGTGCCAGCGCTGCCTCGGCACCCTGCATCAGCTGGTGGATGCCGAATCCAGACTCGTGGTGGTTGCGGGGCCCGATGAGGCCGAGCGCCTGCCGGATGACGTCGACCCGCTGCTGGTAAGCGAGGGTCGGCTGGAGCTGCGATCGCTGATCGAGGACGAATTGATTCTGGCCGTACCGGCTGCTCCTTCGCATAGTCCTGCAGACTGCGCGGTGAGCCTGACCCGGGTAAATCGGGATGAATCGGTGGAAGACCGTTCCGTCAGCGAAGACACGGTGCATCCTTTTGCGGCCTTGGCGAATTGGAAAAGCGACAGTAAGAATCAAGACTGATTGTCTTTAAGGAGACGAACATGGCGGTCCAGCAGAACCGAAAAACCCCCTCGAAGCGTGGCATGCGTCGTTCGCACGATGCACTGAAGCCGGAGTCGCTTTCCATCGACCCGACCTCGGGTGAGACGCACCTGCGCCACAACGTGAGCCCCGACGGCTTCTACCGCGGTCGCAAAGTCGTCGACAAGTGATCGACGAAGGTCGTCGTTGGCGACCTTGGCAAACCGGTAACCAGCGAGGACCTGCGTGAGTCAGTCGATCACTATTGCGCTCGATGCAATGGGTGGAGATCACGGTGCGCGCGTGGTCGTGCCAGCGGCATTGGATTTCCTCGGCAGGGATCGTGAATGCCGGCTGATTCTTGTGGGCAGGGAAGAGGTGATACGTCAGTATCTGCCCGGTGGCTCCCTGCCGGATCGGTTGAGCCTGCACCATGCATCGCAGGAGGTCGCGATGGACGAGCTTCCGTCGCGTGCACTGCGGGGCAAGAAGGATTCTTCGATGCGGGTCGCCATCGATCTGGTGAAAGAAGGCCGTGCCGCTGCGTGCGTCAGTGCCGGAAACACCGGGGCACTGATGGCCACGGCGCGTTTTGTCCTCAAGACGCTGCCGCATGTCGACCGTCCGGCGATCATCACCGCGCTTCCCGCCATCAATGGCCGTACATGGGTACTCGATCTGGGTGCCAACGTGGATTGTCAGGCCCAGCACCTGTTTCAGTTTGCCGTTATGGGTGCCGAACTGGTCTCCGCCCTGGAGGGAATCGTGCGGCCGACCGTGGGACTGCTCAACATCGGTCAGGAAGAGATCAAAGGCAACGAGCAGGTGAAAGAAGCCCATGAATTGCTCAATGCCAGCGAGCTCAACTACCTCGGTTACGTTGAAGGCGATGACATCTACCTGCGCGATGGTCTCGATATCGTCGTTACCGACGGTTTCGTCGGGAATGTCGCACTGAAGAACACCGAGGGCGTTGCCAAACTGATCCGGCATTTCATGGCGGTGGAGTTCAAGCGCAACTTGCTGACCAAGCTGTCCGGCCTGATTGCTTTGCCGGTGCTGCGGGCACTGCGCCGCCGCATTGATCCGCGCCGCTACAACGGCGCCAGCCTGCTGGGCCTGCGCGGCATCGTCGTCAAGAGCCATGGCGGTGCCGATGTTCTTGCGTTCGAGAACGCCATCGCAATAGCCAAGAAGGAAGTCCTCGCCGACGTGGCGCAACGAATCGAACTGCGCGTCGGCCAGCAACTCGATATGTCTGCAAGCGCATGAAAGGGTTTGCACGCATTACCGGAACCGGCAGCTACCTGCCTGACAAGGTGCTCACCAATAAGGATCTGGAGGCCATGGTCGAAACCAGCGACCAATGGATCCGCGAGCGCACCGGCATCGTGAAAAGGCATATCGCGGTCGACGGGCAGACGACCTGTGATCTCGCCGAGCAGGCGGCGCGCAGGGCGATAGAGGCCGCGGGCAGAACCCCGCAGGATATCGACCTGATCGTGCTGGCGACCACGACACCGGACAAGATCTTCCCCAGTACCGCATGCCTGTTGCAGCAGCGTCTGGATATCCACGGTTGCGCCGCTTTCGACGTTCAGGCTGTGTGTACGGGTTTCATTTACGCGCTGGCCGTGGCCGAGAAATTCGTCAAGACCGGCGCAGCGAAGTGTGCGTTGGTCATCGGCGCGGAGACCTTTTCCAGGGTCATTGATTGGACTGATCGCGGCACCTGTGTCCTGTTCGGCGACGGCGCTGGCGCCGTGGTGCTCGAGGCGTCGGACACGCCCGGAATCCTGTCCACGCACCTGCATGCCGATGGTGCCTACGAGACACTCCTGCATACGCCCGGCGGGGTTTCCCGCGGCTACGATATCCAGGATGCCGGCGGCGACCCGCGCTTCACACAGATGAAAGGCAACGAAGTCTTCAAGATGGCGGTGAATACGCTCGGCCGCATCGTCGACGAGACGCTGCAGGCCAACGACATGAAGAAATCCGATGTGGATTGGCTGGTCCCGCATCAGGCCAACATCCGCATTATCAACGCAACCGCACGCAAGCTCAGCATGTCGATGGACAAGGTCGTCGTGACAGTCGACCAGCATGGCAATACCTCAGCGGCATCGGTGCCTCTTGCGCTCGATACCGCAGTGAGAGATGGGCGCATCCAGGCGGGTGAAGTGTTGCTGCTCGAAGCGTTCGGCGGCGGTTTCACCTGGGGCTCGGTGCTCCTGAAATTCTGATTGGAACTCTCGATGAGCAAGAAGATCGCGATTACATTTCCGGGGCAGGGCTCGCAAACCGTCGGCATGCTCGCGGACCTGGCGACAGCTTTCCCGGTGGTTCGACAGACCTTCGACGAGGGTTCACAGGCCCTTGGCGTCGACCTGTGGGCACTCAGCCAGCAGGGCCCGAAAGAGCAACTCGACGAGACACAGAACACGCAGCCCGCAATGTTGTGCGCCGGCATGGCCGTGATGCGCGTCATGAATCTGCAGAAGGCGCTGTCGCCGCTGGTGCTGGCCGGTCACAGCCTTGGTGAATACACGGCACTGGTGGCGGCCGGCGTCCTCGAGCTGTCTGATGCAGTGCGCCTGGTATCGATGCGTGGCCGCTTTATGCAGGAGGCTGTGCCCGCGGGCACCGGTGCCATGGCGGCGATCCTCGGCCTGGACGACGATCAGGTCCGTGAGGTCTGTGCCACGGGTGCACAGGGCCAGGTCGCGGAGGCAGTCAATTTCAATTCGCCGGGCCAGGTGGTTGTTGCCGGCAATGCGGAGGCAATCGCACGCGTGGCCGAATTGGCCAAGGCGGCCGGTGCCAAACGCGCGCTGCTGCTCGATGTCAGCGTTCCGTCACATTGTGCGTTGATGAGGCCGGCGGCCGAGCGCCTTGCCGAGGCGCTGCACGCGATTGCATTCAAGTCGCCCAGATTGCCGGTGCTGCACAACGTCAGCGTAACCGAGGCGAATGAACCGGCTGCGATCCAGCAGTTGCTGGTCGAACAGCTGTTCAGTCCGGTGCGCTGGGTGGAGACGGTCCGGGAAATCGCGGGCCGTGGTGCCGAGCTTGTCCTGGAAGCAGGCCCCGGAAAGGTTCTGACCGGCCTGGCAAAACGTATCGACAAGTCGCTGGCTGCGCTGCCGGTGTTCGATTCGGCCAGTCTGGAAACTGCAATGGAGTCAATCAATGCTTGAAGGAAAGATTGCACTGGTCACAGGCGCCAGCCGTGGCATCGGCAAGGCGATTGCAGAGGCGCTTGGTGCGCAGGGTGCCACGGTCATCGGTACGGCCACCACCGAGGGTGGAGCCGAGGCGATCACGCAGCGCTTTGCTGAGGCGGGCATCAAAGGGCAGGGGATGCGACTTGATGTCGGGGATGAAACTTCTGTCGATGCGGTGATGAAGGACATCAGCGACAGATTCGGCGCGGTCTCGGTACTGGTCAACAACGCCGGCATCACCCGCGACAACCTGCTGATGCGCATGAAATCGGACGAATGGGACAGCGTACTCAATACCAATCTGACTTCGGTATATCGGATGAGCAAGGCGTGCCTGCGCGCGATGATGAAGGCCAAGACCGGCCGCATCATCAATATCGCCTCTGTGGTGGGGGCCAGCGGCAACGCGGGGCAGACCAACTACTCGGCAGCCAAGGCGGGGATGTTCGGTTTCACCAAGTCGCTGGCGCAGGAAGTCGGCTCCCGCGGGATCACTGTGAACGCCGTGGCGCCGGGCTTTATCGACACCGATATGACGCGCGAGCTGCCGGATGCACAACGTGATGCGCTGCTCGGCAGTATCCCACTGGGGCGCTTGGGTAAACCTGAGGAAATCGCCTCGGTGGTGGTTTTCCTTGCATCAGAAGCCGCGGCCTATGTCACCGGCGAGACGATTCACGTGAATGGTGGGATGTATATGAGCTGACAGCCGCCCTGTCGGGGGATTTGTCGGTGTTTTAGAGAGTACTGAAATTGCGTCTTGCTGCTTTGAAGCCGGGGGCAAACTGAATACAATACGGCGGCACTGCGTGGCGCCTTGATCACGCATCTCTGGAGGAATTGTCAGAATGAGCTCTATCGAAGAACGCGTAAAGAAGATCGTCATCGAGCAGCTGGGAGTCAAAGAAGAAGAAGTGGTACCTTCTGCATCTTTCGTCGATGATCTCGGCGCCGACTCGCTCGATACGGTCGAATTGGTCATGGCCCTTGAAGAGGAATTCGAGACCGAGATTCCTGATGAAGAGGCAGAAAAGATCACGACTGTGCAGCAGGCGATCGACTACGTCACCGCCCACAGCTGATCTAGCTCTCGATGTTCGATATCCGGCCGTAGGTTCCGTCATGCGGGGCCGCGGCCGTTTGGTTTGAAAGTTAGCCTGTGCAAAGGGGTTTTCCCAGATGTCAGAGAGAAGGGTAGTCGTAACAGGTCTTGGCCTGATCGCACCAGTGGGGCTGGATGTGGCCAGCGGCTGGGAAAACATTGTTGCCGGGAAAAGTGGTATTCAGCCGATCACGCATTTTGAGATCGCGCCGTTCAGTGTGCGCTTTGGTGGGCCCATCTACGGCTTCGATGTGGAGCAGTACATCCCGAAGAAAGAAGCCCGCAAGATGGATGCATTTATCCACTATGGGATTGCCGCGGGTGCCCAGGCGCTAAAGGACAGCGGGATCGAGATCACTGACCAGAATTCCAAGCGCATCGGGGTTGCGATCGGTTCCGGCATCGGTGGGGTGACGGGCATTGAAAACGGCTACGGCGCCTATCTGAGCGGAGGGCCGCGCAAGATTTCACCGTTCTTCGTTCCGGCGAACATCATCAATATGGTCGCTGGCAACCTGTCGATCATGTATGGCCTGAAGGGCCCGAACATCTCGATCGTATCCGCGTGCAGCACCGGTGCGCACAACATCGGCGATGCGATGCGCATGATCCAGTACGGCACTGTCGACATGATGATCGCCGGTGGCGCAGAGATGGCGACATCGCCGACCGGGCTCGGTGGTTTTGCTGCCGCGCGTGCCCTGTCGACCCGCAACGATGACCCGCAGGCCGCAAGCCGTCCCTGGGATCGTGATCGTGACGGCTTCGTGCTGAGCGACGGCGCCGGGGTATTGATGCTCGAAGAGCTCGAACATGCCAAGGCACGCGGTGCGCGCATCTATGCGGAACTGGCGGGTTCTGCGATGAACTCCGATGCATACCATATGACCTCGCCGTCGCCCAACGGGGAGGGTGCTGCCGACTGCATGCGCCTGGCGATGGCCGATGCCGGGTTGAACATGGACCAGGTCGATTACATCAATGCCCATGGCACCTCGACGCCAGCCGGCGACGTGGCGGAGACCATGGCGGTGAAGGCGGCCTTCGGTGACCACGCGTACAAACTGGCGGTGAGTTCCACCAAGTCGATGACCGGGCACATGCTGGGTGCCGCCGGCGGTGCGGAGGCCCTGTTCACGGTGCTGGCGATCCGCGATCAGGTCATGCCGCCGACGATCAACCTCGACAATCCCGACGAACAGTGCGACCTGGATTATGTCCCGCACACCGCACGCGAGGCGAAGATCGACATCGCCATCTCCAACTCGTTCGGGTTCGGCGGGACGAACGGCACCCTGGTTTTCCGTCGCTTCACGGGATAAGCCACCCGGATAGGGTGGGTCGCCGCCGACATGCACCAGGATGCCCTGATCGACGGCATGGCGGCGGACGAGGGCTGGCTTCACGAGCGTGCTTTTCAATTCGGCGATGGTCTTTTCGAGACCATTGCCATCATCGACGGTCTCCCTTGCCTGTGGGATGCGCACCTGGTGCGCCTGTTCGACGGTTGCCGGCGTCTGCGGTTGCCGACTCCCGATCCACAGTTGCTGTATGACGAATGCCTGCGACTTGCCGGTGGACGTGCGCGCGCTGTGCTGAAGATCTTTTGGACCGCGGGCCACAGCGAACGCGGTTACCGCCGCCCACCGGTCATCCGGCCGCGTCGCATGTTGCGAATCAGTCAATGGCACGAATCGGCCGTGCCCGCGTTCTGGTCGTTGAGGCAGTGTGCGCATCGTCTCGGCGAGAATCCCGCTTTGGCCGGAATCAAGCACCTCAATCGTCTCGACCAGGTGCTGGCGCGTGCGGAATGGGATGACGATGCCATTCAGGAAGGGTTGGTGCTCGGCCAGGACGGTCGCGTGCTCTGCGGCACCATGAGCAACCTGTTTCTGCAGTCGGGCGACAGACTCTCCACCCCTTGTGTGAAGCGTGCCGGCATTGCCGGCGTGGTACGAGAGTTGGCACGGCAGCTCGCATCTGACAGTGGCCAGGTCCTGGAAGAAGTCGACGTACCCATCGACGCCGTCCATGCTGCGGATGCCCTGTATCTTTCGAACTCGCTGATCGGCGTGGTACGGGTGGGCCGCTTCGCAGACAGGATCTTCGATCGTGATGTCGTCGAACACCCACTGATGACCGAGACGCGCAGCCAGTGTCACAGGCCGGTTGAGTGGGGACGGCCATGCTAGGCAAACTGATCGGCGCCCTGCTGCTCCTCGGCAGCCTGCTGGCGGGCTGGGTGTGGATGGAATTCGAGGAATTCCGCAATGCACCGCTGAAGGTTGCCGAAGGCAGCATCATCTACGCGGTTCCAAAGGGCGCGACATTGGCCATGGTGGCATCCGACCTGCAGGCGCAGGGGATGATCGAACAGGCACGTTACCTGCGCTGGTACGGACGGTATACCGGGCAGGCGACACAGATCCGCGCGGGTGAGTACCGCCTGACCGCCGGAATGACACCTGATACGCTGCTGGCGCTGCTGGTGTCGGGAAAGTCGGTGACGTACAGCCTGACGTTGCTCGAGGGATGGACGATCGCACAGGTAAGGGCGGCACTGGCCGGACACGATGTACTGGTTCAGACGCTGCAGGATGTCGACAATGAACAGCTGATGGTCCGCCTCGGGCGGCCAGGTGAGCATCCTGAAGGGCGGTTCTTTCCTGACACCTACCAGTTCACGCGTGGCATGACCGACCTTGAGTTCCTGCAGCGGGCGTTGCGCACCATGGATGCGGAGCTGGCAGCGGCATGGGCCAGCAAGGCAGACGACGTCCCGTTGGCATCGGCATACGAGGCGCTGATCCTGGCGTCGATTGTCGAGAAGGAGACCGGGCAGGCCAGTGAGCGCGCACAGATTGCCGGTGTGTTTGCCCGGCGGCTGCGAAAGGGGATGAAGTTGCAGACTGATCCAACCGTGATCTATGGCATGGGTGACCGTTTCGATGGCAACCTGCGACGCAAGGACCTGCAGGAGGACACTCCCTACAACACCTACGTCCATACCGGACTGCCGCCAACACCGATATGCATGCCGGGACGTGGCGCGCTGCAGGCCGCAGTCGCGCCGGCAGGCGGCAATTCCCTGTACTTCGTGGCGAAAGGTGACGGCTCGCATGCGTTTTCCGCCACCTTGTCGGAGCACAACGCAGCGGTGCGGAAGTATCAGCTCGGACAATGACCATGCCACGCTTCATCACCGTTGAAGGTATCGAGGGCGCCGGCAAGACGAGCTGCCTCGATCTGCTCGAACAGCGTATCCGCCAGCGTGGCCATGAGGTGCTGGTGACGCGTGAACCCGGCGGTACCCCGTTGGGCGAAGACCTGCGCCAGTTGCTGCTCGGGCACCGCCACGACGGCATGGCCGATGATACCGAGTTGCTGCTGATGTTCGCAGCACGCGCCGAACACCTGCACGCAAAGATCGAACCGGCGCTGGTGGCCGGTTCCTGGGTCCTGTGTGACCGGTTTACCGACGCCACCTACGCCTATCAGGGGTACGGCAGAGGTATCGATCTGCAGCGCATCGCAGCACTCGAGACCTGGGTGCAGGGTGAACGCCGGCCGGACCTGACGCTGTTGCTGGACCTTCCGGTCGAGGTCGGGCTCCAGCGAGCCGGCAGGCGATCGACGCCCGACCGCTTCGAACGCCAGGCGCTGACCTTCTTCGACCGCGTCCGCCAGGGTTATCTCAGTCTTGCGGCGTCCGCACCCGGGCGTTTTCGTGTCATCGACGCGGGGCAGTCCCTCGATCAGGTTTCACGGCAGGTCACTGCCACCATCGACGCGTTCCTCGACAGTGCGGACCCCGGATGAGCGCGAATGAGCATTTTCCCTGGCACCTCGACCAGTGGCGTCGCATTGCCGCGGCACGCGCTGCCGGACGTCTGCCGCACGCGATGTTACTGGTTGGCGCACAGGGCCTCGGCAAATCGGCGTTTGCTAAGCGACTCAGCGATGCTCTGGTATGTGCCCAGCCCAACCAGGAGGGCGATGCCTGTGGTACATGTGATGCCTGCCGGCAGGCAAGCTCCGGCAGTCATCCGGACCAACGGTATATCGTCCCCGACGAACCCGGAAAGCCGATAAAAATCGACGCGATTCGTGAGCTGACGGCAAAAAGCGTGCTGTGCGCGCAGGCGGGTGGCTATCGCATCTACCGGATCGAACCGGCTGATGCAATGAACAGGTCTGCCGCCAACGCGCTGCTGAAGACGCTGGAGGAACCCACCTCTCGTTCGGTGCTCATCCTGGTGAGCTCGCATCCGCACAGACTGCCGGCCACGATTCGCAGTCGCTGTCAGGTCGTGCGGTTTGCCAACCCCGATGCCGATACCGTGCGCACCTGGCTTGGTCCGCGCACCCCGGGTGCCGACGTGGATGAGCTGCTGGCGATCAGCGGTGGTGCGCCGTTTCGTGCCTTGCAGGCACTGCAGGAAGGCTGGGTGGCCGAGGGCCGGCGCCTGATCGACGACCTGGGCGCGCTGAGGCAACGTTCAATCAATCCTCTGCAGACAGTTGAGGAATGGGGGAAGCGGCCGCTAACCCTGGTGTTCGATGGCCTGAAACGCTGTGTGAACGACCTGGTGAAACTGGCCAGTGGGGTCGCCGGCATCCCGATCTGCCATTTGCGGATGCGTGATGATTTGCAATGTCTGGGCCAGGGAATAGACTTGAGACAGTTGTACCGCTTCAACGATGAAATACTGCGTCTGGAGCGGGATTCGACCAACAACCTGAATGTACAGATGCTGCTGGAATATATTGCAAACCGCTGGTTACAGATAACTCGCCCCGGAGGTCAATGAGATGTCCGCACCACCCATGCCGCGTGCGCGTCAGGGTATTCTTTCGCTGACGATCAAGGACAAGAACGCGCTGTATGCCGCCTATATGCAGTTCGTGAAGAACGGCGGCCTGTTTATTCCGACCACCAAGAAGTACAACATCGGTGACGAGGTGTTCATGCTGCTCAGCCTGATGGACGAGGCCGAGCGCCTGCCGGTGGCCGGGCGGATCATCTGGATTACCCCGGTGGGGGCCGAGGGCAACCGTGCGGCCGGGATCGGTGTACAGTTCAGCGACCAGGACGGCGGTATGGCACGCAACAAGATCGAGGGCTACCTCGCGGGTGCGCTACAGTCGGAGAAACCCACCCACACGATGTAGCGGTTGCTTGCATGCTGGTCGACTCACATTGCCACCTCGACCGGGTGGACCTGACGCCCTACCACGGCGATTTCGGCGGCCTGATCGAGGCATGCCGGGAAGCCGGCGTGGCACACATGCTGTGTGTATCGATCGACCTGGAGTCCTATCCGGCGATGCTGGCACTGGTCGAGGATTATCCCGAAGTGTCTGTGTCGGTCGGTGTCCATCCCAATGATTTCGATCGCCGCGAGCCCGGTATCGAAGAACTCGTCGCCCTGGCCGGGCATCCGAAAAACGTTGCGATCGGCGAGACCGGCCTGGACTATTTCCACGGGAAAGGCGAACTCGACTGGCAGCGCGAGCGGTTTCGTATTCACATCCGTGCCGCCCGGCAAGCGAACAAACCACTGATCATTCATACCCGGGATGCGCGCGACGATACGATTGCGATCATGCGCGAAGAGCAGGCCCGGGACGTCGGCGGCGTGATGCATTGTTTTACCGAGTCCTGGGAGATGGCAAAGGCGGCCCTGGACCTCGATTTCTATATCTCGTTCTCCGGTATCGTGACCTTCAAGAACGCCGCCGCGTTGCGCGATGTGGCGGCACGTGTGCCCGACGAACGCATCCTGATCGAGACCGATTCGCCCTATCTTGCGCCGGTGCCGTTCCGCGGCAAGCCCAACGAGCCACGATACGTGGGAAAGGTTGCCGAGGCGGTGGCGGCGGTCCGCGGGGTCAGCACCGAGGCCGTCGCGCGGCAGTCTCAAAAAAATTTCTTTCGGCTCTTCAGTACCGCCGAGGGCTGATCTTCCAACTACAGCGATATGGAAATCGCATGTCCACGATCGAACTACCGCTGACGCGGCGCATGCACCGGTATGCCCATCTCCTCTTGCTGACTGCTGCCGGCATGGTGCTGGCCTGTCCCATCGCCTGGGTTTGGCGGCTTGGCTGCGCTGCATGTGTTGCAGTGAGCTGGCTGGTGCTATGGCGGCGCTTTCGCCGCCAACGCCCGGTCAGCCTGCAGATACACCGCGATGGCGGCCTGAGCTGTCGGCTGGCCAGTGCCGAGACCTGGACTGTCACAGGCATAAGGCCTGGGGTCATCCGGCCCTGGCTGGTGAGTGCACGACTGCTTGGAGGCCCCGGTCAGCGTTGCGAGCTCTTCGTTTTGGGCACATGCGTGTCGGATGCACAGCATCGTGAATTGCGGCGCGCGTTGATCGGATTTCGACCGGTCACCGACCCGACACAGCCATGATGGCTGCTGGCGCCTTCAGTTCTCGGCCCGGCGCGGCACGTAATTGTCGGGGATCAGGATGGTCGGTGAGGTCTGGTTGTCGTCCCTGTCCGGGAAGTCGATGTTGTAGTGCAGTCCGCGACTCTCTCGCCGGCGCTGTGCCGACTGGATGATCAGGTCGGCGACATCGACCAGGTTGCGCAGTTCGAGCAGGTCGTTGGAAACCCGGAAATTGCCGTAGTACTCGCTGATCTCGTGATGCAGAAGGTTCACACGGCGGCGCGCGCGTTCCAGGCGCTTGTTGCTGCGCACGATCCCGACGTAGTCCCACATGAAGCGGCGCAGCTCCTCCCAGTTGTGCGACACCACGACCTCTTCGTCCGAATCGGACACCCGGCTCTCGTCCCAGGGTGCGATATCGAACGCCGGCGTGTCATCGCGCCCAAGTTGTTCGAGGATGTCGGCCCGCGCCATCTCGCTGAACACCAGGCATTCGAGCAGTGAATTGCTGGCCATGCGGTTGGCGCCATGCAGCCCGGTGTAGGCGGCCTCGCCGATCGCGTACAAGCCGTTGACGTCGGTGCGCGCCCTCCGGTCGGTACGGATGCCACCACAGGTATAGTGGGCGGCCGGCACCACCGGCAGGGGTTGCTTGCGCATGTCGAATCCCAGTTCGAGACAGCGCTGGTGAATGGTCGGAAACAGGTTCTCGATCTCGATCGCCGGCTTGTGGCTGATGTCCAGGTACACACAGTCGACGCCCAGGCGCTTCATCTCGTGGTCGATCGCGCGGGCGACGATGTCGCGCGGTGCCAGTTCTGCACGTTCGTCGAAGCGCTGCATGAACCGGGTGCCATCGGGCAGCAGCAGCCGGCCACCTTCGCCGCGGACCGCCTCGCTGATCAGGAACGACTTGGCTGCGGGGTGAAACAGGCAGGTCGGGTGGAACTGGATGAATTCCATGTTGCCGACGCGGCAACCGGCGCGCCACGCCATCGCGATGCCATCCCCGGTCGCCACATCCGGATTACTGGTGTACAGATAGACCTTGCTGGCGCCGCCGGTCGCCAACACCACGCAGCGAGCGGACGCAGTCACCACCCGGTCGGATCTGATGTCCAGCAGATAGGCGCCGTGGCAGCGCCGCTGCACCCGTCGTCCCTGCTGATGGTCTGCGGTAACGAGGTCGACAGCGATGCAGTGCTCGAACACGCTGACGTTCGGGTGCGCATCCAGCTGGCGCACCAGCGTGGTCTCCACCGCGTGTCCGGTGGCATCGGCGGCGTGGACCACGCGGCGGTGGCTGTGCCCACCCTCGCGCGTCAGGTGATAGCCCGAATTGCCAGTCACCGGCGTACGGGTGAATTCAACGCCTTCCTCGAACAGCCAGCGGATGTTCTCCGGCCCCTGTTCGACGACCATCCTGACCACGGATTCGTCGCACAGTCCGGCGCCCGCATCCAGGGTATCCTGCACATGTGAATCGACTGAGTCGCTGGCGTCGAGGACAGCGGAGATCCCGCCCTGGGCGTACAGGGTGTTGCCTTCCTCCAGCTCGCGCTTGGATACCAGCCCGATCCGCACGTCTGAGGGCAGGCGCAGCGCGAGACTCAGACCGGCGGCGCCGCTGCCTATGATAAGGACGTCGAAGCTCAGGTGGTCGGTCTGTGTCATGGCGTTGATGGTCCCGGGATGAGTCGCCATAATCGGCGTGGGTCAAGATCCAGGCGAAAAGTCGCCGAATCATGCCCAAGATTAGTCGGTACGGGTCGGCTGCGTCACGCCCCGGCCTGCAAAATTACCGGCTGCAAGCAATAACAACAGAGTGCATACCCCAATTGGCCCCGTTTGCTCATCACACAGAACTTTACCGCTGCACCGGGGTCAATAGGCACGAGGCGGCGGTTTTCACCCGGCGAACGCCTGGAGCGTCGCCGGCGTGACAGCGGAAAAGGAAGCGGACCAGGTGCTGGTCGAGCGCGTTCAGCGCGGTGACAAGAAGGCTTTCGATGTGCTGGTGCTCAAATACCAGCACAAAGTGGCGAATCTGATCTCGCGCTACATCCGCGATTCCTCTGAGGTGTTGGACGTGACCCAGGAGGCATTTATCAAGGCCTACCGGGCGTTGCCGAAGTTCCGCGGCGACAGTGCGTTTTATACCTGGCTTTATCGGGTGGCGATCAATACGGCAAAGAACCACCTCGCTGCCCAGGCACGTCGGCCGCCGGGTGATGACATCGAGGCGGAGACCGCGGAACAGATGGACATGGGGGCGGCGCTGAAGGAGACGGACACGCCGGAAAATCTCGCGCTGCAACGCGAGATTGCGTCGACGATTCAGCAGGCACTGGACGGATTGCCGGAAGACCTGCGCACCGCGATCACGCTGCGTGAACTCGAGGGCCTGAGTTACGAAGAGATCGCGCAGGCAATGGATTGCCCGATAGGTACCGTACGCTCGAGGATTTTCAGGGCGCGCGAGGCGATAGATGTCAAATTGAAGCCGTTGCTGGCGCCATAGCAAGAGAGAATCTGGCTGATGAACAACAAGCAAGATGAGCTGATCTCGGCACTGCTCGACGACGAACTGGATTACGACGCATCGCAGCGGGCGATATCCGGATTGCTGGATTCCGGGCAGGATGGGATGGAGCGATTTGCGCGTTACCGATTGATCGGCGACGTCATGCGCGGTGAATCGGCGGTACTGGCAGGCTCGGTCGCGACCAAGGTCAGCCAGGCGCTGCACGATGAACCGTCCGTGCTGGAGCCACGGGCACATCGGCAACCGCGACGTTGGGCACGACCTGCCGCGGGCCTTGCGATCGCCGCATCGGTTGCCGCCGCGGCAATCATGGTCGCCCCGCAGCTGATGACGCGGCCGGGTGAGCAGGGTCAGCCGATGCAGCTCGCAGCCGACACGCAGCATCGCGACGCCACGCCGGCCACGCTGGTGGCGGCGGGCGGTTCTCAGGGTGATGCCAGGCCGGTTGAGGTCGCCGAAGCCCAGCTGCGCTGGCCGGCCCGCAATCAGGAAGCTTCCGAGCGCTTCGACCGCCTGATGATGGAGCATCGCGAGTTTGGCGGCAGAACCGGGGTGAACGGCCCTGTCCAACACATCGGATTCGTGAGCTATGACGCGCGCTAGCCGCCTGATCTGGCTCTCCTGCGGCCTCTTGCTGGCAGCGAACGCGCGCTCCGGGGAATCCAGCCCGCACCAACTGCTCGACCGCATGAACGAGGCAGTTCGTCAATTGGACTATGAGGGTCGATTCGTGGTCCAGGTCGGGGACCGCATGGATGCGATCTACATTGTGCACCGCGTTGATGGCGGTGCCGAAAAAGAACGTGTGGTCTCGCTGACCGGAAAACCGCGCGAGGTGATCCGCAGCGACGAGGCGGTTGCCTGTCTCACGTCCGGGCGTGCGCGCACGCTGAATGTCGGGCGCGGCGCGAACGGGCGATCATTTTCGCCGCTGAGTGGTGTGACCGGCGAACAACTCGACCGCTACTACAGGATGCAGTTGCTGCCGCCGGGCAGGGTTGCGGGAAGGGATGCCTACCAGTTGTTGATCGAGCCACGTGATGACTTGCGTTTCGGTTACCGGCTGTTCCTGGACCAGGCGAGCTATCTTCCATTGCGTTCAGTGATGTTCGACGAGGCGCAGAAAACGGCATCACAGATGATGTTCGTGGAGTTGCGGGTCGATCAGCAGATCACGCCGATCGAGCGCGATATCTCGGCAATGCAGGTGGCAAGGGCGACACCGTCCGACGACATCCCGGAAGAGCGCCTGAAGCCGCCAGCATGGGAATTTGCGGATCTGCCGCCCGGCTTCCAGTTGAATGTGCACCGGCGGCGTATGCTCGGTGAAAATGCGGGCGAGTTGGAGCATTTCATCTTCTCCGATGGACTGGCCACGGTCTCGGTCTATGTTCAGCCGACCGGTGATGATGGCGTCGGTCTTCCCCCGTCGTCGCGGCTCGGTGCCGCCGGTGCGGTGAGCCGGGTGCTTGCCGACCACGAGGTGATCGTGGTCGGCGAAGTGCCGGCCAGGACGTTGAACTGGTTTGCACAACAGATACGGGCGGCCTCGAATTGATCGAGGAGATGGCACAGGTGCTGCGCGTGCACGACGGCGTGGCCGAGGTTGTCACCCAAAGACAATCCGCCTGTGGTCATTGCGCGGCCAGGAACGGGTGCGGGACATCGTTGCTTGCGACCTGGTTTCCGCAGCGTCAACTGGCATTCCGATTGAACAACGATATCCAGGCCGCCGCCGGGGATACCGTGATCATCGGCCTCGACGAGGCGTTTCTGCAGCGCAGTTCGCTGCTCCTGTATGCACTGCCGCTGTTGGGGCTGCTGGTCGGCGCCGTCGCTGGTGAGTTCGGCTTTTCACTGCTTTCATGGCCCACGGAACTTGGCGCCATCCTGTTGGGTCTACTGGGCTTGAGTGCCGCATTGCTGGCTGTTCGTTATTTCAGTGCGAGCAGTTTCGAACGCGGTGAGGTCGGGGTGAAACTGCTGCGGATCAGCCGCAGTCCTATGCCCGGCAATGTCGGTTTGCAGATCGCGCATGTCGCGCGCGAAATCAGGAAGCAGGAATGAACAAGAGATTCACGAGACATTTCACAACCCTGTTGCTCGGTTGTGTGCTGGTGGCAGGCATGGCAGGTGCCGTACAGGCGCGGGACCTGCCCGAGTTCACTCAATTGGCCGAGCGCAACAGCCCGGCCGTGGTCAACATCAGTACACAGCAGAAATCGAAGGTTCAGCGGGCGCTGCCAAAGGGCTTTTCGATGCCCGAAGTCCCCGAGGGAAGCCCCTTCAGTGATCTGTTCAAACATTTCTTCGGCGAAGGGATGGAGGACTTTCCGGACCGTGACAGTCAGTCGCTAGGGTCCGGGTTCGTCATCTCGTCCGATGGATACATCCTGACCAACTACCATGTGGTCGGCGATGCGGACGCGATACAGGTGCATTTCAGCGATCGTCGCACCTACGACGCCAAGGTGATCGGGTCGGACAAGGGCAGCGACATCGCGCTGATCAAGATCGAGGCGAAAGATCTGCCGACGGTCAAGCTCGGCAAGAGCAGTGATCTCAAGGTCGGTGAATGGGTGCTTGCGATCGGCTCCCCGTTCGGCTTCGATCACACGGTGACCGCGGGCATCGTCAGTGCGAAGGGGCGCAGCCTGCCGAGCGAAAACTATGTGCCGTTCATCCAGACCGATGTGGCGATCAACCCCGGAAACTCCGGAGGGCCGTTGATCAACCTGGACGGTGAAGTCGTCGGTATCAATTCACAGATCTACAGCCGAACCGGCGGGTTCATGGGGCTGTCGTTTGCGATACCGATCGAGCTTGCTGTCAATGTCGCCGACCAGCTGCGTGACAGCGGCCGCGTGGCACGTGGTTATCTCGGCGTGCTTATCCAGGATGTCGATCGCAACCTGGCGGAGTCGTTCGGTATGGCACAGCCACACGGTGCCCTGGTGTCACGCGTGATGCCTGACTCGCCGGCCGACAAGGCCGGCCTCAAGGTGGGTGACGTGATACTTGAATTCAATGGCAAACCGCTGTTGAACTCCAGCCAGCTGCCACCGATGGTCGGTACCGCCAGGGTCGAGGAAGAGGCGACGCTGCTTTTGCTGCGCGGTGGGAAAGAGAAGAAGGTCGCGATCACGGTCGGCAGGCTCCCGGACGACGAGGAAGAGGTCTCGACGCTTCCTGCGATCGCGCAGCCCGACGACATCGCCCAGCTGGGCCTTTCGGTCATCGATATCGAACCTCAGGTGCGCAAGGAACTCGGCCTGGACGAGACGGGCGGTGCACTGGTCAGCAAGGTATCACCGGGTGCAGCGCAGGAAGCGGGCATAAACCGTGGCGACATCGTGTTGATGTTTGACGGGGTGGACGTGAAGAACGCCAGGCACCTGCGCGAACTGATCGATCAGGCAGGGGACAAGCGCACTGTGGCGGTGTTGATCCACCGTGGCGACAGCCCGCTGTTTCTCGCGCTGCGCCTCAAAGACTGATCGTTGATCGACACGCCGGTTTTCTACTACCGCAACGGCTGCCACCTCTGCGAGGAGTTGGCAGCCGTATTGTTCCGTGGCTGGCCACAGCACGCCCAGCACATGGAGTGGCGGGACGTGGATGAACGTCCGGAATGGCGCGATGCCTACGGCGACAGGGTGCCGGTGCTGCTGCACGGGAAGGAAACCGTCTGCGAGCTGCGCCCTGACCTGGCGCGGATAGCTCAGTATTTCGGAGAAATGTCGAATCCGGTATAATCCGGCCACTTTGCGGTGGTTTGCGACCGAAACGGAACTTTCCAGTGGAAAGTTCCGTTTTTTCATCCGCTTGCGTTGACCGATACCAGACCCCATGACCGATCTCAGCCACATCCGAAACTTCTCGATCATCGCGCATATCGATCACGGCAAATCGACCATCGCCGACCGCTTCATCCAGGTCTGCGGCGGTCTGACCGAGCGCGAGATGGCGAACCAGGTCCTCGACTCGATGGACCTTGAACGCGAGCGCGGCATCACGATCAAGGCGCAATCGGTGACGCTGCACTACAAGGCGCAGAACGGCGAGACCTACCAACTGAATTTCATCGACACACCGGGGCACGTCGATTTCTCGTACGAGGTGTCGCGCTCGCTGGCGGCATGCGAGGGTGCACTGCTGGTGGTGGATGCCGCCCAGGGTGTCGAGGCGCAGAGTGTCGCCAACTGCTACACCGCGATAGAGCAGGGCCTGGAGGTGCTGCCGGTACTCAACAAGATCGACCTGCCGTCGGCCGACCCCGAGCGGGTGGTGACCCAGATCGAGGAGATCATCGGTATCGAGGCAACCGAGGCGCTGCATGTAAGCGCCAAGACAGGCCTCGGGATCCCCGACCTGCTGGAGGCGTTGATTACCCATATTCCAGCCCCGCAGGGTGATCCGCAGGCGCCTCTGCAGGCGTTGATCGTCGACTCTTGGTTCGATTCCTACGTCGGGGTGATCTCGCTGATTCGCGTGGTCAATGGCGAGATCCGGCCGAAGGACAAGATGCGCGTGATGTCCACCGGGCGCGTGTACCAGGTCGAAAAAGTCGGGGTTTTCACGCCCAAGCGGCTCGACAAGACGGTACTCGGTACCGGCGAGGTCGGGTTCGTCATCGCCGGCATCAAAGAAGTCGATGGTGCCCCGGTGGGCGACACTCTGACACTGGAAAACCGCAAGGCGGACAAGGCCTTGCCGGGCTTCCGCCAGGTACGGCCGCGGGTGTTTGCCGGGCTCTATCCGATCAGTTCGGACGACTACGACGCCTTCCGCGATGCGCTGCAGAAGTTGAAGCTCAACGACTCGGCGCTGCACTACGAACCGGAGACCTCGCAGGCCCTGGGATTCGGATTTCGTTGCGGCTTCCTTGGCATGCTGCATATGGAGATCGTGCAGGAGCGCCTGGAGCGTGAGTACGATCTGGATCTGATCACCACGGCACCGACCGTTGTCTACGAGGTCCTGCTCAGCGACGGCACCGAGCTGATGATCGACAACCCCGCCGCGCTGCCGGACCTGGGCAAGATCCGCGAGATTCGTGAGCCGATCATCGAGGCACATATCCTGGTGCCTCAGGAGCATCTGGGTGCGGTGATCACGCTGTGCATCGAGAAACGTGGCATGCAGAAGAACCTGCAGTACCTGGGTGGCCAGATCCAGCTGGTGTACGAACTGCCGATGAACGAGGTGGTGCTCGACTTCTTCGACCGGCTCAAGTCGGTCAGCCGCGGTTACGCCTCGTTCGAGTACGAGTTCAAACGCTTCCAGGCCGCGTCGCTGGTCAAACTGGACATCCTGATAAATACCGAAAAGGTCGATGCGCTGTCGCTGATCGTGCACCGTGACTATGCCGAGACCCGCGGCCGCGAGCTGACCGAACGGATGAAAGAGATCATACCGAGGCAGATGTTCGAGGTGGCGATCCAGGCAGCGATCGGCAGCAAGGTGATTGCCCGCTCCACGGTCAAGGCCCTGCGCAAGAACGTGACGGCGAAGTGTTACGGGGGGGATGTTACCCGCAAGCGCAAGCTGCTCGAAAAGCAGAAGGCCGGCAAGAAGCGCATGAAGCAGGTCGGCCGCGTCGAAATTCCTCAGGAGGCCTTCCTGGCCGTCCTGCAGGTTGGAAAAGAAAACTGACAGGCGGCCGCCAGGGCAGCGTGCCCGTGATCGCTGATGAGCTTGGAAAGTACTATGCAAACAACCTTGATCCTTGGTTTCTTCGCCCTGCTCGTGTGGGTGGTAATGGCATTCGGCATCGAACCGGCACTGGCGCTGGCCTCGGTGGTATCGGGCGTGGTTTGGCTGGTGTACCGCCTGGTCAAGGGCAAGTCAGACGATGTCCTGCCGACCTCGGTTGAATACGCACGCTCGTTTTTCCCGATCTTTCTGATCGTACTGCTGCTTCGGGCGTTCCTTGTGGAGCCTTTTCGCATCCCCTCGGGGTCGATGATGCCGACCCTGCTGGTCGGTGATTTCATCCTGGTGAACAAGTTCGCCTACGGCATCCGTATGCCGGTGACCAAGTCCAAGCTGATCGAAGTGGGGGAACCGGAGCGCGGCGATATCGTGGTGTTTCGCTGGCCGGTCAACCCGCGTCTCGACTATATCAAGCGCGTCGTCGGCCTACCCGGTGATCGCATTCGCTACCAGAACAAGACGCTGTTCATCAATGGCACCCCGGCACCGATCGAGCCGGTCGGGCAGTACCAGCCCGAGGGCTCAGGTATGCGGGCCCTGGGCTCGGTTGAGGGCAGGGAGACCTTGGGCGATGTGCAGCATGCGGTACTGGTGAATCCACTGGCATCGGATTTCAGTCCGTCGTGCGGGTTCCTCGGCTACCGCGAGGTCGAGGTCCCGGAGGGTCACTACCTGATGGTCGGCGACAATCGTGACGACAGCAACGACGGCCGCTGCTGGGGCTTCGTGCCGGAAGAAAATCTGGTCGGCAAGGCATTCTTCGTATGGCTGAGCTGGGATTGGCAACGGTCGGGATTCCTGGCCCCGGGGCGGATCGGTTCCATAAGTGACTGATGCGGCCGCTATTTTCTTCGGCAGGCGTTGAGTCTGCCGCAACATCGGTTACGCTTGTTACAGGAATGGCCTTATGAAACCGAAACTTATGGCAACAAAACAGAATGGCATGGCGATGGTGTCATGGCTCGTCGTGCTCGGCGTCGTGGTGTTTTTCATCCTGATCGGCATAAAGATGATCCCGACCTACCTGGAAAACTATTCGATCAAACAGGTGCTGACGAATATGGAAAACGACCGCGCCGTGCGCTCGATGTCACCGGCCGAGATGAAGCAGTCGTTTTTGAAACGCCTCAAGATCAACAGCGTGTACGAATTCGATCGGAATGCCATCCAGATCAAGAAGGAAAAGAATGGCACCCGGTTCGAAGTCAGCTACGAGATCCGCAAGCCGGTGGCCGGTAACGTATCGATCGTCATGGCGTTCTCAGAGTCGGCACTGATCTCCGCGCAATGAGGCGACTGCAGCAGCGCATCGCCTATCAGTTCGACGATCTCGGCCTACTGGAGCGTGCGCTGTCGCATCGCAGCATAGGCGCCAGCAACAACGAACGGCTCGAGTTTCTGGGCGATGCCATCCTCGGATTCGAGGTGGCTGACAGTCTGTATCAAAGCGTCAGCGACGCCAACGAAGGCCAGCTGAGCCGGATGCGTGCGCATCTGGTCAAGCGTGAGACTCTGGCCGAGATCGCGCGCGAGTTGCAGCTCGGTGCCATTCTCCGGCTCGGGCCCGGGGAGCTGCGCAGCGGCGGCCAGACGCGGGACTCTATCCTCGCCGATGCGGTCGAAGCAATCATTGCCGCCGTCTATCTCGACGGAGGGATGGAAGAGGCGCGTGCCCTGGTGCGACGCCTGCTCGGCGAGCGTCTGGCGGCTCCCACCCCCGAGACCCGGCGAAAAGATCCGAAAACACGTCTGCAGGAGCATCTGCAGTCGATCGGCAGGCCTCTGCCGCGCTACGAAGTCGTCGACATCCGCGGCGAACAACACGACCAGACATTCCGCGTGATCTGCTCGACAGCGCTCGCCGGAAACGCCGAGGGTGAAGGTGCGAGCAGGCGCAAGGCCGAGCAGGCGGCCGCGCGAAAGATGCTGGAACGACTCGAGGAAATGGACGAATGAAATTTCGCAGCGGTTACGCGGTATTGGTCGGGCGGCCGAACGTCGGGAAATCGACCCTGCTCAATCGCCTGCTCGGACAGAAACTCGCCATCACCTCGCACAAACCCCAGACCACGCGCCACCGCATCCTCGGCATCAAGAGCCGAGAGGACGGACAGATCGTTTTCGTGGATACACCGGGGATCCATGAACGCGGGAACAAGGCGATGAGCCACTATCTCAATCGCACTGCGCACACGGCGTTGATCGATGTCGACGTCGCGGTGTTCGTGGTGCAGGCCTTGGCATGGACCAGCGAAGACGAGCGTGTGCTCAGTGCCGTGGTGAAAGCGGGTGTCCCGACGATCCTGGCGGTTAACAAGGTCGACCTGGTCGAACCCAAGGAAAAACTGCTGCCCTTTCTGCAGACGCTGGCGGAGCGCCACAGCTTTGTCGATGTGATCCCGGTCTCGGCCAGTCGGGGCGACAACGCGGATGCCCTGATGCAGGCAGTCCTCGATCGCCTGCCCGAAGGTGAGCCGGTGTTCCCCGAGGACCAGATCACTGATCGTTCCGAGCGCTTCTTCGCCGCCGAACTGCTTCGTGAGCAGCTGATCCGTCGCTACCACCGCGAATTGCCCTACGCCATCACCGTCGAGATCGAACGCTTCGAGGAAGAGGACGGTCGTTATCTCATCGGAGCCGTGATCTGGGTGGAGCGCGAAGGACAGAGAGCCATCCTGCTGGGCAAGGGTGGGCAGGCGATGAAGGAAACGGCCACTGCGGCGCGCAAGGCGATGAACGATTTCTTCCAGACGCGCGTGCACCTGGAGGTCTGGATCAAGGTCAAGAAGAGCTGGTCGAGCGACGAAGCCGGCCTGTCCCGCTTGGGTTATACGGATTGAAAGATTGGACCCGCACAGCCTGCAGGCCGCGTATGTATTGCATACCCGTCGCTATGGCGACAGCAGCCTGCTCGTCGACCTGCTGACACGGGAGCAGGGTCGCGTTGCCTGCATCGCCAAGGGCGTGTTGCGGGCAAAGTCCGCTACAGCGCGCATTCAGACCTTTGCCCATTTGCTGGTGGAGCTCAGGGGCAGGGGCGAAGTGCTGTCGCTGTTACGCGCCGAGGCGGCGGGGCAGCCGGTGCAACTCCCGGGGCGTGCACTTTTCTGCGGGCTGTATGTCAATGAACTGCTGCTCAAGCTCACTGCGCGTCAGGATGCGTCTGCGGACCTGTTCGACGGGTACGCCACGGCGATCGCCGGACTGGCCGGGGCCTCCCCATCCGAGCCGGTGTTGCGGCGATTCGAGGTCGGCCTGCTGCAACACCTGGGCCTGGGACTCGAGCTGGAATCGGATGCAGAGGGTCGACCAATCGACGCGGCGGGCAGTTACAATTACGACATCGACAGTGGGCCACGGCGGGTGTCCGGTGACGGCCCGACGGTGGTAAGGGGCGAGACGCTGCTGGCACTGCGCAACGGTGAATTCACCAACGACCGGGTGGCACGCGAAGCGAGATTGCTGATGCGCCGGGTGATCAACCACCACCTGGATGGCCGCCCGTTGCGCAGCCGCGAGCTGTTCCGCTGATAGGAATTCCGACAGGCGACACCATCAAATGACCAATTACGAACGATTGCTCGGGGTGAACATCGATCATGTGGCCACCCTGCGCCAGGCACGTGGCACCCGTTACCCCGAACCCATCCAGGCCGCGCTGGTGGCCGAGCAGGCCGGCGCTGACTCGATCACGCTGCACTTGCGCGAAGACCGCCGCCATATTCAGGATCGGGATGTCGAGACGCTGTCCGGAATGCTGCAGACACGGATGAATCTCGAAATGGCTGCCACGGCCGAGATGCTGCAGATCGCCAAGCGGCTGCGCCCGGCGGATTGCTGTCTGGTACCGGAAAAGCGCGAAGAACTGACCACCGAGGGTGGCCTCGATGTGTCGGCGAGCCGGGCATTCCTGAAGGATTATTGCGCTGAACTCGCCGCTGCCGGTATCCGCGTATCCTTGTTTATCGATGCCGATCCCAGGCAACTTGAGGCCGCCGTCGATATCGGCGCACCGGTCGTCGAGATCCACACCGGCCACTACGCGGAGGCGCGCCAACCGGCGGCGGTCAAGGATACCCTTGGGCGAATCGCCAATGCCGTTGCACATGGCGTGCAACTCGGCCTGCAGGTGAATGCGGGACACGGCCTCGATTACCACAACATAAAGGCCGTCGCGGCGATTGACGGGATCCTCGAGTTCAACATCGGCCACGCCATTGTCAGCCGGGCGGTATTCAGCGGTCTGCATCAGGCGGTGGCAGACATGAAGCGCCTGTTGCAGCCGCCAGCCGCTTGATGAGCTGTCGTCCTGCCAGTGCTCAAATGCTGGATTCGAGGACCCGTTTCGCCTCTTTTTCCACGTAGTCCAGCAGCACGCTGACCGTCGGCTCGTCTTCCAGTGTCACCGCTGGCTGCAGGTCGCTCAGGGCGTGATAGAGCGCAGGGACGCCACACACCGCCGCGGCACCGTGCAACCGATGCGCCAGCTGCCACAGCTCGGACCAGTCACGGCGGTCGAAGGTCTCGCGCAAGGTGCCGAGTGATGTCGGAAGCTCGGCACACAATTCGTTGAACAGCTTGGCGGCGATATTGATCGAACCCCCGGAGATCCGCATTGCCTGCGCCTCATCGCGCACAGGCCAGTCACGTTGAGGGATGCTGTGTGTGGGCGCCTTGACGAAGCGTGCCGGTGCCCCCCCGGACAACAGTTCGCTGACCGTCTGCCGCAGGTCGTCGTCGCTCACGGGTTTGATCAGATAGCGGTGGATGCCCGCACGGGTGATCTCCCGCTGGTTCTTTTCAGCCGCGTCGGCAGTGAGTGCTACGATCGGGACCTGGCGGTCGGGGTTGAGCGCGAGGATTCGGCGAGCGGCCTCCAGGCCGTTCATGCGCGGCATATGGACATCGAGAAATGCCATATCGATGACGTTGTCCCGCGCCACTTCTACCGCATCGTCACCGTCTTCGGCGGCCAGCACACTGGCGCCCATATCACGCAGCAGGTGGGTGATCAGCTGCAGATTGATCGGGTGGTCGTCGGCCGCGAGGCACACCTTGCCTTGTAACAGGTGCTCCTGATCGACATCCTCCGTACCGGGTGCCGCGGCAGCGGGCTGTTGCATCCCGGCATACAGCGCCAGGTTGCCCGTGCGCAGGCAGCCGCGGACGCTCTCCAAAAGGTGGCGGCGTTGCAGCGGCTTGCTCAGGCAATAGTTGGCACCGGCGGCGGTAAAACGGCTCAGCAACTCTTCGTCCGAGCCGGAGACCAGGGCGATGACCGGCAACCGCTGACCGTTGCTCAGCTCTCCTATCTGCGCCAGGCATTCCTCAACCTGCGATGCCTCGTCGCCGCAACCCAGTGCTGCCAGGGCATAGCGAGAGAGGTCCAGATCGGCGAGTTCGGCAAACCCGGCGACCCCGTCCACTGCCAGGCCAAGATCGGTCAGTGCGTTTTCGAGGGCGATACGCGACAGCTGGTGCGGCTCGACCAGCAGGGCGCGACGGTTCAACGGCTTGACCTGCCGCGGTGGGGGGGCATCGGGATCCCGATCGAGCCGCACGGTCACGCGAAACACCGATCCTTCACCAGGGCGACTGTTGACGTTGATATGGCCATGCATCGCGGTGGCCAGTGAGTGGCAGATGCTCAACCCGAGCCCGGTACCCCCGAACAGGCGGTTGGTCGTGGCGCTGCCCTGGTCGAACGCCACGAACAGGCGCTGCTGTTCACCCAGCGGGATGCCGATACCCGTGTCGCTCACCGCAAAGCTGATGCCCGCTCCATGGTCGTCTTCCTCTTCGAGCATCACCCGCACGACGATCTCACCCTGATCGGTGAATTTGACGGCGTTTCCGATCAGGTTGTTGAGAATCTGGATGATGCGTGTTTCATCACCGACAAGATGGTCGGGGACGTCGCTGTAGACCATCGAGACCAGTTCGAGATGCCGCGCATGGGCCTGTGGGGCCCACAGTGCGACCGCCGTCTCGACGCATTCGCGCAGCTTGAAGGGTTCGTGGTTGAGTACCAGCTTTCCCGACTCGAGCTGTGAAAAATCCAGGATATCGTCGACGATCCGCAGCAGGGAGCTGGCCGATTTCTTGATTGTTTCGACAAAGTCACGCTGTTTTTCATCCAACGTGGTCTTGCTCAACAGGCGGGTAAAACCGATGACACCGTTCATCGGTGTGCGGATCTCGTGGCTCATATTGGCCAGGAACTCGGATTTTGCCCGGCTTGCAAGGATTGCTCGGCGGCGCGCCAGGTCGAGCTCGGCGTTGCGGATCTCGATCACCTCCATGCTCTCCTGCACCTCGCGCGTGGCCTGTTCGACCCGCTCCTGCAGCTGCTCGTGGCCGGCTTCCAGGTTCTGTGCCATGACGTTGAAACCGGCCTCGAGTTGGCCCAACTCGCCCGGGGAGTCATTTCCGACGCGGGCATCCAACTCGCCCGCCTGCACCCGTTGCATGGCGCGATTGATCTCGGAGATCGGAGACAGCAGCCGACGCAGGTACAGCATCACGAGCACCAGTGTCGCCACCAGCCCCAGTACAATGACTGTTATCCCGATCAGCGCAGCCGGGATCTGCCCGCCGCCGAGCCACACATAGACCCCGAACCCGACCACACTGAGCAAAAGGGGGCCGAGGGCGATCAGGAACCCCCCGTAGTGGATACTGTCCGAGCGATAGGGTTTGAGGAACTCGAGCAAGGCTATCCCTTTGCTGTCCAAGCACTGCCAAACGGCCTCGTCGCGGGGGATACTAACTCGTTTTGCCCTTGCCGATTGAGTAAACTGCCGCGATGACTTACCCAACAATTGAATCCTTCGTCGGTAACACGCCACTGCTCCGGCTGCAGCGTCTGCCTGGCGCCGGCAGCAATCAGATACTGGTCAAGCTCGAAGGCAACAACCCGGCAGGCTCGGTGAAAGACCGGCCGGCGATCTCGATGATCAGGCACGCCCAGGAGCGCGGCGAGATCACGATCGGCGACACCCTGATCGAGGCGACCAGCGGCAACACCGGCATCGCCCTGGCGATGGCTGCAGCTATCCGTGGTTTCCGCATGATACTGATCATGCCGGAGAACCTCAGTGTCGAACGTCGCGCCTCCATGCGCGCCTATGGCGCCGAGCTGATCCTGGTCTCACGTGAACAGGGCATGGAAGGGGCGCGCGATCTGGCACTGCAGATGGAGCGCGAGGGCAGGGGCAAGGTACTCGACCAGTTTGCCAATCCGGACAACCCGCGCGCGCATTACGAGACCACAGGCCCGGAGATCTGGCGCGACACCGCCGGCAATGTCACGCACTTCGTCAGTGCCATGGGTACGACGGGCACCATCATGGGAACCGCACGCTTTCTGCGCGAGCAGGACCCCCGGCCACAGATTATCGGCGTCCAGCCCGCCGAAGGCGCATCGATCCCCGGCATCCGCCGCTGGCCGCCCGAGTATGTCCCGGCGATCTTCGATGCCTCCCTGGTGGACCGTGAGATGGATGTCACCCAGGAAGAGGCCGAGGTCACGACCCGCCGGCTGGCCGCCGAGGAAGGCATCTTCTGCGGCATTTCTTCCGGCGGTGCGGTCGCGGCGGCGTTGCGTCTATCGGCCGAGGTCGAGAATGCCGTCATCGTCACCATCGTCTGCGACCGTGGCGACCGCTATCTGTCCACCGGCGTCTTTCCCGCCGAATAGCAGAGATCCCTGAACATGCGTTTCTCGGTATTCGCACTGTCGTCGGTTCCCGACACTGACACCACACGGCAGGTGTTCGACCTGCACGACCTCGATGACAAGGCTGTCTCCAAGGTCCTGTTCCACCGGCGCAAACAGCAGACCGGCTCGAGCGAGGAACTGCGCTGGGATCAACGGGCGATCGCCAGTGTCACGCTGATTCAGCATTCAGTCGACAAGGTACTGATCGAGTCGATCGGCCTGGCCGGACACACCGAGCGGGACATGCTGCAGGCGTTGTTCACGGCGGCGATGCGCGACGGTCGCATGGTGGCCTGGGACAGTTCGCGCAGCGGCGTGCCGCTGATCCATTTCCGCAGTCTCAAACATGCCCTGAGCTTTCCCGCGTACTGGCAGACATTGAAGGAAAGGGATGATCTCCACGTCGATCTCCTGGACTGGCTGGCGGGGCCCGGGGTGGATCGGCCGGGGCTGGACGAAACTGCGCGCAAGCTTGGCTTTCCCGGCATGTGCGCTCGCACGGAAGATGATGTCTACGCCGCCTGGCTGGCGGGCCGGCACGCCGAGGTCCAGGCGTTCAGCGAGATCGCGGCACTGAATACCTACCTGTTGGCACTGCGGGTGTTCAGCGTGACCGGGCAGGTGACGCGCCATGACAGTGCGCGGGTGCAGAACAACCTGCGTCAGGCGCTCGCCAGGCGCAGTGACAGGCATCTGGTCGATTTTCTTGCCGCCTGGAGGACCGAATAGATGGGACGAAGGCGCCGTCGTGCGAGCCTGCCGCAAGGCGAGTTCGAGGCCCGGATCGAGAGCATGTCGCACGATGGCCGCGGCGTGGCGCGTGTCGAAGGCAAGGCAACCTTCGTGCATGGTGCCTTGCCCGGTGAGACCGTGACATTCCGCTATCTGAACCGCAAACGCAGCCACGACGAAGGACAGGTGGTGGCGGTCGTCCAGCCTTCAGAGGTCCGCGTGGAACCACGCTGCGCACAGTACGGCGTGTGTGGTGGCTGCAGCCTGCAGCACCTCGACCCGGCAGCACAGGTTCAAGCCAAGCAGGCGGTATTGATCGACAATCTTCGCCAGATCGGGCGTGTCGCACCGGATACCCTGCTTCCGCCGATCATGAATGATTCGCCCTGGGGCTATCGGCGCAAGGCGCGCCTCGGCGTCAAGGATGTCGCGCGCAAGGGCAAGGTGCTGGTCGGCTTTCGCGAGCGTGGGTCGAGCTTCGTTGCGGACGTACAGATGTGTCACGTACTGCATCCGCGGGTGGGTGAAATCCTGCCGCTGCTGAGCACGCTGATCGAGTCGCTGAGTATCAGCCGGCGTCTGCCGCAGATCGAGATGGCCATGGATGACGAGCGCTGCGTGCTGATCCTGCGCATCCTCGACCCGCTGGGCAGTGATGACGGGCGTCGGTTGCTTGCCTTTGCGCAGGAGAACGACGTCGTCTTCTATCTGCAACCGGGCGGACCTGAGACGGTGCGTCCGCTGGGTGAGCCTGTCGACCTGCGATACGAACTCCCGGCGTATGCCGTGACACTGGGTTTCCTGCCCGGCGACTTCACCCAGGTGAACACCGACATCAACCGCAAGATGATCGATCATGCGGTGCAGCTGCTCGATCCGCGGACCGACGACGATGTCCTCGACCTGTTTTGCGGGATCGGCAATTTCACGCTGCCGATCGCGCGCCACTGCCGGCAGGTGGTCGGTGTGGAGGGTGATGCCGGCCTGGTCGAACGCGCTCGACGCAACGCTGAAAGCAATGCCATTGCGAATGCCGAATTCTTCACCGCGGATCTGTACGGCGAGTTGCAGGCCGAACCCTGGATGACCCGGCAGTTCGACAAGGCGCTCCTCGACCCACCGCGCAGCGGTGCGCTGCAGGTGCTGCCTCTGCTGCCGGCAATGGGCGTCAGGCGCATCGTCTATGTTTCATGTTATCCGGGGACCCTGGCGAGGGATGCCGGTGAGCTGGTGGGTAAACACGGCTACCGCCTGGTCAGTGCCGGTGTGATGGATATGTTTCCGCACACGGCGCACGTGGAATCGATCGCCTTGTTCGAGCGCCGCTGATGGGCCGGGAGATCGAACGCAAGTTCCTGCTGCGCTCGGACACCTGGCGTCATGCGGTCAGCCACAGTGCTCGCATGGTCCAGGGGTACCTGCTGCGCGGTGACAAATCGGCAGTCAGGGTCCGCATCATGGACGATACCGCCGAGCTCAACATCAAGCACACGCTGGACGGCATCAATCGGCTCGAGTACGAGTACGAGATACCGCTCGGCGACGCCCGCGAGATCCTGGAACACGTTGCACTTCGTCCGATGATCGACAAGACGCGCCATCATGTCAGCTATGGAGGCCATCTATGGGAGATCGACGAGTTCCACGGTGACAATGATGGCCTGGTGATCGCGGAGATCGAACTGGAAGACGCCGATGAGGCATTCGAGCGACCGGACTGGCTCGGCGAGGAGGTGTCGGCCGACCTGCGCTATTACAACAGCAACCTGAGCAGACAGCCGTACAGCCAATGGTAAGACTGGCGGTGATCTGCCTGTACCTGTCACTCGTCGCCTGCAAGCCGCCGGACACCGACATTCTCGTTTTCGCTGTCGCCAATGCGCCCAGCGTGCTCGATCCCAGGCTTGCCGGTGACGCCGTCTCGGAGCGCACCAATGCGCTGCTCTATGATCGATTGGTCACCCTGGACGAACAGGGCAGGGCACAGCCACAGATGGCCACATGGCGGGCGCTCGGTAATGATCACTACCGCCTCAGCCTGTTGCCATCACGTGCGCCGTTCTGGAACGGTCGACTGCCGGATGCACAGGACGTCGCTGCGACCTATCGCAGTCTCCTCGATCCCACGCTGGGTTCACCGCATGGTGGCGCACTGGCCAACATCCGGACGGTGGCAGTCGTCAACGATGGCGACGTGGATTTCCTGCTGAAAAAGCCGGATCCGTCTTTTGTCAGCCGTCTGACGGTCGGCATCGTGCCGGCGCAGGCAGCGACCGGTCGCGACCTGGGTCGGCATCCCATTGGCAGTGGCCCCTTTGCCTTCGTCGGATGGAGAGACGACGGTGGCGTGCTGTTGCGCCGCCGCAGCGACGGACAACAGGTGGCAATGGTGCCGGTGGCCGATCCCACGATGCGCACCCTCAAGCTGCTGCGCGGTGAGGCGCACCTGTTGCAGAACGACCTGCCCAGCGAGCTGTACGGCTATCTGGCGGGCACGTCCGGTCTGACTCTGGAGGAGGGGCCGGGCACCACCTTCGCCTATATCGGTTTCAATCTCGATGACGCGGTGCTGTCCAGCCGCGATGTGAGGGCCGCCATCGCGCACGCGATCGACCGTGACGCGATCATCCGTTACCTGTTCGGTGGGCGCGCGCACAAGGCCGAGTCGGTTCTGCGTCCGCAGCATTGGGCCGGCGCGAGTGATCTGCTCGCATACCGCTACGACCCACAGCGTGCGCGCGACCACCTGCGGCGTGCGGGCTACGATGAACAGCATCCATTGACGCTCAGCTACAAGACATCGACCGATCCCTTTCGTCTGCGCATCGCGCACGTGCTGCAGAGTCAGCTGGCGGCCGTGGGTATTGATCTGAAGGTCAGCAGCTACGAGTGGGGCACGTTCTTTGGCGACATCAAGGCCGGTCGATTTCAGATGTACAGCCTGGCCTGGGTGGGCGTGAATACACCCGATATCCTGCGCTATGCGTTTCACAGTGAATCGGTGCCTCCCGGCGGCGCCAACCGCGGCCGCTATCGCTCGGGCGAGGTCGATGCACTGATCGAACGTGCAGAGCGTGCCGATCCGGCACAGGCCGCGCAGCTCTATGCTGCCGTGCAGCAGCGGGTACATGACGACTTGGTCTATGTGCCGCTGTGGTATGAGTCGAATATCGCGGTGGCACGGGGACTGGAGGGTTATGTGCCTGGTCACGACGGCAACTACCGTGCACTGGCCAACACGAGGATGACGCATGTCCAGAGCAACTGAGCGTTGGATCCATATCGACATCCCACATCAACGGCTGTCGTTGTTCGATGGAAAGACATGCGTGGCAGGGTGGCCGGTGTCGACGGCGCGCAACGGGCCCGGTGAACAGACGGGTTCCGAGTGCACGCCGCGCGGGGAACATCGTGTCCGCATCAAGATCGGCGATGGTTGTGCGGTCAACAGCGTGTTTGCGGCGAGGCGCCCGACTGGCGAGGTATACAGCGAGCAGCTCGCCCGCAGCCAGCCACAGCGAGACTGGATCCTGACGCGCATCTTGTGGCTGACCGGCTGTGAACCCGGACGCAACCGCGGCGGTGACTGCGACACCCTGAGGCGCTTCATCTATATCCACGGTTGCCCGGACAGCCTGCCAATGGGGTCGCCTGAATCACACGGGTGTATCCGAATGCGTAATGCCGACCTGGTCGATCTGTTCGAACAGGTCGATGTCGGCACCCGGGTGCTGATCGACGAACAAGGCAACAGTCACGATGATTAACGTGAAACTCGCGGAGCGTATCCTCAGCCCCGTCTCCCCGCAGGCGGGAGACGGCAGGAGTGAGGGAAAAGGTGATGGCTGTCAGGTATGACCGTTAGGCTGATCTCACAGCTGATCGACACCCTGATCGTGCTGTTCGGCGTCAGCACTTTGGTGTTTCTGCTGTTGGTGCTGATCCCCGGTGACCCGGTCGACGTGGTGCTCGGCGAGTCGGCTCAGGCGGCCGATCGCGAAGCGATGCGTGCCGCCCTTGGCCTCGACCGGCCATTGCCGGAACGCTGGCTGAAATTCTATGTCGACCTGGCGCATGGCGACCTTGGGGACTCGCTGGTCCGACTGCAGCCGGTCACAGACCTGATAAGGCAGCGACTGCCGGCGACCCTGCAACTGGCGGCGGCGGCATTCGTGCTGGTGCTGCTGATCGCAATGCCGCTGGGCATCATCGCCGCGCGCCACCGGGGGCGCTGGCCAGACAGCCTGGCGCAGACGTTCGCGCTGGTCGGGGTGTCGATTCCCAACTTCTGGCTGGGTCCGCTGCTGGTACTGTTGTTTTCCGTCTATCTCGGTTGGACTCCGGTCAGCGGCAATCTCGAATCCGGCAGCCTGGTACTGCCGGCGATCACCCTCGGCCTGTCGATGGCCGCGATCACCACACGCATGATGCGCAGCAGTCTGCTCGAGATCGAGTCCCAACCCTTCCTGCGCACGGCGCGCTGCAAAGGGCTGAGCGAAGGCGCGGTGATGCTGCGTCACAGTCTTCCCAACGCGATGCTGCCGGTCATTACGGTGCTGGGCCTTCAGCTCGGCGGCCTGCTTGCCGGCGCCGTGATCACCGAAGTCGTCTTCTCCTGGCCTGGCATCGGCTCACTGCTGGTCGATGCGATCCGTCAGCGGGATTACCCGGTCGTACAGGGTGTCGTGCTGTTCATCGCCCTGAGCTACGTACTGGTGAATCGCCTGAGTGACACGCTCGCTGCATGGCTGGATCCACGCATCCGCGAGAGGGCGTAATGCGAACCTCGTCCCTCATTCTCCTGGCATGGTTGTCGATGGCGGTCGTCGGCCTGCTGCCGGTCATCGAGCCCTATCGGGTGTCGCTGCCCGAGATCCTGGCAACGCCCTCGACCGATCATTGGCTGGGTACCGATGAACTGGGGCGACCGGTGCTTGATCGCCTGCTTTCAGGGGCCGGCGTATCGCTGCTCGTGGCGCTGACCACGGTGACGATATCGGCGCTGATCGGGATCGCAGTGGGGCTGGTCGCCGGCTATTTCGGTGGTGTCACCGACCGTCTGATCAGCCGCGTCATCGAGATATTCCTTGCTTTTCCCGGCATGCTGCTGGCGATCGCGATGGCGGCGATGATCGGCCCCGGCATCGATAACGTGATCATTGCGCTGGCGGTGATGGGCTGGGTCGGCTATGCGCGCCTGGTGAGGGTGCAGGTGATGTCGTTGCGCCAGCGTGACCATGTGCTCGCGGCGGCTGCGCTGGGCAGCTCGGACCTGACGATCATGCGCCGGCATCTGTTGCCGCTGGTGATGGCCCCGGTCTGGGTCGAGGCCAGTTTCGGTGTGGCCGGTGCCGTGGTGGCCGAGGCGGGGCTTTCGTTCCTGGGGCTGGGTATCCAGGCGCCCGATGCCTCGTGGGGAGGGATGATACGCGATGGTGTACGTTACCTGCTGGTGGCGCCACACCTCGTCGTGGCGCCCGGCATGGCGTTGTTTCTGGTCGTGCTGGCGGCGAATCTGTTCGGTGATGCGCTGCGTGACCGCTTCGATGTCACTTCACGTAATAGTTGGTGAAGAACAGGTCGTCGACGAGGGTTTCCCCGGTAAGGTCCTTGAGTTGCGCCTGTACCGATGCCAATGCCCTGGTGCGCAGCGCCTCCTTGCCCTCGCGACTCTTCAGTTGATTGCCGTCTTCCCCGGCGATCAGCATTAGAATGGCATGGCGCAGCGCGGCTGCATGCAGTTCGATCTGCGGCAGGGTCTGGGCATTGCGGGTCATCAGCTGGACGTCGCAGCGGATGTATTTCGGTCCACCGCTCAGGTTGCTGACAATCGACGGGGTGAGGGCGTAGTAGCCGATCTCGACAGGTGGTTCCTCACCATCTGCGCCCAGTACCGGGCACGCGATGATGAGGACCGCTGCCAACAGCATGGCAGCGCGCGTAACGAGTTGCTTTGCGGGGATACCTTTCATGAAGAGCCGAAACCTGTGTTGAGTCCATTGTTCAAGGTGCGTCGGGGTCCGTTGTGATGCTGCATGGACCGGTCATGATCGATCTGCTCGGGACGGCGATCACGGCCGAGGACCGTGGGCGCCTGCTGCACCCGGCCACTGGCGGGGTGATCCTGTTCAGTCGCAACTTCGCGTCGCCGCAGCAGCTATATCGGCTGGTGCAGGAGATTCATGAGCTGCGGTCACCGCACCTGCTGATTGCGGTCGACCAGGAAGGTGGCCGTGTGCAGCGTTTCCGCGAGGGCATCACCCGCCTGCCCGCCGCCGCTGCTTTTGCACAACGCTGCGGTAACGATATGCAGACGGCTCGCCGCGCCGCGCACGAGATGGGCTGGCTGATGGCAGCCGAACTGCGGGCACTTGGTGTCGATTTCAGTTTTGCGCCGGTGCTCGACCTGAACCACGGCATCAGCAGCGTGATCGGCGACCGCGCTTTTGCCGCCGGGGCGGATACGGTCAGCCAGCTGGCGGGGGCCTGGATGCTGGGCGCACGCGAGGCCGGCATGGTCAGCGTCGGCAAGCACTTTCCCGGGCATGGCGGCGTCACTGCCGACTCGCATCTCGATCTGCCGATCGACGGGCGCAGCCTCGATGCCCTGATGCAGCAGGATCTGCAACCGTTCATCCGCCTGATCGACAATGGCCTGGAGGGCATCATGCCGGCGCATGTGATCTTCGCCTCGTGCGACGACCAGCCGGCAGGGTTCTCGCGTTTCTGGCTGCAGGACGTGCTGCGCGGCAGGCTGCGTTTCCAGGGCGTTATCTTCAGTGACGATCTGAGCATGGCCGCCGCCGGGCATGCAGGTTGTCACGGCGACCGCGCGCAGGCCGCGCTGGACGCCGGTTGTGACATGGTGCTGGTCTGCAATGATCCCCCGGGTGCGGACGAGGTTCTGGAACGACTGCGCAACTACCACGACCCGGTGGCGCAGTCACGGATGATTCGACTGCACGGGCGTCCGGCGCGCCGGCTCGACAGGCTGCACGAGGACAGACGCTGGCACCATGCGGTCGAGCTGGCAGCACAGTTGACGGCCCAGACCAACCTCGCACTGAATCTGGAAGCACCGATATGAACGACGAAGCGCGGCGTGAAGAGGCCGCAGCAGTGATGCGACAGGCGGACTGCCTGTACACGAAGGCCGAGGTAGAGGCCGCATTCGACCGCATGGCAACGGCAATCAACAGGGATTTGCACGGTGGCGATGTCCTCCTGATCTGCGTGATGAACGGCGGTCTGGTGGCATCGGGTATCCTGTTGCCGAGACTCGACGTGCAGCTGCGTGTGGACTACCTGCATGCCAGCCGCTATCGCGAACGCACCACCGGCGATCAGCTGCACTGGAAAGTTGAACCGGTACAGTCGCTGGCGGGTAAGGACCTGCTGATCATCGATGACATACTCGACGAGGGTTACACGCTGGATGCAATCATCCGCTATTGCCGCCAGCACTCGCCGGCGAGCGTGCGCGCAGCAGTGCTGGTGCGAAAGGAACACGGCCGTGGTGTGCGCCCGCCAGTCGATTACATAGGCCTGAGTGTCCCTGACCGCTACGTATTCGGGTACGGTATGGACTACAAAGGGTATTGGCGAAATGCGCCCGGCATCTACGCCGTGGCGGAGTAGCTGGGCATCGAAACGGAGACCCGGAACAGTGCAGGCACTCGGCATCATCGGTGGATCAGGTCTGACACGGCTGGCAGCGCTCGACGTGGACCGGCAGGAGGTCGTCACCACCCCCTATGGTGATCCCTCGGCGCCCCTGACCTTCGGCCATGTCGACGGCAGTCCAATCGTATTCCTGCCGCGGCATGGCAGCGCACACACGGTGCCACCGCATCGCGTGAACTACCGCGCCAACCTGTGGGCGTTGAAAGAAGCCGGGGTCGGACAGGTGATCGGTGTCGCCGCCGTCGGGGGCATCACCGCGGCACTGGCGCCGGGTGTGCTGTGCGTACCGGACCAGATCATCGATTACACCTGGGGCCGGGATCACACATTGTTCGAGAAGGACCTGAGCAGCGTCACTCATATCGATTTCACCGACCCCTATTGCGAGGCGCTGCGCCACGACATCCTGGTTGCGGCGGATGGTATCGGTGTCCCGGTGAAGGACGGCGGCACCTATGCGGCCACGCAGGGTCCGCGTCTCGAAACCAGGGCCGAGATTGAGCGCCTGGAGCGCGACGGCTGTGACATGGTAGGGATGACCGGCATGCCGGAAGCCGCACTGGCCCGCGAACTCGGCCTTTGTTATGCGTGTCTTGCGCTCAGCGTCAACTGGGCGGCGGGCAAGACAGACGGCCCGATCACGATGGCCGAGATCGAGCACTTTCTCGATTCCGGCATGGCGCAGGCACGCAAAGTACTCGCCGCGGTAGCCTGCCGATGACGGCCCGACGAATCGGTGTCGTGCTGCTGGGCTGCGTGATGGCCGGGGCATGTGACGCCGGCCGCACGCCGCAGGAGTTTGATCTCGGTATGCAGTCGTTGCAGGCCGGCAACTATGCGGAAGCCTACTGTCGCTGGAAGCCACTCGCCGAGCGCGGCTATGCCGAGGCGCAATACAACATCGGCTGGCTGTATGCCAACGGCAACGGACTGGCGGTCGACATCGGACAGGCGCTCGACTGGTGGATGAAAGCAGCCGCGCAGGGACATGCGGACGCCCAGTTCGCGGTCGGCCTGGCCTACACCACGGGCGACGGGATCAAGGCCGATCTCGACGAAGCGGTGAAGTGGTATCTGGCCGCCGCCAGACAGGGACACCAGGATGCGCGTGAAATCCTGTTGCGCCTCAATGGCGATCCGACGATGAACCTCTTCGAGAAACACCCCGAACTCGTGCATGAGAGTTGGTTCGGCTGGGCGGCCGTGATCAACAATGACCGCATCAACGTGCGCGCGGGACCGGGCACGGAACACGAAATCGTGGCACAGATGGAGAAAGGTTCCGCGGTGCGGGTCATCGGGCAGCGCGGTGACTGGTACATGGTTGTGATGCCGCCGTTCAAAGAGGGGCGCATGGCGTGGATTTTCAAAACCCTGGTGAGTGACGCGGACAGATAGGCCATAATCGCCGCAGCAATCGCGGAAAGTTTTTACGAGGATTACCTATGACAACGGCAACGCAACAGACATCCGGCAGTGCGTGGTTTTCCAAACTGGTGGTAGTGCTCCTGCTTGCCCTGGCCATCGGCCTGTACCTGCGCATCGTCATGGTCGAGGAAACCGGCACGGTCAGTCACGCGGCCGCGCCGCAGGCAAGCATGCGGGTGGTGGAGGGCAAGACCCCGGCTGCCGGGGCCGCGGAAGTCAGCGAGCCCAGGGACCTGCCGGAGGACCAGATGGCCTTGATCAGGCGGGTATTTGCACCGGAACTCAAGGACTGATCGACCCGAGACTCCAGGGCCCGGCATGCCGCGCCGTGAATAGGCATCAGGCTTTTTCAGCAACCGGATGGCTTGATTATTAAAACCGATAATCAAGGAGTTACTGGTATGCCATTGCCCATCGATGAAGCAGGCGGACGAAGTTGAGCCGTAACCCCACCGATCATGCGCCGCCGCGGCAATCGGGCAGTCAACCGTGGTTCGCACGCAGATGGGCCTGGCTGCTGTTGATCGTGAGCGCCATTGCGTTGGAACTGGCCGCGCTGGGCTTTCAGTACGGCATGGGACTCGACCCCTGTGTCATGTGTATCTACGAGCGTGTGGCGGTCTTTGGCCTGATGCTGGCCGGTACCCTCGGTTTTTTGCGCCCGGCCAGTGCAATGCTACGCTGGACCGGTTACCTGGCCTGGGCGATCAGCGCCGGTTGGGGGCTGCAACTGGCACTGCGGCATGTCGGCATTCAGATCGACCGCACGCCGGCGCTGAGTTGCAGCTTCGTGGCGGAATTTCCAACATGGGCCAGGCTCGACGAATGGTTGCCGGCAGTATTTCTGCCGACCGGTTATTGCGACGATATCCAATGGGAATGGCTGTCGCTGACGATGGCGCAATGGATGGTCGTCGTATTTGCCCTGTATCTGCTGACGCTGGCTGTGGTGCTGCTTGCCGAACTGCGCACGGCACATTGAGAACCGCCCCGGCGGAAGCGCTGGATCCGTGAAATACTGCCGCGCTACGGCCCGGATCGCCGGGTGGATGCACCTAACAATCGAGGAGAATGACGATGCCAGATTTTGGTGGTCTGATCGGCTCTTTTCTACAGAGCGCCATGGCACCCTCCGGCAACCAGCGGATGGGCAGTGCGCTGGAGGGTCTGCAGCGCGGCGGCAGCCAGGCATCGGGTGCTGGCGGCGGTGCCGATCTGCTCAGCAGCCTGCGTGATGCGGTGCAGGGCGGGTTGGGAAAGGCCGCACAGAATCCGGCCGCGGCCGGCGGTATGGGGGCAATCCTGGGTTCGCTGCTCGGCGGCGGCTCGGACTCGATAAAGGGCGCGCTGGGTGGCGGCGCATTGGCGATGCTGGCCAGCGTGGCGATGAAATCGCTGGCCGCCAACAGCGGTGGCAGCAACGGCAACCCGGCCGCCGCGTTTGCCGGTCAGTTTTCCACAGACACGGGCGTGTCACCGGCCCCGCAATCCTCGCAGGCGACCGCAGAACTCGTGCTCCGCGGCATGATCAATATTGCAAAGTCCGATGGCGAAATCTCGCGCGAGGAGTCGCAGCGGATTGTCGGCAAGATTCTCGAGACTGGCCAACTCGACGAGGACAGCCGGCAATGGCTGGCCCGGGAGATGCAGAAACCGCTCGACCTGCAGGGTCTCGCGGCAGATATCCCGAACCCCCAGGTCGCGGCGCAGGTCTACGCCGCGTCGTTGCTCGCAGTCGAGATCGACACCGTGGCCGAGAAACAATACCTGGAGCAGTTCGCGCGACTGACCGGCCTCAGCCCCCAGGTCGTGCAGCAGATTCACCAGGCAATGGGCCTGGCAACCTGAATGCCCGCTGGCTGACAACGGCCAGTGCCTGAGGCCGTGTGGGCCGGTTCGCCGACCCGATCCGGATCAACGACAACGAATTCGTACTCAGCGTGGGTATCGGCGGCGCGCCCGGCTGTCCTGTCAGCGTCTTGGGGGCACGCGACCAGAGGGTGCCGGGCGCGCCGCTGGCGGGCGGGGTGGTTGGTATGCCGGGTGTTCGGGCGGCCACAGGCTCGGCGGGGATGGGCGGTAACCCTGCCATGGTGCTCCGGGGCGGCCGGGTGGATGTGGATGGACCGGGCGCGGATAGGCGTACACAGGTGTACTGCTGGTGGGCGGGTCACGCAGCGCCTGCTCACGGGCCGCCAGCTCACGCTGCCGAAGCGCATATTCGCGGTCGAGTTCCCGGCGCTCTCTACGTTCACGTTCCAGGTCTTTACGTGACGCCTCCATGCGTCTGGACTGGTTGATGATCGAATAGGGATCGTCGGCTGGTGCCAATGCCGGTTCCGCGTAACTGGGGACGGCCAGCGCCTCGGCGGTTTCGGCGTGGGCGGGTGGCGGGTGATCGGTAAAGTGCGCACGGCCCTCGCCGTCGGTCCAGCGATACAGCAGCCCGGAATCCGCGATCGCGATAGGCGATGTCACCACGAGCAGCAGAAACAGTCGGCAATTCACGCATGGCATGCTGGCAATTCTCCCTTGTCGCCGTCGCTCCGGGGGCACCCTTTGCTGGAGCCGGGCCCTCTCGGCGGTCCAGCCATCGGCCCCTGGGTATCGCTGCCCTCATCCTGATCTTCTCCTGAGGGCAGAAGGAGCAGGATATGCCGGACCCAATCAACAGAATAGCCCACTAAACCATCCGACCAACCGCAATCCGACAGCGGCGTCCCGTGGCGCCCGGTACAATGCCGGGCCATGCGAGCCGTAGCCGATACCTCAGATTCGATTCACCAGACCCTGCAGCGGGTGTTCGGTTTTTCCAGCTTCCGTACGCAGCAGCAGGCCGTCATCGAAGACCTGGTCCGTGGCGACGACGCCTTCGTGCTGATGCCGACCGGTGGCGGCAAGTCGCTTTGCTACCAGATCCCGGCGCTGCACCGGCCAGGGGTCGGGATTGTCGTATCGCCGCTGATCTCGCTGATGAAGGACCAGGTCGATGCACTGTGCGCCAATGGCGTGGCCGCGGCTTTCTATAATTCCAGCCAGGGATCCGACGCCGCACGCCAGGTGCTCGGCCGGCTGCATGATCATGCGCTCGACCTGTTGTACATCAGTCCGGAACGGTTGATCTCGGGTGGCTTTCTCGATCGTATGGCCGACATCGATATCGCATTGTTCGCGATCGACGAGGCACACTGTGTGTCGCAATGGGGGCACGATTTCCGTCCTGAATACGCGGCACTCGGCGCACTGCGCGAGCGTTTTCCAGGGGTCCCGCTGGTGGCTCTCACGGCGACCGCCGATGCGCAGACACGCGATGACATCGTCCGTGTCCTGCGGCTCGGTCACGCCAGACGGCATATCACCGGTTTCGACCGCCCCAATATCCGGTACACGGTGCTGGAGAAACACAAACCGTTCGAGCAGTTGCTGCGCTTTCTCGACGGGCGGCGTGACCAGGCCGGCATTGTTTATGCGCTGTCGCGCAAAAAGGTCGAAGAAGTCGCTGCGAAACTGTGCGCTCAGGGAATCCGTGCCGCCGCCTACCACGCCGGATTTCCGACCGCACAACGCGACCAGGTGCAGGAACATTTCCTGCGCGACGAATTGCAGGTCGTGGTCGCCACGGTCGCATTCGGGATGGGTATCGACAAACCCAACGTACGCTTCGTGGTCCATTTCGACCTGCCCAAGCACATCGAGGGCTACTACCAGGAGACCGGCCGCGCCGGGCGCGATGGCCTGCCGTCCGAGGCCCTGCTGCTGTACGGTGCGCAGGACGTGGTCACCGCGCGCCGCCTGATCGACGGCAACCAGAACCCTCAGCAGCAGCGTGTCGAGATACACAAGCTCAACGCGATGGTGGCGTTGGCGGAGGCGGTCACCTGCCGCCGCCGCGTGCTGCTCGGATACTTCGGTGAGACGCTCGCAAAAGACTGCGGCAATTGTGATGTATGCACCGATCCACCGGCCAGGTTCGACGCCACCGTGGATGCGCAAAAGGCCCTTTCATGCGTCTACCGCGTGGAGCAGCGCTTCGGCATCAAACACGTCATCGACGTGCTGCGCGGTGCCGATACCGAGCGCATCCGCAGCCTGCGCCACGACCGGCTGTCGACCTATGGCATCGGCAGCGACAAGAGTGAGCAGGAGTGGACATCGATCATCCGCCAGCTGATCCACCACGGCTACCTGGAGCAGGACATCGCCAATTACTCGGTGCTCACATTGACGCCGACAGCACGTCCGCTGCTCAAGGGCGAGCTGCGGCTGGACCTGGCCAAACCACGCATCAAGGAAGTCGGCAGCAAGACGAAACGGCCCAGGGCGGACGCGAACGGACCCTATGACGAGACGCTGTTCGACGAGTTGCGCCGACTGCGCAAGGCACTGGCCGATGCCGAAGGCAAGCCACCGTACATCGTGTTCGGTGATGCGACCCTGGTGCAGATGGCGCGCGACAAGCCGCTGTCCGAACAGGACCTGCTGGCGATCAGCGGTGTCGGGCAGCACAAGCTCGACAAGTACGGGGATGACTTCCTCAATGCGATCGCCGAATACTGCGTCGCCAGCGGTGAGCGGGGAGGGGCGTTGGCCCCGGCGCTGCGCGACACCTGGCAACTGTGTCAGCAGGGCCTGGACCTCGATGCCATCGCCAGTCGGCGTGGCCAGACGCTGGCCGAGACCGTGGCCCAGCTGCTCAAGCTGATTGATGCCGGCCAGCCGGTTGCACCCGAGCGCCTGATCGCGAAGAGGAAATACGCATTGATCGAGGGCGTGCTGCAGGATTTCGGTGCCGGGGCAGACTGGCAGGTGTTGCGCGACGCCCTGCCGCCGCTGGTCGCCGATCATGAAATACGCCTGGTCCGGGCGGGCTGGTAAGCCACGGTTGCCCGGGCTGGCCGTCGATCAGCGTTTGCGCGCCAGGGTCAGACCGTCGGCCACCGGCAGCATCGACAGGTCGATGCGTTCGTCATCCAGCAGGCGTTTGTTGAATGCCCGCAGCGCGAGGGTGTCGGCATCCTGGTCACCCTGGTCGGCAACCCGCCCTGACCACAGCACGTTGTCGACCAGGATCAGTCCGCCCGGGCGCAGCAGCCGCAGGCAGGCCTCGTAGTAGTCGGTATAGGCGGTCTTGTCGGCATCGATGAACGCCATGTCATAGCATCCGGCTTCGCCGGCGGCCAGTCGCGCCTGCAGCGTATCCATGGCAGGTGCCAGCACCAGTTCGATGCGCCTGGCGACGCCGGCCTCTGCCCAGTAGCGGCGCGCGATATCCGTCCACTCCTCGCTGATGTCACAGGCCAGCAGACGCCCGTCCTGCGGCAGTGCCTGTGCCACGCACAGCGCGCTGTAGCCGGTGAACACACCGATCTCGATGACCTGCCGCGCGCCGATCAGGCGTGCCAGCAGGGCCATGTACTGCCCCTGTTCAGGCGCGATCTGCATTCGCGACAGCGGCAACCCCGCCGTTTCTTCGCGCAGGCGCCGTGCCACCTCCGGCTCACGCAGCGAGTTGTGCAACAGGTAGTCGTAGACCTGTGGCGCCAGACCGAGACTCTTGTTGCTCATCGCGGCCAGCCCTGTTGCATCCGGAACAGGTCCAGCTGCCGCTGCTGCTGCAACTGGAACTGCCACTGCTGATTCATTGCATCCAGTCCCGGCCGGATTCCGGGCCCGGGTATGGCGGCCGGTTTTCGGTTGCGCCAGATAAACTCCTGCCGCTGACGCTCCTGCAACAACCGCTGCTCAGTTTGCTGCTGAAGATCGAGCCCCTGCCGCACCGTCGCCTGTGCTGGGGATGGCGGCTGCAATGCGCCTGGTGGATACAGGGACTTGGGCTGCTGCATCTGGCGCAGTGCCTGCGCGCTCTGGTTGTTGAGCTGGTTCAACGGCGCCGGATTGGCAGGCAGCGGGTCTGCCGCCGCATTGACCGCCACCCATGCTGCCGCAAACAGGGCCGACACGGCGACACGATGTCGGTATTCAACGATCAACACCGCGACAGCCGGCTGGCAATCCCGTGGTCCCGCGTCACTCGAACAACCCGAGGTATTGTGCAAGGCCTTCCTGCTCGAGTCTGTCCTTTGGCACGAAACGCAGGGCTGCCGAGTTGATGCAGTAACGCTGACCGGTCGGTGCAGGGCCGTCGTCGAATACATGGCCCAGGTGCGAATCCGCGTGACGACTGCGCACCTCGGTGCGAGGCAGTATCAGTTTGTAGTCCGTGTGCTCGACGACCATCGCGCTGTCGAGCGGGCGCGTGAAACTCGGCCAGCCGGTACCCGAATCGAACTTGTCAGTGGACGAGAACAGGGGTTCGCCGCTGACCACATCGACATAGATGCCGGGCTCTTTGTTGTTCCAGTAGGCATTGTCGAACGGTGGCTCGGTGCCTTCCTTCTGGGTCACCCGGTACTGCAGTGGGCTGAGACGCTCGCTCAACTCCTGTTCGGATGGCTTGCTGAATTCGCCGGCATCGACGGCAGTGGTGTCTTTCGCATGGTCCATGTGAATCTCCTCGCCCCAGGTGCGTTGCAGATAGCGATCACGCCCGGAGTTGTAACGGTAGAACTTGTAGCGCAGCGGGTTCCTTGCCGCGTAATCCTGATGATAGTCCTCGGCCGGATAGAACACGCCGACCGGCTCGATCGCCGTGACGACCTCACTGGTGTAGCGCCCGCTGTCGGCCAGCGCCTGCCGGGAGGCCAGCGCGCGTTGCTTCTGGTCTTCATCGTGGTAGAAGACCGCTGTGCTGTATTGATGCCCACGATCGACGAACTGTCCGGTGCCGTCGGTGGGGTCGATCATGCGCCAGAAGGCCTGCAGCAGATCATCGTAGCTGATCCGTGCGGGGTCAAAACGTACCTGCACGCTCTCCAGGTGACCGCTGCCGCCACCCGAGACCTGTTCATAGGTCGGATTCTCCAAGCTGCCGCCGGTGTAGCCCGAGACGGCTTCCAGTACGCCGGGTACCTTTTCGAAGTCGGCCTCCACGCACCAGAAGCAACCGCCGGCAAAGGTGGCCAGATGCGATTTGCCATCTGCCGCTACGGCCGCGACAGCGGGTGCCGGCACCGTCTTGGGTCCGGTTTGTCCCGGCCACCACCACAGTACCACCCCCAGCAACGCCAGCAGCATGGCGCCAACAACCACCGACCTGTTCATACGTCTTGTCCACCCAATATTCCGGTCATCTGCCATTAGACCGGGCGAAACGGGGAAATCTTCCATTCGCTTTGCGCGAGAAATCACACCCCGGGGGAAAGGCCGTGTCTGTCAGGCCAATACGATCCGGTACTTCTCGATCGAGATCCGGCGTTTCTTGTACAGACGTCCCAGGGCGCGTTTGTAGTTCGCCTTGCTGGCCTTGAAGGTCTTGTAGATCAGGTCCGGCGGGCTCTTGTCGGTGATCGGCGAGACACCGTCATGGTGGTGCAGATAGTCGAGAATCGCGCCCTCGAGCTGGTCGACCACTTCGGCAGAGGGTGGCTGCAGCGTCAGATCGATCTTGCCATCATCACGGATCGCCTTGATGTAGCCACGCAGCCGCTGACCGAACTTGAGCGGCTGGAACACATCGGCTTTGAAAATCAGGCCAAGGTGCGAGTTATTGATCACCGCCTTGAAGCCCAGCTCCGTGGTTGCGGCGATCATCAGCTTCACTTCGTCACCCGGCGCAAACCCACGGCCGTCCTCGCTCAGATGCCGGTTGTATTTTGTCGAGGCGGCAATGCGGTTCGTGTCCGTGTCGAGATAGACACAGACCACATAGGAGCGCCCCTGATGCATCGGCCATGCCTGTTCATTGAACGGCACCAGCAGGTCCTTGCTCAGCCCCCAGTCGAGAAAAGTCCCGACATCGTTCTGCTGCCTGACCTTGAGGTAGGCGCATTCACCGACCATCGCGGCCGGTGTCTCGCGGGTCGCGATCAGGCGGTCGTCGGAATCGTTGTAGACGAACACGTGCAACCAGTCGCCCGCCTTGCAACCGTCGGGCACGTCGCGCTTGGGCAACAGGATCTCGCCGGACGCGCCACCGTCCAGGTACACACCGAAGGCCACTGTCTTCACCACCCGCAGACGATTTTTCCGACCGACATACACCATGCGACGCGTCCCTTATCTCCCCGCAGGAATATCAGCGCCGGAGGCACGATAGCCAAGCAGCAGGCGTGCGCTGAACCAGAAAATCGCCATCGGCAGCAGGACGATCTCGAAAACATAGACCGCGAGCACGATGATCGCCTGCTCGCTGAGCCGGTCGGTCATCGTGACCAGCTGGCCGACGGTGTCGCGAATCTTTGCGCTGTCGATCGACAGGATGTCCTGGATCGATCCGAACGCGTTCAGCTGCTGTTTTGCGGCATCCATCTGTTGTGTGGCCTGCTCGTAGTGCCCCTGCACGACCGAGCTGTTGTGTACACCGCTGATCGCCCAGGGCGTGATCGCGGCAAACAGCCAGACGACGATCCCCATGCGAATGGCGCGGATCAGTATCTGGTTGAAATCGACACAGCCGCTACACCGGTCCAGTCCGATGCGGAACGACAGCAGGGCAAGCAGCGCCAGTGGCACCCAGGGTGTGAACAGCAGATCACCCAACAGACGCATTGCCCAGAGTGCGGTCGCGGCTATCAATGCAGCGGTCGAAAAACGTTCGATCAGGTCGTTCAGCGGATCGAGCAACTGACCCGGTGCCACCGTCGTGCTGACACCGACCGAGAAACCGATCTGCGTCTCCTGGATCACCGAGATGACACCGTTGATCGCGCGCGCGATCGCAAAGGTGGCGAGCGCGCGGTTGCTCGCGTCCGCCAGCTGTTCGTCACCAGCGGCACGCAGACCGTCAAACGCCGACATGCCCAGCATCACCAGCAGCAACACCCCGGGCAGGGCTGTGCCGCGCGGAAGGGATCTGGCGACAAGGAGGTTGCGTATGCTTACCACTGTTCTCAGGGGTTGGGCTGATCGGGTGAAGTCCAATCTTCGGACAGATCCCGTCAATTTGCCAGGCATGCATGGCAGTGCCGGATGCCCCCCGCAGCCAACAATCACCCTTGTCGCGCATGCGGGCCTGAAGGCTGATTCGGGCCGGGGGCCGCCGTGGCTGCCCCTACGCCGCTTGTTGCCACAACTGGCACTGGTCGTGCCGCGGCCATGGAAAACGTAAACGCCCGGACGAAACCCGGCAGAACGCCGAATTCAGCGTGGCGACAAGCGCGAAAACGCCTGTGATAGGCACGGATTCCAACATGCCGGACAGCATCGATACCTCCATCACAGCCGACCGCAAGCGACGCCTTGGTCTACGCTACCAAACCAGGGCGCAGACTGTTCGCCGCGAGGCGGATCCGTTTCTTTTTTATCCTGATACATGAATGATCGAAGACCGAGGCAGAGAATATGAACGAGGCCAGCCTGTACGAACGATTGGGGAGGGAGGAGAAGATCAGGCTGATCGCGGCCAGCATCCTCGACAACCACCTGAAAAACGACAGAATAAACGCCCGTTTTCGAAATATTGATCGAAATGAGACACGGCGAAAAGTCACAGAATTCATCTGCGCGGGTACCGGCGGTCCGCAGCACTACACAGGCAGGGGAATGCGTGCCGCACATCGCGGCATGAACGTCAGTTCGGCCGAATTCCTCGCCGTCGTCGACGACATAACGGCCGCGCTGGACAGCAACGGCGTCGGTGAAAGGGAAAAGCGGGAACTCCTGATGATCGCCCAATCACTGAAAGACGACATTGTGCATGTCTAGCGGGACAGCGGCGCTCAGTCCTCCAGTCTGAATCCGACCTTGAGCACGACCTGATAGTGGGCGACCTTGCCATCGGCCACGTGGCCACGCGTCTCGGCGACCTCGAACCAGTCGATGTGATGGATCGTCTTGCTTGCACGTGCAAGTGCATTCTCGATCGCGTTCTCGATGCTGGACTTGGACGATCCCACGAGTTCGATGATCTTGTAGATGTGATCTGACATTGAAACCCCATTCGGCGATTGTGGAAGGCTGGGGCTATCCGGTGGATAGCGCACGTCAGACCAACAATAGTCCAACGGCGGAGAGATGCAGGAACCGGGAAGGCTCTGCGCTGGCTTTCGCCGCATACCGGAACCATGCCCTCGCCGCGCAATCCGCGGCAGGGCCGGGGGTCAAGTGCCGGCCATGCCTGACGATATCCATATGAAGGCAAGAAGAGGACCGCTGAACGACCCGTCACCGCTCACCACCCGCTGGCAGGGTGGGTGGGTCCGGGCATCGCCTCAACCGATGAATATCGCAAACGACAACCGGCCACTGCGGGGGCTGTTCCGCTTCCTGATGCTGCTCGTCGTGGCGGTCTACCTGGTGGCTGTGGCAAAGCTCTGGCGCGACAACCTGGACGCCAACCAGGTCGCGCTGACGCACGTCAACTCGATGCTGGTACAGGGCGTGCGCACCACGCTCAAGGGCCACGAGTTGATCCTGCGCGGCCTGGGCGGGCAGCTGGTGTCGATGGGGGCACTCGACGATCCGGCGCGCGGGCGCGAGCTGGTCGAGCGGATGCGCGACATCGATCCGGGCATGGTCGGCTTCGGCCTGGCCCGTCCGGACGGCCAGCTGGTGCTGGTCAGCGGTATCCCCGACGGCGAGCCGCTGCCCAACCTGGCCGCGCGCGACCCCGATGACCACAGCTTCGACGCCGTGACCAAAGATGGCGCACTGCGTGTCGGCCGTCCGTACTTCTTCGCACGCCTCGGCCGCTGGGTGGTGCCGATCCGTGTACCGATTCAGGACGCCGCCGGCATGATGGTGGCGGTGATGGCCGCCGGCTACACAATTGAGGGCGGCACCACCGCCTGGTCCAACATCGCGCTGCCACCGGCGGTGCGGGTGGTGCTGTTGGGCGAGGACTTCTACCCGGTCTATCTGCAGCCACTGATCGATGCGCCGCGGGACGAGGCCCTGCGTCAGGCGTATGGGCAGCCGATCGCGGCCGGGACACGTGACCAGATTGCGACGCTGACAGCCCCCGAGGGGTTCGTGCGCATGTACCTGCCGCGCCTGGGCAGCGACCACTACGTCGCCTACAGCCGCCTCCCGGAATACGACCTTTACGCCGCCGCCTTCGTGCCCCGCGCAGCAATCATCGATGGCTGGCTGCAGCGCCTGCTGATGCCGACAGCGATGCTGCTGGTGGTGGTCGCGGGTGGTGCCCTGGGATACCGGCGCGCGGCTTCGCGCCAGGCGGCCTCGCAGGCCGAGGTCGGGCGCCTGACTGCCTGGCAGCAGGCGGTGCTTGATGGCGCCGAGTACAGCATCATCTCGACCGACCGCGACGGCGTCATCGTCGGCTTCAACAGGGCCGCGCAGCGCATGCTCGGCTATGCGCCGGACGAGGTGGTGGGCCGGCACACACCGGCGATCATCCACGACCCTGACGAGGTCGAGCGGCGTGCCGTCGAACTGAGCGCGGAGCTCGGCGAGCCGGTCGAGACGGGCTTCGAGGTGTTCGTCGCCAGGGCGCGGCGCGGCAGGGCCGATGAGCGCGAGTGGACCTACGTGCGCAAGGACGGCTCGCGTTTCCCGGTACGCCTGTCGGTGACACCGCTGGTGGCCGGCGAAGGCGAGGTGATCGGTTTCATGGGCATCGCCGCCGACCTCTCCGAGCAACAGGCGATCCGTGCCGACCTGCGTGACAGCGAGGCCCGCTACCGGGTGCTGTTCGAGCGCGCTGGCGACTCGATCTTCGTGGTCCGCGACGGTCGCTTCGTCGACTGCAACGCCGCCACGCTGGCAATGTTCGGCTGCACGCGCGAGCAGATCATCGGGAGCACGCCCGACGAGCACTCGCCACCGCTACAGCCCGATGGCCACGATTCGCACGACCGGGCGATGGGCCTGATCGCGGCGGCCGCGTCGGGCAGGGTGCAGTTCTTCGAGTGGCAGCACCGGCGCTGCGACGGCAGCCTTTTCGATGCCGAGGTGAGCCTGAACGCGGTCGAGATCGCCGGTCAGCGGCACCTGATTGCCACTGTGCGCGACGTTAGCGCACGCAAGCGCGACGAGGCGGAGCTCGATCGCTGGCGCCAGGAGGTGCTCGCGCGCAACGAAAGCCTGCGACTGCTCAACGGCCTTTCGCAGCGGCTGCACGGCACACGCGGTCTTGACGGGATCCTGCAGGAGACCGGTGCCATGCTGCTCGGGCTGAGCGGCACCCCGCATGTCGCGATCTACCTGCTCGACCGTGAACGCGGCGTCCTGGAGCTGGCCTTCGATCACGGCTTCGAGGGGCAACTCACGCAGTTCGGTGCGACCCTGCCGCTCGCCGGCAGCCTGAGCGGGCTGGCACTGCAACGCGGCGAGCCGCTGTGCACCAGCGACATCGCCGGCGACGAGCGCGTGGAACCGGCCCTGCGCGACCCGCTGCTGCGTGTCGGGACCACCTCCGGCGTGGTGGTGCCCTTGATCTGGCAGGGCGAACCGCTGGGCACGATCAACCTGGCGTACGAGCGTGCCTGCACCCAGGGCGACATTGAGCGCGAGACCCTGGCATCGCTGAGCAACACCGTGGCTCTGGCGATCATCAATGTGCGCCATCTCGACAGCCTGGCCTTCCAGGCCAGACACGACGTGCTCACAGGGCTGGCGAATCGCGCGCGGCTGCATGAGCGCTTCGAAGAAATCGCCGAGCGCACGTTCGAGGCCGGTGGCGAGGTCGCGCTGCTGCTGCTCGACCTCAACCATTTCAAGGAAATCAACGACACCCTTGGCCACCATATCGGCGATCGGGTGCTGACCCAGATCGGACCGCGCCTGCGCGAGTTCTGCGGCGACCGCTGCGACCTGATATCACGCCTCGGAGGCGACGAGTTTGCGGTGCTGGTGTGTGACGGGCCTGATGGCGAGGGGCCCACGGGCGTCGCACACCAGGTGGCCGCGGCGCTCGATCAGCCGTTTCTGGTGGAAGGCATCCAGGTGCGCCTCGGCGCCAGCGTCGGTGTGGCGTGCTACCCCGAGCACGGCAGCGACAGCCATGCGCTGCTGCGTGCCGCCGACGTGGCCATGTACCAGGCCAAGCAGCTTTCCCAGGGCGTATGCATTTACGATTACCAGTCCGACGAATACAGCACCGAACGACTGGCGCTGGCCAACGAGCTGGTCCAGGCGGTGTCCGAGAACCAGCTGCTGCTGCACTACCAGCCGAAGATCGACATCGCCAGCGGCCTGACGGTCGGCTTCGAGGCCTTGGTGCGCTGGCAGCACCCGCGTCGCGGCCTGCTGTACCCCGGTGCGTTCATCGACCTGGTGGAGATGAGCGAGGTGGTTCATCCGTTCACCGCGGCGGTGGTTGATCTTGCGATCGCCGAGAAACGGCGCCTGCGCGACCTCGGCTTCGTGCAGCCGGTGGCAGTCAACCTGTCGGCACGCAACCTGCTGGACGAACGCTGCCTGGCGACCCTGGAGGACGCGCTGGCCCGGCACGGTGTGCCGGCCGCCGAGGTCGAGCTGGAACTGACCGAGACCGCCGTCATGCACGACCCCGACGGTGCATCGGAGATGATGCGGCGCTTCACCGACCTCGGCATGAAGGCATCGATCGACGACTTTGGTACCGGCTACTCGTCGCTGGTGTACCTGCGCAAGCTGCCGATCAGCGCGTTGAAAATCGACCGCTCGTTCGTGTCACACATGCTCGACAACGAGCAGGACCGCAGCATCGTCGGTTCGACCGTGGCGTTGGCCCACAACCTCAACCTGGGGGTGGTGGCCGAGGGCGTCGAAGATGACGAGACCCTGGCGCTGTTGCGCGAGATGGGCTGCGACCAGGCGCAGGGCTTCGGCCTGTGCAGGCCAAAGCCGTTCGATCAGTTGATCGAGTGGCTGTCGAGCGAACGGCAAACAGCCGCGTCGGGCTGACCGCCGCAGGTCATGAAACCCCGCCCGCTGGCCCGACGGATCGGGAAACAGTTGATCCAATTACGCTGCAATCAGTTGTAACAACCTGAATTAGCGCCCAATATTAGCGTCAACAGGGAAGAACAATGACGCCCGAACAGCAAGCCCGGTCCGACATCGACAAACTGCTCTCGAAGGCCGGCTGGCTGATCCAGGATGCGGCGCATGCGCACATCTCTGCCGGTCCCGGCGTCGCGATCCGCGAGTTCCCACTGCCGGGGCATGGATTCGCCGATTACCTTTTGTACGTGAACGGCCTGGCAGCCGGCATTATCGAGGCCAAGAAGACCGGTGCCACACTCAGCGGCGTTGAGATCCAATCCGATAAATACAGTCAGGGCCTGCCCGCGGCATTGCCGGCCTGGCGGCGGCCGTTACCGTTTTCCTACCAGTCCACCGGCAACGAGACCCGGTTCACCAACGGCCTGGATCCCGAACCGCGCGCCCGCCCCGTGTTCGCCTTCCATCGACCTGAAATGCTCGCCGCATGGCTGGAGTCGGCACTGGGTTCGTCGCCCCAACTCCCCGTGGGAGAGGGCTGGGGTGAGGGAAAACCAAGAGCCGCCGAAGCACCCGCCACGTATACCGCGGGCGGCGGCACCTTCCTCGCCAGGCTGCAAAACATGCCGCCCCTGGTCGAGGAGGGCCTGTGGCCCGCCCAGATCACCGCCATCACCAACCTGGAAAAGTCGCTGCGCGAGAACCGTCCGCGCGCGCTGATCCAGATGGCCACCGGTTCCGGCAAGACCTTCACCTCCATCAGCTTCATCTACCGACTGATCAAGTTCGCCGGTGCCCGTCGCATCCTGTTCCTGGTGGATCGCGGCAATCTGGGTGACCAGACGCTCAAGGAATTCCAGCAATACGTCTCGCCCTACAACAATTTCAAGTTCAGCGAGGAGTACATCGTCCAGCGCCTGAGCAGCAACACCCTCGACACCACCGCAAGGGTCTGCATCTGCACCATCCAGCGCATGTACTCCATGCTCAAAGGTAGAGAGCTGCCCGAGGATCTCGATGAGATCTCCGTCGACGCATTACTACCCTCTCCCTCAGGGAGAGGGGCCGGGGGTGAGGGCAGCCTGTTCGCAGAACCCGAACCCATCGAATACAACCCAAGCATCCCGATCGAGACCTTCGACATCATCGTCACCGACGAATGTCACCGCTCCATCTACAACCTGTGGGCGCAGGTGCTCGAATACTTCGACGCCTACCTGATCGGCCTGACCGCCACGCCCAACAAGCAGACCTTCGGCTTTTTCAATCAGAACCTGGTCATGGAGTACTCGCACGAACACGCCGTGGCGGATGGCGTCAACGTCAACTATGACGTCTACCGCATCAAGACCCAGATCACCGAGGGCGGTTCCAAGGTCGAGGCCGGCTACTACGTCGAACAGCAGGACCGTGAGACCCGCGAAAAACGCTGGCAGGAACTCGACGAAGACCTCGAATACCAGGCCAAGCAACTCGATCGCGACGTGGTCACCCCGGACCAGATCCGCACCGTGGTGCGCACCTTCCGCGACAAGCTGTTCACCGAGATCTTCCCCGGCCGAAGTTGGGTACCCAAGACCCTGATCTTCGCTAAGGACGACAACCACGCCGAGAACATCGTCGAGATCCTGCGCGAGGAATTCGGCAAGGGTAACGACTTCGCCCAGAAGATCACCTACCGCACCACAGGGGCGAAGCCGGAGGAGCTGATAAAAGCATTTCGTACCAGCCCCATGCCGCGCATCGCCGTCACCGTGGACATGATCGCCACTGGCACCGACATCAAGCCGGTGGAGATCGTGGTCTTCATGCGCAGCGTCAAGTCCCGCTCCTTCTTCGAGCAGATGAAGGGCCGCGGCGTGCGGATAATCAATCCGACCGACCTGGAAACGGTAACCCCGGACGCGGGAAGAAAGGACCACTTCGTCATCGTCGATGCCGTCGGCGTCTGCGAGCAGGACAAGACCGACTCCAAGCCCATGGAGAAGAAGCCGGCGGTCTCCTTCGAAAAGCTGTTGCAGGCCGTCAGCTTCGGCAACACCGAAGAGGCGGTGCTCACCTCCATCGCCAGCCGCCTGGCCCGCATGGAACACCGCCTGAGCGAAGATGACGACAGGAAGATCCGAACCGCATCCGGCGGCTACGGCATCAAGGACCTCAGCCGCCGAATCCTCGAAGCCCTCGACCCCGACCTAAATCCCCCTCTCCCCCAGGGAGAGCCAGCAGCTCTTCCCCCTCTCCCTCAGGGAGAGGGCAGGGGTGAGGGATCAATTCCTCCTCTCCCCCAGGGAGAGGGCCGGGGTGAGGGGAAGGCCGCCGACCCGCGCCAGCGGGTCATCCAAGACGCCGTAAGTCCCTTGCTCGACCCCAATCTCCGCAACCTCCTGGTCGAGATCAAGAAGAAAAACGAGATCACCATCGACCACGTCAGCCAGGACGAGGTCATCGAGGCCGGCTTCAGCGCCGATGCCGCCGACCGCGCCAGGGGCATCGTCCAGTCCTTCGAGCAGTTCATCGAAGACCACAAGGACGAAATCACCGCGCTTCAAATTTTATACAGCAAGCCCTACAAGGCCCGCCTGAGCTTCGACGACATCAGGGAGCTGGCCGACCAGATCCAGGCCCCGCCCAACCTGTGGACCGAATCCCAGCTATGGCAGGCCTATGCCGCGCTGGAAAAGACCAAGGTCAAGGGAGCCGGCGGCCGGCGCATCCTCACCGACCTGGTGTCGCTGGTGCGCTTCGCCATCCACCAGGACAACGAGCTGATCCCCTTCCCGGAGCGGGTACAGGCCAACTTCAATGCCTGGCTGGCGGAGCAGCGAGGCCAAGCCCAGATCCGTCATTCCCGCGAAGGCGGGAATCCAGAGCCGTTTACACCGGAGCAGATGCACTGGCTGGAAATGATCCGGGACCACATTGCGGCGAATCTGGGTATCGAGACGGATGATTTCGAGTACGCGCCTTTCTCACAGGAAGGTGGCTTGGGGAAGGTGTATCAGCTGTTCGGTGATGAGCTAAGCGGGATCATCGAACAACTCAACGAACATTTGGCAGCATAAGACGTGGCATTAACAGTATCGGTTGCGGAGATCGTAGAACGCAGCAACAACCCACTCCTCGGGAAGGCCGACTCGTGGGGCCGAGTGCTGCTAGGCGAAGTCGCAACCATTCAAAACGGATTTGCCTTCAAGTCGTCCCAGTTCACGAAAGATGCTGGGATGCCCCTGATTCGTATCCGTGATGTCGGCAAAGACGCGACCGACACTCGATATGTCGGCGAATATGATCCCGCCTACCTTGTGAACGCCGGGGACCTGTTGATCGGGATGGACGGCGATTTCAACTCCGCGCGTTGGCACGGGGAACCGGGGCTTCTGAATCAGCGGGTGTGCCGTATCACCCTCACATCGGATATCTATCACCCGAAGCTGTTGGACTACGCACTGCCGGGTTATCTCAAAGCCATTAACGAGATGACCTCATCCGTGACGGTGAAGCATCTATCGTCCAAGTCAATCGCCGCGATCCCCTTGCCACTCCCACCGATGGAGCAGCAAGAAAGCATCGTCGCAGAAATCGAAAAGCAATTCTCCCGCCTCGACGAAGCCGTCGCCAACCTCAAGCGCGTCAAGGCCAACCTCAAACGTTACAAGGCCGCCGTCCTCAAAGCCGCCGTCGAAGGCAAGCTCACCGAAGAATGGCGCAAGGCCCATCCAGCCATCGAACCCGCCAGCAAGCTCCTCGGCCGCATCCTCGCCGAACGCCGCGCCAAGTGGGAAGAAGCAGAGCTGGCGAAGATGGAAGCCAAAGGCAACGCGCCGAAGACCGACAAGTGGAAGGCGAAGTACAAAGAGCCTGCGGCGCCAGACACCACCGGCCTTCCCGAATTGCCGAAGGGGTGGGTGTGGGCCAGTTACGATCAGGTTGGAAAACTGCAACTTGGCCGACAACGTGCACCGAAGTACCACTCGGGCCCCAACATGCGCCCGTATCTTCGAGTTCAGAACGTGTTCGAGGATCGCATTGATTTGTCAGACGTCATGGAAATGGATTTTCCACCAAGCGACTTCGCAAAATACGAGCTCAAGCCGGGCGATTTGTTGCTCAATGAGGGGCAGAGTCCGGAGCTGTTGGGTCGACCGGCTATCTATCAGGGTGACTTGCCTGGTGCTTGCTTCACGAACACCCTGATTCGTTTTAAGGCGATTGAAGGAGTGATTGTTCAATTTGCATTGCATGTCAGCCGTCACTACATGCACTCAGGACGCTTCGTCGATGAGGGAACAATTACGACGAATATCGCACATCTGAGTGTGGGCAGATTGGCGACGGTCGAATTTCCGCTGCCGTCCTCGGCTGAGCAAGCACGTATCGTTGGCGAAGTCGACCGCCACCTCACCCTGATCCGCGAAACCGAAACCCAGGTCGACACCAACCTCAAACGCGCCGAGCGCCTACGCCAATCGATTCTCAGCGGTGCGTTTTCCGGTCATCTTTACTCAAGCCTTATGCAGGCAGCCTCATGACCCATTTCAACATCTACTGTGACGAGAGCCGGCATACATCGGACCCGAGCCAACGTTTCCTGGTCATCGGAGCCTTGCAATGCCCCAGGGATGCCAAGCGAGCGTTGGTTCACGACATCCATGTGTTGATGGCGCGCCACAATGCTCACGGTGAACTGGGCTGGAAACGATTGTCGCCAAACCGGGAGGCGTTTTATTGGGGCCTGCTGGAACTGTTTGCCAGAAACGACAGTTTGCGATTTCGAGCGCTGGTGGCGGATCGAACCCGGCTTGATCACGAGTTGTATAACGCAGGGGACCCCGAGCTGGGCTTTTACAAGCTGTATTATCAGCTCCTGGTCCACTGGTTGGAGCCCGGCAATACCTACTCCATTTACCTCGACTGGCAGCAGAACCAGGAGCAGCACCGTTTCAAGGATCTGCACGCGGTGCTCACCAACAAGCTGCGTGGCCGATCCGCCATCCATTGCCTGGAACCGGTAACGTCCGAGAATGTGCCGTTGATCGGGCTCTGTGATCTGTTAATTGGGGCTGTGGGTTATGTTTGGAATAATCTGCAGGGTAGCCAGACCAAACTGAAATTCTGCGATGACCTGGCCAAGGCATCCGGGCTGCGAGGTATCGGCTCATCGACGCCGAAGTCAGAGGCCAAATTCAACATTTTCCACTTTGAAGGGCGGTAGCGTGGCCGAACCGTTATGGCCACTGCTGCAGCTTCCGGAAGGCACCGCTGACGAGGTACGCGACTTCGTCAGGCGGTTGTTTCGGGAAAACTATGTGCGGGATGCAAACGGTCGCGAACCAGAGGTTCTGGATTGGCATGGAAGGCGGGTCAAGTTTCATGCGCCGAATTTCGATCACGCTTTCTCCGAGGCGACCCACTATCGTTTGTCGGCCGGTGTTCACGATGAGCCATTATCCGTTCGGCGGGCACAGCGACTGCTGTGGATAAAAGAGGCTATCGCCGGTACTGCTGGAACTATCGAAGTCAGGGGGCAGGTGAGACGAGACTCCCGTGGACGGGAGCGAAAGCGCAGGACTTTGATCGTGGTTGAAGAGCGCTACGTGGTTGTGCTGCAGCCTTGCGGCAAGGACGGCTACGAGTACGAATTTGTCACGGCGTTTCCAGCTGATCGGGCATATGTGGACAAGATTCGAAGGGAATCGGCGCTGCTGGAAAAGAAAATGCCCCAGTCTTATGGCGACTGAGGCGCAGCCACGATCCAGGGCCTTGGGCGAAGGATCAGGTTGGAAAAGTAAGCCTTGTGTCGGCTGGGGTCAAGAATACTTTACATGGAGTAGCAAGGCGTTTGATTTGCCGATTCTTTCTATCTTGTTGATTTAATAATTGAAAATGTGAAATTTTTACGGCCTGCCAATTGGCGGACCTTTTTTCGAGACGAGCCGGGTTGGCGATAGCGATTAAGCAATGAGCCCTTCTGATATCACAAACAAACTCTGGAACTACTGCAACGGCCCGGGGCTCGGGCAGAGCCTCGCCCGTTCGCCGGGTCGCGAGTACGCAGGTACTCGCTCTTTTCCCGGCTCACCCTCCGCGACGACTAGATTCTAGAAATGAGTCCTTCTGACATCACAAACAAGCTTTGGAATTATTGCCATGTCCTAAGGGATGACGGCATTAGCTACGGCGACTACGTCGAGCAGTTCACCTATCTGCTTTTCCTCAAGATGGCCGACGAGCGCACGCAGGCGCCGTACAACCAGCCCAGCATCGTGCCACAGCAGTACAGCTGGTCGCTTGCCCTCACCCCAGCCCTCTCCCTGAGGGAGAGGGGGGAATACTTGTGGTGGCGATGGGCTGTTCGACCAGTCTTGCGGCGCGCGCGGTCCTGCGCTCGCTCGGAGACCCGGCTCTCGGCTCCTGTCTCGGGCGTTCGGCGGATCGATCGCCGCAAGGGCCTGACGTGATCATCCACTGCTCCAAGAAGCTCGCCACCAAACTGCCGGAGGTGTCATCGACACCGCTGCAGGAAACAAGTCCGCTCGGCAGTTGGCATGCCCACCTGTTCACACTGGACCGTCGTCAGTGCGTGATGTTCTGCCACGACGCCACCCGTTACTGCCTGTTCCTCGCCGGCCTGCGCAAGCCGCATTTCGCGGAACTCGGCAGCAAATGGTTCCGCGAACTGTTCACGGCCACGCTGGCGGTGGTCGGTGTTCCCGATACGAAGATCAAGAAGGTTGAGCTGATGCTCGGGCCTGTCCGCTTCGATACCGCCACCGACCGCTCGGTGCAAGGCTCGATCAACATCGCCCGCCAGGATCTGCAGGCCAGGGTATTCCAGCTGCCGAACGTGATGGACCTGGACCCATTGAAGGTGTCGGTCTGGCTCAACCAGCGTCCGGTGACGGTCAGGGGAAAGTTCATTCACCCGGATCGTGAGATGCAACAACGCTTGGCGGAGGTGGGTTAGGGATGCCGCTTGGCCTAGAATCTATGCCACCAACGGCAGGTCAAAGGCGCATTTCTTGAAGGTGGACAGATGAACAGACAGCAGACGTTACAAACCCTGAAGGCGGCCAGGCCGGTGCTGGCCGAGCGCTACGGTGTGACGCGGCTCGCGTTGTTCGGTTCGACTGCGCGCGGCGAGGCACACCCGGACAGCGACGTCGACATCGTTGTCGGTTTCGACGGGCCGGCCACGTCGGCGCGGTACTTCGGCGTGCAGTTCTACTTTGAAGACGTGCTGGGTTGCGCTGTCGACCTAGTGAAAGAAAAGGCCATGCGTCCAGAGCTGAAACCGTTCATCGAACGCGAGGCCGTGAATGTCTGAAGGCGAGTGGGGTAACTACTATGAACGCGACTGACACCCTGATGATTGCAGATGGCCTTTTGGTTTCCCGAAGTGGTCTGGACCGGCTCGCGATGCAGTATCACATCCGCAAGCTGAGTTTGTTCGGCTCGGCGGCCCGGGGTGAACTGCGCCCAGACAGCGATATCGATCTGCTGGTCGAGTTCGAACCGGGCAAGGCACCTTCGCTGTGGTCGGCAGTGGATTTGCAGGATGCGTTCTCTCGCCTGTTTGGGGGACGAAGTGTTGACATGGTGCCACCTGAGGTTCTGCGCAATCCCTATCGCAGAAAAACCATCGAACGGGATTTGAAGGTATTGGTCGATGAAGCCGCTTGAACGGGATGCCGCTTATCTTTGGGATATGCTCGATGCGGCGAAACAGGCTGCCGAACTCTCGGATGGCATCGGGCTGGACGGTCTGCTTAACGATATCCGGACCCGCTACGCGATCGAGCGGGCGCTGGAGATCATCGGCGAAGCCGCGCGACGGGTTTCTCACGAGACAACAGCAGCCCATCCGGAGATTCCATGGAAGGGAATCATCGGATTCCGCAATGTCCTCGCACACGAATATGGTGCGATCGACTATCACCGGCTCTACACCGTGCTCCGGGACGATCTCCCTGAATTGGTGGTTGCTCTCGAAAATATCATCGCCTTGATTGAAGACCTCAGATGAATCCGGCCGCCGTTGTTCGGAAGCTCGGGGCCTACCGCACTGGCCCGGAGCTTGGACAGAGCCGCGCCCGTCGCCGGATCGCGAGCACACAGTTACCTGCGCTCCTCCCGGCTCACCCTCCACGACGACAAGACTGACGCAATGAGCCCTTCCGACATCACGAACAAGCTGTGGAATTATTGCCATGTCCTGAGGGACGACGGCATGAGCTACGGCGACTACGTCGAACAGCTCACCTACCTGCTGTTCCTCAAGATGGCCGACGAGCGCACCCAGGCGCCGTACAACCAGCCCAGCATCGTGCCGCAGCAGTACAGCTGGTCCAGCCTCATCAAGAAGGACGGCGACGAGCTGTTCGACCACTACCGCCATGCCCTCGATGCGCTGGGCAAGGAAAAGGGCCTGCTCGGCCTGATCTTCAACAAGGCCCAGAACAAGTTCCAGGACCCGGCCAAGCTGCGCCGCCTGCTGGTGGACCTGATCGACAAAGAAAACTGGTCGGTGATGAGCGCCGACGTGAAGGGCGATGCCTACGAGGGGCTGCTGGAGAAGAACGCCCAGGACACCAAGTCCGGCGCCGGCCAGTACTTCACCCCGCGTGCGCTGATCCAGGCCATGGTCGATGTCATGGCCCCGGAGCCCGGCGAGACCATCGCCGACCCGGCCTGTGGCACCGGCGGCTTCCTGCTCGCGGCGCACCAGTACCTGGTCGACAACTATCCCAACATGACCAAGCCGCAGAAGAAGGCGCTCAAGTCAGAGACCTTCAAGGGCTGGGAGCTGGTGCAGAGCACCGCGCGCCTGTGCGCCATGAACATGCTGCTGCACGGCATCGGCGACCAGCAATACGAACCCATCGTGGTGAGCGACTCCCTGGCGTCGGATCCGGGCGACCGGTTCGACCTGATCCTGGCCAATCCGCCCTTCGGCAAGAAGAGCGGCACCACCATCGTCGGCGAGGGCGGCAAGGTCAGCAAGGAGCGCGACACCGTCGAGCGTGACGACTTCTGGGCCACCACCTCCAACAAGCAGCTCAACTTTGTCCAGCACATAAAGACGCTGTTGAAAGTGAACGGCCGCGCCGCCGTGGTGGTGCCGGACAACGTGCTGTTCGAAGGTGGAGCAGGGGAGACGATTCGTCGGAAATTACTGCACGAATGCGACGTTCACACCCTGCTACGCCTGCCCACCGGCCTGTTCTACGCCCAGGGCGTGAAGGCCAACGTGCTGTTCTTCGACAAGAAGCCCGCCAGCGAAACCCCGTGGACCCGCAAGCTGTGGATCTACGACCTGCGCACCAATAGGCACTTCACCCTCAAGACCAACCCACTCAAGCGCGAAGATCTCGATGACTTCGTGAAGTGCTATGTGCCGGAGGCGCGGCATCTGCGGTCGGCAACCTGGGTTGAACAAGTGTCCCCTCACCCTAGCCCTCTCCCTGGGGGAGAGGGGATTGGTAGCGGGGGGCGTTGGCGCGCCTATGACTACGAAGAGCTAATCAAACGCGACAAGGCCAGTCTGGACATCTTCTGGCTGAAGGATGAGTCGCTGGAGGATTCAGACAACCTGCCGGAACCAGGCATCATCGCGGCCGAGATCGTCGAGGATCTGCAGGCGGCACTGGAGCAGTTTCGTGAGATCGCGGCGGATCTTGGGGAAGAGGCGTTAAGTGAGGCAGTTGATGGCTGACACCCAGCCATTTTCCATTCGCATCTTCGTTGCCGACGGTGACCCGGACGGGTTGCGCGTCATCGAACGCTCCAATTGGAACGGCCGCGCGCTGATTTTTCCACGGTCTCTGCTACCGGAGATCAAAAAGCGCGAGGAGTTCGACCGCACCGGTGTGTATCTGCTTCTGGGTCCGCAGGAGGAGGGCGATGGCGAGATGCTATACGTGGGCGAGGGTGACCCCGTGCGCCCGCGCCTCGAAAGCCATTACTCAAAGAAGGACTTCTGGAATCGCTGCGTGTTTTTTGTCACCGGACAGCAGGGCGCGCTGAATAAGGCTCATGTGCAGTACCTGGAGGCACGGCTGGTTGAACTAGCACTCGCGGCGAAACGGATTCCACTCGACAATCAGAATACGCCGAATCGACCAACGCTGAACGAAGCTGACACGGCGGACATGGAAGTGTTCCTGTCCAACCTTCTGCAGATGCTGCCGCTATTGGGGATATCGGCCTTCGAAAAGCCGAGTGCGACAAGACCGTCGCAGAACAAGCGCCTGTTCATCGAGACCAAGGGCTTGAAAGCAGAAGGCTACGAGTCAACAGAGGGATTTGTCGTCTGCGCCGGATCCGACGCGTCGCTGGATATAGTTCCGTCAATGCAGGCGTACGCACCCACGAGAGTCGAAGACCGGAAGAAGCTGATCACATCCGGCGTACTCGTGATGTCCGGTGACCGCTACCAGTTCACCCAGGACTACAGCTTCAGTTCACCATCCACGGCCGCGACCATCGTCATGGGACGCAATGCGAACGGGCGTACGGAATGGAAAGACGGCTCGGGAATGCCATTGAAGGCGATCCAGGAAGCACTGGCGGACCAGGGTTGATCGGATTGGCAGCCAGGAAATCAGAGAAATTCACGTGCAAGAGTTGATCGGCCCAATAATCGGCTCCTGGCTACCCGTATTGCTGATGGTGATGGGATTTGGGACTCTGTATCTCGTACTCGACCGCGCCGAGAAAGCATTTGAGAAGGGTAAGCGGTCGCCATTTCCGCAAGAGTTTCTGCGGGGGCCCGGGCACAGCCTGTACAAGCAGATCGAAAACCTCCGCGTCGATTTCATGGGCTGGCTGATGGGCGTCATGATCATGCCCGTTATCTTGATGCTGGTACCGTTGAGCCAGGCGTATGTTTCAGGCAAACCGGTGTCCATAGGTCTCTGGGCAATGGTCGCATTCGTATGGGCTGCTGCAATGATATGGCTGTCCCGCAAGGCCATCGAGACTTTCAGGACGATTCGTCAACTTCGACTCGGTTACGAGGGCGAAGTCGGAGTCGGGCAGGAACTGAACCTGCTCATGCTGAGGGGATACCGCGTATACCACGACTTTCCCGCAAATCAGTTCAACGTCGACCACGTCGTGATCGGCCCGACAGGCGTGTTCGCGGTCGAGACCAAGGCGAGATCAAAGCCGGTAAACGGTGGTGGCAAACGGGATGCGACCGTGGTCTGCCATGGCGACCATCTGGCGTTTCCGAATGGGTCGGATTACGCATCCGTTGAGCAGGCGCTGCGGCAGGCCAGCTGGATGTCCAAATGGCTGACAAGTGCCGTCGGTGACAAGGTGCAGGTGAAAGCCGCGCTGGTCATCCCGGGCTGGTTTGTCGAACGCAGAAAGATCGGCGACGTATTGGTGTTCAACGCTAAGGAGTCGGAAAAAGCCATCACGGGCTACGCCGGTCCACGGCTTTCTGCCGAAATGATCCAGCGTATCGCGCACCAGGTGGAGGCCAAATGCCGGGATGTCGCGCCGCGATCATTTAGACAGTCCGCGCGGAAGGCGGGGTGAGCGAAATGCGGCGCACTGAGGGCAAGTCGGTGTTTCAAGCCATACGTGTATGCATTCATCTTTTTACATAATATGTATTATGCGCATTCATGGCTTGGTGTTGCCACGTCTTTCAAGATGCCCACTTGGCGCTAGAAGCTTACCGCCAGACCAACGGAAAACCCGCTGATGTTGCGACCGAACATGTACCGTCCCACCAGCCGTGTTCGAGTGATAAACGACGTGTAAGCGGTTGAATCGAATTCGATACCGGCGCCGAGTGAGGTCAGATAGTCGAAACCCAAGGCCCCTCGCTGATTACCCAAATACTGTGTGTGAGATGTCTCAAGCACATAGCGCAACGGGCGGTGAAACACTGTCACGCCAGTCGGTGCGCGCCACCTGGCCCAGATTCCGGCCGAGTTGCTTTCGGAATCGCCTTTCAGTTCCTGGGTCGTGTCTTCGAATGTTCGCAACTGGATATTCGAATATCGCAACTCCACGTCGATCTCGTAGTCCTCACGATAGTGCTCGTAATCGAGCATCAGCGACCCACCCAGTCCGTAGGCATTCAGCTTTGCGTCTTGCACGACCTCGACGCTCCGGTCCAGTGAAGCCCCGATTAACCTGCCCAGGATCGCGGCGTCCGTGGTCGTGCGCCCGAGCATGAAATTGAAGATCGGTCGCAGTTTCAGCTCGCCGGTCCGGCCTACCGGAAAATCCCATCCGAGGCCTCCTGTTGCCGAAATGCTGTTCCACTTCACAGGGAGCCTGCGCTGTTCGGCACCGTCGGTCACGACAAAGGCCGGATCAAATCTTGACCAGCCGAGGTTCCCTTCGAGATACAACGGAAAATCCGAAGAGACGGTAAACCCTCCGCCGAGCGTCGCCTGCGTGAGGCCAGGGTCATTCTCCAAACTGTTTTGTATCGATAGCGAGCTGGTCGTGATGTCTGGAAGAATGGTGAAAGACATCAAGGTCAGAAGTCCATCGGCGACCAGCTTGAGATTGTGTTCCGACTGCGCAAGCCGCCATGGATCCGCCAGGGTCGACTGACTAACCGCATACAGCACGAGAATGCAGACGGCACGCTGCCAGGCTGCCGAACAACCACGAGAATCACAATAAAAACAATCGGAACCGGCCACTTCCCAACGCCTGTGGACTTCAGGTTGGTGCCATTCTAGCAGTGCGGACGATGGCCAAAGCTCCTCATGCCGGACTGGCAATAAGGTCTGTCCTGGTCGACAAGTACGCGGCGGTTCTTGGCCCTATCCTCGCGCGTGTCATTGGAGGCTACTCGGCCATCTGAGCCCTTCACCTTTCCCGCGGCCTCAACTGGCAACATGCGTTTTTCCGATATCGCAATACCAACCAGGTGGGTCCAATCACGCTATGTAGATGGCACGAAAGTCATTCACGTTGGTCAACGTAGGCCCGGTAACCAGGGAATCGCCCAGTGCGTCGAAGAACCCATGGCCGTCGTTGTTGGCCAGGGAATCACCGGGATTGATGCCCTGCAGCCATGCCCGGGCCAGTGTGGACGGAGTGAACATCGCGCCGGCGATCTCTTCGACGCCGTCGACGCCATCGGTATCGCCGGCCAAGGCGTAAACCCCGGGCTGGCCGTTCAGTGCAATCGCCAATGCCAGCAGAAACTCGACATTGCGTCCGCCACGGCCATCGCCGCGCAGGGTCACCGTGGTCTCGCCGCCTGACAGCAATACGCAAGGGGGTTCGAATGGCATTTGATGGCGTACTAGCTGTTGAACAATTCCGGCCATCACCTTGCCGACTTCACGTGCCTCGCCCTCGATGCTGTCGCCGAGGATGTACGCCGGGATGCCCGCTTCCTGTGCCACTGCAGCGGCTGCCTCCAGTGCCATCTGGGGTGTCGCAATCAGGTGGGTCTCGACGCCGCGCAGGCGTGAATCGTCCGGCTTGATCGTTTCGCCGGCCCCGCTTTGCAGCACATCGAGCACCGCCGGTGGCAGTTCGATCTGGTAACGATCGACGATCGTTAGAGCGTCTTCGCACGTGGTCTCATCCCCGACCGTCGGCCCCGAGGCGATATCGACGGGATTGTCCCCGGGCACATCCGAGATCAACAGGTTGACGACACGCGCGGGATGGCAGGCAGCGGCCAGGCGCCCGCCCTTGATCGCGGACAGGTGACGGCGTACGCAGTTCATCTCCGATATCGATGCGCCGCATTTCAGCAGGGCGCGACTGACCGCCTGTTTGTCGGCCAGCGACAGCCCCGGAAGCGGCAGTGGCAGCAGCGCCGATCCTCCGCCGGATATCAGGCAGATCACCAGGTCGTCCGCATTCAGGCCCCCGACCCGATCGAGCATGCGCTGCGCCGCCTGCAGACCGGCCTGGTCCGGCACCGGATGGGCCGCCTGCACGATCTCGATCGAATCACAATCAACCTGATAGCCGTAACGTGTTACCACCAGGCCTTCCAGGGGCCCTTCCCAATGCTGCTCGACGGCATGCGCCATCGCTGCCGAGGCCTTGCCCGCACCGATCACCACCACCCTGCCCTTGGGTGCAGTCGGGAGAAACCGTGGGATACAGACCCCGGCCTGGGCCGATGCCACTGCGGCATCGAACATCTTTCGCAACACCGTCTGCGGTGGCATCGCCATATCGGTTCAACCGACCTCGAAGTTGGCGAGCATCTCCAGCGCGCGCACCATCGCCGAGTGATCCCAGCCGCTGCCGCCGTGCGCGACACAGGCGTTGAAGAGCTGCTGTGCGGTCGCCGTGTTCGGCAACGCCACACCCAGCTCCCGCGCATTGGCCAGCGCCAGATTCAGATCCTTCTGATGCAACTCGATTCGGAAGCCTGGATCGAAGGTACGCCTGATCATGCGCTCGCCGTGAACCTCGAGGATCTTGGACGACGCAAAGCCGCCCATCAGGGCCTCTCGCACTTTGGCGGGATCGGCGCCAGCCTTTGCCGCAAACAGCAAGGCCTCGCCGACGGCCTCGATGTTGAGGGCGACGATGATCTGGTTGGCGACCTTCGCGGTCTGACCGTCGCCGTTGCCACCGACCAGCGTGATGTTCTTACCCATGAGTTCAAACAGCGGGCGCACCTTGTCGAAGCTGGCCTGTGAACCACCGACCATGATGGACAGGGCCGCGTTTCTTGCGCCGACCTGGCCACCGGATACCGGGGCGTCGAGATACTCGCACCCCAGCTCGTTGATGCGTCTGGCGAAGTCCTTGGTGGCGATCGGCGATATCGAGCTCATGTCGACCACGGTCTTGCCCGGTGACAGGCCTGCGGCCACGCCGTCTGTCCCAAACAGCACCGCCTCCACATGCGGCGTATCCGGCACAATCAGGAATATCACGTCGGCCTGCTGCGCCACCTCCCTTGCGTTGGCGCACGCCTTGCCGCCGGCGTCCGTGAGAACTGCCGGCACGCCGGAGCGGCTGTGCAGGGCCACCTCGTGTCCGGCACTGATAAGGTGACCGGCCATCGGTGTGCCCATGATGCCCAAGCCAATAAAGCCAAGTTTGCTCACATCCTTTCTCCTGCGTCTGAAAACGTGCGACCCGATGTGCGCACCTGCAATGCAGGCGCGCCGCATTGCACAATCGTAGTCGACCGACGCCGGAGTTCGAAACGGTGCTGCGCACTGCAGGGCAACGCGCACGGAGGCCTGGACGCGTGGGAACCACGGTTTGCCACCGAATCGACGCTGCGCTAGCGTGTCGCCCGACCACTGCCACCGGACCAGCGTCTGCCCATGCTCTACCTGCCCGCCGAGTTTCCGCTCGATCCCGACCTCTGTTATCTGAACCACGCCGCGATCGGACCCTGGCCGCGTCGCACCGCCCAGGCGGTGGCCAACTTCGCACAGCAGAACATGACGCATGGCGGCAGCGGCTACCCGGCATGGCTGGAGGTCGAGCAGCGCCTGCGGGTGCGTCTGGCGCGTCTGATCAATGCGGACAGTGCCGACGACATCGCGCTGGTCCAGAACACCTCCGAGGGTCTGTCGATCGTCAGCCAGGGGCTGGACTGGCACGACGGGGACGAGGTGCTCGGCGTTCATGGTGACTTCTGCTCCAACGAGATGCCCTGGCAGGTGCTGGCCGACCGTGGCGTGAGTTACCGGCCACTCGATGTGCTGCACGCGACCGACCCCGAAGGCGCCCTGATCGATGCCCTTTCCGACAGAACCCGTCTGCTGGCGATCAGCACGGTGCACTTTGCGACCGGTTACCGTTTCGACCTGGCTCGCCTTTCGGCGGCTTGCCGGGCGCGCGGTGTGTTGCTGTCGGTTGACGCCATCCAGAGTCTCGGTGCTGCCGGTTTCGATCTGCAGCTGGTGCCCGCCGACTTCGTGATCGCCGGTGGGCACAAGTGGTTGCTGTCGGCCGAAGGCCTGGGCTTTCTGTACTGCCGCCCCGAACTGCGCGAACACCTGAGCCTGCACCAGTTTGGCTGGGCGATGCGCGCCAGACCCTACGATTTCGAAAGCACGTCATGGGCGCCCGCCTCCTCGGCCCGGCGCTTCGAGGCCGGGACACCGAATATGATCGGCATCCACGCGCTGGATGCCAGTCTCAGCCTGTTCGAAGAGGTCGGCATGGCGTTTGTCGAGCAGCGCCTGGCGGAAAACATCCGGTTGCTCGAAGACCGACTCAAAGCGATCCCGGACGTGGAATTCGTGACGCCGCAGGATCCCGCGAAACGTTGCGGAATCCTGACTTTTCGCCATCCCGGCGTCGAGCCATCGGCACTGCATGCACAACTGATGAAACTGCAGCTGGTCTGTTCGCCGCGGGCCGGGGGGATTCGTCTGTCGCCCCATTTCTATACGCCCAGGCAGTCGCTAGAGTCGACCATGGATAGGATTCAACAAGCTATCCAATTACTTATATAACAATTGTAAGCCGCCGTTTATATAAGAAAAAAATTATACGTGTTTTTATTCTCTTAAAATAGTACAAATGTACTAAATATAAACAGAAACAAAGCGTCCGAATCGGCGGTCTATACTCGGTAAATACGGGAAAAAGGCCCCACGACGATGCGCGATCTCTTGAGATGGCTGTATTTCAAGGCCACAGAGTGGCTGACGAAGGAGGGACCTCCTTCGCCAACCCCGCTCTGCGACTTCAATCGTCTCGGGTTTGAATTGCGCAAGGGCGACGTGCTGCTGGTGGAGGGGCGCAGTCGCGTCTCCGAGGTCATCAAGATCATCACCCAGAGCCCATGGAGCCACTCCGCCCTCTACATCGGCCGTCTGTACGACATCAAGGATCCCGACTTGCGGTCGGTGGTCGAGTATCACTATGACGGTGACCCGGAAGATCAGCTGATCATCGAGGCACTGATCGGTCGCGGCACCATTATCTCGCCGCTGAACGCCTACCGAACCGATCATCTGCGGATCTGCCGGCCTGCGGGGCTTTCGCCGGCCGACGCCGAAGGGGTGATCGGCTACGCGGTCAAGCATCTGGGCTGGGAATACGACGTCCGACAGATACTCGATCTTGCGCGGTTCTTCTTCCCCTGGAGTTTTCTGCCGCGGCGCTGGCGCTCGAGCCTGTTCCAGCACAATGCGGGCAAGCCGACCCGCACCGTGTGCTCGACGCTGCTCGCCGAGGCCTTCGGTACGGTGGATTTCCCCATCCTGCCGTTCATCGACCGCGCGCAGGATGGCAGCGTGCGCTTCTTCAAACGCAACCCGCGGCTGTTCGCGCCACGGGATTTCGATTATTCGCCGTATTTTTCGATCATCAAGTATCCCTACCTCGGCCTCAACGACATCGGCCTGTATCACCGTCTGCCGTGGAGTGACGAGGATATCTACAACGACGAGCGCCATGCGTTCAGTCCGCCACCGAGCAAGGTGCTGCAACGCGGGCAAGCGGATGCGCCTGACGATGCCACCGATGATGCGGCTGAAGACATCGTCGTCGAGGTGCCGAACATTACCACCGCGGCGCACAGGCGCCTCGGGTTGGCGTTTCTCAGGCGCAGGGGGTAGACGACATGTGGATCACCGGACTCTTGTTGACGATCGCCGTGGTCTGGGCGCTGGCCTACTGGGGCGCCGGCACCGGGGTGTGGATCGCAGCGCTGGCAGCAGGCCTGACGGTGTTCACCCTGGGCACCACGGTAACCTGGTACGTCGCCATACCCGCCTGGCTGCTGTCGGCTGCCGCAGTGCTGCTGCTGGGTGTGCCGCGGATCCGGCGCCGCCATGTGACCGCGCCGCTGTTCCGGCAGTTCCGCAAGGTGATGCCGCCGATGTCGCAGACCGAGCAGGAGGCGCTGGAGGCGGGCAGCGTGTGGTGGGACGCCGAGCTGTTTACCGGTAAGCCGGACTGGCAGCGCCTGCTCAACCTGCCCAAGCCGCATCTCAGCCAGCAGGAACGCGCCTTCCTCGATCAGCAGACCGACACCCTGTGCCGGATGCTCGACGACTGGCGCATCACCCACGAAGACCGGGACCTCTCGCCCGAGGCCTGGCGGTATATCAAGGAGCAGGGTTTCTTCGGTCTGATCATCCCGCAGGAATACGGTGGCAAGGGGTTTTCGGCACTGGCCCACTCCGAGGTGGTGATGAAGCTGGCCAGCCGCAGTATCACCGCCGCGGTCACGGTGATGGTGCCCAACTCACTCGGCCCCGGAAAACTGCTGCTGCACTATGGTACCCGCGAACAGAAGAATCACTACCTGCCGCGCCTGGCGCGCGGTGAAGAGGTGCCCTGCTTCGCGCTGACCGGGCCGGAGGCGGGCAGCGATGCCGGCGCGATCCCGGACAGCGGCGTGGTATGCCATGGTGACTGGAACGGTGAACGCGTGCTGGGCGTGCGCCTGAATTGGGAGAAGCGATACATCACCCTGGGGCCGATCTGCACCCTGCTCGGTCTTGCGTTCAAACTGTATGACCCGGATCACCTGCTGGGTGAGACAACCGACCTGGGCGTCACCCTGGCGCTGGTGCCCCGCGATACCCCGGGCGTGAGTATCGGCGAACGCCATGTAACCCTGGACATTCCGTTCCAGAACGGCCCGAACAAGGGCCACGACGTGTTCATTCCGATGACCCAGCTGATCGGCGGCACCCGCTACATCGGCCAGGGTTGGCGCATGCTGGTCGAGTGCCTGGCCGAGGGTCGGGGTATCTCGCTGCCGGCGTTGAGCGTCGGTGCGGGCAAGACCGCCAGCCGTTTCACCGGCGCCTATGCGGCGATCCGCCAACAGTTCAACCGGCCGATCGGGCACTTCGAGGGCATCGAACAACCGCTGGCGCGGATCGCCGCCCTCACCTACCAGATGGACGCCGCCCGCACCCTGACCCTCGGTGCGCTCGATATCGGCGAGAAGCCGTCGGTGATCTCGGCGATCGTCAAGTATCACCTGACCGAGAACTACCGCCGCTGTATCAATGACGCGATGGACATCCAGGGGGGCAGCGGCATCTGCCTGGGGCCGTCCAACCTGATCGGCCGTGCCTACCAGGCGATCCCGATCGCGATCACCGTCGAGGGCGCCAACATCCTGACCCGCAGCATGATCATCTTCGGTCAGGGTGCGGTGCGCTGCCATCCCTGGGTACTGAAAGAGTTCCAGGCCGCACAGGACCCCGATACGCGGCGTGGTCTGGTCGACTTCGACCACGCGATCTTCGGCCACGTCGGCTTCGTGTTCGGCAATATCGCCCGCAGCCTGTTTCTCGGCCTGACTCGCGGACGCCTGTCCAGTGCACCGGTCGACGGGCCGACACGGCGCTATTTTCAGCAACTGCACTGGATGAGCGCCGCCTTCGCGCTGAGTGCCGATGTCGCGATGATGACGCTCGGCGGTTCGCTCAAACGCAAGGAACGCCTGTCGGCGCGTCTGGGTGACATTCTCAGCGAGCTGTATCTCACCTCGGCAACGCTGAAACGCTTCGAAGACCAGGGGCGTCCACAGGAGGATCTGCCACTGGTGCGCTGGGCGTGCGAGAACTCGCTGTACCGGATGCAGGAACGTTTCCGCCTGCTGTTCCGCAACCTGCCGTTCCGGCCACTCGCCTGGTTGCTGCGCGCCTGTGTATTCCCCACGGGCTCCCCCTACACGGCGACCCGCGACCGCATCGATCACGAAGCGGCCGCCATCCTCCTGCGACCGGGTGCAGCCCGAGACCGACTCACACAGGGCATCTTCCTCAGTGACGACGAGGCGCTGCGCCAGGGCGAGATAGAGCAGGCATTCGCGCAGGCCGCCAGGGTCGCGCCGATCGAAAAGACGCTGCGCGACGCGCGCCGTGCCGGCCTGTTGCGCGGACGGTCTTCCGCCGAATGGGTGACCGAGGCCGTGGCCGACGGCCTGATCTCTGCTGCCGATGCCGCCGAGCTGGAAAAGATGCAGACCCTGCGCCGCAGGGTGGTGATGGTCGACAGCTTCGCCCACTACGGCAAGCGGTACGCGCGCCGCCCGCCGACGGCGGACAGGCCGGCGATCTACGCGGTATGAACCGGACTGGCACACAGGAGAACGGAGCATGACGCAGCGAGTGCACGAACAGAACATCGGACGACTGCATGGTCGCAAGGTGTACGTGATCGACGGCGCACGTACGCCGTTCCTCAAGGTGCGCGGCCGGCCTTCGCCGTTTCGCGCCAGCGACCTCGCACTGGCGGCGGGCCGCGCCCTGCTGAACCGCGTCGGTCTGGCGCCCGACAGTGTCGATCAGGTCGTGCTGGGCTGTGTGTCATCGGGCCCGGACGAGGCCAATATCGCGCGCGTGCTGGCGCTGCGCCTGGGCTGCGGTGAGCAGGTCCCGGCCTGGACGGTGCAGCGCAACTGCGCTTCCGGGATGCAGGCACTGGAGAGCGCCGCGCTGGACATTGCCGGCGGGCGCAGTCACCTGGTGCTGGCCGGTGGTACCGAGGCGATGAGCCATCACCCGGTGATGCTCAACGAACTGATGACCGCATGGCTGGGGACCTGGAACCAGGCGGCGACGATCGGCGCGCGCGGCCGCGCGCTGCTGCAACTGCGACCGGCGCATTTCAGGCTGGTCGTGGCACTGCTGCGCGGCCTTACCGACCCGGTGGTGGGCCTGTCGATGGGGCAGACCGCCGAGGAGCTGGCCGAGCGATTCGGGATCACGCGTGCGGACATGGACGCCTACGCGCTGCGCAGCCACCAGCGCCTGGGTCAAGCCGTCGACCAGGACGGGTTGGAAGAGATCGAACCGCTTTACGACGGCGACGGCAACGTTTACGCCCACGATGATGGTCTGCGTCCGGACTCGTCCATCGAGGCGCTGGGCCGACTGCGGCCGGTGTTCGACCGCCCGGTCGGCCGCGTCACCGCCGGCAACAGCGCCCAGGTCAGCGATGGCGCTGCGATGCTTTTGCTGGCGTCCGAAGAGGCCGTCGAACGACTGGATCTGCCGGTACTCGGACGCATCGTCGACAGTCAGTGGGCGGGGCTCGACCCGGCGCAGATGGGGCTTGGCCCGGTGCACGCGATGGCGCCGATCATGCAGCGCCACGGGTTCGACTCCGATGACATCGACGTCTGGGAGATCAACGAGGCGTTCGCCGCCCAGGTGCTGGCATGCACCAGCGCGTGGACCTCGACCGACTACTGCCGGGACAGCCTGCAGCGCGACCAGGCGTTCGCGCCGATCCGCGACGATCGGCTGAACATCGACGGTGGCGGCATCAGTCTCGGGCACCCGGTCGGGGCCAGTGGGGCGCGCATCACGCTGCACGCCTTGAAGGTCATGCAGCGCGAGGGATGGCGGCGAGGTATCGCCAGCCTGTGTATCGGTGGCGGCCAGGGCGGCGCCCTGCTGCTGGAACGTGACCTGACGGGAGACCTGGCATGAACCCGCACTTCAGCATCTCCAGGGACACCGACGACATCGCGTGGTTGCAGGTCGACAAGGCCGACAGCACGGCCAATGTGCTGACCACAGAACTGCTCGAGGAATTCGACCAGCGTCTGGTACAGATCGCGCAGATGCACCCCAAGGGGCTGGTGATCATCTCCGGCAAGGCATCCGGATTCATCGCCGGCGCCGACGTGAAGGCGTTCGCCGAGGTGCCGGGGGTGGCATCGGCCGAGCAGCACATCCGCCGCGTCCACGAGATCCTGCACCGTCTCGAATCGATGGCCTTCCCGACGGTCGCCGCGATCCATGGTTTCTGCCTCGGTGGCGGCCTGGAACTCGCGCTGGCCTGCGATTACCGCGTGGGTGTCGACGACACAGCGACGCGGCTGGGCTTTCCCGAGGTCAGGCTCGGCATTTTTCCCGGGTACGGCGGCACCGTGCGCAGCACGCGCCTGCTCGGCGATCTGGCGGCGTTGCAGCTGATGCTTGGGGGACGCACTGTCAGTGCCCGGCAGGCACGCCGCATGGGACTGGTCGATCTCGCCGTGCCACAGCGCCAGTTGCGCGCCGCCGCGGCCGGCATGATCCGGCGCAACACGCGACCGCGCCGCGCCGGCTGGGTCCGGCGTCTGCCGTCGTTGGCGATGCTGCGCCCGCTGGTCTGCAGGGTGTTGGCATCGCAGGTCGAAAAGCGGGTGAACCGTGCCCACTACCCTGCCCCCTTCGAACTGCTGGAGCATTGGCGCGCCACGGCCGGCGACGCCTCTGCGATGTATGCCAGTGAGGCACGCAATGTCGCGCGATTGATCAATGCCACAGCCGCACAGAATCTGATCCGGGTGTTCCTGCTGCAGGACCGCCTGAAGGCCGAGGGCAACAAGGCGGACTTTCAGCCACGCCAGGTACACGTGATCGGCGGTGGCGTGATGGGCGGGGACATCGCGGCCTGGTGCGCGCTGCGTGGGCTGCGTGTCACGCTGCAGGACCGCGCGCCCGAGTACCTGAGCCGCGCGGTGCAGCGTGCGCACCAGTTGTTCCGGCACAAGTTGAAAGACCCCTATGCGGTTCAGGCCGCAATCGACCGGCTGATGCCGGATCACCGTGGCAGCGGGGTGCGTAATGCCGACGTGGTGATCGAGGCGATCTACGAGGATATCGATGCCAAACAGGCACTGTATGCGCAGATCGAACCGCAGATGAAGGAAGACGCGCTGCTCGCCAGCAACACCTCCAGCATCCCTCTGGCGCAACTGGGATCAAAGCTGGCGCGGCCCGGTCGCCTGGTCGGTCTGCACTTCTTCAATCCCGTGGCCAAGATGCCGTTGCTGGAGGTGGTCCACGACACGCACACCGAGGCAGCAATGGTCAGCCGCGCAGCGGCATTCGCCCGTCACATCGACAAGCTGCCGCTGAAGGTCCGCAGCAGCCCGGGGTTCCTGGTCAACCGGGTGTTGATGCCCTACCTGCTCGAGGCCGTCGAGCTGCTTGACGAGGGGATCCCTGCGACGGCGATCGACCGCGCGGCAGTCGCGTTCGGCATGCCGATGGGGCCAATCGAACTGGCCGATACCGTGGGCCTGGACATCTGCCTCTCGGTCGCCGACAAGATGGCAGGAGCGCTGCACAATCCGGTACCGGATCAGCTGCGCACGTTGGTCGACCAGGGTCACCTGGGGCGCAAGTCCAGCCAGGGATTCTATGCCTGGAAAGACGGCAAGGCGGTAAAGCCCGCACCGGCCGGCGAGCCGCCGGCGCAGGACCCGGACATCAGCGATCGCCTGATCCTGCGTCTGATCAACGAGTCGGTGGCCTGCCTGCGCGAAGGCGTGGTCGGTGACGAGGACCTGCTCGATGCTGGCGTGATCTTCGGGACCGGCTTTGCGCCGTTCAGGGGCGGCCCAATGCACTATGTACACAGTCGCGGCAGCGCCGAGGTGAGACAGCGACTCGACGAACTGGAGGACCGTTTCGGCCAGCATTTCCATGCCGATCCGGGTTGGGGGGCAATCGCCTGAGCAGAGGGATTTTGGAGGAGAGCGATCATGCTACACGAGCGGCGGATGATCACGATGGACGACGCCACCACGCTGGCCGACCTGTTCAACGAGCGCTGTGTGCGTACATCCGACGGCCTGGCCTACGTGCAGTTCCGTGACGGCGACTGGCGCCAATTCAGCTGGGAACAGACGCGTGACGCGGTGGCACGCTGGCAGGCGGCGATGATCACGGATGGTCTGCAGCCGGGCGACCGCGTCGCGATCATGTGCAGCAACCGCTGGGAATGGGTGATCTGCGACCAGGCGGCACAGGGCCTCGGCCTGGTCACGGTACCCATCTACACCAACGATCGCGCCGAGAATATCGGCTGGATCCTCGAGGACTCCGGCGCCAGTATGCTGCTGATCGAGAGCGTGTCTCAGTGGGAGGCCTTGGCCAGTCTGCACGGCCGCCTCGGCGGGTTGCGCCGCATCCTGTGTCTCGAATCCGGCGCCGGGGGGACTGACAACCTGGCCACCCCCTCGACCTGGCTGACGACCGCGAAAGCACCCTATTGCTGCCAACCCGGCGACCCGGACAGCCTGGCGACGATTGTGTACACCTCGGGCACCACGGGGCGGCCAAAGGGCGTGATGCTCAGTCATCGCAACATCCTGTTCAATATCCAGGCGGCGCTGCAGCTGTTCGATGTGTTCGAACACGACCTGATGCTGTCGTTTCTGCCGCTCTCCCACGCCTTCGAACGCACCGTCGGCTACTACCTGCCGATTGCAACCGGAACCGCGGTGGCCTACAGCCGCTCGATCCCGTTGTTGGCCGAGGACCTGGTCGCGGTGCAGCCGACCCTGATGATCTCGGTACCGCGCATCTTCGAGCGGGTATACGGCAGAATCATGGACAAACTGGCCGGCGAATCGGCCACGAAGCGTCGTCTGTTCCGCACCGCGGTCGATACCGGCTGGGCACGGTTCCTCCACCGCCAGGGTCGCGGCCGCTGGCGACCGTCGTTCCTGATCCACCCGCTGCTCGATGTCCTGGTCGCTCGCAAGGTACGGGCCAGGCTGGGTGGGCGCATGCGCTTTACCGTGTGTGGCGGCGCCGCGCTGTCCTCTGAGGTCGCACGCCTGTTCATCGGGCTCGGCATTCCGGTTACCCAGGGCTACGGCCTGACAGAGACGGCGCCGGTTATTGCCGCCAACCCGCTGGACAACAATGATCCGGAATCCGTCGGCGTCGCGCTGCCCGGCGTCGAGGTGCGGGTGGGCGAAAACGACGAGCTGCTTACCCGCAGTCCCAGCGTCATGCTCGGTTACTGGAACAACCCGCTGGCCACCCGCAGCGTGATCGACAGGGACGGTTGGCTGCACACCGGCGACAAGGTGGCGATCCAGCCCGGCGGACACATCCGCATCACCGGGCGCATCAAGGACATCATCGTGCTCGCCAACGGCGAAAAGGTGCCGCCGGCGGACATGGAAAATGCCATTGCCCTCGATGAACTGGTCGACCAGGTACTGGTGATCGGCGAGGGTCGGCCTTATCTGAGCGCGCTGCTGGTACCCAACCCTGAGGCGTTCGCGCGTGTCGCCAGCGAACTCCACCTCGACCCGGCCAACGAGGAGACCTGCTGCGATGAGAACGTGCGGTCGCTGTTCATGCGCCACGTCCAGCAGCGCACGTCCGCCTTTCCCGGCTATGCACAGGTGCGCGAGGTGGCCGTAGTCAACGAACCCTGGACCCCGGATAATGGCCTGGCGACCCCGACGCTGAAACTGCGTCGCCATGAAATCCTTGAGCGATATCACGACATTGCAGAAAAGTTATACGCCGGACACTGAACACGCCGCGCAACGTGAGCTGACCTATCGTGTCGTCGCCATGCCGGCGGATACCAATGCCTACGGAGACATCTTCGGCGGCTGGCTGATGTCGCAGGTCGACATCGCCGGCAGCATCCTCGCGATCCGTGAGGCCGAGGGCCGGGTGGCAACCGTGGCGGTGAAGGAGTTCCGTTTTCTCGCGCCTGTCGCGGTCGGCGACCTGGTCAGCTGCTATGCGGAGATCCGGCGCCGCGGCCAGACCTCGATCACCGTGCACGTCATCGCCGAGGCCTGTCGTCAGCTCGAGGCCAACCTGGTCAACGTGGTGGCGGATGCGACTCTGGTCTATGTCGCGCTGGGTGATGACGGCCGGCCACGCCATCTGCGCGAGATCCCCTAGCCGCGCGCAATGACAGCGGTCATTGCCGGCAGGCCCGGAGTTGAATAGGCTTTGCGACCTGTTCAGTGCCTGGAGCCGTTGATGAAATCCGCAAAATCCGCTGTTTATTCCGTTTTCGCCGGTCTCGTGCTCGGCCTGTCCAGCATCACCCCTGTTGCCGCCGACGGGATCGCCGACAAGGTCACCGTCACGGATCCGTATGTGCGTGCGATCCCGCCGGTGGTCAAGACCACCGCCGCCTTCATGCAGTTGCGCAGCAGCGATGCCGTTGAGCGCTTCGTGGTCGATGCCAGCAGCCCGGCCGCCAGCGCCGTCGAACTGCATATGCACACGATGGACGACGGGGTGATGCGCATGCGCCGTATCGTGCATATCCACCTGCCGCCGGACCAAACGGTGTCGCTGGAACCGGGTGGCCTGCACATCATGCTGTTCGACCTGACCGCACCGATCGCACCGGGTGACCGGATCCCGATCACCCTGACCTTCGACGACGGCTCGACCCGGGAGATCTCGGCCGAGGTACGCACTGTCGAATCGATGATGAAGCATTGAATCGGGACGACTCCGTGTACGACAGGCTTTTGAAGATCCTGCTGGCATCGATGCTGGCGTTACTGCTGGTCGCCTGCGACAAGCCGCAACCACCGGCGGCGCAGGCCACGCCGGTAACGCAGAACTTCACCCTGAAGCTGGCCGAGACCTGGGGACCCAACTACCCGATCTTCGGTGATACCACCAGGCAACTCGCGGCCACGGTGGAGCAGATGTCGGGCGGTCGGTTGCGGATCACCATCGATTCGGCAAACAAGCACAAGGCGCCGTTCGGCGTGTTTGACATGGTCAAAGCCGGGCAGTACGACATGGGGCACTCCGCGTCCTACTACTGGAAAGGCAAAGACCCGGACACGCTGTATTTCACCAATATGCCGTTCAGCATGACCGCACCCGAACAGCTGGCCTGGTTCTACCACGGCGGCGGTCTGCAGTTGATGGAGAAGGTATACGCCAGACACGGCCTGCTGTCGTTTCCCGGCGGGAACACCGGCGGCCAGATGGGTGGCTGGTTTCGCAAGGAAATCAACTCGGTTGAAGATCTGCAGGGGTTGAAGATGCGCATCCCGGGTTTCGCCGGCGAGGTGCTCGCGAGACTGGGCGCCAAACCGACCAACATCCCGCCGGGTGAGCTGTACACGGCACTGGAACGCAACACCATCGACGCCTTGGAATGGGTCGGACCGTCACTCGACCTGCGAATGGGCTTTCACAAGATTGCGCCTTACTACTACACCGGCTGGCACGAACCCAGCGCCGAGCTGCAGTTTCTGATCAACAGGCAATCCTGGGAGCGCCTGCCGCCCGATCTGCAGGAGATCCTGCGGGTGGCGATGCGCGCAGCCGCCGCCGATATGTACACCCTGGCGTACCACAAGAACGCGGTGAACTGGGCGACGATGCAGCAGGAGTTTCCTGACATCCAGATCAGGACCTTCCCGAAGCCGGTGCTCGCCGCCCTTAAAAAGGCCAACGACGAGCTTCTCGCAGAGTTTGCAGCCGCTGACCCGCTCGCCAGGGAGATCATCGACTCGCAGGCCGACTATCTGGCCAGGGCACGCGCCTGGACCGCGATCTCGGACCAGGCATACCTGAACAGCATGCGCGATCTGCAGGATTGAGCTGCCGCCCCGTCGCCACCGGCGAACCAACGGGGTAATGCGCTACCATGCAGTCCTCATACACAGGCCGCGGGTGAATCTCAGGTGGCACCGTCAACACTGCTGCGCGCAGAGCGCGTGTTCAACCGATTTTCCGATGGCATCGGCGCATTCTCCGCCGCGGCCCTGCTGCTTCTGGTATTCAACGTGTTCTACGACGTGCTGATGCGTTACCTGCTCAACGATGTCTCGATCGGCATGCAGGAGCTGGAATGGCATCTGTATTCGGCGGTCTTCCTTTTCGGTGTCGCCTATGCGCTCAGGATCGATGGCCATGTGCGGGTCGATGTGATCTACGAGCGCCTCGCACCGCGCCGGCGTGCGGTGATCGATATCCTTGGGACCATCCTGCTGCTGTGGCCGTTCTGTTTCCTGGTCGCCGACTACGGTGTCTCTTTTGCCCATGAGGCCTGGGTCATCGGCGAGACCAGCGGCGACCCTGGCGGCCTGCCCGCCCGCTGGATCGTCAAGGCGCTGATCCCGACCGCCTTCATTTGTGTGCTGATCAGCAGCCTCGGCTTCATGCTGCGTGCGATCAACGAGTACCTGGGCCTGGAAAAGGCCCACGCCTACCAGCCCTTCCGTCCCTGAAATACGCAGCAGGCACTCTCCGTTGATCGGCATCGCCATGTTTTTCGTCGCCCTGTTGCTGCTGTTGCTCGGCTTCCCGGTCGCGTTCACCTTCGGTGGTGTCGCCGTGATCTTCGGTGTGCTGGCGCAGGGCTGGGACCTGTTCGCCTTCATGCCGTTTCGCATCTACAACATCATGCAGAACACGGTGCTGATGGCCGTCCCGCTGTTTGTCCTGATGGGAATCGTGCTGCAGAAGACGCAGCTGGCCGAACAGCTGCTGGAATCCATGGCACGGCTGTTCGGTACCATGCGCGGCGGCCTGGCGGTCTCGACGATCCTGGTTGGCGGGCTGCTGGCCGCATCGACGGGCGTCGTCGGCGCCAGCGTTGTGGCGATGGGCGTGATCTCGCTGCCGGTGATGCTCAAGTACGGCTACAGCCGCCAGCTGTCCTGCGGTGTCATCTGCGGCGCCGGAACACTGGGGCAGATCATTCCGCCCTCGATCATCCTGATCATCCTCGGCGACGTGATGGGACTGGCGGTCGGTGATCTGTTCCGGGCGGCATTGATCCCGGGTCTGGCCCTGGTCGGACTGTACATCGCCTATGTGCTGGCACTCGCCCACCTGCGACCGGATACTGCACCGTCGGTACCGTTCGAAGTGGATGCGCGCAGCACCGGACGACAGTATCTCGATGCCCTGCGTGCCGTGGTACCGCCGCTGATGCTGATCGTCGTCGTGCTGGGTTCGATCTTCGCCGGTATCGCCACTCCGACCGAATCCTCGGCGCTCGGCGTGGCCGGTGCAATCTTGCTTTCGATCCTGTATCGCAAGTTCTCGTGGCGCCTGCTGTATGAGAGCGCACTCGAGACGGTCAAGATCACCGCGATGGTATTCGCGATCCTGCTCGGTGCCACAGCCTTTTCCATGGCTTTCAGTTATACCGGCGGCGACGCGGTGGTCGAGGCGTTCCTGACCCAACTGCCCGGAGAGAAATGGGGCTTTCTGATCTTCTCCATGGTGATCATCCTGGCGCTGGGATTCTTCATCGATTTCGTGGAAATTTCCTTCATCGTGGTGCCTATACTGGCGCCGGTTGCCGAGACGCTGGGAATCAGCATGCTGTGGTTCGCCATCCTGATCGCGATGAACCTGCAGACGTCATTTCTGACCCCCCCGTTCGGTTTCAGCCTGTTCTATCTGAAGGGTGTGGCGCCGCAGGGCGTTCGCACACTGGATATCTATCGTGGTGTTGTGCCGTTCATCGTGATGCAGATCGCGATTGTCATCTCGATACTGGCGTTTCCCGGTCTCTACGGCCTACATTGAACATTGCGCTCAAGGAGTCATAGCGATGATCGAAACGAAAGAACAACTGCTCGCCAGTTTCAGCGACAAGGCGCAGGCCTTCCTGGACAGTCCGGGACTTGTCAGCGGGATCGATTTCGATGACGCGGCAGTGACCTTGAAACGCTACGTGCTGAGCGAACTCCACGACCAGGAACTGGGCAGCAAACTCGCACAGTTTCCAAAGCTGATCCGCCAGCTGGATGTGTCGACCCTGGCCGCACTGATCACCGAGATAGAGGCCCGGCTGGCACCTCCCGCCACCTGAACGATGGCCGCTCAGATGCCGCGGATGCGGGCAATCAACGGGCGAAATGCTTCGTCGGGATGTGCCACCCCGTTCAGTATCCATGCCTGCAATTCGGGGTCCTGAGCGGTCAGGAGATCGCGGAACAACACCTGCTCGGCACCATCGGCTGCCGCATAGTGGAGGTCGAGATAACGTTCCAGAACGAAGTCCAGTTCGAGCATCCCGCGCCGGCATTGCCAGCGCAGCTGCTCGGCATTGACGGGGGCATGTCTCTGGCCGGCCGAACTCAAACTGCGTTCTTCAGCATCAGGGCCTTGATGTGCCCGATCGCCTTGGTCGGGTTGAGTCCCTTCGGACACACCTCGACACAGTTCATGATGGTGTGGCAGCGGAACAGCTTGTACGGACCCTCGAGCGCATCGAGGCGCTCGTCGGTCGCCTGGTCACGTGAGTCGGCAAGAAAACGCCAAGCAGTCAGCAGTGCCTGCGGCCCGTGAAACTTCTCCGGATTCCACCAGAACGACGGGCAGGAGGTCGAGCAGCAACCGCACAGGATGCACTCGTACAGGCCGTCGAGCTTGTCGCGGTCTTGCGGTGACTGCAGGATTTCCTGTTCGGGCATCGGGTCGTTGCGTACCAGCCAGGGTTTTACTGCCTTGTACTGCTGGTAGAACTGGGTCATGTCGACCACCAGGTCACGGATGATCGGACGCCCGGGAAATGGTCGCACCTCGATCGGCTCTTTCAACTCGGACACCGGTGTGATGCAGGCCAGCTTGTTGATGCCGTTGACGTTGACGCCGTCGGAACCGCACACGCCCTCGCCGCAGGAGTGACGGAATGCGAACGACTCGTCCTGGCGTTTGATGTCCAGCAGGGCGTCACGCAGCATCATGCCACGCGGCACCTCGACCTCGAACGCCTGCATATAGGGGGCAGCATCACTGTCGGGGTTGTATCGGGAAACCAGAAACTTCATCGAGGGCTGCTCCTCAGTACACGCGTTCTTTGGGCGGGAAGGTTTCGACGGTCAACGGCTTGGTGCGTACCGGCTTGTAGTCCATGTGATCGTCCTGTTTGAAATACAGGCTGTGCTTCATCCAGTTTGCATCATCGCGCGCAGGGAAATCCGGCCGAGAATGTGCACCCCGGCTCTCCTGTCGCTTGAGCGCCGAATAGGCAATCGCAATGCCGGTGTCGACCAGGTTTTCGAGTTCGAGCGCTTCGACGCGCGCGGTGTTGAATACCTTGGAGTGATCGCTCAGGCGTACCTCCGGCAGCTTGTCGCGCAGTGCCTTCAGCTTCTCCACGCCTTCGGCCATGATCTCCTCGGTGCGGAACACGCCGGCATGATCTTCCATCGTCTTGCGGAACTCGTCGCGCAGCGCACGCACCGAGATGCCTTCGCCTTTCTGGTCCCAGCGGGTCAGGCGCGCCATGGCCGTCTCGACGCTGGATTCGTTGAGTGGACGATGATTCCTGTGCTCTTTGAGGCTCTCGATCACATCGAGCCCGGCCGCACGCCCGAATACCAGGATGTCGAGCAGCGAGTTGCCGCCCAAGCGGTTCGCGCCGTGCACCGACACGCAGGCACATTCGCCAGCCGCATACAGCCCCGGGACCACCTCCTCGCCATTGCCCTGCGGCACAATCACGCGACCGTAGGGATCGGTCGGAATGCCGCCCATCACATAGTGCGCGGTCGGGAACACCGGCAGCGGTTCGTGCACGGCGTCCACACCGGCGAAAATCTTGCCGCTCTCACGGATACCCGGCAGTCGCTTGCTGACAATCTCCTCACCGAGGTGATCCACTTTGAGCAGCACGTGGTCGGCCTGCGGGCCGCAACCGCGGCCCTCCTTCACCTCGGTGACGATCGCACGCGACACCACATCGCGGCTGGCCAGGTCCTTCGCGTTCGGGGCATAACGCTCCATGAAGCGTTCACCATCCTTGTTCACCAGGTAACCGCCCTCGCCGCGCACACCCTCGGTGATCAGCATGCCCTTGCCGGCAATGCCGGTCGGATGGAACTGGAAGAACTCCATGTCCATCAGCGGTATGCCGGCGCGCAGCGCCATCGCCGTGCCGTCACCCGTGTTGATGTGGGCGTTGGACGTCGTGCGGTACACCTGTCCGCAGCCTCCGGTCGCCAGTACCGTGGCTTTGGCCTCGATCAGCAGCGGTTCACCGGTCTCGATCTCCATGATCAATGCGCCGAGGATCGCGCCTTCATCATCGCGGATCAGGTCTATCGCGAAATACTCGTCGAAGAAATGGGTGCGGGCACGCACGTTCTGCTGATACAGCGCATGCAGAATCGCATGCCCGGTGCGGTCGGCCGCGGCACAGGTACGAGCGGCCTGTGCGCCGCCGAAGTTCTGGCTCTGACCACCGAAGGCACGCTGGTAGATCTTGCCGTCATCGAGACGAGAGAACGGCACGCCGTTGTGTTCCAGCTCGTAAACGGTCGGAATGGCCTCGCGGCACATGAACTCGATCGCGTCCTGATCACCCAGGTAGTCGGAGCCTTTGACGGTATCGAACATGTGCCAGTGCCAGTTGTCCGGCAGCACGTTGGCCAGCGCGGCGTTCACCCCGCCCTGCGCCGCCACCGTGTGCGAGCGGGTCGGAAACACCTTCGACACCACGGCCACGCGGGCGTCGGTATTCGCCAACTGGATGGCGGCGTTCAGCCCGGCACCGCCGGCGCCGATGATCAGTGCGTCAAAACGTCGTTTGTTCAAAGCCATTGTTGTGTTTTCTCAGACCAGCGTCTTGTCAGGTGAGGCGGACCAGTATCAGCGCCTGTGCGGCCCACAGGCCCATGGCAACCAGTGCCAGGGCGATCACGCCGAGCAGGGCCGCGCGGATCGCGATCGGATGGATGTAGTCGATCAGCACGTCTCGCACGCCGATCCATGCGTGCATCAGCACACTGACCACGAAAAGCAGCATGGCGACACTGACCAGCGGGCCGCCGACCCATGCCTTCCAGTCCGCGTACTGTGCCGGCGCGGCAAACAGCAGCACCAACAACAGGTACAGCGAGAACAGCCCGACATATATCGCCGTCAGGCGCTGTATGGCCCACGCCTTGAGCCCGGATGCCTTGCGGCTCATAGCACGCCCCCCGTCAACAGCAAACCAAGTATCGGGCCGGCCACCACTACCGCCAGCGCGGTCTGACGCGCCATCTCCTTCTCCACACCGAGATCGACATCGATCAGCAGGTAACGGATCCCGGCCAGCAGGTGATGCGACAACGACCACATGATCAGGAACACGAACACCGTGCCGACGAAGCCGTGCACCGATTCGACAGCCTCGGCAAACCCGGCGGGCCCGGACAGCGACAGGTCGAGCAGGTAGATCAGGTACGGCAGGGCAACGAACATGAACATGCCCGTTGCACGGTGGATGATCGACATGATCCCTGCGATCGGGAGCTTGATTTTGAACAGATTGAGGTGGACGGGCCGGCGTGTGGTTGTGGTCATCTGTCGTGTTTTCGTTTTCTGGCCTGACAAAGTAATAGCCTATTTAGGTGAACTGACGACAGAAATCAATTGCTCGTACGGACGGCCGTCCAAGTCCAACTGCTGCACTGCAGCAAAATTGTCGCAAAACCGCGGGGTTACGCCTGCACCCCCAATCAAACAACAGCTAAGTATTTAATTTTTTTGGTGTGCGCCCGGCAGGGAATCGCGCAGGAAGCGAAACAGCTTACGCCCCGCCCCCGCAGGTTTGCCGGCATCCTTTTCGCGCAGCGCATCACGATACAACTGCCGCGTATGCTGGCGGTCGAGATCCTGATGGGCATCGAACAAGGCCTCCAGGGCGGGATCCCCCTCGTCCAGCAGCCGGTCGCGCCAGCGCTCTATCTCGTGAAATGCGCGGTTTGCCGCGACCTGCTGCGAATTGCGGTCGTCCAGATAGGCGATCACCTCGCCGAGCTCCTCGACGTCCATGAATTTGACGCAGTGCTTGAGTTGCCGGTTGCGTGCCCCGGACGGCCGCATCGGGCGCACCAGTGCAATGGCGTCACGCAGTTGATCAGGGACACGCAGGCGCTTGAGTTCCTTGTCGCTCAACTGGCTCATCCGGTCGGCCAGAACCTGCAGGCCCTCGACCTCGCGCTTGCGCGCCGATTTGCTTGGTGGTTCAAAGGCATCAACATCGCTCATGGCGTGGCTTCCTCCAGGTATTCGAATCGCAACTGCAGGCTCAACCGACCCTGCCACTCGTTCTGATCCAGCCGGTAGGCAGCATGAACCCTGCCGGGTACTGTCGGAAGGACCTCGACCGCATTGAACGCAATGGCGTCGAGGACCTGACTTCCGGTGACCGGGCGCACCACGAGCTTCCAGTGTTTTTTTCCGACCACGCGACTGCTCACGACCTCGAAGTGATCATCGAAGATCGGTTCACTGAACCCCTGCCCCCAGGGGCCACCGTCGTGGATCGCGCGCGCCGTGTCCAGCGTCAACTCGACCTCCGGCACCGGGCCATCGGAATGGATGACCGCGCGCAGATCATCGTCGCACAGGTGAGAACGCACGACTTCGTCGAACAGGCGCGCGAAGCTGTCGAAACCGGACTGCGGAATGCTCAGACCTGCCGCCATTGCGTGTCCGCCAAATTTCTGCAGCAGCCCGGGTTCGCGCGCGGCGACCTCGTCCAGGACATCACGGATGTGCAGTCCGGAGATCGAGCGTGCGGAACCCTTGAGCACACCGTCACCCGCCGCGGCGAACGCGATCACCGGCCTGTGATATCGCTCCTTGATACGTGACGCCAGGATGCCGATGACCCCCTGATGCCAGTCCTCCCTGTACAGGCAAAGTCCCCACGGCAGTTCACCGTCATCCGGTGTCCAGTCGCCGAGGATCGTCTCGGCCTGCGTTTTCATCTGGTCCTCAATCGAGCGACGTTCGCGATTGAGGCGGTCCAGTTCACTGGCAAGACGATGCGCCTCGTCGGCATCGTCGCTCAGCAGGCAGTCGATGCCGAGGCTCATATCATCGATACGGCCGGCGGCATTGAGCCGTGGTCCGACTGCAAAGCCCATGTCGGCAGACCCTGCGCGCGCCGGGTTGCGCCCGGCGATCTGCAGCAGAGCGGTGATGCCCGGCCGGCAGCGCCCGCTGCGGATCCGCAACAGACCCTGGTGCACCAGGATCCTGTTGTTGCGATCGAGCGGCACCACGTCGGCCACGGTGCCCAATGCCACGAGATCGAGCAGCTCAGCCATGTTCGGTACCGCAATCGCCTTGCGCTCGAACCAGCCAGCGGCTCGCAGGTGGCTTCTCAATCCGACCAGCACGTAGAAAATCACACCCACGCCGGCCAGCGCCTTCGACGGAAAAGGGTTGTCAGGAAGATTCGGGTTGACCAGCGCATCGGCGTCGGGGAGCACAGCACCGGCGAGATGGTGATCGGTGACCACGACCCGCCAACCCAGGGCCTTGGCGGCGGCGACACCGGCTACGCTGGAGACGCCGTTGTCCACAGTAACGATCAGGTCCGGCGCACGGGCGCGCGCCACCTCGACGATCTCCGGTGTCAGTCCATAACCGAACTCGAAACGATTCGGCACCAGGAAGTCGACCTCGTGGTGACCGAATGCACGCAGCGCCAGTACCGCCAGCGCGCAACTCGTTGCACCGTCGGCATCGAAATCACCGATGACCAGGATGCGTTGCCCGCCTTCGAGCGCTGCTGCCAGCTCGACCACGGCGGCGTCCAGCCCGGCCATCTGTGCCGGCGGGATCAGGGCACCGAGCTCACGCTCGAGTTCCCGTGCATCATCGATGCCGCGCGAGCGATAGATCCGCCACAGCAGTGGGTTCACGTCCCCGGGGCAATCGCCTGGCTCGGGCTCGGACGGTATGGGGTGTCGAACGATCTGGGTCAGCATGGGTCCTCTTGGCCGATCGGCCCGGCGCCTCAGCATAGCAGCAACGGCTTGCTATGATGGCGCCCCCGCTCAGCCTTGCAAAACGATGCACCGAGACGTCTTTCCCGAATGGTCGCCCGGCCCCAGCCATCCCCGCCCCATCGAGTCACAGGTGGATGTGTGGCGTATCGGTCTGGCACTGCCCAACCACCCGACTGCCGACCCGACGGCGCATCGGACCCTGGCGCGCGCGGCAACGCGCGACGTGCTGGCGCGCTATCTCGAACGGCCGGCCGAGACGCTGGTGCTGTCCGTGCAACCGGGCGGCAAGCCGTATCTCGATCTGCCTCTCGAATTCAATCTGTCACATTGCACCGACACGGCCCTGCTGGCGGTCACGGCCGCCACCGAGGTCGGCGTCGACATAGAGCGGCTGCGTGCTATCGATGACCCGCTGCGATTGGCACGCCGGGCCTTGACCGCCGCCGAGGTTGCGCAGATCAGCGCCGCCCCCGCCGATCGGCAGCTGGCGCTGTTCCTCGACCTGTGGACCAGGATGGAAGCCCGGCAGAAGGCATTCGGGCAGGGCATATTCGCAGGCCGGGTCGATCCGGCCGATGTCAGCACTTATGGGTTCAGGCCGAACTCACAACACTTTGCCAGTCTCGCGGTACGCAGGCCTCACCTCGAACTGTCGTTGCGTTTCTACGACTATTCCGGACCGTGAATCGCCGACCCGCAGCGGTTATCATCGCGGCCTTGTCGATCCGGGCAACAACCAGAATTCAAAGGGAACCGTATGACTTCCAACTCTGTATTGGTCACCGGTGGTGCCGGTTATATCGGCAGTCACACGGTTCGCCAGCTCGGCGAGGCGGGCGAACGCGTAGTGACGCTGGACAACCTGTCGAAGGGTTTTCGCGAGTCCGTGCTGTTCGGTGATTTCGTCGAAGGCGACACCGCAGACAAGGCGCTGGTCAGCCAACTGCTGCACGATCATGCGGTCGACACCGTGATCCATTTCGCCGCGCACACCATCGTCCCCGAGTCTGTCAGCGACCCACTGATGTATTACCGCAACAACACCTGTGCAACGCGCAATCTGCTGGAATGCTGCGTCGAGGCGGGCGTAAAGCACTTCGTGTTTTCCTCGACCGCGGCGGTCTATGGCACCCCGGAATCGCAGCAGTGCTGGGAAGACACGCCAACCAATCCGATCAATCCCTATGGCATGTCCAAGCTGATGACCGAGTACATGCTGCGCGACCTCGGTGCCGCCAGCGACCTGCGCTACGTGATCCTGCGTTATTTCAACGTGGCCGGATCGGATCCGGAAGGTCGTATTGGCCAATCGACCCCCGGGGCCACGCTGCTGATGAAGGTCGCGGCCGAACAGGCACTGGGCAAGCGCGACGCACTCTATATCTTTGGGACCGACTACCCGACACCGGACGGCACCGGTGTGCGTGACTATATTCACGTCGAGGACCTTGCCGATGCACACCTGAAGGCGATCGACTATCTGCGCGCCGGTGGCAAATCACAGATCCTCAACTGCGGTTACGGCCATGGCTACAGTGTGCGCGAGGTGATCGATACGGTGCAGAAGGTGCACGGTGCGCCGCTCAACGTGGTCGAACAGGCACGCCGTGCCGGCGATCCACCGGCGCTGATTGCCGGGGCTCAGAAGGTGCGCGAGGTGCTCGGATGGGAGCCGCGCTTCGATGACCTCGAAGAGATCGCCCGCAGCTCACTGAACTGGGAACGCAAGCTCGCCGAGCGCGGTCGATGAGCGACGTGCAGATCCTGGTGCTGGCGCTGGTCCAGGGCCTGACCGAGTTCCTGCCGATATCCAGCAGTGCCCACCTGATCCTCGCGCCCTATCTGTTCGGGTTTTCCGACCAGGGTCTGGCGTTCGACGTCGCGGTGCACCTGGGTTCGCTGTTCGCGGTCATCGCCTATTTCCGCCGCGACATCTGGCAGATCACGCTCGGTTGGCTGAACGCCCTGCTGCCCGGCCAACAGGCCACCCAGCTCAGTCGTCTGGGCTGGGCAGTCATCATAGGCACCCTGCCCGTGGTGATCGCCGGTCTGCTGCTGAAATCATTGGTCGAGGGTGAACTGCGTGCGCCTTGGGTGATTGCGGTCACCACCGTATTGTTCGGCCTGCTGCTGGGCTGGGTCGACCTGCGTGCGAGGCGCGTGCGCGACATCGGTCAACTGACGCTGCGTGATGCACTGCTGATCGGCGCCAGCCAGGTGCTGGCACTGGTCCCCGGCACGTCACGATCGGGCATCACGATGACGGTGGGTCTGTGGCTCGGCCTGACCCGCGAGGCCGCAGCGCGTTTCTCGTTCCTGCTGGCGATCCCGACAATCCTGGCCTCGGCGACACTGGTTACGAGGGACTTGGTCGCCTCCAACGCCCCGGTTGACTGGTCGTCACTCGGGCTGGGTGTCGTACTGTCGGGGATTGCCGCCTACCTGGCGATCTTCTATTTCCTGCGGTTCATCGAGCGCATCGGCATGTGGCCTTTCGTGATCTACCGCCTGATCCTTGGCGCGAGCATCTATGCGCTGGTCTATTGAGGTGCCTGTTTCAACAGGTCATGGACGAAACGCACAGGGATCGCATAGCTGATCCCCGACGGCTTTTCGATCACCGCCTCTTTTGTCTCCTTGATCAGCACGCTGTTGATCACGCCAAGCACCCGACCGTTGGCCTGGTCGTAGACCGGGCTGCCACTGTTGCCCGGGTATGCGGTCGCATCGAGCTGCAGCACATCGTATGGATCTCGCATGGCGCGGATCATCTTCGTCGTCAGGACCCGCGAACCAAGCTGTGGTGGCGCCATCGGGCTGATCGCCGACACGATGCCACGGTGGGTCACCGGGTACAGCCCGAGCGCCATGCCGATCGGAAAGCCGGTAAAGGCGATCTCTGTGCCCTCACGCACACCGTCTCCCTCAGCCAGCGACAGCGCCGGCAACGGCACGCTGATGTACAACAATGTCAGATCATGGACCGGGTCGTCGGCGACGACCTTGGCCGGGTGCAGGCGGGCCTGGCGTCCGCGACCGGAAAACACCGCCAGCTGTTCTTTTTTGGCTTCGTCGATCTTGGTTGGAACCACGTGGTGATTGGTCACCACCAGATGCCCATTGCCGATCACGAACCCGGTCCCCTTAAACTGTTGGCGCGGACTGCCGCTAGGCTGAAAGGTGCCGACCGCCACTACCGACGGCCGCACGCGGTCGATGACGTCCGGCAGCCCGGCAGAGAGAGCACCGCCCGACAACATCGTGACGAGGCACAGGCACAGCAGTCCCGACACCCAAGGTGCCCGGCTGTTTGCCGGACCCTTGACGGTATAATCCTGCTTTCGAGAATACGGCAGCATTTCCATGGCCTTTTTGCTCCACCAACTGATTCTGCAATCCGCACAGCGTACACCGGATGCCCCCGCCCTGTTGTTCAAGCAGGACACCTGGAACTATCGGCAGCTGCATGAGGAAGTGGGCCGGGTCGCATCCGGCCTGAGGCGCATCGGTGTGACACGTGATCAACGTGTCGCCGTCTACCTGCCGAAGCAATTCGAGACCGTGACGGCGATGTTCGGCACGATGGCGGCAGGCGGTGTGTTCGTACCGGTCAACCCGATCCTCAAGCCGGAACAGGTCGGGCATATCCTGCGTGATTGCGCCACCAGCATACTGATCACCAGCGCCGACCGCGCACGCCTGCTGAAGGACACCCTGGAGGATTGCCCGGATCTGCAGCAGCTGGTGATCACCGACGGCGACGCGACCGAGCCGTTCACGGACGGCGATCTGTCGGTGTGCAGCTGGCAGCAGATGCTCGGCTCGATGCAGCTTCCCGATCTGCGGCGGATCGATGCCGATATGGCAGCGATCCTGTACACCTCGGGCAGCACAGGGCGACCCAAGGGCGTGGTGTTGTCGCATCGCAATATGCTCGCGGGCGCGCAGAGCGTCGCCAGCTATCTCGACAACAGCGCAGCCGATCGCCTGCTGGCGGTACTGCCGTTCAGTTTCGATTACGGCCTGAGTCAATTGACCACGGCGTTTTCGGTCGGTGCATCCGTCGTGCTGATGGACTACCTGCTGCCACGCGACGTGATCCGCGCCGTCGCCCGTTATGCCGTCACCGGCCTGGCGGCGGTACCGCCGTTGTGGAACCAGCTCGCCGGCCTGCCCTGGCCTGACGAGGCCGTCGCCTCCCTGCGTTACATCACCAACTCCGGCGGCGCCATGCCGGTGGCGACCACGTCGCAGCTGCAGGCGGCCCTGCCCAATACCTCGGTGTTTCTGATGTATGGCCTGACCGAGGCCTTCCGTTCCACCTTTCTTCCACCCGACCAGGTCCGGCATCGACCGGAATCCATGGGCAAGGCGATTCCGAACGCCGACATCATGGTGGTGCGCCCGGACGGCAGCGAGTGCGACGTCGACGAACCCGGCGAACTCGTCCACCGGGGCGCGCTGGTCTCGCTGGGCTACTGGGGAGACCGCGAAAAGACCGACATCCGCTTCAAACCGGCCCCCGGACAACCGGCAGGCATCCCGAACCCGGAACTTGCGGTCTGGTCCGGTGACCAGGTGCGCCGCGATGCCGAGGGGTTTCTGTATTTCATCGGCCGCAACGATGAGATGATCAAGACATCCGGCTACCGGGTGAGTCCCGGCGAGATCGAGGAGGTCGTATTCCAGGTGTCGGGCGTCGAGCAGGCGGTCGCGTTCGGTGCGCCCCACCCCCAGCTCGGTTACGGGATAGTGCTGGTCGTCCAGGCCGCTGCCGGCAGCGTAGACGCCGATACCATTCTTGCGCACTGCAAGATACATCTGCCGATGTTCATGCTCCCGGGGCACCTCGAAATTGCCAGCGAACTGCCACGCAATCCGAATGGCAAGATCGATCGAAAGGCGCTGTCGACGAGGTTTGCCGGCGTCTTCCATTCTCCACAGGCATCGTCATGAGTGAAAAACCGGTCCACGCCCCGCTGATTCAGTTTCCTGTCGTCGACGACGAGTTGCTGGTCGGCGGCATGCCGCTCAGGCAGCTCGCCGCACAAGTCGGTCAGACGCCGTTTTATGCCTATGATCGTGAGGCCATCACGCGTCGCGTACGTGAACTGCGAGAGGCCCTGCCCAACGGCATCTCGCTGCACTATGCAATCAAGGCCAACCCGATGCCGGCGGTGGTCGGCCACCTCACCACGCTGGTCGACGGTCTGGATGTCGCATCACTCGGCGAGATGCGCGTGGCCCTGGACAGTGGGATGCCGGCCGGTGAGATCAGCTTCGCCGGCCCGGGCAAGGGCGATGTCGAGCTGCGCGGTGCGATCGCGGCGGGCATCACGCTGAATCTCGAATCGTCCGGCGAGTTGGAGCGCGCCATCCGGATTGGCGAGATGGTCGGTGTACAGCCCAGGGTTGCGGTGCGGGTCAACCCGGATTTCGAGCTGAAGTCATCCGGCATGAAAATGAGCGGCGGCCCCAAACCATTCGGGATTGACGCTGAGCTGGTGCCCTCGGTGCTGCGGCGAATTGGGGAATCGGGCGTGCATTTTCGTGGCTTCCATATCTTCAGCGGATCGCAGAACCTGCGACCGGACAGCCTGATCGAGGCACAAAACGCGACCTTCGAACTCGCGTATCGTCTGTCCGACGAGGCCCCGGCCGCATTGGAGATGCTCAACATCGGTGGTGGTTTCGGTATCCCGTATTTTCCGGGCGAGCAGCGTCTCGATCTCTCATCGGTCAGTGAGAACCTGCAGCGTTGCCTGGGCGAATGCCACGCGCGCCTGGGCGACGTCGAGGTCATGACCGAACTGGGCCGCTACCTGGTTGCCGAGGCCGGCGTCTACGTCTGCGAGGTGGTGGACAGGAAGACGTCGCGCGGCCAGACCTATCTGGTGACCAATGGCGGCCTGCACCATCACCTGGCCGCATCCGGCAACTTTGGCCAGATCATCCGCAAGAACTACCCGGTGGTCACGGCACACCGCGTTAACGAAGCACCGCGCGAACTGGTGAACGTGGTCGGGCCCTTGTGTACGCCGCTGGACCTGCTGGCCGACCGGATGGAGCTGGGCCAGGCGGATGTCGGTGATCTGATCGTCGTGCTGCAGTCCGGGGCCTATGGCTACACGGCCAGTCCGCACCTCTTCCTGGGCCATCCTCAGCCGCAGCAGATACTGGTCTGATCAGTCTTTTGTTTCGGACAGGGCCTGTATCCAGTCTCTCGACCACTCGGCCACCTGATCACGCCAGGTGGCGCGGGAAAACGTGTGATCGGCCTCGTCCAGACGCCGGATGTCGACCGAAGACGATTCAAACCAGCGCTGCCAGTCCGGTGACTCGCGCACCCTGTCCAGGTACTCCTGCGCGGTCAGATCTCGGCCGCTCAGGATCAACAGCAACCTGCCATCGAAGCCGCGTTGCGCGTCACACAGGCGCTTCGGCAAGGGCCGCTCGTCGACAACCGCCATCGAAGATGCGGCTCCACGGCTTTGCCGCCATTTGCCCATGAAATCCTTCAGTGCATCTTTAGGCGCAAACTGCAGCGCAAACACCTTGCGCCAGAACGCGGGACTCATAATGCGATTCAGATAATAGTGCTTGATGTAGGCGCCGGCCTCACCCGCCTCGGTCCGCGCCCAGGGGTTGAGCGCGACCTGCCCAACCACACGTGGGTCGGTCAGTGCGTAGAAGGCGTTCGCGGTGGCGGCATCGCAGAGACCCCACAGGACCACGCCCTTCATTGCCGGCACCTCGCGGCAGAAACAGTCGAGCGCGGCGCGGATGTCCGGCGCGACGTCTTCGAAGTCGCGGGGTGATCCGCCGCTGTCGCCCATCCCGCGGTAGTCGAATCGCAGGGTCGCAATGCCGGCAGACGCCAGCGCACGGGCCAGGAGTACGAACTGCCGGTGGCTGCCGACCCGGTATTGCGGGCCGCCGACCACCAGCAACAGGCCAATGTCACCGGACACATCAGCAGCAGGGTGCAGGATGCCGAGCAATGGCTCGCCGGCACAATCGAAAACCACCGGGATTTCGCTGGCCCCGTCCATTCAGACCGCCAGGCACCCGGCGACATGATTCACCAACGCCGGGCATCTGGCGATTTCCTGGGTGCCCCAGAACGCGTCGCAAGTGACCGTAGACACCTCGGCACTGGTCCCTAGTGCCTCCCAGGTCTCAAGCACGCGCTGGCTTGCCGGCATCAGCGTGCGTCCCTCTTCGGCAACGCATTCGACCCAGTGAAGCGCTTCCACGACCGCTGGCGGACCTCCCGTCAACCCAAGCGCTTCCAGCCCGGCGGCCAATGTGGGAGAAAGGCGGTAGCCGGCGATCTCCAGCGACTCGCCGGTACTCAGTCGCTGTTTCAGCTCGGCCGCCGTTTCCTTCTCTCCGCCGCCCATCAGGCCGGCGGCCAGCCGCAGCCGCAGCATCTGCGTGAGCTGCTGCCGCCCGTCCAGCACCGGGTGAATCAGTGTGAGTGAACGTGCCTTGTGTCGTGACGCCGCATCGACTGCCAGCAGCGCGCCCAGGCGCAGCCCGACGAGATCCACGTCGCCGGTCCCCGGCAGATGCTCGATCGTCACATCGATATCGCGACGCCACAGATCGATAGCCGCATCGCCGAAGTCACCCTCACTGTCCCCGGTGCCATAGAAATCCGGCATCAGTACCGCGTGTCCGGCATTGGCCAGTTGCTTTGCGATCGCGGCAAGTACGTGGCGTGACTTGTTCATCTCCTCGGCGAAGGGCGGCAAAATCAAGATCCGACGCTGTTGGCCGCCATCTCTCTCAGGCAGGAAGCCGGTACAGAAGATACGGCCGGCTGCGCTGTCCAGAAATGACGCAAAACGCATGGCGCGCAAGGCAGGTCAGAGTTTGCTCTGGACGAACTGCGTGAGATTGCCGAGTGTCTCGAAGGTTTCTCCCGATATATCGTCGTCTTCGACGATGATACCGAGTTGATCTTCCAGCGCGGTAATGACACTGACAACGGCCATGGAATCGAATTCCGGAATACTGCCCAGAAGGGCGGTATCTGGCTCGAGCTTCGCCGTGCGGTTGCCGAGTTGGAGGACATCGCCGACGATCTGTCGAACTTGTTCGAATGTCACCATTTGGAATAAAGACCTTTATGCGTTTGTGCGTATTTTTTTGCCGGCGGCAGTATAGCAAAGGACACCACGGGGCATTGTTGGACACGCGCACCACCCGAGGCATAATCCGAACGCATTTCGCCACCCTTAAGATGCAGCAGTTTGTCTGACGCCGAAGCGCGGTGTCGAGCGAGCGTATTGCTGGACTCGTCGCACAGAGGATTCCTTCGTTGAATATTCCTGGAGTTGCCGGTCGACTCGCCGCAGATCTGACACCTGAACAAAGAGCCCATTTTGCCGATGCAATGACATCGCTGGCGCCAATGGATGGCTTTCGGAGCATCGACACATCATCCATGCTGGCCGGCATCGTCGATGGCTGGGCGCTGAACGACGGCGACCTTAGTTGCGCCATTGCGGGCAACGTCGACTGGAGGGACTACGAGCTTGCCGACATCCAGCTCAAGCGTGACCCGGCACAGGCGTTGTTGCGCGGATACAGGCGGTACGGCACCGATCTCTTGCGGACGATCGGTGGACGGTTCTCTCTGGCTCTGTGGGACAGCAGCAAACGGTCTGGCGTGATCGCGACGGACCGGTTCGGACAGATGCCGGTCTACTGGTCCGCCGTCGACGACGGCGACCTGGCGTTCGGGCCCACCGCAACCGCCGTGGCACTGCTGACAGGCAACCGGGCGACACTGTCAGATCAGGGCATCTTCAACTATCTCTATTTCCACATGGTCCCTGCCCCCGAAACGGCGTTCAAGGGTATCCACAAGCTGATGGCCGCACATGCCCTGGTGGCGCATGATGGCAAATGGACCACAAAACGCTATTGGGAACCCGACTTCCGCGAAGATGCCGACACCTCTTTTGCCGACGCGGCAGAGGAGATGGTCGGTCTGCTGTCGACTTCCGTCAGTCGCCTCGACGACGGTGAATCGACCGGTGCCTTTTTGAGCGGTGGACTCGACAGTTCGACTGTCGCCGGACTCCTTGCGCGTCATCGTCCGCGACCCAAGACCTATTCCATCGGATTTGATGCCGAGGGATTCGACGAAATCGGGTTCGCGCGAATTGCCAGCCAGCGTTTCGACACTCAGTTCGAAACCTACTATGTCACCCCTGCTGATGTGCTCGCGGAATTGCCGCGTATCGCGGCTTCGTATGACGAGCCATTTGGCAACTCCTCTGCGCTGCCGGCATATTTTTGCGCGCGGCTGGCAGCCGATGACGGACGCAAACGGCTCCTCGCCGGTGATGGCGGTGATGAACTTTTCGCCGGCAACGAACGCTATGCCAAGCAGGAGGTATTCGAGCGCTATACCTTGCTGCCATCCTGGAGTCGCCGTCTGCTGCTTGAGCCGGCACTGCGCCTGCTGCCCGATGCATCCCGGCTGGTTGGCAAGGCCAGGAGCTATACCGAACAGGCAAACACCCCGCTGCCCGACCGGCTGCATACCTACAACTTCCTCAGACGCCTGCAGGCGGAGAGGATCATCAACCGTGACTTCCTGGCGTCAGTCGACACCGAACTGCCGCTGCAACTGGATCGCGAGATTTACCATCAGCCAAAAGTCGCCAGCAGGCTGAACCGGATGCTGTATCTCGACTGGCATCACACCCTCGCAGATAATGATCTGCGCAAGGTGAACCGGATGTGTCAGCTTGCGGGGATTGAAGTCGAGTACCCGATGCTTGATGACCGTCTTGTCGAGTTGTCTACACGCATCTCGTCAACGCGAAAAATGCGCAGGAACCGACTGCGAGATTTCTACAAGCGCGCTGTCAGCGGCTTCCTGCCAGACGAGATCATCAACAAGCAGAAACACGGCTTTGGTCTGCCGTTTGGTGTCTGGATGGCGGAAGACCTCGGCCTGCAGGAACTGGCGATGGACAATCTGTCGCGCATGAAGCGCCGGCGCTACATTCAAGCCGGGTTCATCGACGAGATCATCGCTCTGCATCGTGAGCAACATGCCGGCTACTACGGCGAGTTCATCTGGGTCCTGATGATGCTTGAACTGTGGTTGACCGCCCAGGGATACGAACCGTAAAGATGTCAGATCAGGCCAAAATGGCAACGCGCCATGTCCACTGAAAAACGTGTCAGGTTCGTGTGCCAGGGCGTAAAGCGCGGTATGGCATAAGGATCGGTCGCCGCATCCATCGTCCCCCAGTCTGTTGCCACCGCCGCACGGAAGCCGGCCTCTTTGACGAACTCCGCATGCCTGCGCAGGTAATCACGCCCCAACTTTCCGTTAGGGTACGCAAACAGAGTCACGTCTTTCTGCAACCATTCCTCGAGGTCACGTTTGCCACTTATGATCTCCTCGCGTGCCACATCATCCGGCAGGGCCGCCAGGATCGGGTGTGTGCGCGTGTGACCACCGACCGTCGACAGGCGTGAATCCGCCAATCGCCGCAGGTGCGCCTTGGTCATCATCAGATCGACCGGTAAGCCGTCGACGAGGGAGGAAAACGTATCGACCTTGTCCTGCCGGTCCTGCAACGGCAGGTGCTTCCACGCAGTGATCGCCGCCGTCGCAAGGTGTCTTCTTGAGGCCCAGTCCGAAATCTCGAAACTGCTCGGGTTAACGCCATCCAATGAATAGCTGCCCGGCTGCAGCCTGCGTGCGGTTTCGATAATGGAGTCGTTCCACATCCGGCCACCGTCGATGAAGCTGCTTGCGACAAAGAAAGTCGCCGGTACCGCGAACTCTTCGAGAATCGGCAGGGCTACCAGGAAGTTATCTGCGTACCCGTCATCAAACGTGATGCTTACCGTCGGTCCGTGCTGACGATGATTCCCGGCACGCGTTACCGCCTCTTCGAGGCTGATCACCTCAAAACTGCCGGCCAGCCACTTCACGAGGACGCGGAACCAATCGGCCGTCGGCTCGTCCGGGCTCATGGGATCTTGTTCGTTCAGCACCCGATGAAATATCAGCGTGTGATGACGCGCGAGTCTCATGCTGGAAACCGCAAGTGCCTTGATCATGCGAATCCGTCTTGGAGCTTTGGAACAGGAACACCCTGCACTATGCCCCAAACTCCTTCTTGATCTGATCGAGGCTGGTGTGTCGCACGTCCTTTCCCTTGACGAAATAGATGACGTATTCGGAGATATTGCAGCAGCGGTCGCCTATCCGCTCAAGTGCCCGTGCTGCCCAAATCAAGTCAAGCACACTGGGGATCGAACGCGGATCTTCCATCATGTAGGTCATGCTCTGACGCATGATGCTCTCGTACTCACGATCGATATTCACGTCCTCATGCGCGACCCGGATCGCCGCATCCACGTCCATCCTTGCGAAGGTATCCAATGCACCATGCAGCATCTGTTGAACCTGTGACCCGAGATGCGCGATCTGTCCGAACAGATTGCGTCCATGATCGCCGCCGGCAGCGCGGATCGCCATGCGTGCAACACGCTTTGCCTCATCACCGATACGTTCGAGATCGGCCGTGGTCTTGATCACCGCGAGCACCAGACGCAGGTCGCTGGCGGTTGGCTGGCGCAACGCCAATATTTTCGTACAGCGTTCATCGATATCGACGTCGCAGGCATTGACCTTGTAGTCGTTCGAGACTACCGATTCGGCGGTGGCCGACTCGCCGCTGTTGAGGGCCGTGATCGCCAATTCGAGTTGTCGCTCGACAAGCCCCCCCATCTCCAGCACGCGTGAACGGATCTCTTCGAGTTCGGTATTGAACTTATGGGAATAATGATGTTTGAGGTCTGAGGTATCCATTACATCCTCGTGGATCGTTGCCTGCGGAGTTTAGCGGCAGGTGTCGCGTGTTTCACAGCAATCACCGGCCCGGCGATTCTATCAGCCGATGAGTCGGGACGAAGGAAAGCGGCAGATGAACCGGCTGCCGTGGCCCAGGCGGCTTTGTATATCCAGTTGCGCATCATGCCGGCTCAACACGTGTTTCACGATCGCAAGCCCGAGCCCGGTGCCGCCACGCTCCCTTGATCGGCCGGCATCGACACGGTAGAAACGTTCGGTGAGTCTGGGAATGTGCTCTGCCGCGATGCCCTCTCCGGTATCGGCAACCTCGAGCACCGAATCGCTGCCCTCATCGTCCCATATCAGGGTGATGCTGCCGTTCGGCGGTGTATGGTTCACCGCATTGACGACGAGGTTGGTGACCGCGCTTCGCAGCTGTTTGTGATCGCCCAGTAATCGACGCTGCGATCTGATTTCACAATCGACCTGCGGCCCATCGCTGGACAGGGATCGACAATCGTCTGCCACGCTGCGAAGCAGTGCGGCCATGTCGACGTCTTCCTGTTCGCTGGGCGCGGAATCCCCTTCCAGTCGCGCCAGCAACAGCAGGTCTTCGACGATCTGGCGCATCCTCGCCGCCTGCTGGGCCATGACATCGAGTGGACGGGCCAGCCGGGGATCGCGCAGCGAATCGTCGTTCTGCAGGTTCTCCACGAAGCCGCTCAACACGGTCAGGGGAGTCCGCAATTCGTGCGAGACATTGGCCACGAAATCCTTGCGCACCCGGTCCTGACGCAGCCGGTCGGTGATGTCCTGTGCCAGCAGCAGGGTCTGCTCTTCGCCGTAGGGCGCAATCCTGACTTCCAGCTTGCGATTCCGTTGACCGGGCGCGGACACCTTGACCGAACGCGCATAGTCCTTGCTGCTCAGCAGCGCAGAGAGCTCCGGGTCGCGGAACAGGTTCAACAGGGGTTGCCCGATATCCTTGGCAGGTTGCAACGCCAGTAGCCGGCTTGCGGCGTCGTTGAACCAGCGTATTCGACCGCTCGCGTCCAGCGCCACAGCGGCATCCGGCAAAGCCGAGGTCGACGACGCATATTCGTTCAGCAACGACTTCAGGCGTTTTTCACGCTGCGCCTGACGCGCGGAAACCCGGGCAATCCGGGAGTAGATGTCCCCCCAAAGCCCAAAATGGATGGGTATATCGGCGGTCTGCGGATCACCAAGCCAATTTGCCAGGCGCTGCAGATTGAACAGATTGCGGAAGGTGTAGCCGAACAGTGCGAGCAGAAGCAGAAGTCCGACCTGATCGAATATCGCTCCGATCACCCAGGCCAGGAGTACGACAACTGCGATGCGCCAGAATTCCTGTACCCAACTTGACCTCGCGTTCAAACCGGCCTCACGGAAAAGCGATAGCCCACGCCCCTCACTGTCTGCACCATGTCCTCCAATCCGTGTGGCTCCAGCGCTTTGCGCAGGCGGCGGATGTGTACGTCCACTGTACGCTCCTCGATATAGACGTTCCTGCCCCAAACCAGATCGAGAAGCTGGGCGCGTGAATAGACCCGTTCCTGGTGGGTGAGAAAGAAATGCAACAACTTGAACTCGGTCGGCCCCACGGCGACCGGCTGATCGTCGGCCAGGACCCTGTGCTGGATCAAATCCATCTCCAGTCGGCCATCGACACGAATCAGCTCGCTGCTGTCACTGCCTGCACGGCGCAGCACCGCCTTGATCCGCGCCAGCAGTTCGCGGGTCGAAAACGGCTTGGTCACATAATCGTCGACACCGGCCTCCAGGCCCTGCACTTTATAGTTTTCCTCGTCGCGCGCGGTCAACATGATCAACGGAATGTCGCACAGGCGATCGTCGCGCTTCAGCCATTTCGCGAACTCGAGTCCGCTCATGCCCGGCAACATCCAGTCCAGCAGAATCAGTGATGGATTCTCGTCTCCGACCAATTGCTGCGCCTCGCTCCCGCTTGCCGCCTCGAGGACGTCGTATCCGGCCCCGGCCAATGTGGCTGCGAGGAGTTCCCGCACAGCAGATTCGTCTTCAACGACCAGTATTTGTATAACCGCCAACGGATTTCACCCAAGTCTGAACAGCCAGCGCGACATTACAGGGCGCCAGTGTGACAGGGATATGACCAAATCGGGTCAACGCAGCGGAATACCGCCGGAAACGCCGAACAGGCGGCCCAGCGTGGTCGCCGCCGAGGCGCCCAGGCGGTTGGCCAGACGCTCGAGCGGGTCTTCCTTGGCGGTGAAATCGACCAGATCTTCGGCACCCACCACCTCGCGCGCCACATAGCCGGCGCTACCGATCTCGTCGGCCAGCCCCAGCCGGATGCCTTCGTTCCCATCCCAGAACAACCCACTGAACAGCGTCGCATCATCGGCTTTCAGGCGCTCGCCCCGCCCGGTTTTTACGGCCCCGATGAAATTCTCGTGCAGGTCCTTGAGCAGGCCGGATACATGCGCCCTGTCGAATTCGCTGAGCGGGGTGAAGGGATCCAGGATCCCCTTGTGCTCGCCTGCGGTCATCAGGCGCCGCTCGATACCCAACTCCTGGATCGTGTCGACGAATCCGAAACCGTTGATCAGCACACCGATCGAACCGATGACACTCGACTCGTTGACATAGATCTTGTCGGCGGCCGAAGCAACAAAGTAGCCGCCCGAGGCACAGATATCACTTACCACCGCATACAAAGGGATATCCGGGTATTTCGCTCTCAGGCGCAGGATCTCCTTGTGTATGTCACTGGACTGAACCGGCGAGCCACCAGGTGAATTGATCCGCAGCACCACCGCCTTGGTCTGCTTGTCCTCGAACGCGTCGCGCAGCCCGGTCACGACGTTGTCCGCCGAGGCCTTTTCCCCCGCCGCAATCACACCTTCGAGTTCCACCAACGCCGTATGTGACTTCTTGCCCATGGTGGTATCCGCCCAGTCCTTCGGAATCAGGAGCACCAGCAAAAACGCCAGGTACCCGAAGGTCAGCAGCTTGAAGAAGATACCCCAGCGCCTCGCCCGACGGCGCTCGACCAATGCGTCTGCCGCCAGTTTTTCTACGAGATCCCTGTGCCAGTCACCGTCCGACCCTGTTTTCCACTCCACCGCTCAGACTCCGTTCGCGTCGACTGTGCCGTGCAGCCAGTCGGACAGTTGGAAGAGATCGTCGAAACACGCGTCGGCCCCGTTGGCCAGCAGGCGCGAAGGCGCGTGAACACCGTGTGACACGGCCACGGCCGAGACGCCGGCATTGCGTGCCATCTGCATATCGTACTCGGTATCGCCGACCATCACGGCACGGCCCGCCGTTGTATCGAGATCGGTGAGGATGTCCTGGAGCATCTGCGGATGCGGTTTGGAGAAGGCTTCGTCGGCACAGCGCGTTGCATGAAAAAAACGGCCCAGCCCGCTTTCTTCCAGTGCCTTGTCCAGCCCGCGCCGGCTCTTGCCAGTGGCAACCGCGAGCAACACACCGGCGTCGAACAGGCCCTCGATCAGTTCGCCGGCACCGGCAAACATCGGTGCCGGGACGACCTCGTCACCGAGCCAGTGCGCACGATAGGCGTCGACCAGCGCTGTGACCGCAGGCGCGTCGGCAGCCGGAAACAGGCGCTGTACAGCCTCGATCAGGCCGAGCCCGATCACATCCCGGGCCGCGGCGTTGTCCGGAACAGGCACACCCACCTGCGATGCGGCCCGCTGCATGCAGGTCACGATGCGTGCCTCCGAGTCCATCAGAGTGCCATCCCAGTCAAACACCATCAGTTCGAACGTTCTTTTCATGTGTCTCCAGCGCCGCGAGGACCGTCTGCAGTTCTGCCGGCAGGGGCGCCTCGATGGCAAAATTTCTGTGATCTTCCGGCCAGCTGAATCGAAGCGACGCTGCATGCAGGAACAAACGCCGCAGCCCAAGTTCCCGTAACGCGCGATCAGCCGCCTCGCTGCCATATTTCGCGTCCCCAAGGATGGGCGTCCCGTTGGCTGCCGCATGGACGCGGATCTGGTGGGTGCGCCCCGTCTCCAGTACCGCCTCAACCAATGTGGCATCAGTGAATCGCCTTAGCACAGTGAAATGCGTCACCGCCGGCTTGCCTTCCGGATCCACCCTTACCACCCTTTCGCCACTGTGCAGGGTGTTCTTCTGCAACGGCAGGTCTGCGCGCCAACCACCTTTGCGAATCCGGCCGGCCAAGAGGGCCAGATAGCGCTTTTCGATCTTTCCGGCGCGCTGAAGTTCCTGCAGGGTCCGCAGGGCACTGCGTTTCTTGGCCAGCATCAGGCAGCCCGAGGTGTCACGATCAAGTCGGTGCGCCAGTTCCAGATAAGGCGAATCGGGACGCGAGGCACGCAAAATCTCGATCACGCCGTGCGACAGACCACTGCCGCCATGCACCGCCAGCCCGGCAGGCTTATTCACAATCAAGATGAGGCCATCCTCGTAGATAATTGATTGTTCTATCAATTCTATCAAGTTCTGAGTCGGCTGCCGGGCCGTGGCCTCGCTGCGGCGTAGGGGCGGGATTCGGACGACATCGCCCAGCTGCAGGCGTCGCGCGGGTTTGCTGCGCCCGCTGTTGACTCGCACCTCACCACGACGCAGAACGCGGTACACCCAGCTTCGCGGTACACCTTTGAGCTGTGTGATCAGAAAATTGTCGAGCCGCTGCCCGTCGTTGTTTTCATCGACCGTGACCGACTGCGCACGTAACGAGCTCTGCTCCGCCTCAGACATTTCCCGTCCACATGCGCAAAAAATGATGCATCTGACTGATAATTTGATATATTTCGCCGAAGCTGCGGCGTGCGGCGTGGCCATGAAGAGCCATCGCAGGAGCACGCTTCGGTAGATGAATTTTGCGCATCGGGAGAATCCCGGTACGGATGTAGCGCGCGAGCATGCGGCGCAAACCTCTCCAAGTTGCTTTGCAACCCGTGACGAGCGGATCGCGTTCTTCGAAGGAAGAATGCTACCCGACCCCATGCAACGAGCGCCAGAAAATAGCGGCATGACTGAATCCGGACGTGGACGGTAGCTGATCCAGCACCACGGGCCATGGGCATTCGCATGTCATCACTGATTTCGCCTTCGCCCGGTTTTTTGGGCCCAGACCTCTGCCCGGGTCGATTCGCGCGTTTTTACATTCGCGCGATTCGGCGCGACAGCCGTCCGTGGTTCTTCAGGCCGTCGCTGGGGCAACAAGGATAAAAAAATGAAGCGCATGCTGATCAACGCAACTCAGCCAGAAGAGTTGCGCGTGGCCATCGTTGATGGTCAAAAGCTGTACAACCTCGATATCGAATCTCCCGGTCGGGAGATGAAGAAAGCCAACATCTACAAGGGTCGCATCACCCGCGTCGAGCCCAGTCTCGAAGCCGCCTTCATCGATTATGGCGCCGACCGGCACGGCTTCCTGCCGATGAAAGAGATCTCCCGGCTGTATTTCAACAACGATGCGTTCGAAGCCGGCAAACGCAATATCAACGAGTTGTTGAAGGAAGGACAGGAAGTCATCGTCCAGGTCGAGAAAGAGGAGCGAGGCAACAAAGGGGCCGCACTGACCACTTTCCTGTCGTTGGCCGGCCGCTACCTGGTGTTGATGCCGAACAACCCCCGGGCTGGTGGCGTATCGCGTCGTATCGAGGGCCAGGATCGCTCCGAACTGCGTGAGGCCATGAGTGTGCTCGAGATCCCAGAGGGCATGGGCCTGATCGTGCGCACCGCCGGGGTGGGCAAGAACGCCGAAGAACTCCAATGGGACCTCGACTACCTGTTGCAGCTCTGGCAGGCGATCGAGCAATCCGCCGGTGAGCGTAAGGCGCCGTTCCTGATCTACCAGGAAAGCAACGTGATCATCCGCTCGATCCGCGACCACCTGCGTGCCGATATCGGCGAGATCGTGGTCGACCGCCCGGAGACCTTCGAGCAGGCAAAGCAGTTCATCGAGCAGGTCATGCCGAAATACCTGCGCAAGCTGCGCCTGTACGAAGACGAGGTGCCGCTGTTCTCGCGCTACCAGATCGAGTCGCAGATCGAGTCCGCATTCCGTCGCGAACTGAGGTTGCCGTCCGGCGGCGCCATTGTGATCGACCATACCGAGGCACTGACCTCTGTCGACATCAACTCGGCACGCGCCACCAAGGGTGCCGATATCGAGGAAACCGCCCTCAACACCAACCTCGAAGCGGCCGACGAGATCGCACGTCAGCTTCGGCTGCGTGACCTCGGCGGCCTGTTCGTCATCGATTTCATCGACATGACGCCTTCGCGCAACCAGCGTGAGGTGGAAAACCGGCTGAAAGAGGCGATGAAGGAAGATCGTGCGCGGGTTCAGATCGGACGCATTTCTCGCTTTGGCCTGCTCGAGATGTCACGACAGCGCCTGCGTCCCTCGCTGGGCGAGTCGGCGCACCGCGTCTGCCCACGCTGTGATGGCCACGGCCACATCCGAAGCGTCGATTCGCTCGCCCTTTCTATCCTGCGCATCATCGAAGAGGAGGCGCTGAAAGAGAACACCGGCCGTGTGACCGCGCAGTTGCCGGTCGAGGTCGCAACCTACCTGCTCAACGAGAAGCGGCAGATGATCGCGGATGCGGAGAAGCGCCACGACGTCAACATTGTGCTCATTCCCAACCGCCACCTCGAGACCCCGAAATACGAGATCGAGCGTGTGCGGCGCCAGGACATCCAGGACGAAGAAACCCCCAGCCACGCCCTCGAGAAGGAATTCAAGCCGCAGAACATGCCCCCGGTCGAGCGCGCCCAGCCGCGTGTGGAGCAACCCGCAGTCAGGCAGATCGCACCCGCATCGCCAGCGCCACAGCGCCCCGAAACCGACGTCGATACAGACCGGACAGCAGTCCCTGCGCCGGTTCCGGTACCAGGCCCGGCGACCAGCGAGAGTGGTTTCATCAAACGCCTGTTCAGCAGCATTTTCGCACCGCGTGACGAGGTTGGCGCCACACGAACTGCACCGGGACAGGCACAGGCCCAGCAGCCCGAAGCGGTCGGGAAGCCACCGGAAGAAGATCAGCCACGTGGCAGCGGTCAACGGCGTGGCGGTCAGCGCACTGCAAACAACCGACAGGGCGACGGGCGGCCGACGCGCAGCCGGCGCAGCAGTGGTGCACGCAGCAGCGGGCAACGCAACGAGTCTTCGAACCGGTCGGCTGGCCCGAGAAGTGACGTCCAGCCCGGCGAAAAGCCGGCGATCGAGCCCAAAGACGCTTCGCCCCCTGCCCCGCAGGCAGCGGATGGCGCCCCGGGGGAAGCTGGCGACGGCACCGTCAAGCGCAGCTCACGCCGCGGTCGGCGTGGTGGCCGTCGGCGTCGCAGTGGCGACCGGCCGGCAGCAGAAGGCCAGACACAGAACGACGCAACGCCAGGCAATAAAGCCGGCGACGCGCCAAGCGAAGGGGCCACTCAGCCCGAGCCGCGCCCGCAGGACCGGGGCAACCGCCGCGCACCTGCGACGCGGGCGGCAGAGTCTGCCGGCAGAACCGATGGGTCCGCCCCCAACCCCGCCCCCGAAGCGCCGTCCGCCCCTGCCTCGGCAGGTGTCCCGGCGGCAGTGCAACCGGTGTCCACTGCCACGGCGGCTGCAACACCAGCTTTGGAAACACCCAAACCGCGCAGGGACGAAGGCCAGGACACGCCGAAAGCTGCAGTTGCCGCCCCACGGGCTGAATCGCCTGAACGCGCAGTGACGAAACCTGCCGCCAAAGTGGAAACGGTGCCCGAGCCAAAGGTATCGCCCTCTTCGGGCGACGACTGAGCAGTCACGTCGTCGGGGTAAATTCCGGCCCGGTCAGGCCGGGGCGGAAACGGGCGGCATCACCCCAGGTGTTGCCGCCTGATCTCTTCAAGCAGACCCTCTGCCGCGGCCTCGACCAGGTCGAACACGCGATCAAAGCCGGAGGCACCGCCGTAGTAAGGGTCCGGGACCTCACGTGTGCGCATCTGCGGCGCGAAATCCATGAACATGTGTATCTTGTCGACGTGCCGGTCCGGGCACACGGCACTGAGCGCCATGTAGTTGTCCTGATCCATCGCCAGGACATAGTCAAACTCATCGAAATCACCGACGTCGACACGACGCGCCACCAGGTCTGATAGATCGACACCGCGGCGGGCTGCGGTCGCCTGCGCACGTTTGTCCGGCGAGCTGCCGACGTGGTAGGCGTGTGTCCCGGCGGAGTCTATGCTGATTGCATGAGCCAGCCCCTGCCTGTCGACGAGATCGCGAAACACGCCATGCGCCGTGGGCGAACGACAGATATTTCCCATACAGACAAAGAGCACCTTCACCATAACAACTGTACCTTCTCCCCGCCTATTGCGGCCCGGCGGTATTTTTAACATGACCACGGATGCGCTGCACCGCAGGTTGAGGCAACTCATCGGCGGGCGCTTCGATTACCTCGGCGAGGTCTGGATCCTGATCGAGGTGCTGGGTGACATCGACAGCGTCGTGCTGAGGCGCTGCAAAGACTGCCAGCCCAGGAGCGTACAAGAGAATGCTTACGGGGTCCCGAACCGCCGTGCCGCCAACACACTCTCGCTGAAGATATCCGACCTCTCCGGCGAGGGTTACTCGGAAGATATCCTGATGCTGCTGGAGGGTAGCCACCGCAGCGGCGGATCAGCTTAGCGCGGCGATCACCCGCGCCAGGTCTTCGTGGGTATCGACCCCGGCGGGCGGCGCATCGGAGACGACGTCCACCGCAATCCGGCCACCGTTCCACAGCACGCGCAGTTGTTCAAGCGACTCGAAACGTTCGATCGGCGATACAGGGAGCTTTGCGTAGCCAGTGAGAAAACCCGCACGGTAGGCGTAGATGCCCAAGTGACGGTAGACCCCGCCGAGCCAGTCCGGCTGGGGAACAACGGCCTTGTCGAAGACATCGCGCTTCCAGGGTATGGTCGCCCGGCTGAAATAGAGCGCATAGCCGTGGCAATCGCTCACGACCTTTACCGTATTTGCGTCGAACAGTTGCGCCGGATCGGACAAGGCCACCGCAAGCGTCGCCATTTCTGCGTCGGCATGCGACTCCAGCGCGTTGGCAACCTGCGACAGCAACCCCGGGGGCATCAGTGGTTCGTCGCCCTGCAGATTGACGACCAGGGTGTCGGGCGGCCACCCCAGCATATCGACCACCTCGGCGATGCGATCCGTGCCGCTGACATGGTCCGGCGATGTCATGCAGACAGGGGCGGAAAATCCCTCGGCCGCGGCGCGGATCCTCGCATCGTCGGTCGCGATCACGACCTCGTCGGCACCACTTTCGAGCGCACGCTCGTAGACGTGGCGAATCATTGGCTTGCCGACGATCCCCAACAGGGGTTTGCCGGGCAGGCGCTGCGACGCGAAGCGCGCAGGGATCACGACACGAAAGCCGGCCATACGACTAGCCCGTCACCTCTTCGTCGGCGGGCAGGCGGCGCGCCTCCTGCTCGAGCATCACCGGAATACCGTCACGAATCGGGTAGGCCAGGCGGTCGACCTTGCAGATCAACTCGCCGACGCGCGGCTTGTACACCAGCCGGCCTTTACAGATCGGGCAGACCAGGATGTCCAGCAGTTTTTTGTCCATCAACGATATCCTTCAGTGCAGAGTTCAGTCGGTGTACGAAGCCGGCATCCGGTTGTGCGTCGACCCGCACGACCCAGGCATCGTGACACGCCAGACGCCGGCATTTTACGGCATCTTTCTCGGTCATCAGAACCGGCAGTGCATCATCGAACTGCAGATCCGCCGCACGGAACGGGTGATGATCCGCAAATGCGTGCGGATGAACCTCGATGCGGTGGCGCCGCAACAGGTCGAAAAAGCGTTGCGGATTGCCGATCCCGGCCACCGCATGTACCGCTCGGCCGGCGAACTCGGAAAGCGCCACGGACTGGTCACCGTGCAGCGCGCGTACCACGGGCTGGTGCAGCTTCATCGAGCATTCTCCCTGCTCGCCCTGCCCGTTGACGACCACGATATCAACGCCGTTCAGCCGCGACCGCGGTTCCCGCAACGGCCCGGCCGGCAGCAAGAAACCGTTGCCGAGGCGGCGCGCGCCGTCCAATACCGCGATCTCCAGATCGCGCGCCAGTGCATAGTGCTGCAGTCCATCGTCGGAGATCACGATGTTCACGTCGGTATGGGCCAACAGGGCCTCGACTGCCGCCGGACGATCAGGCCCCACGCACATCGGGCAGCCGGTGCTGGCGGCCAGCATCACGGCCTCATCGCCCACAGTCGCCGGATCGCTGTCCGCACGCACCTGCTGCGGCCAATGACGCGCCTTGCCACCGTATCCGCGCGACACAATGCCCGGTCTCCAGCCTTGCCTGAGTAAATATCCGGCCAGCCAGATGACCAGTGGCGTCTTGCCGGTACCGCCAACAGTGATATTGCCCACCACGACGACCGGCACGCCAAAACGATGCGCGTGCATCAAGCCCGTTCGATACAACAGGCGCCGTGTTGCAGCGACGACCGCAAACAGCATCGAAAGCGGCAAAAGCAGCAGGGAAACCCCGTTCTTCGTGTCCCAGTAGCGATCGAGGCGAAACACCTGCGGGGAAAGTCAGTCGGGTTCGGCTTGGCGGGCGACGAAACTGAGGCGTGTCATGTTCAGCTGCGCCGCAACATCGAGCACCGTCATCATTGACTGCAGCGGCGCGTTCCGGTCGCCAGACACGACAATCGGCAGGTCCGGCTGTCCGTCGGCAATCTTCTGGAGCGTGCGACGCAGGGTCTGTGCGTCGTGCTTCACCAGTTCCTGATCGTTGACGTAGAAATTGCCCTTGGCATCGATGGTGATATCGACCTTTTTCGGCTCGATTTCCTCTGCGACCTCCGGTGCGCCAGCCTCCGGCAGATCCACCTTGAGCTGGGTCTGTTTGTCGAAGGTGGTCGACACCATGAAGAAAATCAGCATCAGGAACACGACGTCGATCAGCGGCGTGATATCGACATGCGGTGGTTCGGCTCGGCGGGGACGCAGGTTCATGCGGCTATTTCTCCCGATCACCGTGCATGACCTCGACCATCTTCAGTGCCTGCTCTTCCATCTGCACGACGATCCGGTCGACACGGCCGCTCAGGTAACGATGGAAGATGACCGCAGGGATCGCCACCGACAGCCCGGCTGCCGTGGTGATCAGCGCCTGTGAAATGCCGTCGGCGAGTACCGCCGGGTTGCCGACGCCCGCGCTGGTGATTGCCGCGAACACCTTGATCATCCCGATCACCGTGCCCAGCAGGCCCAGCAGCGGCGAGATGTTGGCGATGGTTCCCAGGGTGTTGAGATAGCGCTCCAGTTCGTGCACCACCTGGCGCCCCTCCTCCTCGATCGCCTCTTTCATCACATCGCGCGGGTGATTCCTATTCACCAGCCCCGCGGCGAGGATGCGTCCCAGCGGTGAACGCTTGCGCACTGTGGCGATGTGCGCAGGAGTCAGTTGTTTCTTCTGGTGCAGTTGCCAGATCTGGGCAACCAGGTTGGCCGGCAACACCTTGCGCCGGCGATAGGCCCAAAGCCGATCGACGACGATCGCCATCGCGATCACCGAGCAGGCAATGATTGGCCACATCAGCCATCCACCGGCTTTCACGAGTTCCAGCATGTCGGGCGTTGCTCCTAATCCGATTCGCAGACCTGGTATTCAGTCGCCGGATGATACTGCAAGGGGAGCCTCGGCTGAACCGCTGTCGTGCCACCAGAATCGCCGGTGCACCCGCCGATGCAGACCGGGAACCGACAGACCGTCACGATCAGAGAAGACGAAACTGATGGTTCCACTGGTCGCCGTATTGATCGCCTGCGCCCCGGCGGCGGACCAGCGGGCCTGTACCTCGGTGGCCGGAAAACCGTAGCGATTGGCCCAACCGGCCGAGTACAGGACGTAACGCGGCTGTGTCGCCGCGACGAAGGTCTCGGCCGATGAACTGCGACTGCCATGGTGCGGGGCGACGACGATATCGCTGCTTAGCCCCGGGTTGTCGATCAGTTGCCGCTCCACGCGCTGCTCGATATCACCGGTCAGCAGTACACTGCCGGCCGCGTTGCTGACCCGCAGTACACAGGATGCATCATTGCCGGAAAACACGTGCTCCGCGTCCGGATGCAGGAACTCGAAGTGTACGCCGTCCCACTGCCAGCGCTCGCCGGCGATACAAGACAGGGCACCGTGCCCCACGCGCCGGGGTTCGCCGGACACCACACGCACGACATCCAGCGTGGACAACAACTGCGCCACTCCGCCGGCGTGGTCCTTGTCGCCATGGCTCAGTACCAGGCGATCGATGCGCTGCCGCCCGTGTGTCATGAGGAACGGGACCACGACCGCCTGCGCCGCGGAAAAACCGCTGCTGAACTCCGGCCCCGAGTCGAATATCAGGGTATGGTGTCGGGTCAGGATCACCGTGCTCAGTCCCTGGCCGACATCGAGCAGGTAAAGATGGAAATCCTGCTCCGTCACGTCCGGTTGACGAGGCAGCCACAGCACGGCCAGCAAGGGCAGCGCAATCCCGCGAAGCGGCACCCCTGGCGGGGACAGCAACAGGACTGCCGCCAGCGCGATCGCCAGTGAAGCGAAGAGCGACCCCTGTAGTGCCGGCAGTCCCGGCATGGGCTGGGCGACGATCCATGCCAGCACATCGTGTATGGCATCCAGCAACACCGCGAGCTGCGCGAGCAGCCAGCTCGCCGCGTCGGCGCTGATGCCAGCCACCAGGGCAATGGCGAGGCCGGCCGGGACCACGACGAAACCGAACAACGGGACCAGAACCAGATTGACCAGTGGTGAAACGACACTCACCGGCAGGTCGAAAAACATCAAGACAGGCAACAGGGCCACGCCCAGTGCCAGTTGCACGACGAGTGCCTGCATCCACCAGGGCCGGCCGGTCGCATGGCGCAAGGCAGCCAGGATGATCAGAACCGCGCCGAACGACAGCCAGAATCCAGCTGCGATGATCGAGGGCGGATGCCAAAACAGTACTGCCAGCGCCGCAACCGCCAGGGCATTCAGTGAGTTCCCCTCACGCCGCAGCAATAGCCCCAACGCCAGCAGCGACAGCATGATCAGTGCTCGCTGGGTCGGCAGACCCATGCCGGCCATCAGTGCATAGCCGAAGGCAAGCAGCAGACCTGCTCCCGCCCCCACCACGCGCGCCGGTATGTGACCGCACAGAGTCGGCAGACATCGCCACAACCCGGAGAAACCGACCAGCCCAAGGCTCGCAATCAGGCCGATATGGAGTCCGGATATCGCCATTAGGTGGCTGGTGCCGGTGGCGCGGAACAATGTCCTGACATCGCCATCCAGCCCGGACGTGTCACCGATGCTGATTGCCCGGACCACCCCCCGTGAAAACGCGGACACCGGCGACCGGTCGATGACGACGCTGATGGCGTCGCGCCAGCGCTGCAGGAAGCAGCAGGGTGAACGGTCCAAGGCCTGAGCCGGCCCGTCAGCACTCACATAGCCGGAATAACGAATACCCTGCCAGTACAGCCAGCCCTCGTAGTCCCAGGCACCGGGCGAGGCATAGCCGTGAGCCGCGCGCGCCCTGACCGCGAATCGCCAGGCGTCGCCCGGATGCAGGTCCGGTGCGTCCTGCCAGCTCAGGCGGATGCGCCAGTCACCCTCGATCGTGTCGCCCAGGCCTTCGATCGTGCTTGCCGCAAAGACGAAACGGGCCAACCTGTCCTTTCTCTCGATCAGTGACACCACCTGGCCGCTCAGGACCAGTCGCATCGTTGGCAGCTGTCCCGGAACAGGCGGGGGGACGGTCAGCAGCGCATAGGCGTGCGACCAGCAAAAACCGGTCACCAGGGCGAGCAGGACTCGCGAGCGCAGGACGAACCAGCACAGCGCGGCAATGGCCGCACCCGGCAACAGCCAGTATCCTTGCGGAAGTTCGGCAAGTTGATGGAATGCCAGAGTCCCCAGCGCGAACGATGCGGCAAGTAGCAGCACACTCCCTCCCTGGAATGTGGTGGCCGGTACTGAAGTGGCCTGATGCGGCCAGGCTGCGCGAGGCCGATGGCTATTCTGTCATATCCGGATGCTGGAATACCCGGCTTCAGATTCGCCACCGGCGGACGTTGTAGTAAAGCATCTTCAACCGTGCTTGAATTGGCGCGCACACCCGACACGCATACGATATGCCCAGGCACTTCATCAAACGCTATACGCCTGACCCGGCGTCGCTGAAGAAACACAAGTATCTTCGGCATCTGGGCGCATTGCTGCACGATGAGAACCTCTGGCACCTGAACCGCCGCTCAGTGGCCGGCGGCGTGGCAACCGGGTTGTTCTGGGCGATGATCCCCATCCCCGCACAGATGGTCGCTGCCGCTTTTTCGGCCGTCGTGTTTCGGGTCAATCTGCCGATCTCGGTCGCGCTGGTCTGGCTGACCAATCCGTTCACGATGCCGCCGGTGTTCTATTTCAACTATATGGTCGGCACCTGGATTCTCGGCACACAGCCGGATGTCGGCGAGTTTCAGCTTTCGCTCGAATGGATAGCCTCCGAGTTGAACTCAATCTGGAAGCCCTTGTACCTGGGAAGCCTGGTCCTCGGGGTCCTGCTCAGTGTTTCCGGGTATTGCGCCATGCGGCTGTACTGGCGTTGGCATGTGCTCAAGCGAATGAAGGCACGTGCCGACAAGCGCAACATCGACCCACCGGTAATCTAGGCGGGAAAAAGCTGCCCGTCGCGCAGGGTCAGCACACGATTCATGCGAGCCGCCAGATCGAGGTCGTGGGTGACTATGACGAAGCTCGTCCCCTGTTCGCGATTCAATTCCAACAGCAACCCATAGACGCCTTCGGCCGTCTGCCGGTCGAGGTTTCCGGTCGGCTCATCCGCCAGCACACAGGAGGGATTGCATACCAGGGCACGCGCGACGGCCGTACGCTGCCTTTCGCCTCCCGAGAGTTCGGCGGGCTTGTGGCGTGTCCGCGCGCCCAGACCCACGCGTTCCAACAAGGCCATCGCACGCGCTGTCGCCTCGGCGACCGAAACGCCGCGTATCAGCAACGGCATTGCGACGTTTTCCAGCGCACTGAACTCCGGCAGCAGGTGGTGGAACTGGTAGACAAAGCCGATCGAGTGATTACGCATCAGTCCCCTGCTTTTCTCATCCATCGAACTGAAAGCTCGCCCCCGCAGGGTGACCTCGCCAGCCGTCGGCCGCTCCAGCCCACCGAGACAGTGCATCAATGTGCTTTTGCCCGAACCCGAGGCCCCGACGATGGCGACCTGTTCGGCGTGTCCGAGCTCGAAATCGACACTGCGCAGCACCTCGACCCTGCCAGGCCCTGTATCGAACGCCTTGGACAGCCGCTCACAGGCCAGTACCGGCGCATCACTCATAGCGCAGTGCCTCTGCCGGTTGGGTGCGATATGCCCGCCAGGCCGGCGCCAGGGTCATCAGCAGGCTAAGCAGGAAGGAACCGACCCCGACCATGGCCACATCCAGCCATTGCACGTCGGACGGCAGCTTGGCGATGTAGTAGATGCTTGGATCAATGAACTGCACGCCGAATGCGCCCTCCACTGCTGCCACTGCAGACTCGATGTTGAGCGCCAGGACCAACCCGACAAGCGTGCCGATCAGGGTCCCGATGGCACCCAGAGTAGCCCCCTGAACGATGAAGATCCGCATCACCTGTGCGGGCGAGGCGCCGAACGTCTTTAAAATGGCGATGTCGCTCTGCTTGTCGACCACCATCATCACCAGCGTCGACACGATATTGAAAGCGGCGATCACGACGATGAAGAACAACAGCACTCCCATCATGCGTTTTTCCATCTTCAGCGCCGCGAAGAAATTGCGGTGATAGTCGGTCCAGTTGAGCACGCGAAACCGGCCCTTCAGCGACTCCGCCAGCTCGAAGGCGACCTGGCGCGCCTGCCACACATCGTCGATGCGCAGGCGCACGCCGGTCACCGCATCGTCGAGCTGCTGCAATACGGCGGCGTCCCTGATATGCACAATGGCCACACCACGGTCGTATTCGCCCATGCCGACCTCGAACAGCCCGGACACCGTGAAACGTTTCAGCCGCGGGACGCTGCCGGCGACCGTGACCGTGATCTGCGGCACGATGACTGTCACCTTGTCGCCGACCGATACGCCCAATGCCTCCGCCAGCTCCCGCCCGAGGATGATGCGGTATTCCCCCGGTGCGAGATCAGTCAGCGCGCCGACCACCATGTGTGACGCGACGTCCACGACTTCCGGTTCGAGCGCCGGATCGACACCGCGCAGCAGAGCGCCCGTGACCTCACGGCGATGGCTCAGCATCGCCTGCCCCTCGATGTAAGGTGCCGCCCCGATCACCCGCGGGTTCTGGCGCGCCAGGCGCATCGCCTCGGGCCAGTCCGCCATGCGTCCGTCCAGTGCCTGGACATCGCCGTGTGAAGCCATCCCAAGAATGCGTTCACGTACCTCTTTATGAAAACCGTTCATCACCGACAGCACCGTAATCAGCACCACGACGCCCAGCGCGATGCCGAGCGTCGAGATCAGCGAAATGAACGAAATAAAGTGATTGCGGCGCCGCGAGCGGGTGTAGCGAAGGCCGACAAACAGGGCGAGCGGGTGAAACATGGGGCGAATTAAATCACAAAGCGAAGAGCGTTCGCGCCGATTTGCGCCTAACCGGTTTGTCCTGCACGAATTCGTGGTTAAACTCGATACAGGTTACGGGCGCCTGATCATCAGTTTCGGTCTGCGCCTGTTGTGCAAGCAATTTCGTGCGGGAGTTCAACAAGATGAAAGCCTCTGGTTTGGCCCTGGTCCTGGCATCCGCCATCACAGCAACCGCGTCAGCCCAGGCGGACGTCCTGCTGCTGGATGCGATCACAACAGCCCCGGCGAACAGCGAGAGCGGCGTGTTGCGCCCACGAAGCGGCGCCAGCATGACACAGGTCCAGGAGAAGTTCGGACCTCCCACCACCATAATGGACGCCGTCGGTGAGCCACCGATCACCCGCTGGGTCTACCCGGGTTACACGGTCTATTTCGAGTACCAAAACGTGATCAACGTGGTAGTGCACCGTTAGTGCCCACCCGCCCCCTTCGCCTGCCGGCGGAATGGGAGCCTCAGTCAGGGGTGATGCTGACCTGGCCGCATGCCGATTCTGATTGGGCGGACCGCCTGGACGTGGTGCACCCGGTATTTGCCGCGATCGGCAGCGCCATCACCGGGCACGAGTTCCTGCTGTCAGTCTGTCAATCGGTGCCGCACGCAGCATTGGTCGAACGCCTGTTGTGCGAAAACGGCGCCCGCACGGACCGACTGCTGTTTGCGATCGCCGACAGCAACGACACCTGGGCGCGCGACCATGGTCCGCTGACCGTTCTCAGCGACACGGGTGCCACGCTGAACGATTTCCATTTCAACGGATGGGGTGGCAAGTTCGAATCGACGCTGGACAATGCGATCCCCGCACGATTGCACCGCAAGGGCAGTTTCGGTACGGCCACGATACAGCCGCGCGACCTGGTACTCGAAGGTGGCGCGGTGGAGACCGACGGCGCCGGCACGCTGCTGGCCACGCGGAAGACGGTCATGAACACCAACCGCAATCCCGGCATGAATCAGCCCGCTATCGAAGGCCTGTTGACCGAATGGCTCGGTTTCGAGCGCTTCCTCTGGCTCGATCATGGCGATATCTCCGGCGACGACACCGACGGCCATATCGACACCCTCGCCCGATTTGCCGACCCCGGGACGATTCTCCATGCGACAGCGCCACCCGGCGACAGGGATCATCAGGCACTGACTGAGATGGCGAGGCAGCTGTCGGGGTTCACCACCCGCGAAGGACAGCCCTATCGCCTGCTGCCGCTGCCATTTGCCGGCGTACATGTGGATGAGAACGGCCGGCGCCTGCCGGCTACCTATGCCAATTTCCTGATCGTCAACGATGCGGTGCTGCTGCCGGTATACGATGTCCCGCAAGACGAAGAAGCCATAGCCATCGTAGGCGAAGCGTTCCCCGACCGTCAGATCATGCCGATCGATTGCCGACAGATCATCGTGCAGAGTGGCAGCCTGCACTGCCTTACCATGCAGTTCCCGGCCCAGCTGGTGCTGCACGACACCCTGGAGTTGTTTGGCGCATGAGCAAGCCAAGCGTAAAGGCAGCCCTGATACAGCACGAGAACCAGGGTGACGCCGACGCCAACCTGGCCCTGATCGGTGAACAGATCGCTGCCGCCGCGGCACAGGGTGCGCAGCTGATCCTGTTGCAGGAACTGCACAATGGCCCCTATTTCTGCCAGACAGAGGACCCCTCGCGGTTCGATCTTGCCGAAGCGGTCCCCGGCCCGAGCACGCAACACCTTGGCGCGCTGGCCAAACAAAATGGCATCGTCATCGTCGCCTCGTTATTCGAACGTCGTGCCGCCGGTCTTTACCACAATACCGCCGTGGTCCTGGAACGCGACGGCAGCCTGTGCGGGCGGTATCGCAAGATGCATATCCCCGACGACCCCGGTTATTACGAAAAGTTCTACTTCACCCCCGGCGACCTCGGGTTCACCCCAATCGACACCTCGCTGGGACGCCTCGGCGTACTCGTCTGCTGGGATCAGTGGTATCCGGAGGCAGCCCGCCTGATGGCGCTGGCCGGCGCTCAGATCCTGTTGTACCCCACCGCCATCGGCTGGGACATGAGCGATAACGACGCTGAGCGCTCACGCCAGCGCGAGGCATGGTTGACAGTGCAGCGCGGGCATGCGGTCGCCAACGGCATACCCGTACTCAGTTGCAATCGCGTCGGTTTCGAGCCGGCACCCGATGACGTCGATGGCGGCATCCGCTTCTGGGGCAGTTCATTCGCCTGTGGCCCACAGGGCGAGTGGATCGCACAGGCCGGTGAGACCGCACAGACTCTGATCGTGGACATCGACCTTGCGCGCAGTGAAGAGGTACGCAGAATGTGGCCGTTCCTGCGGGATCGCCGTATCGACGCCTATGGTGACCTTCCAAAACGGTATCTTGACTGAATCGACCCCGCTGGACACGTACTGTGGTGGCGGCAGCGGCCACCTACCCCCTACAAGGTATCCAACCAGTCTGATACCGCCTTCAACAATTCCTCGCCGCGATCCCTGAAGTAATGATCGGCATGCGGTACCACGATCTGCACACTCGCTGGATTGCCGCCGACACGCAACGCCGCCAATCGCTCGTCTGCAAGCCGGTGCACCGCGGGGTAGTCATCGTCTCCGTACAGATCCAGCACCGGCACCTTGAGTCTGTCCAGGGCAAAAGGGTCACGCATTGGCTGTCGGAAATCCGTGGCACCCATGCCGATACCGACAAAGGCGTCAAAGGGTTGCCTGGTCTCCGGATCGTTCGACAACATCCAGTGCTGCGCCATATGTGATCCGCAACTGTGCGCGATGAGCACGACCTTTCCCGTGGGCAGGTTGCGCGCCGCCGCAAGCGCCGCCTCGATACGCTCGCCGGCCGCCGGAAACACCGGGTAGTAGTCGTAGTACTTTGCTGCCTTGTCCAACACCGGAAGCTGGACGGACAGGGTGTCCCAGCCATGCTCCGTCAGACCGACCCGTAACGGATGAACGACATCCGCCCAATCGGGGTGGAACCCCCTGCCATGCAGGATCACCACCGAGCCACGCGCAGGCCTTGTCACGCTGTTCGTACGAATGGCGAGAAAGTCTACGCCCGTAGCGGTGCGCAGTTCGATTGGCTCCCCGTCGAGCAGGCCATCGACGATCTGATCCTTCAGGCGCTGCTCTCGCGCCCTGTCGGGCAAGCTGCCCGGAACATCGGCACTGACCACGCCGCTACCCGCGACACTGAACACCAGCAGGACACCGGCAACAATCCGGAGCCCTGTCGCCACTGGCACTGGAGAACGCCTATGCGCCAGGGGGTACACAGTACTCCAAAGCCATTCCGGCACCCGGGCAAAGCGCCCCAAGGACAGAGGTTTCCGATCGAAATCAAACAATTAGGATCTTGCCCTCATTGGTAAACCATGTATTGAAACGCTATAGTCGATGCCAGGTCAGATGGCTTCTGACGCCAGTTCACTTCAATTTTTCCGAAGATCGACCGCCATTGATCTATAGCCGCAACATCTACCTGGGGTTGCGCACGACCGAGCCTATCCGAGAAGGGGTAACCTGACATGCGTTTTTTTCCGCTTTTCCTGGTCATAATAGCCACGGTTGCCGCATGGCATTCCGCTGCAATAGCAGGAACGACCACTGATCGTTCGGACGTTTACGCGGATGACAGCAGCGCCGGCGGAAAAAAAGACAAGCAGAAGGGATCGGGCAGCGATGAGCCGGAGTGCGAATGACGCGCGCCATATCATCGGCAGTTAAGTCACACAATGCGACAGAATCCGAACGATTACCCAGACAGTACGAATTACCCAAAAACCATCCAGGAGGACCCCCGCGGATGAAACCGAGAACGATCATTCACGCCTGCGCCATCGCCATCACGGTGATATCCAGTAACGCTGTGTTCGCGGACGACATGGCCGTCGGCATCACCCGGTCGATGAGCAAGTTCGAAGGCACCGTGAATGGCAAGAAAATCACGATCATGCGAAACCAGGACGAATCGGCGACCGTAAACCCTGCATTTTCCAAGACATCGCGCAAGTGCCCACCGTTCTGCATACAGCCGTCGCAACTCGCACCGGGTGTGGAAACCATCGGTGAACTGGAACTGATCCAGTACGTGGAAAAGATGGCCGGCGGCGACGACAGTATCGTGCTGATCGACTCGCGCACGCCTGACTGGGTGACCAAAGGGACCATTCCCGGCGCCATCAACCTCCCATGGACCAAGCTGAATCCCTCCAAGGGTGCTGATCCGATCTCGATCGCCGAGATTCTCACCGGACAGTTCGGCGCCAGGGAGATTGAAGGCCTTTGGGACTACAGCAACGTCAAGACACTGGTCCTTTTCTGCAATGGCATGTGGTGTGGCCAGTCGCCGAACAATATCGAAAATCTTCTGCGCTTCGGCTATCCCGCCAACAAGATCAAGTGGTACCGGGGCGGCATGCAGGACTGGGAGATTCTGGGATTGAGCACCGAGAAGCGGTGACGGCAACGGGGTCGCATTCCCCGCTCAACCTTCTGGCGGTCGCAGGGCGGACACACCCTGCGGCCGCACATTCAAGAGCACGACCGTCGATCGGCGATCGGGAGACCATCAAAGCCTGGCTGTGCCCCTGATCCCCGGGACTACACTTCCATGATCACGGAAGTCACGGAGAGGCATCATGTTCAGACCCTTCCTGCTGGCGATCGCGATCGCCCTCGCGGCCCCGGCCGCGGCGACCGGCGAAACGGTTTTTCCTGACTACGGCGAGCCCAAGGCCGTATTCGATTTCTTTTTCGCCGATCCCCGGCATATCGACAACGGCCTCTACTGGGTGAGGTCGTTCATGAACCCCCTGATCGAGGAGCCTTACAGCATGGCACCGGAGTTCCTCGGTATCGTGGTCGTGGTCCATGGCACGGAGATCGTCACGTTGGCCAGGCACAACTACGAGAAGTATCGCGACAGCGTCGAACGCATGCGCTACTACGCCAGCCTCGGGGTGAAGTTCAGGGTCTGTGGTCTGGCCGCCGGCGACTACGGCTACGATGCCGACACTTTCCATGACTTTGTCGAGATCGTGCCGTCCGCAATGGTCGAGATCGCGCACCTGCAGCAGCAGGGTTACGGCCTGGTCATCCCCCAGATCCGCGACAAGATATTTGCCATCGAGGAAATCCGCTGACGTCGGCCGCCGCGCGGTTGTGCGAAAATGCCGGGCCCTGACCATTCCTTTCGAGCCCGTGAACCCAGTAGTCCCTCCACTTCCGTCCACTGCGTCTTTGATCGCCAGCTGGGGTCATTGCGTGGGTGCTGCCAGCGGATACGCCATCGCCCGGGCGGTCAATCAGGCCGACGCGCCGTTGCTGGTCGTCACTGCCGATGTGCAGGCAGCAGCACGTCTCACCGACGAGATCTGCTTCTTCCTCGATGACCCGACGTTGGACGTGCTGGGCTTCCCCGATTGGGAGACCCTCCCCTACGACGTCTTTTCGCCGCTGCCGGAGCTGATTTCGCAGCGGTTGCTCACCCTGCACCGCCTGCGAGGACTGCAACGCGGAGTCGTCGTCGTGCCGGTCGCCACCTTGATGCAGCGCCTGTTGCCGCCGGAATTTCTCGATGCCAACAGCCTGCTGTTGGAGGTCGGTGACGACCTCGACATGGAGGATTTCCGCCAGCGCCTGGTGGCCGGTGGCTATCAATGTGTGTCCCAGGTGATGGCGCATGGTGAATTCGCGGTGCGCGGATCGCTGCTCGATCTGTTCCCAATGGGCAGCGAGCAGCCTTTCCGTATCGATCTCCTCGATCGCGAGGTCGATTCGATTCGCATCTTCGACCCGGAGACCCAACGCACCAGCGAGAAAATCGACCGGATATCGCTGTTGCCGGCACGCGAGTTTCCCGTCGACGAGCAGTCCATCGCGCGCTTTCGCGCCGCCTACAGGAAACAGATCGAAGGCGATCCGCAGCGCAGCCTGATCTACCGCGGCGTCAGTGAGGGGCAGATGCCTGGTGGTATCGAGTACTACCTGCCACTGTTTTTCGAACACACCGCCACGCTGTTCGATTACATCGCGAGCGACAGCCTGGTGCTTTACGATCGCCGGCTCGGTGACGAGGCGGCGCACTTCTTCGACAGTGTCGGCGAGCGCTACGAACAAAGGCGCTACGACCTGGAGCGCCCCTTGCTGCAGCCCGGCGCGCTGTACATGGCTCCTGAGCAACTGCACAGCCGCCTCGCAGTCCATCGCCGGATCCAAATGCAGCCAGGCGACGCCGACTGTGCCGAGCACCATGGGCCATGCCTCAACCTGCCGAGCCGGCCGCTGCCGCCGATGGGCATCCAGGCCAAGGCCGCCAACCCGGCGCAGGCATTGCAGCAGACGCTTGCCACGGCCAATGCAAGGGTGTTGTTCGTGGCGGAAACGGCCGGGCGCCGCGAGGCGCTGCTGGACACCCTGCGCAGCTTCGACATTCGCCCCACGTACAGCGAATCCTGGCACGACTTCGTGGCCGCGGACATTTCACCCTGCATCACCGTGGCGTCGCTCGAATCTGGATTATGGTTGTCCGACCAGGGTCTGCTGCTGATCCCGGAGACCCTGCTGCTCGGCGAGCGTGTCAAGCAGCGCCGGCGCCGCAAGGGCGCGGACGCCGACCAGATCGTGCGCAACCTGGCAGAACTGGCCGTCGGCGCGCCTGTGGTGCACGAAGAGCACGGTGTCGGCAGGTTCCTCGGCCTGCAGACGCTGGAGGTGGGTGGCCAGAAAAACGAATTCCTCACCCTCGAATACGCGCGTGGCGACAAGCTGTACGTACCAGTGTCGTCGCTCAACCTGATCAGCCGTTATACGGGCGCCTCGCCGGAGGCCGCACCGTTACACCGGCTCGGTAGCGACCAGTGGGAGAAGGCACGCAAGAAGGCCGCAGAAAAAGTGCGCGACGTGGCCGCAGAACTGCTGGACATCTATGCACGTCGCGAGGCGCGCCAGGGCAATGCCCTGCCCGCCCCGCACGACGACTATCGCAAGTTCGCCGCCGATTTCGAGTTCGAGGAGACGCCGGACCAGCAGAACGCGATCGATGCCATCGTCGCCGACATGGTCTCGCCAAGACCGATGGATCGCGTGGTCTGCGGTGATGTCGGCTTCGGCAAGACCGAGGTGGCGATGCGCGCTGCATTCATCGCCGCGAATGCCGGCAAGCAGGTAGCTGTTTTGGTGCCCACGACACTGCTCGCACAACAGCACTACCAGAACTTTTCCGACCGCTTTGCCGACTGGCCGATCAAGGTCGAGAGTCTTTCGCGCTTCCGTTCGGCGAAAGAGACATCGCAGGTGCTGAAAGGCCTCGAACAGGGTCAAGTCGACATCGTCGTGGGCACGCACAAGCTGCTGAGCGACGGCGTCAGATTCAAGGACCTGGGGCTGGTTATCATCGACGAAGAGCATCGTTTCGGGGTTCGGCACAAGGAACGCCTGAAGGCGCTGCGAGCCGAGGTGGACATCCTGACCCTTACCGCCACGCCTATCCCACGAACGCTGAACATGGCGATGTCGGGCATGCGTGACCTGTCGATCATTGCCACACCGCCGCTGGCCCGCCATCCTATCAAGACCTTCGTCAGCCAATGGAACGACGTGCTGATCCGCGAGGCCTGCCAGCGCGAGATCAACCGTGGCGGCCAGGTCTACCTGTTGCACAACGAGGTGGCGACGATCGAAAAAACCGCGCGCATGGTGGCCGAACTGGTTCCAGGTGCACGGGTCGAGTTTGCTCACGGCCAGATGCGTGAACGCGAGCTCGAACGCATCATGCGCGACTTCTACCACCAGCGTTTCAATATCCTGGTGTGCACCACGATCGTCGAAAGCGGCATCGATGTACCGAGCGCGAACACCATCATCATCGACCGAGCCGACAAGCTTGGTCTGGCACAGCTCCATCAGCTGCGCGGTCGCGTCGGCCGCTCTCACCATCGTGCCTATGCGTATCTCATCGCGCCCCCGCCCAAGGCGATGACCCCTGACGCCCGCAAACGACTGGAGGCAATCGAGTCGCTCGAGGAGCTGGGGGCCGGTTTCACACTGGCCACGCATGACCTGGAGATTCGAGGCGCCGGCGAGCTGCTCGGCGACGAGCAGAGCGGGCAGATCCACGAGATCGGTTTCACCCTGTACACCGAGATGCTCGAGCGCGCGGTCCAGGCGATCCGTGCCGGGCGCCAGCCGGAACTCGATCGCCCACTCGACCATGGCGCCGAGGTCGACTTGCATATCCCCGCCCTGCTCCCCGACGACTACCTGCCCGACGTCCATGTGCGCCTGATTCAATACAAGCGCATCGCCTCGGCACAATCCGGCGAAGAGTTGCGTGACCTCAAGGTGGAGATGATCGATCGTTTCGGCCTGCTGCCCGATCCTGCCCGCAATCTGTTCGACGCGACCGAATTGAAACTGCACGCCGAACCTTTCGGCGTCCGCAAGATCGAGGCCGGGCCGGCGGGAGGCAAGATTCATTTCGACGCCGAGCCCAAGATTGACCCGACGCGCCTGATCCAACTGATTCAGACACAGCCAAAGTCATTCAAGCTGGAAGGTGGCGACAAGCTGAGATTTTTCGCCGACCTGGCGGATCCTGCACAACGTGTACAGGGTGTGAAGGCCGTACTTGACCAATTGCTCGGTATACAGTGAAGTCGTCGCCATGATTACGAACCGTTCCAGGTGGCGCTTGCTCGCCGTTGTGATTCTCGCACTCTCGCTGGTTGGCCCGGTGGTCGCCGAAGAGGAGCTCTACGACTTCGAGATGCTGGTGTTCGAACGGCCCGGTGGCGGCGCAGACGAGTTCTGGCCGGCCGACCCGGGCGAGCCCGATCGCGGCGCAGGAACAATACGCCTGGATAGCCTGCCCGGTGGACCGAAGGTATTGGGACCGGAGGCGTACACACTGAAGAAGAAGGGCCTCATCGTCCACGAACATATCACGTGGCGACAGGCACCTCCGGATCGCAACAGCAGTCGCTGGTACACGATCGGCAGCGGACGACTGAATGGGCTGGTCCGGGTGACCCGCGGCCGTTTTCTGCACCTGGAAACCGACCTCGTCCTGAATGACGCCAACTCGTCCACCCCCTACCGCATCCAGCTGCGCCGGCGGATGCGCAGCGGGGAACTGCATTACGTGGATCACCCCAAGCTGGGTATCCTGATCCAGGCCGAACGGCACCAACCGGCATCGGAAAGGTCCGATGTCGACAGCACCTCCAGCGGCGAACCGAAGCCGGCAAGACCCGTGACTTCCACCCACCCCGGCTGACTGGCGGCCGGTCATCGCGATGCGATGTCACTGACATTTCCCTGTCAGACAATCCGGGCAGACTTCGCCCACCAGTCACCGGCAAACCGGTTGGTGAGGCGCCTGCCCATGAAGATCGCAAAGCCATTGTTGGAAGGAATCAAACTGGTCGCACTGTTTGGTGCGGTCGCGCTGGTCGTCTGGAACATGCCGGAACACGAACAAACCAGTCGGGTGGGCGGTTACGGGCAGTTGGCCGTCAACCGTTGACGTCGGAGCCGCTCAGCAGCGTCGTGACCACGCCGGCAAAGCCGATCAGGAATCCGAACGGCACGGCAGCGAGCAACAGCCTGGCCTGATCGTCGTAGCCGCCAAACAACAATCCGAACCCCGCCAACAGGCCGATGCTCACGAGGACTGCCCCGACCATCAGGGCATAGACGCCAATACGGTGCATTTGCCGGTGTACCCCTATGTCGATATCGTCGCCGACGGCTCACCCGGCCGCCGGGTATCCGTCCCAACAGCTACCGGACTGCCCCGCAACCCGGCCCGTCCACGGCTCACGGCCTTTCCCCGGCGCTTCAGTCCAGCGTCCCGTCGTCCCAGTCACGTTGTGCGACATGTAATCCGTCAAGGGAATCGCTTGATGTGGCCGATTCGGCCTCCTCCGGATGCAACCACCAGACATCCTCGTCCCCGGTGAGCATCAACGGGCCGTCGAAGCATTCCTCGGTCTGGGCCTGCTTGCGAATGATGCGCACGGACTTGGGTGCGTCGATCCCGATCCGCGGCTCGGTACCGCCCAGGCGCGAAAGGCGTACCTCGATCGGCCCGTCACTGGTCTCGAGAATGATGGTTTCGCGGTCATGATGGGCGAGCAGGAGCATTACTGCAGACTCCGTCGATCAGTGGGTTGAATCACAGCAGCCACGAGCAGCTGCCGGGACTTCGTTTTGTCAGGGGCATTTTAACCTCCCGCGCCGATCAACCGGAAGGCATGATTGCCCGCTGGTGATTCAAAATCCCTTTCAACGTGAATTCATGTCAATTCTCGATGAATTCCTTAACATGCTGTTTATTTTCATAAATACAATGCACAATAGATCTGGTTTGTGCGCACGACGCTGCGCGGATCGAGCGTCGCTCGATCGCAGGCAATGTCGGCTGCTGCGTTGAACGCATGTCGCCGACATGTTTGGGCATGTCTGGATTTGAACTCGTCCGGCGAACAAGGTGTCTATCTGGATGCGCCCACCGATTCTGCCCCTGCAGGAACTGCAGGTTGTCGCAGGGAATTGCGCTGAGACCGCCGGCCCATCGCTCGGGGAAAATCTGACTGTCAAGAAACCAGGGAGAGCACTCATGATCGAGCAGATTCCGGTTCAAGAAGACAACATCGTCGCCTTCCGACTCAGCGGCAAGCTCAGTCACGCGGACTACCAGGCCTTGCTGCCGCGACTGGAAGGACTGATCGAGGCCAGCGGTCGCATTGCATTGCTGCTCGAGCTGGTCGACTTCCATGGCTGGGACCTGGAGGCCGCCTGGGACGACTTCCGTATCGGCATGAAGCATCAGGACAACTTCGATCGTATTGCCATTGTCGGTCACGGCACACTGCAGCATTGGATGACGCTGATGGCCAATCCGTTCACGACGGCACCGGTGCGCTTTTTCGAGCAGGACCGGCTCGGCGAGGCATGGGACTGGCTGCGCGAACCGCAGCGACAGTCCGATCTCGATGACGAGTCTCCCGCCCCCTACCGCAACATCCTGGTCGGGGTGGATTTCTCTGCCCACTCGGTACGTGCGGTGCGCCGCGCCCTCGATCTGGCGGAGCGCCATGGCGGCCAAGCAACACTGCTGCATGCCGTGGAGAGTGTTGTCTTTTACGACCAGGCCTACGATCCGCTGATACCCAGCGCCGCCGACCTGGATACGGACCAGGAGCGGCTGGAAGCGGCACGTCGGCGCATGCAGGATCTGATCGCTGAACTGGGCAACAGCGATTTACACGGCCATGTCATGCTGGGCTCGGCCAAGGCGGTCATACTGTCGCAAGCCGAGGCCCTGAAAGCTGACCTGATCGTATTGGGCTGCCGCGGCCATCGTGGACTCTCACGTCTGCTCGGTTCGACCGCCAGCGCCGTCACGAACAACGCGCGCTGCGACGTACTTACCGTACCGATCGATCACAAGCGTTAGCACCTGTCATGCATACGCCCCTTCATCCTGAACCGCTGATCGCTGCGCTGTTCGACTCTCCGGGCAGCGCCACGCGCGTGGTCGAGCAGTTGATCGAAAAAGACTTTCCCATGGATCAGGTATCGCTGTTGCACCGTGCCGGTGGTCACGGCGACGACTTTCTCGGCATCTGCTATGGCGACGAGACCGAACGAATCCGGGTCTGGAGCGAACAGGGTGCGCTGTGGGGATCACTCGCCGGATTGCTGGCTGGCGCGAGTGGTCTGCTGGTCGTACCCGGGGTCGGCGCACTGCTGGTCGCGGGACCTGTGATCAATGCGATTGCCGGCGCCGTGCTTGGCGCCGGCGTGATGGCAAGCTCAGCGCTGGCAACCCGCCTGGGCATCGCATTGCACAGGCTCGGCATCCCCGAACAGAAACTCGACCAGCTGCATCAGGCGATCATGGAGGGCAAGACCCTGCTACTGCTCCACTGCGGCGGCTCTGACCCGCAGGCACTGCAACAAAGGCTGCTTTGGCAAGGTGCTGAAAGCGTCAGCGTCCTGCCCTGAAGATCCGTCGAACCGATCCGGCTGGCTCGACCTCTGGTGGCAGTACCGCTCGGTTGCCGTGATATGCCCTGCCGCCGGATGAATGGCAAGCAGTCGTCGACAGAACTCCTCGCCAGCAGTGCCAGCCCTCGGTGCGAGAAACTCAGTTGCCCGTGAATCTGCACCAACCGCGCGACTGTGCACATCAACATCTCAGAACAGATTGCCCCACCAACCGCGGGGCATGCGCCCGCCAGGCACTTCACGCAGCGATGAAAAAAGGCCTAGGATTTCTCCTAAGCCTTTACTCGATATGGCGTCCCGTAGGGGAGTCGAACCCCTGTCGTCGCCGTGAAAGGGCGATGTCCTAGGCCTCTAGACGAACGGGACGAAAAACCTGATTTTTGGTGGAGCCAGGCGGGATCGAACCGCCGACCTCAACACTGCCAGTGTTGCGCTCTCCCAGCTGAGCTATGGCCCCTCAAACGAGGCGCGTATCGTATTAAAGCATCTATTCCTTGTCCAGCATTTTGACGATTTTTTTGTCCCTGCCCCCGATCAATCGTCCTCGCCTTTGCCCCAGGAGTCACGCAGCGAGACGATACGGTTGAACACCAGTTTGCCCGGCGCGCTGTCTTCGCTGTCCAGACAGAAATAACCTTCGCGCTCGAACTGGTAGCGCTCGCCGACTGCGGCCTGCGCCAACGCGGGTTCGACCATGCAGTCGCTCAGTAAGCGCAGCGATTCGGGATTGAGGTCATCGAGGAAATTGCCGCCCTTGCCCGGCTCTGCGGACTTGCACAGGCGGTCGTAGAGCCGTACCTCGGCCTTGTGGCCACGTGTGGCGGACACCCAGTGGATCACCCCACGCACCTTGCGGCCCTCCGGGTTGTGCCCGAGGGTGTCCGGATCGTAGGTGCAGTGCAGCTCGACGATATTGCCGTCGGGATCCTTCACCGCCTGGTCACAGCGCACGACATAGGCATTGCGCAGGCGCACCTCGCCGCCCAGCACCAGGCGCTTGTATTTCTTGTTGGCCTCCTCGCGGAAATCGGCACGATCGATGTAAATCTCGCGGGTCAGCACCAGCTCGCGGCTGCCCAGCGTCTCGTCCTTCGGATGATTGCCAGCCTGCAACACCTCGGCCTGCTCGGCCGGGTAATTGCTGATCACCAGCTTGAGCGGGTCGAGCACGGCCATGCGCCTTGGCGCAATCGCATCGAGGTGGCCGCGGATGCTGTTCTCCAGCACACCCATCTCCACCGTGCCCTCGGACTTGGTAATACCGATCGCCTCGCAGAAATGGCGGATCGATTCGGGTGTGTAGCCGCGTCTCCGCAGCCCGGCGATGGTCGGCATGCGCGGATCGTTCCAGCCGGACACGCGTTTCTCCTGGACCAGCTGTGTGAGCCGGCGCTTGCTCATTACCGTGTATTCGAGATTGAGGCGCGAGAACTCGATCTGCCGCGGGTGACACGCGATGCTGATGTTGTCGAGCACCCAGTCGTACAGCGGGCGATGGTCCTCGAACTCGAGCGTACACAGGGAATGGGTGATGCCCTCAATCGCATCCGAGATCGGATGCGTGTAGTCGTACATCGGATAGATACACCACTCTGCACCGGTCTGGTGATGAATCAGGCCGTGACGGATGCGGTACAGCGCCGGGTCGCGCAGATTGATGTTCGGCGACGCCATATCGATGCGCGCTCGCAGCGTACGACTGCCGTCGGCGAATTCGCCGGCACGCATGCGCCTGAACAGATCCAGGTTTTCCTCGATCGGCCGGTCGCGGAAAGGGCTCTCGCGGCCCGGCTCGGTGAGCGTACCGCGATACTCGCGTACCTGCTCCGGCGTCAGGTCGCAGACGAATGCCTTGCCCGCGTTGATCAGCTCGACCGCATAGCCGTAGAGCTGTTCGAAGTAATCCGAGGCAAAGCGCAGCTCGGCCCACTCATAACCCAACCAGCGCACATCCTCCTTGATCGCCTCGACGAACTCCTCTTCCTCTTTCGCCGGATTGGTATCATCGAAGCGCAGATTGCAGCTGCCGGGGTAATCCTGTGCTATCCCGAAATTGAGCACGATCGACTTGGCGTGACCGATATGAAGGTAGCCGTTGGGCTCCGGCGGGAAACGGGTGTGGATCGTGCTGTGTCTGCCGCTCTGCAGATCACTGTCGATGATCTGGCGGATGAAATTCTTCGGCGTCGCTGGTGCACCACTCATCGTTGTTTCATTCCATCAATTTGGCAGTGGGAGACGGCGTCAACCCTTGCTGCGTATGTAAGACACGGCGCGATCGATTCGGCGCAGCGTCGCGTCGCGACCAACCAGGGATATCGTCAGATCCAGATCAGGCGAAGGCGCACCACCGGTCACCGCCACCCGCAAGGGCATCGCGACCTTGCCGAACCCGACACCGAGTTCATCGACCGTCTGCGCAATCGCATCGTGAATGGCCGCGCGCTCCCAGTCCGGCAGTGCATCCAGCTTGCTGCGGACGCCACCCAACGCGTTGTCAGCGCCATCCTTCAATGCCTTCCTGGCTGCCGCGGGTTCGAATTCCTCAAAGTCCTGGTAGTAGAAGCGGCAAAGGGCTGCCAGCTCGACCAGGGTCCCGGCACGTTCACGCTGTGCCTCGATTACGCTGGCCAGGTCAGCCCCCTGTGCCGTTGCCACGCCTTCCGCGTCCAGGAACGCCCCGACCAGCACCGCGAGGCGCGCCGGGTCGGCGGTCTTGATGTACTGCTGATTTACCCAGATGAGCTTCTCGGTGTTGAACGCCGAAGGTGCCCTGTTGACCGCGCCGAGGTCAAAGTATTCGACCATTTCAGCTCGACTGAAGATCTCCTGATCGCCGTGCGACCAACCCAGGCGCACCAGGTAATTCAGCAGTGCTTCGGGCAGGAACCCGTCTTCCTTGTACTGCATCACGCTGACTGCACCATGGCGTTTGGACAGCCGGGCACCATCGTCACCGAGGATCATTGGGACGTGGGCGAAGTCAGGCACCGGCCAACCCATCGCGCGAAACATGTTGATCTGCCGCGGTGTGTTGTTGATGTGATCATCGCCGCGGATCACCTGCGTGATTCCCATGTCGTAATCGTCGACCACCACTGAGAGATTGTAGGTCGGCGAGCCGTCGGTACGGCGGATGATCAAGTCGTCCAGCTCGGCATTGCTGACCACGATAGCGCCGCGGATGAGGTCATCGATCACCACGTCGCCGTCTTGCGGGTTGCGGAAACGCACGACGTGCGGTTCATCGGGGTCGACCTCGAGCGCCCGGCAATGGCCGTCATAGCGCGGCTTCTGTTTGTTTGCCATCTGCTCCGCGCGCAGCACATCGAGTCGATTCTTCGAGCAGGTGCAGCGGTAAGCGTGGCCGGCGGCCAGCAGCTGGTCGATCACCTCGTTGTAGCGGTCGAAGCGCTGCGTCTGATAGTAGGGCCCTTCGTCATAGTCCAGGCCCAACCAGTCCATGGCCTCCAGGATGGCATTGACCGAGTCCTCCGTGGATCGTTCGAGGTCGGTATCCTCGATGCGCAGCACAAACTGCCCACCATGGCGCCGGGCATACAACCAGGAAAAAAGCGCCGTGCGGGCGCCGCCGACGTGCAGATAGCCGGTGGGACTGGGCGCGAATCGGGTCTTGATGGTCATTGGACTACAGCGGGGTCTGCCAAACGCGTGATTCTATCAGCCCCGACTCGAATGACTAGCCGGGAACGGCAATTCCTGTGGTGATTCACCCCGTCGCCTGACCCGTTTCGGCCGGTGGCGGCCACCTGCGCGACTGCGACCGGATCCACCGGGCATCACCCTGCCCTTGTCCCGACCCGACTCACGTCTCCTGATCACCAAAAACACCACGATTTGCGATTGCGCGCGTACCATCCACACCAAAAAGCCGGTAACTTGGCGCAACCTGATCGGCAATGGACCCCGGAAAATGCACTTGGCAGCAGACGATAGGCGAGACATGCGTTTCTTGAGGTTTCTGCTGCTTTGTCCGGCACTCCTGCTGGCCGCCTGCGCCACGCTGCCGGACAATGAGGCACGCGTAGCGAGCAGGCAGATGACGGATATCGACAGCACACTTTCCGAAGCGGTCGCCACCAGCATCGCCGGGCACCCCGGGCTTTCGGGATTCCATCTGCTGGCCAATGGACTGGATGCATTCGCCGCCCGTGTGCTGCTGGCAGACAAGGCCGAACGCACGATCGACGCCCAGTACTACCTGTTCCACGACGACCTCACCGGCAACCTGCTGCTGCAACACCTTCTGGCCGCGGCAGACCGAGGGGTACGCGTGCGCCTTCTGATTGATGACATGGATACGGCCGGGCGCGACCTGGATTTTGCTGCGCTCGACGCACATCCCCATTTCGAGCTGCGTCTGTTCAACCCCTACGCCAGTCGTTCCTCTCGGATGCTCGAGATGCTCACGCGCTTCGGCAGCGTCACCCGGCGTATGCACAACAAGTCCTTTACCGTGGACGGCGTGGTGACTGTGGTCGGTGGGCGCAATATTGGCGACGAGTACTTCTCCGCCGATCCGACGGTGGAATTCGGCGATCTCGACGTGCTGGGCGCCGGTCCGGTGGCGAGCGATGTCTCCGCGGTTTTCGATGCCTACTGGAATCACTCACTGGCGTATCCGGCCTCGACATTGAGCAGAGAAGACGTCATGCCGGACCGGATCGATGCGCTTCGCGTGCAACTGCGCTCGATCGCGGGGCAATCGCAAGGCAGCGCTTATGCCGAACGCCTGCGAGCCTCCCCCCTGGTCGAACAATTGACGCACCAGCAGTTGTCACTGCACTGGGGGCGGGCAAAAGTGTTTGCCGACAGGCCAGACAAACTGCTCACCAGCCCGGACGATCGGTCGACACACATGGGGCCTCGACTGCAGGCCGATGTTCATGATGCGACCTCCGAAGTGCTGATCTTCTCGCCCTACTTCGTGCCCGGCGATACCGGCGTGGATTGGCTCGCCGCCCTCGTCGAGCGAGGCGTCCGGGTGCGTATCCTGACCAATTCCCTGGCATCCAATGACGTCGGCGTGGTGCACGCCGGCTATTCCAGGTACCGCAAGGACCTGTTGCGGGCCGGGGTCGGCCTGTATGAAGCGAAGGCACGATCAGCGAAGCCGGAAGAAGACCAGGATCAACACTGGAGTGGCTCTTCGCGAGCCAGCCTGCACGCCAAGACATTCGCCTTCGACCGGCAACGCCTGTTCGTCGGCTCGCTCAACCTTGACCCCAGATCGGCGGTTCTGAACACCGAGATGGGCATCGTGTTCGACAATGCGCAGCTGGCGGGCATGGTCGGTGACTGGTTTGACACCAGGCTTCGCGATGTGGCCTATGAATTGCGGCTCGACGAGCGGGGCGACATCGAGTGGGTGGAGCACAGCGCGGACGGAGACAGGATCCATCAGACGGAACCGAATACCGGTTTCCTGAAACGAATGTCGGTCTGGATCGCGCGCTTGCTGCCGATCGAAGGACAGCTCTGAAGCGCCCAGGCAGCGCTCGGGAGGAAAACGCCCCACTGCCGGAACGGCCACCTTGTCGCACCACGCCAGAACGTTTAGAATGCGCCGCTCCGGAAGACCTAAGGCGCTGATCTTCAAAGCGTAATCGCGACTTAAGGCCTGGAAAATCAATTGGGCGCGTAGCTCAGCGGGAGAGCACTGCCTTC